>CAZCUX010000032.1:0-80232 GCA_964502005.1 uncultured Enterobacterales bacterium
CTCCGAAACATCCGCGCGTGGGAGTGGCGCAGGCCATCACCAGAGCCCTGAAGCTCCCTTCACGATTGCAGACGGAGACAATGTTCCGAAGCAGACGGGCTTCGCGAAACGTTGGGCATAAGGAGCGTATTGCGGCGCTGAATCGCGATTCAGTCGGCGGGCGGGTGTGCGGGTTCATCGGCGAGAGACACCACCCACGCGTGCTCTTCGGCGGCTGGGAGGGCCAGCGGGTGCGCTTCGCGTTCGTAGCAAGCGGCGCGTTGGGCGAGCAGGGCCGGGCGCAGCGGCGGATACGGCTCGATGGCGGCGAAGGCGGCGACGCATTGGCCCGGCGTGTCGGACAGGAGCGCCGTTTGAATGGCAGCGGCGTGGCGGTTTTCGTCGATGTTGCCCACGGCGAACGGGGTGAGCAAGAGCGAGGCGAAGCCGCGTGCGACGGCGGGGTTTTCGGCTCCGAGGGCGGTCGCGCGCACGAGGCCCCGGCGCAATGCGCGCGGGTGTATCCATGGGTCGGTCTGCGCTGCGTTGAAGGCTTGAAGGAGCGCAGCGACGGCATTCTCCGCGTCTTGTTGCTGTGCGAAGTACGCCGCGCGGACCAACGCGGCCTCGCCTTCGCTGTGCTGTGCGAGCTCTTGCGCGAGTGCGAGGGCGCGGGGGTCGCCGATGGCGGCGTATCCTTCGGCGAGGGCGAGCAGGTCGACGGGATGCTGCGGGGCGTCGTCTTGGGATGTCCACGCGGGAACGACGGCGCTGAGGTCGCCTTCGGCCCAAACGTGCCGTGCAGCCATCCGCGCGGCCATCGCGGCTGGCACGCCGGTAGGCACGCGAGGCGGGCTGCGACCGGCGATGGCTTTGGCGTATCGCGCCTCCAAACGGCCCCATCCATCGTCGGTTTGGTGGATTGGGGGTGTTGCCCAGCCGCCGCGGTCTGCTTGTCTTCGCAAATCGCTGACGGACACCCGCACGTCTTGCCCGACCTGCTTGGCAAAACCAAACTCGATGATGGGGTGGTCATCGGTGTTGTGGGGTGCGTTGGCGGCGATTGCCGTTGCCAGTCCGTTGTTTCCGACAAACGACGAGAGGAGGCCATCGCGCCCGTGTACGCGCCAAGTGCGGGAGAGTGCCTGTGCGAAAGGGGCTTGCTGCAAACGTGCGGAAATGCGCTCTGCATCGAGCGTTACGGGGGCGCTGCGCGCGACGACCAGGAGGTCACCGTCCACCTCGCCTTCCCAGATTTCGACATCCGAAAACACGGCTTGGAGGGTCGATACGGCGATAGCGAGGGTCTCTGGCGACAGCTCGTAGGCTTGAATCCATTGCAAAAACAAGCCGTCGGCCCGCAGTCGTTGTGCGACGGCTTGGTAGAACTCGACGGAAAACAGGCTCGCGATGCCGGCGCGGTAGGGGTTGGACGGCTCGCTGATGATGACGTCGTAGGTGGCGGGAGTCGTGAGCAGCCACTCCCGCGCGTCGCCGAAGTGGAGGTCGACTTTGGGGTTGTTGAGGACATCGTAGTTGGACGGCGCACAACGTTGCGCGATGTGTGCGATGGCGGGCTCCAACTCGACAATGTCGACGTGGTTGACCTCGGCGACTTGTGCGGCCCATCCACCCGTCTGACCGGTTCCAAGGCCCACCACGAGCACTTCTTGGGGCTTGGCATGGAGCAATGTAGGGAGCAGGCCGAGCCATACGTTGGTGGCAGCGTCGCCGATGACGTGGCCATCGACCTTCCCGTGAATCACGAACGCATAGCCATCGAGGCTTTGTAAGCCAATCGCGCTTTCAACGCCATCGGCCTCCCACAACGTAGACCGGCGAACTTCTTGTAAGCGGTCGGCTTGCTCGCGGGGGGACGCATCGGCGAGGTCAAAGCGGCCGGCGCCAATCGGGCTGTGTCGCCACGCTGCGGTGGGGCCGGCGCGGCTCGCGAGCGCCAGGGCGATGGTGGCCCCGAGTCCGACCAGCAGCGCCGTTCGCCGTTCTTCTCGGGCCTGCCACGCCATCCAGCCGCCGGTAAGTCCGAGCAGCACCGTCACCAATCGCCAAGTGCCCACGGCGCCGAGCAGCGGGAGCACGCCGAATCCCCCGGCGAGGGAGCCCAAAATCGAGCCTGCGGTGTTTGCGGCCACCACTAGCCCAACCTGCCGGGCGACACCGTTGGCGCCGCGTCCCATCAGGCCCACGAGCAGCGGAAACTGGAATCCCGCGACGATTGCGCCGGGCAATATCGCAACCGTCGCGATGGTGGCCCACATGCCGACCAACGCGCCAAAGCTCTGCTCGCCCCAGGGTCGCAAGTTGGCAGCCCACACGGCGAAGTCGTCGCCGATGGCCAGCGGGAGGGCGAGGCAGACCGCCTCTGCGACCGCGGTGACGCCAAACGCGAGGGGCGTGGGGAGGTTTCGGTGGGCCCATCGGTGGTAGAGCGCGCTGCCGATGCCGATTCCGGTGAGGGCCACCGCCAAAATCATTCCAAAGCTATACGAAGACCCGCCAAGGAGCGGCGCGAGCATTCGGTACCACACGAGCTCCATCAGGAAGAACACGAACCCTGACAGCGCGGCGGCGCCCAAAATCCACGGGGGAGGTGCATCTCCGGCGGCGGCGGCTTCCGTGCGCGGCAGCGTGGGCATCGCGCGGTCGGCCCAACGCGCAGCGGCGGCGACCCCGAGATTGCACACGACGGCGGCCCAAAGCGTGCGCGACGTGCCCCATGCCTCAATCGCGACGAAGGTCGCGAGGAGGGTGCCCACGACGGAGCCGGTGGTGTTGGTGGCGTACAGCAGGCCCATCGTGCGGCGGCCGTGGTCGGCTTCGGTGGACACCGCGCGCATGAGCGCGGGAAGGGTGCCGCCCATGAGCACGGTCGGCGGGCCGAGCACGAGCAAGCTCAGCCCCAATCGAACGAGCGCGCCGGTGGTGTCGCCGAGGGACGGTGTGCCGCCGAGGCTGACGTAGAGCCAGCGAATGATAGCGAGCCAGGCGGGGCTAATGGCTGCCAAGAGCGCCACCCCCAGCTCCAACCCGGCATACGCGCGCAAGGGACGTGGGTGTGCGTCGACCCAGCGACCGAGTGCCCAGCCGCCGACGCCGAGTCCACCCATAAAAATCGCCAAGACCGCTGCATTGGCGGACGTAGACGCACCGAAGACAAGGCGTAGCTGCCGCAGCCACACGACTTGGTAGACCAGCGCGCAGGCGCCGGACACAAACAAGAGTGCTGCGGGGAGGGCGGGGGTGCGAGGGGGAGTCACGGCGAGGGCGTCCGGGGCGACACAAGGGCGCCAAAGGTTATATAATAGCACACGTTATGTATCATGTGTTACCGAATCTCGCTACCGACTGGGGGTGCCAACCAACACGAGCGCGTCCATCGCGAGGCCGCCGCTTGCCCGTTCGACGCCCACCCCAAGGCCCACATCTGCTGCCACAAACCAACGCGCGCCGCTCCAGCGGTGCAGCGCGCCGATGCCCCAGGCTTCGGTGGTTTCCGTGGTGCGCACGTCTTGGAGGACCGCGGCGTCCAGCACGACGGCGTGGGACCACGTGCTGTCCCCGTGGGTCCAGGTGGCTTGGGGACCGACGCGCGCCGCGGCATACGAGCCGGCCCACCATTCGCCCCAGCCGGCGCCCGCAATGGGCACGACATAGGGGTTGAGGCCCCCAACGCGGGTGGCGGTCAACACCGACTGGCCATCGGCCCAAGCGGCGCGGAGCTCGGCGCGGGGGGCCCAGGTGCCGGTGAACGAGGTGGTCGCGGTCAGGGCAGCATGGGGCTGCACGGCCTCGCCGATGCCGTCGTGCTGCGCTCCCGCGCGCATCCAGACGTGGAAATCGGGTGACCACCGGCCCAGCAAGCCTTCGGCGCTGGCCCAGATGCCATTGTCGGGGACATCGGCAGGGCCGGCCTTTCCGGGCGTGAACCAAACTTGTCGGGCCATGCCGGCGGCCCCGGCGTACCAGCCGTTTCGCCCGTAGCGCACGGCCCCGCCCTCTGTGCCCGCGTAGAAGCCGTTGAAGCCGGCGACGGGCGCGCCGTTTCGCCAGGGGGTGTTGAGCACGCCCACAGACGCCACTTCGCCGCGCACGGCGAGCCACGCGCGCCCGCGTTGTCCCTCCGGCGCCCAGCGAAGGTCGAGGGTGTCGGTGATGAGCGCGACGGCCCACGGGCCGTCCTGATACGCGAGATTTGCGATGCCGTGGGGGCTCGCGTTGACCTCTGCGCCGCCGAGGAAGGTGATGTCGGCGGCGGTGGCGACCAACAATAGCGCAGCGGACGGAACATGAGCCGGCATCCAACACCTCGGAGTGGTCGGCGTTTATCCCGTCTGGTACCGCGCGAGGACCAGATTCGGTGATTTCCCGGCCATGGGGAGGGTCGGACGATATTCGCACCCTTTCCGCCACCGGAATTTCGTGATGGGTGCGGCTTGCTTCGTGTGACCAAGGAAGCGCGACCCTCCGATGCTCGAAAGACTCGTCCTGTTGGCACTTGTCGAGGTGGATTCGCCGCAGCTCGCGCGAGAAGCGGCTGCCGGGGCCGCTCCAAGTAGAAGTCCTCGAAGTTCGCAGCCATGCGCACGGCAAGCCGCTCGACCTCGCGCTTGCCGATGCTCGAGCCGGTCGTCCGGTTGATGTCGTCCACCGTCGCCGCGAAGGAGCGTTGGGCGACCCCCCAGGCGACCGCGCGCGCCACGCCGGGAGTGTGCTTGGCGACCGGCAAGTCCAGCTCCGCATCCCGTGGCCGAACCGCGCCGGACACGCCGTGCTTGCACAGCGCAAACCTCCGCACGGTCACGTCCCCCTCGGCAGCACACAAGCGCGACACCCGCGCCGCGAAGCCAGAACGGCTGGAGGAGTAGTCGGCTACGGGGTAGTCGGTGTTTGCAGGCGGCGTCGTTGTCTCGTTGGTTTTGCAATGACTACGTACCCGTCGAAGGTCGCCTGCTCCTCCTCGCGGGCACCAGCGACTACCGTCGACCCGCTCCTCTCCGTTCATACGAAGTAATCCGCACCCTTTCAGCCACCGGAGGGCAGATGGCGACCATCCCCGAAGCGTCGAGCGCGGTTCCATTGGGACAACAGTTTCGTGATTTGAACCGTGTGTATTGGATTGCCAATACAATGGAAATGCTCGAACGCTTGGCCTATTACGGCTTGCGGACAGTGCTCCCGATTTATATGGTGCTCGCGGTGGAGGAGGGGGGACCGCAGTTTTCCCACGTCCAGAAGGCGGGCATTTATTTCTGGTGGGCGGCGGTGCAGTCGTTTGTGCCGATTCTTTCGGGGGGCCACGCCGACCGCTTTGGCTACAAAAAGACGGTGGGGCTGAGTATTGCCGTCAAGGTGGCAGGCTACTTGGTGATGGCCGCCGCCTTGCCCGTGGGGGCGGTCCTGAGCGGCGGTGCGAGCGAAGGCGTCGCCGGCCATCCGGCGGTGCTCGGCGTGTTTACATTGGGTGCGATGCTGCTGGCGCTCGGTACGGCGGTCTTCAAGCCTGGTCTGCAAGGCATTATCGCGAGCCAAATCAAGGAAGACAATGCAAGCCTCGCCTGGGCGCTCTTTTACCAGTTGGTGAACTTGGGCGCATTTATTGGCCCACCGCTCGCGGGGGTGCTGCGCTTGATGAGCTGGTCGTGGGTGTTTGTGGCGTGTGCGGGCATCGTCGCGCTCAATTACCTGCTGCTGCTCACCTTCGCCGAACCCGCGCAGGCCGAGAAGTCGACCGAAGCCACCGATGGGTTTGGTTTGACCCTCCTCAAGAGCGCCGAAGGCATCCTAGAGCCGCGCTTGCTGGCATTTTTGGCCATCTTCAGCGGCTTCTGGGCGATGTTCTACCAGCTGTTCGACCTCTTGCCGAACTTTATCGACGATTGGGTCGACAGCAGCGACATCTATGCCGCCATCGCGGTGCCGGTGTTTTCGTGGGTCGGCAGCACGCCGCCCGAAGCGTGGGGTGGACAAGTGCCCCAAGAGCATATGATCAACCTCAACGCGGGCTTGATTACGCTCTTTGCGTTCCTGGTGGGCTATTTCACCGGGTTCTTTCGCAGCATGCAGGCGATGGTGGCGGGCATCTTGGTGTCGGCCATCGGCCTGTTTAGTTTGGGTTCGTCGACGACCGGTGTGTGGGTGTTGGGCTCGATTGCATTGTTCAGCGTGGGGGAGATGCTCGCAAGCCCGACGAAAATGCGCTATTTTGCAGGCATCGCGCCGCCCGACAAGAAGGCCTTGTACTTGGGCTATGTCAATGCCACTACGGGCATTGGTTGGTCCCTTGGCTCGTTGATTGCTGGGGACATGTATGAAACGGGCGGCGACAAAGTGGTGTTGGCGCGGCGCTATTTGGTAGAGGAGGCGCAGATGTCGGCGGAGTCGGTGGCTGCTCTGCCGAAGACCGAAGTGGTGCCCCTCCTCACCCAAACATTGGGTCACGCGGACGCGGCGACGACCCAACAGTTGTTGTATTCCACCTACCATCCCGAGTCGGTGTGGACGTGGTTTACCATCGTTGGCTTGGTGTCGATGGTGGGACTATTGGGATTTGATACCATCACTCGGCGAAATGTCAAGTGGGAGGAGGAGGCGCTGATTGTGCTAACCGCCGTCACTACTGGTATTTGCTATTCGTGGGCCCACGGCGCGTGGTTTTTTGTCCACATGGCGTTGCGACGCTGGCTTGGCTCCCGCACCGTCGCGCTGTTGCTTGGTGCGGAAGTCGTGGCCTTTGTTGGGTGGCGCTTGGTCGGCTCGGCCTTGGCCTGAGTCCGACCCGTGGCCGAGGCTCGCTGTGACCGAGCCTCGCGCTTACTCGCAGGTGATGCCGGCGGCGGCCGCGCGCACTTCGAGGTCGGTCCAGCAGCGGTCGTGCTCCTCATCGGAGATTCCGCGCATGGAGGAGCCACTGGTGGTCTTGCAGTACTTGTCGCCGGAGCCGTCGTTGTCGGTGGCGGTCGTGAAGCCGATGCCGTCGGTCATGGACACCGAGAAGTAGTCGTCGACGCCGTCCGGGATGGTGTCGTCGGACAAGCACCAGGTAACGACACCGTGGCTGTCAAGCTCCGCGTCATCCCAGCACGGGCAAGGGACCGGCGGTTCGCAGGAGATTTCTACGGCCATATTGTCGGTGGACAAGGTGCCAGTGGGCATCGCGACGGAGCAAGCAACGCCGCTCGACTGCGTTTTGACTTCGACCTCATATGTAGTACCAGCGGTGTAGAGCGCGCTCATCCACAACAAATCATCGGCTGTCTCGATGGTGAGGTCGGTCGAGGCGGTGGTGGAGCCGGTGGTAGTGACCGTGACCACTACGCTTTCGCCGCTCGGCAAGCCGGTGGCGTAGACGCCAAGCTGCACGACATCGCGGTTGTAGATGCACGACGAGGCCAGGAGGGCCCAGCAGGCGTCGTATTGGCTGCGTGTGAGGCTCGTGGAGGTAGGTGGCCACGCCCCGCCGTAGGTGCTGTTGCCCCAGTTTTCGCAGTACATGGCCCCGCTGGCTTGGCTGCCGACCGTCTGCTTGGCGCGGGTGGCGGTGCCTTCAAAGTAGTTGCAGGACTTGACGTCGTAGGTGCCGCCGGCCCAGTTGCTGAAGCGGACGGTCAGGCCGGCGTCGGTGGCGGTGGTCTTCCAGCCGCGCATGTCGGCGCCGGACCAGCAAGGACACGCGCCGGCGGCGACGGCGGCCAAAGAATAGACGCTAAAGCCGTCAATGAGCAACGAGGCGTTGTCGGACCCGAGCTCCAGCTCGCCGACGGGTGCCCACGCGGTGTCGGCGAGGTCGTCGGCGCGCAGCACCACAAGCTCGTTGACGTCGTCGCCGAGGGCGTCGCTGCTATACGGCAAGGAAAGGGTAGACGGCGTCGAGAACGTGGTGCCGTGAGGGGTCACCACGACCGTCGCGATGGCGTCGAAGCCGCCGGGCAAGGCGGCGGCGCCAACGCTTTCGGGCGTAGTGCCTTGCTCGATGGACAGCTCAACATCGTCGGCGAGGGCACCAGCGGGTACGTCGACCTGGGCGCCGTCTTCGGTGCCGATGCTGCCGCCTTCCGTTCCGACGGTCGCGGTAGAAGGCAGCGGCTCCGTGCCGCCGTCGTCTCCGCCGCCGTCATCGCCGCCTCCGCCGTCTCCGCCGCCGTCATCGCCGCTGCCCGTTGTTCCGTCTTCGGGAACACACTGGTTGTCGACCAAAATGGTGCCAGGTCCGCAGGTGGGGCCTACATCAACCGTCGTTTGGCAGGCTTCTTTGTCGCCACAGGCAGACAACAGAACCAACGGAAGCAACAAGTGGCGGCAAGAAATCATCTTCGATCCTCCAAAAATCGTGGAAGCGTACTATCAATTGGGGTTCGCCGTCTTCCGCAAAGACGAGGCTACAGGCGTCCTACGGCTTGAATTGACATTGTCTGAATAGCGAACTGCGGGATTTTCGTCCTGCCTTCTGGGGGCGTCGGCGCGGGTCCCCAGGGGGGAAAAGCTCGACTGAATGATCATTCATTCGTTGAAAAGGGTGTAAAAAAGGACCACAATGGCGAATGTTGTGCCCCCCCCCGAAGGCAAAGGAATAAGGTGTAGGGGAAAAGGGTTGCCCGGCGACTGCGCGGCGCACGTCTCAGCGCAGCCAATACGAGCACGGAGTGCGCGATGAAGCGGCAATGGTGGCTGGTAGGACTGGGGCTGTGGGGAGGCTGTGGTGGCACACCGAATGAAAAGCCCGCCACGACCGACGTACACAGCGGCACGACGCACAGCGGAGAAACGACGGAGGACTCCGGCGAGCCAAGCCCACCCGACCCCCGCGTAGAGGCTGTCCTCGCCGCTGCGCAGGCGGAGCTCGACGCAAACCTCGCGACTGGGGCCCAAATCGCGATTTGGACGGGCGACGAGATTGTGTATGTCGGCGGCGTAGGCTCCGCGTCGGCGTGGGAAGACCAGCCCATCGCCGAAGACACCGTGTTCATGATTGGCAGCGACACGAAAAAAATGGCCGCTATCTCCTTGCTGCGCTTGGTCGAAACAGGGGTCGTTTCTCTGGAAGACACCCTGGCTACGCACATTCCGGCATATTCGCCACGGGATGCCGATGCGTTCACCGGCGCGTCTGTACACGCGCTCTTGAGCCACCAGGGCGCCATCGCAGATTGGATTCATTGGAGCGTCGAGACGACGGATGACCAGCTTGCGGAGGTTGCGTTGTCGGATTTTTCGACCAACGCGTATTCGATGGCGTCTCCCGGCTTGTTTTGGAACTATTCCAACCCCAATTTTTCTGTTGCGGGATGGGTGGAGGAGACGGTGTCGGGCGAGGCTTGGCCCGACCGGGTGTGGAATGGGCTGGTGCAACCCTTGGGTATGGACCGCACATTTGTGAGAAAGGCCGACATCACGGGCGCCGCATCGACCGGAATGGGCTTGCGAAGCCCCCGCGACGCAACGTTTGGGCCGGTCGCCTGGGAAGACCACTGGGAGGACGCATTTGTGCGACCGGCGGGCCTCGTTTGGTCGACCGCGAGCGACCAAATGCGCCTCGCGCAGTTTTTGGTGGACGGAGACAGCGCGGTGTTGTCGGATTCGGCGCGCGCCCTCGTCTCGACCCCCCATGTTGTCTGCTACCCGGATTATACGACATACTACGGATACGGCCTGTTCATTGACCGCGGTGTGTCGCTGTCCTCCGGCTATTACGACATTCCGGTGTGGTCCCACGGCGGCAATACGCTCACGCACACGAGCACGTTTTTTATTTTGCCCGAGCAGCGCTTTGCCATCAGCATCTTGTCCAATGGGTATGGCGATGACTTCTCGCAGACTGTCGCTGCGGCTGTCGAAGCGTGGGCGGACTTGCCCCCGCCAGGGCCGGAGCCCGCGTCTCCGGCAATAGATGGCGATGAAGCCGCGACCTTCGCAGGCACCTACTTCGACCCGTATAGTGTCGGAACGCTGCAACTTTCGATGGGCGAAGCGGGCTTCCAGGTTGTGTTTCCAGACCTCGATGACGCAGGTATTGGCTATAGCTCGATTTTGGAGCCCGTTTCGACCCACAACTGGGTTGTCAATATTGACGGAGGGTCGTATCTTTTGAGCCTGATTCGCGCCGCAGATGGCATGGATTATGTCGTCAATCGTGCGTTTGTGGCCCGCGAGACCCCCCCAGCCGCAGCGCCGCCGCGGACACCGCGTTCGGCGGCGCAGGTGCGTGCGGCGCTTACTTCGGCGCTTCGGGCGTCGGAGCCATTCGCGCATCCGCTTCATCCGTTGTCCAAGCGGTTGCGGTAGCATCGTGTGGGGTGCGACGTCGCCGGCCGGGGCCCCGGCCTTGCTGGCGGCGGTCGCCGATGACCCGCGCGGGCACGCCACCCACAATCGCCCAGGGCGGCACATCGCGGGTGACCACCGCCCCCATGGCCACGACGGCATGGTCGCCAATCGTCACCCCGTCGGTAATGCCAGCGTTTGCGCCAATCCACACATCGTCTCCAATGCGGATTCCTTGGGACCGTGTCCGCTGCCGTCGAACCGGCGCGCCGGGGTCGATGCCGTGGTCCCAGGCGTAGAGCTTTGCTCCTGCCGCAATTCGCGTGTCGTGGCCAATCTGAATGCCCGCCGCGCCCCCATCGAGGTGTGCGCCGGGGTTGATGCCCACGTGGTCACCGGTGGTGATGGGGCCGTGTAAAAACGCTCCAGCCGCTACAAAACAGTGGCTTCCCAGGCGGACGCCCCGGCCTGGCTCTCCGAAGATTGCCGCCTCGGGGGCAATGAAGCAGTTTTCCCCCAGGACTACACATTCCCGCGCGCACAACATCGCTTGGAGTTCCGCTTGGTGTGCCGCTGCGACCTCCTTTTGGGGGGACCGGAGCCGGAAATAGAGGTAGGGCATCCACGAGAGGCGGTGGAGGTGCCATTCTTCGGCGGAGGAAGGGGGCAACGCAGCGGTCCAGTGGAGCAAGGGGGGATAAGGGACGCGCGAGGTGCGAATGTGCGGACGTTATCAGATTCAAGTCACCTGGGAACGCTTGGTGGCGATGTATGGCCTGGATTTCGAGCCTGCGCCTGAAGGGCCAACATTGCCACTGGCGCGCGTGCCTCGTTGGTCGGTGGCTCCTACGCAAGCGGTGCCGGTGCTGCACAATGGGCAGGAGGGGCGCCGATTGTCGGCGTTTCGCTGGGGATACCCGATGCCGTGGCTCGCGCGGCAAGGAAAAGACCCTTGGTCGCGGCCGATTGTCAATGCAAAGTCTGAAGAGGCGGCATCCAAGAAGACTTGGGCATCCGCCTTGCGCGACCGACGGTGCGTGGTCCCTGCCACCGCGTTTTATGAGTGGGTCCAACACGGAAAGCAGCGGTATCCGGTGGTCTTTGCCCCGGCATCGGGTGGGCTGCTTCACTTCGCGGGCCTTTGGGATGTCTTCTCCCGCGATGGGGCGCCGGTCGTCTGTGTGACGGTCCTTACGACCAGCGCCAACCAAGCCGTCACGCCCATTCACGACCGAATGCCGGTGCTGTTGTCGGGCCCCGCCGCCATCGACGCGTGGCTCTCGCTATCGACCCCGGCGTCCGCGCGCGACGCGCTGATGGCGCCCGCGCCCAACGACGTATTGCGCATCGCCCCCGGCAATACCCGCCTCAACCGGTGGGATGCCGACGGCGACGACCTCCTGACGCCTGATTGGGACCCATCGGCCGTGGGCCTTCGGTTAGGATAAAGCGCAAAAAATGGTCAAATGAATATCCATTCAGTTTTTGCGTATGGGTATTCCGTGTGTTATTGTTGTGGCCTGCGCCTTTTCAAGCGCCTGGGCGCGGCCGGGGGCGCGTCAATCCCCCGACCGCGTCGGCTCAGTTGTACTCCGTCGCATCTTTGCGAAGAAGGTAGGCGGGGTTGATGCTCTTGAGCTGCGCCCGCCGACCGGGGCCAAAGCGACGCTCGGTCTGTGTGCGCACCACGACGCCTTCTCGGAGGTGAACACCGTGGCCGGACAAGGTCTCGCGTCCCACCGTCCAGATGTCCAGAAGCTCTGGCTGGAACGGGCCGCGGTAGACCACCGGCACACGAGGCAGACCGAGCTGGTCGAGAAGAGCCGTCAGTTCAGCGTCGTCGAGCCATCGCCCGCCCGGCTGTGCGCCAAGACGCACATCGAACACCCGAAAGCCAGGCGGTGCGCCCGCCTTGCGCCGAATCCCGTAGCCCAAGTCCTGAATGCCCTCACCGAAGACCTCGCCGAGCACAAATACGGGCTGGTCGATGTCGCCGAAGTGGGTCGCCAGTCGGTCTTCGAGGCGCAGCGCGCGCACGACCTGCAGGTACAGGTTGTCCGCATTTTCTGCTGCGTTGGTGTCGAAGGCGTGGCCCTTTCCGGCGATACCTTTGGACGCGACCACCAGCCGCCCATAGTCGGGGTGCGCGAGGCGGGGTGGCATCCAGCCGACCAAGCACCAGGTTCCATGGAGCTTCTCGGTGACCACAACCGGCTCGCCGGCGTGCAGTGCGTCGGGATACCGCTTGATATTGGGGATGTCGTAGGACAGCGTGCGCTCGGTGCCCGCCAGCCACACTTGCCCGGCGAGGTGCGCAGGCACGGGGACTTCGTGCTTGGTAATGCCAAGCTCTGCGGTCACATCCTGGCCCACGGCCCAATGGTCGCGGGCGGACACGCACAGGCCTTGGGACAGCACGCCCCGCAGGCGCAGGGCCTTGACGCGATTTTGCGCGGCGCCTGCGAGACGGCCTTGTAGACCAAGCTCTTGGATGAGTGTGTCGGGCAAGATGGCCTGCTCGGGGATATACGCCACGCGGTCGCCGGTCTGGAACTGCCCCTTCCGCACGACGGCTTGGTAGCCGCCGATGTTGGCAAGCTCGATGGCATCAGCGTTGGGATGGGGCGTGATGACGATGGTCTCGACGAGCACGGCGAAGTCGGGCGCGGTGTCGGGGACAGCGTTTGTGTTGGAAATGGGGAGCATTGTTGTTCCTCTTGGGTTGTGTTGGGGCAATAGAGTGCCTGTCCCGCTATGGATGTCCATAAGGGAGACGGTTGACGATAAACGGACGGCTTGGCATCCGTAGCACATGGTCAGACAGCGAAAATGTAGTGCAAGCCTACGGAAACAGGCGTCGCCGTATCCGCGCGGGCTGGGAGTATGGGCACGGGAGAAGGGGAGAGACTGCAAAATGAATGGAGATTCAGTGCGCGAAAGAAGGCGCGATGACAGCCGTTTGCGAAATAGGTGGTGGGTAGCGGTGGCCGTCGCGCCAACAAAAAAACCCCGGGGGGTGCCCGGGGTCGTTGGTCAGCAGCGAAAGACGCTGACGTTATCCCGGCGTGAATGGGTGCGATGATGCCAAAAGTGCGCGCAATTGGGCCGATTCGCGCATTTCGGGGGCGGCTCCGGTGCATCCGTAATCGCGCGCGTTCGCGCGACCGCGCAACAGACCGAAGCCGTTGCTACTCCCAAGCCGGCTGCTGGCGGGCACTTTGGTGGCCAGCACAGCGCGGCTCCCCACGACGGCGCGCGGAGAAACGGAGTCAAAAGGAGACGGTGAGCGGGGACGCATCGAAATGCCTATACGAATAGGTTGTGTTGGGTCGGTATAGCGCGGTCGCGCCGCCGGTGTCTACATTGGAACCCAAAAAAAGTAGATTTTTGGGGGGAGGGCGGAACAAACACGAGGCCCCTTCGGCCATCCCATTGCGTAAGAATACGTGTTTCGGGGGGTGCGTCTGTTCGCTTCGTACTTGGGATATCGTCGCGTTGGACAGGTTACGCCTCCGGACCGCGCGCCCCGGTCGGCCGACCCATCGCGTGTGCGTACTGTTGGAGGTTGTGGTGCCATTGTTGAGCGCGTGCATCATCTGCCGCAACGAAGAAGCGGTCATCGGAGACTGCCTCGCGAGCTTGCGAGGGGTGGTGGACGAAGTTGTGGTGTGCGACACCGGGTCGACGGACCGAACGGTCGACATCGTGCGTGCGGCGGGCGCGACGTTGGTGCATTTTGTTTGGAACGACGACTTCTCCGCGGCGCGAAATGCCGCCCTCGCGCCTGCAACGGGGGAGTGGGTGCTGATTCTCGACGCCGATGAAGTAGTGGTCGGCGAGCAAGGGGAGGCGCTGCGCGCGCTGTTGGCGAATGCGCGCTTCGATTGTGCGCGTGTGCGCCTGCACCAAGCGGACTCTGCGGATGCGCCGGTCGCGGACGTCGTCGCGGGGCGTCGGGTACACGGCGCGTCGGTGGCCTTGGTGCGCCTCTTTCGGAACACGCCCGACCTCCGTTGGGAGGGGCTCATCCATGAGTCTCCGGTGTCATGGATGCAGGCGCCCGGCCGCACGACGGCAAACGTGCCGCTGGATTTGGTCCACTTCGGCGCCGCGCCGGCGGTGCGTGCAGAGAAGGACAAAGACGCGCGCAATTTCCGGCTGCTGGAGCGGCATTGTGCGCAGAACCCCGATGATTACGCGCGACAAGCCTATCTCGCGCGGGAACGAATGCGCGTGGGGGACAATGCCGGTGCGCTGGTCGCCGCCCGCCAAGGCGTCGCGACGGTGCGCCGGTTGGTGGCATCGCCGGAAACCAGGGCGCCGTTGCTGTCGTGTGTGTCGTTGTTGACGGTGTGTGCATTTGTCGAGCTTGCGGTGGAGGGGCCACTTCCCGCGTGGGAGACCCTCTCCTTTTGGCACACGATGGCGCCGTTTCACCCGAACCTCGCGCTGCTCGAAGGGACCGCATTGCTTGCGGCGGGCGTCGGCGCGCCGCTCTGGACCGACGCCCACGTCGACCGTGCGTTGGCTTCGATAGAACGGGCATTGTCGTCAAAAGGCGAGGTGTGGTCTGACGAGCGAATGCCCGGCGCGGATGGCAGCGTGTCGCGGCGGGTGCGGGCGGAGCTGCGCTTGCTGCGGGGGGACACCGCTGGTGCGTGGTCCGATGCCCAAGCGGCGTTTGCGGAGACGCCCGACGATGTGCCCACGCGGTTGGTGTGGGCCGATGCGCAGTTGGCCGCACGGCAGGCAGTCGGGGCATTGCGGGCCGTGGAGCCGCTGTTGGCGGACAACGTGCCGGATGCGTGGCTCTTGGCCGCAGACATCGCGGCGAGCTTCCGTAACTACGGACAAGTGGATGTTTTTATCCAGAAATGCCTACAGAGCGCCGTTCCTTGGGTCGCGCAGTACCGGCAGTCGCGTATCCTTCCCCTATCGCGCGTCGGAAGAGGGTGGGGCCTGCTGTTGCAGTTGACGGGAGGCCGTGCGCCTGCGCCCGCCGCCAACCCGGTCCAAGTTTGGGCGGCCATCGAGATGGCGGTCCAGCAGCGGCAGCTCGGCCGGGCGCTCCAGTTGGTGCCCGCGTTGTTGGCGGCGGACCCCGTTCATTTGGACGCGTGGTGCGTGCTGGGGCAATCGTTGGTGGCCCAGCGGGCGCTTCCGATGGCCGCGAGCGTGCTGCGCTTCGTCGCGTCCGTAGAAGCCGAGCACCCCCAGGTGCGGGCCCTTGCATCGCGGCTCGAAAGCGCTGGCCCTGTCGCGCGTTAGGCGTCGAGCGGGGTCGGCCAGCCGAGGGCGCCGAGCAGCTCTTGCACCGATTGGGTGGTGCCGACGCTGAGGGCCCGCACAATCTGGGCGTGCCCAATGCTGACCTCACACAAGCCGCGGAGGCCTTGGAGGGGCACGAGGTTGTGCCGGTCGAGGTCGTGGCCGGCGTTTAGCTCCAAGCCCGCCATTGCGGCGCGCTCGGCGATGTCTTGGATGCGTGCAAGCTCGGCGGCGAAGGCGGGGGTGCCCCACGCGTGCGCGTAAGGGCCCGTGTACAGCTCGATGCGGTCTGCGCCGACCGCGCGCGCGGACTGGAGGGCGGCATTGGGCGCGTCGGTGTCCATAAACAGGCTGACGCGGATGCCGGCGGCGCGCAGGGCAGCAATCGGTGCGCGCAGCTCTGCTTCGCGGTGGGGGAGGTCCCAGCCGTGGTCGCTCGTGACTTCGCCGGGACGCACTGGAACGAGGGTGCATTGCGCGGGAACAATCGCGAGCACAATGTCGAGAATCGACGGCGCCGGTTCACATTCGATATTGAGCTCGATGCCCGGATGATGGGCCCGGAGGTGCTCCGCCAAGGGGGCGACATCGGAAAACCGCACATGGCGCTCGTCTAAGCGCGGGTGAACGGTGATTCCGTGTGCGCCTGCGGCGATGCAGACGTCGGCGGCCCACAGCAGGTTGGGGGCATCGGCGCCCCGGCTATTGCGCAGCAGCGCGTACTTGTTGATGTTGACCGACAGGCGAGCTTGGGATGACGACATGGGCGGCGTCCACCATAGGAATTGCGTTTGGTTTCTCCTAACCCCGGCAACGGAATATGCAGCGCCGGAGGCTGCGATGTCGGGCCATTCGGGCGCGCGGCGCCGCCGCTTCGGGTGTTTTTTCGGTTTTCTGCGCCCTCGGAGGGGTCATGCGGCAGCGCCTTCGGATTGTGGTCCTCTGGCTGGTCTTGGTGCTGGTGGCCTGGGCTGCGTATGCGGCGGTCGCGACCGATAGCACGTTGCGGGACGGCGAAGAGGGGCAGCTCGCGGCGGACTTGCACGGTGGTTTGGTCGAGCGAATGGTCACGACCGATGACCACCTGGATGTCTATTTGGCAGACGGAGACGCCTACCGCGTTTGGGTGGCATCGCCGCGTGCTTGGCGTGAATATGCGCATCAATACGATGTCTTGCTGGAGGAAGAGGACGACCGGCTCACGACGGCGGCCTTGGTGTTGGGCGCGGGGGGGCTCGGATTGCTCGTCGTCGTGTGGGCGCGTCGACGGATGACCACGCGGGGTCTGCAAGGATTTGCGGAGATGCGGAAGAGCCGCGCGCGCCTGCTCTCCGAAACATCCCATGCGCGGTTCGACGACGTGGCGGGGGCCACCGAGGCGAAAGAGCGCCTGATGGACGTCGTGGCGTACCTCAAGGCACCGGAGCGATGGCGCAGCGCGGGGGTCCGTTTGTCGCGCGGCGTGCTGATGGAAGGACCGCCCGGTTGCGGGAAAACGCTGCTCGCGCGCGCGGTTGCCGGCGAAGCGGGGGTCCCGTTTTTTTATGTTTCGGGCTCGGAGTTTGTCGAAATGCTCGTGGGCGTAGGCGCTGCGCGGGTGCGGGACTTGTTCGAGGAAGCGGCGAAGCAAGCACCGGCGGTTGTTTTTATTGATGAACTCGATGCGATCGGCAGGCGGCGGGGGAGTGGGGTCGGGCCTTCGCACGAAGAGCGGGAGCAGACGCTCAACCAGCTATTGGTGGCCCTCGATGGCGTAGAAGGTCGGGGAGGGGACATCGTGGTCTTGGCCGCCACGAACCGTGCCGACATTCTGGACCCTGCATTGCTGCGGCCGGGGCGGTTTGACGCGCAAGTTCGGTTGGGTGCGTTGGACACGCTCGCGCGGGAGGCGGCCTTGCGCATTCATTTGCGGGGGCGAATGGTCGATGTGGATGTCCACTTGTCTACCATCGCAGCGGAGACCGAGGGGTGGAGCGGCGCCGAGCTCGAAAACCTAACCAATGAGGCCGCTCTCTTGGCCGCGCGGCGGGCGTTTCGCACACCGTCCGCGTCGGGTCCCGTGAAAATCACGCACGCCGACCTGCGGGTCGCAATCGCGGCGCGTGCGGCACGATTGCCGGACTTCGACCAGCTCGATGCCGCATTGGTGGGGTCTGCGAGCCAATTGGTGCGACCGTCGGCGCCGATTTCTGTGGAGGTGCGTCTGGTGAGCGGGCAAACGCTGTCCGGCCAGCTCGTCTGGGTGGACGCAACACTCGTGAAGCTCCAGCCAGATGACCCCGAGGCGCCTGCTTTGGTGGTGCCGAAGCTCCAGGTGCAGTCCTTGTCGCGACGGGGGGCGCGCGTTTCTGTCGAAGCGGTGCCAGATCCCTGGGCGGGCCAGGTCCCGGAGGTCGGCTGATGCTCGTCGATCTGTTCCTGGAGCGTATTGGCGGATTTGTCGTGCTCTTGTTGTCCTTGACCGTCCACGAATGGGCCCACGCATGGACCGCCGCGCGCTTGGGCGACCTCACCGCCCAGTCCAAAGGACGCGTCTCCCTTGACCCCACGGCCCATATGGACCCTATCGGCACATTTGTGCTGCCATTGCTCGGCATCCCGTTTGGTTGGGCCGTTCCCGTGCCCGTCGAGCCCACCCGTTTTCGGGCCGACATCACGATGGCCAAAGGCATGATGTGGACCGCCGCCGCAGGGCCGCTGTCGAACCTCGCTATCGCGTGCGTGTGCTGTCCTCTCGTATGGCTTCAAGGGGTGCCTGAAGGGCGCTTGGGACAAGGTTTTGCGTCCCTGGTTGACACTGCCGTCGTTCTCAATGTGAGCTTGGCGGCGTTCAACTTGTTGCCGCTCCCGCCCCTCGACGGGAGCCGCCTGGTCGACGCCTTTTTGCCGAAAGGATTGCGCCCCGCGTGGTCCGCGCTCCAAAACGCGAGCGGCATCCCCCTCGCGGTAATCGTGGTGGTGCCGATTGTGCTCGGGGTGTCGCCGTTTTTGGGGCTCGTAACGGCCGTACTGCGCGGTTTGGCCGCGCTGCGGGGCGGTGCATGACCCGTGTGTTTAGGGGGCGGTCTTCGCCTGCGGCAGCCGGATGGTGCAGCCGTAAATCTCGCCGTCGCCGACGCACCCCACCAACTCTGTCGTGCCTGCGCGGAAGAGGTAGCCCACTTCGGTGTCGCCCATAAAGAACTCAAGCCAGTCGAAGCGCTCGCCGGTGGTCAAAAAGTCGACGGTATTGACGTATATGCCGTATTCGTCGACATTTTGGTCGTAGAGACTCTCGATGTCTTCGGTGGCATCCCAGCCATCGGCGCGAAGCCCCATGCGAAGCTGCGTGGCGACCAACGATGGCAAGGCCGCGGCGGACGTGAGGTGCTGGGCGGTAGACACCATGAGGTGCGGAGCGTCGCGGAGGTCGCGGGTGGTCTCGCCAAACGCACACTCTTGGAACACGGGGTCGTTGGCGGCGGCCGACAAGGCGCCGGCGACTGCGCCCGAGCCGTAAGGTGTGTCTTCGAGGACTTCGAGGGATGGCGCGCGGACTGAATGGCGATTCAGCAGCGCATCGAGGTCGCCGGCTTGTGCATCTAGCTCGTCCTGGCTCGCGCGAACCGGCCCCATGAGGTCGAGGTCGGCCATACGCGCGCTGTTTGACCCGAATGCGACAGAACTCCGCGCTCCCGCCAAGCTGGGGGCGGGACCGGAGGTGGTGGGCGTTCGACTATGGGCGCGGCGCTGCGACATGGGGGTGCAACATGGCGAAGGGGGACCGTAGGAATGTATCCTGTCGTTCTGCCATCGGGGGGGCGACCTGCGGGGCGCTTTCGCGACAGAAGGGGAGCGGTCAACCCGTTCCACAGTTGCTTCCTTCCGTGGGGTGTGCAAATTGGTGAGATCGGGAGGCGAAATGTGGCGTGTATGGGTGGTTTTCGGCGGTGTCGCTTGTGCGGATGCCCCCGCGCGTCTGCCTACCGCTGCGACGTTCCCCGCGGGCGTTTCCGCTGACACGGGCGCTTTTGTCGATCTCCCGCCGGACTCTGGGGAATCCGTGGCGCTGGACGGGGATGATGACGGCGTTCCCGACGACGAAGATTGCGCTCCCAACGACCCTTTGGTTTATCCTGGCGCTGCGGAGGTCTGTGGAAATGGCGTTGACGACGACTGTGACGGCCTCCCGTGCCAATGGGACGGCAGCGGGACCGCGCGCATCTTGCGCACACCCGCCGGCGATGGCGGAGGCACGTCCGTCGCGACCGCCGACCTCGACGGCGACGGCGTGCTGGATGTTGTGCTGGGTGCCCCCGACGCAAACCGCCCGGGGGGGCCAGGGACCGTCTGGGTGTGGCCGGGCGCCGTTCCCGAAGGTGACGTCACTGTCGATGCCTTCGGCTTCTCGCTCGGCGTAGACCCCGATGCGCCGGGTGCGGGGCGCTATGTCTACGCGCTCGGCGACCTCAATGGCGATGGCGTCACCGACCTCGGGGTGGTCACGGCCCATCGACCCGGCGAAGTAGCCGGAGTGGTGCGGGTCTTGCTGGGACCGGTAGTGGCGGGTGCGTCTCTTTCCGAAGCCGATGCGTGGTTGACGGTGCCATTCGACGCGCCGTTGCCTTTCTTCCTCGCTCCCGGCCCCGTCTACGCAGGCGCGACGAGCTTGCTTGTCGGGTCACCCACCGAAGACGGCGGCGTGGTGACGCTTCTCGCCGGACCCTGGGACGGAGCGCGGGACCGCAGCGCGGGCGCAGTAAGCTGGGAGGGGCCGTCGGGAAGCGCGGCGGGGCGGGGCCTCGCGACGGTCGGTGACCTCGACGGCGATGGTCAAGACGACGTAGTGGTCGGTGTTCCTGGCGCCGAATCCATCGCGGTGCTCCACCAGCCCTTTGTGTCGTCCGCCTTGGTGGATGCGCCGTGGGTGCGTGCGGCGGACGTGGGGGTAACGGCGAGCGGCTTTGGCACGGAGGTCGTCGGGCCGGGCGATGTCGACGGCGATGGGCGCGCAGACATTTTGGTCGCGACGGAGGTAAACGCGGGGATTGCCGGCGCGGTGGTGCTGTTGGACGGGAGCGGGGAAGCGGTCGCGCAGTTTGTTGGAGACGCGGACGAAGTGCAGCTCGGACACCAACTGGCCGCCCTCGGCGACGCCGACCAAGACGGTCACGCCGACATCGCGCTCGCAGGGCATGGCGTCAGCCGCGCATGGGTGTGGTACGGGCCCGTGTCCGGTAGCCAATCCGGCGCTTCTGCCGCATTTGCCATCGAAGGGGAGGGCCAGATGGGCTTTTCGATTGCAGCGGGGCCGCAGCAGGTGGTGCTTGGGGCCCCGTCCCTCGGAAGCGGCGAGCCGCCGGCAGGGGGTGCCTGGGTGCTGCGCTGGCCGGGCTTATAAGCGCAGTCAGCGCCCGTGGACGTGGGTGTCCAAGAACGCCTCGGTTTCTGCCCAGCATTGCCGGGCCGCCGGTCGCATCACCCACACATGGAATGCGTGCTCCATGCGCGGGAAATACGCGGCATGCGCGACGCCACCATGCTTTTGCACGGCTTCTGCGAGGCGCCGGGAGTCGTCGAGCAGGGGGTCGGCGGTGCCTACGGGGACATAACAAGCGGGCAACGGGTGGTCGGGGGGCGTGGTCTCGATAATGCGCAACGGGTCGGCCAAGCCGACATCTTGGACCTGCGCATCGACCTCGGCGACCGACGCTTGGTGGCTGCCGCCGACGTAGTTCACGTAGCAGGCGTCGATGACGGGTTGGGACACCCGGTTGCTCAAGCCGAGGCGCTGAAAGCGGCGGGGGTCGCTCACTTGGAGAATGCCGCACGCGGGCACTGCGGCTCTCGGGCGCACGTTGAGGTCGTAGACCGCCCGCGCCCAAGGCTCGGGGCGCGCGTAGCAAGCTGCGGCCACCACCGCCATCGTGAGGTTGGCGCCCGCAGACTCGCCCGCGACGACGATGCGGGAGGGGTCTCCGCCGTATGTGGCGGCGTTTTCGACGACCCAGCGGTAGGCCGCGCAGGCGTCTTCGGCGGCGGCGGGGTACGGATGGGCAGGTGCGAGGCGGTAGTTGATATTGAAGACGACGTAGCCGCGCCGTGCATATTCGAGCGCGACCACCCAGTGTGTGTCTTTGGACAAGATGCGGAAGCCGCCGCCGTGAATGTAGAGCACGACGGGCAGCGGCCCGCTCGCTTCGGTCGGGCGGTAGACGTCGAGCAAATGGGCGGTTTCGCCAGTGTCGCGGTAAGCGATGTCTTTGTCGACCATCACGCCGTGACCTTGGGGGCGCGCCATCGGCAAGCGTGCGCCGAGGCGGGCAGATGTGTCGAACACAGCGCCGACCGCCCACGTCAAGGCGATGCGGGACCACCGCTCGACGGCGGGACGGGCGCTTTCTGCGGGTGCAACGGAGGACATCGTGGACTCCAAGGGCGAACCTGTTGTAGCGCTTCTACGACCGCGTGTCAGGCTGCAAACCAGAGCGAAGGATACGTTGTATCGCTTATTCTGCGGGGTGGACTGCGAGACGCGGACCAGGATAAGCGGGGCGGCCTAGGTAGTGGAGTAGCCCATGCATGACCGTCCCCCCGGCGACAATGTGATTTCTTTGTTCGGTGGTGCCCGTTCTGCCGGGCCTACCTCGCCCGAAAAAGAGCCCGAATCCACCCCGCCGTCCCGCTCGCGGGGGGAGCGCACGCCATTGCGGCAAGCTCCTGAAGCGCCGCGCTTTACCGACCCCCGCCAGTCGGTCGGCCGCAGCTCGCTGGGGAAAGGCACCGCGCAAACGGGCCGTCGAAACGGCGGCAGCGTGATGTACAACTTTACTTCGGGAATGGGCGCGTCTTCGGTCAATTTGGGCCAACTCCAAACCATCATCGAGACCATTCTCGCTGACATCACACTGCCGGAGCTGACCGCGCGTTGGAACGACGATGTGAGCACCGCCGTGCAGGACGCCTTGCTCGAGTGGGTGCAGCGGGTGGATCATTTTGAGCTGGAGCTGCATGAGTCCGGGGTTCGGGTGTCCTTGCAGACCCAAGACGACTTTGGCTACTACCATTACGCGTTTGACGCCTTCCCCGAACGCGGAGACGAATAGGTCCGCGCTTCGTTGCTACCTTTTTGTCATCAATGCGGCCGCAATTTCGGATAGTCTTTCCGGGTTGTCGGCGCGCGACCGTTGTGCGTGTGCCAGAGCGCCCCGCGAGGAGACTTCCCATGCGTTCTTTGTTGCTTTTCGTTGGCCTCTGCACCGGGGCTGTCGCCTGCACCGAATACGACATCAATCGGCCGGACAAGATTGAAGGCAGCACCACCGAGCCCGAACCCGAGCCCGAACCAGAACCGGAACCCGAAGTCCTCGACCCCGACATTGAGCTGTCTCGGTCGACGATTGACTTTGGCGGCTGGCCGAAAGACTGCCAGAGCGACGCGGAGTCCCTCACCATCGCCAATGTGGGTGGTGCCGACCTGGAAGTGAGCGGCTTGTCTATCGAAGGCGAAGGCAAGGGCGCGTATGTGCTCAACAATGAATATGGCGAGACCTTTACGCTGGCTCCGGGCGAGTCTGTCGATGTGGCCGTCTCTTTCTTGCCGAACGCATGGCTCGATTTCAATCCTTATGTCGAAGTCCTCAGCAACGACCCGGATGAGGCCACGTCCAAGGTCAACCTGACGGGATTTGGGGCCCAAGACAGCATCTACGAAGAGACCTTCGAGCAAGATTTGTACGAGGCCGTCGACGTTTTGTGGGTGGTGGACAACTCTTGCTCGATGGCCGACGACCTCGACATCGTGGCTCGCAACTTCAACACCTTCATCCAAGTGTTCATCGACCTCGGCCTCGACTGGCAAATGGGTGTCGTTACCACCGATATGGACGACGCACGCTACCAAGGCCGCTTGGTCGGGCCGTACCTTACGCCCGCCACCCCCGATGTGGTCGGCGAGTTCATTGACCAAATCACGCTGGGCGCCGATGGCTCGGCCACCGAGCTTGGCTTTGAGGCCACCCAAGCGGCCCTCACCGCTCCGCGCATCGACAACGAAAACGCGGGCTTCATGCGCGCCGACGCCGCCCTCGCCACCATCGTCATCAGCGACGAAGACAACAGCTCGCTGATGTCCGCGTCGTCGTTTACGTCTTGGTACTTGTCCCTCAAGGCGGCGCCGGAGATGGTCACCTTCAACGCCATCTGCGAAAACATCTTCTTTGCGTGCAATAAGTATGCCACCGCAGCTGACGCAACGGGCGGCATCACCGGCGACATCGCATCGAGCGACTACGCCACCGTCCTCGAAGCCATCAGCTACACCGCTGCCGGCATGACCGTCAGCTTCGACCTCGACCACGAACCGAGCGACCTCTCGCGCATGACGGTCACCGTCGATGGCGTGTCGGTGCCCGCCGATATCAACAACGGCTGGACCTACGACACCGTCGACCAGTCCATCACCTTCCACGGCACGTCCATTCCTGAGCCGGGCTCCGCGGGCGTCATCTCGTACCCGATTCCGCTCGACTGCCCGACCGAATAAGGGGCGCGCGGCGGGCGTTTTCGGGGAGTCCGATACAGGGGGCTCCCCGTTTTTTTGGGGGGTCAACCGCACCGCCTCCCCAAGCGGTCGGCCCCAAAAAAGTGACGCCGGACGAACCACAAACGTGGCGCATCCGGCGTCGGGGTGGGTGTTGAAGCCCGATTGCGAGACGCTATTCGAGTTCCGCAGTGGCATCAACGTGGTGAGGGCGATTGCGATCGATGCGTCGGTCGTGGGCCCGCCGAACAGCTCGCTCGATCTTGTGGAAGACCTGGTCGAGCGCGTTTCGGATTTCATCATCCTCGGCGTGGGCGACGTGTGCTTGATCACCAGCGCTGGACAGGGTCACCTCCGCAATCTGCCGATGCTTCTCAGAACGAAGCACCACATGCACTTCCGACGGTTCATTGACGTAACGGGCGACCTTCTGGAATTTGCGGTCGCACAACACGCGCAGTTCGTCGTTGGGCTCGAGGTTGCGGAAAGAGACGTCGAGACGCATGGCACCTCCGGCATGAGGGACGCCCCGCATCATGAATTTGTCTTGGGGCGCCAGCTCGAAGCTGTTTTACTCGTCGAGCCACCTTCACCTTCGGTCCCGATGCCGGGAAAGGCAAGCCCCCTTTTCCATTTTTCTCATTCGACGCGGGTCTCGGATGTGGCAACTGTGTGACGAGCTTGGTGCGCGAAGGGGGACGCGCGCCCGCGGTCAGTTGTATTTGCCGGCCTTCACGGCCTTCGCGACGGCGACCGAGGCGTCAAAGCCCGACTGCAGGCCCGCTTTTAGGACCGGCGGCATCTTGCTGCCCATCTGCGCCACCATGCCCGTTCCTTCGCCAAACCGAAGCTGGGCCACGAGGGTGACCCGCGAGGTTTGGGTGGTGCCGGGGCTCACGACGAACATGCCGTAGGAGTGGGTGATTTCGACGATGCTAGAAAACGCCCAGCGAAGCGCGGTGGTATCGAGCGTTTTTTGGCGGGCCTCACGGTACTTGGCCCACTGGTTCGCGTCGATGAAGTCTTCGGCGATCTTTTCGTAGGCGATGACGATGCGGCCGTCCGACAACGAAAAGTTGTAAGAGCGCTGGAAAAACTCACCGTAAAACAAGGCGAAGTCGGCCAAGAAATACCGGTCGACGTAAGGCGCGCCAACCAAGGCGTCGGTGCCCTTCTTCAACAACGGCAGGGCCTTGGCGCCGTCCATGTGTTTGGGCAGCTTGTCTTGGTGGTCAAACACCGTTCGACCCACGAGTTCGGCTGGAAAGTCGTCGCGGCCTTCCCCGGTAATCATGGTCAAATAGCCGTCGCCCACAGGCTTGAGACGAATCTCATCGTAGAGCTGGTCGGTGTATTTGTAAACGCTCGCGCCCGACCAATAGGTTTCGTCGGTGAGCGCGCGGTTCAGGATGCCCGCTGCGCGTTTGTCGTGCAGCTTGATCGAAACGGATTCCCCGAGACCTGCGTGGGCAATCCGCGGCAAGCCGGCCAACAAGCCTGTCGCGAACAATGCTTCCAAAAACTGGCGTCGGTCGGGGGTCAAGGTGGGGGTCGATGGCATCGGTCGATCCTCTAAAAAGCACGGGAACATGGCCGAAAAAAAAAGCGGCGCGGTGGGTCGCAACTTCCAACAACGCACGAGCGCGCGTTCCATTCCCCGTTGGTCACGGGGGGTATGCTTGCTGCACGAGGGGTGTAGCCAATTCTGGTGACTTCGTCAGGTCCGTGCGGCCGTTTGAATGAGGGACGCAAGGGTTTCGAGCGTGCGTCGCGCGGCGGGGGAAATGCCGGGAAGCAGCAAGTACCCGTGAAAGGCGCGCGTGTATTCAATCACACGAACCCGATTGCGTGCGGCAGCCAATTGCAATGCAAGACGGGCCCCGTCATCGCGGATGGGGTCGCGACCCGCGAGAAAGACGGTGGCATCAGGTAGACCTTGTAGGTCATTTACGTCGACGAGGGACAAGTACCGCGGGTTGGTGTCGGACACACCAGGGCCCAAGTAGCTTCGAAGAAATGGTTCGACGTCGTCGGCGCACAACAGCGCACCGCGCGCGTTTCGGCGCAAGGAATCGGCGGTGAGGCTGGTGTCGGCGGCGGGGTAAATGAGGGCCATCGCGGCGGGGAGGGGCCCATGGTGGTCGCGCAAGTACAGACTGGTGGCCGCCGAAAGGTTGCCGCCCGCGCTGTCGCCCAAAATGGTGACCCGCTTGGGGTCGACGCCGAATGTGCTGGCGTGGGTGACGATATGGCTGAAAGCATCGACGCAATCGTGCAAGGCAGTGGGGTAGCGGTGTTCGGGTGCCCGTCGATAATGCACGGCGACGACGCATGCTTGGGCGGCATGGGCGAGGATGCGGCAAATGTGGTCGTGGGAGTCGAGGTCACCGGCGACAAAGCCGCCGCCATGAAGGAAAACGGCCAAGGGCGCGTCCGCTTCGTGGCTTCCGCGGTAGATGCGCACGGGAATTGTGCCGTGGCGCCCTTCCAGGTGGGTGTCCTCACTTTCGACGGCAGGCACCGTTCCGTAAGCGAGGCGTGCCAAGCCGCCTTGTAGCGGCTGCATATGGTCCCGCTGCTGGGGCGTCTCCATCTTGTGAAAGCGGCCCCAGCCCGTTTGGTGTGCTGTCTTGAGGCCGACTTCCAGGAGGGAGTCGACGGCGCCGTCCGTGTGGGTGTTCCACTGAACGCGGGTCCGCACGGACGCAGGCATGGCTCAGGCCTCGGCCACAGGCCCGCCGGCCTTCTGAATGGGCGTGCCCTGGGGCACTTCCATGGGCGGCAGCACGACGTCGGTCTCGCCGCCTTCTGCACGCATCAACACGGCCAGCACACGGCCGCTCTCTTCGCCTTTGTGCCACTGGTCGAGCTCCAGAAGCTGCACGACGCGCGTGTCGATTCCGGCGCGCTCGGCGAGGTCTTTGCGGGTCCAGCCGAGCGCCTTCCGGCGTTGTTTGATGGCGTTTCCTTCGCCGGGCGTGGGCAAATCGGACATCGGGCCTCCAGTGTAGACCTACTATCGTGGTGGGGGCAATTCGGGGGCGGGAGACAGGCGCTCCTGCACATATCGGCGGTTCCACCGTGCGACAGACGACCGCAGCGGTGCGAGCCACGGCCGACTGCGTTCGGGACGGGGGCTTGGCGGCGGGAGCGCGCCGATGCTTCCTTGGATGGACAGCCCGTCGAGCACTTGGCGCAGCGTCGCGTCGAGGTCGTCGACCATCGCGGAATACCGTACATGGACGCAGCGCTCGGCCGGTAATTGCGCGACGTCGGCGAAGTGACCCTGGTGGGCGAGGCTCGTGCCGACGCCGATGAGGCGGCCAAGGGCGGTGGGGTGCCGCGCGGCCCATTGAAAGCCGCGGCGCTTCCACCCGCTGGCCCACAAGCGCCGGTAACGCGGCGACATCAGCACGGCGTAAGGGTGGGGCGAGCGCCAGAACTCTTGCACCATCTCGACCGCGGAGCCTACGGTGTCGGCGGGGTCGCGGTGCACGAACACAAACTTCGCCTCGGGAAACCACGCGGCGAGGCGGTGGCTCGCGGCGTAGTCCCACGGGTTTCGCAGCACCGGATGCCGCTCGGGGTGCTCCCGCTGGAGCTGCGTTATCGCCTCGGCGAGCAGCCGCTTGTTGTTGATGGTCGTGCGGCTCGTGTGTCGGTGCAGGGCGTAGAGGTAGCCGTATTCCTCCGAGGTCGTCGGTGTGACGGCGAGACCATCGCCGGGTCGGCGCACGACGCTGGCGGCTGCGAGGCGCGCCGCGGCGCTTTCGTTGGTGTGGGACTGGGTGTCGACCGCTTCGAGGAGGTGCCGCACGGAATAGGGCGCGAACAGGCCGGTCTCGGCCAAGCTGCTCGTCAGCCATGTCGTGCCGCTTCGGTGGACACCGAGGACAAACACGGGGGCGCGTGCGGGAGAAGTTGACACCGGAGCGTCCGGGGCGGGAGGGACCGGTGTAACGTTTTGGCCGCGCGGAGGGGGCCCACGCGGGGCCCTCGTGTGGCATTCCCGCGCAGTTCTGTCTTCGTTTGGGGCGCAACCCTTGTGTTCTGCTGTGGTGGCGGGGTACGACGACGCGGGGGAGCGCTCCCCCACGGAGAGGTCCTATGGCTTCGGCACGCGCCTTGTTGCCCTTCCTCGCAATCTTTGGCTGCGCGGGCGTATTGTTTGTCGGGATGGGGGCGACATTTGCGGGAGTGTATTATTACGTAGAGGTCCTGCATCCCCCGGCTCCTTCAGTTCCTTCAATGCCGGTTGAACCCATTGAAGACGCAGAGCCGGAGGAAGAGCCCGCGTCGGCGCCCGCGCCAAGCGAACCCACCGCCGCCCCGGCCCCGACGCCGGCGCCGGAGCCTGCGGCACCGCCTGCGGACGACGCCGCGGGGGACACGGAGGAGGTGACGGTTGCGGAGGAGGCTGAAGAAAAGGCGCCCACGGGCTGTACGCCCAATAGTCGGGGCATTCGGCAGCTTGGTCCGACGCGCTGGGAGGTCAAGCGGAGTGTGATTGAGCGGTATACCAAAAACCCATCGAAGGCGGACGAGCTTGCCGCGGTGAAGTGGGCGACGGACAAAAAAGGCAACCATACCGGCGTGCGGCTGCTGCGCGTTCCGTGCAAGAGTCCCCTTCGTGCGGCGGGTCTGCTGTCCAAAGACTTGATTTTGACGGTCGATGGCCGCGAAGTGACCAGCATGGCACAAGGGCTCCGGGTGTGGGCGGGCATTCGTCGAAATGACGGCTTCACCGTGCGGATCAAGCGGGGCGGACAGGTGGTGAGCCATCGGTATGTGTTGGTGGAGTGATACCGAAAGAAATGGCCCCAAGAGTACGGTGATGTCCGTGTGCGCAGGAGGGCGGCGGGGAGCGTGTGGCCGGGAGACGCAGGAATTCGAGGCGAGGATTGTGGACGATTGCTGTCTCCTGCGTTGAATTCTTCGCCGACTTTCCTCAAGGTGCGACATTTCGGGGGCGTAGGGGAGGTGTCCCGTTCGGGCGGCTTGCCGGAATGCGGACGAAACGAAATGCGGCCTCGGGTGAAACATGTCGACGCACACTGAACCTCCGGTTTGGTCGAGTCATCGGTGTACGTTGCTCATCGTGGAGGACGACTCTGTCGTCCGCCGCTTGATGGCGCGCTTGTTTCGGGACTCGCACGACGTTGTGTTGGCCGAGTCTGGAACGGCGGCGATCACGGTGCTGCGGCAGCGTCCGTTTTCGGTGGTGCTCGCTGACCTCATGCTTCCGGATATTGATGGCATCGACGTATTGGAAGTTGCCCGACAAGTGCAGCCGGATGCAGGACGGGTCCTCATGACCGGCCATGTGAGCTTGGATGCGGCCCTCGACGCAATCCATCGTGGCGCGGTGGATGCCTTGGTGGAAAAGCCTGTGAAGCCAGGACATTTGGTCGAAGTGGTGGAACGGGCGGGATTGCGGTTTCGTTTGGCCTTGCAAGACGCGATGTTCCGCGACCAATGTATTGGGCGGGCGCGTGCGGAGTCCTTGGCCATGACGCGGGCGCTGGTGCTCCACGATGTACGCAATTTGCTGTACTCCCTCCATGCTTCCCGGGGCGGTATTCACGCCGCCGCGGAACGTTTGGTCGAGCACGGGGAAGACGCCGATAGGCAGGCATTGTTTGATGAGCTCGCGGGACTCGACACTTTGGTCTCCGCGCTGTGCAACGCCGTCCGCACGGAAGTACACCCGGCCTCAGCGGCGACAGTGTCGATGGCGGCGGTGTTTGCCCAGGTGCAGCGTATGGTGCGCCCATCGTGTCCCCATACATTGCTCGTGAGCTTCGTGGCTCCCGAAGTGTGCTGGGTCAACGTTCGTTCGGTCGACCTGGTGCGCATTTTGGTGAACCTTGTCTCCAATGCGATACAGGCGTTGGTAGAGCACTGTGACGGCTTCGGCAGTATTCATGTGCGCGCCGTCGAGGTGGGTTCGCACGTCATCATTTCCGTTCGCGACGATGGGCCGGGCATTGCCGAGAGCGTGCGTTCTCGGTTGTTCCAGCCTGGGGTGACCACCCGCGCCGACGTAGGTGGCTCCGGCCACGGCTTGTACCTCTGCGCGGAGCTTGCGCGGCTGGCTGGGGGGCAATTGACGTCCCTGCCCCAAGAAAAGGGGACGTTGTTCTGCCTGTCCCTCCCGAGTCTCGCGGGCGCGGAAGCCGACGCGGTGGCCTAACGTTCGACGTCGGGCCTATTTTGTGCGGTGCGCCGGTGCATTCCACGGCTGCCCACCCCGCACGACCAGCTCGATGTGGGTGGAGTTGTGGATGTCGACGGTGGGGTCGTCGGTCAGCACGACAAAGTCGGCGAGCTTGCCCACTTCCAAGCTGCCGAGCTGGGCGTCGAGGCCAAGGTGGCGGGCGCCATTGTGGGTGGCGGCGAACAAGGCTTCGATGGGCGTCATCGCGCCGGGACCGGCGAGGCTCCACAGCTCCCAATGCACGCCCAGTCCTTGCAGCTCGCCGTGGGCCCCCAAGGTCGTGAGCTGGCCGGCGCGGAACATCTCGGCGGCATCGCGGGCGACCTGCTCGTGGTTCCAGTCGCCGTCTTGCATCACAACATCGCGGCGCCATGCTTTTTCGTCGAGGTGCCGGCGTGGCCAATGGCGGAGAAGACGCTCGCCATCAGGGTTGTTGTCGGCGAAGGGGTGCAAGTGCTGCCAATACCAATGCTGCCCGCCCATTCCGCCGTAGGCCACGTTGAGGGTGGGGGTATAGGCGCTCCCAAATGTTTGGGTCGCTGTGTTGGGAGATGCGGCGTAAAAGCCCTGCACGTCGGCATAGAGGGGGGCACGGGACAGCGCATGCTCGACGCTGTGCATCCCGTCGGCCACCATCCCGAGGTTCATCCAAATGTCGCCGCCCCCTTCGGCGGTGCAGACCATTTCGAGTTCGCGGCAAGCCTGAATGTACCACTGGCGCTGGTCGCGGCGGGATTGCTGGTAGACCTTGACCGACAGCGCGCCCAAATCTTTGAGCCGCTGAACATGGGCCCGCGCGGCATCGGCGTCCGGTGTCTCGGCGTTGTAGTGCGACAGCGCGCCATAAAGCACGAAACCCGTAGAGTAGACGCGGGGGCCGATGGCCAAGCCGGCGTCGACGCGCTCGGCTTGGGTAAACACGAGCTCAGTGCTCGCCGAAGGGTCGTGCACGGTGGTGACGCCAAAGTCGAGATTCACGAGGTAGCGCCACTCTTGGGCCGGGAGCACGTCGCCTGCCGAGTAATGCAAGTGCGCGTGGACATCAATCAAGCCGGGGATGATGGTGCGGCCGGTGAGGTCAACGACGGTGGCGCCAGCGGGTGGTGCGCCGCCGGGCACGACGGAGACGATGCGGTCTTGGTCAACGACCAGCGTACAATCGGCGCACTGTGCGCCAGAGGGGTCGGCCATCGTCCAGACGTTCGCATGGGTATACGCGACGGTGCCTTGGGGCTTTGCACGCGGCAAGGTGACGGTGAGGGTCTCGGTGGTCGGTGCGTCGGGCTTGCTGTCGGGCACCGAAAAGTCGGGAAGGGAGACCCGGTTTCGGGTGTTGCCATGCATCCACGACAATGACGTGCTGTCGCTCGACCACGTCAACCACGCCCCTCCGTCGCTCGACAACTTGCGCTTGGGGACCGCGCCGCCGCCAAGGTCCACTTCGATGCCCACTTCATCGAAGGGCGCCACCCACACTTGAAAGTCTTGAAGCCACGCGACGTAGCGCGCATCGGGGGACAGCGCGATTTCTTGGGCGCCGTCGAAGCGGAGGTGCGTTCGCGTGTCTGTGCCGGTGCGGGACACGCTGTTGAGGAGCGTGATGGCGGGCACGCGACCTTGTCCGGGGCGCGACGACAAATAGTAGACGCGGTCGTTGTGGCCGACCGGTGTAGGCGCGTGCTCGAGTCCGCCCCGCAACGAATCCGTCGTGAGCACGGTGGATGTCCAGCCCTTTTTGCCGCGCGAAAACAAGACCAGCTCCGCCATCGGATGATTGGCGAGGGGGGTGGTGGTCGTTCCGCCGGTTCCGCGCCACACGGCAATCTGGTCGTTTCCAAACACGAAGGCGGGCGCCGCCCACTCACTCCACGTGCCGAGTGTTTCGGTCTTTTTGCCGCGGGTGACGTGCAAGCGTCCCCCACATTCGGGGTAGGGCGCGCCGGGCGTGGGGTCTTCGGTGGGACAGTCGGTCCAAGACACCCAGGCGAGGTCTTTTCCGTCGGGGGACCACGCGGGCGCGTAGCCGGTGCCGGTGCTGATGCGTTCCGCCTTTCCGTCTTTCTGGACCCATAACTCTCCAAATGCGGAGAAGGCGGTGCGGCCGTCTGTCGGATGGTCGACGGGCCAACGAATCACGCGGGACGTGAGGGTGTCGGGGATGGTGTTGTTTGCGCGGGGAACGTCGTGAAGACGCCATTCATGGTCGACGGAAAACGGAATTTCCGTGCGCCGACCGTCGAGGTCAACCCGCCACAGCTTGCCGCCCGCCCACACCACGAGCGCATTTCCGTTGTCGGTCCAATCGAAGGACGGGTAGACGCCGTGGAGCGCGAAGCCTTCCATTTGGTCGTGGTCAAGCCAATCGGCCAGCACGCGACGCCGACCGGTGGACAGGTCTACCAGTTCGAGGAGGGTGCGCGCGCGGTCGCGGGACACGAACGCAAGCTGCTTGCCATCGGGGTGGACGACGGGCCGCACGGCGCTTCCGGAGCCTTGTACGACACTGCGGACCTTGCCGGTGTTGAGGTCCATGTCGGAAATGGCCCACAGGCCGCCTACCGGATTGTGCCCGTATTCAAATCGACCATAGCGGGTGGAAAAGTAGAGGTGGTCGCCGTGAATGCTGACTTCGCCGGCGTGCGGGTCATTGTCTTTCGACGTGAGCGCGACCCCGCTCCCGCCGCCGATATGGAAGCGCCAAAGCTCGGTAACGCCGATGCTGCGGGTGTCTACGGTGCGCCGTCGCGCGACGACCCATTCGCCGGAGGGGTCGAAGGTCGGGGCGGTGAATCGCGCTTCGGTCTCGGTCGTGAGGGCCGTGCGCTTGCCGGTCGCGACTTCGACGAGCCAGATGTTTTCGTTGCCGCCTTCGTCGCTCGCGTAGGCCACGAAGCGGCCGTCGGGCGAAAAGTCGGGCTCGGTGTCCCACGCGGCGCCCGAGGTGAGGGGGACGAGGGGGCCGCCCGCTAGGTCTCCCAAAAACAAGTCGCCCAAGATTTCGGTGACAAAGCGCTGCTCATGGATAGATACCGTCATCCATGTGGCCTCATTCAGCGACAGCTTCACCGTGTGGGTGGGACCAAAGGGCGCGGTGATGTCCCAGTCTTTGTCGCCAGAGGAGTCGCCTTTGTCTTCGCCTGCGGGTCCGTCCGCCGTTTCGGGGGAAATGTGCTCGTCGTCGGCCAAGCCGGGAAATGCTGCGGCAGTCGAGAGGCCGGCCATCGTGACCCAAAGAAAGCCTGCACGGGCACGCAAGGAGGCAAGAGGGAGACCGCCGCGTCGAACCATAGGACACCTACACCATCAAGGACCAGGGAACTGTCGGGAGCCACAGTGTATCTCCTCTGGTTCGAGGATGGACAAACGACGTCCAGGGACGGCGCCGCCAACAAAGACGGGGTACCTGCGGGTTTCGCACTGGAGGGTTCATGGCCCGCGGCCGCCGTTCTGCCACCGATGTCACCATTCTGCTCGACCGCCTGGATGCCCGCCACACGAGCGGCCTTGACGCCAATGGCCGGCGTTGGGGCGTTCGGGGGGCGCCGGTGGGTGCCTCGGTGGAGGTACGCCGGGGTCGCAAGTCGACCGCCCGCCGGATGCGCCTCGTCGCGGCCGCTCCCGATGCGGTGACGCCGCCGTGTCCTGCGTTTGGCATTTGCGGGGGATGCCAACTGCAAGAGATGTCGCTCGACCGGCAGCGCGCCGAGAAGGCGTTGCTGCTTCGTCGCTTGGTGGGTCTCGATGATGAAAACGGCCAGCCAGTCGATAATCAGGTAGTTGTGCATCCGGTGCGAGGCGCCCGGCGCGCCTACGCGTATCGCAACAAGCTGGAGCTTTCGTGGGCGCCCCACCGCTACGTCCCCGAGGGCGTCGACCGCGACACCGTCGTGGCGGAGGGCAGCTTTCTCGGCTTTCATCCGCCGGGCTGGTATTCCAAGGTGGTGCCGCTCGATGGCTGTCACTTGGGGACACCCGCGATGAACGCTGTGGTGAAGTCCATTTCGGACATGAACCTCGCGCCCGCCTGGGACACGCGGCTGCATACGGGCGTTTGGCGCCATCTTGTGGTGCGTGATGGTGGGACCGTCGATGAGCCGCAGGTGTTGGTGACGCTCGTGACCACCTCTGGCGCGGACGCCGATGTACTGGCGACAATCGGCGCGGAGGTCGGCGCGTTGCCCGGCGTGGTGGGCGTCTTGCATGTGGTCAACGATGGGGTCGCCGAGGTGGCCCGCGGGGAGCTGCGCGCGGTCCTCTCGGGCCGGGATTGGCTCGACGTGCGCCTGGGCGCCGCCCACCTGCGCCTGCCGTACGATGCGTTCTTTCAGGTCAACCCAGAAGGCGCCGCGATTTTGGTGGACACCATCGCCGAGGCCTTGGGGCTAGACGACGGCCCGCCCACGCTGCTCGCGGACTTGTATTGCGGCGTAGGGGCGATCGGCCTCGCGCTGTCCAATCGCGTGTCGCAAGTGCTGGGCATTGAGGTCCATGAAGAAGCCATCGTGCGCGCGCGGGAAAACGCAGCGCGTATGGGTGTATCCGGGGAGTGGCACGCGGGACTGGTGGAGGACGTGCTGCCAACGGTCGGCGATATTTCGGGCGCGCGCATTTTGGTAGACCCCCCGCGTGCGGGTCTTCATCCGCGTGCAGCGCGCTTTCTTGCCCAACAAGTCGCCGAAGTGTTGGTCTATGTCGCGTGTGGTCCAGCATCGTTGGGGCGAGACCGTGACATTCTCGAAGCAGGTGGATGGCAGATGACCGACCTCTGGGCGGTGGACCTCTTTCCGCAAACGCACCACATCGAAGCCGTCGCCCGATTTGTACGCAAGCCCTGTCGCGACTGAGTCGTTTATTTCTTCCCTTTCCCGTATCCGCCGGTGGGCTACAAGGCAGTGTGGTCCATCCCCTGCACCATGGAGGTTCTTCATGCGTAGTCTTATTTCTGTATTGGTTGTCGCGTCCGCGTTGGTCGCCTGTGATGAGCAAAAGCCCGCCGCTCCGGCCGAAGCTCCCAAAGCTGTGGAGGCCACCAAGGCCGCCGAGCCCGCCAAGGTCGGTCCCGATGCAGCGACGCTCTTGGATCGCGTGAAGCCTCTCTACAAGCCGCTTCCCGAGTACATGAACGCCGAAGGTGCGGAAAAGCCCGCGGCGGCTGTGATCGACCTCGGTCGGTCGCTCTATTACGACACCCGCTTGTCGAAGAACCACGACATCTCGTGCAACTCGTGCCACGACCTCGCCAAGTTTGGCGTGGACAACGAGCCCACTTCGCCGGGCCACAAGGGTGTGCGCGGTGGACGCAACTCGCCCACCTCGGTGAATGCGGCGCTGCACATCGCCCAGTTCTGGGACGGCCGGGCCAAGGACGTCGAAGCCCAGGCGGGCGGGCCGGTGCTCAATCCCGTCGAGATGGCAATGGCCGACGAAGCCAGCGTGTTGAAGGTGCTTCAGAGCATTCCGGGCTACGTCGACCAGTTCAAGGCCGCCTTCCCCGGCGACGCGGACCCCATCACCTACGCCAACATGACCACCGCCATCGGTGCCTTCGAGCGCGGCCTCGTGTCTCCGGCTCCATTCGATGCCTTCTTGAAGGGCGACACCGCCGCCCTCAACGCAGAGCAGCTCGAAGGTTTGGCTTCTTTCCTCGACACCGGCTGTATGGCTTGCCACGCCGGCGTTGCAGTGGGCGGCCAGGGCTACTTCAAGCTGGGTCAAGTGGTGCCCTACACCACGGCCGACAAGGGCCGGATGGAAGTCACGGGCAACGAAGCCGACATGCACGTCTTCAAGGCGCCGTCTTTGCGCAACATCACGAAGACGGGCCCGTACTTCCACGACGGCAGCATCGCCACCTTGGACGAAGCGGTGAAGCTGATGGCCAAGCACCAGCTCGGCAAAGACCTCGCTGACGCCGACGTGAAGAAGATTGTGACCTTCTTGGGTTCGCTCGAAGGAACGCTCGACGCCGCGTACATCCAGAAGCCCGAGCTTCCGGCAAGCGGCCCGAACACCCCGGCTGCCGACCCGAGCTGAGCTCAGGTCAAAAAGTAGCGGTTGTCGAGGGGGCTCCCGTCTTTTCGGGTGCCGCGAACCCGCAGCTTGCGGCGTACGCGTAGTTCAACGTATGCCGCGAGCGCTTGGGGGACCGTGCGGACCTTGTGGCCGTTGATGCGCGTGATGATGTCGCCATCCTGAAAGCCCGCTTCGTGAAGGGGGCTGCCACAGCGCACCTTGACCACGCGAAAGCCGATAATGTCGCCTTCTTCGTCATGCGCCCATGTGACATGCGCGATGCGGGCGGCTTCGTTCAAATGATTGGCGTAGTGGTCGATGAGGTCGCGGGCGACCTCCCACTCGTCAGGGCCGCGCGACGAAATTTCGGGAACATCGGGCTTGCACTCGCGTTTGGGACGAGGCTTGCGCGCTTTGGCGACCTTGGGACGGGGCGCCGGAGGGGGGACCTCGACGGGGGCTTCGACCACCGGGGGGGCTTCGGCGGGAGGCGGCGCGGCAGCGGTGGACACCACTTGGGTCGGGGCTTGGGCTGCGGGCTTTGCGACGGGGGGCGGGGCGGGCCCTGGCTCCGGCTCTGGTTCCGGCTCCGGTTCTGGCGCTGGGGGCAAGTAAATGGTCACCGCGCGATCGGGCGGGCCGCTGACGGCCATCGGGGGCGGCGCGTAGGGAATCCGCGGCATGACCGGAATCGCGAAGATTCCCAAAGTAAGGACCAAAGCAGCAGAAAGCTGGCGAAGCGACTTCACGGTGGCGGGTTGCACAACAACTCCTTTGGTCGGGCTGTCACCGACGCGCCGCAGCGGAATCCATTCGTCATCGGCGTGGGCTTCGGTCAACGGCCCGCACCGTCATTCCCAATTAGAGGGCGTCTCGCCCCCCAACCCCTCGACGAGAGACTACAATGTCTTGGTATCCTTCTCGGATTGGTTTCGTCATCGCCCTTCTTGCCCTTTCTGCATGTGGAGAGCCCAAGGCGTCTCCCGCGAGCGCCGCGCCATCGGGTGCCGAGGCGGCGCGGGCCGAATCGGTCGACATCGCGGGTCTTCACGCAGCGAAAGCCGCCGGTGCGATCCATTTGGTGGATGTTCGCACGCCCGAAGAATACGCGGAAGGTCATGTGCCAGGCGCCATCAGTCTTCCTCTCAACGAGCTGCAGTCCCGAAAAGGCGAGCTGTCGGCCTATATGAATGAAGATTTGTATCTCATTTGTAAGAGTGGCCGTCGAAGCGCGAGCGCGCAGGTGTTGCTCAAGCAGGCGGGGTTTGGCCGTACCATCAATGTTGAGGGCGGCACCGACGCTTGGCGTGCAGCCGGCCATCCAACTGAGTAGCCCTTCCTTGTGAAAAATCGTCCGCCGTCCACTCCTCGTCCACCGCGTCGCTCCTTTTTTGCAAAGGTGTGGTCGGTTGTCTTTTGGCTGTTTCGGGCGGCGGTCCTCTTTGTGCTGGGCTTTGTCGTCACCTTCGCTATCGTGGCCTGGCCGCGCTGGAAGGCCGTGGAGTCCGAGACCATTGAGATGGCGCGGGCCCACGAGCGGTACAACGTCGCCCATCCCGGTTGGAGCTTTCCGGGTGTGGTCTACAGCGCGCCCGCCGAGCTTTCGCTGCCCAAGGCGCGGATACTCGATGAAGCGCGCGCCCGTGGCTACCGCGATGCTTGTCCGGCCGTAGAGCCCGGCGAAGTTTGCCCGAAAACCGCCGACCTCGTGCCACGCGGCGGCGTGTTTCCCGAGGGCACGCAGCCGTCTGGTCGCGAGGGTTGGTCCCGGCCGGTCGCCCTTGAACCGGTGCCAATCGGAATCTTGATTGGACCTGACGCCGAAATACGGTGGCACTTGCCGCTCGAGGAGGCGCCGCCCCACCTCATCGCGGCCTTGCTGGCCGCCGAAGACAACGCTTACCGCGAGCATATCGGCATCAACCCCATCGGCTTGGCGCGTGCGGTGCTCGTGAACCTCCGCGGCGGCGGCTACCAACAAGGGGCCAGCACCATCACGATGCAGGTGGTGCGCAACTTGTCCCAGGACAAAGAAAAGACGCTCCAGCGCAAGATTCGCGAGATGATGGCGGCGATTGCGCTGGACCAAACGTTGGGCAAAGACGCCGTCCTCCAAATGTATTTGGATGCGCCTTATTTGGGCCAGCATGGCAGCTTTAGCGTGTGTGGCTTCGAAGCGGCCGCGCAGTATTATTATGGCATCTCCGCCCGCGACCTCTCCCTTGGACAAGCCGCGACCCTCGCGAGCATCCTGCCGGCGCCCGCACGCTTTGCCCCCGACCAGCATCCCCAAGAAGCCAAAGAGCGCCGCGACCGCACGCTGCGCATGATGGAGGCGGCAGGGTGGCCCTCGGCAGAGGTGAAAGCGGCGCTCCAGGAGCCCGTCGAGGCGTCGCCCCACGGTCTCCCGGCCGACCGCTACCCGGCCTACCTCCAAGCCACGCGCTCGTGGTTGGAGGCCAACCTCGACCCCGCGGTGGTCTACGGCGCGGGCTTGCAGGTTCACACCGCCCTCGACCTCGTGGTGCAAGAGACGAGCGATGCGCTCATCCCCAAAGAGCTCACGTTCTTGGAGCGCGCGGTCGGTCGCCACGGCTCGGCGCCGTTGGAGGCTGCGGGTGCCGTCATTGACCCGTCTACCGGCTTCTTGGTCGCGGCCTACGGTGGGCGCCAAGCCCTCGCCACCGACTTCAACCGCGCTACCCAAGCCCGCCGGCAGGCAGGGTCGAGCATCAAGCCCCTGGTGTATGCGATGGCCTTTGCCCAGCGCGACGCTTCGGGGAAGCGCTTGTGGCGGGCCGACTCGACGGTCGCCAATCATCGGCATTCGTTCCCCAACACCAACGGCTGGACGCCCCGCAACGTAGGGGGCGAGTACTCCACCACGAGCACGCTCGCGATGGGGCTCGCATGGAGCCAAAACGTCGCGACGGCCAGCATGCTCGAAGCATTGGGCGGTCCCGTTCCGTTCAAGACCTTCGCCCGCACTTTTGGTTACGAGACTTCGCATTGGCGCGATGAAATGGGCCTCTCGCTCGGCACCGGTGAGGTCACACCCTTGGAGCAAGCCCGGTTTGTCGCGACCGTCATCGCAGGCGGAAAGCTCGCCTCCGGGCGCCCCGTGGTCCTCGCCGAAGACCTCGCCCATTACCACCGCATCCCCCGGGAGCTCGACCGTCCCCAGGTATTTGCACCCGAAGACGCCGCCTTGACGCGCGGTATCATGCAGTTGGTCATCACGTACGGTACGGGCGGTGCATCACGCGGGGCTTTGGGCAAGCCCGGATACGCCGGTCCCGCGATTGGCAAGACCGGCACCACCGACTCCGAAAAAGACCTCTGGTTTATCGGTGGCACGCCCCATTACGCGATGGCCTTGTGGCTCGGCTACGACCAGCCGGCGCGGATTGGAGGCTCGGCCAGCGACCTCGCGGCGCCGCTTTGGGGCTGGTGGGCCCACGCCGTTCACAAAGGACTCCCCGAGGCCAAGTTCGAGGGGGTTTCGATTACGGGCCGAGGCGTGTGTACCCAAACCGGCAAGTACAGCAACGGCACCTGTCGCACTATCGGCGCGCCGTTTTTGGATGGCGACAAGCCCGCTGCGGGGGCCTGCAACATTCAGCATCCGCCCCCGGACCCCACCAAAGAGAAGTATGAGGGGCTATGGAAGCGAAAGGCCCGCGAGGCCGAGGAAGCCGAAAACCCGGCCGAGTAGCTGATTCTCAACGGGGGTGGCACCGAAGCGCCGCGCTGTTTCAGTAGCCGTGGCACTCGCCGAATGCAGCTTGCAAGTGGGTGAGACCCGTGATGTTGGTGCAGTATTGGTCGAGGATGGCGTCGTCGAGGCAGCGCCAGGTTTCGGGCGTCTCGTCGGCGTTGTCGGCGCAATAAGCGGCGGGGTCTTCGAGCGATGCGTCAACGGGCTCACCCGCTGCGATGACGCAGGCGGTCCACGAGTCCACAAACGCAAAGCAAGGATTGGCCTCGCCCGTGTCTTTGGGGGTGTCGTCACCGCACCCCATTCCGACGGCGAGAACCGTCCACAGCATTCGGTTCATGCCCACTCCGGGAGTCAGAGGCGCAGGGCCCGCGCGTGTGCGATAGCGCGGGCATGGGAATCGGAAATCGAAGACAGCTCGGACCACAGCTTCGCGACCGGCTCTACGTTTTCGACCTTGACGGCGTTCGCGGCCGCGCGGTTGCTGCCGCCTTTGGCGAGCACGCGCGCCATATTGGACCGCACGACCCGGCCAATGATGGTCTCGGTGTCGTCGGTGACTTGGGCGGCGGTGCGGGAGCCGTCCATGAGGGCTTGGCGCTCGGCCCACTCGGCCCAGCATCCCCAGACGCCGCCGGAGTTCACGATGAAGTCGGGGAAGACGACCACACCGCGTGCGGTGAGCCAGTCTTCGGCGCCGACCGTGAGCGGGGCATTGGCGCCTTCGAGCACGGCCTTTACGCCCGAGGCTTCGGCCCAAGGCTCGACGGGCTGCGCGCCGGGATTTTCAGTTTGTTCGGTGGACAAACGAACTTCGCCGGTGCGGGCGGCGGGGACCATGAGGTCGGCTTGGATGCGCCAGAGTGCGTTGGGGTCGGGAATCCACGCGACGCCGGGCGTGGCCAAGGCGAGGTCGCGGACGGCGTCGTCGGCGGTGGGACCACCCGTGGTGGCGGCCCAGGCGTTGAAGAACGCCATCGCATCGAGACCTTCGGGACAAGCCGCCACACCCAGGCGGTTGGACAGCGCCACCAAACGAATGTGGGGTTGGGTCTTCAGCAGGTGCCGGGCCGCCCATGCGCCGACCGCGCCAAAGCCCTGAATGGCGGCGGTGCGCAGGTTGGCGGTGCCTTCCCAGGCGCCCAAGCCGAGCACGAGGGCGCGGCCCGTCCAACCCGTTTCGTCGATAGCGACGCCGTAGCCGTGGCTGGAGTTGCCGGCGATAGCATCGCGCAGGCCGTTTTCGGCGACGGCATCCTGGACTTCTTCGCCCACGGCCATATCGGGTCCGAAAATCGCGCCCGGCTCAAAGCGGAGCACATCGCGGTAGTGTTCCGTGAGCAGAGCAGCCTTTTCATGGGCATCTTCGGGAGCATCGGGCCACACCACGACCGTTTTTTGTCCCGATGCGGGGATACCTGCGCCCGGGTTTTTCGCGGACATTCCGGCGGCCAACTTGGCCACTTCGATGCGTGCAGCTTCGTCTGTGGTGGCCTTCACAATGCGGCTTCCACCGATCGAATGCTCGAATGCCGGATGGCTCTCGACAAATGCGGTGAACGCGCGCGCGCCGTTGGCATGATTGGTTTGCACGATCGTCCGGCAGGGTTGCCGGAAGCCGTCTGCGCCCTCGACGACGATGTTTCGGTCAACGATGGTCTGGATAGCCTTCACTGCATTGGCCATGGGTGCTCCCCGCGGGCGGGTTCGTCCGCCTGCATCACGACGGACAGTGTATTGGGGTTGATTCGTTCTGGCCGCCATCGGTCACAAAAGTCGATGGGCAGGCGAGCACTCGCAGGTGGAGACGCCCACGGCGTCGATGCCCCCATCCAGACAGCCCGGCAATTTCAGGCTAAACGCTGACCTATGTCCTTCGATGTCCTTCGTGGTGTGTTGCGCGTGGCGCCGCGGGCCGACGACCCTTCGGGTTTGGTTGGCGTGGGGGGTGTGCTCTCCGCCCCGGCGTTGCTCGCGGCGGTGCAGCAGGGCTGGTTCCCGTGGACAGGCCGCGCGCCGATTCCTTGGTGCTCCCCCGACCCGCGGGCGGTGTGGGCGCCGTCTTCGGTGCGGGTGACGCGCAGTCTCCAAAAAGCCATACGCAATCGGGGGTTTGTGGTTTCCTTTGACACGGTGTTTTCGGACGTGGTGGCCCTCTGCGCGGAGCATCCCCGCCCCGGCCAGCCTGAAGGGACATGGCTCACGCCCAACTTGCGCGCGACTTGGCAGACCTTGCACCAAATGGGGCTGTACCACTCGGTCGAAGTGTGGCAAAACGGCGAGCTGGTGGGTGGCTTGGTTGGGCTTGCCCTCGGCTCGGGCTTTTTTGGCGACACAATGGTCCATCGGGTGCGCGACGCGAGCAAGGTGGGGTTCGTGGTGCTCTGCCACGCGCTCCATCGCGCGGGCTACACGCTGGTGGACGGGCAAGCGGTCACGCCCCACCTCTTGTCCTTGGGCGCGGAGTCGATTTCGCGGGCGGAGTACGAGCGGCGCTTGGCGGCCGCCTTGGCCCCGCCGGCGCCCCGCGGTCCATGGACGTTTGGGGTGCCGTCGCTCCGTTGACCGGTCTCGCGGGCACGGAATGAAGATTCATTCCGTGCCTTTGGTTCGCGAAACGTGCGTCCCCAACGTGCTAACGGCTTGCCAGCTTGCGACGGCGGGTCAAGAGGGCCACGAGGCCCCAACCCATTCCGAGCGCCATGCCTGACGACGCGACCGCGCAGCCACGGGACTTACTCTCGCTTTCGTCGGTGGTCGTGGAGGCAGGGTCGTCGCGGGGGGTCCAGGGGTCGCCGGCCTCCGGGGTGCTGTCGCCTGTGCCATCGCTGGGCTCTGTGTCGCAAAGGGCGATGCACTCGCGGTTGCTGCTGTTGTCGTCGGCGAAGCTCGTGACTTTGGTCTCGTCGAGTCCCGATGCGTAGAGCATGAGGTCTTGGGTGGCCGTCGTGGGCGTGTAGCGCAAGTGGAGGCGGGTCAAGAAATGTCCGCTGGGGTCGCCCTGAAAGCCGAGCGCGAGCAGGTCTTCGTCGGTCATGGTGACGCCGCTGCACGGCGAGCAATCGTAAGGGCCGCCCGCCCATTCGGTCGTCCAGGCGGCGAATCCCCGCGCTTCCCACGCGGTCTGGAACTTCTCATTGTAGAAGTCGAGGAACGAATCGGTGTTGGGGTCGCCCCAGATGCACTTGTCGGCAATCGAAAACTCGGGGTAGTTCGACACACCGACACGACCGCCCGATTCACCACGGTCGGTGAGCGCGTAAATCAGCATGTCCTGCTGACCGGGAGAGTTGCGCGCGGCCAAGCGAATGGGAATGGTGAACAGCTCGCTGTCGTAGGCGACTTGGAGAGGCGGGAGCGCGCTCCCATCCGCGACAGCTGCGCCCGACGAAACCCGCGCGGTCATGAAGAACATGCCCTCGGCGATGTAGTCTTCGAGCACGGGAATCGTGGGCTCTGCGAGGTGGTAGCCGTTGGTGTCGAGCCAGGTGAACAACCCCGAGGAATCGGTAGCGGACAAGATGGCGATTTCGTAGTCGCCCACGAGGTACTCCGCTTCGACGGTGACCGAGCCGGAACCGCCGCTGGAGCCGCCGTCTTCGTCGCCTTCGGATGCGGCGCCGTCAGAGCCCGCCATCATACAGCCGGCGTCGGTCATCGTGAGCAGGCCGGTTGTGCCTTCGAGGCGCGCGAACACCTCGTTGTCGAGGACGGCGATGTCGGATTCCGCGAGCAAGGCGGGCACGGGCAAAACCAGCGCGAAGTCTTGGGCCTCGCCCGATGGGTTCACGCTCACAGTGAAGGTGATGCGGCCATTTTGGTGGACAATTGCCGTGCGGGCGACGTCGTAGGTGAGCGCATTGGGCGTGCCGGTGGCAACCGTCGGACAGGCCACTGCCGGCTGTGCGAGCAATAGTCCCAACAATAGCGTATTCATGGGTGTTCTCGGTGGTGTGGGGATGCCGCGGAAGCGGGGAGTGCGCGGGAGGCGCTCGATGGTGTGGGCGCAGAATAGCCGACAAAACGGGCGATGGGGTCGGAGGGTGTGCCAACGGGACCGCGGACGGGAGCATACGGTTGCTTCGCCTGATCGACATCACCTCGTTGTGGGGGTGGTGTGTGCGGAACTGTGGCACGGACAGGGCATCGCGATGGCGGGTGCCAGGACGGTTCGATGGTTCCGGGCTACTTTGCCGACTCCAACCACCCAGGGCCTTATGTCGGAACCGACTTCACGCTTTTCGGACGTCTCGTCGAAGAAACAACGGGGCGTCACCTATACGCCGCCCGCGCTGGCCCGGTTGTTGGCGGAGAAGGTCGTCGCGGCGGCACCTTCGGGTCGAGCGTGTACCGCCCTCGACCCCGCTTGTGGCGACGGCGTGCTGTTGGCGGCGCTGGCCGAGGCTTGGTCGGCCCAACGGTCGCACGCATTGGACATTGTGGGCCTGGATGTTGACCCGTCCGCCGTACAACAGGCCCAATTGACACTTTCGTCATCGCCATTTCGACATTCTGTCACAATGGGTGACTTTTTGTCAGAAGGCGGCGCACCGGTAGACATTGTGGTCGCCAATCCCCCGTGGGTGCGCACCCAGGTGTTGGGCTCTGCCCAAGCGCGGGCGGTGGCCGCAAAGTTTGGCTTGAGCGGACGGATTGACCTCGCCCAAGCCTTCGTGCTCGCGATTGCCGACCGCTTGTGCGCGGGGGGCGTGGCGGGGGTTTGGGTGCCCAACAAGCTGCTGATGACGCGCGGCGCCGAGACCTTCCGGCGGGTGCTGATGGAGCGGGTGTCCCTCCTCGAAGTGGCCGACTTGGGTGACACCCGCTGGTTTGATGCGGCCGTGTTGCCGGCGCTGTTGGTGTTTGCCAAGAAACCGGTCGACGCGCCGGCCCGATTTTGGAGCTGCTACACCGCCACCGAAGCCGACCGGGCGCCTGTGGCCGTAAAGGGAGCCGCGCTGGACGATGTCCTGACCGCGGCAGGCGCCATCGCGATTCCCGACGGGCGCACGTTTGTGGTCCACCACGGCGACCTCTCCGTGCGCGGCGCCCACGCCACTTGGCAACGCGGCGGCGCGGCCGTCGACGGGTGGCTGGATACGGTCCAAGCCCACACCTGCTGCACCTTGGGCGAGCTTGGGTCGGTGCGCGTGGGCATCAAGTCCACGGCCGACCCCGTCTTTGTGCGTCCCAACTGGGACCAATTCCCCGAAGACACCCGCCCAGAGCTGCTTCGGCCCCTCACCACCCACCACCGGGCGCGTTCGTGGGTGCCCTTGCCGCGCGCGCCTCACCGCTGCGTGCTGTATCCCCATGGCTCCGTAAACGGGCAGCGGGTGGCCCTGGACCTCGCGGCGTACCCAAAGTCGCGGGCCTACCTCGAATCGTGCCGCGCGCAGCTCGAATCCCGGTCCTATATTCGCGAATCTGGCCGCCAGTGGTTTGAACTGTGGGTGCCCCACGACCCGGATGGTTGGTCGGCGCCGAAGATTGTGCTGCGGGACATCGCGCCGCGGTGTACGGCCTGGCTCGACACCGAAGGAACGGTGGTCAATGGCGATTGTTATTGGCTGACCGTCGATGAAGACGACGACCGAACGTTTCTGGCGCTCGCGGTCTGTGCGTCGTCGTTTATCGACGCTTGGTACGACCGTGTCTGCAACAATCGCTTGTATGCGGGGCGTCGTCGATACTTTGCGCAGTTTGTCGCGGCGTTTCCCTTGCCGGACCCCCAATCCCCAGCAGGCAAGGCCCTCGTCACGTTGGCCCGAACGCTGTACGAGGCACGGCGGAGCGCCGCGGCAAACACTGCGGACGTCTATACTTCCCTCGATTCGGAGGTAGACGAGGCCGTGTGGCACGCGTTTGGCCTCGACCCCTCCTCGCCGCCTCCCTGAGCAACCGATGTTTGTCTCCCTCGTATTTTGGCTTGCTTTCGCGAACGACGCCGCGCCGGAGATGCCTGCGTGGGAGTCCGCGCGGGTCTGGCCCGACCGCGACCCCACCGCCTCGCCGGCAATCGCGGAACGATTTGCGCCCTTGGACCCCGGTCTCGGGGTTCATTCGGGTCTCCACCGGCTTGATTTGGACGGCTGCTGGCGCCAACACGCGGCGCTTTCGGGCGACCTCTCGACTTGGTTTTGCGCCGAGGTCAAGGTGGACAAGCGTGGCCAAGCCAGCGCGAAGGTCACGACGCTCTCCGACCCCCGCCCCGGCCTCTCGACGTGCATCGAGACGATGGTTTCGCATTGGGAGGGCAAAAAGGGCGCGCCGGTCAAAGGAACGATGTGCCGCTCTGTCCACACCAACCTGTCCGACGAAGCGCGGGCGGTGTGGAAAGAGAACCCTTGGGGTGAAGTCGGAACCCCCGGCGCACGCCGCGCGGCCGGAGAAGCCCCGCCGCTTGAGGTCGGCCGCCCGAAAGTCGACCAAGCGCGCATCGTGTCTGTGCTCGATGGGGGCGCCGCGAGCGCAGACGCCAGCCTCGCGTCTCATCCTATCGCGCTCCGCGACCGGGCGGCCACGACCGCACGCCGTTGGGTGACCGACCATGCGGGCGTTGTGGCCCAATGTTTCGCCGACCATGGCGTTTGGCGGGTTCCCGAGCGTGCGGCGGGCACATTGGGGTCCGAAGCGTTGCCGGTCCTCATCTTCAACGTGGACGTGACGGTGGGAGAGGCAGGTCCGGTGCGGGTGCGCGGTGGTCGCACCGAGCCGGCCACCCACGCATCGGTCGCGGCGTGTGCGGCGGCGGCGATGGACCCCGACCTCCCGGAGTCGATGGGCGACCTCGTGTTGGCGGTACCGGTGGTCATCGGCCCCTGAAACGTGGCTACATCGCGATACGAACGCCGGTGTGGGCGCCGGTGCCCCCGCCGGGCGAAATGTTGAGCTGTCCGTAGAGCTTGACGGGCAGAATATTGATTTGTACGCCGCCGAAAACGCGCGGCGCGACGTTGCTGACGCTGGTGCTGTCGCTCCAGGTAATGAGCGCCTCGCCGACCTTTTTGTTGCCGTTCATAATGTCGCCGTAGAGGTTGATGTCGCTCTCGGCGGTGCCGCCCGTGATGATGTCGACGCCGCCGCCGCCATAGACGGTAAAAAATCCGGCGCGCATATTGGTGGACAGCTCAATCGGGATGCTGTTGGTGGCGACCACAACCTCGTATGCGCCATCCGCTTGCCAAGTGTGACCGCTTGCGGACAATGGGATGGTGTCCGACAAGGTCAGCTCGTAAATCGTGCGCGCAAAGCCGGTGGTGAACGCAATCCCGCCCCAGCTTGCCGCGCCTGCGTCGCGTACCTTCAAGAGCTGGATTTGCAGGTTGCCGCCGCCATTGGCCGCATACGCCGAAAACTGCCCACGGCCGCCGTTTGCGCCCATTCCATGTCCGTAGAGCACGAAGCGCCGCAAGGGGCTGTCGTCGTCGGCGAAGGCGCCCAGGTTGAAGCCGCCCATAGCGACCACCTGAAACGCGAAGCCGCTCGCAGGCAAGAGCCCGTCGCCGTATCCAAATCCGGCGCCATCGACGGCAGAGCCGATGCCACCGCCCACCACGAACCGCTGGGGGTTCGAGGCGTAGTCTACGCCCATTCCGTGCGCCGAGAGGGCGGTCGCCGTTGCCATTTGCTGGAGAAACTCGGTTTGGCCGTCCATGCGAAGTTGGTCGTCGACCGCTCCCCCCAGGGCTTGGCGCAGCACCGCCGCGTCGGTGTTGGGGTCGGTGACCACCATCTGGAACTCTTGGGCCCAAGCGGGCGACGAAAGCAGGCCACCGAGCGCAACGAGGACGCACGAGCAACGGCGAAGGAGATTGGGCACGACGGCTCCTTGTGCTGCGCGAGCCACAGCACGGATGTAGGTCCACCGTAGCCGATTGGGGGAGCGGTGGGAGCAAATGCCAATTTCATTGGCTCGCTTGGGGTACACTCGCGCGATGAAGTGGTGCTGGCAAGGACTCGTCGGTGGACTGGTGGCGGCCTGTTCGGCGCCTGCGGGTAGTCCGTTGCCTCCTGCCGTTGGGGTGGCCGACGGTTGTGGCGAGGACGCGCCGATAGAGCGCCTACAGCGCGTGGTTGACGATGCACCGGATGGCGCGACGATACCTCTGTGTCCGGGCACCTATTTCGGCCCGCTCGTGATTCGGCGGGACCTGCATTTGGTCGGTCCCGCGACGCTCGTGGGAGGCGCTGGCCCGGCGGTCCACATTCTCTCGGGACATGTGTGGCTTGACCACCTCACGCTCTCCGGCGGGAGCGGTGCGCCCGAGTTGCGGCTGGATGGGGACCATCACGGGGGCGTGGTCGCCGCATGGGACGCCCAAAGCCTAACGATTACGGACAGCACGGTCGCGGACGGGACATCTGACTGGGGCGGCTGTATCTCGGGACCGCGGGCCGGACCCCTCGTCCTTCGCCGCACCGAAGTGGCCGCCTGCACGGCAAACAAGGTGGCGGGCGCGGTGTGGATGCGGCATGGCGTCCTCGAAGACAGCCGCATCGCCGACTCGGTCGCGCCGTATGGGGGGGGCCTCGCCGTGCGCAGCGTATCGGCGGAAGATGGCGACGTGACCTTGGTGAACACTGTTGTAGAGGGCAATCTCGGCACGGTGCAAGGAGGCGGCTTGCATTTGACGGGGCCGGCGTGGGTCGAAGGGGGATGGTTCACGGGCAACCACAGCGCCCAAGGCGGGGGAGGGCACCTTCCCGAGTCGACGGGCGGTCTCCGCGATGTTTTGCTTACGGAAAACACGGCTGGCGTCGGCGGCGCGGGGCTTCAGGTGAGCGGTGGCTCTGCTTCGCTCGTGCGGGTGGAGTTGCGCGAAAACGTCGCGACGGGAGACGACCTCGCGGATGGACGGGGGGTCGGCGGCGGCATCTGGTATGCGGGCGTGTCCGGTGGCGGCCTGTGGACGGAAGACGTCGTGCTGGCTGATAATGTCGCTGCCTGGGGAGGGGGCGTGATGGTGGCCGCGACCGCCGACCTGCCCTTGCCGCGCTGGGTGGCCCACGGTGGCGACGTTGTGGGGCATTCCGGCGGCGCGCTCGCCCTCGTATCCGCCGAGATGGAGCTTTGGGACGTGCATGTCGCCCATAGCGAAGGGGGCGGCTTGCTGCTCGACCGGGGCACGGCATGGCTCTCCGGTGGCGCGTGGCAGGACAACACGCCGGCGGATGTGCTGACCCCTGCCGGGGAGGCCCAGGCCGACGGGCGGTCCCTCGTGTGCACCGAGAGCGGCTGCGTTCCGTTTGACCCTTCGACGGGGGAGTAGCGCCGTCGAAGGGGGGTGAACCGGTCCCGTTTCAAATGCTTCAATCTGTATTGAAGAAGCTGAATTGTCCTAGGCTTATTGGCGTACAAACGTGATGCGGTCGGACTCTTCGCCAAAATGAAGCTCCCCGTCCGGGGTCAGCTCCAGGGCGACGCTCTCTTCTTCGCCGTCGTCGCGGGACAAGCGCAGGTGGGCTTCGGATGCGGTGCTCGACACTACGGTGTATTGCCCCGCCTTTCGCACGTCGCCGAGGCGCACCTCGAGGCGGTCAGGGCCAATCGAGAGCGCGCCGGATTCGAGGCCGGCAATCGCGCTGCGAAGTTGGGCGGTGCGCTCGCCGGTGGGGTCGTAGCGAATCTCGTTCAAAATAAGCACGACTGCCTTGCCTTCGGACTCGGTGAGGTTGAGGCTCTCGACCTCTTCGTTGCTGGGCGGCGGGTCGCGCAGCAAGAACTGCATCAGCTCGGCTTGGCGGCGTTGGTCGGGAGACAGCGCGATGCGCCATTCGCCTTGAATCCGCGCGGTGAGCACATCGGCGTCGCTTGGTGGCGGCGGTGCTTCAGTCGAACAGGCGGTCGCCCCGATGGCGGCGAGCACGCCCAGTAGCAGAGCCCCGCCGTAGCGTGCCAAGAATCGGGCCATCGTGTCTCCTTGTGGGTCTCGGTGCCAACCGCAGGCGGTGTGCGCCCATTCTGCCGTATCGCGCGTGGTTCCCCGCGACGATGGCAGGTTCCGGGTTAGGTCGCCGAACTTCTCGGGAGACGTGCCTGCGCCCGCCTATTTCGCCTGTTTTGGTCCTATCGGTCTCGGTGGCTGCCGTAAGCGCCGCGGCGTTGCTGGTGCGGCTTGCCGAGGGTGTTTCGCCCGTCGCGGCGGGCTTTTGGCGGACCGCAGGTGTCGCTTTGTTGCTGTTGCCTTCGTTGGTGCAGGCGCGGCGTACGATTTCGCGGGCGGTCCTGTTCGGCGCGGCGGCTGCGGGCTTGCTGCTCGCCCTTCACTTTTGGGTGTGGTTTGAGAGTTTGTCGCGTACCACGGTGTTTCGGTCGACTCTCCTCGTGTGCCTGACGCCGGTGTGGGCGGGCGGATTGTCGTGGGTGTTGGGCGGGGAGAGGCCTTCATTGCGGTTTTTTGTTGGAGTTGGCCTCGCGCTGGTCGGGGTCGGATGGATGGCAGCGGGAAGCCCCGCGGGTGATGCGGGGCTCTCGGGCGACGTGCTCGCGTTGGCGGGGGGAATGCTCGCGGCGGGGTACTTGTTGCTCGGGCGCCGGGTGCGGCCACACGTTGACATTGGGCCGTACGGCGCGTTGGTCAGCGGTTTGTGCGCGTTGTGGCTCCTCCCCGTGGCGTGGATGCGCGGGTTTCCGCTGACTGGCTTTTCAGCGCCCGCGGTGGGGGCCCTCGTGGGGTTGACCCTGGGGCCCCAATTGCTCGGCCACATCGGCTTCAACTACGCGGTGCGGTATTTGCCGGCCCATATCGTCTCGGCGAGCATTCTTCTGGAGCCGGTGGGTGCGGGCATTCTGGGGGCGTTGTTCCTGGAGGAGTGGCCCCAGCCCGTCGACATCGGCGGAAGCGTGGTGGTATTGCTGGGAACGGCGGTGGCTACGATGCCTTCCCGTCGTTCAGCGGATGCCTGACCATGCCGCGCGCCACGCCGCTGGGTCCGTGAGGTGGCGACGAACCAACGTGCCGCTGGCCAGCACGGCATCGTCTTGGTTTCGGCGCACGCTCACCTCAAACACGACGTCGTCGTGGGCGCTCACGCCGAGGACGCGGGTGACCACCGACACTTGGTCCCCCGCCATCGCCGGCAGCCGGTAGCGCATGCGTTCCGCGACGGGCACGATGGCTTGGGCATCGAGACCCCATCGGTGCGTCTCGCGGGCGAGGGCTTCTTCGCAAAAGTCGACGTACATGGGGTGGTTGACGTGGCCAAATGGGTCCATCCAAGTGTGCCAAATGTCAAACGTGAACGTTGTGGAGGTGGGCGTCGGGGCAGCAACCGCCACGCGGGGCAAGGACGCCGCCGGAAAGCCGGGGTCTGCGCTCCCGTAGGCCGACACGAGGTCGGGGCTCGCGCGGTCGATAACGAGGCTGTGGTCGTCGTTCCGGCGGACATGGACCCACCGCTGGGTCACCCGCGCGAGGGGGCCGGCGTCGCCCGAGAGGCGCACCTCGCGGTCACAAAACGTGCCGCGGCGAAATCCGAGGGTCCAGGTGCGGGCGCAGGTCTTTTCGCCATACGAGAGCTCCCGCAGGTGCTCGACGGTGGTGTCGATGACCAAAAAGCCCACGCCCTCCCGCGAAAAGCGCTCGGGCGGCCATCCACGTTGACCGCTCGCTTGCACGGCGACTTCTTGGGCCATCCGCCAGATTTCCGACGCGCGGGCGACACCGCGCGGACAAATCGCGCGGCGGGTGAGGATGACGTTGAAAGAATCGACGCCAGGCAATTCGGCGGCGGGGACGCTGCCACAGAAATCGGACGGGAGGTCGGGCGTTCCGGTCATTTCGGGTCCACCAGAGAGGGGCCTGGACCATAGCGCAGTTTTGCGTGCATCGCTTGGGCGGGGACTTCCATTGGTTCGGCAGCGCGGTATGCAGGGCGGCATGTCTGTGCCGTCTTCTTCCTTCCATCTATCGGTCGAAATCGTACCGGGCATCGACGCCGTTTCGCCGGCGGCGTGGGATGCTTTGGTTGCGCCCGACGACCCCTTTTGCACCCATTCGTTCTTGTCGGCGCTCGAGCGTTCGGGGAGCGCGGGTGCAAAGACGGGCTGGGCGCCCGCCCATGTGCTCGTGCGTGCGCCTGACGGATTGTTGGTGGGCGGGGCGCCGGTGTGGATCAAAGACCACAGCTACGGCGAGTTCATCTTCGATTGGGGCTGGGCGGACGCGAGCCACCGCGCGGGCATTCCGTATTACCCAAAGCTCGTGTGCGCCGTGCCGTTTACGCCGGCGACGGGCCGACGATTGCTGGTCCACCCGTCGGTTTCGGAGGTTTCTGCGGTTGAGGCGGCCTTGTGGCAAGGAATGCGCCATGTGGCCGACCGCGTGCGCGCGATGAGCATTCATGTGCTGTTTTGCACGGAATCCGAGCATCGCCAGTGGACGGGCAAAGAGGCGGTCCTCGGTCGGGTGACGAGCCAGTTTCATTGGCACGACCAAGGCTACGGCGATTTTGATGGGTGGCTATCGACCTTTCGAAGCAAAGTCCGCAAAGAGACCCGTCGGGAGCGCCGAAGGCCCGCGGAGCTGGGCGTTGTGATTTCGGTCGTCGAAGGCGGCGACCTCACCGACCGTCATTGGGACGCGCTCGAGGGCTTTTACCGCGACACCGTCGACAAAAAGGGTTCCCACCACTACCTCACGCCGGCGTTTTTTCAGGAGCAGCGCGCGGTGCTCGCGCCGATGGCGTTGGCGGTGTTGGCGGAACGGGAGGGCGAAGTGGTGGCGGGGGCCCTCGCGTTCCAGCGCGGCACGTCGTTGTTCGGACGGTATTGGGGGTGCTTGCCGGGCTTCGAGTCCTTGCATTTTGAGGTTTGCTACCACCGTCCTATCGAGCTTTGCTTGGAGCGCGGCTGGACCCACTTCGAAGCGGGTGCCCAAGGGCAACACAAGCTGCGGCGGGGCCTTTTGCCGGCGGAGGTGTACTCTCTCCATTGGTTGCGCCATTCGGGCCTTGCGGCGGCGGTCGCGCGGGCGCTTTCAGATGAAACAGAGGCAGTGGCCGACCACCACGCCTTCTTGTTGCCCCACGGTCCCGGTCGTCGGGGCGAGGGCGGTTCTGCGGCGGGCCTGGCGGTGCTGCAGGGCGCGTCCCCCGACGATGACGGGGTTGCATAAGCGTGAAGTTTGTCGTACGAGGCCAATATTTTGTGATGAGAAAGCGCGTATTCGGCGTCCAAACGTCGCGCAGTCAGTGTGCGTTGGCGCTTTGTCCTTTTATTGGCGCGGACGGCTGCCCAGGGTAGGATTTTCGGCGTTTTCTTGGGCTTCTTCGAGGGCAATCTGAATCGCGGAGAACAACTCTGGCAAGCGAAACGGCTTCCCGAGGACGGGCGCGTCGAGGGAGAGGTCGCGCAGCACGGCGTGCGCATGCTGGGGGGCGCCGGTCATCAATACAAGTGCAACATGGGGCCAGCGCTTTATCAAGGTTTGCAGCATGACCCCCAGGCGGCCCTTGGGCAAAACGACATCGGTGATTACGGCGTCGATATGTCCCATGCGTTCTGCTTCGCGGATTGCCTCCTCTTCGTCGGATGCAGCGCAGGTTCGATAGCCGTGGTCGGCGAGGGCACGCACCAGCAGGCCTTGGAGCAATACTTCGTCTTCTACGACCAGCACGACGGGGCGCGATTGCTCGGTGGATGCTGTCGGTCGTGTTTCCGGTGCGGAAACGGTGGGCGGCGTGTCGGCAATCGGAAGACGGATGCGAACTTGGGTGCCGGTGGGCCAGCGGTTGCTCACATCAAAGGTGCCGCCGCTCTCTTCGATGATAGACCGGGCGCGAATCAGCTCGGCATCGACGGCGACCGCTGCGGCAACCGTGGGGGCGCCATCATCGAGGACGAGGATTTCGACCGACCGGCTATCTGCGGCGACCTGGGCGCGAATGAGCAGCTCACCGCCATCTTCCATCGTGCCGCGGGCGCGCCCTGCGAGCATCGACAGCACTTGTCCGAGTGCGCCTGCATCGGCGTGAATGGGGGGGAGACCGGGCATATACCAGGTTTCGACGATGGCGTCGGGGCCGACCGCGCGCTGGATACGCGGCAGCTCAACGTCCACCAGTTGCCGAAAGTCGGTGGCGCGGGGTGTCATCGGGCGACGACCACCGGCCGCCAGGAGGCCGTCGACCGCGCGGGCTGCGCGCGCGATGCCTTCGCGGGCCGCGTTGAGCGCGTCCTGGTGGGCCGGCTGGGCACCGACGAGGGACTCCAGGCGGTTGATGGCGGTCGACACAATCGCGAGCGCGTTGTTGACCTCAAAGGTGGTGGAGTCGGCGAGGCGTCCGATGACGTCGGCTTGGCGGCGGTCGAGGTCTGCGGCGTGGTCGGCGCGAAGCTGGCGCTCAAAGCGCACGCGTTCGATGGCCGCCCGGATGGTGTCGACCAGGTGGATTTCAAGGTACTTCTTGAGAATGTAGGCGTGGGCGCCACCGCGGCGGGCGCCAGTGTCCACGGGAACGTCGACGTCGGCAATGCCCACGATGGGGACGTCGGGTGCCTCCGCGCGCAGTAGGTCGAGGATGTTGGTGCCGCGCGCGTCGCGAATATGGATGCTCGAAATGATGACGCGCGGCGTTCCCCGTCGCAAGTGCGCGAGGGCTTCGGTGAGGTCGGGCGCCCACTGGACTCTACGGGTGTCCCAGCCGGCGTCGACCAGCGCAAAGCGCACAAAGTCCGCCGCGTCGCGGCTCGGATTGATGACGAGGACGGGCCAGTCCACGCTCATTTAGCGATTCCACGGAAAGCGGCGACCGGCCGGCGGAGGTGTCGGGTCGGGGCGCGGCTCGGGGCGTGCTTCGGGTCGAATCGGGGGGCGGGCGATGGGGTCCGCCATCGTCGGGCGATTGCCAACGGGGGGCTTGAGCAGGGCGGCATTGCGCATGAAACGGACGGCGTCTTCGTAGCGGACCTCGCCTTCTTCGTAGAGGCGCTTCATGGCAAAGTCCATGGTCACCATGCCTTCGCCGGCGCTGCGCTCTATCGTCGACAAGATTTGGTGGAGCTTTTCATCGCGAATCTGGGCGCGGACGGCGGAGTTGCCAATCAGGATTTCGAATGCGCCGACACGACCGGAGCCTTCGCGCCGGGGCAAAAGGCGCTGGGAGACGACGCCCAACAAGCAGCTCGCGAGCATTGCCCGCGCTTGGCCTTGTTGGTGCGCGGGGAAGACGTCGATGACGCGGTCGATGGCTTGCACGGCGTCGTTGGCATGGAGCGTGGCCAAGACAAGATGTCCCGTTTCGGCTGCGGTGAGTGCGCTCGAAATGGTCTCCAAGTCGCGCATTTCGCCGACTAATATCACATCGGGGTCTTGTCTCAAAATGAACTTGAGAGCCGCCGAGAAGCTGCGTGTGTCGGCGTAAAGCTCCCGCTGGTCAACGGTGGCCATCTGGCTTTCGTGGACGTACTCGACGGGGTCTTCGATGGTGATGATGCGGCACGGCCGCGTTCGGTTGACCCGGTCGAGCAAGCACGCGAGGGTGGTGGATTTGCCGGCGCCGGTAGGACCGACGACGAGCAGCAGCCCTTGGGGCCGGGTGCCGAGGTCGAGCACCACCTCGGGAATGTTGAGGTCGCGGGCATCGGGAGGTGTAGACGGAATGGCGCGAAGTGCGGCTGCCATACGTCCTTTTTGATGGTAGGCGTTCACGCGGAAACGCCGCCCATTGTCGACGGCAATCGCGAAGTCGACCTCGCGCTCAATGTCGTATTGCGAGCGTTGGCGACCGTTCATGATGCTGTACAACAACATCCGTACATCGGCATCGGAGAGCGGACGCGCGGACAAGCGGTGGAGGTCGCCGTCGATGCGGACGATTGGCGGACGGCCCGCTGCGAGGTGAAGGTCGGACGCGCGCAGCTCTTCGGCGCGGCCCAACAAGCCCTTCATGTCCAGGTCGGCGTCGAGCGTCGCCCCATCGTCTTCCCGACCGAGCGATGCGACACCCGTGGACATTCCGCGCGCCATCAACGCAAACTCATCGGGGTGCGTGGCGTAGCCGCGGCCGGTCTCGAAGTCGATGCGGCCTGCGCGGTAGAGGTCGAGCAAGGCGCCGTTGAAGGTCTGCATTTCGCTCGAACGGGCGGTGGCCATGAGGTCGCGGAGGTCGTCGACCCGCTGTTCGCGCAGCAAACGGGACGCGGCAGGCGTGACGGTGAGCACCTCTGCGGCCAACACACGGCCATTTCGTTCGGCGTTGGGCACGAGGCGCTGGCTGACAATGCCGCGCAGGCCGAGGGAGAGGTCGAGGGCCACTTGCCCGCGCAAGTGCTCGGGGAAGTCGTTGAGGATGCGCTGGAGGGTCTGCGTGGCGTCCGTGGTGTGGAGGCTCGCGAAGACCAAGTGGCCGGTGAGCGAAGCCGAGAGCGCGACGGCCATGGTGTCGGCGTCGCGAAGCTCTCCAATTACGATGACATCGGGGCTCTGGCGGAGCACATGGCGAAGGGCCGTGCCGAACGAGGCGGTGTCGCCGCCGATTTCCCGTTGGGTGACCCGCGCGGTGACGTCGTGATGGACGTACTCGATGGGGTCTTCGATGGTGACGATGTGCACGGGCCGCGTGGCGTTGATTTGGTGAATCAACGCCGCGAGGGTGGTGGACTTGCCGGAACCGGTGGCGCCGGTGACCAATACCAATCCACGCTGTAGCTCCGTAAACGCCAATGCGGACGGCGGAATCGCGAGCTGGTTGGGGTCGAGGGCGCCGGACGGAACCGCGCGTGCGACGATGGCCAAGCGGCCCTGTTGTCGCGACGCATTGAAGCGAAACCGTCGGCCATCGGGGAGGCTCCAGCCTGTATCCAAATCCCCGGTCGCGCGGAAACGCTCCATCGCTTCGGCGCCGGCCGCTTGCTCCAACAGATGCGCAATGGCTTCGCGCGCGGTCGGCGGGGCGTCGAGGGTGCGCACGATGCCGTGAATGCGGGCAGCGGGGGCGCGTCCTTCATGGACAAACAAGTCAGATGCGCCCGAAGCTGCGAGGTTCGCCAGAAGGTGCAGAATGGGTTGGGACGGTTCCGGGGTCATCCTCTCACTGTACTCAAGGCGAAGGGCGATAGGGGAAAACGTTGGCCCAGGGAAGGGAATTCTGGGACAATCGGGCGAGACTCTGCCTCAACGCGCCATTTTTGGGCGCGGGTTATTGAAGTTGCGCGTTCATCGGCGACGACCGGCGGGAGCCTTCGGGGCGCAACGTGCCGGTCATTTGGCTGCCGTTGACCTTGGCCGCGACGGCCCAGCTTCCGTCTGCGCCGGTCACCAGGAGACTGCCGGACGCCTGAATGTCGCCGGTGACGCTGATGGTGCGCCAGTTGGCTTGGCCTTCGAGCACCTCAAGGGTGCCTTCGATGTGGCCGCCCTCTTGGTGGGTAAGGCGAAGCGTGAACGGGCGGCTGGCGAATTTTCCGCTCCACGTCCCGGTGACCGTGGGGACTTGCGCAGGCGGGGGGCGCGGGGGAGGCGGCGCTTCGACTTCGACTTCGACTTCGCGCTCGACGGAGGCGTCGGCGGTGGCGTCCTCGGGGGAAGTGGACGTGGGAGGCGTCGTTTCCGATGGCGCGGTCTCTTCGGCCTTGGGCACGCTGGTCGTGGGGGGCGGCGCGGGGCGCGCGGGCTTCGGCGCGGGTGTTGTGGCGTCTGGCGGAGGCGTTGTGGGGGAGGGGAGGTCCTCGGAGGCGACGGGCGCCTCTGTGGTATCGACCGGCTTGTCAGGCGGAGGATTCACCGGCGTGATGGGCGGTGGCGCAGGCGGCGGCGGCGCGGGCCGCGCTTCGACCGTCACCGGCCGTGGCGGCGCGGTGGGCTTCTCGCCATTCGACATCTTCCAAACGCCAAAAAGTGCCACAGCTGCCAGCAAACCAGCGACAATCCAGCCAGTTTTGCCGACGGATAGCGCTTGTTGGTCTTCGGCTCGCGGCGCGGCGGTGGGGGTTGCGAGCGGCGCGTGGTCGTCTTCATCGTCATGGAACGAGGTGTCAATCGTAGACGCCGCGCCACTCCAGGTGGTGCTGTCGCCTGGGGTCGGGACGGGGCCGGTGTCGGCCTCGGGAACGGCGGTGGCTCCGGGACGCAAGGCGAAGGAGCGGGGCGTTTGTGGGCGTGCTTGGGGGCCTGTCGCGGGGGCCATGCTGATAGGGCCGGTATTGCTGGGCGCAGGCAGCAGCTCGACATCCACCGACACGAGGCCGGGTGCTCCGTCGACCACCCGCATCCAGTCGGGATTTTGCCCACAAAGCTGCTCTGCCATATCCCGCACGCTCGCGGGGCGGCGCTGGGGGTCCGCGGCGAGGGCTTGTTCGATGCCGCCGGCTACTTCGGGTGGACAATCACCGCGTATCGACAACACCGGCGGAAAGTCTTCTTGGTCGGCCGCGGTGAGTGTGTCGATGAGCGACGAGGACGGCAAGAAGGGGGGGCGACCGCACACCAAGCAATAAGCGAGCGCGCCGAGACTATAGACGTCGGCCCGTGCATCGACCGCGGTGGGGTCAGAGACTTGCTCGGGCGCCATATAGCCGGGTGTGCCGAGAAAGTCTCCCTGGAGCGTATCTCCGGCGGCGCCGTCTGCGGTGAGGCGGGCGATGCCGAAGTCGGTCACAAGGGCGCGGAGGCCGCCGGGCGTGGTCTGCAGCAGGATGTTCGCGGGCTTGAGGTCGCGGTGGAGCACCCCCCGTCCATGGGCCGCGGCCATCGCGCCAAACACTTGCGCCATGAGGCCGAGGACGAGGTCGATGGGAAGCGCGCCGTGCTGACCGAGGAAGTGGTCGAGAGACACGCCCTCGACGTATTCCATGACCAGACCCGGCTGTCCTTCGTGCTCAATGACATCGGTGACCGAAACGACGTGCGGGTGGTCCAGAGTGGCCTGAATGCGCCCCTCTCGCACCATCCGGCGGTGGACCGAGCGACCGCGTAGCGCCAACAGCTTGAGCGCGTGGGCAGAGCCCAAGGTTTCGTGCCGGACACGGTAGACCCGCGCTAGGCCGCCTTCGCCAATCAACGCCTCGACGACGTACTTTCCGACTACCTGACCAGGTTGGAGCACGCTCAACCGCCTTCGGTGTTTCGGTTTCGGGGACGTGGCTGCACACTCAGCCCAATCGAAACCCCCGTAACCAATGGGTTGTTGACTGCACCTGCGGTGGTCCACGCGCCAGCCACGAAGGTAGTGCGGGAAGAGCTCCGCAACAGGAGCTTACCGCCTACACGCACCGAATGGGCGCGTAGGCGTGCAAAGCGGTCGATGTCGGTCGCGAGGGCGGGGTCGCCCAAGAGATCTTCTACGTCGACCCCTTGGGGACGAGTCCAAAACGTGACCACCGGCCCCAGGCTCCACCAGGTCTGAAGTCCGCCCAGAAGCTCGGCGTCGACCGTCCATTCATTTCCCGGAATCGGCGGAGAGGCATCTGCGACGTTGCTGCCGCGGAACATCCAGGCGGTGTCGACGTGGGCGCTCCAATAGCCGTCGCCGAGGCCACCCGAGCGGCCAATGGCCAGCGTGGGGCCGATGTCCGTGGTGCCTTCACCGAGGTTGGTCACGCGGTCGCGGGTGGGGCTGGTCCATTGTCCGAAACGCACGGCACCGCCGATGGACAGGCCAATCGGGGAGCCGCGTAGCTCGTCGAGGACCAAGCCTTTGACGCGGGTGGTGATGGGGGCAAAGCCGCGTGTGGTGGCGCAGGTGCCCTTTCCGAGCGACGTGCACGATGCGCCGCCGGGGCGGTTGGCTTCTACGCGCACCCAAGGCACGTCGATGTCCATCTCGATGCGACGGCGAATCCCGTGGGTGAGCACCACTTTTGCGCTGGTGGTCTCGATGCCGTCGTCGACGGGGAGGAGGTCGTCGGTGGCGTAGGCGCCGGTCGACAGGGCGAGCTTGGAGATGGTTTGCGACTCGACACCCATATACACCGAGGTGTCGCCTTCAGAAATCACCCATGGACCCGACCCTGCGAGGGCAGGTTCGAGAAAGAGGGCGGTTAGGGTCAAAAGGGGAACTACCATAGCATCACTCCGGCCAACCCCAGAGGTCTATCCCCGTCGTTCAGCGTTGAAGGCATTTTCCGCTCGTGTGGGGCGGGTTTGGGTCTGGTTTTTGGGTTTCCGTCCGTAGATGACGCACATGAAGGGTCGTTCTACACGTCCTGTATACAGGAAAACTGGCCAACGATACAGCTCTTGGACCCGGCTCGTTGTATATCGGATACGACAAATTCGCTTCGAATCCACGGTTGGGGGATGGGGACACTCAAGTCCAGGTTTGCAAGAACCGAATCGTAGGAGACGAGGTGCTCTGCTGCGGTTCCTCTCGGTCCCGCATCACGATCCCCTATCTTCGTTACGCGAAACTCCGTATACTTCATACGGTCGAACGCACAGCCCCCCCGCCGTCCCACCCGATCTTTCCCTCCACAACGTCTCTGCCGTCGCAGGCACCACCCCGCGACGCTTCCTCCCTTCGGCGCGCAGATGTTCTGGCGTCGAAAACGCTGCCCTCCGCCGTAGTGGACCGTCGAAATGCCGCGCATCCTATTTGTTGACGATGAGCCGATGATCCTCAACAGCCTCCGGCTTCGCTTTCAGCGTCGTCGGCCGGAGTGGACCTGCTCGTTTGCGCGGGACGCCTTGGAAGCGCTCGACTTTCTCGACCAGGGCGTCTACGACGTGGTCGTGACGGATATGCGGATGCCGGGCATGGACGGCGCGACCCTTCTGGGCATCGTGCGCGAGCGACATCCGCAAACGTACCGCGTGGTGCTCTCGGGACAAATGAGTCGTGATGCGCAGCTTCGCGCTTTGCCCGTCACGCACCGGTTTCACGCCAAACCTTGCGTGCCCGCCGAGCTACAACAAACCATCGACCAAGCGCTCGATTTGCGCCGGCAACTCGACACGGACGGCATTGCGCGGCTGGTCGGCGGCGTGCGGCGCTTGCCCGCGGCGCCCGCGACCTACCTCGAAATCACGCAGCTCATGGGTGACCCCAAGGTGGGCCTCAGCCAAATCGCGCGTACGGTGGACAAAGACCCCGCAATGACCGCGCGGCTGCTCCATGTCGCAAACAGCGCGTTCTTCGGTGTGCGGCGGCAGATTCGGACCACCCTCGAAGCCCTCAACTGGCTCGGCGTCGATCTCACCCGCCAACTGGTCTTGAGCTCTGAGCTCGCCGAGGCCTTCTCGGCCCCCGGCATGCGGCGCATCATCGAAGACCTACAAGCCCACGCCCACCTCACCGCGCGGATTGCATCGCGCTTGGTTCCCCAGGACCGCGCCAGAGTGGCGTCCACGGCTGCGCTGCTCCACGAGGTCGGGCGGCTCGTCATCGCCAACGGGGACGCCGAGCAGGTAGCGCGGGTGCGCGACCTCGAAGCGAAGAACGACGACCCTTGTGTGGCCGAACACGCCATCTTGGGCTTCACCCACGCGCAGGTCGGCGCGCACCTTCTCAACCTATGGGGACTGCCGCTCGACATTGTAGAGGCCGTCGCCAATCACCACACGCCTCCCCAAGACGAGCCGGGCAAGGGGCTCTCCACGGCCTCCGCTGTGTATGTCGCAAGCGAACTCGCGACCGCCGCGCGCAAGCGAGCGCCGTATGCGCCTGACCCCCGAAAGCTGCGGCTGGACACCGCTTGGCTTCGTGCATCGGGCTTGGAGTTGTTCCTCCACGAGTGGTGCTTGCTCGCATGTCACCAGCAGGCGCAGATGAGAGAAGGACCGAGCGCGGAAGGTTGAGGGTGTTTTGCGGTTGTCGCACTGAACCTTCGCGGCAATGGGTTATAGAAGGTCGTTCGGAACGACACGTCTGGTGTGGGCGCTGCGATACTGCTTCTGGTCGCGGAGTGCGCGCATAGAGGCGCATCAACGTCGGTGGGGGTCGCAGTGAATCCCCGCGGCAGATGTAGCCCTTGTCGGCGTGATTGTTTCGGTTGGGAGACCACCGTGAACCTTGCTGCTTTGGTCGCTGCTCCGTTCGGAAATCACGCGAAAATCGCCGACTACCTCGATGGCCTCGACCACGGGCAGCGCGTTTCAGAAACGCGTTCGTTGGGGCGTTCTCTGCAACGCCGTCTTTGGGAAAAAGCGGCGGATTGCGCGCCGCTCACGTTCGACGATTTCGTGCCGTCGTCTGTTGGGCCTTTGCGTGAGGTCATTCACGAGGGGCGAAATACGTTGCCGTTGCCCACGGTCTTTCGGAACTTTCAGAAGCGGTTTTGCCGCCCCGACGACCGAAGCGACTGTCTCTACGGCTACAACGAAGGCGCGACGCGTCCGCTCCTCGGGCCTGGGTTTTTCGTCCTCATCCCCACAGCGGGCACGGCGCCTTGGGAAACCCGCGGTGCGATTGTGGTCGACTATTACCAGGTGCCCCAAGGCAAGGTGGTGTCGGGTTGGCCAAAGGTAAAGGCCAACAACGAAGGCCTCCAGGTGCTCGTCTACAACGGCACGCGCGACTTCATGCGGCGTGTGAGCACCACCGTCACCATCGGCGCGGCCTATAAGGGCGAAAACCCGCTCGACCACTACTTTACGTTGGTGCGGGAGCCGGTTCGTTAGGCATCCGGCGCGCAAATCCGCGGGAGGGCTATCGCGGGGGCACCCGTCAGCATTGGTTGCCTTGGGCCCATCAGGGTGCGCGGCGGGTTTGGTTAGCCTGCCGAACGCATCGGGTCGGGGTCGTGGGTGCCGAGCTGCACGCGGTTGCGACCGGCGTTTTTGGCCATATAGAGCGCCTCGTCGGCAACGCGAATCAGTTGGTCGGCTTCGCAACGGCCTTCGACCCAGGTAGCGCCGATGCTCACACTCACGGGGATGAGGTTTCCGTCGGCCACAATCGGCTCGACGCTGATGGCCATGCGCAGGCGTTCTGCGACGTCCAATACTTGTGCTTCGGTGCATTCGGGGAGCACAACCAAGAACTCCTCACCTCCGTAGCGACCGAGGCGGTCGTAGGCGCGAAGCACGTTCTCCATTCGCGCGGCGGCGGAGCGGAGGGTCTCGTCGCCTGCGAGGTGACCGAATGTGTCGTTGATTCGCTTGAAGTGGTCGAGGTCGGTCAGCAGCACGCCGACACCGTGGCGCCGTCGCGCGGAGCGGGCGAGCTCTTCGTCGAGCGCTTCCATGATAGCAAAGCGGTTGAGCACGCCGGTCAATGCGTCGTGGGTGGCTTGGCGGTGCAGGGCGTCGCGGGCTTGAATCAGCTCGTGTTGTAGGTCAAGCAAGCGGCGACCGATTCGTAGCCGGGCTTGGAGTTCGAGGGGGTCGAAGGGCTTGCTCAAGTACTCGTCGGCGCCGCTGTTGAGACCTTCCACGAGGTCCTCGCGGGCGTTTCGCGAGGTCAGCAGCATGAGGTACCGGTAGGGTTCGGCGCCGGTTTCGCGCACCGCCCGGCAGACCTCGGGCCCGTCGAGGCCGGGCATCATCCAGTCGATAATGCCCAACTGGGGGCCGTCTTTGCGGGTGAGCGCCGCGACTGCTTCCCGGCCGTCTACTGCCATCTCCACTTCGTAGCCCCATGACCGCAGAGTGCGACTCAACACGAGGCGGGAGAAGCGGTCGTCGTCGGCCACGAGGATTTTCACGGAAGCTCCAGATTCATACCGGGGTAACGGAACCGACGCGCGTAAACCTAAATCCAATGCGCGGAAAGATCAGGCCGCAGCGCCCAAAACCCCGGCTCTTTCGAGTGCTTCTAGCAAGCGGTGATAGACGAGGTCCATGGTAGACAGCATGTCCTGGGCGGTGGACAGGTCGTTTTGTGTTCCGCACCGTTCGAGCTCGTTCGAGAGTTCCCGCATTTCTTCCGCCCCCAAGTAGGCACAGCTCGACTTGAGCGCGTGGGCCACCCGCCGTATCTCTTCGGCGTTGTTGTTCTCGCAGGCGAGACGAATGTCGTGGATGCGGTCGGCGGCGTCGTCGACGAAAATTGCCACCAGTTCGATGATGTCCTCCGTTGCGTCGACGCCCATGCGTGCCAGACGGGTGCGAAAGTCGGGTGCAAGGGACACAACGCCGACCGGCTTGTGGCGCCCCGTCCCCTCCCGCAGCGCGTCGCGGGTCTCCCGTGCGTCGCGCAGCCAACCTTTGATGACGCGGTCGAGCTGGGGAGGCTCTACCGGCTTCGATAGGTAGTCGTCCATGCCTGCTGCAACGCAGCGCTCGCGGGCACCGACCATCGCATCGGCGGTCATAGCGATGATGGGGATACGGACGCTTCCACTTTCGCGCGCGCGGATGGCCTTCGTTGCCTCAAAGCCATCCATCACCGGCATCATGAGGTCCATCAAGACGAGCGAATAATGCCCTTTTTCCCACGCTTCGACGGCTTCGAGGCCCGACGATACGAGGTCAAACGGATACCCCAATCGGTCGAGCACGCGGGACGCGAGAATTTGGTTGACGGGGTTGTCCTCCGCGACGAGGATGCGGTAATCGACGGGGTTGATGGTCTGCGGCCCCGTTCGTTCTTCTGTGTCGGCGTCCTGAATCCCTTCTACTTGGTGCAGTAGCTCGGGCGCGGTGGCTTGTAGCAACGCCCGACGAATGGTGGCCGGTCGCGCAGGACGCCCAATACATGCGGATAGGCGTGCAGGCGCGAGGTCGTCTTGGGAGGGTGTGGCGCCGAGGCGCGTCATGAGGATGCGCGCGGTGGATTGGAGGCGCGGATTGACGGCCATCGCACGGGCGACTTCGAGTCCGGAGAGGCCGACCAGCACCTGATCCAGAAAGACGGCGTGGTACGGCTCCCCACCGGTTTCCGCTTGGCTCAGGCTCACGAGCGCTTGTACGCCATCGTGGGCGATGTCCACGTCGACGCCCAGCGGCACGAGCACTTCGGCCAGCGATGCGGCGCTGTCGACGTCATCGTCGACGACCAGAATCCGGCGGCCCGGAAGCGCCACCAACGGCCCATCGGTGGTCTGGGTGGATGTGTCTCGTAGGAGTCGGGCGGTAAACCAAAAGGTGCTCCCTTCGCCAACGGTGCTGGCCACGCCGATGTCACCGCCCATAAGCTCCGCCAGCTCTTTGGAAATCGCGAGCCCGAGTCCCGTGCCGCCGTAGCTCCGCGTGGTGGAGGTATCGGCCTGGGTGAAGGGCTGAAACAAGGTGTCGAGCTTGTCGGCGCGAATGCCGACGCCGGTGTCATCCACCTCAAACCGCAGCAGGAGGTCGGTGTCGCTGGCGTCGACAATCATCGTGCGCAGCACCACATGGCCTGTACTCGTAAACTTGACGGCGTTGCCGACGAGGTTGATGAGTACTTGGCGCAAACGCGCGGGGTCACCGAGGAGTCGACCCGGCACCGTTCGGCGAATGTGGCCGACGAGGTCGATGTTGTTTCGACTGGCACGTTCGGCAAACAGTTCCAAAACGCCGTGAACGAGGTCGTGAACGTCGAAGGGAATCTGTTCTAGTTCGAGGCGGCCGGCTTCTATTTTGGAAAAGTCGAGAATCGAGTTGAGCAACTCGAGCAGGTGCTGCCCGGATGCGCGGACGACTTCGGCAAACTCCTTCTGCTCGGCATTGAGATCCGTCTCCAACAACAAACCGGCCATCCCGATGACGGCGTTCATGGGCGTGCGGATTTCGTGGCTCATGTTCGCCAAGAATGCCGACTTCATCCGGCTCGCTTCCTCGGCATCTGCGCGGGCACGCATAAGGGCGTCCTCGGCTCTCTTTCGCGCGGCGATGTCCCGAAACACGACCACCGCGCCACGCGGGCCCTGGGCAGCGACGCCCAGGGGATTGATGATGTAAGACACCGGAATGAGCGGCCCGTCAGAGCGGCGAAAAAACGCCTCATGGACGCGGTGACTCACGCCATCTTCGAGGGTAGCGTCGATTTCTTCGTTGAGGGCCTCTTCCGCGGATTCATCGGCGACGAGAGGTGCAAACCGTTGGCCAACAACGTCGGTGCTCCACACAAGCTGTGCGGCGGCTGCCGGATTGAACGCGGTGACCCGGCCCTGAATGTCGAGGGTGACCAAGCCGTCGCCAATAGAAGACACCACCGCATGCAGCGTTTTTGCGTCAAATCCACCCGTACCTGGACCTTCAACCTGCGGGTTCCCTTGGTCGAACGCTTCGAGCAAGGCTTCGCGCCATGCGGGATTCTGGTGGTCGCCGTCCGGCGGAGGACCGATGTGGTCCAAGCTGTTGAGGAGACGTGTGCGCCAGGAATTCATGGCAGAAATTTCCCCAATGTTGGGAGCCGCGCGAACGAACGGTGTCCGTTGCAACGGACTCCGGACCACAGACTTTACCCGGCCTCCCGACAGCTTGTGCAGCGAACGGGCACCGAACCGTGGCCGAGGGCGATAGGGGGCGTCGATCCCCGAACTCCACGAGGACTGGCGTGCGTCGGTTTTATTTCACCCTTCTGTTGACGGGCGTCCTTGGTGGCGCTCTCACCGGCTGCCCCCCCAAAACGGGTGCCGCACCCGAAGCCGCGGATTCTACGTGGCTCACCGGTCGGCCTGGCTATCCGGCCGTCTGTTTGTCGACGATTCCTGCTGCGGGCCGGCTGGGCACAGACCGCGTTGCGTTTGACAACGGCGTGTCCGCGATGAAGCAAGGCGACCTCGCGGGTGCCCGCGCGGCACTCGAAAGCGCAACCTCCACGCACCCCGCAATGGAGGGTCTCAAGGGTGTTTTGGCCGTCATGGATGGCCATCCACTCGATGCGCGTCCGATTTATCGAGACCTCGCGGGGGCTTGGCCGGAAGACGGTTGTGTGCAGCACACGGCGGGCGTAGTGTACTTGTCCGCAGGTCTTGGGCGTATGGCCCGCGGGTTTGTGCGCACTGCCATTCAGCTACAGCCCGAAGAAATTGAGACCCGGTACGTCAATGGCCTCATCGAGCGGGCGGCGGGCGACGAAGAAGCGGCTGCGCGCGCATTCCGCGACGTCGTGCAGCACCAACCCGGACATCCGGGCGCAAGCGTGGCCCTCGCTGGCTACCACCTCGCGCGTGGTGATGGCCTCTTGGCGGTGCCCCTCCTGCAAGATGCGGTGAAGGGCGGCATTGACGTCGGTGACGCCTTGGCGCGGGCGCTCTACCGTGCCGGCGAGCTAGGCCCGTATATTGCCGAGGCATCCCGTTTGGGTTGGCCGATGGGAGACGGCGGTGCGCTCGCGTCCGCCGCTGATCCCCGCGCCGCTTACGCTTCGTTGCTCGGCGTTGGAGAGACTGGCAAGCTCGCCGTCCACTTCGATACCAGCGCAGGGGGCATCGACTGCGATTTGTTCTGGGAGGCCGCGCCGGTCACCGTCGCCAACTTTGTGGGGCTCGCCGTCGGTCGGCAGCCGTGGCGCGACCCTCGCACGGGCGAAATGGGAGAAGGTCCGCTGTATCCCGGCACGCGCTTTCATCGGGTCATTCCCGAGTTCATGGTGCAAGGCGGCGACCCGCTCGGCGATGGCTCCGGTGACCCGGGCTATCGCTTTCCCGACGAAATTGACCCAAGCCTCCGCTTTGACCGTCCCGGCTTGTTGGCCATGGCCAATGCAGGGCCAGATACCAATGGCTCCCAGTTCTTTATTACGGACGTGCCCACGCCCCACTTGAATGGTCGTCACACTATCTTTGGCGAGTGTACGCCGGCTTCCGTCGATACCGTAGTGCGGATGGCGCGGGTGCCACGCAATGCACAAGATATGCCAGCGTCGCCCATTATGCTCAACACCATGGAGTTCTCGGGGCAATAGCGCTATCGAAGCGGTCGCAGCACGCGGGCAACCGACGAAGGCTCCAAACACTCCGCTTGTACGGTGTGGAGGGCCGCGTCGGGCGCCGCTCCAGAAAACATCGTGCGGGAGAGGTCTTGGGCTGACGACGCAGAATGGAGGGGCAAGTCTTGCGCGGCCCAGGCGGAAAGGAACGGCTGAACGGTCGCGCGCGCCTCGGGAGTGGAGGGTGCCGAGTGTGTGGGTCGCACCGGCATTGGCGTCTCTATGGGGAGCGCCTGCCGGCTGTTTCTGCGAATGGTCATCGACATTGTTTCCTCCGTTATAAGGATTCCCGCTCGGGCGACCCAACCAACCGCGGTGGGTGCCCGAGCGAGAGGTGGGATGGGGGGCGCGGCAGGGGCGCAACTTGCGCCGAACGGCCGTGTTACGGGCGTTCCGCTATGTTGGTTTCGGACGTTTCGCGGCGTTTCCAGAGGTCCGGGGAATTTTCTTTTTGGTGCCCGGTGGAGTGTGCCGGAGAAGTCCGATAGACAGGCCCGTTTCGCGGCTTGGCCAAATCGCAAAAGGCAACCTTTACCGCGACGCCTCAACTTCGAGCGCCACCGACCGATGCCCCCCCCATCTTCGCAGGGGTCGTGGGGAGGCCGTCGCCTGCGCTAGGACATATTTTGCGCGAGCACGCGGAGGTCGGCATTTACGACATCCGCCAACGTCGCGAGTGTTCTTTCCGCGGTGTCGCCGTCTCCGCGAATACAAGCAAATTCAATGGTCTTCGAAAGTTGGGAAACGCGCATCAAACCAAATGTGCCGCTCGACGATTTGAGGCTGTGCGCCTCGCGCCCCATGCCTTCCCAGTCGCGTTTCTGTGCCGCGCTTCGCATCCGTTCCATACGCTGCGGGGCGTCGCGGTTGAGCGTCGCATGAACGCGTGCCAGCGCAGGGCCGAAGGTGGACTTGAGCTCGGCCAGGACTGTGAGGTCGAGAATCGGGGGCTGGGAGGCTTCTTCGACGCGTGGGGGTGCCGGGGCCGCGCTTGGGCCGCGGACCGCCTCCTGAATCGCCGCAATGAGAACCGGCGCGGAGATTGGCTTGGCGACAAATCCATTCATGCCGGCGTCTGCGGCCGCGCGGCGATGCACGGGCATGGCATTTGCGGTGAGCGCAATAATGGGTATGCGCGAGACGGGGTTGTGCAACGCACGAATGGTGCGCGTGGCGGTGAGGCCGTCCATGACAGGCATTTGAATGTCCATCACGACGATGTCGTAGGTTGCAACCTGAACGGCGTCCACAGCTTGTTGGCCATTGAACACTGCGACGACATGCATTCCCGCTTGGGCCATCGCCGCTTCTGCGACTTCTTGGTTGACGGGGTTGTCTTCTACCAACAGCACCCGCAAGGAGGACGTCCCGACGGGAGCCGGGGCCGGCGTTGGTCGGGGCGGTGCTGCAACGCGCGGCGCTGCGGGAGCCTGAGACCGTAGAGCGGCAGGAGGAGGCGCGGGGGTCTCGAGTGCGAGCGTGCAGGCGTGGACGAGCTGTCGCTGTGCCGCATGGACGTGAACGACCGCGCCGTGGGGCGTTGGTGCCGGAAGGTCGGGGGCGCTTGGTGTGTCGTCGACGACGACAAGTCGGCAATGCGCGAGGGCTCCGACGAGCGTGTGTCCGAACGCGTCTCGCATCGAGGGAGGGACGCTCGGCGCGAGAACCACGAGGGCGTGGGGGGAAGGGGTGACCGCACCCAACAGCAGCGCTTCGAGGCCTTTGCCCGGACGATTGCGAATGTCGACAGTGAGTCCTTCGGCTTCGAGCAACGCAACCCACGATGCGCTGAGTGTCTCGCTGGGATCCACGACCAATACACGCTTACCGGAAAGACCCACGCTGTATCTCCGAAAATGGAACCCCTCGCGGACAACCGTTTGGGACGGGTTCCTGTCGAGAGACGAGGTTCCGTTGAGGGTCCAGGCGTTTGTTCTAACGTATTTGGGACGCACACGCGCGGCTTCGTCGCAGTTCGTGCGTTTGGAAGGAAGAATCCCGAATTTTCCCAGTCCCCCGCACGATGGGGGGCGCACGTGGAACCGAGGTTGGGGCGCGCGAGCGGGGTTGGTGTGGTTGCGTCACGCCCAGCGGAACAACGCGGTGGATTTCCTTGTGGTGTGGTGTGCAAACGTGCGTTGCAAGGGCAGTTGTCACGGCCTCTCGTGTTCCCGCTCCGGTTGTTTTTTTGCTAGAACGCCCATAGTTGTTTGGTTTCATGCGATGATACGCGGACTCGTTTTGACGGAGCACGAAGAATGCGACAGCATCCTCGGTGTGCGGCATTCCGCCGATCGAAGCCGACTAGGCGCCCTCCGGTTCACCGGCTGGCCCGCGGCGTGGTCTTCGGGCTGCTGCTGGCCTCGGTCTCCACGACGCCCCTCGGACGGCAGGCGCACGCCGGCGCCGCGGAAGACGCGGAAAAAGTGCGGCTGGACGAAGACCTCCGAAAGCTCGCCACCCGCAATGCGTGGGATGGTGTCGAAGGCATCTACGCACGATTGCGTAGCCTGGAGGCAAAGGGCGTCATCGTTACCCAAGAGCAGCATGAGCTGGGTGCACAGGCGGCGTTGGCCCTCGGAAATGTGCGAGAGGGCCGAGCACGGCTCGGGTTGGCCCGCGCGAGCGCGACCGTTGCCGCTGACCAAGAGAGGCTCGGCGCGATGGTCGCCGACATCGACCGGCGCTTTGGCAATGTCGTGCTGACCGCCGGCACCCGCAGCCGACGCGACATCAAGGTGCAACGAAACCCCAACCCGTTCGCCGTCGATGAGCGGGCGGCAATCCAAGCCGCGACCGACTCTCTGCGGCTTTCGGGAACCTTCGACGGCCTCCTCCCTGCCGGCAACTATACCTTGGGCGCGGTCGCGTTTTCCGTGCAATCCGATGGCTCGGTTACCCGTGCAAACGCTGACCCCACGGGCGTTCCCGGAGAGAAGCCAGAAGCGTCCGCCCAGGCTGCGCCGCTTGCGCCACCGCCTCCGAAAGAGCGCACCTTCGACCTCGTGGTGGGCTTGGGCGGGGGCTCCGCAACGTGGCTCGCGGCGGGCCAAGGCATTGGGCTCACCGCGGCGCCGGGAACGGGCGGTGGTGCTCGCTTGTTGGTGGGCATTGTTCAGCCTGTCGGTCCTGTGTCGCTCTTGGTTGACGCCCACTGGCAGGGCTTTTTTGGTGGGGGAGCCGCGGTCGCCTCTGTACAAGCAGGTGGCGTTGGCGCGGGCGTGTCTGTCGGAAAGGCCATCGCGGGGCGGGTGCAAGGCACTCTCGATGGCGCATCGGTGCATGTCGTGGGCTTGGATGCTGCCTCGGGATGTGCGAAGGTCGACCTGGCCGGCGACCCCGTCTGCTTGCAGTCTACCACCTGGGAGACTGCGGAGTTTCAAGGTGCAGGGGTGAGTGGCGCGATGTCGGCGGGCTTGGTGTGGTCGCCTTCGGAAGACGGGCCATTGGCGGTCACCGCCGATGTTGGCGTGCGGGGCGTCGCGGGCCATGTGATGCCGTGGACCGCCCTCGGTGTCCAGGTGAAGGTAGGACAATGACAATGCGTCAAACATCTGCCCGGGCACGGTTCCCGCGGTCTCTTTGGTGTGCGTTGGTGCTTTGGCCGTCGTGCGTTGGTTTTTCGGTGGACAAGGTGGACGGACTCGACGTAGATGCCGATGGCGACGGCTACATCGGCATCGTAGATTGTGACGATACCAATGCCGACATTCATCCATCCGGCGTCGAAGTGTGCGACGGCCTCGACAACGACTGTGATGGCATTGTCGACGGCGATCCCCAAAGCGGCAGCGATGGTCGGCCACCGTATTGGCCCGACGGCGACCTCGATGGCTTCGGCGACGTCTCCGCGATGGTGACCTACACCTGCGAGCCTTCCGCGTCTTATGTAGACAATGGCGATGATTGCAACGATGCCGACGGCCTGTCCTATCCAGATGCCGAGGAGTTCTGCGACAACAAGGACAACGACTGCGACGGCGCAGTGGACGAAGATGCGGTAGACGCGACCGTCTTTTATATCGACAATGACCGCGACGGCTTCGGCGATGCCGATAGCTTTTTGCGACAGTGCACCCGGCCTGAGGGCGATTTCTGGAGCGTAGAGCCCGGCGACTGCAACGACGGCGACCCCGACCAAAGCCCGGATGTCGAAGAGGTCTGCGGAGATGGCATCGACAACAACTGTGACGGTACGGAAGATGAAGGCTGTCCCTAATCGTCCTGTTGTCGCAAAACGTCGCATCAAATGCGCAAACAATCCGTCTTGGGTGACGTACGGTTATGCATCTGATGGCTGTGTCTGTCGTCCTTCAACCCTGAGCCGCTGACGTGCTTTCTTCCGAATGCCCCAATTGTGGTGCGAGCCTCGTTTTTCGGCACGCCGCGTCGGTGTCGGCAGTTTGCGCGTCTTGTCAAAGCACCGTTGTGCGAGAGGGACTCGATACGCTCGTCGTCACGGGAAAGATGAGCGCCTTCTCCCGCGACCTCTCGGCCATTCAAGTGGGTGCAACCGGTTTGGTCGCAGGGCGCGGCTTTTCGGTGGCGGGCGTTTTGCGGCGCACCCGGCCCGGTGTACGCTGGAATGAGTGGTACCTCGTCTTTGACGATGGCGGTGAGGGGTGGCTCGCCGAAGGAAACGGCGTCTTCCAGCTCTTTAGCGCCCCCACTGCGGGCGTTGTGGTCCCCGCGCCCACTTCGCTGCGCCCCAACCAAGATGTCACCATCGGCGACACCACGTGGCATGTCATCGAGGTCGCCCATGCGGCGGTTTCTGCCGCCGAAGGCGAGCTGCCGTTTGCCGTCGTACAAGACGAGCAGCGCCCATACGCCGACCTTCGCACTTGGGATGGCCGACAAACCGGCACCATCGACGGCGCCGACGACCCACCCTCGTTTTGGCCAGGGCGTATCGTCAGCCTTGAGTCTCTCAAAATGCAGGGGTTGCGGGCATTTGCGGGCTGGTCCGACCCCATGCTCGTCGCGATGCAAGCGCCCGAGGTGCTCACCCGGCGCTCGCTCGATTGCCCCAACTGCGGGGGCGCGATTCCCCTTCGTGCGCCGGGCTCCACGGTTCGGTTGACCTGCGCGTATTGCGGGTCCGATTTGGATATCGAAGAAGTGGGCGATGCGTCGACGGCCAAGCTGTTGCGCGCCCATTCGGGCCGCCACTGGGAGCCACGGCTTCCACTTGGCAAAAAAGGACGCCTCGACGGCATCGATTGGGAAATCATCGGTGCCATGAAGCGGTCTGTGGAAGTTGACGGCATCGAGTATCCTTGGGTCGAGTATTTCTTGTACAACCCCTACAGGGGGTCGCGATTCTTGGTGGAGGACCAGCTCGGCCATTGGTTGTTCGTCGAGCGAACGCCCGACGTGCCGGTTCGTGTCGGGCAAACGTCTCCGCGGCGCTATCGGTATGGGCGCGGTGTGTTTCGACACTTCCAAAGTGGTCGCGCGAAGGTTCGCGCTGTGCTCGGTGAGTTCGACTGGCAAATCAAAGTCGGCGACAGCGCCGAGACCCACGATTTCGTCGCGCCGCCCCAGATGTTGTCCCAAGAAGTAGATGGCGTCGAATCTTCGTGGTCCTTGGGCGAGTACATAGATGCCGAAGTCGTCTCGACTGCGTTCGGAACGAAGACCCTCACGCCATCGGGGGTGGCGGCGGCGCAAGTCAACCCCTACGACCAACGGTCGGTGTGGGGCGCGGCGCTTGCGGCGGCCATGCTGCTGTTTGTCGGAGCAATCGGGGTCGCCGCCTTAGAAGTTGTGTTGGCTCGAAACCAAACGTTGGTGTCCACGTCGGTTGTATCGACAGGCGGCACGGCGGATGTGTTTGTCACCGACCCTTTTACGGTCGACAACGCGATGCGGCGACACCTCGAAGTCTCTACACGCACATCCCTTGAACGTTCCGTGGCGATGGTGCATGTCGCGCTCATCAACACCGAAACGGGCGATGCCTATACGCCGGTCGACACCTACCGCTCCAACACCGCGTCCGGGATGTTGTATAGCCCCGTCCCCGGAAAATACGTAGCGCGGGTCGAGGTCGCACGTCCTTACTCCACGGCCGCGCACGATGAGGTCGGGCTGAAGGTAGTGCTCGACCCTCCCAACAACTTCCCGTGCTTTGTGTTCTTCTACCCCTTCCTCATTCCCCTTGCCGTAGGCTTGGCCCGCGCAAGTTTCGAAGCCAAGCGCTGGGCGGAGAGCGACTATGCAGGCTGAAAGGGTGCTTCCATGAAGCTCGTGATGGTGATGACCGCGCTCGGCTTGCTGTTTCTCGGCGGCTCGCTCGCGTCTACGGTGCTTGGCCTCGGCGGTTCGACCTCTTCGGGTGACACCGTTCCGGTTTCCGTGCGGGACAACCCGAGCTCCTACCGTCCCGTGTATGGTGCTCCGACGGGATATCGACCGCCAGGTTCGACAAGCTCGGGTGGATATAGCGCCGGCAAATAGCGGATTCGCCACAATCTCTTTTCTTGGAGCCTCGGATGGGCCACGTTCTCGACCCTGGTGTTTTGCTCGCAACGATTGTCTATTCGATCGTGGGCATCGCAGTTTTTGCGTCCGCCTTCTTCATTATGGTGAAGATTGCGCCGTTTTCGGTAAAGAAAGAAATCGAGGAGGACCAAAACATCTCCCTCGGTATCCTGATGGGCAGTGTCTTTATTGGACTCGCTATCATCATCGCTGCGGCGTTGGTGGGTGGTTGAGGGACCGGTTGACTGCCGCTACGAGCGTTTGAATGGAAAGTCGTCCCGCACCATCGGGTTTTCGGCACGTACTGTTTTTGTCGGCCTTCGTCATCGCCACCTGTGGGCTCGTCTATGAGCTGGTGGCCGGTGCTTTGGCTTCGTACTTGCTGGGCGACTCGGTCACGTGGTTTTCGCTTATTATTGGCACGTATTTGAGCGCCATGGGAGCGGGCTCTTACGCATCCAAGTACCTCGACCGGGCATTGTTGGCGCGATTCGTCGAGATTGAAGTGGCGGTGGCCCTCATCGGCGGATTTGAAGCACCTTTGTTGTTCGCTGGATTTGTGTATAGCGCCGCGTTCAAGGTGATGCTGTTCGCATTGGTATTTATGGTCGGCGCGTTGGTCGGCCTTGAACTCCCGTTGCTCATCCGTATTCTGGAACGAGAGACCTCCCTCAAAGAGCTGGTCGCGCGGGTGTTGTTTCTCGACTACATTGGCGCGTTGGCGGCTTCACTCGCATTTCCGTTGGTTTTGGTACCGCAACTCGGCCTGTTTCGAACGTCGTTGGCCATTGGCTTGTTGAATGCGACGGTCGCGTTGGGCACTACGTTTGTGTTTGATGCCGCGCCCGCAGTGTTGCTGCGCTTGCGGCTACTCGCCGGGGGTGCGCTCGTGGTGTTGGGCTTGTCCTTGGTGGGCGCGGGCGCTGCGGAGAAGGAGCTTGAGGCGCGCCTCTTTGCTGACCCTATCGTTTTTTCGGAGGTCACGCCCTACCAGCGCCTCGCGGTGACGCACCAAGCGGGAGACACCCGCTTGTTTATCAATGGTGCCCTCCAGTTCAGCACGGTCGATGAGTACCGGTATCACGAAGCGCTGGTGCATCCGGCGATGGTTGCGGTCGATGTGCCGCGGCGGGTCCTCGTCTTGGGAGGTGGCGACGGCCTTGCGGTGCGTGAGGTGCTTCGCCACGAAGGCGTGGAGGAGGTACTGCTGGTCGACCTTGACCCCGCCATGACCCGTATCTTCCGAGACCGTTCGGAGCTGTCTCAGCTCAACGGGGCTGCCTTGTCGGATGCGCGGGTCACTATCGTCAACGAAGATGCGTTCACTTTTTTGCGTGAACGAGCGAAGTCACAAGGCTATTTCGATATCGCCATCGTCGACTTTCCCGACCCCAACAACTATGGGCTTGGAAAACTCTACACCGACCGCTTCTATCGTATGCTGTTGAATGTCCTGACCGACGATGGCGTCGCGACGATTCAATCGACCTCGCCGTTGTACTCGCCGTCCGCTTTTTGGTGTATCGCGCGAACGGTCGCCCATTCCGGGTTTACCATTCGTCCGTACCACGCTTACATTCCGAGCTTCGGGGAGTGGGGTTATATTTTGGCTAGCCGTCAAGCAGATGTTCACTTTGGTGCTTTGCCAGATGGTTTGCGTTTTCTCGACCGTGCAACGTTGGATACTCTCTTTCATTTTCCGCCAGACATGCGGGTAGAAGACGGCCCCATCAATCGCCTCGACAATCAAGCCCTGGTGCGGCTGTACGAGGAAGACTGGCGCGAGATGTTGAAGCGGTGAGCACCTCTCGACGCGCGTTTTTGGGCCACGCGGTGTCGGGCGGCGCACTCGCGGGGCTCGCGGCGGGGTGTGGTTCCTCCCTTCCACCCCTCGCGGGGACCATCTTGGGGCGGCACCGCGCCGAGCGCGGCCATCGGGTCTGGACGCCCGCGCGCGTCAATGGTCCCCCGCGGACAGCAGACGTCGTCGTGGTCGGGGGTGGCGTCGCGGGGCTTTCCGCGGCATGGCGCCTCGCGGAAGCAGGCCGTTCGGTCGTGTTGTTAGAACTGGACGATGTCTTGGGTGGTACGGCCCAAGCCGGGCGGAGTGAAGGCGGCGCGACGAGGGGCATGGCGTTTGCGTTGGGGGCGCACTACATTACGATTCCGAACGTCGAAAACCGGCTCTCGCACCGCTTGTTGACCACATTGGGCGTGTTCGAGGGCGTCGAGGCGGGACGTCCGTTGGTGGCGGCGGAGGCGTTGTGCTTGGCCCCCCAGGAGCGCCTTTTCGTCGCCGGGGAATGGTCGGCGGGGTTGTGGCCGGCGGCGCTCGCGAGCACCGAAGACAACGCGCAAAAGGAGGCGTGGGAGGACGTTGTGCGCCAATGGACCCATCGTATGGGGGCCGATGGCTTGCCTGCGTTCAGTATTCCGATTGCGTATGCCTCCCGTGACCCCGAGATTCGCGCGCTGGCCGACATCCCGTTCTCTGTGTGGCTCGACCAGCAGGGATTTTCAAGCACTCCTCTTCGCTGGCTCATCGAATACGCCACACGCGACGACTACGGGACCACCCTCGCCGACACGAGCGCGTGGGCCGGTTTGCATTACCACTGCGCCCGCCGCCCAGAGCCCGCCAACGACCGAGATTTGGGGACGCATGTGCTGACCTGGCCGGCCGGCAATGGCTGGCTCGTCGCGCAAATGGAGACGCGCTTGTTGGGCGCCGTTGAACGTCACGTCGGCGTGGTCGTACGCGCAGTCGAGCCGGACACCGGGCGGGTCCACGGGGAAAAACTGAATGGTGATTCAGTACAGATTGACGCACAGCACGTCATTTTGGCGGTGCCCGCGGGAGTCGCTTCCCGCCTTGTCGGCCGCGCGACGGAGGGGACGCCCCGGTCGACGCCGTGGCGCGTCGGGGTGTTGTCGTGCGCGGAGCCCCTCGCGAGCCGCGGCGTGCCATTGGCGTGGGACAGCGTACGGTATGACGCGGATGACCTGGGCGTCATTTGTAATGCACACCAGCGCGGACAATACGGCGGACCCACGGTGCTCTCGTGGTACCAACCCTTGGCCCAAGACCCCGAGAATGGTCGCGCAGAGCTGTTTACGGCGGACTGGGCGTCGGAGGCAGACCGCATCTTGGCGTCTCTTGCGCCGGCGCACCCCAACCTCCGCGCCGCTGTCGAGCGGCTCGATGTGTGGCACTGGGGACATGGAACCATTCGTCCCGAAGTCGGTCTACACAGGGGGGACCGGCTCGCGCAATGGGCGACCCCCCTCCCGCGCGTCCACTTCGCCCACACGGACCTTTCGGGCCTGAGCCTCTTTGAAGAGGCCCTGTGGCATGGGGTTCGTGCTGCGGAAGAAGTGCTTGAAATCTCGATTTTGGACGAACGCTCGTGGAGGTAGACCGTTCCAACGGATGGTTGGTGTCGGCAAAGGCTGACATTGGATTCTTGTTTTTTCCGACGTGGATTGCGCTGCTTATCGGCTTCTGGTTGCCGGAGGGCGCCGCGCTCCCGCCGTGGGCGTGGGTCGTTGTGGTGCTTGGGATTGACGTCACACACGTCTATTCGACACTTTGGCGGACGTATGCGCAGCCCAACGAGATTCGGCGACGGCCCATGTGGTACGTCGGCGTCCCGGCGGCGGTTTGGCTCGGCCTCCTTCTTCTGGGCCGTTTCGCGCACGATTGGTTTTGGACGGTGCTGGCTTATACTGCGGTATTCCACTTTATGCGTCAACAGTGGGGTTTTTCGGCGCTTTATCGACTCCGACAAGGCCTCTCGGGACGCGACCGCTCGGCGCGATTGGAGAAAGCATTTGTGTATGCGGTGACGGGCTGGCCCGTGTTGTGGTGGCATGCCGCGCTGCCGCGTTCGTTCAGTTGGTTTACGGATACGGACTTCCTGCGCGGTCTCCCTTGGGCGGTGGTGTGGGTGACGTTGGTTCCGGCGCTTGTGGTGTGCGTCTTGCATGTAAAGGAGCGGATTCGGTCCCGGCTGTGGAGTCCAGGACGGGACTTATGGGCCCTCACGACGTTGGGGGTGTGGGGCGGAGGGATCTGCTTTGCGGGCGGCGACGCTGCGTTTTCGCTCCCGAACGTAGTCCACCACGGGATTCCGTATATGGCGCTGGTCTTTTGGACGGGGCAACGAATGGCGGGTGCGGCGGCAGGCAACCCGGGGCTGGCTTCGGGGATAGCGCGCTGGGTGTTTCGGGTGCGGTGGTTACCGTTGGTGTTGGGCGTACCATTGCTATTGGCCTATATAGAGGAGTGGGCCTGGGACCGAAGCCTTTGGTTCGAGCAAGATTGGCTTTTTGGCGACGTCGTCCTGGTCGAACATCCAGGACGGTGGGGCCGCGCGTTTTTGCTTGCCACGCTTACGACACCGCAGGCCGTCCATTACGTGCTGGACGGGCTGATTTGGCGCATGGACGGTCGAAATCCGGGCCTACGGGAGGCTTGGGAAGCGAAACGCGTACCACAGGCGTAGGCACGTTGCACAAAGACCATATCGAGTGATTGGGCGAAGGAACGTGGCTTCGGGTGTTCGGAAAGGTATGGTCGCTTCGTGAAACGATTTTCGACGGGTAGTGTGGAAACGGTGTAGGTGGAATCGTCGGGCTGACCGTGTTCGGAAACCACGGGCGGCGGCAGCAAAGGCGAAACCGTATTCTGGAGTGGATTGTGGCTTCGTGGATGGACACTGTAGACGCATTCCGGCTGCGGGGACTTCACTTGCAGGGTGCGCGCAGTCGCATGATTCCGAGCAGCCTCGGCACGCTCCACGCGCTCGAGTGGATGGGCGAGGGCAGTGGACCACCTGTGGTGCTGATTCATGGGCTCGGCTCGTGCGCGGCAGACTATGGGCCATTGATGCGCATTCTGCGGAAACGGCACCAGCGGGTTCTCGCGCCCGACCTGCCAGGCCACGGCCACTCTGCGTGTCCGCAGGTTCCACTCACGAGCGAACGGCTCACGATTGCGCTGTTGGAGCTGATGGATCGGGTGACGGACGGGCCGGCGGTAGTCCTTGGAAACTCCCTCGGTGGTATCGCTGCGCTTCGATATGCGTTGTTGCGACCGAATGATGTGTTGGCGCTGATTCTGGTCTCGCCGGGTGGCGCGCCGATGAACTGGGGCGAGCTGGACGCGTTCAAGAAGGGGTTTGACCTTCAGACGCCCGCCGACGCCATGCGCTTTGTGCGGCGCTTCCTCGGTCCGCCCCAATCTGGAATGGGATTCCTGGCGTTGGGAGTACAACAACGTATGGCGCGTCCAGGTCCGCGCAGCTTGCTTGCCGAGGTGACGCCCGAGGTGTTGCTTCGTCCCGAAGAAGTCCGCGCCCTCGCGCCGCCTACTCTTGTACTTTGGGGCGAGAAAGACGACGTGCTGCCGCACCGAGACCGTGCATTCTTCGCCGAAAATCTCCCCCCACACGGCCGTTTTGAGTCCTTGAAAGGTATGGGGCATTCCCCTTATCTGGATGACTTGAACGGTTTCTACCAGCGCGTGGAGGTCTTTCTCGAACGCCTGTCATTGCGGAGTACGCGGCGTACGGGTGGCGGAGATGGCTCACTGAAGGCGCTTCAGTTGGACGCTTCCGCGAACGGGGCTGCGCAGACTTGATCCGTTGCAGCACTGGTACATCGTTGTGATCCACCGGAGCCGCGTTCCAAAATTGGGTTTTCAGATTTTTCGAGCGATGATTGGTTGACGACCATTCGTAGAGCCCATAGAAGGCGGGGCGCTTCGAGGGAAGCCTTGAACGCAAATGTCGCGCTTGCCGATTCTGTGGCTTTGGTCCCCATCATCGGCAAACGCATGAGCACTTCGCGTGTGTTTTGTAGTTTGGCGCTCGTCGCCTGCAAAATACATAAGCTGTTTTTCGTTTACAGCGTGATAAGTGTCTTTGTTTTTCCCTATAACGGCGAAACAAAGAAAAAAAACGAAAAAAGAGGTTGCACTCTCCGAGTCACCTCGATAAAGAAGAAAAACCAAAAGGG
>CAZCUX010000033.1:0-64692 GCA_964502005.1 uncultured Enterobacterales bacterium
ATTCTCCGAGGGATCCCGGATCATACCCGATTTTGTCGAAGATCCCCATGGCTACATCGATCTCCTTCTCAATAATCCCGTATAATACGTGCTGACAGTAGTCGCGGGCGAATATTGAGCGCCAAGATTAGGTCGGAGCACCGCGCGGTGTACGAGGAGTTTGTATTGGAGGCAGTGGGTGATGTCGCCATTTTGATGTTATGTAGTGACTCGCCGTCCGCAGTGTGGCAATGTTAGGAGAAAGTAGGAGTTCAAGTGAACAACAACCTCGATTTGTGTCTCGTAGTCGGCGACAGCATGATTGCCCACGATTTGTTGCATACGCGCCCGCAAGGCGCTGGCAACGTCGGTGTTGCTTACGATCCCGAAGACAAGCTTCGCGTGTATTTTCAATCAGGCGGTGCCATTCACCTGAATCGCATTCTCAACGAGCTCGAGGGAGCTAACACCCCAACTTCCGCGTCGCACGGCTTGGCTTCTGCTTCCGATAGTTTGCCCGAATCACCTCGCAGAGTCCTCAGTCGGTATCCGCGAAAGGTCTCCGAATACGCCCATGCCCATACACTTTGGGCGCCGTGCGAGATGGGGGGTGGAGTGAAGGATATTGTTTGGCGCGTGGCCAACTACCTTGGTACCGTTGATGGCATTACAGTAGGTGAGGACGAGATAGGATCCAATGCCGGGTCAAGCGTTGACACAAGACCCCAATCCAATCTTGGCTGCGCCGTCAACACTTTGGCAGACATCACTGCGCACGTCGCAGGAAAAAAGCTCGTGGTTGTTCTCGACGAGAACCTTGGCTTTGTGCCGCGCCGTACCGCGTCTGAGACGGAGGCGCAGGGGATCCGTGGTGAGCAGACAAACCAAACCAAATTTGAGTTTGCGGAGTCGAAAGACCACCTACCGTGGCTCGTGTTGAAAATCAGCCATGCGTCGTCGGCAGAAGATCTGTTGACCCGGATAAATCGTGTTTTGGCGAGCATTTTTCAACCGCAGCATATTGGATGGGGTCGACTTGTACTCCTGATTCCTGCAAGCTTGTTGCGCCAGTTTAGGGGGCGTGTGGGAGCGAACCAGAGCTGGGCGACCACGATGAACGAATGCAAGGCTGCCATAAACGACCTTTTTGATAAGTGCGCACCTGCATTTGTGGTCGTCAACTTTGCACCTGACAGCGTTGCCGTTTTTCAAAGCGACAATCGGGAGACGCGGCTTGACGAACGGTGGGATTGTTGGCGGTCCATACCGCCGAAGGGCGTAGCCGGTGGCTCATTGGTGTTCTCCAATGGTACGATTGAGGGCGACTTCAAGCGCGTATTTCCTGGAAAGGTGGTGGGCCACGGTACGTGTGTTGTGGCTGCAGTTGTTTGGCAACTCTATCAGTACCTCTCGCTGTGCCCGCAGGAGTCCGAAGTAGGCACATTGTCCTGCCGGCCCCTCACAGTCAATAGTCTGTTGTGTGTAGACAAGCTGAAGGGAGGCATTGCGGCGGCAATCGAACGAGGGATTGCACTTGGCTTGGTTGCAAGTCGTAGACTCCATCAATATGGTTATTGCCTGGAGTCGAATACAAATATTGGAAAACCTGAGTCATTCGAAACGAATGAACGAAGGTTGGGGCCCCCGTTTCGTAGTATTGAGGATTTTTCTGTCGGGAATGCGGATAAACATAATCCCACAACGTCCAACATTGTTTCTGTAATCCGTGCTGCTGAATCTTCGTTTAACGGCTGCACCGGCAAAACCCATCTTGAAGTCGATTCCGTTTTTACAGAGTCGGGTTTTGGGAATGGGAATACGGAATGTACGATGTTTTTGGACTATAGCCTGTATCCAATCTGCAAGATAGGTCTTCCGCGCACTTCAAACGACTCTCGTGGATTGGCGAAAGAAATCGTAGGGCGTGGCTTTGAAGGTCGTCAGGACACTCCGTCGCTAACCTACGCACGCTTCGAACGTATCCGCGAGTTCGACCCTGACCAGACTGATATGCTCGCGGGCCTGCGTGCACTGCTCAAGCAGCACATTGAGAATCCGTCGCGTGCGCTGAAGCCGCTCTCAATTGCCGTTTTCGGTCCTCCTGGCGCAGGAAAGTCTTTTACCGTACGGGAGTTGGCTCGTGCTGTTGGCTTTTCCAAAGAGAGCATGTTGACTTTCAATCTGTCGCAGTTTGAAGATCCCGCATACCTTATGGGCGCGCTCCACCAGGTGGCTGCTGCATCAATTCAGTCCTGCCCCCTGGTGTTTTTCGATGAATTTGACACCCCATTGCAGGGGAGACCGCTCGGGTGGTTACGATACTTTCTCGCACCCATGCAAGATGGAGAGTTCACAGAGGGAACAGCGACCTTTCATATCGGCGCGCCGGTTTTTGTGTTCGCTGGGGGCACCGCTGCCCGGTTTGTTCACTTTGGCGCACATCAGGGAGTAGAGTCTGAGCTACGCGCGCTCAAGTTGCCTGATTTTGTCAGTCGTTTGCGCGGTACTTTGGACATACCTGGTGTCGACCCTGACACCAACGATGTAAGCGGTGTTCATCATTTGCGCCGGGCAAATATCCTGAGGGGCGCGATTGAAAATCTGTGGCCGCATGTGGTTGTAGATGGCACTGTAAACGTAGAGGCCAGTGTACTCAAGGCGTTTTTGGATGTCTCCCATTACAAACACGGGGCACGGTCCTTGGAAGCAATCGTTAGCATGTCGAACCTGCGTGGCTCGCTCCAGTATACGGCGTCTCTTCTCCCGCCGCCCCACCTCCTGGCGCTGCATGTTGATGCCATGGAGTTCATGCAGATTATTCGTCGGTGATTTGTTTGCCGGAGATTCCTCCGAACCACAAATCTACGGCGTTCTTTCGTAACTCCTGAATCCAAAAACGGATGTCGCGTTCGCTGTGCCCTTCATCGCGTGCGGACTGTGCCAGCAACGCGAACTCGTGGCCCAGTTCGGTGTAGAATATCGCCGGGTCATCACTGCCAATACAAATTCGCGGTAGCGGCAAGTCGTGACGGTCCTTGGGGTTGACGGGAAACCACCGGAATACCGGATGTCTGCGGACGGTTCCGAGAGACGCAATCGCAAGGTTGCTGCTCGGATTCGCTTCAATTGCGATTCCCTTCAGGCTCATCTCACGGAGAAGGTCGTCTTGCAGGGTCCGAAGGGGAGCATCCCAATCCCGCCGAAGGTCGACCACTCGCTCCTCGTTACCACGTTTCCGAACCCCCAGGTCCCAGGTGTATGCACGCCAAATCTCGACCGCTTTTTGACTGCTTTCACATATTCTCTTTCTTTGCCAATGGCGTGCAGCACTGGTCAATGGCGTAATCGTGGAGGAGGTTGAGCCTCCGTCGTGAAGGATGTGGGTTGGATCGCCAAGAAGAGGATCCAATTCACGGAGCTTCCAAGCGGCACGCAACTCGAAGGGCTCATAAATGGTGTTGTATACCTTCCAGCACAACTCTGCGATCTCGTCTCCTATACTGTGGCACAAATGTGCATGCTGTGGATGTCTGGCCCAACGGTTGGACAACCACACGAGGTCGTCGAGGCGCTCCAAATTGGTCTGTGTCACCTGCCTCCCTACACTTTCGCGCCACCATTCCGGCTCGAGCCCTACGGCCAAGCCATGGCCGATTCGATCCCCATTCCGAAGCTCAAGGAACTGCATATGTTCGTCAATCCACCGCATACCGCTTGCTATATGCCGAAACTCTTCACCCGCATGCACACTTGCACCAAGACTCCGAATTCCGGTGACAAGGTGTTTGTCGTCCGAAAACTCGAAGGTGGTCAATGCCCATGGCGCGCGCAGCAAACGAAATGCAGGCGCGAAAACTTCAGCAGGCGCATCAAGTTCGTATGCAGCTGCGTCTATTCCCACCCACAATTGACCATATGTTGGATCGCGTAGTACGTCCCGTAACTCTCTTGTTTGCTTCTCGACTTCCTCTCGCACCTTCAGCCAGCGTGGACCAGCACTCCATCGGGTTCGGCCACCAACAGATAGGTCTTCTTCAACTTGAGCATCAGGTTTCCTAATGAAATGCAAAACAAATCGTATCGCCGGGCGCTTTTCATTCATCGAGGGTTTTCCGAGCGCCGCGGCAGTTTTTGCATAAGAATGTGCATTGGGCGTGTCTCCTGGCGGAAGATGCTGACAGTCTGCCTGGCCGATGGCGTGTCCAGAAGTTGTTGATGCGGCGGCATTGACAGTTCCGGATGGAGTGTCGTGTGGGGAACTTGCCGCTGCCGCTTGAAGCCAACGCTCGGTTTTTTGCCGTATGCTCCTCCCAGGGCCCAACTTAATTTCTAGCCAACGGACACCACCCTCATCCCATGCTTGGCGCCACAATGCATAGGGGGAAGCCTGAATGTTGTCTTGCCATGGATGGTCAACGTATTCTGTCTTGAAGCGGTCAAGGCCCCGAAATCCTTGTGGGGGATGAACCAACGAAGACTCAACCTCAGATCGTTTGAGTAACAATATGTGCACTGCCGACTCGAGTGCGCTGTTGCGTGGGCCTTCGAGAAGCTTGCGAAAGGCTTCGGCCAATAGATTGCGGTCGATGCATAGCATTCGGTCGGGTTGAAAATCCTCCCCCACTTTTGCATTTCGTAGCTGTTTCACCGAGTAATAGCGTTCATCGTTCGCCAACGAATTCGGTAGCAAAAAAACATTCGAGTCTATTTGGGTTGATTGGGAAATGAATTCGTAGATGGCGTTCCAAATGCGTCTTGCGCGATTGAGTTCCTTACCCCAATCGGGACTTTTTCCATTTCCTTTTGGATACGGAACGTTTTGTGGGAGTCCTTCGGCAAGGAGGCGATGCCATACGAAAGAGGGCAGTTTTGTCAAAGACTCATGGCGATGTATTTCCGCCAAGCCTTCCCGGTAGAGCGCCTCCATGCTTTGGTCCGCGACTCGGGGAATACGGGGCGCATTTAGCAGTATGGCATCGAAACTTCGATTATTCGCTCGCAATCGCCAAGGTTGTTCTCCTTCATTTTTTAGGCAGGTTGCAATCATGGCGAAGACTTGAGGGGCTTCAATGGACGTGGCTTCAGACCACTCTTCCCTCCATCGTAGGTGTGCCTCGGGGTCCCAGCGCAGCTCGCCACTGTGAAAAACAAACATGTCCTCGGCAAGCAAACCAACTGCAGTGCATACCAAGGATTGTGTGTGTGTTGCTTCGGTAAGGCGGGACTCAAATAGTCTTCGGGCGCCCCTGACCTGGTGCCTAGCCCAGCGTCCCCAGCGGCGGTCATGCACGCGCTCGACCTCATCCAAAAGGTTCATTACACGGTTTTTTTCGGCCATAGCGCTCGCGTGTCCGGCGTGATGAAAGTCTACCAGTGTATCGACCAACTCTGGCGTGCTCAACAGTGCGTGTGCGAAATGAAGGGGAGTCACTTGGCGCCCTCATTTTGGGTTGGCACTCCTACCTCCAGCAATAGACCGCACAGCAGATGATAGAGAGCCGCTTGGTTTTCTGTATTTAGGTCCGAGTTGGGTTCAGGTGGGAATGCGTTCGTCAATAGTTGAGCCCAGTCGGAGTGGACCGCTGCTCGCACTGCGGGACAGGTGACAAGTATATTGGTAAGTGGGAGAACTTGCGACCAACTTAATGCTTCGATACCCATCTCTCGGAGTGTAGCTCGCGACTCGGAAGTCATGGTTGCCAGGAATGTAAGTACTGATGAAAAGTGCTGATCGTCGGCACTCGGCAGGTAAACGCGGGGTTGGGTTGCCGGTTCGCCCACTTGTGTTGCGGAATCGACCTCTCCTACATTGTAGCGTTTGTAAGTGAAGCCGTAAATAGGAACCCACTCGGAAAGCAAGGGTAGCTTGAGCTTACGATAGCTGTCAAGGTCGCCAGCAACGAGTGCATAGAACTCATTGAACAATAGCGCATGGATGAATCCGAGAATGCATGGCTCGAGGTAATCTGCAACAGTAGAAACATCACGTTGGGAAAGTGATCTTCCAACACGCTCTTCGACTTCCCGCCAAGTCTTGGCGATATCGATCAACAGAAATATCTCCGCCTTTGCCTCCCTCGCACAATTTTGCACTGCGGGAGAGTTTTGCCATCTCCAGATACAGTTGCCTAATGTCCGCCATGCGTCCGTGGAAGGAGGTTCCAGTGGTTGGCTAGTCGGGCCAGCCGCTCTAACCCGCGCGCCTTCTGTGCGGTTGTGAATATGTAGGCGATAATGTTGTTCGTTCCAGTATCGACGAAATGGAGATTCATTGGCGGTAGAACTTCGCGTTTGAACATACAGTAGCCTCTCGATTGCCCCGCCGGCATCGAGGAATTGGTGGGGCGGGGCGTTTGCGCGCACGAGGAAAAGTTGCAGAAATGCAAGCAGATCTTGGCGCTCGATGGGCGGAAGGGGATCATGGTTTCTTAGTTGTTCCGAAATGCGCGAATTGGGTCGAAAGAGAGGCGTTGGGGTGTTTTTGTCCAACCTCTCCTCCGAGTTATGCCATATGTGAATGCGCAAGGCACCACGAATCATGTTTATCCATGAACTGGACACTTGGGAAACATCTGTGGGGCGACCGGTTGTCGATGCTAATACTCTCACAATGGGCAGCGCGGGATGGGCGGCGAACTGATTCTCGAATGAAAGTGCGTGTTCTGCTTGGCGAACTACCATATACGCGCTGGACTCTCCGCTACCGGCCGCTAATTCTCTTCGTTGGTCTACCTGCGAGGATTGTTGCTCAAAACTTAATGGCGGCGACATCCATACCGGGCCGATGGTCGTCAAAAGGCGCAGTACTTTCCGAGGTTGTAGAAGAAGACCTTTGTTGATGGCCAAGCGGGTGATTTCCGTTCGAAGGACAGTACCATCGTCCACGTTGCCCACTTCGTCTTCTGTCCTGGTCCAACGGGGGGACTGTTGTCGAAATCCGTACAAGGTAGCCGCTTTGAGCCAGTCTTTTCCAACAACTACTCGACGGATGTATCGTTCTGGAGGCTGGTCGAGTACCTCAGAGCTATCCAATAACTCAAACAATCGCGATAGATTGACAACCAGCGAGTTTAAACTCTGGCCGTCGTCTTGCTTTTGCGATTGGGGTAGAGGTTTGCTCGGGTGCATTTCCCAGCAAATGTGAAGGAACGTCACCAATGCGCGTGTGTTGTTGGGGAGCGCGTGCGTCAATGAATGAAGCGGGATCCTCGATACTTGGGGAGTTAGGGAGAGAGTAAGGTCACCTAAGAGGCTCACCTGGTCGGTCGTGTGGGGCGTATGGAGGAATATCGGCATTGGCTTGGTCTTGTTGCCCTCATTGCGAGGCTGCCACTTGCCGTTTTGAAGCAGGTCTTGTTTTGCCGAAAACAGCCGTTGACGGTGGGCGGCTGGCAGGACCTTGAGCAGGAACTGGTGGCGAATGTTGACGGTGTGTTGGAGCTGTTTTTCGAGAGATATGACTTGATCGGGAAGTTGGATACCTTTGAGAAGACCAAGCGCGGTGGCATCTTGTTTAAATAGCTCGTTTTGGACCACCAACTGCAAATGCAATTCGTCCGCACATAAAACCGGTACGAGGGACGGGCCACTCAAATACTTGTAAATGCTGTTTAGAACGCGCCAAGATTCTGGACCTCCGAGGTCAATGTCGTCGATAGGTTGAACCAGCAAGTCGACGCAAAGTAACTTGCAGGCTTCGCGTGCAACCTCCTCGAATCTCTCCATCGCGGTTAAGCCGCCACTTGACAATCGATGTAGATTCTCAGCGTACTGCGAGAACGAACCCCCGCTTGCCATTAAGGCTCTCCAGGTGTCATTGCTTGATGCAAGCAGCCCGGTGTGTAGTTTTTCCACCGCTGTTATGAGCTTCCCTTTATGGTCTCTTCCGCACGGGTCACAGTCGGCGAGGCTATGGTCGATTTCGCGTATGATATTCGCGACCACTGTTGCAAGAAAGACTTCATCCCCGTCAATTTGGTTGGGGTCCAAGATTGGTAGCACATATGCCTTAGGTAGACTAACGTTGCCATGTTTATTGGCAAATCCGTCGAGATTTCTCTGCAGCGATAGAATAAAGGTTGTCTTGCCAATGCCGCGCTCGCCAGCAATCAAAACACCTTGTCGATGCGGCTGTAGAACCTGTTGCCGTTTGCCTTTGCATCGGCGTATCGAGCTCTGACGCCGCCCCTCTTCTTCGTATTTATATCGGTTATGTGCATCTGCTGCAAGTTTTATCAGAATCTGAACGCATCGCTCCATTTGATGTTTATGGAGATTGTCGTTTGGTTCGATTTCCAGCCCGTCCACTGAGCTCGACTCTTGAATGACGAATGTCTGGGATTCGGTTGACGACATGATTAATACACTCCTTTTGCATCGCGTTTGCGTTTGATTGTGCGGGGTGCGGGGTGCGGGGTGCCATGGACCCCAGTCGGTCGAGGACGGGCTCGATAGAAGCAGCCGTTGGTTGCGAGCGATGGAGAATATGCAATCCAATCGAGGCTGGGTAGATACTCTGACTGTATTGGGACGCGTGGGCTTTCGAGAATTCAATATTGGTGCTGGCGATGCTCGAATCGGTTGGAGTAAAATACATGATTGATATCGGAAAAATTATCGAAGTCGATGTACGTGCTGCTGTACATGGCGTGGCGCGAACGCGGCTCGTGTTTCGGTTCAACGGTACGTCCGACGCGGTGGATGGGAGATCTGCCCCCACCCCGCACCGTGGTCCGCTGTGGACGCGATAACGACTCGCCCCCTCCGGCTGACCCTTGCACCCCAACACCTCCTGCCTCTTGGGGTGTGCCGCCCAGCGTTGGCCAACGTGTTGCGCAATGTTGGGGCCGCCGCGGTGGGTATACGGAATGGGGGCTGCGTTTTTGGGGTGTGCTACGTCAGCAAATGTCCGCCATGAATCGTTTTTGGGGTGGCGGTACTGGTTTTGTATGGGGGTGCGTGCGTTTTTGGGGCGTGCTACGTCAGCAAATGTCCGCCATGAATCGTTTTGGGGGTGGCGGTACTGGTTTTATGTGCGGTATCGTCGCAAATTGGGGGTGGCGGTACTGAACGGAGCGCCGCGCGGGCTCTATTTTGGCTCCGCGCGGAGGTTGTAGGTCGGGAGTGCGCTGGCGGACGGCTCAGGGGACGACGCAGGCCGATTCGATGGGCATTGACAGGCCCCACCCGTCGGTGCACGCGGCGTCGCATAGCTTGAGCTCGTCGGCTTCGCAGGCGCGGTCGCCCCAGATGGGGTACGCCGGCTCGCGATTGCGCGTGATGTTCGCGATGTCGCTGGCGGAGCAGTCGCAGCCCGGCAAGTGGTCGGTGCGTCCGCCTGCGGTTGCCAAGAAGCGGGCGGTGAAGTTGACCATGAATGCGTCCGCGTCGAACACCCGGAAGGATTGCGCATTGTAGATGCCGTGTTGTCCACCGGGTCGCAGCACAGGCAACCGGAAGGCGTCGGCGGTACCATCGCCGCGGGGGGAGTCGAGCCGGAGGCCGCCTTCGGGGGGATGTGGTACGCCGAAGAATACCTCCTGCCCTTCGTATTCCTCGGGGCAGTTGTTTTCGCCGATGATTGCAGACCAGTCGGAGTCGCCGCACGACCACGCCGCGGTGCCGTCGCTCACGTTGTCTACGTCGTAGACGACCTCTTGTACAATTTCGTTGTCCGGGAAGCGCACGAAGCTGTGGTCGCCTTCGAGTGCGTAGGTTGCCACGAGGAAGTCGTCGGGGCTCATTCCGAGCCGGGGGTCGGTGGCGTACAGCGCGCGCCAGCCGACCTCGGGGCCGTAGTTGGCGTCGTCGCGGGCCCAGGAGCCGAGGAGGCCGGCCGAGCGAGCCAGCGCGGCGCCCGTGTCGGGGGGGACTTGCTTGTCGCCTGCGGTGGGCATCACCAATACGCGCGTGTTGCCGCCGCTTGTGTAGGGGTCGTAGGATACGTCCAGGGGCTCTTCGCGAATGTGTACGGCCCATGCGCCGGGGTCCGCGGGGTCGATGGCGTGCTGCGCGATGCCGACGAAGCGCCGCAGGTCGGGGTGGTTTCGCGCGAAGCCGAGCCCTTCTTCGAGGACGGTGAGGGGGCTCCCGGCGGCCCAGGTCACGCCCTGAAACGTGACGTCCTGCTGGAAGGTGTCGACGACGGCCTTTGTGTCGCCGGTTTGGCTATCGGAAATCGTGAGCCGGATGCGGTCGGCAATCCATACGTCCGCGGGCGCAGTTGTATTGGTTTGTGCGTCGCTCATGCCCAATGCTGCGCGCTTTTCGATGGCATCGTATGCGTCGGCGGGAACCGAGATACGGAAGCGACCGCGCGGGCCGATGGTGCCCGTACGTTGCTCGCCATTGTCGAGGTTTTCCAACAGGAGCCGGTCGCCGGCCTGGATGCCGGTCACCGCGCCGAACTCGCGCACTGTGAAGCGCGCTTGGTCGTGTCCGAACAGCGCCAAGCGAAGGGTGCCGCCGGTGTAAGGGCCGGCGTGGCTGCCTTCGCCGCTCATGCAGTCGTGGTCGCTGGTTTCGCCAGCGGGGACAGGCACGTCATGGGCATCGGTGGGCAGGCAGCCGGCGACAAAAGGCCCAATCATCGGCAATACGACCGAATCGGGCACCCCCGCTTCTTTGGAGCGCACGCTGATATTGGTGAGCCCTGCGCCACCTGCGTTGGGGGACACTGCGTCCAGCGATGGTTCTGCGCCGGCGAGCAGCCCGGACACGATGCCGCCAAGCGAGATGCCCCACATGCCGAGGGTTGCGTGAGGTCCACCAATGTCGACGACGCCATCGCCGTCGAGGTCGCCGAGGAGGCTCCCGTCGTTGGCGCGGGTTTCGCCGTCCATATGTCGCAACATACGCACGAATTGCATATGCTCCAGGGCGGTCTGCCGCAACATATCGCGGGTATGGAACACATCGGCGGTCCACATATCCGCGCCAGGGTCCGGCAATCCGTCGTTGTTCAGGTCGCGGTCCCGTCCCAATGCAATGATGGTTTTGAGCTCCTCTACGCCATATTGGGCGAACTGTGGCCCCGCGAATGCGAGGGTGCTGGCCGCTGCGGGGTCTTCGAGCCACCGATTGAGGCCGTGCCCATAAAAGTCGAGTGCGCAGGCGGCTTGTCCCATTGCGGTATGGCGGCCCATATGGAGGGACATTTCCGCGCGGTTGCTTCCGTAACCATGTCCATACAACACAACGTTGAATGGTTTGCAAAATGCTTCGCCCTCTGGGTTTCCTGGCGTACAAGAACCGTCTGTGCGTTCGACGGGCAGCGCGCACCAAAACGTGACCTCGGTTGTGCCGGCTTCGGCCGTACCTTCGGCGCGGTTGAGCACCCAGGTTTCGTCGCTGGTGGCGTCGTATGCGGGCGTCGAATCGCCGTCTTTGTCGACGAGCAGGTCCGGTGCTTCGAACGTACCGAAAAAGAGCGCGCCAATCGTCGCGAGGTCGGCTTCAATTGCGCATCGGTTGGGTTCCCACTCTTCAAGACCCTTCGACCACAACCATGCGAATGAACCCGCTACACATGCGCCCGGCAACAAGACGTCGTCGCGTACGCTATCGTCGATGTCTGCTCCGACGACATCTGCCAGCTCGCCGCGTGTCCATGGGCGAAAGCCTTGCACTGGCCATTGCGCGGCCATCCAATCGAAGGCGCCGTGGCCATACAAGCCCTTGCGAAGCTCTTGGAGGTCGCCGGTGACGGTAGCGGTCGTGAATGTCCAGGCGAAGGCGATTTGGTCGACGGACAGCGAAAAGCGGTCGAGGTACGGCTCGATGGCCATGAGGTCGGCTTGCTGGTCTCGCGCATGGATTGCAGAAAACGGCGAAACGACCGCGCGACCTTCCGGGTCGGTCAGCCTGTCTGTGAGTACGACGGCGTAGGTGCAGGCTTGTTCGAGGGGCCACAAGGGCCGCAGAATCAGCGTGTTGGACCCCCGGTCATAAAAGGTCATCAGGTTGTCGGCGACACATTGGTCGTGGGCAATGGAGTTATACGGGAGTCCATCGCATACGTTTGGATCGATAAAGTTGGCGACATCGAGGATTCCGTCAAGGTCGATGTCTTCCCCTTCATCGAGGACGCCGTTTTGGTTGGTGTCTTCGTTGCGTTGTTCAAATACAAACGTGCGGTCTTCGGCATGTTCGTCAAACAAAAAGAGGGGATTCTGGTCCTCCTTGACAACATATCCGGCGGGTGCGCTTGGGTCTTCAATGCGCTTGCCACGGCCAAAGTTGACCGCCGGGAACCGGCCGCTGCCGATGTCGAGTCCCACAGCCTCGCCATACCGTTTGCACGCAGGGTCCACGTTGACGAGCAACACCGCGTCGTCGCGAAAGTCGTGATTTTCGTTGTGTCGCCGGTAGAGGTCGGCGACATCGAGCGGGGCGTCAAACGACACCGTAATGGGCGCGGTGGTGCCGAACCCGTCCAGCTCGTTGAAAATCGCCCGCGTGCTCCGCTCGAGGGCCGTGGGGGCTTCGAGGCTAATGTTCAAGCGGCGACCGGTGGGGCTGGTGGGGTCGCGGCGTGTGGCGGCATCGTTGGGCAGCGGAATCTCGGGCAGCGGCAAAGCGAGGGCGTCCCACAAAACGGTCGGCCCGCCGGTTTGCCGAGTGTTGGCCCAGCCTTCCGCGCGGGGACCGCTCGGATTGCAGCCAATACTGCACAGAATCCACAGGAGACGTGGGTGTTTCGCCGCGACAGTCGATAGGTTGGATTGGTGCCGCATGGTTACCATCGCAAGTCAAGGCCGCCGCGAACCAATGCGGGCGTGCCAAGGTTGAGTTCGGAGAGCGCGCTGCCAGGGCGTAAAATCGCCCCTTCGATGCCAACGGTAGCCGAGGTTTGTCCGGGGAGCAGGGCCGTCCACGCGAGCCCCAGGTCGAATTCGTGGCCGAGGCCGCGGTTGTCGGGGTCGCCGTCTCCGAATGTGCGGTTGTAGCCGCCATTGAGCGCGGTGTGATAGACGTCGACGACATCGCCCGCACCACGCGCAGCGAGCCAACCTACGCGCACATCGAGGGTGTCGACGGGGCGCCAACGCACTACCGGATTGAGGGCCATTGCGTTGGAAAACGCGCCGGGCGAGATGGTGTGGCGCACGCCTTCGGGGATGACGGCCAACAAGGCGGGGTCTGCGACGCGGTCGGCGGTGCGCGCGGTCACCAGTGGCATCACATGCTCGAACAACAGCATGCCGACGTTGTAGTCGGTGTGGAACGAAAATGTGCGCGCGACGGCATCTCGTGGGTCGTTGTCGCCCGATGCGTACAAGAAATCCAAGCGGGTGGACAAGCGTTGTGGGTCGTGGTCGGTGCGGACGCGGAAGATGCCGCCGACGCTGCGGACCTCCGCGGGCGCGTCCCAGGCCTCGGGAACTTGCAGGCGCGTCGTCTCGCCTTGGATCCAGACGAACTCGCCCTCGATGCCGACGTGGTGCGCGTTTTCGGGGTTTGTTAGCTCGACTTTTGCCCACACATCCACCGGCAAAACCCGCGTGGTCCAGGTTGGCGGCGCGGATTCACCCAAAGGCACGGGTGCGTCGCCATCTTGCTGCCAGCGGCGCACGACGAGGCCCCCCATTTCTGCCCGGCGCAGCCGCCAGCGGAGCCCACCCACGAGGGCGATGGCGTTGTCGCCGTTTTTGCGTTGTGCTTGGTCGTCGCGCACGACGCGGTCGAATGCGACGAGCGCCCCCAAGCCACGTTTGGCGCCTGCATCGGCGTCGGGGCGCCAGGGCGTCGCCGAGAGGGCGACGCGGTCTACGACGCTGCCGGTCCACGCGTCGCCGAAGTCTTGCCCTCCGAATGCGTCGTCGCCGAGATTGCTGGCGAATCCTCCGTCGTTGGCCAACATTCCCGTGCCCCACGGAAAGCTGGTGCGTCCCACGCGCGCTTGGAAGCGGGGGCCGAGGTATGCGCCTTGGGCTTCGCGTACCAAAACGGCCGTTTCTAGGTCGCCGTACCGCGCGAAGGGGGAGGCACGGTCGGTGGCTTGGAGGCCAAGCTCGGTGGTGTCGCCCATCCAGCCGCCATTTACAGCTTCGATTCCGAGGCGGAGGCTCCAGGGCGCGGGGGTCCACGCCGCGCGGCTGACGAGGCGGCCGCTGGTCCACGACGAGACATCTGCGGCTGTCCCTTGCTCATCGACGGCGGCCAGGTGCAACGAATCCTGCCGCACCCGCAAGGTGCCGGTTACATCCCATGTTTCGGCGCGTGGTGCGCGTTCGGGCGTTTCTGCGCCCGGATTGGGGGCGGCAGCGGCGGTGAACAACAATAGAGCGAGGAGCCACATCGGATTCCTGGGGTACTATCGGGCCGTGGTGAGTTATAACGAATGTTCGGTATTCCGCTGTGGCCGGCTTGTCCATGGGTGCGAAGCCCATTTGCGGTCCTTGCGGCAGCGCTGGACGAGACCCCTCGCGGGCTGTATCTGCTCGATTTTCCCGCGTCTCATGGGGGACTGGGTGTGCCTCGGCGACGAATGCGCCTTTTGGGGCCAGCACGCGGGGTTTTCGGTGGGTACGCCCTGCCTGCTTCTCGCCCCCCGTGTTTCGCCCACGCTACCAGCGCGAACCTTCTGCATCCGCCGGGCGACTGCGTGGTTTGCGGAAAACGCACGGCACCGCGCTATCGTGGACACCTGCCGGCCGGTGGGCGCTACGCCGATACCGTCGCTTCACGGGGACAGGGTAGATTTTCGTATAAGACAAAAGCAAAGCGCTTATGGGACTATTTCTCTATCTATGGGGAAACAACTGCGTTGTTATTGGCTTATATACGGGATTACGGCAAACCATTCGGGGCGAATGCCTTGACTGCGCCCGGAGAGACCGATGTCGCGTTATTTTTTTGGACCAGAGCGCCATCCCGTTGGTCTGGCGCTGCTTTCGAGCGGGTACCATTGCGCATCGCTCCGCTCGCTGGGGCATTCACCTCCGTCGAGGAATCCTTCGCACGGCGACCAAGTGGTCCTTTTTGTGTCTTATGCCGATGCCGCTTCTTTTGAAGGGCTGGCAGACGTCGCAGCGCGGGAATTGCAGCACGCCACGGTGCTCACCGTTGTGCCGGATATCTCCCAGGACCGCCCCCTCGGGCAAGCCCTCGCGCGGGCGTGCGCGGCGGTGGGCGGTGCCGTGCTGCGGTACGCGCCGACCGCCGAAAGTTTGTTTTTGGCATGGGATAGCATTCGCGAAACCCGCGCTTTATCGTTGCCCCTCCCGCACCGGGCACTTCGATTCGTGGCCGCGGCAGACATTGCAGCAGCCGTGAAGGCCCATTGGACCGCGCCCGTAGCGAAGGGGCAGATTGTCGGGCCTTCGGAGTGGGACGGAGACGGCTTGGCTGTATTGCTTGAAACGATGCTCCATGACGTGCTTCAGCCGGATTCGTTTTTGCGTGCGCGCCTCCATGCCCTGGACCTCAACCAAGACGGTAAGGTGACCACGGCAGAGCTCCACGCGTTTCTTCAAAAGGTCGGTCAAGCCGACGGGGAGGAGTCCCCGTGGATAGATGGCCTCCCACCCGGGGAGGCCGGCATTGTGTCGCTCGAGCGGTTTCGCGCGGGATTTGATGTTTTGTTAGAGACGGCGCTTGACCGCGAAGCCCGCGATGTCTTCTTTCACCGCGATTTGCCCCACTTTGCGCGCGACCGCTGGGCGGCGGCAGGCGTTCCTTTGTCGTATACATCGGCGGTGGTGGAGCATCTGTACTATCCCGCGCCGGTCGAAGCGGTGGCATTTCAAGGGGAAACGCACATACGGTCGGTGTTACAGGCGCGCATCGTCGAGTTGGTGGACTTGTTTGTCTTGCCAGGTCGCGGATTGCTTTCCCGGCGCACGGCGCGCTTTGGTGACGGTCTTCCCCTTGGTTCGTCGTCTTTTTGGCCCAATGGCGACCCCTGCCTTGACGAAGTCGCGACGTTTTCCCAGCTTACGACCCTCGAAGGTCGCGTCTTTGACATTCGGCGGTCTGCGCGCGGCGTGCGCGCGGCGTGGCGGGATGCCCAACCAACGGAACGAATCCGATTCGGCGAGGGGGACCAAGAACGGGAGCTCGCGCTGGAAGACGGCCGGCTCGTAGGGATGTCGTGCCGTGGTCGGTGGGCGGGAATGGGCGACACGATGGTCGACCTGCTGGCGCGCCGTCGCTTGCGCGCGTGGGAGCGGGCGTTGTTTTGCGAGATGGGTGCCATTCATATCGCCCATGCCCAGCCCGTTATCGACCCCAAGGAGATGATTTGCCATTGTGTTGGGGTAAACCGCGCTACTTTGGTGGCGGCTGCCGAGCGCGGCGCCAAGACGGTCGCGGCGATTTGCGCGAAAACACGCGCAACAAGCGTTTGTGGCGGCTGTATTCCGCTCGTGGAAGAGTTGCTTGGTTCTCCGCGTATGGGCTATGCAGAGTTGGTGTCGACGGATCGGCGGTCGCCGAATATCGTGACGCTGACGCTGCGTCCGATAGAGAGCGCGCCGATGCCGTCCAAGGCAGGGCAACATATTGTGGTGCAGGCATATATTGGTTCGCGTTGGGTTACCCGCGCGTATACGCTCACCAGTCGCGCGAACACGGAAGCTCCGTATGAAATCACGGTCAAGCGGGAAGCGTTGGGTGTGTTCTCGCGGTTCCTCGCCGACCGCGCAAGCCCGCAGACGTTGTTTCGGTGCTCGCAGCCCACGGGGGATGTCTTCGTTGATGAACAGGACCAGGGGCCGATTTTCGTGTTTGCAGGCGGGATTGGGATTACCCCTGGCATCGCGATTTCGCGCACGTTGGCGGATGAGGCGTCGCGCGGCGTGTCGCGTCGGCGGCTGCATGTCGATTGGTCGGTACGCAAGGCGACGGACCTTGTCTTTGCGGTAGAGTTGGATGCGCTCGCCGCAGCCTACCCTTCGATTTCGTGGACTCGCCGTGTCACGTCGACGGAGAAGCGGCTGGATGCCGCCACGATTGCGGCAGAGTACCCATATGTTGCGGGTGCGGTCGCGTTGGTTTGTGGACCGGACGCGTATGCGTCCGACGTGCGGCGCGCGTTGTGTGACCACGGTTGGCCGGAAGCGCAGGTTCGGGTCGAAGTGTTTACATCCAACATCGACAACGACGGCAATGCGCAGCCCGTCAGGCCTTCCGGGGAGGCAAAAGAATCGACGCTGCCGCCCGTGCACTCGTCCTCCTTCTATTTGGACCTCCGGGAAGACAAACCAATATTGTTTGAGGCAGAGAGCTTTCTCGGGCAGATGTACGCCGAACTGGGCGTTTCTGGCGCGCTTGGGCCGCGTATGGAAGAAGTGCGGGAGGAGGTTGCGCGCACGGGTACGTGGACCCACACCTCCGATGAGTTGGCGTTTGGTGCGCGCCTTGCGTGGCGCAATGCAACACGTTGCGTCGGTCGCTTCTTTTGGAAACATTTGGTGGTGCGCGATATGCGTCACCTGGTCAACGAAGAGGACATCTTTCAGGCATTGGTCGACCACCTGCGCGTCGCGACCAATGGCGGCGACCTCGTCTCGACGATTACGGTCTTCCGGACGGGCGCGCCCGACATTCGTTTGTACAACACGCAACTGTTGCGGTATGCGGGGTATCGGCAGGCCGACGGCACGATTCTCGGCGACCCAGCAAATGTCGAGCTGACGGACCAAGCGCTCGCGCTCGGTTGGCGAGGCAAAGGAACACGTTTTGATATCTTGCCGTTGATGGTGCGGGTGGGGGACCGGCCCCCGCAGTGGTTTGAAATCCCCGACGATGCCATTTTGCGCGTGCCTATCGTGCATCCCGACTATGCTTGGTTTTCGGAGATGGAGTTGGAGTGGTACGCGCTGCCTGCGGTGTCGGAGATTGGCTTGGACTTGGGGGGGGTGGTGTATCGAAGCGCGCCGTTCAATGGCTTTTATATGTCGACGGAAATCGGCGCGCGCAACTTTTCCGATGCCAACCGGTACAACTTACTGCCAGAGGTGGCCCGCCGAATGGGGTTGAATATGGCGTCCTCCGCTGCCTTGTGGAAGGACCGGGCAATGGTTGAGCTGAATACGGCTGTGTTGTACTCCTTCCAACAGAAGGGGGTGCGCATTTTGGACCACCACAGCGCCTGCGATTATTTTCTCCAGTTCGAGCGACAAGAAAAGGCAGCGGGTCGGCCCGTATACGGGGATTGGTCGTGGCTCGTGCCGCCGATGTCTGGCTCCGCGTCGCCGTTGTGGTTGCGAAGTGACCTGCAAAACGTGGTGCAGAAGCCAATGTATGGCTACCAAAGTCACGCATGGAAAGAAGACGCGCCGCCCCCCGACCACGAAGGCCCAATTCCGCCGTGTCCCCACATTCGGGGACGGCGTTGAGCGCGTGGGGCGCATCCGTTCCCGTCACCGGCAAGCTCCCGTCGCGGCGCGAAGGACGTTAGCCATAGCACGCATCGGCGACTTTGTGGGGCGTTGCGGGCGTGCAACAGGCCATATAGAATTCTATATTGGGTGTTGTAGCGTGATGGAGGCATTATAGATTTCTATATTGCCATCTGCAGGCGTTCAAACCCCTACTTTTTATTCTGAGGAGGGGTTTGCAGCACTGTGAGGGGCCACGTTGCGTCTATGGGCGTCAATGGGAGGGGGATTCGCCGCCATTGGGCGGTTGTCATCGCTCCACTTTGGCCTGCGCTCGAACGGCGGCGTAGAGAGCCCTCGTGGGCACGGTGATTTCGGAAGGTGGGGGGCGCGGGGGTAGGTTCCCCATGGGCCACGGGCGAGGTTAGGGCGTGGTCGCGGGCGCTTCGACCTGAATGGCGTTCCAGTCGTGCAAGGCGTCGAGTGCGTCGACATTGTCGGCCCGGTCGAGCAAGAGTGAGCCGAGCGCGGTCGTGACCACTGCGGCGGTGGTGGCGCGGCCTGCTTCGGGGTCGGTGTAGGTAAACGTCGCGCCGGAGCCGTCTTGGCGGGTGTCCGTGCCGCAGCCGGGCATCAGGTCGTCGGTGAGGCCGACGATGTCGCTCACCGTCCAGTGGCCGGCGTCCGGCATTCGCACGAGGCGGCGCGGCCCGCTTGCGTCCGCGAAGTTGGTCTCGATGAGCGTATTGCCGAGGGCGCCGATGCTGTTGTCTTCTTCGAGGAGCACCCACGCGGTTGGCTGCTGCAACGCCGCCGCCGATACGCCGGGCAGCAGCGGGTTCTCTGCGGGTGCGCCCAGAAACACGGCGGCGCGCACGTCGGGGTCGTTTTGAAGGACCATACCCACGGTGACCGCGCCAAAGCTATGGCCGACGAGCGCAATTCGGTCGGGGTCGACAGAAACGCCGAGGTCGCCGGTGCGCGCTGCATCGAGAATTGCGTTCGTGTGCGCCACCCGTAGGTCCAAGGTGCTGGTGTCGAGGGGCAAGCCATCGCCGGAAAGCGTGTTGTACAGCGTGTTGCCTTCGTGGCTCATCGTTGCGACCGCGAAGCCCCACGACGCGAGGTGCCGGGCGACCGTCGCGAGGCTGCTCCAGGTGCAGCCGTGGCAATGGGAGACGACGACGAGGGGCAGGGGCGCTTCGGGAGGGGTGGGGTCGGTGGATAAGGAGAGCGCTTGGGTGGGGCATTCGGAGGGCGCATCGGCGAGCAAGGCGGCCATCGTGTTTGCGCGGTCGGTTTCCGTTTCAAGGTCGGCCAAGGTGATGGTGCTTGCCGCGTTCTCCGTCGGTTGCCATAGCAAATAAGGCGGGCGCGCGCTTGTGACCCCATAGGCCGTGACCGCGACCCGATGGGGGCCGGCTTCGCGATAATCGGCAGGTTGCGCATCGGAGCTCGCGGTGTCTTTGGGTTGCCCACATGCGGCGACGAGAAGCAAATAGGGCGCAACACGAACCATCGAAGGTGCTCCAGTGCCCGCGTGGTAGGGCGGGTCGCCGTTTTGTATCCTCTTTGGTGCACATTTGGTTGGAGGATGCGAGCGTCCGAATGGCCCAGCACGAGAAAATAGGCATTGATAGAAACCTTTAGAGGCGCATGCCTAAATGCGTGAGCACCGCATTGTTTTCTACTTAGGCGTCTTCGACCCAGGACCGGAGCAAATGCACCTCAATCGGTTTATCAGCTTGTGATCGTGTAATCTTGACTGAGGAGTTTTCCTCGTTGAACTGTAGTGAAACATAGGCAATTGATTGGGGTGGCGAAAATCGGCTCCAGGTCTGACGAAGTGTTGAGAGAGGGACCTTGGGTACGACTTGGTATCCCTCCGTGACCACCAATCCAACGCCAGTTTTTGCTCCAGAAAAGTAGTCGTCGAATTCGTTTCGATCCAAACCTGCATGAATCTCGAACATTCGCCACAAATCTTCAATCTTGAGGTTCACGGGGGGGCGAATGCGAAAAATGCTTGCTATTGCACCGTTTGGTGAGGTCTCGTAACAGACCAGCCACCTTACTCGACGCGCTGGAGTCGTTCGCCGAAGTTCGACTCGCTTCGTACCGTCGAGCAGAGAGCGTGCAAAACGTGGATGAATGGATAGAATCAGCGCATCTTCGGTCAAGGCAATCTCACTCTAATAGGTGGCCGCGCCTACATATCTCAGTAAACGAAATGTGAGAAATCATTCTTGGACCTTGTAGCGTTGCAGACGGTTCATTGTGTTCTTCCAGGACCTTTTTTCCTTCCTGCCAATACACAGGCGTATTGAACAGTTCAGTACATTCAAACTCGATAACCATTACCTTATCTTTATATCGTTTAAGGTCTCGCCACGTGTAAACTCCGTATCGTTTGAAACGTTGAAACAGTTCTTTTGGCCTTCCGACGTGAATTGACGAGGCCAAGCTGATTGCGCGAAAAGCTCCAGTTCCCACGCAATTCTTGCTATAGCTGACGTACCATAAAATTCGAAAAGGAGCTTGGCCACCGTTTAATAGTGTCGGCGCCCGATAATATGCATTAATAGGTCGCAAATGAAGTGAAGTGTTGATGTTGAACAAATAGTTTTGCGCAAGCCCTGAGTCAAAAAGCTCGCGTGCGTAATCAGGCTTAATTGGCATCGCGACACATGGAGTGTCAATCCCGACAATTTTAAATGGGCGTATTGTCCTCTCAAGCTGCGAATCAAGTTCGAAATGCAAGTTGGCTTGTATTGTCTCTCCGAGCGTTCCTACTGCATGACCCAGTCCCTGAACAATACCAGGATCACACAACCGTTCGGCGAGGTCAAGAACCGTTCCGCTACCGGTTATTGTGGGTCGAACTAATTGATTGTGGTCTGGGAGGAATCCGAGTTGGTCTGCGGCATACTGCAAATCGGGGATGGATTGAAATGGAGTAATTACGATACCAAGACGGGACTCCTTTATGCTGTTTTGGATAGAGTTTTCTAAGAGTGCAGTCCCGTAAGTGGATGAAAGACGTGGGTTAAGGCATCTGTAGTCGATTACCTTTACTATGTTGTTTGGAAGTACAGACTCAACCAATAGCGCGATGGGTCTACTGTCTTCCTTCAGTATTCGAATGCGGTATTCGTTTGGTTTAGACAACCACTCTCGAACGATTGGTCGCCATTCGGATGTCGGTTCATTTCTTGAAAAGGCTTGGAATTGAAGTTCCAGTTCTGAGCGAGCATTATTATCGGCCAACACTATTGAGGTATGTCGTCCTGCTACCAAAGCTGGAGCATACTTAGATTCATCTATTAGTTTGTCAAACTGAGCGATGAAGTCGCAGGGACGAACAATTTGCAAGTTAAGTTCATCTTCCGCGAAATTTTTCAATTTCAGCAACGCCTCGTCCCGTGTCAGAAAATACTGGATCCCACTAGACTTCGCGTATGCTAATTGTCTGATGTCGGACGCATCATTTGCGCTCAGACTCTTATTGTAATAGGCCTTTAAACATGTTTCCGCTTCGGAAAAAACTCCGTCTATTGACCCAACCATACCGAAGCGTGAGAGTCGCCCGAGCATCACTTTTCTATTTTCACGGTCCTCGGCCCTGTTGGCTTCAACTAAAGTTTCAGGCGTGATTTTTAGCGTGATCTCCGGTGCAATCCAGTCACTCGTAAGGCCAAGTGACTCTATGGAACTCCTTGGGCCGGCATCACCGATAATGTCGAAAGCAACGTTTGCATCGATTACTATTTTGGTCCGGTTTTCGTCACGGCGGTCATAAATTGCAGCGATTAATGGTGGTACCTTGTGGTGATAGCACCAAGTGGTCAAAAGATGTCCATCTGTCGAGCGACCAGGCCTATCTCCTTCGGGAGTGAATCCCAGCCGCGGCCAGAGTTCGTTGGCTTCCCAATCTCTTCGGCATCTTAGTGAAATCTTTGAAAAGCCATTGGTGTGCTCCTTTAGCCAATCAAATAGTCGGCGTGCAAGGCCCTGGCCTCTATGCTTATCTGAGATACACAAATGTGTTATTTTCGCGATGTCTGAGCTCTCGCGCCACAGTATGTACCCTGCCACTTCTTGTTGAGAGTGCGCAACGACTATTTGATTGCGAGCTGCGTAATCGCGGAATGCACCTTCAGGAAGGAAACCCAGAGTTCTGTTGTTGGCGTCGCCTAAGCGTATGACTTCGCCGATGAGTTCCTGACACTCATTGATCCGCTGCAGAATTATCACGAGAACTCCTCATTTGGGAGTCTATCCAACTTCGAGACGAGCATCAAGGCGAAAGTTGGCCACTCTCAATGCGGTCAACTATTCATTTGATTTGAAGTGTATCGTTTGTTGATGAAAGGCCGACTATTTTTGGTGTATATAGGTTTGCGATGGAGGCTTTAGTTTCGATAGTAATTTGAGGAGTTAGTCCGTCTGCTTGAAAAGTCTGCGGTTTGCCTATATCTCGGCCCACTACATCGGTATATCTCGGCCCACTACATCGGTATTCATCAGACTATGTGTTATAGGGAAGCCGCTGCAGTGAACTGTGAATTTGGTTTTTTGTGGATTTTTTGCTCCCTAACAGTCAGTCCCGTGTTCGCGATTCGTCCGCGTTAGTTAACGGTATGTTCCCTTGAAGCACGGCGTGATGTATTGGGTGTTTCGCAAAAGCTGTAATGCTTTTGCTGAAGCGGTTTACGCGCTACGGCCGCGCCCTCTATCTCGTCACCCCCGCGTAACGCTCACTCCGGCTCGCTTTCCCCTTGGGCGGAGGAACGCTGCGGTATCGTGGTGGCCGCGTGGTCAGTAATGCGTTGTTCGAGTAAGCTGCCGCGCAACACACGGGTTTCGAGGGCGGCGCGCATGGACGCTTCCGTGCCCACCCAGGTCACCTTTTGCTGGGCGCGGGTGATGCCCGTGTAGACCAGCTCGCGGGTTTGAATCGCGGACGGGCGGTCGGCGAGCACCACGGCGGTGTGTGCGAACTGCGAGCCTTGGGACTTGTGGACGGTCATCACGAACGCGCTCTCGTGCTCGGGGAGTTGGTGCAGAGAGAGGTAGCGCAGGCGCTCTTGGGGGCCCGGGTCGTTGGGGTTGTGCTCGCGGGGCAGTGCCAACGCAAGGCGGTTGCTGTGCGATTGCGCGCTGTTGTCGGACGACCCGTGCGCTTCGGACCCCGTGGGGTATGGCAGCACAATGCCGATGTCCCCATTATAAACGTTCAGGTTGGGGTCGTTTTGGGTGATAAGGATGGCCTGCCCAAGCCATTTCCCGGCGTAGGTGGGGAGGGGGTGGTCCCGCTTGCCGGTCGGTCCGCCCGCTTTCCAAGCCGCCGTCAGGGCGTCGCGAATCTTCTTTTCGATTGCATAAGAGAGTCCACCCACACCCAACGAGCCTTTTCGGTGGACGGCAAGAATACGGTATTTGTCGAAGCTATCGAAGAGTGCTTCGGCGTTGTCTTGGACCGCTCTTCGCCAATGGGGCTTCGTCGTGAGCAGCTCCGCAAAGCGCGTTAGGTATCCCTTCACGTCCTCGACGACGAGCTTTCCGTCGACCTTGACTTCAAGCTTGTCTTCTTTCCACGGCTTGACCAAATCGGCGATGAGGTCTTTATAGGTGCCGTCGTAGAGGGAGTCGTCGCCACCTTGGGGGGGGCGCGGTGGCTTTCGGTGAACGATGCGGCTGGCGATGGTTTCTTTGGGGGAGGTGGTTTCGCCGCGCAAGATGGCCATCGCCTGGTCTTGTGCGTCTTGGCCGGGCGTTTGTAGCGCTTTTACGAGCAACGCGAGGGTCTTTGCCTCTTTGGAGCGTTTGTTTTCGGTGAACCGGATGACGGGGAGGGGACCATTTTGGGGCGCCACAAGGTCAGCCAGCACGGCGCCGACATCGACGCTCGGGAGCTGGTCGGGGTCACCGAGCAAAATGAGGCGGGTGCTCGGACCGATGGCTTGTACGAGCCTCCGCATCATCGCGAGGTCGGCCATCGAGGCCTCATCGACAATGACGACATCGTAGGGGAGTGGGTTCTGTGCATTGTGGCGGGCCGAGCCGCCGTCGGGGCGCAATCCCAGCAGCCGGTGCAAGGTGGAGGAATCGTGCGCTTTGAGCTTTTCACCTATCGCCTTCGCGTCGACGTCTAAACCCAGAGCTTGTGCGGCATCTTGGAGGGCCGCTTCGAGGTCTTCGAGTTCCTCCCGAATGGCTTCCCGCATCCGCACACCTGCTTTGCCGGTCGGCGCTGCGAGCGCGACGGTGAAGGGCTGTTGGGCGTTGCGTTGGGCTGCGGCGACATGGAAGACAGCGAGGAGGCGCTTGATGCTCCATGTCTTGCCGGTTCCGGGGCCGCCGGTGATGATGGCCAGCCGGTTGTCTTTGAGGGTCTCAAAGATAACGATGGCGGGGTGGTCGCCCTTCGCTGGCTGGGATTGGTCGTCTTTGCCTGCTTTGGGCTTGGGTTGGAACAGCGCTTTCGCGAGCGCGACGTGTTCGTTCCTCAAACGTAAAAAATGGGTGTCTTTGTCGGGGCTGGATTGGGCGATGTCGAGCAAACCAGCGGCGAGCCACGATTCTTCACAGGCGAGCCGCTGGGTTTGTACCATCGGCCCCATGTGGGTATCATCGTTTGCGTTGAGGAGAGGGGGTGTGGTTTTTGGGAGCGGGGAGTTTGCGAAGTTGCCCATGTTTGGCCACCGCAGAGAAGCGGTGATAGCATCGGCTTCATTGGGGTCATCGGGGTGTGCAGGCACCATTCGCGGCAGCAGGTCGGCACGCAGGGACAACGCGCTGTGTCCGCGGTCTTGTGCGCTCAGGGCCAGCGCGGCGATGAGCGCGTGGTCCGGGTTGGTTTCGCCACTCGCTGCGGCGAGCGTGTCGGCCAACTGGAGGTGATTCGCGTGAAGCACACGCGCATCGACAAACGGTGCGGCGCGCTCTGCCAAGCCGTTGGTTTGTAAGGAAAGCGCGAGGCGGGCCTCGGTCGAAAGTTTTTCCGTCATTTCGCACCTCCGTTGGTTCCGCTGAGTGCGTCTGCGATAGCGACGACGGTCGAAGCCGGCCATCGGTCGGTCCATACGCCCAAGCGGGAGCCGGCCTCGATGGGGGTATCGGGGCCTTCCATTCCGCGTAAGTATAAGTAGAGGTGGCCCCCGAGGTGGGTGTCGGGGTGATAGCCCACGAGGCGGGCCTGCAAATATCGATGCAATGCAACGGTATAGAGCAAAGATTGGAGGTGGTAGGCGCTATGGGCCATCGAGACCGCGAGTTGGGGGCGCGTGTAGTGCCATCGGCGGAGGCGGGGAATTGGTCCGCCGGATTCAGTGGGGCCCCAGCTTTGGTTTCTCGTGACGACCTCTTCCGTGCCGGTCAGCGCGTTGGTTTTGTAATCCGCGACGAAATAGCGGCCGCTTTTCGGTATACGGAAGATGAGGTCGATTTTTCCGTTGAGGAAGCCCTCGAAGCGGGTCAAAATCGGCGCTGGTTGGTTCGTGGATGTTTTGCGTTCCAGGACGGACCTGACCCAATGTTGGGTTTCAGGGGCAAGCCCCGCGTCGTTTGCTGCTTCCTCCAGTGCGTCGCGCAGTTGTTGGTCGCGTGTGGTGCATGCGCTCTTTCCCGTGAGGGAGCCATGCCCGGCTCCCACGCGGAGATCGAAGTTGAGCTCGTCCAAGCGGTCGTTGTCGGCGATGGACGTCAGTTGGAAATCATCGGGGATGCCGCGCAAATAGGGCCCATGGAGGGGCGTGGTGAGCCAACCGGGGAGGCGCTCGTCGATGATGCGGTGGGCGCAATGCTTGGCCTTCGGGTCTCCCTCGGAGACGCGCTTGGGTACGCGCTCTTGTTCCGCTTTGCTGTTCATCAGCTCGGCCAGCGTGCGTCCATCCTTCGCGCGGTACGCTTCCTCGCTGCATAGGAAGGAGACGTCCTCCAAGATGCTGTGAATCCACTTTCCCGCCTCAGTGCCTTGGGGTGCGCTTTCCCATAGAATGGGCCGGAGGAGGTGGTCGGGCGGGCGCGTTATCGGGGGCAAGGTGGGTGCAGTATTGTCGAAACTCCCATCCTCGCGCTCCGCGCTGCTCCCCGTTTGTACTGCGCCGGGGTCGTCTGGCGCGTTCGCGTCGCCATCTTCGACACCGTCGGCGTTGTTATTGTCTTGATGGGCTTTGAGTGGCCCAGAAAGGGAGCTGAAGCTCGCATTTTGCCAGGTTTTGTGGAGGCGACCGGTCCATTCAAGTGGTTTGTGGGTGGCCTTTTCTTGTGCTTTGTTCTTGTTTTTCGCGTTTGACGGGGCTGTGCTTGGTGACGTGAGAAGTGGCTCATCGACGGCGAAGTCTCGGATTGGGCCAGGAAGGTTTGATAGGTCGGAGACTTTTGCAGCGTCTTTGGACTTCAGCAGGCGCTCGACAGGTGAGTCATCGTTGTGGTGTGCTCCCCACAAAATGACCTTTCGGCTGGCGCGTGTCAGGGCGACATAGAGCAAGCGCATCGCCTCCGCCTGAGCTTGGGCGATGGCTATCTTGAGGTTTGCTTTGCGGTCGGCGTGCCCTTTGGGGTGCGCATCCGCAGACAGGCGGCTTTTTTGGGAAAACCGGATGACGCCACCATTGTCCTTCGGTACACGTTCGCTCCAGCAATACGGGACCAAGACCACCGGGTATTCGAGGCCCTTGCTCGCGTGAATCGTCGACAGAATCACGCTCGGTTTGTCGGTCGCGAGCGTGCGACTGAATGGCGATTCAGAATCGTTTTGGGCGTTGGCCTGCTGCTGGGAGACCCATCGTGCGAGGCCCGCAGGGGAAAGGCGCTGGCTGCGCGTTTCTGCGTCGCAAATGTCGAGCAGCGAATAGAGGTCGTTGGCGTCTTGATCGCCGTCGGGCTGCTGCAAGATGCGGGGCAGCGCTCGATTGTGGTCAAGAAACCGCTGAAAGGCGCCGCCAAAACCAAGTTTGGGCCATTTTTCCGCCGCGTCTCGAATTTGGTTGCAAAAATCTATCCATTCGTCGTTGTCGTTGGCTGCGAATGCGTCGAGCTTCGTGAATTCCCAGCCAACCAGCGGCGTGAGGGCGAGCTGGCGTCTAAGGCCATCATTTCGCGGGTCCGCGACGGCGGCCAACCATGTGTGTACCCATGTCGCGCAGGCTCCCGAGAACACGCTGCTGTTATCCCGGCGAATCGACGGGATGTTGTAGCGCGCGAGGGCTCGCATCAGCGCCTCGCATTGCGCATGACTGGTTGTGAGCACGGCGATGTCGCTCGGAGCCAGTGGCCGTCCGATGGGGTCCTCGTCCGTTAGGAGTTTGAGGGTACCGTCGAGCAGCGCGTGTATTCGACGTGCGGCGGCTTCTGTCGCGAGTGGTTCTAGTGTTTTCTTCGCAAGTGGTTTTGGGGCCGCGCTCTTCGTTTCGGGCTTTTTGGCGTTTGGCTTTTTCCCTTTGGACTTTCTGGGGGAAGCCGGCTCGGGTGCGGCCTCGGCTTCGTTGTATTGGACGGGGGCTGGCGCTGTCTCTTGCACAGTATCGTTGCCCAGCCAACGCAATTCGAAAGGGGCATCGAAGGGCAAATCTCCTGCTATTGTTGTTTGCTCACTTTTCAGGCGCTTCCAGCTGTCTTTTTTGGGCAGGACGTCTGTATAGTGAATGGTGCTGCCGTCCGCTTGCGGCGTGCTGTTTTCTGCTTTGGGAGTGCTGGCACTGGGTGACCAAGAAGCCTGGGCGAACAGCGCGTTGATGGCTTGGATGACGCCCGTGTCTGAACGGAAGTTTCTGGGGAGCCGATAGATAGCACCGCCTTTCTCGACGATATAGGACCGCGCGTCCTCGTATACGCCCAAGTTTGCGCCACGGAAGCGATAAATCGACTGTTTTGGGTCACCGACCGCAATCAAGCGGTGGCCGAGCGCATCGCCGTCAAGGAACACTTCCCGCAAAATATCCCATTGGGCGCTGTCTGTGTCTTGGAATTCGTCGACCAACGCAACCGAAAACCGTTGCTGCAATGCGCGTCGCAGGGGCTTTGCTTCTGTGTCTTTCTCGCGAACGAGCGCGTCCGCGAGGTCGCGCACCATCGAGTCGAATGTCTGCAAGCCGTGCTGCTTTTGACGGGCGCGCACGATGCGCGTCGCACCGTGGAGGGCGATCGCGAGGAGGGGGGCGCCGATAGATTCCAAACGCGCGTAGATGGACTCGAAGAAGGGAACGGCGGATTTGTACGCTTCCGTCGCCTTTGGGTGAGCTTTTCCCTCTATAATTTTCTTCAACCAAAAGTTTGCATCTTTTGCCGTTACATCCTGTTTTTGGGACCGAACCCATTGTACAAGCGAACCAACGGGATTTTCTGCCTTGGCCCAGTGGCTAAATCCGGGCACGAGGTTGGCTTTCAGCATCTGCTGAAATGCTTGACCGGCTTCAGTACTAAACCAATCATTTACTTCATCGGCAAGTTTGTCGAGGTCCGTCTTGAGTTTCGCCAACTCCGCAAGCATCTTGTCCGCAACTTCGGCCACCGTTGGAGTGTTTGTCCATCCGATGTCGTTTGGAATCAACTCCTCGGGGCTGACCTTTGCACCATTGCGTTGGATTGTCTTCGCTGCGTCTGCGAGATTCCAACCATTGGTCGACAGGGGCGCAAGCTGGTCGGCGGGGCAGCGGGTCAGCAGAGCCGCGTGCAGGTCTTCGGTGTAGCGCGTGAGAATTGCTGTGTCATCGACCTGCTCAAGCCCGCCTGGGTCAAGGCCCGCGGCGAGACCATACGTCGCGAGCATCTCTTGGCAGAAGGAGTGAATGGTCGAGATGTTCGCGAGGTCGTAGTTGGCGAGCGCCGTTTGGAGGTGCTCCAAATAAGTATCGCGCTCCGTGTCGGTGGCCTCCCATAGATAGCGATTGATTTCGTCATCGCTCTCGTCCTTGGTCAGGGCCCCGCCATCACGCTTTCGGTGGAGGAGGTTGCGCCCGAAGACGAGCCGGGCGCGCACGCGGTCGCGCAGCTCGGCGGCTGCAGCGCGGGTAAAGGTGATGATGACCAGGCGCTCAATGGGGATAGGCGCTTGGTTTTCGCCTGGCTCCATCAGGCCACAAACCAACCGCAACACCAGTCCTTCAGTCTGGTATGTCTTGCCCGTGCCGGCGCTCGCTTCAATCAGGATGCTCGTTGTTGGGCCTACCGCCTGAAGACTGCGCCATTCGGAATCGGTTGTAGGGTTCGCGCTCATTTTTGTGTCCAGTTGGAGAGGGGGTGACCGTCAACCGTGAGCCCCTTGTGGTATGTGGCTGCCTTTTGGGACTGCAAAATGGGCTCCCAGAGCTGGCGCGCGAGGCTCACGATGTCTGCGGTGGTTTCTATGGCCGTCGGGAGGCCAACGTACGGCGTCTTGAAGTGTGTGGACTTTCGGATGTCTTCGGATGGGTCGTAACCCGGGTGCAATGCGGCTATCCATCGGTCGTCTCGCTCGGGGGGGGGGTAGGAAGAGGAATCCCCAAACCAGCTCTCGGAGGCGGCGGCTTCTGCGTTTGCTCTCGCGCGGTCGAGAGCGGGACCATCTGTGGCAACGTCGGCGGGCAGTTTCTCTGCAAGGGCCATCGACGTCTTTTGGAACAGCGGCAGCGGGCGGAGGGGGGCGGCATCGGCGATGTCGAGGAGGTAGGAGAGCAGCGTTTTTGGGTCGGGGGTTTTATCTTTTTGCTTATCGTCCAAAATAAGCCACTCTTTATTTTTCTTATCCGCAATATAGGCAGCATCGACGGCAATCCCCGCCGCGCGGGCAATCAACAAGCCGAGCCATGCGTTTACCCGCGGCCCTTCGCTGCTCGACCCAAACTTTGGCCATACATGAAGGTAGCGTAGGTTTCCTTGGTGTTCGCGCAAGACGACGCGGGGAATCGTAGCGCTGAGCTCCACCGCTTGATTGTTGTGTGCGATGTTGACGGAGACAACGACATCCTCCTCGCGATTGGACGCGTCGCCGCGGACGGTGTCCATATTCGCCAGGATTTTTCCTGCCTCCGAAGTCGCCGTTTGGGCCGCGAATGCGGGGTTGTGTCCAATCGAGAGGCGGCCGGTGCCACGCTCGGCTTGCGCCAGATATTCCGCGCACTGTTCCGCGGTCGTTTGTGCTGCTCCAGCGGTAAGTCTCGTGTACGCTTGCTTTCGTAGTTTGAAGGCGTCGAGGTAGTTGCCTTCGAGGGGCTCCCGCTCGGGCACTGCTTCTTCCGCTTCGGAAAGATAGATGCCCAATCGGTTATATAAGAATACTTTGCTTGGGTTGAGCAATATCTGCGAGAGCCTTTCAGCCGTAATGATTGTCTTCGCGTTGGGTTCGCTTGCTTGGTTGATAGGCAATATTGTGGGGGGTTTCTTCTCGCCTTCGCCCTCCGCAGACGTCTGACCGATGTTCCGCGCTGCGGTCACCAACGCAGAATAGGTTGGCGGCGCTCTTTCGGACCATGGCTGGCGCCCCCGCGGCTCGCGCCATTGTTTGCGCTGGCTTTCCGTTGGCAAAAAGAGGTCTTCGAGCTCTTGGAGGAGGGAGCTTGGGGGCACCTTCTGCCCCTTTGACAGCTCGCGGGCGGAGTAGCTCAACCACACATCGTGGCGAGCGCCCAGGAGAATATCGGCGAACGCCTTGCGCTGAAGGTCGATTTCAGATGGCTCCAAGCTCGGTGGCCACCACTCGGGACGGCGCGGGCGGCGGGGCCACGCGCCCGATTGCATCCCGAGGAGCACAACGACAGGCCGAATCGGCACCGCGCCCGCTCCAAGCGCTTGGACGCGGACAGCGTTTCCGTAGTCACCTTTTACGGTTATCGGCAGGTCAAAGCGGCTGCGCAATAGGCGGCGCACGCCCTCCAACGAAAGCCCTGCCTGGGTGTCGGTGCCTATTGTGTCGTCGATGGCCTCTTCTACGAGTTGCTTCAAAAAGGCCGTCGATGCGCCGCTTTGGGTGAAGCGTTGGAGAATCGTCTTGAGGGCTGCGTTCCAAGCCTGCGCGGATTGGGTGGGCGCACCTCGCAGCGTCGCGCTGGTGTGCCGGAGTGTACCGACCAAACGGTCGAGGGCGCCGGCCAAGTGGCTGCGTTCGGTGTTCGCTATCGAAGCGGCGCGGACGGGGCCTGTGGGGAAGGTGACGACCGCGCCGCCAACGCTGTTTGGGGCGTTGCCTGCGTCGTCTTCGTCATGGAGGAACGCGGAGATGGCCAAGCGTTGCGCGCCAAATGACAGGCTGTTCGCGTGAATCGAGATGCCTTCGGCGGGTTCGCCGTATACTGCTCGCTTGTCGTGTTCGTCGAAGCCCCATGCGGCGCCGCTTTCGCGCAACATCGCGTCGACCTCGCTCTCGGAGCCTTTGGGAATCGAAAACGCTGCTTGCACGACCGGCATCGACGCGAGGTTGGCCACCATTGGCGCGGTGACGCGGTCGGCGGCGATGGTCAGCACGGTGAGCAGTACATTGGCGACGGGGTTGAGTTGGGTGAGACCCAAGCCCGCCAATACGGTCGGAATCGCGGGCCCTGGTTTCAGGGGAGGGACTTTCTTGTTGCTATCTTGTGCACCGTCTTTCACTGCGGTGCTATTGTTTTCGTTGCTGCTGTCGGCTGGGGCGTCGCTGCCCAAGAGGGGCGTCCCGCCAAAGATATTGACGATGAGGGGGCCATACGTCGCCAGGTCGGGCGTCAGGATGAGGACGTCGCGCGGCTCAAGTTGACATTCTCGGTCGTTTGTGCTTTTGTTCGAAAAGCGCTGCAGCAAAATGTCTCGCAAGATTTCGACTTCGCGGCGCGGTGACCACGCCGGCAGAAACAAGTTTCCGATGTCGGTGGGCGGGGGGCCTGCGGGTTCGCTGGGGGCACGGAGTGCGCGTTGCACGAAGGCGAGCGCGGGAGTCGGCGAAAGTTGACCTGGGTGATCCTTTCCGACGAAGTGGGTGATGGCCTTGACCGACCTAGGGCGGGCGAAGCGCCGCTCTGCCTCCAACAAGCGGGCCGCCATTGTGCCGTTGGGCAGCTTGCTTTGGTGTTCCCATCGCTCTGGATGGGAGACGGCGTGGAAGACGGAGATCGAATGCGGGGATGGTGCGCCGATGGCTTCGAGCAGCGTCCACTCGCGTTGGGTGAGCGCCCGCGATGCCAAGACACGCAGCCGCGTCGTCGGTTCGTTGGGCGGCGGATGCGCCGAGAGACACGCCGCGCGGGGGTCGCAAAACAGGGCGAGGCTCTTTTGCAGCCACGGCGCCAAGGCTTTGCCGTTGGGCGCTTCGCTCTCGCATCCGTCCCAAAAGCGCTGGGAAATCCACGCGGCGACTTGGTGCGCGAGCGCGGCCTCGCGGGCGGTGCGGTCTTCGGCGAGCCCGAGATCCAACATACGGGCCAAGTCTTGGAACTCTGTCGCCTCTCGTTGTTTACGCCAGTTTTGCAACACAGATGCCGCAATCGTAGCGACGGCGGGTTCGGCAAGCGGGGCGCCGTCCTTGCTGTTCCAGTGGGCGAGCAAGGCCTCGCGCAGCGGGACGAACCGGAGATTGGCCGCAAACCCAATGTGGTGTGCAATCCATGTTTGCACCCACGTCGCGAGGGATGCATCGGTGAGGTAGATGACTTGCGGCGCAAACACATCTTCGTTGCGAACTTCTCGGATGTCGTATGCGAGCGCCTCGATAGCTTGGATAGGGTGCTCCGCCAGGGTCAGTTCAACGGTCACGGGTTCTCCCAGGAGGCGCGTGGCAGCGTATGCCCAAGGCCGACACGCAATTCGAATTCGTCTTCGGTTCCGATTCAATACACAACATGGGTCCGGTAGGTAGTCGGATCCTTATGGATGTCGACCACCAGCAGAGTTCTTCGGGGTTTTCACGGATCGATGGGGTGGCGCACGTTTGGCGCGCAGGGTGTCGATATCTTTTTTGGGGGGGCGCTGGTTGGTCGAAAGGGGCCGGGATCTGCTCGAATCCTCCCGACTGGCGGCGGCTTTGTGGGGTGCGACAGAGGAAGCCTCTGATCCCGTGGACCAGCCGACCGGCAGAGATGCCGACGGGCGGCGTCGTGGCGGGCCGGGTTCCTTCCTTTTGCTATGTCGGGATAGGAAAACGAGGGGATAGAATTGCGCGCGACATCGCGGGGGGTTTCGATTTGGGCAAACCGAGGCACGAGATTCGCCCCGCGGCGACGGGCTTCTGCTGCATCGTTGTGCCCTCCTTGGCGTCTCCTTCGCGGCGTTCTGCTCCGTTTTCGGCGACGGTGCGGACCGAACCGTGGGCGCAATCGGTTTGGAGACGCGACGCCCGGAACCCGCCACCCCGCACAGGCGGGCGTTCTCGCGGTCCCCTCGGAGCGCGGGAGGTTCTCTGTATGCTACCCAGCCGGCGCCCGTTCGCCAGAGCGGGCACGGCAGAGGTCCAGACGACGCACCGCGTCGCTGCTTCCGCGGTGTCCCGTGCGCATCCGTCGACCTCCGCGTGGACCTCCGCGTGGACCTTCCTGTTGCCGCCCGTGATGGTGCAGACACGTTGGTCGCGGCGATTTTCGGCGCTGGTCTTGGGCGGATGCACGTGGCCGTCCGCTCCACCCGGTCGCGATGCTTCAACGCGCATCGAGTTTGGCTGCAGTTGGATGAAGCATGCCCATCACGTCATCGAGAAAGAAGACGTCCACATGGTTTTGGGCTGCAGCGGGGTCTTCGGTCCACGAGCCAATGGGGTCCATCGTTTGCTCCTGTTGGCGCAGCACCCACTGGAGGTCGCGCGGGGGGATGGGCGTGTCCGTATAAATGGCCAATGTCGCCGTTATCTCGCCCATATCGCGAATGATTTCGTGGAGACGGCGTTTCGTTTGGATATAGGACTTGTTGGCTTTGGGGGACTTCGCGAGGGACGGGCGCGGCTGCTGCAATTGAACGTGAAAGAAGGCTTCGAGGGCGTCACCAAACCCTGGCCGTATGCGGGTGAGCGAGACCTGCACTTCGAGGACGGCGCGTTGCCCTTGCGCGACGAGCGCCTCAGCAAAGCAACACAACGAACGGGAGACAAGGAGGTCGATGTCGCATCGGGCGTGCTTCGAGATGGGCTTGGCGAGGCAATAATGGGGGTGTTCTGGCAACGATGGTGGCTGAAGGTCGCGCCCAAAGCTGGCCCCATGTGTCGGGCCTCCAGCCAACAACGCCTGGACCAGCGCCGCCTCCGCAGGGGCGCGGTCTGCCGGTCGGGCGACGAGTTGGTGGAGCCCCAGCCAGCTGTGCCGCGACGTGGTGCCCGCCTCGATTCGATACGACACTGTCGAAATGGGGTGGTCCAGCAGCGCCCATAACGTAAACGGACGAAGCCCCATCTTTCGAGGCGGTTGCAGGTCTCGGAGGGGTTTGTCTTTTGCGCGTTCGGCGCCGCGTAACCATAAGGGCCGCGTGGCCGATTGTGCAAAGGGTGGCTGCGCTTCTGCGCTGACATGGGGGATAGCGTCGGACGCCGGAGGCAACGCCGATTGGGAGTGGGGGGTGCTCATTCGCCTTCCTCGCCTGCCATGAGTGATATAACGCCGGCCAACACATCAAAATGGGCGCGCATTGGCTTCGCTTCGGGCCCCCACGGCCGGACCAAAACGTGCCCGGAAAAGGGGTGCGCCAAGGTACGCAACCGAATCGGCTCGGGGGCACGGTTGGCGAAAAGTTCGACGGTTACGAATAGATTCGTGGAGCGGTCGAACTGTCGGCGGAGCAGCGCGTAGATTGCCTTGGCTCTTTCATCGGTGTGTTGTCGGCCAAAGAAGCCAGGACCGAGCATGCTGCGCATTTTGGCGGCGCCAAAATACACGTCCCGATTTGGCGACACCAACGTTATCGAGAACTGAAAAATGAGGGGATTTGTGGGCGCAGACTGGCTGACAATCTCGCTGCGCGGGTGGAGGAGTTGGTGCAGCTTGGGTGCGGTGTCCGTCATCCGTAAGCCGGCGCGCCACGGGGGCAAATCAGCCGGTGTGCGCGCTGCGGCCGCCCAATGGTTGACGCGGAGGAATGAATGCATCTCCTGGCGTATTTCTTTGGTGACGGCCGCTGCATGTTTCGCCGTGGCGCCGTGCCCCGTAAAGCCGAGCCACATGCCGCCGTGGGCGCCATGCGCGCACATGCGGAAATGCACCGTATACAAAGGGCTATGGTGGACCAAATAGCCGATAAGAGCGAGAACCGGCATCCCCCAGTCGGGCGCGGCGCCGATGGAGTCGAGGTTGTGGTGGCGAGGCATTGGCACATGAAGCCAAGTCGTGGGGCCCTGCACCAAAAAGGGTGCGTTAGGGGGAGTTCGTGCGACGTCGGAGAGGTGTGCATTCATTGCTGCTCCTCGGTGGGTGAACCGCCGCGCCAACGGGACGCCGACGCGGCGCGGCGCGGGCAGTGCTTCTCGGTTGGACGCGTCGAAAACGGCGGCCACGGGGGGGGGGCGTCCGCGAAGGCTCTTTGGGGCGGTTGGGGAAAGGCCGGCACGCAACGCCCCACCGGCACTGTCTATTCCCCGTTTGGACAAAAAATGTGCAGATTTTTTTTGGGGGGGGCGGTCGTTGGCGAGGCTCCCGGCGGCTTGGTGGATGTCCGCGGCGTCGTTTCGGATTTCGTTGTGCCCGCATTGGCGGTGCAGTGGCCGCAAACATGGCCGTCAACAGGAGCTTGTCCGCGCGTGCGTGCGTGTGTGTGCGAGAAATCACTGCTGTACGGCGCGCAAACAACTTCGTGTCGCGTGCCGCCTGCCGGCCGCAGGGGCGGCGTGGGGTCTCAAGGCGCCCGAATGGTGCTCTGGCGTTGGGGCGGCGTGTGTCGCGCCGGTGGGGGGCGGCGGAAGACGAGGGGGTTGAGGACGCGCTTTGCCCTATTGGAGCACGATTTTTTCGAATAGGCGCTTTCGCAGGGGGTAGCGGGCAGCGGACAACGCTGCGCGAGGGTACTATCTGAAGACACATACAGAATAAGGTGCGGTATGCGTACAATTGGCAGAGCAGCGTGGTTCTTTGTTTTGGCTTCGAGCAGCGGGTGTGAAGACCTCAAAGACCTGCTCGACTACAACGGCATCGCGCAGTCGGTCCCCCCAAACGGCAGCAAGAACGTGCCGCTGCTGAGTCCCATTGTCATCTTTGCCGACGACACCTACAATTCGGTGAACTTCGAGGCCAGCGTGGTCGACGCCACAGGCAGCGAAGTGGACGTCACCGAGAGCATTCGGGTGGAAAAGAAGACCAGCGGCGCCGACAAGGACATTTATGTGGTGACCACCGCGGACGGCTGGCCGCCATCGAGCGACGTGACCCTGGTGGTCACCGGCGACATTGACCGCAAGGTGGGCTTTTCGACCATGAGCGACCCCGGCTTGTTGTCTACGCCCACCGACCTCGACTTTGAGACCGGCACCGTGCCCGACCTCCCCGCCGGCTGGCGAGGTTTTGGCGACTACGGAGCGATTGGCGCAAAAGGCAGCTTGGAAGCCTCTTCAGGGCGTCGCTACCTCGCGATGTCCAGCGGAAACGCGGTCGCCAAAAAAGCGATTTCGGACACGAGCACGATGGTGGTGTCCGACCCTATCGATGGCGCGGGCGCGCTCTCGTTTGATTATGCATTTCAGTCGAGCGAGTTTGACGACTTTTGCGGCTCGGACTTTGACGACACGTTTCTGCTCGTGGTCTCGGGGCCAGATGGCGCGCTGGCGCGGGTGGTCGACTCGGTCAACCTCGTCTGCGACGACCGCCGCCAAAAGGCCGCCAGCTTCCCGTCGATGCCCGATGACGGCGACAATGTCTATAAAGGCACGCGCTCGGCCAAAGAATCGGTGAACCTCGACGACATCGGCTCGCCCTTTAGCGTGAGCTTTGTGGTGACGGATGTGGGCGACGACGCCTATACGACCGTCGTGGCCGTAGATGACGTGCGGCACGATTGATGCGGTGTGCAGGGCGAAACGAGCGGCCTCTTGGCGTGCGTTTTATTGGCGCGCGTACCCCACGGCCCCCGCGATTGCGCCGCTCCAATTCGACGCTTCCAACAGCGCAAGAACCCGCCAGCATGGACATTTACACGTCGCGGAAAAACGGCGCGCCAAGCGGAAAGCAATGCAAGAGAAGCGCTGGGTATTCGCTGCGGGTGCGCTTGCCAAGCCCCGTATCGTCACTGGGCGTGCGCGTGACACCGCCGCGGAGCCATATACGGTGCAACGCGGTGGAATGGCTCTTCCGATGGGGGACACCGGCGAGCCACAGGCTCCCGTGACGGCATCGCCAACCGTGTTAGATTGCTACTTGGTGCGGGCCATAGATCTCCTGCGGTGTTTGGGTGCCCCTGGCAAACAAATGCCGTCAGCAGCGCGTGCCGCGGATTGTCTTCTGTGCTTGTTTCGGAGACCCGTCCATGTTTCTACCTACGCAGACGCAGCCCCCCGAGGGCAAGATTCCGCCGGTTCGATTTCTGGAGCTTCCCGTCGAACAGCTGCACACCGTCGCGGGCACTCTGTCCGATATGATGGATATGCGCTATACGGGCTTGTTGGTGCGCGGCGCATTTGATTCCGATGCGCTTCGGGGTGGGCTTGCGCGATTGTTAGCGCCTACACCGCCATCTCGGCAGTTTGACCTTCGCTGCTTTGGTGAAACGGTCCCCGAACGGCCCGACCCCAAATATGCAGGCTTTAGTTATGGGCTGCCGCTCACCAATAGCACCGCCAACTTGGCCTATTACTTTGGCGCCGCAGCGGAGGTGCGTGCCACCATTCGCGCAATATTCGGGGATTACGACTTCGAGGGTGCGTTTCAGCGTGTTTTGGGCGCCATTTCCGGTTTGCCGATGGAGCTTGCTCCGGGGCCCGAAGGCGCACATTACGCACCGATGACCATTCGTTGCCTCAAGCAAGGCGCCACGTTGACCATTCATCGCGGCAACGAGTTCCTTGGTTGGGCATCCAACCACGACCTCGTGCAACGCATTGACACACGCGACCAAATCAGCTTCTTTACGCCCTTGCAGCGACCGCCGAAGGGGGGCGGGCTGCTCGTATATCCCGGCTATTTCCCGCCCCATGAACGCGAAGCGCTAGAGTTGCTGTCGCCAGAGGCGTTTTCGGAGGCGGACGAAAGACTGGGTGGAATCCTACTCGAACCCGATGTGGGCGACCTCATCGTGTTTGATGGCGGGCGCTACCTTCATCGGGTGACGCGGGTAGAAGGCGCCGACCGGTGGACCATCGGCGGTTTTCTAAGCCCAAGTAAGCAGTGGGATAAAGTGCATTACTGGAGTTGATAGGAGGTTGTGTTGGCTGTAACGAGTGCGGGGTGGGGAACCCGAACGGCTGCGGGCCGCGCGCGGGGCGAGATGTGACTTTGTGGGTAAACAGTGCTCCCCCACCCATCCGAGTCGCGACGGTTCGCTTCGCGGCAGCTCGGAAATGCAACCCAATGCAACACAAGGGCCGTTGTGGGGAATCGCCCCCCCTCACCAACGTGGGTCCGAAGCCGCCAACGATAGGCCATTTGTACGGGGTGTCGCAGGCGAGAACCAATAGGCGATGGGGAACAACGCGCACGGCTATCCATAAGGGGGGCGCCAAAGCCCGTTGGTCTTTGGCGCGCCGCGGAGCCGAAGTCTCCGCGGCAGCGGCGAGCCCAAGGTCTCGCCGCAGGGGAGCCCCCGAGGGGAGCGCGGGGAGGGGATTGCGAGGCGCCGGAGTTCGTAGAGGTACGGGGTCTCGGTATGGCGGGGGGCTCGGGTTGTACCCGGAGGTCGTCTTCTGACCCTGACCAGGGTGCCCGAGCGGTGGGAGGCGTTCCCCGTCGCCCTTTGGGCGGGTTCGCGATTCGCAGCGGGCGTCGCGAATGAACCGAAAAACGCGAAGAGGTCAGCTGTTTGCGAGCACGGCTTCTGTGGCGGGTAGCCGGCGACTTGGGCCAACACGGCGTTATCCCCTAGTAGTACGACGGTCCCCGAGAGCGTGTGTGTTCGAATTGCGGCTAGGGTTGCGCGCGGTCAGGGACGATGCCGGGAGGATTGGGCGCGATGTGCCTCACGTAGGGGTCGGTGGTTGTCTCAGAGGGCGAAACTCCAGAAACGGGGTCGCGTTGGTTCATTGCGAAACGCGAATCCCATTTGGTCGAATCCGGGAGTTTGGCCCAGCAGGCCGTAGGTGAGCCCCTCCACGAAGCACACGCTACCCGTGACGACGATGGGTTGGCCTACGATTTGAATCTCCATTTCCAGTTCGATGCCCCGAAGCTTTTGTCCGGCTGCTCCATGTAGATTTAGAACCTTTGGATTGGCGTCTTCAAATCGATCAGGACGTACATCCCAAGGTAATGCGGTTTTTGCGGCGCCACTATCGATAAGAAAGCGGATTCGTTCCCTCTTCGGTGCGTCCGGCTCCCAAATGTGCCCATAAGCGTATGGGAGGAAGATTCCAGACTTGTCCCTGGCATACGGGTAAACTGGCATCGTGGCCCCAGGCTACTATTCTACGAAAAGTGTTGTGAAGACCTGATTGGGGTTCTCCTGCAGCAGCTTTTTGCGCTGCTGCCTCAGCTCACGACCCGATGCTGCGTTGAAAACCAATTCCCCTTTGGCGTCCAAAAGCACCCATTGACCTGTGAACTCGTCCGTCTGGTATCCGACGCTCTGTAACCATTGCTCTGCAGGGTCCGAGTTGGTGTCTACCGCCACCGTTGGTTCGATTGTTTCCTCGAAAGACGTGGTCGCGACATTGGACAGCTTCTGGACATCCTCCTTCAAACGTTGGATTAGACCTTCGGCATGTTCAATGCGCTCCCGCAGATGGCGGTCCTCCATCTCCTTGGCCGCCAGGAGTGCCGGCACTGATGCGTGGTAGCGTGACGCATTCTTAGCAGCAGCATGCCACCAAGCCGCCGTCTCGCCGCTCGTTGGCTGTATCGCGGTGCAGTACCAAGACGTAACAGGTGACCGATGAGTCTTGAACGCCTCGCGCAATCGAGAGTTGAATCGGTAGAGGTCGTCAATTGGCTCGGTGCCTGTGGCCATCTTACCGTCGATTCGGCAGTTTGCCAGCGTTCCCCAGGATTCGTCTTCCGGGCTCCGTGATGCAGCCATTTCCGTGAGAAGTCTCTCGGGCATCATGCACCTCCTGCTGGAGTCGCGGTGACAAGTCTCTCGTAGAGGAGTTCACCAAACTGGCTGAGTGCAGGGAACAGTTCGTCCCTATTCCCAACTTGCAGCGGCACCATCGCCACTACATTCACTATGTACTCGGCGTCGTCGTGGAGGTAGGTGACTGCTATTTCTTGTAGGCCTGCGACACCTGACTCGAAACGAATACCAACGGCTTCGATGTGCGCTTTGTCCCCCAGTTGGGTGACCTTGTCGGGTAGGTTGACAATGTTCTGGTGACGCGGAACCAGGGCGATTGTACCTGTGGCCGCGGAAAGTAGGTATCGAGCGCGAAGCCTTGCGATGGGAGTCTGCTCCCAAACGGCATGCAGGCTCTCGAAAAGTCCATCGGCTCCGCCCAGTTTTTCGCTTAGACTTTTTATCTCCTCGGGTGCGTCGATGGCGGGGGCGCGATTCACCTCGATGGTCCATTCAATTTGCTTTGATTCATTGTCAAGGCGAGCGATCACGCGCACAACGCGCGGAGGTGTCCCCTCAGGAGCAAGGGGGCCTATCATGATCTGGCGAACCGATGTGAAATCAGCGTCTGGGTTCCTTGGGTCAAAACTCTCATCGTCGTGCCACAACGCAGTACCTATGAGGCAGATGGTGTGCCAGCTTGTGACACTCCACGGCGTACGGAAGGTGGCGGTGGCATGGGTGTGGGTGAATTTCATGGTTGAGACTCTCGACATTTTGATTCTAACACCGGGGATATCGGAGAGAAGTCCCGCGATTGTAGAAAATCGCTTCAGAAACGACGGCTCACGGCGCCCAATGGGGGATGGTTTGTGGCCCTCGCCCTGCGCCCGCCAAGTCCCTTGAAGGGCTATGTTCGTTAGTGGGCTCGCCCGCTCTATTCGGTTCCAGCCCCGCCAGCCCGTCCCGAGGTTATTCGCCCCGCGCTCCCCGTCCATAGCCTGCAATCGCTCTCCCAACCGAGCATATAGTTCCGATTTCTGACCTTACTTATGAATAAGAAGAGTCTCATTCATGCAGAACTGCCGTGTCAAAATATACCCGAAAGTCGTCTTCTGACCCTGACCAGGGTGCCCGAGCGGTGGGAGGCGTTCCCCGTCGCCGTTTGGGCGGGTTCGCGATTCGCAGCGGGCGTCGCGACTGACTCCTATGGGGAAGATGGCTTGGTACACCCGTTGTGTTGTCGGTCGGACGCGGTGGGCAATCGGGGCACCCTCCGCGATGGGTGTTTCGGCCAAGGAAGGGAAACGTCGGGCAGCAGATGCTTCGAAAGTATATTTCTGTCTCGAACAAACCCGAGTGTGCGGCCAACTTGGCGGCGGCCACGGCATATCCACAACCCAAAGCCAACAAGGTCCAGGTTTACAAGTGTGTCTTTGGGGATGAAGACCGGGAGAGGCGTTTTCCAGTCGGCAACTGGCGACACCGAGTACCGATAGAATTCGCGCGTATGTGGGCAGGCGGTGCTTCTTATGCGCTTTGCGCGAGCCGCTCCAGCACCACCTCCGCCGCTGGCTCGGTGTCGGTGAACGACGCTGGCAGCGGGGTGATGGCACATGCGCCGAGTACTTCGTCGGGGCGAATGCGCTTGGCGCCGTTTTTTACTTCGTCGTGTAGTTGGGCGTAGAGCCCTGGCTCGGCAAACTGGACCACCCGTTTCAAGAACTGCTCGGCCTCTTCTTGGCGTGTGGGCCAGGATGCTTCGTCGATGAGGTCGATGCCCGCGGTTTTGAACACCGCCAGGACAAAGGTAGCGCAGGTCAGGCCGCGGGCGCCCTCTTTTAGAATCAGCCGCCCATTGTTATCGAAAAACGACCCAAAGTATGCCAGTCCATAGGGTAGCTGAGGCGTCTTCTTGAACTGCCTCCAGATGCGTCGACAATGCCCCGCTACGATGGCCAGCTTTTCCGGCTCTACGTCGGGAGCCGCCCAAAAGAGTGGCCAATCCCAGTCGGTGGCGAGGTAGTCGTGCCAGCCGAGGTGGAGGTGTAGGACCTGCCCCTCGGTCCCTGTATAAATGAGCCCCGCGTGGAGGTTGTTGTGTTCCGTTCGTGCCAACACCGCGGCCGCTCGGTGACCCGATGTAGAAAAGGGTTGCGCGGTGTCGTGAACGGCAAGGCCCACTGTTGTTCTCCGCGGAGTTATCGCAGGCCAGAGAGGAGTCGTTGGAAGCGGTCGGGCTCCGTTTCGCGCAGGATTGCTTCGATGCGCGACAATAACGAAGCACGGTTCGGGAGCTTGTCCGCCGCGGCCTTGGTGATGGACAATGCTGCCAACATGGTTGTGGTATTGAGCCGCTTGGCGTCGATGGCATAAACGAGCTCATTTACCGCGACGAAGTCACCAGCGAGGAGCAAGTCGTCGATGTGGTCGAACAGCAAGTCGATTGCGTCGTCGTTTCGGCCGTCCGCAGAGTAGGAATAGACCTCTGCGAGCCAGTCGTAGGTGGGTTGCGTGTCTTGGGTCAGCCCAAAGGTTCCGCTATGTTGCGCACCCGCGACGAGGCGGCGAATCTTGTCGAGTTGTGTTGCGACGCGGCTTACCCCAATGAGGGAAGACTCCTGCGGCGTGCTTTCGACCGCTGCACGAAGCGAAAGTGCCACCCCACGCCTTGTGCTCTGGGAATATTGCAATGCTGGTGCTGTCATTCGAATGAATCCCGCATCCGTTGGGTAATGGAGTCCTCGAAGATTTCCTTCTGGCGTGCATGGAGGCGCTCGATGAGCGGCATCCATGCTTCTTGTGTGTTTGCACAACACGGGACCCGCGTAGTCCGCAGCAACAAGTCGTAGATGACCGTGGGCCGACCTGCAGCATCCCGTTCGGCGCTCGCGAGGGTGAGCTCTGCGGCGATTTCCTCCGCGTCGTCGGTGGCCTGGAGCAGAAAATGAAAGCCGTCCAGTTCGGCCGGCATCGCTGCGGGGCGGCTCGGCATCGCCGTGATGAGCTCGTTGAAGCTCGTGGTGTCGTCGGGCAAAGCCATTCGGTCGATATAGCGAACTATGACTTGCTGTAGCGGCTCGTTGCCGACGACACTCTGAACGCTGGCCATCGCCTGCTGGATTTGCTCGACAAAGCTCTCCCAGCCAGGGTACGGCGCGAGGACGTGAACCGAGATTCGGCCATCGCCGCAGCCAACGACCCGCCGGCCATCGCGCGACGAAAGAAGGGTGATGAGGTGCGTCTGCCGCGCTTCAGCGGTCACTTTCCCCGCGCCTACTGTCGCCTGCAGCTCCACCTGATTCTGTTCTCTTTGCTCGCCGCAATAGGTGTCGCCAAGCTGCGCCCGCAACGCCGCCAGCAACGTGCTCCCCAATAGGGTCGGCGCGAAGCGAAACTCGACGGCTGCCTCGACGATAGGTGGGTTGGGGTACGCGCGACGGGTCACGTCATGGCTCCGGTGGGGGCTTGTTCGTGGGTACGTCATAACAGAAAGCGAAGGATAGGCGCAGGAAGGTTGGCCGGGGTGATGGCGCTCCCGTTCAGCCGGAACGTAGGAAAACACGCACGATTGCGTTGTACGTTTTGCATCCGAGGTCCGGGCGACGACGGAAGTACAGGCGGGAGGAGGTTCGCCGGTGGCGGGAGCGCGCACTTGCTTGGGGCGCTCTTTTTTGGCTTCCGCGGATGCTGGTCGGGGAACCCTATGGTCTGCAGACACGCGCCTTCGACCGAAGACCACCCCCGGCATCGCGCCGAAGCGCCGGCTCCCCGCCCGGCCCCTGCACCAGTCCCAAGCTCCACCCCCCGCCCGCCGCGTCGCTACCTGAACGGCGAGCGCGTTTTTCGAATGGCGCTCGTCAGCAAATGTCCGCCACGCACCATTTTCCGATTGGCGCTCCTGGACGCGCGACAGTAGGGGGTGCGTTTCGGGACGTGCGCCGTCAGAAAATGACCGGCATCGTGCAGTTTCCGAGTGTCGCTACTGGTATTGTGTTGGGGTGTGCCGCGTTTTGGGGGTGCGCGTACTGAACGGACGCCCGCGCAGGCTGCGTTGGGGGGCGGCGCGCGTCGTTATTTCGGCCGGCGGCTGCGGCAGCTCTTGCAATACGACTGCGCGCGCACCTCTTGTACCTCCGTGCCGTCGGCCATCGTGCGTCGCATCCGGCGTGTGCCGAAGAGCGCGGCGACGGGTCCGCTCACGCCGCAGTGGGGGCAGGTCTTGTGCTCCTCGTTGCTCGCTTCTTCGGTGCTCGCGTGGGCCACGAACGGCGACGGGCTGCCGAAGCCGGTGACCACCAGCTCGTCCCGCGCGCGGCTGGCGGCGACGTAGAACAAGCACCTCTGCCGCTGGTCCCATGCGGCGCGTCCGGGCTCGTCGAGGTCATAATAGGCGCGCACGCGGAGGGGCATTCGCTCCTTTTGTACGCCGGTCAGCACCAAGCGGGGGAACTCCAGGCCCTTGAGGCGGTGGAAGGTCGCGCAGCGCACGCCGACGCCGTCGCTGGTGGCGTCGGTGTGCAGCACGGTCGCGGGGATTCCGGCGTCTTCTAAAGTGGTGCTAATGCGCTCCACCTCGGTGTTGGTGGGCGCGGCCACGCACAACGCCTCGGCGGGCGCGGTGTCGAGCCACTTGCGAATCGTCTGCACGACCAACGCGCGCTCTTCGTTGGCGGTGGCGAGCAGGTGCACCTCCGGCTCGGTGCCGACCCGCAGCGACCGGCTCCCGGCGAGCGTGTCGGTGTCGCCGTCGAGGTCGTCGTAGGCGGCGCCGAGGAGCGCCTTGACCGCGTAATCGCGTACCTTTGCGGTGGTGCGGTAGTTGACCCGCAAGCGTCGGCTGCGCCCGACAATCTGGATGCCGCAGCGGCTCATCTGCACGGGGTGCCCGTAAATCCGCTGGTGCGCGTCGCCCACGAGGAAGAGGTCGCATGGCCCGCCGGGAATCAACGCGCGCAAGAACCGCAGCTCCGGCGCCGCGAAGTCCTGCGCTTCGTCCACCAACGCGGCAACAAACGGCCGCGGCGCCGACCCGTCCTCAAACTTGCCGCGCAGCACGCGCATTTGGTCGGCCGGCTCTACCATTCCCCGCCGCTCTAGCGCGTGCCGGTACGCCGCCATGACCCGCCACACCGCCAGCCGCTCTTCCCGATTGAGCGCCTTGCCGCGGTGCAGCCGCCGCACGCGTAGGTAGCGCAGTTCGGTGAGGATGTCGTTGGCTTGCACCACTTGCGCCCACTCCTCCTGGTAGAAGCCCTCGGTGCGCCCCAAGGTCTCCTCCCGCATCGCCTCGGACCACGCCGTCTCGACAGCGTCGCTCGTTGCGCTGCGTGCGCCGTCGCCGTAGCTCGACCACAAGCGGGCCACGAGCGCGTGCAGGTTTTGCACCTCGATGCGGGTGCGGTCTTCGGCGCGCACGAGCCGGTCGAGGTGCCGGGAGAGGTCCGACGCGAGGTTGCGGGTGTAGGTGGTGACGAGCAGGTGGTCGTCGGGCGCTACGAACACCGACTCGACGAGGTGCTTGGCGCGGTGCAAGAGCGCGACGGTCTTCCCGGTGCCCGCACCCCCCAGCACCCGCATGGGGCCGTTGGCGTTCATGCGCACGAGCCGCCGTTGGTCGGGGTGCAGGTAGAGGCGCCACGCTTCGACGCTCCCCGTCAACACGGCCAGGAGGTCTTCGGGGGCGTCGACCACGAGGAACGACCGCATGGACTCGGGGTGGTGTACGGCGGCGGCGAAGTCTTCGGTGTCTACGCCGGCATCGGGCACCGCGCCCCGTCCGAGCTCGCTCAGGGTCTCGTCGAGGCTGTGCCCGCTCGCGAGGAGATACAGGCCATCGGCGGCCTCGGGGGGGACGTGGGGGACCAGCGCGTCGAGCGCGCTCTCATCGGGCACCGCGCGCACGGCGCCGAGCAGCGCCTCGGGGAGACCCACGGCGAGCAGCGATTCGTCCGCGATGTCGTCGAAGAGGCCCCCCGCGAGGCCGGACGCGGCCGTCTCGGCTTCGACGACATCAAAGACCTGCAACGCGCCAATGGCCGGGTTGACCTCGAAGCGCTTGTGCGCGGCCCACGCTTGGCATTGCTGCCGCGTGCCGACGTACGCCACGAGCAAGAGGTCCGCCCGCGCGGGCTCGATGACGGTCACCACGAGCGAGCCGACCGTCACGAAGCGCACTTTGTCGTCCTCCATTCCCGCTGGCCTTTCGAGGGGCCAATCCGCGTGAATGGGCTCCACCCGAAACCGCTGGAGGAAGGCCATCATCGGCGCTTGTTGCTCGGCTGGGAGGCGCAAGAACGCAGGTTGTAGGCTCGCGTGCGTGGCCACCTGCGGCATTTCCATCCACCGCAGCAGGTCGTCAATCGCGCTCTCGCTGCGCTGCTGGTCTTCCTTCTCGGCTTGTTGCGCGGCCCGTGCTTGCGCTTGTTCTTGCCGTCGGTCGTCGGCGGGGGGCCGAAGCAAGGGGCCGGGCTTGGGCGGCGTGCGCTTGGTGTAGGTCTGCCACACGAAGCGCACCAGGCCATGCGCCGCCTTGAGCATATGCATCGCCGAGCGGTGGTTGGCCTCGCCATACGCGTGTACGGCTTTGTTGCCCTCCACGCGCAAGGTGTGCAGCGCTTCGAGCGCCTCGGCGGGGATGTCCGCTTCGTAGCGCAGCCGCTTGAGCCGCTCGTATTGGGTCTCTTGGAAGACGGGCAGCCGGTTCAGGTCGAGCAACCAAATCGCCAGCCGCTCGCCGAAGAGCCGCAGGTGCCCCATTGCCGCCCGCGGGTCATTCGAGAAGGCGCGCTCGGCGTCGACGCCGATGTCGTGCAGGTCGGCGTGGTGGGGTTTGAGGGGCGCAAAGTTGCTCATGGTCTACCTTTTTGCGGCGCGGAGGCGTCATGGGCGGTTCGGTATTATCGTTGGGGGCTGCGAATCGCGGCGAGCAGCGTCGAGAGCGGCACGGGCATGGTCAACACGCGCCAACCGAGCGTTTGCAGCGCGCGTATGTCGTCGGGGTAGGCTTGCTCGGGGTCGAGCACGGCGAGCTTGATGTCGGGCCACGCGAGCGTAGGCAGCAAGTCGGCCGTGTCTTCGGGGTCTACGGCGCGCGGCAGCGGCAAGCCGGCGTCGAAAACGCCGCGCACCATCGCCTCGGCGTCCGCGTCGCCGCTGCACAACGCGAGCGCGGCACGCAGCACGTTGTCCTGCCGTGCGCGGTAGCCGCCGTCGTCGTCGGCGGCAGAGAGCGCGGGCGTCGCGAAAATCTCGGCCAAGAAGTCGTCGATAGGCGCGTCATTGTCGTGCAGTCCCAGATTTTCGTCGCTGAGGACTTCGAGGTTTTCGAGGTTCCACAGGTAGTTCAAGACTTGCAGCGTCGCCCTCCAGCTCTCTACGAACGCTTTTTCTTGCCGCCGCACCTGCCGGTCGTCCAAGCGAACCCACGCCCGAACGCCCTTGCTGTCGAACTTCTTGAGCGCAGACAGCGGACACGAGACGAGCAGCGCGAGGTCGCCGTCGAGGGCTGCGAGCGCCGCTTCTTGGCTGCGTGCGCCGCCCAAACCGACCACCGGCAACGGGGCCAACGGGGCGCCGCTCTCGATGTGTTGTCGCAGCGGCTCGATGCTGGCGCCGTCGAGCACGGACTTGTCGCGGAGCGCGCCCCCGAGCTTGCCGAGCAGCAAGCCGCCGATGGCGTCTTCCCAATGGGGACCGGGCGCCTGGAGGTAAGCGCACAACAACCCAAAGGGCGTGAGCGTGCGCAGTTGCCGCAGTGTGTCGTGGTGGGCGGTGTCCCAGCTCCCGCTGACGCGCTTGCAGACGCCGTCCCAGACCTTGTCGTCTATCTCCGCCAAAATCGGCGGCACGAGCGAGGTGCCGAATCGAGGCCCTGCAGGCGTCGCTTCGACGTGGAGGTCGTGCCACACGAGGGCAAACACCCGCCAACCGGGCCGGCTCGCGACGGCGCTGCGCTTTTGTAGGTCGTTGCTGACGCGCCCTTGCGCTTGCTCGGGCATCACATGGTAGGCCGCCCCATCGCACTCCACCACCACCCGCTCGCCTTGGGTTGGCCCGGTGAGGCATTCGAACACAAAGTCGGCCACCATCGGCTTGCCGGCAATATCCGTGAGGTCGACGTGGTGGTCCACGCGCCAGGTGACGTTCGGCAGCCGCAGCGAAAACGCGGTGCCGCCGTCGATGCTGGTCCACCGGTCGCCGAACTGTATTTGCAGCGTCGCGATGAACCGCTCCTCAAGTTCGGACTCGGCGACGCTCCCATTGGAGGTGCCGCTCAGCCCGTCGACCGCCTCGGTGTCGTGCTGGTTGGCCAGAATCTCGGTCAACACGCGCTCGGCCAAGGAGCTTCGGATAATGGGCAAGTGGCGCTGGACCTGGTGCGCGAACAAGCAAAGGTAGCAGCCATCTTGTCCGCGCTTTCGGCAACCGCAGGCCAACAAGCCGTCCAGCGTATCGGCGAGGAGCTGGAACACCGCCGCCGGTTCCCGGTACTCGCGGAGGTAGCCCGTGCCGCCGGGGACCGTGTCGAAGAGCACCAAATAATGCTTTCGCACCGCCGCGTTTTTGGGGTCCGGCTCGGACATGCTCGACAAGCTGAGGTGGACCGGTCGCCCGCCAAACCGTCGCCGCAAGCCGAATGCGAGGGCCGCTTGCAAGGAATAGACCCGTTCTTCGACATACATTTCGGATATGGGCAATAAGAACCGCACGGCCTCGGACTCGACCTCGCGATAGAGCACCAATGGCAGCCGTGGTTTGGTGTCGCCGCTCTTTTGGGGACAAAACGGGCTGTGCTCGGGAGGGGCATACGGGCCGCCGCTGTGCCGGGGGTCGCGCACGGTCCCGCAATCGCGGCAGGTCGGGAATCCGATGGCCGATGCCGTCTCGCCCGCGACCATTCGCTTGGTGCCGCGGCTCTCTAGCTCTTTGAGGCCCAAGTTCAGCTCGGTCAACGGGAGCCGCTTGAGGAACTCAAAGCCGAAGCCCACCTTGGGCAAGAGCACGGCTTGGCCTTCGATTTGCCCGCTCTTGACATCAAAGACTTGGTGTATATGGAAGCGCTCGCGGGTGCGTTCTTCGGTGTCGTCGATGGTGGTGCTGCGCACGCGGTCGGCGACCGAGCGCACGACGTTCATCGGCAGCATCGCCAACACTTGCCCTTTGTTGTCGGACCACTGGGCGTCGCCGCACACGGGGCACGCGGCCTCGGTCGCGGTCTCGGTGGGGTCCACCTTGGGCGCGCGGTGGTGGCAAATGCGGCAAAAGCGCCAGTATTGGACGCGGGCGCCCTTGGGGCCAAGGTCCAGCTCGCGCACTTGTACTTTGTGGCCTTCGGCGTAAAAGTTGGCGAATGGCGCAAGCTCGGTGAGGGCCCGCGCGGCGGGGCGCATATACTCGCGCTTGTCGTAGTTCCGCTTTTTGGTCTTTGATTTGTCGTTTGTGGCGGCTTCGGCGTCTTTTTCGTCGCGTGTGTTGGCGCGAAGCTGGGAGTGGAGCTTTACGCCGGTCTCCGGGAATGCATAGTTGGGCAATAGCGACGCATCGGCGAGCACATTGAGGGGGTAGGTGTTGCGCAGGTTCTCGATGAGGTGTTGGAGGGACCAGTGGTATTGCTTCAACTCCCGCAGCACTTCGTCGGGGTTTGCTTCAGCGGTGGGGTCGGCTTCGATGGCCGTGATGCGCCGCGTGACCTTGTACCCCTCGGCGACATAGCCCTTGATGAGCTCACCTTGGTGGTCGAAGGCGTCGTGGAAGGCTTGCGCCATGCCATACGCGCCCGGCTTGAGCCATGCCCGCAGGCTATCGCGGCGCTCTTCGGACAATGGGCCGCCAAAGTTGGCCAAGAAGCCCGCAATCAGGGCGTCTTGGTGCTCTTCGACATAGCTGAGCATTCGCCCGGGGAACTGGGCCCGCCCGAGCTCGTGGATGACCATCGCGGCCTTGCGGGGAATCGGCCCCGCGCTCTCGTCGTCTCGGGCCCAATGGTCCATACACCATGCCGAGAGCTGCCGCCGCAGCATCGAGACTGCCTCCAAGAACACGCCCGGCGGCTGCACTTCGCCGTCGAGCATTCGCTCCGGTTCGGCGTGAAAGTAGAGGTCGTGGGGTTGGTTGGTCGCGAGCACGAACACCATCGCGTTGCCGGTCTTTCGTCCGGCGCGCCCGATGCGCTGCAAGTAGTTCGCGGGGGTGGGCGGCACGCTGCACAGCATCGTGGCCGAGAGGTCGCCGATATCGACGCCCATTTCGAGGGTGGGCGTCGCCACGAGCAAGTTGGGCGCGTGGGGGTCGCTCGCGGTGGCGCCGGTGAGGAAGCGGGTCTCGAGCTCCGTCCTGCGCCGCCGCGTGAGCAAGCCGGTGTGCTCGCCCGGATAGACGCGGGTGGTCTCGCCGCGGTTGTAGAGCGCCGCGTAGTACCCCGGCTCCGGCGTTACCCGCCGAAACCGCCCGGTGCTGCGGTAAATCCACGCCGGTCCTCCATCGAGGGCCGCTGCGTCGTCGTCGGCCAAGGGGTAGACGCGCCCCCGGTGCCCTGTCTGCACCGCGCCGAGGGCGCACGTCAGCCGGAGGGCCTGGGGTGCGATGCCCCACACGCGCCCGCCTTTGGGTGTGTCGCGGGCTTGCAGCACGCCCGCTTCGGTGAGGGCCGCGAGCGCCCGCCCATAAATGCGCGACACCTCATCGGCGCCCGGCGATGGCCAATCGAGGGACCGCTTGGCCCAATCGGCAAACCACCCCGTCTCGCCTTGCTTTTCAAAGGGACACGGGAACACGTCGCCGCGGTCTTGGGAGGCCAAGAACCGGATGCGCTTCGAGAAGGGCCCCATGGGGCTCATATAGGGGTTTTGCTTTCCCGAGAGCAGGTATCGACGGCCCTCCTGCATGGCGTAGGTGTCGAGGAAGGGGTGAAAAATCGCCCCCATTTGCCGCATCCGGTAGACCAGTCCCCGCAAGAAGTGCCCGGGCCTTGCGTCCTTGTGGGCCTCGGGCTGCTCGTGGACCCACCGCGCAAATGCTTCGCTCGCGTGCTCGATTCTCTCGGGCGCGACCTCCGCGGTGGACGTCGCCGTGCGCTCCAAGCTCCGCCCATAGCCCGCCGCCACGCCGTATTCGCGGGTGAACTCCCAAGCGATGCGGTCTTTGAGGATGCCCCACAGCTTGTCGTGCTTGCCGCGGCCCGCTTTTTTCGTGTAGGCCTGAAACTCGGCCAGCTCGCGCAGGTCGGGGGGCAAGAAGGCCGCGACGTAGCCAAAGTCTCCCAATCGTCCGCGCCAGTACCGCTCGAAGGTTTGCCCGGCGTCTGCCAGGGGCAAGGGGGCGTGGGCGGCGACCACCGCTTGCATCGCGGTGCGCAAGTGGATGCGGTAGGTGCGCCCGCCGAAGAAGCCCGCACGATGGCACGCATCTTGCACGGAGTCCGTGAAGGCGAGGAGCTTCTTGTCGGTGGTGCTCGCGCCGTGGAAGAGCTGGGTGACGGCGACCGAGAGCAGGCTCGCCGCCCGCGCCCCGACGATAGACAAGGCGTCGTCGGCGCCACACGCCGGGCACCGCGCGGCGAAGCGCTTGGAGGAGCCCCCCTTCTTCATCGCCCCGTCGACCAAAACCAAGGTCCCGCGCGGGTTTCCGGCCTCATCGCGCGGCATCTTGCCGTGCAGGCTGCCGTAGCGCGGGTCGAGCCAGTGCAGGACTTCGCCGGGCCGCTGCTCGGCATCCAAGGGCCGGGGCCACACAAAGCGGGCGTCGCGGCTCGCGTTGAGCCACTGCTGCCCGACCTCGCTCGGCGTAAAGTCGAGCCGCCCTTGCTGCTTGTACTTCTCGGGCATCGCGGCGGCGAGGCCCACAATCCCGCACTCCCGGCAATGGGCCTGGGGCGCGTAGAGCACGCCGCCCTCTTGCTGGCTCGGCAGCGCGGAGAACCACTGGAACTGGGGCGCTTGGAGGGCGCCGTCGGCTTGGTCGGGGAGGGCCCGCAGCAGCCGGTTGAGCTCCCGGCACCAAAGCTGCACTTGCACCGTGAGCAGCGGCAGCTCCCGCGCGCCGTCCATTCGCCGCGCGTGGCTGATGAGGCCGAAGAAGCTCGTGAGCATTTGCTTTCGCCGCGCTTCGCTGTGGGGGCCCCACGCGATGATGCGCCGCCCGAGCTCGCGGTCGATGGTGTCCCAGCGGGTCGGGCTGCTTGCGGCGACGGCGAGCAAGTGGTGCAGGAACGGGTGGCTCCGCAGGGCCTCTCCGAGCGCGGTCGGCGTGCCCGCGCTGCCCGTCCACGCCCGCTGCTGGGCCGTGAGCCACGCGTCGGTCGAGGGGTAGGAGGCGGGGTCGAGGGCGCTGTCCGCGGCCCCTGGGAGCGTAGGGACGGCGTCGGGTGGCCGCAAGAACGTGTCTCGCGGTTGCCGCTGCTCGCGCACCACCTGTTCGGGGGCGAAGGGCTCATCGAAGACGGTCTGCGCGAAGTGGGCGAGGCGCGTGAAGGTGTCTTCGTTGTTGGCGCTGCCGATGGTGGCGGACGTTCCGGCGCAGACGAGGTGCCCGCGGGGTGTTTGCAGCCGCCGCTTGAGCCGTCGAATCAGGCAGCCGACATCGGAGCCTTGTGCCCCATCGAAGGTGTGCAGCTCGTCGATGACCAAGTAGCGGAGGGTGCGCGGCTGGTTGTATTCCCAAAGTTTTCGTTCATCGGGCCGCACCAACATAAAGTCGAGCATCTTGTAGTTGGTGAGCAAGATGTCGGGCGGCTCGTTGCGTTGGGTGCTCTTGCTCTCGATGACGTTGTGTGGCCCCATTTGGGTGGCTAGCCCCGCGTCGGGCCCGCCGACATACAGCCCGGCGGTGACGCTCCCCCTGAGCCGGGGGTCTTGGTAAATCAGGTCGGCCAATCGCCGCGCTTGGTCGGTGGCGAGCGCGTTCATCGGGTAGATGACGATGGCCTTTACGCCGGGTTTTCCGATGTTTCGGTAGCAGTGGTCGAGGATGGGGTACAAGAAGCACTCGGTCTTCCCGGACCCGGTCCCGGTGGTGACCAAGGTGTTGGCCGGTGTCGCGCCCGGTCCCGCATAGAGCTGCTCGAAGGCCTGCCGTTGGTGCCGGTACGGCTTGAAGGGGGGGCCAATCGTGAGGGGGCCGCCGCCTTCGGTGTCGGCGGTGGCGAAGGGCAACCCGAGCCGCACATACGGCCCGCGAAACAGCCCCTCTTCGCCGCGCAAGTGGGTGGTAAACGCCTGGGCGAAGTCGTCGTCATCGAGGGCGAGGGTGGCCTGGATGTAGTCTACGAGCCCATCTTGAAGCTGGCTTGCGACGAGGGACGGGATCATGCTTGGCCACCGATTCCGCGCGCGACAAACACCTCCATGGCCTGCCGCATGTCGGCCTCGCGGTCGCAGCGGTCGAAGGGGGCAATATACGGCCCGAGGGCATCGGCGGCCCACGCCGGCGGGTGTGCCACGCCCGCGTAGCTGTTTTCGCTTTGCTGCTCCCCGCGCAGCTCTTCCCACTCTTTGCGGGGGAGGCCCACGCCCACTTGGCCCCGGTTGTTGGTGAACACGATGCGCCCGCGCTGGTCGTACCACGTATCGCTCTCGTATTGGAACAAGACGGGGAACTGGATGCGGTAGAGGAGGCACAGCTCTTCGGCGGTGAGGCCGAGGCCGAGGGCGGCGAGGGCGTCGAGCTCCACCAAGGCTTGCCGCCGGGCGTAGGGCGACCGCAAGGGGGTGTCCCAGGTCCACTCTGGCCCGAGGTGGGACCAATCGGGGAGCCGGGGGTCGTCTTTGGTGTGCCGCTCGCGGGCGAAGGCGGGGGTGTACAAATCGGTCCAGAGGTCGGCGTAGTGGGTGGTGAGGCAGTTGAGGCGGAGGGCGCGGGAAATCGCTTCGCCTGTCACGGGAGGCATCGGAAGTTGGCCTACGCTTCCGCCCGTAAGGTCGCTCTTTCCTGTAGTCTTTACGAAGAAGTCCAAAGGTAAGGACGCCGCTGTGGCAGCGATACGAGCAATGTTTATTGCGTCGTTCAATACAATCGTAATTGCGGTATGAATATGGGCGGTGTTGGGGGGCAGCAACGCGCTGGTAAGCGTTCGTTCGCCCGTTGGGGGGAGCATTCTGCGATGGATGTGACGATATAAGTCCGTCACCGGACGCCCCCTCCACTGCGGTGTCCGCCGCCGGTATTCTTCCGGTTCACACGCCGGCACATAGTTGGTGCGGGGCAAATAATCGGCGGGCATCAACATCAGGTCGATGATGGAATAGTCTTGGTTGTGGCTGCACCCCTCATTGGGCGTCTTGTTGAAGGGGTTGCCCACATAAAAGTGGGGACCCGACACCACCCACTCGTCGGCCGAAGCCGGGAAGCGCGTCTCCCGCGTTATGGTGCCGTCATGTTGTTGGTTGGTCTCGTGGAAGTGTTCGGTCGCAAAGTACTCCCCTTCGAGGTCGCCCAAGCGCTGGGGGGCGGCGGCAAATTTGCGCAAGACCGACAATACCTCGGCGCTGTGTACCACCGGCAAGCGCGCTTCGGTGGCGGGAGTGCCGGGAGGGTCGTAAAGCGTCGCGAACAAGCCCAAGGTGGCCGCATCGACGGTGACAATCCGGGACGCGTGGCCCCGGAGGTCCCAGCTTCCTTCGGCGTTTTTGATGCCGGGGACCTCGCCTTGGCCGTCGTGTGTAAGGGACGCGTCGAGGGTGCGGGGGTGAAAGAGGTTGGAAACATTATAAAACGTGTTTCCTTGTTTGGGGCTGCCAAAAATACTAAACTCGTAGTGCTTCTGGTCTTCAATGCTGTCAAACAAGAGGAGCTTGTTGCTAAAGTGGAGGTGCCAGCGGAGTCTTTGGGAGAGCCTTGCGCGGAATGTGCCCCCTTTTGGGTCGTCGTATAGTCCTTTTTGATGAATGATTCCCGATAAGCCTGTGGGTGTGAGGCGTTCGCTCAATACCATAAACACTTTATACAGGTTGGTCTGCACCCCTTTGAGCAAGGGATAGTTACATTGGGCGTTCAAGAACGTCTTTTGCCCATTCATCTCTTCGTATTCCGCAATATACGCCGCCGAAGCCGCCGGCGCGGCCAAGGTCTCGCTGCGCAAGTCGGCCACTTGTTTGGCGGACAAGCGGCGCAAGGCCGAGCGGGGGTCCAAGTCGCCCAAGATGCCGCCTTCGTTCCAGTCGAGCTTCACCCAAGGCGGGTTCCCCACCACCACGTCAAAGCCGCCCTCGTCAAACACCTCGGGGAAGGCCCAGTCCCAATGGAAGAAGGCGTGCCGGGCGGCGACAGAGGCCGCCACCGCCAAGCGGGCCTCCTGGCGCTCGTCGAACGCCGCGGGGTCGCGATGGGCGGGGGGCGTGAGGAGGAGCGAGAGGTCCGACAGCCACGCGGCGGCGTCGGGGAGCAAGGGGGCCGCCTCCACCGGCCAGAACCACAAGGCGCACCAATAGTCGAGCACCGATTTGAGGCGAATGCCCGAGGTGTTGCGCTTCTCGGCGGCCTCCCACGCGCGCACCAAGGCCTCTTCGTCGGTGCGGGCGGCGGACGGGGGCGCGGGCCACACCGGGTGGCGCTGGTCGACCCCGGCGAGGGCGGCGGCGCGGTTGGCGGTGTGCTCGGCCCACAAGCGGTCGACCACCGCGCTGAGGTCGAGGAGGCGCTGCTTCTCGGGGGCCTTCCAGGTGGTCGAGAGGGACCTTCGCCACGCCTTGATGTGGGCCACTTCGGTGGGGCGCAAGGCCGACAGCACGCTGTCGCCGTCAAACGCGGCCATTCCCGCTGCGGGGAGGAGGAAGTGGTAGGCCGCGCGGGGCGGGCGCACCCCTTCGAAGCGCTCCGGGGCGCGGTCGAGCCAGCCGGGGCCGGTCTTTTTGCTCGACTTGTGCAGCAGGTCGATGTCGTAGACCTCCTTGCGGGCCCCAATCAAGCTGTTGCCGGTCGCGATGCGGGCGCCAAAGAACGGGGCCGGGGCCTCGGGGCGCAGCACATTGAGCCACAACGACACCCGGCCCAGCTCGGCGGCGAGGGGGTTGAAGTCGACGCCATAGCACTGGTTGGCGGCGATATGGGCCTTCACCCGCTGGCGCTCGACCGCGTATTGGTCGGCGGGGATGCCGGGGTGGTGCGGGTCGGCGGCGCGAAGCTCGGCCTGCTTGCGGTGCAAATACGCGGTGGAGAGCTGGTTGACCACCTCATTCAAGAACGCGCCCGAGCCCATCGCGGGCTCGCAGATTTTGAGGCGGAGTAGGTCGTCGGCCTGGACCCAGTTGGGGTCATTCGGGGAGGTGCCGATGCGCTCGCGCAAGGTGTATTTGACCAAGCACGCGGTGAGCACTTCGGGCGTATAAAACGAGGCCGACTTCTCGCGGTCGCGGCCGGCGAGGCGGAAGAGGTACGCGCCGCGGGGGTATTGCTTGCGGGTGCCGTCTTCGTTGCGCACCAGCTCGGCGTCTTGGTAGTGGGTGCGGAGGCGGGCGGGGACAAAGAAGGTGCGGGCGTCGGGGTTGCCGTTCTCTTTTTCGTTCACCACTTCGATGAGGTCTTCGGTGGCGAAGAAGCCGGAGTACGCCAGCAGGCCTTCGTAGACCGCGCCCAATTGGTTGATGCCCAAGCTCGCATAACTAATACGGCCGCGGGACTTATGTTTTCCTTTGTGGGAGAGGCTCAATAGCTCAATGACTTGTTGCAAGACGCTGTTTTTGAAGCGAACTTTGCGGAGAATGGGCGTCTCGGCGTCGTCAAACAAGCGGGAGCGCAGGCCGAAGATGCGAAACGCGGCGGTGTCGATGCCGAGGCTGAGGGCGGTTTGGCGGTCGGTGGGGTGGCCCAAGTTGACGAGGCGGAACAATTGGCGCAAGGAGGCGTCGATAAAGGTGCCGTCTTGGGCCTGGGGGGTGGTGAGGGGCACGGTCTCTAAGGCCCGGAGGCTCTCTAAGCTATAGCCCCGGCGGTACGCGTCAGACTTCATGGGGGCGACGCCCAGCTCTTCGGAGCGGGACTCGACATAAAACAAGAAGATGAGGCGATAGAGCCACAACAAACATTCGCGGGTGAGGGCGGTGGGGTCGACGTGCTCCGCCGACTCCGACGAGCCGAAGATGCCGCGCTTGCGCTCTTCGCGGAGGAAGCGAATGGCGTCGTTGCCGAGCAATTCGATGGCTTGCTGGGCGCCTTCGCGGAGGTCGGTGGACACCGCGAAGGCGTGCTTGTGCGAGTTTTCGTCGAGCTGGTCGTGCAAGGAGCCGCCCGAGGCCGGGCACAATGCGTCGACGTGCAGCAAGCCCGCCATCGCGCGAAAGGCGGACGGCTGGCGGCGGGCGAAGAGGGTGTCGAGGTCAAACGCGAGGGCTTGGCCGCGGGGCCACTTGAAGGCGTGGGTGAGCACCACCTCCCGGCCGCCCAGCAGCAGCAGCCACGACGGGGCGTCTTCTTCGTGGAAGAAGCGGGTGTCGAGGAGGTCGCGCCAGGTGCTATCGGGGACGGAGGTGGGGTCGACCTCGGCGGTGTATTGGCAGGGCAAGGGGGACTGGTCGAGGGGGTCGCCGTCGAGGTCGGACGGGAATGGGGTCTCGACCACCCAAAGGTAAGCTTTGCCGCCGCGGCGGACCTCGTGGGCGAGGGGGACGACGGTGCCATCGGCGAGGCGGGCGGCGACAGGCGCGCGGTGAAAGCCCAAGGCTTCGAGCAAGTGGGCGTGGAAGCCGTGGGCGATGGACCATGCGGCGTCGGTGTCGAGGGCCTCGGCGGACGCGGAGCGGGCGGCGAAGTACTTGTTCGCGAGGCCATTGAGGCGCTTTTCGGGCGAGCGAACCGACGGAGAGCCTTGCTCGGCGTCGAGCCACTTTTGCAGCAGGGGCTTGAGGTCGCTTTCGAGCAAGGCGTCGAGGTAGTGGTGAGAGTAGAACTCGCCGCGGTTTTCGATGCCGGTAGAGAGGTCGGAGGCCATCATCAAATCCTACGAATGGGCTGCGGGGGGCGTCAGGCGGGGCAGACGAGGACGGCAGCGAGGCGAATGAAGGGGGTGGGCGACACCTTGACGGTCGAGGCAATCCACTCGTGGCGGGCTTGGTAAATGGCGTCGATTTCTTGGCGCTCGCGCTCGATGTCGCGGGTGCGGTCGGCGCGCTGAATGTGCATGGCGTCGAGGGCGGCCGAGAGGCGGTCTTTGCTCGCCGCTTGCCACGCGCGGAGCTTGCGGATTTCCGGGCGCAAGGCGGCGACGGCGTTTTGCTCGTAGGCGGTGCGGGCTTCGACGAGGCGGTCGCGGATAAGCTGCACGGCGCGGGGGAGGTCGGCGCGGATGCGGTCCAACGGGATCGAGCGACCGGTGTTGGGGACGGCGTCCGAAAGCTGCGTCGCGCGGGCGATGTCGGCGAAGGGGACGCGGACGAGGGTGCCGAGGGGCTGGCGACGAACGGCGGACCAGTCTACCAAAATGGGCTGGCTGCGCTGGTTGGAGAGGATGGACTGAAAAATGAACGCCGATTCATCGGGCGCGAGGCCGTGGCGCACTTCGATGACCGGGGCCTCATGGCGGCGGAACGACGCGAGGACGCGGTCGTTGAGCCACTCGGCGACGGGGTGGTGGGGCCAGAACAGCTCCCACTCGGGCCAGCCATCTTCGGTGTCGCGGGCGCGGTCGTAGGAGTCCATGACGCGGGCGCGGTCGGTGGTGAGGCGCAGCTCGTTGTCGCGGCCCCGGCGCAGCTCGGGGGGCAGGTAGTGGTAGCGGAACTGGAGGTCGGGGGGCAAGGTGAGGCGGAAGCCGTCGAGGTCGTCGAACCAATCGACATGGGCCGCGGGGTCGTCTTGGCCCAACTGGGTGAAGCCTTCGCGGGCATACGCGAGGTCGGAGGCGAAGAGCGTAAACGGGGCGGTGGTCTCGGCGACGGCGTGGGGCGGGGCGTCGTCGTCCATTCCGAGCACTTCGGCGAGCCAGTCATCGGCGGCGTCTTCGTCGGGGGCGTCGGTGTGAAGATACGGGGCGTCGGGGTCTTCGTGGTTTTCAATCGCGCGGGTGATGCGCGCTTCTTCTTTCTCGACGCTGTGCAGGTTCATCTGCCAGCTCACCTCGCCCAAGTTCTCCGCGGCTTGGTTGGCCTTTTCGGTGAGGCGGGAGAGAATCGAGAAGTCGCTGCGCAAGGTGGGGTCGGCGGGCCGGGTGAGCAGGTACCGAATGGTGGGCTGGGCGTCTTGGCCGAAGCGGTCGATGCGGCCATTTCGCTGCTCGACGGTGATGAGGGACCACGGGATGTCGTAGTGCAGCAGGTGATGGCAGGCGTGGTGGAGGTTGAGGCCTTCGGCGGCGGCGTCGGAGCCGAGGAGCACCCGAATCGTGCCGTTTTTGTTGGTGAAGTCTTGGACCAAGGCGTATTGCTCTTGGTCGGACAAGCCGCCGTGAAAGCGGGCGATAGGGCCGCGGCTCCAGTGGGCGGGGTCTTTGGACCAGCGGTCGGTGGTCGCGAGGCCGAAGTAGGCGGACAGCTGCGCGGCGAGGTCGTCGAGGGTGTCGAGGCGCTCGGAGAAGATGACGACGCGGTCGCCGGGGGTGCCGGGGCGGTAGCCGAGGGTGGAGAGGTAGCGCAAGAGCGCCTGGAGCTTCGATTGCTGGGCGGGCGCGACGGCGGTGCAGGCCGCGCGAATGTCCTGGAGGGTGCGGCGGTCGTGGGCGAGGGCGTCGGGGTCGACCTCGCCGCGGGTGTCCTTGCGCTGCAGGCGCTTGAGGCGCTCGTCTACCGTCGAAATACACGCGCGGGGCGACGAGAGCCAGGCTTTGCGGAGCACCGTCTGGAACAAGGCGCTGCTGGCGCCCGAGCGGCCGATGGTGCGGAAGGTCGCGGCGTCAATGACGGCGAGGGCGTGGTCTTCGGCGGGGGAGGCGTCCGACACCATCGGCTGCGCGTCGCGGGCATAAAAGCTGCCTTGGGACGATTGGCGCACGTCCTTTTGAAAGCGACGAATAAACAAATGGCGGATGTCTTCGCCGGAGTACGCGGTCTCGTCGGCGATTGACGTCGGCTCCAACAAGCGCATGAGGCTCGCGAAGGACTCCGCGCGGCCATCGTGGGGCGTGGCGGACGTGAGGATGAGGGCGTCGGCGTTGCGGGCGAGGATGCGGGCGAGGGCGGCGCGGCGGGAGCGGGTCGAGCCGCGCTCGGCGACGTTTTGGCACTCGTCGATGACGATGACGTCCCAGTGGCAGTCGTCGAGGTAGCGGCGGTACTTTTCTTGCTTCTTCAAGGTGTCAATCGAGACGATGACCTTGTCGAAATAATGGAACGGGTTTTGGTTGGTGGGAATCTTGGCCTGCACGCGCTGAATGCCGACGCTGTCGAGGCGAACCAACGGGATGGTAAAGCGCGCCCACAGCTCCGCTTGAAACTGGGCGAGGATGCTCTTGAGGGCCACCACGAGGATGCGCTGGCCGCGGCCGCGGCGAATCAGCTCCGAGAGCAGGATACCCACTTCGATGGTCTTGCCCAAGCCGACGCCGTCTGCCATCAAAATGCGCGGACGAAGCTGCTGGAGCGCTTGGGCGGCGGGGTCCCATTGGTACGGAGAGTGGCGAATGGCCGCTTGGTGACCGATGACGAGGCGGTGGTCGGTGGGCGGGGAGCGGCGGAGCAGGGCCTCGAGATACAAGCGCGCTTGGCGGTGGCCGGAGCTGTCGTCGCGCACGAGGGAGGTGTCTTCGGCGCGCAGCACCTCAACGTGGTCCAGCTCGGTCAAAAACAGCGCCTCTTGGTTGCGCACCAGCTCCGAGAGGCCGACGACATGGAGGGCGGAGCCCGCGCGGGCGTGCTGCACGCGGCGAATCATCCATTCTTCGTCGCGAATGAGGACGCGGGCGCCGGGCGCGAAGGTGTCAACGTGCATGGTCAAAGCTCGATTCGAAGGTAGGAGAAGCCCAGCTCTGCGGCCACATGGTTCACGACCTCGGCGTCGTCGTCAAAGCCGACAATGGAGTCGAGGTCGCTCTCTTCGTCGTCTGTGGCGCTGAAATAGAGGCAGGCCGCCTGGACCCACGCGTGGGCGGCGGGGGGCAGGGCCGCGGCGGCGTCGAGGAGGGCGAGGCACGCGTGGGCCACCTGCTCGGCGCGGGACGCATCGACAAACGGGTTGCCTTGGGCCTCGCGGCGCACGGTCGCCAAGTGGGCCTCGACCAACGCGCGCAAGGTGCCGGCGGCCATCGGCGGTGTGTCCCGCAAGTCGGACAGCTGGTGAAGGAGGGAAGCGGAGAGGTGAGACATCGGCGTCGCTCGCGAGAATGAGGCGCGGAGACTACCGTAAGTTGGCGGTCCAAGGAAAGCGGGCGGGCGCGGGCATTGGCTGCGGCGCAATCGAGAGCGTGCCAATGGGCGTGCCGCGGGCTGGGCCGGGAGTGTATAGGGCGAGGGTGGGGCGGGCGTTGGTACGTTGGCGCGGGGGGGTTGGATCTGGGGCGGTTTTGGTTGGGAGGGGAATGGTTAGGGATAAGGGGCCGTTGGGGTGGAGGCGGTATTTGCCAAACACAAGAAGGCCGTGGGGCGGCCTTGCGGAAGTCAAAACAAACACGCTCCGATAAAAGGAAACATAGGGCGGAGGGAAACCTGCCCTTTCGCGCCGGGCGCGGCGCAGGGTTTGGGCGCAAATCGGGAGGTGGGCCGCGATTCGTTGGTAGTAGCGCGGCGGGGAGCGGACGAGGGCGAGGTGCGCGCTGGGGCGGCGTTTTGGCATAACGGCGTTGGCGGCGGGGGTTTGGGTGCGGCGGGGAAAACGTAACGGGGGAGGCGGTTGCTTGTGGGCGCAAGGCGCAGCCGATGGTAGCTTGGGCGGCCCTGCTCGGGTGCGTTTTGAATCGGGAGTTTGGCGTGATTCATTGGATGACCGGCAAGAATACTTATTTGCTTTGGTGGATTGTTATTTTGATGGGGCTGGCTGGGGTGGGCGTTTTTGTGGCCCTGTGGCCCATGATTGGGGGGCTGTTGGCGTGGCCTGCGGCGCAATGGGAGCTGGGAAATGCCGCCTTATTGGGCGATTCATTTGGTGTGGTCAATGCGATAGTGTCTGCGCTTGCGTTTTTTCTGCTTTGGCGGGCCAACCGAATGCAATCCGAGGAGCTGGCCTTGCAGCGGCAGGATTACCAGGAGCAAGCGGAACAGACGAAGTTGCAGTTGAAGCTGATGGAGGCCCAGTTGAAAGATTCGGCGTCTGCGGCGGAGGAGGCGAAGAAGCAGACGGAGATTTTGCGGCGGCAGTATGCGTCGCAGGGGAGGGCGGTGTTTAGGGTATTTGTCGAGATTGGGGAAACAGTGGTGCCCCATGCTTTGCACGGACTTGAAGAGAAGCATCAAGGTTGGTTGGGGAGTCGTACGCTCGATGTGCGATTGGTCAATGTTTCAAAAGAACGGGCGTATGTTGTTGAAGCGAGGTTGGAACGTTGTGTTCCAGACGGGTGCGCTACGATGATCGGTTTAGATGATTTGATTCGCATCGGTGATTTGTATGGCGAGGCTTCTACTGGAAGACCACGCAAGCCAACCGCATTCGATGCGCAGGGTCGTGTTTCGGTTGCGGCATGCTATTCAGCATTGTTTGATTCATTTGCGAAAGTTTCCAAGTTGCCTGTGTCGTTTGTCATGACTACCGACAACATTGCTACTGGAAGGCTGGGCGGATCGCCTTTGGGCTTGGTGGTTCGGAAGAGCTTTCAGTCGGCATCCATCATTGTCTCTTCGATCAACGGCAACGGCATTCGATCGGAGCAACGGTTGGAGGTGATTGCCCGGAAAAACTGGAACACTATGGAAAATGATGTGTGGTATGAGGTTCAACCAACCATGTTGCCAATCGACCTTGACCAAATTGATTCCTAAAACAAAGTTTTTGGTGAGTTTGGGCCTTTGCAATGCTCTCCCTAACGCCCAAAGTGTAGCAAGAGGACATTCCTCATCCAGTAAACAGCTCCCCCTCTTGCGGTAAGCCGAACCCTAAGAAACAGCGTCACCCCGGCACACGATTCGACAGCGCCCTCCACTTGCGGGTGCCGCCATCGACCGGTCTCACAAGCGGTGCGCCTCTGGATTTGGCTGCCGCGGTGCCGGTTGGGGAACCCTATGGTGTGCGGGGGCGGGGAACGGCGCGCAGGCGCGGCCCCTGACCAAAACAGCGCGCGTTGAACGTCGCGCGCGCGATGCGCAGGCGCGGTGGCTGGTCCTGGCTGGGGTTCTACGGATGCGTGGGCGTAGGCTATACAGGACAGCGCAACGTGCGGTGTCGGTATCATCGGAGCGTCTTATGAAGCGCGTGTTTTGGATTTGTTTATTGTCCCTTGGGATTTCATGTGGGGGGGAAGAAGCGCCCGCCAACGGTGTCGAGGCGACGGCCGAAGCGGCCACCGCGACCGAAGCGCCACTGCCAACGCCAGAGCCGATAGAGGTTCCTTCTATCGACCGCGCGATGGACCTCGTGAATGAGCTTGGCGGTGCTATGCCCGCCACCGCGACCCCCACCGGCACGGACGATTCGAGCGGCGGTTGTGATGAGCTGCGCGCGTATGAAGGCTATGTCAATGATTATATCCGCGCGGTCGCGGCCATGAACCGCGGCGACTACGCCGCGGCGGCGCAGCTCGCGACCTACCAAGCGAACGCGCAGCGCGTGGGCGAGGAGCTGTCGCGGTTAGAGCCGGGCACCGACTGTTACCGCCAGTTTATCGGGCTGCAGATGAAGATGACCGAGGCGGCCATGACGCTGGGCGGCGGGAGCACGCCGCGCACGCCCGACCCCGACCTGCGGGACGCGCAGCGGCAGCTCGAGAAGGCAAACGATGCGTTGGGGTGCATGAAGAAGTGCGAGAGCATTCTGAACCCCATGAGCAAGATTAGCTGCCTGCAAGGCTGCCAATAGGCGGTCGGCCGGTGCGCCGCGCGACCGCGTGGATGCGCGGCGGCCCACTATGACGGGCGGCGGTGCCGCGGTGCGTCGCGCCGACCCTGCGGGGTTGCGGCGGCGAGTGGAGTGTGCGCTGCGCGGCGCGACAGGCGTAGCAAGGGCGACCGGTGTGGGCTCTGCGCGGAGGCGGAGGCGTCGTTGGGGCGACCGGTGTGGGAGCTGCCCGGAGGCGGAGGCATAATAGGGGTGACCGGGTGGCCTCTGCACGGCGCGGGAGGCATTGAAAGGGCAAGCGGGGTGGCCTCTGCTCGGAGGGGGAGGCGTCGATAGGGCAAACGGGGTGGCCTCTGCTCGGGGCAACATGAGCTGCAGCTCATAGTGGGGTGGCCTTTGCCCACCCATTATGAGCTGCAGCTCATAGTGGGGTGGCCTCTGCTCGGGGCAACATGAGCTGCAGCTCATAGTGGGGTGGCCTCTGCCCACCCATTATGAG
>CAZCUX010000034.1:0-64616 GCA_964502005.1 uncultured Enterobacterales bacterium
GTCCTGCGCGCGAGCGACACCCACCGGTTCACGCTCGCTTCTCCAACCATGAACCGCTTGCCGAGCGACTTGAACGTGCCTTCGCCGGGCTTGTACGCCGCGACCACGCGCTCTTGTAGCGCTTTCGGATGCGGCTTCAGCATCTCGGTCTCCTTGGATGCAGCCCGAACACCCGCCGCTCGTTGGCGCGCAACCCCCCGATTCGATCAACGCCGTTCGGCGCGACTGTATTCAACAGGTTGGGTCAGCAAGGACGGAGAAAACGGGGGATCGGGCACGAGGAACTCCCGGTTCCTATTTCATGCAATACAATGTTATCGCGGTCTACGCGAATATTGCCGATTCTGGCGACTGGGATTACCTACACAAGAATACCAACACAAGAGCCAACACGACCCTCCGCTCCTCGCCTGCCCCACCCGCATCAACACGATAGACGCCTCTTTTCCCCGCTCCCGAGAGACCCATGGCCGGACGACGTCGTGTGCAATCCGCAGATGAATGGTACTTTGGGGTTTCCCAGTGGAAGCCCGAGCTTGCGCGGCTGCGCGAGATTGTCCTCGACATCGGCTTCGAAGAGTCCGTCAAGTGGTTCCAGCCTTGCTACTCCGTCGATGGCCGAAACGTCGTGATTGTGAGCGCGATAAAGCAGGCAGCCACCCTCAACTTCTTTCAAGGGGCCCTGCTCGATGACCCCGGCGGTCGTCTCGTCGTTCCCGGCGAGAACACCCACGCCGGTCGATACCTCCAATACGCCTCCGTGGACGACATCAACGCCGACGAAGCCGTGATTCGCGCGTTTCTTCACACCGCGATGGAGAACGAGCGCGCCGGGAAGCGCGTGCCCGAGGCCGACAAGCCCGAGACGCCCGTACCCGCCGAGCTTACCGAAGTCCTCGAAAACGACCCCCCGATGGCCGCCGCATTCGCCGCCCTCACACCGGGTCGCCAGCGCGCTTATGCGCTGTTCATCAACCAAGCCAAAAAGTCCGAGACCCGCACGAGCCGCGCTCTTGGCTATCGCGACCGCATCCTTGCCGGCAAAGGCCCCAACGACTGCATCTGCGGCTTGTCCAAAAAAATGCCCGGCTGTGACGGCAGCCACAAAGCCCTACGATAGCGCGCAGACATCGCCTGTCACGCGAGAATGGTGGCGCTCCGACGCGCAGTCGGACATGATAGGCGGATGAATTCTCCCCGCGCCCTCGCACTGTTGTTGGTCCTCACCGCCTGCGGAACGGACCCCTCGCCCAAGTCCACCACCGACTCTGGCCCCACCGGCCCCGACGTCTCCGAGCGCCTGTCCGATGGCGAAGTTCGCGCAGGCATCGTGGCCAACGGCGCCGCATTGTTTGGCGGAACGAGCGCCGAGGGCCAAGAGGGCGACATCAAACTCTACAACAGCCGCGTGCAGTTCATCATTCAGGCCATGCGCGAGGGTGACTATTACGAAGCCACCGGCGGCGGCTTGATTGACGTTGACATTGTGCGCCCCGAAGGCCAACCCGGACGCGACATCATCGATGAATTCGGCGTAATGGTCGGCTTTGGCCGCATCGTCGAACCGTCGGCCGTCGAGGTCATCAACGATGGAACCGATGGAAATGCCGCCGTTGTGCGCGTCACAGGCCGCGGCGCCCCGATGACGCTCTTGACCGGCGCGTTGGAGTCGACGTCCGTGGTCCCGTCCCGCGAAGTAGCGGTGGTGACCGAATACACCCTCGAGCCCGACACTTTCCTGTTGGACGCGAAGACCACAATCAGTTGGGAAGACGAAGACACCGCCATTCAGCCCGGCGACATCGTGATGGTCGGCCTTGAAGTCGCCGAGTTTGTCTTTCCCGGTCGGGGCCTCGAATCGGGCGACGTCGCCACAAACGGCGACTGGATGGCTGTCCTCGGACAACGGAACGAAGTTGCAGTGGCGGTATTCTCGACAGACACACCCTTCGCGCAAGGGGGCTTCGAGAGCCTGCTGTCCGAACTCGGGCCCGTCATCGCCCCGCTCGGCCCAGCGACCACGCTTTCCAACGGCGACACCCTCGTTTGGCACCGCCAAATCGGCGTCGCGCCCGACCTCGCGACCCTCACCGATGCCTGGAACGCGTCCCAAGGCGCCAGCACCCAAGCCGTCGGCGGCTACGTGCAGGCCGATGGGCAGCCCGTCCCCGGCGCGCGTGTCCACATTTTGGATGGCGACGCCGTAGAGACCATCGCCTTCACCGATGACCAAGGCCGCTTCAACGCCAATGTCCGCGCCGCCTCTCCCAGCGCCCTCGCGACGGGACGCGGCCCCGGCGAGCACGTCGACGTCCCCGAAGGCGCAGGCTGGGTGGCGCCGTACGCTCACCCCGAGGTTGCCGCCGCCGTTCTCGACAGCCTCGCCAATGGCGCGCTGCCGATTCCTTTTGCCGAAGGATACGGCGTGTCCGAGGTCGCCAACGCCACCGCCGATACGCAATTGTCGTTGACAGCACCCGGCCACATCCGGGTACGGGTCGCAGACGGTCGCCCCGCCTCTGTACGCGTCGACTTCGCGTCCGGCGATGCGCTGGGCGGCTCTACTGGCCAAGTCCGCGGACGCCCCGGCGGCGCAATGGCACAGGCCTACACCCTCGACGGCGACATCTCCTTGCCCGTCGAGCCGGGCGATTACACCGTCACCGTCCACCGCGGTCTGCGCTTCGAGCCATCCGTCACGTCCGTTACGGTCGACAGCGGCGGCGAGGCGGAGGTCAACGCCACACTGACCGAAGTGGTCGCGCCCGCAGGCTTCTTGACCCTCGACCCCCACAGCCACGCGTCCCCCAGCGGCGACGGCGGCATCTGTATGTCCCACCGTCTCGCGTCGATGGCCGGGAATGGCGTGCAGGTCCACTTCGGCACCGACCACGACCACGTCGCCGACTACCGCCCGTTGCTCGCACCCCTTGGGCTCGATGGCGTGATGACCTCCATCGTCGCCAACGAAGCCAGCCCTGTCCTCCGCGGACATACCAATGTCTACCCCCTGACCCAATTGCCGGAGCTTCCCAACGCAGGCGCGCCACGCTGGTGGGACGGCATGGTGGACACCGAAACCTGGTACCAAACACTACGGACGTGGGCCGGTCCCGACGCCATCATCCAGGTCAACCACCCGGCTGGTTCGAGCGGCATGCTCGACGCGGCCGGCTACAACACGACGACCGGCGAGGTCGCGTCTCCCGACCACTTCTCCGAAGGCTTCGATGTTATCGAAGTCCTCAATGATGGACAATACGCCGAGTTCTTCGTGCTTTGGCTCGACCTCGTCGCCCGCGGCTACAACACCACCCCCGTCGGCGTTTCCGATTCCCACGGCTACCGCAACGGCGTCGGCGAAAACCTGACCTACCTCCCCCTCACGGTCAGCCAGCCTTCGGACCTCGACCCAAGCGACCTCGCGGACGCCCTTCGCGAAGGCGGCACGCTCATCAGCCGCGGCCCGTTCCTCGATGTTCGCGTTGGATCCGATTGGGCCCCCGGCTCGACATTTGCGGGCAGCCCAACACTCACCGTCGACGTACAAGCAGCGTCATTCGTTGTAGTCGACACCATCGACCTTCTGGAAAATGGCGTCGTCGTTGATTCCCGCCCATGGACCGGTAGCAGCGAGACCTTCCCGCTCTCGCCCTCCGCCGACGCCTTCTATGTTGTGCAAGCGTCGGGAAGCACACCGATGGCTCCGGTGTTCCCGAGCCGCACCCCGTGGGCCGCAACGTCCGCGATTCGCGTCGATCTCGACGGCGACGGCTGGACCCCTCCGCTGCCCCCGCTCTCCTTCGGTCGTTGAAACGCACCATCCCTGCGCACTTGTACGCTCCTCCGCGCCGCAGATTCTCGCTCCCGAAGCCGCTGACGACCTGCGCCGTTGTTGCGACATACGTACCAACAATGGCGCAGATGTCTCGATTTGTCTGCACCGCCCCCCAGCAAAGGACAAAATAAGAGTGTCGCTACGGAAACCTGCTTGCGGAGGAGCGCCAACATGCAACAGTTCCAAACCCCCACCTCGTCGACCCGCCGCCCGTCGCCCCGCACCTCCGCGCGGACTTCAGCCGGACCGAGCAACACCGACGCACTCGAAGCGAAAGGCCTCCAGCGCGGCGATAGCGGAAAAGACGTCTCCCGCTTGCAGGACCAGCTCCAGTATCTCGGCTTTTTGTCTGCCGACGACAAAGCCACTGGCCACGGCGCGTTCGGCGGTCGCACCCAAAATGCGGTGAGCGGATTTGAAGGTTCGATGGGCGAAGGCACCGTCGCAGACGGAGTCGCAGACAAGAGCACCCGCCAAGCAATCACCGCGCGCCTCGCGCAACAAAACCAAGACACCGTCGTACCGCCCCCCTTGATGCGCGGCGCGGAAGGCGAGCGGGTGTCGCGGCTCCAAGCCGGCTTGTTCGGCCTCGGCCTCCTCAACGAAAGCACCTACACCAACCAACGGGGCGCATATAAAGGCAAGACCGCAAAGGCCGTCGAGACTCTGCAAAAGCGCGCGGGCTTGCCCGTCACCGGCAATATGGACGCCGGCTCGTGGCGCGTACTTATCGACCAAGCTGGCCCCGAGGTCATCAGCACCGGCGCCGAGCAAGGCGTGCGGCTCACCGGCGACCCCGCGCTTCGCAAAGGCTCCGAAGGTCCGCTCGTCCGCGAGCTCGAAACGTTTTTGTCTTGGTGGGGAGCCGACATCCAGCCCGACGATGTCTTCGACGGCGACACCACCCGCGCCGTGAAGTCGTTCCAACAAGCCAACCAGCTCACCGTCGATGGAAAGGCCAATACAGCAACGGTCGCAGCCCTCGTGTCCGGGCAAGCACAGAGCACAGGCGGCAGCGGTGGCCCGGCGACCCAAGCCATCCAGTCCCTCAAGGACATCAAGCAGCTCACCTACGAAGACGCCAAGAACGTCATCCTCGAAAACAACGGCGACCTCTTCGTGGACGGCGACGTCACCATCCTCGCCCTTCGTACCGGCAACAACGCGACCATCAACTTCGAAGACTACTTCATCGTCCTCAAGAAAAACGGCGACATGGAGACGTTCTTGGCGACCACGCGCCCGTCCACGAGCAAAGTCGACCCCAGCAAAGGCCAAGACCCGGCGATGGTGCTCGCGGGCAACTACGACCTCGCCGAACGCTGGAGCACCCCCGGTTCGTACACCTGGGAGACCGCGTTTTTGGTCAAAGAAGACGGCAGCGCAAAGAAGTCCGGCGGCATGGGCGTAACTGTCGCAAAAGACCGGAACCAAGACGGGTACTTTTCGGAAGAAGAGCGCGCCAACCCCATCCTTGACGACCAAATCCGCGCACACCGCGGCTCCCCAACCGGCACCACCTTCTCCTGGGGCTGCCTCACGGTCCTCGACTTCGATGGATTCGTCGACTTCATCGGCAGCAACAAGGTCCCCGCCGACCTCTGCATCGTCGATATCTCGAAGAACCTCGGAAACCGCTGACCCCAAACCGCCGCCGAAGCCTGGAGACCGCCATGTACGCACAAGCTGCCAAGACATCGTCGAGCCCGTCCGCTACGCCTACGGCCTCCCGCCGCCGCTCGCAGAATCCCGCGCCAATGCAGCGGGGCGACGAAGGTGCATCGGTCGAGAGGCTGCAAGACCAGCTTCAATGGCTCGGCTTTCTCTCCGCGGAAGACAAAGCCACCGGCCATGGCATTTTCGGCGGACGCACAGAATCCGCCGTGACTGCGGCTGAAGGCAAGCTTGGCCTCCAAGCCGACGGCATCGCCGACAAAAAGCTCCAAAACACCGCCAACAAAGCCCTCGCCGACCAAAATGCCGCAACAGGCATACCAGGCCCGTTGTCCAAGGGCGCAGAAGGCTACCGCGTCAAGGGTCTGCAGGACGCCCTCCACGAGCTTGGCTTGCTCAGCGCCGAGGCGCTACGCGAAGGCCACGGCACATTCGGAAACCAAACTGAAGCAGCCGTGCGCGCACTTCAATCCAAAAACGGCATCGAAGAAAACGGAACGGTGGGTCCCGCAACTTGGACATGGCTCATCCAAAACGTTGGGCGCCATGCGACCGGCAAAGCAGGCCAAAACGGCGTCGTCGTGACCGGCCGCCCCGCCCTCAAACTGGGACATGAAGGCCCATTGGTACGCGAACTGGAGCGCCTTCTCGCCGAATACGGCGCAGACCTCAAGCCCGACGGAACCTTCGACAAGTCCACCCGCACCGCCGTGCGTGATTTCCAGCGCGCAAACGGCCTCTCCGTCGATGGAACCGTCGGAACAGCCACCGCTGCCGCGTTGGTGTCCGGCCGTGCCCAATCTATCGAAGCCGGCGCAACCGGCGGCGGAACCGGCGGCGGAACCGGTGAAGGCCCCGAGTGGCTCGCGCAGTTTTTGTCGAGCATGGGGCTACGCGGCGAGCACCTGCGCGTGATGTGGAGCATTGCGATGCGGGAATCCGGCGGTCACCCGAGCACCATCTCGTCGATGGATGGACTCGGCTTCGGTGTCTTCCAGATGCAAGCGGGCGTCGGCCATGAGGAGTGGATTGCCAAGGAGTTTGGCTGGGACACGAGCACCCGCGAGAAGTTCGCGGCCCTCATGACAGACCCCGTCAAAAACTTCAAAGTGATGATGGCCCTCTCCAACAACGGCAAAGACCTCCGCGCATGGGGCCACACTTCGGTCGACGACCCCTCGTTGAATCTCGCGCAATACGGAAACTGGGGAATTTGGACCACCGACGAAGGCGTCACTTGGGCCCAAGCGTATATCGTCGAGCCGTTTACCCGCTATTACGGCCAATTCCCGTCGGTTGCGCAGAAAGCTGGCGTGTCTGTATAGTTGCCCTGTGCACAGAACGCCCCAACACCCAATCGCCACGTTGACAGGAACACCCATACGGCGTTCCCTCGATTCTGACGGTTCTGCGTCCCACAAGCACCTCGCACACAACCGAAAGAACGAATAGGACGACGGCAACCCGGGTGCTTCGAATGGCCGCCCACGTCGGCGCATTACACGCCACAGCAAAACGACTCGATTCCCTGCGCGCACGCCTCCTTCAGTGGACCTTGCGCGCTCCGCTGCTGCGGCGCATCTTCCTCGACCGTCCCCTCCGCCTATTCGTAATGTTTTTGGCCTTTGAGGCCATTGCGCTCGTGGTCGCCTGCACCGTGCCCGTTTGGCAGTTGGTGCTGGGGCCTCTTATCTACGGCACCATTCATCTTGCGTCGAGCGTGCGCTATATCGACTACGGTCTGCGACAAGGCGGTCAAGCCACCCATCCGAGGGCGTTGCGGTGGTTTGTTGGCGTTTGCGCCGCCTATATCGGCTATCGGGTCCTTCGGTTCGTGGCCGTCAACGCCGGTGGCGCTGCCTCCGCGAGCGAATGGCAAGGTACAGCAACGGTCGATGCGCTGCTATTGGTTGCCGGACTGACCATCGCAGCTTGGGCCTACCGTGTCCCTGCTTCTTCCGTAGCACGCGGCGTTTTGATGGTGCTACCCGTCATATGGGGGCTCCTCGAATCCCCGCGAATGACCGTCGGGATATTGGCCTTCGCCCATAACTTTGTGGCGTTTGCGGTTTGGTACCAAATCGCCGCGCACCGTAGAGACCGGCTTGTGGTCGCCTGCAGTGCAGTCGTGCTGGGTCTACTGACGCTGCTTCTCGCGACGGGCTCCCTCGAATCCGTGCGGACAACCATCGCTATCGACGCGGCGTCCGGCACCTTTGGCCTCTCGTTGGAGCGCTTGGGGCGCTTCTTTTGGCGCACCGCACCCGAAGACCGCTGGCCCGCAATCGCCGCCGCCTTCGCGCTCGGCCAGTCGACCCATTATTTCGTATGGCTCCGCGCCATTCCCGATCAAGCGCATAAACACGCCGTTCCCGCATCCTTTCAACAAAGCGTTCGTCTGCTCCACCAGGACTTCGGCCCCCGGTTCGGCAGGTGGGTCATCGGTGTCGTTCTGGTCGGCACCATCGCGTTTTTTGCTCTGGGCTTCGACCAAGGGCGGCAGCTCTATTTTGCCGTCGCTGGATTTCATGGTTTCGTAGAAATCGCCACATTTGCGATGTTTGCCCCCCGGCAAGGCGCGCAGGTCGACACACCGACGAAGGCCAACCGCTCGCCCGCCCATGGTTTGCGCGCCTAACAACGCCTCCCACCACGAATTCGTGCTCCGTCGCAACACCAAAATAGGCCGTGATTGCACATTATCGCACCTATTGCGCGGCTTCGATCGAGCGCATCACGCGGACAAACACCCGCGCCAAGGCGCCCCCTTCGCCCACAGAGGAAGGCGTACTCGTAAACATGCGAGCACGCATCGTTTCCGGTGATTTTTACGGCCGCGCTACCTCCACCACCGAAGAACGGCATACCATCGAGGTGCCCCCACTGGAGGTTTTTATGCGCTTGTTCCTCGTGACCCTACTCACTTTGGCTGTGTCGACCGCGTGGATGGCCCCGCCCGCCTACGCAGACGTTGCCAGCACCTCCACCGACGACGGCGACGACGGTGGCGATGACGACGAAGACGATGACGACGACAAAGGCTGTTCGACCGCCGCTGGCCCGGTTTCGATGGTGAGCTTGCTTTTGGGCTTCGGACTCGTACTGACCCAACGCCGTCGCGACACCCTCTAAGCCACGCCCCATACAAACCAAAGGCGGGGTCACGCAAATACCGCCTTTGGCGTTCGGCGCGCAGGCGCTTGAGATGCTCGCCGGTGGGTCACCCAACGGGGAGCCACTGAAGCGTGGTACAATCGCTGGTTTGGTTCCCGCATTTACCGAACGTCGGCGTAGGCTTACCAAAACCAACGTTCGCCGACCACACCCAATCCAAAGCTCACAACATTGGCCAACACCCCTAAGAACAGGCCACGAATGGCGGTCGTGGGGAGAATCCAGGCATAATATAAGCCTTCCACAACACAAACCGCCCCTTCTACGACGATTGCGCGCGACCACACATTCGGCAGCCACGAACGATTCTCGACGATGAGCCACCACACAACAGGGTGGGTCAGCAGGCTCGCCGCGCACACCACCGCCAACCATGCGAGCAAAGAGCGCTCACGCCCCCAGCGCAAATATCGCAATACCGGCACCAACAAAGCGCTTTCAATCAACAGCGTAATCAGCAGCGCAGACAGTTGGTCCATGGGCGGTCTCCCGAAGCACCCAACCGTATCCAGCAGGACGAAGTCCGCAACTGGGCCGGCCGACGGCTGCGCGGAAACGAAGACAGCCGAAAACAGTGTACATTCGACCAAGCATAGGGCCTTGCCCTTACAACGTAAAGACCTCTTTCCGGCGCGAACGAGGCGATTGCCGTGTCCATTCGGCACGAAGAACAGGGGACCACCCGCGCCCTTCGGTCGCGGGTGGGCCTGCGGAGCCAAAGTCTCCGCAGGCGGCTGCCGAGCCTAAGGTCTCGGCAGCCCACAAGCAGGATGCGGGCGCTGCCGCGCACCGGTTCTACGCCCCCCACGGGGCCGTGGCTGCGATAGACTGCTCTGGCGCATGGCCATGCCGGCTCCCTCAGGTCTCCTCGCGCTCCTGCACCGCGCTACGCCTCCCGAATCACCGTTATTGCCTCTAGGTTCCGATGTCCGTCAAGCAAGCCATCATCATCCGACGCGACCTCAAGATGCGGCGCGGCAAAGAAATCGCCCAAGGAGCCCACGCCGCCGTCGCCGCACTCCTCGACGACGCACAGCCCGGCCCCAACGGCACTCTGGTCGTGCCATTGTGGCCCGACGCCTGGACGTGGCTGCGGGAGGGGTGCACCAAAATCACCCTCCAAGTGCCCGATGAAGCGCAGCTCCTGGCGATTCGCGACCGGGCCGAAGCCGCGGGGATTCCCCACGCGCTCATCCAAGACGCAGGCCGCACCGAGTTTGGTGGCGTCCCTACCTTCACCGCCCTCGCGATTGGTCCCGCCTCCGCCGCCGTGTTGGGGCCCATCACCGGCGACCTGAAGTTGTATTAGAATGCGCCGCAGGTGGGTGTTTTGCAGCTGCATGCTCGCCTGCGTTGGCCCGCCGACCGCGCCTCCTCCAGAACCAGCCATGCAGGAAGACACCACGCCGGTCCCTATGGCGCAAGGAATCCCCTTGCCTCCGGTGCAGGCCCGCGCTGACGTCGTTACGCCAACGTTTCGCGATGGCCTTGGCCCCGGAACCAGCATCGACGACTTCTCCGCGCTGTCCGTTCGGCGCCGCGGCCCCCACGGGCCCGTGGAGGTTGTCAAGGTGCTGGTCGACGACCTCGACACGCCATCCCCCACCGTCTACTACATTCAAACCAAACGCCACGAAACACACTGGTGGTTCGCCAAAGACCTCCTCGGCGCGCGCTTTCACGAAGGCACCTTCGCCCGCCGCACCTACCATCGCGTGCCCCGTCCCGCGGTGGCCCTCAATCTCGTGCGGCACCTCGGCTGGACGGTCGAGAGCAGCGTGTTGGGCCACCCCGTCGCGGAGCCGATTACCATCGAGCGCGGTGACGACGACACCCTCCCCCCCCACCTCGCGCTTCAAGCAATCGAAGTCCTCCAGCAGCGGTTTGCACCCGCACCCGAAACGCAGCATCGCTTGATGTGGCTCCCACCCGACGAAGCCGGAGAGCAAACCATCGATGTTGGGGCATTTGTACGGTCAGGCGTTGCCGTCCTGCGCCGCTCGGAGCTGCACTCCAACACAACTCTCCAAGTGCTCAATCCGGGCGTCGCAGTCGGAATCCTGCGCGACCTCACCGAGAGAGGCACAACGCTCCCTGTCTTGTCCTCCCGCGATATTGTCTTGCTCACATACGCCCCCAACGACCTCCCTGTTGTCGCTGGCACCATCACCCAGCAGTTTCAGACGCCCCTCTCCCACGTTGCGATTGCCGCCCGCTCCCGCGGCACGCCCAATATTGCGCTGCCGAACGCAGCAAAGCATCCCCACATTGCTCCCTACCTCGGCCAGTTGGTGCAGCTCACCGTCACAGATGAACGCTTCACCGTGGCACCGATTTCGATGGCCGAAGCCACAGCATATTGGAACAGCGGCGCCGGTCCTGTGGTGCAACTTCCGGCGGTGGATGTGGACAAGCGAGGCTGGCTCGACCTCGATACACTCGACAACGACGACGTTTCCTCCATTGGCGCAAAGGCCGCCGGCCTCGCGGAGCTTCGCCGCTGTATTCCCGACGCGAGCCCCACCGGCATTGTAGTTCCGTTTTCTTACTACAACGACTTCATTACACAAAGTCATATATCCATCAAAAACTGTCGTTTATCGATTCGCGATTGCGTAGAAGAGGGGCGCGACGGGGACCTGTGCGAAGCCGTCGCCCGAAGGTGTGTCGACGGAGCAGTGAATGGCCATTCATTTTTGGAGTATATTACCCAGCAACTCGCGGACCCGGTCATCTTGGGAGACGCCGCCCTCCGCGAGGCGCTCTTGGACGGGTTCCAGTTCCAAATGACCCATCACCCCATCCACAGCGACGTAGCCGCCGACCTCGACCAAGCCGTACGTGAACGCTGGGGCGAACAACCCGTCCGGCTCCGCTCGTCCACCAATGCCGAAGACCTCGCCGACTTCACGGGCGCCGGCCTGTATCGCTCCGTGCGTGTATCTTCTCACGAGCGGCCCTCGTCGGAGGTCCGCAAAGTATGGGCGTCTACCTGGAGCTTCCGCGCCGTGGAAGAGCGGACTGCGTGGCGCATCAAACACAACGACGTGCAGATGGCCGTCTTGGTACATGCCGCGTACGAAGGCGAAACAGCCAATGGCGTACTGGTCACCACAAACCTCTCCGGCCCCGAACAGGACGTCTTCACCATCAACCTGCAGCCTGGCAACCTGCCGGTCACCAATCCCGAGGACGGCGCGCTCCCCGAGGTGTTGGTCGTCTCTCCCCACAACCAGTCCATCCAGCGGACCCAGTTCGCGACGACCTCGCCCGATACCCCCGTACTTTCGGATACGGAGGTTTGGGCGCTCACCGAACTCGCGGAGAAGGTACAGCAACACTTCGCTATGCTCCGCCCCGGAGATGTGCGCCCCCTTGACATGGAGTGGCGACGCACCGCCACGGGTGCCTTGCACATCAAGCAAGCGCGGCCATGGCCCGTGCCCCAAACCGCACGCAACGAGGACGATTTTGACACAACCCCGTACTGAGTCCAAGTTTTTCTTGTCGGAAGATTTGGTCTTTATGGTTCGCAATCGCTGCCAACCGTGGATGGCAAGGGACCCCCACGCGCGCGACGAAGACCAGTACCCCGTACGCAGCCTATATTTCGACACACCGGCGCGTGATGCACACACCGATAAACAAGCGGGCATCGGCGTTCGAAGCAAGTGGCGCATTCGAACCTACCTGGACGGCACGTTTGTGCTTGAGCGAAAAGAGCACCACGTGCACGCGATACGAAAAGAGAGCCTCCGCATTTCCCCCCAAATCGCGTCACGCCTCTATGAAGGACAACCATGCGCCAGCCCCCTCCCTCTGGTCCAACAATTCCAAGCAGAACAACGCCTCACTCGCTTGCGACCCACCGCCGTGGTCCACTACCGGCGTGAAGCCTACGTACACACCGTCGCACGGCTGCGTCTCACCCTGGACCACCACCTCTGCACCGCACGTCCAACCCCCCACTGGGACGACGCCACCTCCCCTCTCACTTCCGTCGACAATATACCAGCACGCACGATTCTCGAAGTGAAGACCACCGGTTTCCAACCGACTTGGCTCCAATTGGTACTGCCCCCTTCGATTGGCGCCGCCACGTCCATCTCGAAATATGTACTGTGTGTGGACACCTTGGAGAGACAATGTCGCCTGCCGACCTAGAGGCCTGGCTCGCCAACCTCGCGCCGAACGCTTCGCCGCTCTCTATCGGCCATATCGGGCTTTCGCTCGGTACTACGTTTCTTGCGATGGTCGTCGTGATTCTGCTCTACGGACGCCTCGCACGCCCGGTCGGCCGGCCACGCCATTTCCCGACCACCCTCATGGGCGCGTCCCTCGTAACCACCCTGGTCATCCTGCCGATACACCAAAACATCACCTTGTCCCTCGGAATGGTCGGCGCACTCTCTATTGTGCGGTTTCGCGCCGCCATCAAAGACCCCCTGGACATCATCTTCTTGTTTTGGGCCATTGCCATCGGGATTGCCGCGGGCGCCTCGTTTTTCGGTGTCGCACTCCTCGGAACGGTCGGCGTGGCGGCGCTGCTTGCTGTCACCCACATTCTCACCGGCGCGTCCGACCGCTGGATGCTCGTTGTCCGCGGGACAGCATCAGCGGAAACAGCCATTCACGCCGCATTGCCGCGCCATCGACCGCAGTCGCGGAGCCAAACCGGTACCGGATTGGAGCTGATTGTGGAGCTGACGCACCCACCCACCGCGGACCTCGTATCCCGCTTATTGGCGCTCGATGGCGTAGATGAGGCCCATGTGGTGCAGGCCGTCGCCGATTGAGCGTGCCGCTAGAAGGTCGCCGGCGCCGTCCCGGACGATATACCGGACTGCGCGTGTGCCACCGCCACGCACCCCGCTCCCCACCACCGGGCGGAGCCCCCTCCGTTTCGCCAAAAGCCCCCGAGACAACGTGCCCGACATCGTTCTCACGACCATCAATGCGCGGTACAGCCACAGCTCTTTGGCGCTGCGCTGCTTGGCTGCCCACCTTCCGGCGGGTTCTTGGTGTATCGACGAAGCGGTCGCGCAGCAGTCCGCCGCAGACATCGTCGAGCGCCTCTTGTCGCACGCACCGCGGATTATCGGCATCGGCGTATACATCTGGAACGTGGAGCAATCCCGCGATGTGGTCTCCCTGCTTCGGACAGTACGACCCGACATCGTCGTCGTTCTCGGAGGTCCCGAAGTCAGTCACGCACTCGACGACCCCCAGTGGCCCCAGCCGATTGCGGCACTGGCGGATTATGTCATCCAAGGGGAGGGAGAGCTCACCTTTCGCACACTTTGCGCGGATATTCTCGCCGGAAATGTTCCAGCACGCGGCATTTTGGCTGGAAAGGCACCCGACCTCGCGACCGACCCACTGCCGTATGCGTACTATACGGAGGAAGACATCGCCCACCGGGTCATTTATGTCGAAGCCTCTCGCGGCTGTCCTTATAAATGCCAGTTTTGCTTGTCTGCTCTCGATACCGGCGTCCGCGGGGTTCCCCTCCCCCGCTTTTTGGATGAAATGGAGCAGCTGCTCCAACGTGGCGTGACTCGCTTTAAGTTTATTGACCGCACCTTCAACCTAAAAGAGTCGACGAGCCTCGCGATACTCACGTTTTTCTTGGAACGGCTTCGCCCAGGCTTGTTTCTTCACTTCGAGCTCGTTCCCGACCGCCTTCCAGCATCGTTGCGTGCCGTGATTGCCCAGTTTCCCCCCGGCTGCGTGCAGTTTGAAGTGGGGCTGCAAACCCTCGACCCTGCGGTTTCCGCCCGCATCGACCGTCGTCAAAACCTATCGCGCGCGAAAGACAACCTTTGTTTTTTGACCGAACAAACTGGCGTACACCTGCACGTTGACCTCATTATTGGTCTTCCAGGTGAAACGCTCGAACAGTTCGCTTATGGTTTTGACACCCTCGTCTCCTGGGGTCCACACGAAATCCAAGTGGGCATCCTCAAGAGGCTCCGGGGCGCGCCAATTTCGCGCCATGACCAACGCATCAAATACGCCGACCGCCCCCCCTACGACATCGTACAGTCGGATGTTCTGGACTACTTGACGCTCCAGCGGCTAAAGCGCTTCGCGAAGGTTTGGGACTTGCTCGCGAACAGCGGAAATTTCACCACGGCCGCGCCGCTGCTGTGGTCCGCACCGGCGACGGAGAAATCGCCATTCGCAGCCGTGCTGGCTTTTTCTGACTGGCTGCACGCCGAAGAAGGACGCGTACACTCCCTGGCGCTGGACCGATTGGTCAACCGCCTCTCGGCCTATTTGGTCGACCTCGTCGGCCATGAAGCCGACCACATACGCAGCGTTTTGGAGGACGACTACACGCGGTCAGGCCGCACGCGCCTGCCGCGGCGCCTGCGCAAGAGCCGACAGGCGGAAGCCCCGACGCTTCCGCGCCGCCAGCAACGTCATCACGGGAACAGGCCAGAGAAGAGTGCCGAACCCCTGTCCGACGAACTTAGCTGACGACGCGCCGGCGCACATAAATGGGCTCGACGATGCCCACCGTTTCCGAAAAGTTCGTTAGCCGGCTCTGCATCATCGCGGTCAGGACATGCCCCGCGGCAATCAACTTGTGGCCCTGTTTGGTGAAAACATCACGTGCGATGACATCTCCCTCCATGAGCTTCCAAACTTCGACGGCAGCCGCATCCCATGAAGGCGTGCCCTCTGCGGGTACCTCCCCCACTTCTGCGTCTGCGGGGATAGCGTCAATCAGCCGTGACAGCATCGTTTCGTCAACGGCAGCGCCCGAATCACGCAGCCGAAGGAGAGCCGCGTTGCGCGGCAAGCCCTCTTGTTCGAGCTTGTTCAATGCGCTGGCCAAATCCAGCAACAACGATTCGGGCGTGCGCTCCGGCGATAGGTCGGGAATCCCCTCCCAGCCGAAATAGCGAGGAGACAGCCCCAAAATGATCTTCGCAACGGTATCGAGTCGCGGAATGCGCTTTACGAGATCGTGGCTGATTCGGGGAACACGCGCCAGCACTTGACGTTCTGGTGTACTCACGGCGTTGGCCCCGCGGGCGCGTATCCGAGCACGCAGTTCGTCCGGCACGGTGACCACACCCAGCGGGGCCAACATCGCCGCGAGCTCGATGGCCCAGCGCGCATGGAGGCCCACCGTAGGAGCCAACTCAAGTGCGGTATAGCGAACCGCCGCAGCGTGGGCGAACAATGGCTGGTCCGTGGTGGAGACCAGCTCAGAAAGCACGCGCACCGCGCCATTCAGCGTGGCATCCAAAAGTTGATGTTCTGAGTCACGCGCCGCCTTGATGCGCAACGACGAACGCAGGCGCGCGAGCAGCTCTTGCTTGTCGACAGGCTTGCTGAGGAAGTCGTCCGCGCCAGCCTTCAGCGCTGCGATTCGGTGCTCGGAGTCGCGCAACGCCGTGACCATGACCACGGGAATCGTATTGTATCGTTGGGAGCTCTTGATTCGCCGACAAACCTCAATGCCGTCCATGCCCGGCATCATCACATCGAGGAGCACGGTGTCCGGCGGCGATTTGGCGATTGCCGCGAGACACTCCGCGCCATTCTCCGCCAACTCGACGTCGTAGCCCAGCGGCAACAACATCGCTTCGAGCAGCTCTCGATTGAACGGTTCGTCGTCGACGACCAAAATACGCGGTGCTGGCTCACTCATGCGTGTTTCCTTGTGCTTCGGCGCGACTTGCGGGGGAAGCGGCTGCCAAGATGGCCTCCACCTCAGCCACAAAGCGGCGCGTGTCGATAGGTTTGGTCAAGTACCCGGAACACCCCGCAGAAAACACACGCTCGGCGTCTTCTTTCATCGCATGCGCGGTCACTGCAACGACGGGAATAGACTGGGTCTCCGACATGCTCTTGAGGTGGCGGGTCGCCTCGAATCCATCCATGCCGGGGAGACCGATGTCCATGAGAATGATGTCAGGCTGCTCCTGGAGCGCCATCGTAATTGCGGCTTCTCCGGTGGAGGCGTGCAGCACACGATGCCCAGCGAGCTCGAGCAAGTCGCACGCCAATTCGTAGTTGAGGAGGTTGTCCTCCACGACCAAAATTCGACTCATGGCGCCTCCGAGCACGTTTGCCCGTACCTGTTTTCGTTCCAAGAATCCAAACACTCGCTACCTTACCGCGATGTTTCGTCCGCGCGCGGGGCAGCAGGCCATTCCACCACAAATGTTGCCCCCTTGCCAGCCCCATCACTCTCCGCCCACACCCGCCCTCCGTGGAGGGCGACCAAACGACGGGTCAGTGCGAGGCCGAGACCGGTGCCTTGCTGCTGCCTACCATACGACGAGTCAACCTGTTCGAAGGCGCGAAAAATGCGTTCGAGGTCGTCAGGCGCGAGGCCGATGCCGGAGTCAACAACCCTGAGCACAACACCCTCGGCATAGCGACCAATATGGGCGGTGACCTTGCCCCCATCCGGTGTAAACTTCATTGCATTGGACAACAGGTTAAAACACACCTGCTTAAACTTTCGCTCGTCCGCCTGAATCGTCTCCGTACGAACACTCGGCTCAATGTCAATGGACAAAGTAATAGCGTGTTTCTGTGCCTTCTCTTTAAATAGGACCATGCTAGATTGCAGCACACTCGCAGGAGAAACCGCCTCCACGGATAGCTCCAAACGTCCCGCCTCGACTTTGGACAAATCCAAGATGTCGTTGATGAGGGACAACAAGTGCCGACCACTCGTAAGGACGTGGCCGACATAGCGCGCTTGCCGCGGGTTGAGCTCGCCAAATGCGCCGTCCTGCAACACCTCGGAAAAACCGATGATTGCATTGAGGGGAGTGCGCAGCTCGTGGCTCATGCTCGCGAGGAACTCGCTCTTTGCGCGGTTGGCGCCTTCTGCGGCGGCCTTGGCGGCACGCAAGTGGTCGTTGACCCGGCGACGCTCCGTGCGCTCCCGCATCAAATCGAGCGTACGGCCAGACAATAGCTGGTACATTTCTAGAACCGTCTCGATAAAGACCTTTCGGGAGTCCCCCATTTCTTGCTTTGCACGCACCTTGGCTTCTTCGAGGCTGAGGCCTTCCTTGCGTGCGTGGACCACACGGGCCAATAGGCGGTCGTCTTCCAGAATATGATACGCCAACCAGCGAATCAAAAATGTGAGCAACTCACTCATCAAATCTTCGGTGGCACGGTCATTTTGATGGAGCTGGATATCCCCTACTTGTTGCAAAAACGTCGCATGAATCCGTTTGTGTTGGATAAACCAGGGGTCATTTCCGAACGCAGGCGCCCAGCAGGCTTCTTCTGACTTAAAATGGCGGTCGGCGTACGATGCCAGCTCATGAAATATATGGTTGAGGACCGACGCATCGGAGCGCTGCCCCAAATGCATGGCCATATGATTGAGCAGGTCCACCAAGCGACGATGCTCGACGTCGACGCTGTGAATTCCCGTCTCTAAGCGGTGGGTCCATGGAAAGACCTCCACCTGGGTTTCGGCCACCGGCGCATCGGCTATGGAGCCATCGTCGATGGACAGCTCGTTGAAAGCTGTGCGTGACAGATGCTTTTCACCGGACGACGCTTGCACCCGCTGTGCGTGCTCCGCAGCAATCAGGGCTTGTACGAGCTGCTCGTGGCTCCACAGCTCGTCTTGGGATTGGGCGAGCAGCGCCGAGACACGGCCCGCCATCCCCGAAAGACCCAACGCCGCGAGCTGGGTCGGGAGGTTCGTCGTTGAACCGACTACTGCTTGTCCACGCATGTTCCACCTACAGCCACGTCATTTGCCAGAGCGAACCCAAACCACACCGCGAAACCGGGAGTGGGCATACACCGCAGTCAGACTGCGACACACACGTCTTCCGGCGTCGCCGTGGGTGCCCGCACCGAGGTAGCAGCGGGTAGCGGCGACGATTCCGCGTTGCGGGCAGATAAGTCGACCGGAGCGCGCGAATCTGAAGGCATGGACTTGCGTCAACCTAGCGTTGCCCAACCCAGATCAGACAACGCCTGTTTTTTGCGGCTTTTCTACCGGCTACCGGCTCTCCGCGAGCAGCGCATCAAAAATGGCCGCTCAACGTCAAAACAAGCCGTGACACGGCCTTCTCCACGACAGAACAGAGCACGGATAGCCGGGCTTCGCCACTGCGAGCCCGGTCCGGCGCATCAGTCGAGGAGCTTTCGCAATACGCCCGCATCCCCTTGGATTGCGGTGAGGTTCATATAGAACTCCATACCGCGCAAGCCGCCCAGCTCCGCGCCGCCGCCTGCGCGCCCCGGTCCGCCGTGCATCTGGTTCGGGAGGACCATTCCCGGCGGCAACACCTGGTCGGCCACTTTGGCGCCGGCAACGACCAAGCGACCGTTCCAAGCAGCGGCGTGGGGCAAGAGGTCGCCGAGCCAGTCGCGGTCGTCCGAGTAGATGCTCGTGACGAGCATCCCGTTGCCCTTTGCGACCAACGCAGCGGCGCTCTCAGCGGTGCCGTCGTACGGAAGCAGCGTTGCGCAGGGTCCAAACACCTCGACTTCGTGCAGCCGCTTGGCCGCCATTGCATCGCGTGCCCGCAAGAGGGTGGGCGCGACGAAATAGCCCTTGCCCGCTTCGACATGAAGGCCCTGGATGGGGTCCGCGCCGCCACACACGATATCGGCCTCTTCGCTCAGGACACCGATGCCCGCACGCACATCGCGAAGCTGAGAGGCTGTTGCGACAGGGCCCATACCGACATCGCGGTCGAGGGGGTAGCCCACGCCTACCCGCGCCAGCTCTTCAACGACCGCTGCCTGGAAGTCGTCGGCCAACGCCTCGGGGACAAGCACGCGGCGCACAGCGGTACACTTCTGGCCGGTCTTCTGGGTCATGTCTTTCACGACATTGCGCACCACGGAGTGCCAAAGCGGGCCGCCGATTTCGACATCCGGCCCCAGAATCGCGCCATTGAGCGAGTCGGCTTCGATGTTGATGCGCGTGGAGCGCGAAACCACACAAGAATGGCCGCGAAGCGTCGCGCCTGTGTCAGCGGACCCCGTGAACGCGATGCCATCCTGCGCGCCAAGATGGTCGAGCAAATCCCCAGCCGAACCACACAAGAGCGAAAGGCTGCCGGGCGGCAAAATGCCCGCATTGACGATGATTTCCATCATACGCACGGTCAACAGGGCGGTCGCCGTCGCGGGCTTCGTGATGACGGGGACTCCCGCAAGGAACGAGACAGCGACCTTCTCAAATGTTCCCCAGGCCGGGAAATTGAAGGCATTGATGTGTACCGCGACGCCAGGGCGCGGCATTTTGACGTGCTGGCCGACGTAGCGGGCACCCGTACCCAAACGCTCCGCTTCGCCATCCAAGAAGAAGCGGCGGTCGCCCAGACCTTTGCCGAGGCTGGCGTAGGCGGCAAGCGTCCCGGTGGCGCCGTCGAGGTCGAACTTGCCGTCGCCGCGGGTAGTGCCGTTGTTGTCACGGGAGACATCGAGCAGCGATTCGCGGTTTTCGTGCAGAACCTTCGCCATCGCCTTCAAGAGGGCGCCGCGTTCTGCAAAAGTAAGACTCCGCAAGGCGGGACCACCGACGGTGCGCGCGTAATGGGCTGCTGCCCCCAAATCAAGACCATCCGAGGATGCTGTCGCCAGCACCTCTTCGGTGGACGGGTTGACGAGGGGCCGGCCTTCGCCATGGCCATCTTGCCAGCGGTCGGAGAGGAAACTTTGCAAGCGGGTCATCGGTGCTCCCGTGGATGAATGGGCCCGGAAGGGCAGACCCTCACTGTCTATCGCGCACGGCGCCCGCGCGCGGCCATTGTCCGCGCTGCGTTGACGACAAGTCTGCGACAAAGCAGACCAACAGCCCCAAAATCGCATCGACGAAGGGCCAACGAATTGCGGCATCAAGACCGGAATCAGGGACAACCCCCCATCCGCACGAAGCCTCGATATAGACGCGCGAACCTCGCAAAACAGTCGAAATCCGCGAACCAAGGATTCGGACGCAAGAACAGATAGACCGAAGATACCGCGCAGGTTGGGGCTGTTCGCGAGACCAGCAGCTCCCCGGCTTCACCCCCCAACGCGGCCGATGCAGGTGCGCGACTTACGCGCAGAAAACACCTTGCAAGCAGGACGGCTAAAACGGACCTTGTGCCCGCAAAATCGCCTCCGCCACATCGTCCAGCGAGGTGATGTCGTCCTGAATGCGCCGTGCTGGCACATTCGTTGCGGGTACGGCGAGGCCTGCATCCACCGCAAGCTTCATGGTGGTCGCCGTAGAGCTCTGGAGTTGGCGGGCAAGCGCGACGATGAGCGCCCGACGAAACGGCGAGGTCACGGCGAAATCGCCATTGCGCAGCAGCTCCCGCGCGCGACTCGCGGGCATTTGCAACGTGCGCACCCGACCGCGGGCCCGAATGCCCGCAGTGCGCCGTGCGACCGTCATCACGCCGACATGCCCAAACAAACAACCACCCGTAAGCACCGCAACTTTGTACCGGCGACCATTGGGTGCGGTCTTGATGACCTCACACTCTCCCTCGGCCAAGATGTACAGAACCTCCGCAGGCTCGCCCTCCTGGCAAATGACTTCGTCGTGGTAGTCGCGCACATCGAACTCTCGCGCCAGCTCCTCCAATGCAAGGGGGGGAACGTCGGTGAGGCCAGGGACATCCCCCAACACTTCCGCGCGGTATTCCATGCTCATTTTCGCACCCCGACCAGATTGCGAAGAGTATCCAAAAACGTACCCCGACGGGTGGCTTCGAGAAGGTCGGCGAGGGTGTCGTTGGTGGTCTGAATACGTTGGCCGAGTAGGTTCAGGACATTTTTTTCCAAAACCTCGGCACCGGGGTCGCCAAGGCGCACTAGCTCGGCGTAGGCGCCAAATGGCAACAACGCCACTACGCCGGGCGAAGTGCCCACGATATCCGCTGTACGCGGCGACTGGGCATCGAAAAACGCAATTTCCCCAAAGACTCGGCCCGGTTCGAGCAGTTCGACGGTGAACGCGCGGTCTTCGCGGCGGGCTTGCACAACCGCAGACCCTTGCAAAACAACGCCGAGGTGCCGGCCTTCATCACCTGCACGCATGATGGGCTCACCCGCGCCAAACGAAAACGCGACAAAGCGCGTGGCGAGGGCATCCCGGGTGGGTGCATCCAACCCGGCAAGCAAGGACGTTTGTTTGAGAGCGGTCTCGAAGTCGGTTCGTTGCATACCCCCGTTGTAGCTCACACGAACGTTCCTGGGTAGCGTCTTCTTGGTTTGGTCGCTTGACGAACTCCGAGTATCGGCGTACAGGACGCGTGAACCGGTTTGTATCGGTTTCTTTGACAGCGCGAAGATGATGACGAAACCACCGCACATGCGGCGCGCCGGGCGACCAATCGGGCGCAAGCCCCGTCAACCGGCGATCCCAATGGGCCACGCTGCTCCCCCGTCACCAGGAGAGCATCATCCACCCATGGGTACACAACAGATAGTGGAAGGACGAGTTGCGGTTCTATAGAACAACAACTCATGGCAAACATAACCCCATTCTTCCCCAACTCCTTTTGGGGGCGAAACGGTTTCGACGGGGTCGTGTAAACCGAGGTTGCGTGTCGAGGAGTCCGGTACCCTCGTAAATCCTATCGGAAACACTACAAGTGCCAACAACAACAAGCACTTCGCTCTCGCTGCTTAGTTAGAGCCGTCCGGCCTGTCTTTGCCAGGGAAACAGGTTCGGGCGTGTCAAGACCTGGATAGTCCCGAAACGTGACGTGGCGTCGCGGTGGGGGACGATAAATAACCGCACAAATTCGCCACCCACTTTGGTCAAGGGGCTGCTCTAGGCCCTGACCCGAGTTGCTGACCTGGAGCTACACACGTAGACGCCGACGTAGAGCGGCTTCGGACGTGGGTTCGACTCCCACCGCCTCCACTTCACCTACCGTCCAGATTCCATCTCGACGCGTCGCCGCTCGGTTCGTCATCATTTTCGCGCACTGTCCAGGGTGAACGCCGCGTCATTCACCTACGCGCGAGCATACGCGCGGCGCTTTGGGCTAGGTGTTTGCTGTTCGAAGTACGGAACGCGGGAACAGACAAGTGCCGGTTCAAAAAGATTGGCATTCTCGCGTGTCGTCTGTCCGCATTTCGGTCCCGCACGCGTCTTTATCTCCACAACGGAGACAAAGAACATGCCCACGCCCCGCCCCCTTGTATTGGTTTCCCTCGACTGGATTCGCGAGAAGGACCCCCGCACTACGCTCGGCCAAGCGTCTCTCTTGGCTAGTCTGAAGCAGATTCCCAATCAGGCCGTGCATCCGATTCAAGTGGCGATAAACCAGACAGGTTTTGACCGCGACCAACTTCTGCAAACCGTGTTTCAAAGCCTCATGGACACCCATAGCGACCTTGCGATTGGTGCATATGTATGGGCAGAACCCGTGATCCAATGGCTCCTGCCGCGTCTTCGCCAAAAGGGCTTTCAACGACGCATCATTATGGGGGGTCCCCAGGTCAGCTATAGCGGCGCTGCGGTGCTGGACCAATACCCGGAGGTCGACGTCTTCATCCGTGGCTACGGCGAAGAAGCTCTCGCGGCGGTGCAAGTGAAGGACCAAGGTCACCCTATCCCTGGCGTGGTCTGGCGGGGTCAGCCGTACGTCCACACCATCGCCAATGTCGACCTCTCTCGTATTCCATCGCCGATTTTGGACGGCACCCTCCCGATCCAACGCTTTATGCGTTGGGAAACGCAGCGCGGCTGCCAATACCGTTGTTCGTTCTGCCAACACCGGGAAGCGGGTCCCCGAATGCGCTCTCGCACCCTCGCGCCTGCGCGTATTCACGCCGAAATCGATGCGCTGGTAACAAATGGTGCGCAAGACATCGCGGTTCTCGACCCAATCTTCCATGACAATCCCGCCGCAGAAGACATTCTGACCCGCTTCCGTGAACGCGGTTATGACGGCCGTATTTCGCTTCAAGCACGCTTCGAGACAATCAATCCCCTCGTCCTCGATGCGTGTATGGGCATCAAGGCTACCCTTGAGTTTGGCCTGCAAACCATTCAGCCTGCTGAAATGGCAGCCGTGCAGCGCAGAAACAACCTCCCTCGTGTGGAGGCCACCATTCAGGCGCTCCACGAACGCAATATTCCATTTGAGGTTTCCCTCATTTATGGGCTCCCCACCCAGACTCTCGTTTCCTTTCGCGAAACAGTGGCCTGGTGCCAAGACCTCGGAGTTCCGCGGATTCGCGCGTGGCCGCTGATGCTGCTACGCGGCACGCCGCTGTCTCAGAATCGAGCGAAGTGGAATCTTCGGGAGTCCGACGACGCCATTCCCGTTGTGCTTTCGAGCGAAACGTTTACCGAGAGCGACTGGCAAGAAATGGCCGCCCTCGCCCGTTCCCTCGAAATGCCCGCACAGGTCTTCGCAGCGTAGACCCGCGGCTTGGATGACTTCACGCCCCGTACCGATTCCCAACATCGGACCCCCAATCTGCCGCAGCAAGGCGAGTTGCCCACTCCCGCAAGCCCGATAGTTTCGGCTCGTTCTCACAGCCTGCGCCATGGGGCAATACAACCAATCGTTCCGAAGATATGGTGCCAACAAAGGCTGCACGCTACGCTTCCGTTGCGTCTCCTGGAGGTACCGATGCCAGTTCTTGGAATGGGTGGTCTGTTTTTTCGTGCCAAAGACCCTGCGTCTCTCAAAACTTGGTACCGCGAGCACCTCGGCGTCGGCGGCGGAATGGGTACGGACGAAAATGGCCAATCGGATGAATGGGTCTGGTTCACCAAAGGCGGCCCGATGGTGTTCGCGCCCTTTTCCGCGGACACCGACTATTTTCCAGCCGAAAAGCAGGTAATGGTCAACTTCCGCGTGGCGGACCTCGACGCTATGCTGGCACATTTCGCCGATGCCCAGATTCCTGTGGTTTCAAAGCCGGAATGGAACAGCCCCGAGCTTGGCCGCTTTGTTCGCGTGTATGACCCCGAAGGGAATGCTATCGAGCTTTGGGAGCCGGCCGCCGCGCAAGGATAGGTCCGCGCGGGCTACGGCCCCCAAATTGCCGCCTCTACCTCGTCGCGCCGCCTGCAAACGATGGGCCCCCCGTTACCTGCCGGCCATCACGATTGCTGGCAGCGACGCCTCACCGCGAGCGCCGTCGCGTGCGCCTCCTGGCCCCGAAATGGCTACGGGTTCCCGCCAACGCGCGGTCGCACCGGGACGTGCGCATTGCCCGCGGCGGGCAAGCAGCGGGCCTTCAAGGCTCCGCACCCGCATCTGGCAGAAGCGCGTGGGCGATGCCCGTCAGCAGCTCGTGACCTGGTCGAATATCGCCGTCCAAGCTCCACACCATTGCGCCACCGAGCCCTTCGGCGACAATCAAACGGGTCTTTGCGGCCAGCGACTCTTCGTCTTCGTAAGAAATGAATACCCGTTCATTTTCACTATACAGCCACGGCACCTCTGCGCCCGTGTGCCAATGGCGCGTCCAGTCGCCGGTTCCAATGTAATTTTGGTGAATATCCCACGCATCATAAGTACCCGATTCCCACGTTCCCCAGGGAACTCCGGTCGCTGCTTGGAACAGTCCGTTTTGCGTTGGCCCAACGCCACTCCAGCCACGCGCCACAAAGTGTAGACCCAACACAAGTTGATTCGGTGCAGCGCCCGCAGCACGGTATGCAGCCAATGACGCCGTTACGGTCAACGTATCCGTTGCACCGCCCGGGAACGTTGCATCGGCCGCCAAGGGTGCGTCGAAGTGGGTCGTCGGATCCCAGCTTCCGTGAAAATCATAGGCCATCAGATTGAACCAATCCAAATAGGGCGCCATTCCGCCGATATCGAGATTGGCCAACGTCGTCGGACCAGCGGGTGCAGCAATGGTCAACAGGTGGTCCCCGCCCAATTCATCGAGTGCTGCGCGAAAATCTGCGACAAGGAGCACATAATTGGCTGTGTCCTCGGGTGTCCCCGGCACCAAACCACCCGAAACCGGATACTCCCAGTCCAAATCAATGCCGTCAAACTGGTACGTTTCCATCATCTGGACGCAGCTTTCGACAAATCGAGCGCGCGCCTCTGGCGTTGACGCGACCTCGGGAAACCGACCAGAGAGCGTCCAGCCACCTACGCTCATCAAGGTCCGAAGGTGCGGATACCTTGCCTTTGCGTCGACCAAAAGGGCGTAGTTGCCACCATCCCGCTCCAAGGCCGCCCACGTATCGAACACGGTGCAGCGTCCCTCCGCGTCGATATCGATAAACGCATAATTGATATGCGTAAGCAGGTCTCCTGGAATGTCCGCCACCTGATAGTCGCGGTCGTACACGCCCCACTCTGTAAAATAGCCAACGACCCGCATTCCATCCGGGGGGTCGGTGTCCGTGTCCGCATCGGTGTCCGCGTCGGTGTCCGCGTCGGTATCGGCATCGGTGTCGCTGTCCGTGTCCGTGTCCGCCTCCTCGGTGCCGGAACCGGTCGAGCCTTCGCTGTCGTCGGCCACACACTGCGACCCGTCCAAGTGGGTTCCCGGACCACACGACACTTCATCGTCGCCCTTGCTGTCCGTCTTGCACGACACACAGACCATCGCCAAAAAAACCCAGCGCACCATTCGAACCTCCGTGCGGCCGTTGTAGCGCACAAACGAAGGGAGCGAAAGACCACCCTCCAGCGGAGTGCTTTTATCGTCGCCCAGACCGCGCAAACGGACGGTATCCATTTTGGCGGAGCAAATGTTTTGGTACAGCAGTCAAAGGACGATACCCTTCGTCCACAACTACCACTCCGAACGACTTCACTGACGATTTATTCTCACGTTTAATTTGCCATGGTCCTCCCAACGCGCCATGCAAACTTCGCGCCCCCCCCAACACAATCCTCCCATCTGCACACAAGAGTTGCAGTGCCCATCAGCCACCTGACACGGCACCGACGCAAGCCTCGTGCATACCCCTGCCCTTTCCTGCGGAAAACTGTCAACATCGGCCCAAGGCCGGGCCGAAAGGACAACCGCGAACCCGAACCCGAAGGAACGCCGACGATGGACGAACATTTCGAGATGTACCAAGAGATGGCCAAGCTGCTGGAGTTTTCCGACGCAGACGCCGCCAATCTTGTCGCGCTTGCCCCCGTTTTTGAAAAGCACGGCGAGCACATCACAAACCACTTCTACGAGTCACTCCTTGCGTATCCGAAGACAGCGGCTATCATCGAAGGGCGCGTCGAAACCCTCAAAGGAACGCATCGGCGCTGGATGAAAGAGCTATTTGCCGGCGAATATGGCGAGTCGTTTTTCAACACGCACTACCGGATTGGCCAAGTTCACGTCACCCACAACATCAATCCCGAATATGTGTCTGCGGTGACCAGTGTGCTACGCACCTATGGCCGCATCGCTATTTTCGAAGAGCTGGGCAATACCGAAGAGGCGGCGCAAAAGGCGGACAGCTTGGCCAAGGTTCTGGAGCTTGGCTTGTTGGTCATCAACTTGGCCTACGCCGATGAACGCGTAGAGCGCATCACGAAGGTGACGGGCATGAGCCGCAAGCTCATCGAAAACCTCATCAAACGCGGTGGGAAGAAAAAATAGCGGGCGCAGAATTGTCGCGGTGCCTTGTCCTCCATTTCGGTCCGCCCGACAGGAACCAAGACACTCACATCTGCGTTACGCGTAACAATACGTACTTCCTCCTTCGTAGAATGCACGCACCGTACATCCAGCCCGCGCGCCGCTATGCAGCGTGGTGGCTGGAGTTTTTACGCATCGATGTGCAAGCGCACCTTTGTGGGAAACTTCGCCCCCGTGGGTTCGGTCGCGTCGAGAAGTTGTCCCACCCCTGGCCGTTGCGATACGAAGCGCCCACTGGAGAAATCAATGGCCGCGACCGTTACCCTGTACAAAGCTGGCTTCTGCCCCTACTGCATCGCTGCAGCGAGGTTTCTGCGCGAAATCAAGAAGGTCGACGTGCAAGAAGTCGACCTCACGGGCGACCATGAAGGCCGCGTGGAGTTGGTGCGCCGCTCGGGTGGCCGTAGGACGGTGCCCCAAATTTGGGTCGGAGAAACCCACATCGGGGGCTACGACGACATGCGCGCCCTCGACGACCGTGGTGGCCTGGACGCATTGCTGCGCGGCGAGAGCTGATTCCTACGACAGCGCTGCGGCAAAACTGCCCCGTGATTGCGTGAACGCACGTGGTCACGGGGTTCTTTTTTGGGAAGCGTGAACACGCCGGCGGGAAGGCGATTTTCATCCGTCGATGCGGGCAAACCACCCCGATCGAGCGACGCGCGGCCCCCCTGCCACAGGCGGCGATGTTTTGGATCGGACGGTCCCAACGCCGCCGCTGTTTTTTTGTGGAACAGATCGAGTTCCCGCCCCATTAGGACCAGATCGACAACACTTCAAGAAACTTTGTAGGGCAGGGGTTGACACGCCAAACACCTTGCGTTCATATGGAGGTGTGGATGGCGCAGGTGCCCACCTGTCTATTCACCGGCTCGGGTGCCCGCCCGAGCTCCTCCGCTCCTCCTGGCGTCTGACCAGGGGACGGCATGCACTCCCCCTCTCCCCTCCCCGGGCTCCCTGCCCACCCCTCCCTCCTCGCGCTTCCTGCGCACCCAGGGCCATGAAAGAGTCTGCCGTACCCCTGGTCGACGTCCCGGTGGCGTCCGACCTCCCTGCTTCCCCTTCGGCGGTCGTCTTCGACCCAGCCGAAGCACGGCTTCATATCGTCCTCGGGGGAGACCTCGACGATGCGTCGGATGTCGACGACTTGTTCGACGAAGTCTACGAAGCGTTGGGAATCGATGGCAGCGCTGCCATGGCCGTCACGTTGTCCGGTCGTGGTCCAGGCGCAGTCGTCCGCAATCTCTTGCGTTTTGTGACTGAAGACTGCGACCGCGCCGTACGCGAAGTTTCCCTCACCCCCGACCTCGCACGTCACCTTTTGCGCGAAGCTGTGGGCCGCCCTTATGCGGTCCTTCGCCCAGAGGAATCGGCAGCCGATTTGCCGAGAGTAGAGCGTGCTCCGACCTTATTCGCGGTCACCCCAACAAGCACGCCAACCACGTTGGCCGACGTTGCCCCTCCTGCAACGCAGATAGAGGAAGACGAGGACGCCACAATGATGGTGGCACCCGTCGAAGCCATCCTCGACCCCTCCTCGCTCGCCCCGGCGACAACCACCGCAGCGCCAGAAAAGGCCGCGGTCGAAGCCAGCGACGAAGCGAGCCTCATCGACCCCGACCTGCCCACTGATGTGCGTGTTCCCGCGTCCGTGGCGCCGTCTACGCCCGCCGATGACGCACCGCACTCCGCCCCTTCCCAAGAAGCGCCGCCATCGTCCGCCCAAGACGACGCGTGCTCCGAACTGTCCGCGGAATCTGCCGATGCACTGCACGCAGAACAACCCGCCGCGGAAACCACGGCGCACCTCGAAGGGCGTGTCCCAGATGCGCCCCTTGAAGACGACGCTGGGCCGATGGCTGCGGAAGACATCCCCGAGGCTGGCGACGAAACCGTGATTCCCCCGTTGTTGGATGGAGAAGAAGACGCCATCCTCGACGACCCCTTCTCGGCCGATGACGAAACCCGCGCGCGACCCTGGGGCAGCACCCCCGACGGCGACCGGCGGGTGCTCGCGCTACGCCGAACCCTTCGTTCCGGCGCCATCGTGCGCTTTCCGGGTGATGTCGTCGTGTTCGGCGACCTCAACGCCGGTGCCCAGGTGATTGCCGCCGGGGACATCGTCGTACTCGGAAAGCTCCGGGGCCTCGCCCACGCTGGCTCTCGCGGCGACCGAGATGCCATCGTCATCGGCCTGGACATGCAGGCTGGACAAGTCCGAATTGCGGACGCCATTGCCTTTCCTCGCCCGGCGGCCCAGTCCTCCGGCACCTCTCGGTTGGCGGCCATGCTGATGCGCCAACCTTCCCCCCACCGCTCCATCACGCCCGCCGTCGCTCGCGTGGTCGATGGGGAAATCCGGATTGAGGACTACCGTGGACGTCTCCACGCCTAACCGGACTCGACCCCCCCTGCTCGGAGAACAGCCATGAGCGAATGCATCGTCGTCACGTCCGGAAAGGGCGGAGTCGGCAAGACCACCACCACGGCCAACCTCGGCGTCGCGCTCGCGATGCTTGGGAAGAAGGTCGTCGTGATTGATGCCGACATCGGCCTTCGCAATCTCGACGTCATTCTCGGTCTCGAAAACCGAATCGTCTATGACCTCGTTCACGTTATCGAAGGAGAATGCCGCCTGAAGCAGGCACTCATCCGCGACAAACGTGCTGAAGGCCTCTACCTCTTGCCCGCCGCGCAAACCCGCGACAAGAACGCCGTCACACCCGACCAAATGCGCGAACTGGTCCGCAAGCTCAAAGAAGACCACGACTTTGTGCTCGTAGACTGTCCCGCAGGCATCGAGCAAGGCTTCAAGAATGCCGTCGCTGGCGCCGACCGCGCGGTGATTGTGACCACGCCCGAAGTGAGCGCGATTCGCGATGCCGACCGCATCATTGGCATGGTTGAGGCGGCTGAGCTGCCCGAGCCGCAGCTCATCATCAACCGCTTCCGTCCCAAGATGGTCGAAGCGGGCGACATGATGAACAAAGAGGACATCCTTGAAATCCTCGCCATTCCCCTGTTGGGAATGGTGCCCGACCACGAGGACATCATCGTGAGTGCAAACCGCGGTGTTCCGGTAGTGTTCGACGAGAAGTCTTTGGTAGGCGAAGCGTTCCGACGTATTGCCCGCCGACTGGGTGGCGAATCCGATGTCCCCGAGCTTGAGCTCGACCCCGACACCGGCATGTGGACCACCTTCCTTCGCTGGTTCGGGCTCGGACAAGCCCGAGAGGTGGCACGATGAAAGAACTCATCAACCGATTTTTTGGCCGCGCGCCGACCGCCAGCAAAGAAGAGGCAAAGCAGCGCCTCAAATTTCTGCTCATCCACGACCAAGTTGACCTCACGCCAGCACAGTTGGAGCAGATGAAAGGCGAGATTCTCGAAGTGATTGCGCGATACGTCGAAGTGGACCGCGATGACCAGACCGAGTTTCGCTTGGAAAAGGGCGAAGGCCAAGTTGCACTTGTCAGCAACATTCCGGTGCGGCGCGTAGTAGAGCGGGCCAAGGCCTCCTAAATCCGCCGTGATTGCTCGTTTTCAACGTCCTGGTAGCTGGCTCACAGCGACCGGGACGTTTTGCTTTGCAGCGTCGTGTCTCCCGTTGTCTTCGCGGTATTGCGCGCCACCAACAACGTACGTGCCACGGCGGCATGGCGCCGCCGCTGGGCGACAGCGAGGGCGGTCTGGCCTTGGGCGTTTCGAAACGTGAGGTCCGCCCCGGCATCGACCAACAGTTGTACGCATTCTACATGGCCACGGCTTGCCGCGACCATCGTCGCCGTCCAACCCGTGCCCGTGGCCACATCGATGTCTGCACCCGCCCGCAAGAGCGTCTGCACAATCGCGGGGTCGCCGCGCTCGGCTGCGTTGATGAGGAGCGTAGCGCCACGCATACAGCCATAGTGCGGGATTCGGTGAACATCTGCCCCCGCCGCCACGACCGCCGAAACGACCGCCGCCTCCCCATTTCGGATGGCCTCCAAGAGCGGCAGGTATCCAAACTGGTCAGGGGTGTCCGGGGGCACCTCGCCATAGAGCACCATCTGCATATGCTCGGTCCAGCCACACCGGTACCGCCAGCCAGACGAAGGCAACGGACGAGCTTCCCGCAATGCCGGATGGCCCGGTGCAGCGACAAACTCCACCGCCGACCGAAAGGACAAGCGTTCCAACGAAGCGGTGCCGCCGGCAAGCAAGCGCGGCCGCTGCACCAACGCGCCGCCAATCGGGCCGAGGTCTTCCCGCCCCACGACCAAAGGCCCGCCCATAATCCAGCGCCAGCCAGCAGCGCCTTCCGCAGCCGCCAGAGAGGGGTCGAGCAGCACACAGCGCCCCCCCTGCCGGGCCACCAAGGCTCGCACATAGAGGGTCGCCAGGGGCCCATCGAGCTGCGCTCCTTGGGCATGGAGCAGCGACGCAGCAGCCAGATGCCCCGACTGGAGAGCGCTTTCTACGGCCGTTCGCCCGTCCTTCGAGCGTCGGTCGATGCGGGCGCCTTGCGCACACAACAAGCGGACCACAGGGGAATGGCCGCGAGCTGCGGCAATCATGAGGGGCGTCAGCCCGTCGTGCGTGGGACCATCTACGTCGATACCCGCACGCAGCAGCAATCGCGCCACCTCAACATGGCCACCCCATGCGGCTTCAGAGAGCGGCGACCAACCACAGGGCGAGCACACGTTGACGTTCGCGCCCCGTTCGATTTCGGCGGCAATCCGCTCTGCGTTGCCCCCACGGGCCAACGCGCCCACCGAGAACGCGGGGTTCTCGGAGCGCGAGCCGGACGCCACATCCGTCATTGGGTCCATACCAACCGGAGACTCCGCCGATAATTGGTCGCAGGGCACCGCCGCGAATCAGCACCCACTCCTGTACAGTGTATACCAAACCCGGGCACCAACGTTGTCACAAAGTGTTGGAATTTGCGCCTCTCACCGCAAGCCTACCCACCGGTCGGGAACCCGCTTGCGCGCGTCGAGTAGCTCGCCCATGTCATACGGTTGCTCCGCAGGGTCGTCGTCCGGCGGCGGCTCTCGGTTCCAAAACAAAATCCGCTCTGGCGCAAGCTCCGCGACACGCGCCGCGGTGAGGTCCGGCAAAATGACGTATTCGGGGTCGCGCCGCGTGAGACCATCCCAGGCAATCGCCAGTCGGCCTCTTCGGAGTTCTACGACAAGGCTTTCCGGCAACATACAGCGCACAACCTGACGCCGATTGGCGGCAAGGTGGAAAAAAAGCTGGTTTCCTTGCCGCATCGGCACGCGGTGCGTTCGAAGCCACGTATGAACCGCCCGGCGACGGGCATCCGCCTCCCGACGCTCAACTTCGCGCGCCCGCTCCAATCGCAGCTTTTCGGCGCGTTCCGCCTGCAGCGCGGCCTGCGCCTCTGCCTCACGGCGCTCGATATCGCGCTTGCTCTCGCGGGACGCTTGCTTGTCCCGCCGGTCCTTTTTGAGCTCCAAATTGGTTTGCCGGACCTTCTTTTTGTCCACAAGTCCGGCCTTTAGGAGCTGATCACGCATCGACACGATGTCCTCCACACGTCCCCGACCCACCAGTACACACCCGCGGGAATTCGAGAAGCCCAGGTAATCCGCTCACACCGCCACGAGCCCCGCCCGTCGCACTTTGTCCAGATTTCGGCGCCATTTGCGCATACGCCCCGGAAACACGCCCAGCGCTTGCTCGACGGTCAGCGGCTCGCCACCGGGGCGCGCTTGGTCGAGCACTTCTACGAGCCACTGGCGTATATCTTCGCTGCCCCCAATGTCTTCGGGCTGCCCATCGACCCCATAGAGCCGCACATGCTCGTCCGACTCCGCGACCCCCCGCCCTAGCCAAATCAATCGCGCGCCGGGCTTCCAGTCATCGAACGGCGAAGCGACGGCACGCGCCACGCGGTCAGATGGCGAAACCGGAGAAGGAACGCTGTGCGAAAACCATCGCGAAACAGGCTGGTCAATCCGTTCCCCCGCCATCCACGACGCCAAGGCCGTGGCCAAGGGAGCATCAAAGCGGTCGTGTCGGCCGCCGGTTGGGTCGTGGTGTTCGAGGTCGTTGGTCGCGAAGAGCGGTCCCGTTGGCACGGTCACCTTGACCGAAAAGCGGTCAGGGTCAGAAAAGACCGCCGAGTGGCGGGTCAACACAAAGCGGTGCCAGAACGCGCTATCGAGGACCTGGTGTTGAAACATCTGCCGCACGACTTCCATGCTATCGACCGTCTCCGCGTCGGTCTGGGTGGGAAAGCCATACATCAGATACGCATGGACCATGACTCCCGCCGCGCGAAACCGAGAAGACGCACGCACGGCTTGTTCTACCGTAATGCCTTTGTCCATTTGCTTGAGCAAACGGTCGGATGCCACTTCGAGGCCACCGGTAACAGCAACCAATCCAGCCGCAGCAAGCAAACGACACAAATCCGCCGTGAAAGCCTCTTCAAAGCGAATGTTGCCCCAAAAATGAATGCGAAGACCTCTCTCCAACAAGCCAAGTGCAAGGTCACGAAGCAAGCGCGGCGGGGCTGCTTCGTCGACAAAATGGAAGCCGGAAACGCCCGTCTCGTTGACCAATTCTTCGATATGGTCCAACAAACGCGCCGTTTGGGCCGGCTCGTAGCGCGCAACATAATCCAGATGAATGTCGCAAAACGCGCACTTCTTCCAATAACAGCCGTGCGCGAGCGTCATCTTGTTCCAGCGCCCATCTGACCACAGGCGATGGGCGGGATTCAGAGAGTCGAGCACCTGCAAATAAGGCGAAAGGTCCAAACCTGCGACGGATGCAGCGCACGTAAACGCGACCCGCGTGGGCGCGTGATTGTGAAGACCATCTGCCGTCCGGGTGCGATGGCGTCGGTCGCCGTCGCCCGACAAATGGTCAAGGATTGCGGTCAATGGACCTTCCCCATCGTCCATTACAAGCGCGTCCGCGCACGTCCAAAGGCCGCGTTCTTCTACCTCCCGCAGCTCCGTGGAAACATACCCGCCCCCAAAAACCACATAAGCACCCCGTTCTCGCAATCGACGCCCAACCCGCAACGCCCCATACAGCGTCCCGGGGAATGGAATCGTAATACCGACAACGTCGGGAACACCGCGTGCTACGAGCGCGTCGACGAGCTCGTCTAGTATCGCGTCGGGCAGCGTCGTCTGCGCGAGACGCTCCGCAATCGGCGCAAATGAAACGGGACCTACCGCGAGATGGTGCTGATAGCGGCTAAAACCAAAGCCCGGGTCGACCACTGAAGTCACAAGGTCGGTGAGGTCTTCGAGGTAGAGTGTACACCGATAGCGCGCGAGGTCGGTGATGCCCATCGCGCCAAAGCGTGTCGCCTGGGCACGTGCGAGCCGTGGCCCCATCGGAAGCGAGCCAGCACGCGCCCATCCCGTCGCGGCCCCGGCATCCGTTCCTCGTAGGAACGAAAGGACCCGGTCTGCGACCGATTCGTGCCAATCCCGCATCGCCAACGCATCCCAAGCGGGCTCGGGCAGTCCCTGTTCTGCTGCGGCCTCGACCAAGTCGAATACGCGAGAGAGACCCGCGGAGGAAAACAACGCGCTGAACAAGGTAACGCCGAGGTCCGCTTGGCGCGCCGGTTGACCGAGCGTCGCGAGGTAGCGGGTGAGGTAGCCGGTCGCAGGGTACGGCGTGTTGAGCTGGGTGCTCGGTGGGGTCAGCAAGAGGATGTCCAACGGGCAACTCCAAGTACAACTCCCCAGGGGCGAAGTGTGCACACCTCTCGCCAAGCCCGGAAGTAGATGCAATAATTCTACCCTGCCCATTAACCGCCGACCTTTCGGTGCCACTTCCTTGTTGACGCCCCGGCAACCCGACGGAGACCGTATGAATTATGATGCCCTATACGACCGGATTCTCCGAAAGGTCGACCAAGGGGCGTATCTCGCCTGGGCAGACGCCGTAGAGCCAAGCCAACAAAGCGCCATGGCGGAGCTGGGCGCGTACATCCAGTCCGCGCAGTTTGACCCATCGGTGGGGCGCCAGATGGCACGTTCGATGCATGAGGCCCACCAAATCGACCGTATTTCGTACCTGTCGGCCCTCCATGTCATCGCCGCGAGCCCCGCCGTACGCGACTACACCGAAGCTGCGCGCCTCATCGCGGAAAAAGAGATTGAAGCCCTCGCGCTCGGCGGTCCCCGAATTTCGGAAAATCTTGCGTCCGTGGACCGACATCGCGGAGCACTCGCGTTCTTGACGGGCAACTACGATGTTGCCCTCGACTATTTTAGCCGCGCTTTCGAGCGGCAGCGGAGCGCCGGAAACCTTGGAAATGTGCTCGCCGCGCTCATCCGACTCGGCGATGTGTCCGAAGCACGCTCCCTTTTCGGCAGAATCCGCACAAGCCTCCCTGCCTCGTTGGTGTCGACCCTCGAGGACATGATTTGTCTCGACCCCGACCTCGCGTTGCTGCGAACGGAGCTGACCCAATGACACTTGTCGCATTACAAACATGGCTGTGGATGCTTGTGTTCGGCGCACCACCGGAGGATGCGTCCTTGCCAGCACCGCCCAGCGCCACCGAACAAGCCGCGCCGACACCTCCCCCGTGGAGTGGAAAGCCACGCGCGGGCAAAGATGACGACGACCACGACATCTACGTCGGCTTCTGAGATGCGGACTGCACCGTCCGCATTGTCCCCACTGGGACCCGAAGATGTACAGCGCGGGTTGGTCGCGCTGGTACACGACCGCCATAGCGCTGACGCACGGCTGCTATTCACACAATTGATGGCATACGCCGAAACGCGCCTCCAACGGATAATTCACGGTCGATATGCGGACTTGCTCACCTCCGACGACCGCGAGGAGCTGCTGGGCGAGGTGCTATTTCAGCTCATGAACGGCGCGTTGATGACGTTTCGTGGCACCACAATCGGCGAACTCCTTGCGTTTGTGCGGTGCATCTGCGACCGACAAGCGTGGCGTGCCGCACGAAAAGCGCTGCGCGAACGAACCGTGCTCGACGACGCACACCCCCGTGCCGCGGAGCTTCGCGACTGGACCACCGCCGCGCCCCCGCCCGATGCCGGGGAGATAGGCACCGAGAGCCCCCTCGACGAGACGGATACCGCATACCTTCGCAGCCTGCTCGAAGCGGGCAGTCGCGCGGAGTTCGCCCGTCGTACCGGCGTCAGCCGAGCGGCCGTCACCCAGCGCATTCAGCGCATCCGGCGCCGCATTGAAGCCCTGCCGGCAACGGACCGCGAGGATGCCGAGCAATGGTTGGTTGCAGAGGCATCACGATTCGTTCAGATTGAGCCGTGATTGCGGATTCTGAGAAATTCACCCCATCTCCGCGCGATGGACAACAACGCCTACGGAGCGTCAGGCGTGTCTTCTTCGCGGTGGACCAAAATCCAGAAAGACAAACTGCTGAGCGGGCCGAGCTGCATGTAGTAAGTTTGCGGTTCTTGAACCCGAAGCGAAAAGACCTCGGGAATATCCGAAGGGCAGGACGAATTTGGCGTAGGACTGCCCAACGGCACGGCTTCCGTATCAATCCATAGCCCTGTCATCACCTCCACAAATCCCGTGTGGATGGTGTAGTTGCCCTCCTCGGGAATCACGAGGCGGACCCACCCGCCGGCGGTAGGGGTGAGTTGAATCGTGTAAGGCGTCTCGAAGTCCATAATGGCTGGCGCCGTCGAAGCCGCCGCTGTTCCCGGCGTCATTGTTTGGCCCGCTTCACTCCGCAGCGCGCAGATAGTGTCTTCGGCAGTGGGCGCGCCAGCGGTATCGCCGGTTGGTTCGGAGTCCGATTTTGACGAGCCGCTGCACGCTGCGGTTAGGCCAAACACAAGGACACCGACGGACTTCCACATTTCCATACGCGCTCCTGCTTGGGTGCGGACGATGCCGAGACCCGGGAACCCCACGATACCCGTGTTGCGGCGTGTGGTCGAGGGCCAACCGGACGAATGCACAATCGGCACGCGGCGGGCGCGGGTCCCTGCGATTGTTGTGTCGAATCCTTCGAATCGGCGGCCCGCTATCTTCCCGCCTGATGCAGAAACGGATACGAATCACATGGCAAAAGACGCCGTGCTGGTGCAGTCCAGCGCATCGGTCAAACCGCAGGGTGCAGGCACGAACGCTTGCTGTCACCCCCCTACCGCCGCAGTTGCCTGGAGCGCCGATGTCCTTTCTCTCGATGGTATTGATGTGGTCGGCTTTGTCCTACGCTGATGAAGCCGGAGATGCCCTTGCCCGAAAGGTCGTGGAGAAATCCGGCAATCCGTATCGCGTCTCGCGCGTCCGGTTTTCTTTCATCGTCGAAGCAGCAGGTGTAGAAAAAGCTCGGCGCACGCATGATTGGCACCCAATCGAGGGTCGTTTGACTGTTCACACGGGCGATACGGCCACCAAGTTTGAAAACCTCGGCCAGCACGACCCTTCGCCATGGGTCGCGAACCCTACTGCCCACGCCGCCCAATGGGCGGTGGTCGCGCCCGGCACGTCTCCCGACGAAGCGGCAAAGGCGTGGTCGGCTTGGATCAACGATGGGTATTGGCTGTTCGCGCCCAGCAAGCTGCTCGACCCCGGCGTGACGCGCACGGTAGACGCCGCGGGCCAGCTTGTTCTCACATTCGACGGTGTGGGCGTGACCCCGGGCGACACGTACACGCTCACGATTTCGCCTGAAGATTCCCTTGTGACCGCATGGACCTTTCGGCTACAAAGCGAGCGAACGGGAAGTGTTCTTTGGACCGAATACCAGACCTTCGGACCACTGACCCTTTCCACACGCCGTCAAACCGAAGCCGGTGATTTTGTCGTGCGGTTTGCGGACATTGAGGTCCAGCCATGATTCGCGCTACCCTTTTCATTGCGATTCTCCCCGTAGTAGCAATTGCGTGTGGAAACAACACGGATTCGAAAGGCGAAAGCAGCGAAACCGCAACCACCACAGCAGACGGAGCAGCGCCGACTTGGGCTGACGACATCGAACCCTTCATGGCGGAACACTGCGTTCGCTGCCACCAAGAAGGCGGACTGGGACCGGCGGATTTCACCGACGCGTCGGTCGTGGAGTCGCTTGCACCCGCTATTCTCGGGGCGATGCAGGATGGCAGAATGCCGCCGCCCGCCGCTGACCCCAACTGCAGAGACTACGTAGGCAGCGACATCCTCACCATTCAGCCCGAAGACATCACCCGCTTTGAAGCGTGGGTGAACGCTGGAATGCCGCCGGGCGAGGGTGCCACCACGACGCCGCCGCCCGTCGACCCCCAGCTCAAAGACCCTGACGCAATCATCACACTGCCCGCCCCTTATGTCCCGACATTCCAAGACACGGCAAATCCGGGCAACGAATACCGCTGCTTCGCGGTCGACCCAGGCGACATGGCCGGAAAGTACATCACGGCGATGGCCCCCGTCATCGACCAGGCTTCGCTGGTCCACCACGTCGTCTTGTTTACCGTCGAAAAGACCGCGCTCGACCCCATGTATGTTCGGGACGATGGCTGGGACTGCATCGACGGCCAAGGCGCCAACGCGCTGTCAGGAATGATTGCAGCGTGGGCTCCGGGCATGCTTCCCATCGAGTTTCCCGGCAATCACGGCATGAAGGTTCCAGAAGATTCCTGGATTGTCATGCAGATGCATTATTTTTACAGCGGTACCGATACGGTGGGACTCGCCGACCAGTCCGGCTACGCCTTCCACATCGAAGAAGGCCCGGTTCCGCAGGTCTATATGGCCCCTATCGAAAACCACCGCTTCGTGATTCCGGCGGGAGACCCCGCGTACAGCGCCACGGAGTCCTTTGTCAACGAGTACCTGCCCCTCTACGTTCTCGGTGTGTTTCCACATATGCACACCCTCGGCACCGGCTTTCACGCCCGCACGGTCGCGGGCGATGGCTCCGAGACGTGTCTGGTAGAGGGCACCTATGATTTCAACAACCAGATGACCTACCAGTTCACGGAGCCGGCGTTGTTTGACATGGGCGACGAGTTGCAGTTCACCTGCCAATGGAACAATGAGAATGGCGACGCTTCCGTTCGGTATGGCGAACGCACCGATGAAGAGATGTGCTTTTTCTTCGCGTACGTCACGCCCACGCTCTAAGTCTCGTGTCCCCAAACGCGCAGCGGAGCACCGTGCGTTGCGCCAGCTGCGGAGCGGCGGGTACTCGCGGCGATTGGCATGACCGAAATCGCGTAACGCATGGATGAGTTACGCATTTTCCTTCGATGGGTCATTTGACGAAAATCAAGCGTGCTGGATACTTTTCATGACGAACTGACCCGGACGGTGCGCTTCCCTTTGGAGTACGGACCCACACCAAGCGGCGACGCTGGGTTCGACAGGCGAAAGGCCAACAAATCGTCGAAAGCGACGCGTGCTGGCTAATATCCGTTTCCAAACCAAGTGAGAACACTGCCAGTGCCGACCAAATGATTGGGGGCAGACACCACAAGGTCCGTCCACCCGTCATTGTTGAAATCTCCCGCGACGCCTGCCGTCCCCAGCATCGACGACTCGTCGGTGCCTTGTATAGTTACATCCGCATCCGATACGACATGCACCCCCGTCGCGCGTTCGGGCCCGCCGTAAAACAAATACGCCGCACCCGCGTTGAGCTCGCCTCCCAAACCAGGCGTCGAGGTCGCACCGGTCATGAGCTCGGCAAAACCGTCGCCATCCGCGTCACCGACCCGCACGAGGCTCGAACCGACGTGGGCGCCTGCGACTTCGCCCCACACACTTGCCGCAGCACTCGCCGTTCCCACCGAGGAAGGCCACGCACCACCGACGTGCAAATACACCGCCCCGACACTTTGGAGGGTGCTGTCCGCAAACGGAGCGCAAATCGCGAGGTCATCGAGGCCATCGCCATCGATATCGCCGATGCCTCGATTGCAGTTGCCAAGGTTGAGGGAATCGCGGGCATCGAGGGTGTGAAAGGTAACGTCTGCATCGGCCGCCGCGACGACGCCCGAAACGGCGCTCGCGCCCCAATACAGCCATGCTTTTCCATACGCCGGCCCCGCATCGTCGTTGCTGGGTTCGCCCAAAACGATGTCAGAAAGACCATCTCCGTCGAAATCGCCAAATCCGGTGGTGCCCCGCTCGGCGAAATCGTCACCCGGCCCCGCCGCCAAGAACTCCGCTTGTACGCCGGAATCCACATAAACGGTGTCCCCTGGCCGCGTTGCACTTCCGCCGACCAAATACACCGACGCGACATATGTAGACGAGCCTTCATCGCCAATCAACATATCTGCGAGGCCGTCACCATCGACATCGCCCGCCGCAGCGACCTCTCGTCCAAAATAATAGACCGTGCTCGCGGCAGTATAAACGGTCGCCATATCCGGCCCATCGGCTTCACCGAGCCACGCGCTGCTCCCCCCATAGACCAAGTAGACTTCATCGTAGCCGTATGCGCCCACTGCGACTTCGTCCGCGCCATCTCCATCCATATCGCCAACCGACGCGACCGCATATCCAGCAAACGATGCCGCATACGGACCCAGCAGCGCGGGTGCAGGGAGCGTGGTCCACGATGCCTGCGCAGTAGAGCGCCCCAAATACGCGAGCACGGACCCACTCGAAATGCCGTTTTCGTCGCTGTGGCTCACGCCCACGAGGAGGTCGTCGATTCCGTCTCCGTTGACATCCCCCGTCGACAACGACTGGCCGAAGTAGTCATAGGTGCCGTCACCGCGCAACGCGATGTCTGCGGCATCCATCGAGAGCTCGGCGTCAAATGCGCAACGGTCCGCTTCTCCGTTGCAGTTTTGGTCAACGCCATCCCCGCAGATTTCTTCCGCACCTGGATAAACGCCGGAGTCACCGTCGTTACAATCGCCCGAAACCTCGACATGCCCCGAAGAAACCCCGCAAGCCTCCACCGCGACATCGCCAAATCCGTCGCTGTCACCATCTCGGTACACGGTCACGAGGGTGGTGCGGTCGAGGCCGGCGTCGTCGAGGTCGGCGAGTGAATTGCAGTCGTCATCTACGCCATCATTGCAGACTTCGACGGCACCCGGATGCACGTCTGCGCGCAGGTCATCGCAGTCGCCGCCGGTGATTGACCAGCCGGCCGGCTCCGTACACACCGTCTGGGTGACGTCGTCGCGGCCGAACCCATCGGCGTCGTCATCCAAAAACCAAGTTTGGGCTGCACCGAGCGCCGGGTCTGCGTCATCGCAGTCCGCGTCTGCGGGCACACCGTCGTTGTCTTCATCCACGAGCACGTCATCCGTGCCGCTGTCGCCGTCCGAGGGCGACGTGACCGCACCACCACCGGACTTGCTTTCGGGGTTGCTGCCGCACGCCCAGCCAAACAAGACGAGCAGCCCTACGTGTTTGCTGTGACTCCATCGCATGAATCAGCCTCCAACCTCGTTCGCACCAAACCGCAGGAGAACCGTCGCAGTCCTCTCGTCTTCCGCGCAGGGCAGCGCCCTGACGTTCACCGGTCTATCTTGGAATGTCAATGGCTTCCTTCATGTTGTTTCGCGTTTCTACGCGACTTCGCGACCGCGCCACGGGGATACGGCTGCGGGTCTACGGCGCTCCCGTGGGGACCGCGGGTTGGTGAAGCGCCTTCAAAAACCCCTTTCGCACCCACATATTCAGAAACCGTCCATCGACGGGAACACTGATACTGCGATAGTTTTCCGCGAAATCCGCAGGAAATCCGGCCTCCACTTCGAGGGGCCAAGGCATCAAGGTGAACACCTTGTCTTCGGGCAAATACAAGGCCGGCGCACGCCCGAACACATAGGCAGGGTCGCCTCGCTCGTGCCCCACGAGTCCGATGGTGTGGGCGGGAACGGGCGCACGGGCGATATGGTGGTCGGTCAAGCCCCACATGTCGATGGTTGGTATATTTGCGTAGTACGGAATAGCGCCTGCGGAGTGAATGGCCATCCAGGTGTCATGGGGAACGGACGCTCGTAGGAATTCGCCGACAGTGCGGCGTGCTTCGACATTGGCGTGGCGAATGGCCGCCCATTCATTGGCGGACTGAAACACAAAAGGCACGCGCGACAGCCACACCAAAGCAGCCAAAACCAGCCACCACCGCCGCATTTGGGGCTTCATCGTCAACAAACCCAACAGGCCCCACAAACCCATCGCCCCCACAAGCGGCAGCAAAAAACGCCCCGTGGGCTTGAAATCTCCGCCAACGCTCGCCACATACACGAAAAAGCCCAAGCACGCAGCCATCAGGCCAAATCCGACAGGCTTTCGCGTGCCCCAACCGATGCCGGAAAGCACCGCAAACAATGCCAGCGGGTGCTCTCGTCCAAAGACAAGCAGGTAGTGGAAGCCAAGGTCCCAACCTGCGGCGCCCGTTTTCGCGTAAAACGTGTTGGGCAGGGGCTCCCCATAATACATCAAGCGCCAAGCGGTGAGGACGACCAACGTCACAAGCGCCGGGGTGCCGCCGACGACGCTCTGCAGCGTGCGTTCCCGCCGAATCGCTGGGCTGCCCGCCCAAACAGTAGCGCCCCATGTGCCTGCGTGCAGCAACAAGAGCAACAACGGCGCTTCCGGTCGCACCGTCGATGCAGCGGCGAAGACAACGCCTGAACCAATATGGGTGGAAATGCCGCGTGATTGCCTGTTTTCAACGAAAAACAACGCGATACCCAGCGTAATACAGGCTCCCATGAGCGCGGTCTCTAGGCCTTCGACCGCCTCAAGCGCCGCCCAGGGGTCGAGGGCCACGACAGCGGCCGGAACTGCAGTCCAGCGTGCTGACCGTTCTGTCTGAATGCCCGCCCACGCGGCGATTCCAATGGATGCCAAAAAGCAGATGCCACCCATCCACGCTACTGCCGGGACAGGGTCCAACGGGAGGAGGTGCGGGATCGCGAGGAGGAGGGTCCAAGCGAGATTGGTGTAGCCCTCGACACGCTCACCAGGATTGTAGACAAGGCCGTGGCCGTCGACCCAATTGCGCGCATACCGAAGCGAAATGAACGCGTCGTCCTGAAGGCAAGGCCCGAACCAGACGCACACGAATGCAGCAACGGCGATGCAGAGCACCACGGAAAGCACGGTTACGGGAGGAATCGAATTCGAGTATCGCACCGGAAGATGATATCCCTCTCGTGGGCCTTGTTCCGCCTCTCGATGGAGAACTGCGCATTTCCCATCTCCTCCGTACCGGATTTGCGTCGTTGCTTGCGCTCGCAAGCGCGCTGCCGTGTGTACTTGGAGCACCGGAAGATCGGGCGTTGGCGCTGGGACTGCCGTTCGTGGTGTTGGGCCTCGGCGTGCTGGTGGACCGCCTGCGGGACGCACCTGCAGGCCGCGTCGACATTGCGGCGGCCGCGCTGCTGGCGTGTCCGGGAGTCACGATTCCAACCTGGCTCGTGCTTCGCGCCGAAGACGCCCTCCAATACACACGTCCCGAAAACCAAGTCTTTGAAGTGCTCAACCAAACGGCGAAAGCAGGGCCGGCTGCGACATTGCTCGTCGGCGCTGCGCTGGCCTTGGGGGTGCTGCGGGGGAGCAAGGCGACAACCGCGGTCGTGGGCCTGCTGTCCGCGGCCGTTTGGCTTGGCGCGAGCTTTGGCGCTAGTGTGGTGGTTCGCGCGTCATTCGCAACCGGCGCGCCGAACTGGGCCTTGCACCTCATCAACCTGACCGGTACGCCGTACTTGGGTGCGCTTTTTGGCGGAGCTATCGCTGCCATTGTCGCGCACCGCCTGCGCCCGGAGGTTGCATGGGCGCACATTGGCCTGTCTGCGTTTATGTGCGCGTGGTTGACCAATCCGCTCGGCACGCTGGTCGAACACCTCTCCCCCCCCGCACACGATGTTCTCGTTCCCGTGTTGCCCCCCGGCCCGCGAGTGGTGGCCGAAGTCCTCGCGCCGTCCTCCGCCGACCTCGAAGGCGAAATCGCCCGCCATCTCCGCGCCCGTGGCTTCGACCCCGGTCGTGGCTGGATGGTGAAGCGCTATCGTTACTCCCGGTGGCACTTGGGCCTCCGCGGCACCCTGCTCCTCGCCCTCCCCGGAACAACAGGCCGAGCGACGCTCGACCGCGCCACCGACACAGCCCGCGACTTCGGCGCCAACCGCTTTGTCCTCGCGGGAATTTCGCACAACGTCCCCGCAGGCATCGCGGACAATCTGTTCGGCCATCCGACCACCGAGCTCCTGCTCGACCGCCCCCCCGACTCGACCATCTGGGGTCGCGTGCGCGCCGCGGGCCTCGTGGACTGGGACGCCACCGTCGCGCGTCCCGAAGACCGCTTGCCGTATTGCGGGCTCGTCGCAGACCCGGATGTGTCCTTGCAAGACCTCGCTTGGGTCGTGCGCCAGATTTCGCGTCCCGGCGCCTCCCAGCGTTGCAACGGCGTCGCGTGGGCCCCTACATCCTGCCAGCCCGAGCAGCCGCGCGACGCCGACTGCCCCGCTCCGCTTCACCAATGGCAAGGATTATGACGGCATTCAAGAATGCTGTCTTCTCTCACCCCATCGTGATGTCCGTCTGAACACGAGCAATCGTTGCTGACTCCGGGCGTGTGTCCCGACCAGCGGGGGGCTATGCTCTGGGGAACTTTGGAGGTCACGTGCCCCTCACCATGGACGAATACCGGTGTTTGCAGAGCTTTTCGGTGCTCTACTCAGGCGGGCTCGATAGCGCCGCCGTAGCCGTGCTGATGGGCAAAGCCATTCCGGGCGGCGTACACCTCCTGACCTACAAGCACCAATACGGCGCGCTCTTCAACGAGTGGTCGCGCAAGCACAATGCCGACTTACGGCGGGTTTTGGGCGAGCGCGTCCATCACCATTTGGTCGACCTCACGACAATCTGGGACGAGGTCGGCGCAAAAAAAATGGCGCGCGATGCAGTGAAATACCGCGGCCACTGGGTGTGCTGCCTCGGTTGCCAGCAGTCCATGGCGACGCATACGATCTTGTATGACCTAGAGCACAACGTCACCAACGCGTTCATCTGTTCGAGCGTGGGCGGCGAATACGCCGCGATGAGCATGGCCGTCACACGCGAAAAGAACATCGCGTTTTATGCGCGCTACGGCATTCGCTATAACGCGCCTCTGCTCGACCTCGGCATCAACAAAAACGAAGAGCGCACGCTATTGCGCGAGCACGAAATCGACCCCGGCTGGGGACGGCGACGCAGCCACCAAGGATACCAGCCCATCTGTCTCATCGGCTTTCAGCACGCACTCGACATTCTCTTCGATTGGCACACCACCTACCCGCCCGACCGCGTCGAGGCCTTCCTCGATGAAAAGGCGGAAATCATGGACCGCATCATCCGGCGCCAACTCATCGAGCGCGGCCACGACCCCGATGAACTCATCGAGCGCAACCTCAAGGTGTACCAAGAAGAAGAAGACGCCATTCAAGTGGTGCGTGCAAAGCGAGAAGCGGAGCTGGCTGCCGTGCGCGCCCATGCCCCCAGCGCGCCCGTTTAGCAATACGGCGCTCGCAGGTTGTAGTAGACTGCCTCAGACTATCGTTTCAGCAAAACAAGCAGCCACCGTACAATCTGGACAAGATTTGTACGCTGGCTTGTAGACAACCTGGACAATTGTCTACCTTTTTCCGCGCAGCGTGGGCCGCGTCGCTGCGCCAAATCGCTTCCAACGACTGCTGGCGCACGTTGCCAACGGGAGCATGGTCGAGACCGCACCGGACTACATCACCGTTGGGGAGCAAGTACAAAAGGTCGCGCAGCTCTCGACACGTAAACTGCTGGATGTCGCCGTTGAGCTGTTTCTCGAACGTAGACCGCGTAATGAGGCGGCCAATCCAGTGGTCGACCAACGGGAGCTGTCGCCGCGTGCCGACGCGCGCGTCTTCCAAAGCCTTGAGTGCGCGGGCTTTGTCGTCCACTAAGATGACGCGCGGTCGCTGAACTTCCGGCGGAACCGTGCCGACCAAGAAAGGGTCTACGTTGACGCCGGGAATGAGGTCTGCGCCAAGGCTCTCCGCAAATTTCACCATCGCATCGAGTTCACCGACACTTGCGTCGGTAATGGCGAAGTTGATGCCAAACTTGAACCCGTACTTTGGCTGCAATTCCGCCACGCGTCGACACGTCTCCACGACCGTCGCGTGGCTCCCCGCAACCCCACGCATCCGGTCATGGGTGGCTTGGAGGCCGTCCACCGAAATTCGGAGCTGCAGACCAGGCCATGCAACGGCTTCTACCGCCTCGACCAAGCGGTCCCCCAACATGCCATTGCTCGTAAGCTGAAGGATGTAGGGGTCGATAATCTCGCGAACGCCGGCGAGGATTTGCACGATGTCGCGGCGCACAAACGGCTCGCCACCGAGCACCTTGACGACATCCAGCGAGCGAAGCTGACGCAACACCCCCAGCCATTCCCCGGTGTCCAAGTCCGCGTGTTCCCGGACCTTCCAGCTCCCACATCCCCCACATTTGAGGTTGCACTTGAGGGTCACGATAAGGTGACCCGCGTGCGGCATGGGCAGCCAGTCCGGCGCGATCCGCGCCATCGCCGCGCTCTGGGCCATGTGCCCCCACGCACGCGCGCGGCGCTTCAGCATCGCACGACGGCGATCCAAACGAGGGTCACGGGGAGGTGGAGTGGAGGGGTCGAGCGGGGCGTTCATGTGCTTATTCTACATCGTCACGAGGCTCTTCGGATTGACCCAACGCTTGATCAGCAGAGGAGTCATCTCGCCATTGGCAGTCATTTCTGCAGCCACCCCCGCCATCTTCACCAAGTTGACCGCTTGCGCAAAGGCGACGAGGGGCTCCGGGTTCTTTTTGAAGCGCTCCGAATGGTACAAGCGCCACACGAAGGACTTCGGAATGAAGGACTTGTTGAGCAAAACAATCAGCGCAAGCCAGCGCTTGTCTGCCGCCGGCCGTGGATAGCCGAGGTCGACGCGGAACTGCTCGAAGGCGTGCGTATTGATGCCTTCGATGTCTTCTTCGGTGATGCGGCCTTCCCGCAATAGCCGACGCGCAAGGTGCGTTTCCGGGTAAATCGTGAGGCCAAAGAGGTACAGCTCAAAGGGACGCTCAAGCTCCATGAGCATTCGAAACAGCTCGTCTTTGTCCTGCTCCGTGGACATCGGGTCGTCCCAAATGATTTGCAGGTTCGCCCGCACGCCAACTTTTCGGAAAACCGACTGCGCATCCACAATCTGCTGGTTGCTCACATTTCGGTGGTACAGCTCGCGGCTGACGCGGTCGTTGGCCTGAATCCCCATACACAATGCCCGCAAGCCGGCATCTTTGAGCGCTTGGAGCGGCTCCAGCCGAACCATACGGGGGTCAACGAGAATTTCAAATGGCAAACCCACGCGTGCTGGCCACTTTTCGCGAAATTCTTCAATCCATCCTTTCTGAATAGGGAAGACCTCGTCGTCAAACCGCACAATCCGAATGTCGGTGCACAGCGTCTTGGCGTACTCCATTTCCCGTACAATGCTCTCGACCGAGCGAATTCGGAAGCTCTTGCCCTTTCCTTCGTACAGTGGTTTTGTCAGTGTGTTCGAGCAGAATGTACACGTCCAGTAGGGACAGCCACGACTCGCCAACAGGGTGTACTCGGGGTTTGTAATGAAGGGGTCCCCTTGGGTGACACGGCCGCCTTCAATGTGAAATTTGTCCTTTTCGGAGTGGAAATCACGAAACGGGATGCGGTCCAAGTCAACGAGCGGCGCGATGTCATTTTTGTAGACCGTTCGCCCCTCTCGCACCCAAAATCCCGGCACGTCGCGCACGCTCTTCCGCTCGTCCAAACGCACAAAAAAATCCACCACGGCATCGTCGACCTCGCCGACCGCGATGAAATCGGCGATGTCGATACACTTGTCGGGAACGAATGTGGGGTGCATTCCGCCCCACAAAATCGGCCGCCCCAACGAATGTCGCAAGCGTTGCGTGAGGTACCTGGCCATACGATGAAATGCGGACGCGCGGACGCTCATGCCGATGACGTCGACGTTTCGCTCTGCCAACAGCCGGATGAGGTCTTGGACTTCTTGCTCCGTTGGCCAAGGGAAATTGTTGTTGACCCAGTCCTTGAAGTAGACCTCCGTGACATGAAAGCCCGCTTGTCGCAAAGACGACGCAACGTGCCGCACGCCGTTGTTTTCAAGCGCGTACAACGAAATTATTGCGGTACGCAGTGCGCGGGTCACCGTCGCTTGAACCGGACCACCCAGGGCATCTTCGGCTACGATTTTGTGATGGGTCGCCATGTGTCACCCGAATGAACGCACTGTGGTTCTACCGCAGTCGAAGGAAACCGCACAGCTTTCGCGTGATTCACACGAGAACTGGCCAGCACCGCAGGGTTCCGCCGCACGCTTGTGATATGGTTCCCCCGTCGCCGGCGCACCTGGCCGGAGTGGAGCGAAACGATGTTGGTCATCTTTGGCGCAAATGGCAGAACGGGGCGCGAAGTACTCATCGAGGCACTTGCCCAAGGGTGGGACGTACGGCCCGTTGTCCGCGACGACCGCGACGGCCGCGGGCTCGACAAACTCGTCGACGTGCAGAAGATCCAGTATGCCGACGCCGACCACCCTGACGCGCTTGCCGCCGTCCTCGATGGCGCCACCCACGTCGTTTCCTGTATCAACGCGCGCACGGCGGGCCCTGCTTGCCCACGCTACCTCGACACGGCAGCGGCGAACATCGTCGAAGCGGCCCACAACGCCGGCATTGTGCACATGCTCCACCTGAGCGTCGTCGGCTCGTTTCGCTGGTCCCCCAATCCACTGAATCGCCGTTCATTTCGTCTCGACCGCGCCATTCGTGTCTTGAAAGAAGTTCCTTGGACCATGATGCGCGTCAGCTGCTACTTCGACGAAGTCCTCGAAGGGCATGTACGTCCGCCGGATGGTCGCAAGCCGCACTCCGTTGTGCGGAGCGGCCGCTATTCGCCCGTGTCTCGGCGCGATGTGGGCCGGATGGTGGTGGACCTCTTGCCCGTGCTCAAGCCCAATCGCACGCTGTATGTGGGCGGTCCCACGGTGTATACCGGCGAGGCCCTCGATGCATTGATTGCGCCCTGGCGTGAGGCGGGCACGGGCTTCTGGCGCACATCGTCCGGCGCGCTACCGCCGGGCGACGTGTCGGTCTCCCCGGACACCACCCGCATCATGATTGACACGCGCCCCATCGACCACTTCGAAGACGCGCTCAATCCCGCGTTTGTACCGGTCCCTACTCCGCGTGCCCCGGTGCGCACACCGGAAGCGCCCACTTTGCCCCCAGCCGCCCCTCGGGACGAAGACCTGGGCACGGAAGACGCGCGGGGGTCCGACGACGCCTCGCTCGCGCACGCACCTGCGCCAGCGCCCGCAAATGCCGCCCCTGCACCCGACATTCACGCACCCGCCGGCTCCGTAGACCCCGGCCCTCACCCCTCCGACGATGGACGAGACCTCAAGCCAACACGCCCGTGGGGAGACCGACTTCGCTGGGTCGTCCACGACCAGCTTACACGCGACCTCCAGCGCCTCGACATCGACACCCAGGGGTGCAAAATCGATCTCCGCCCGGCGAGAATCCGCAAGCACGCGCGGATTTGTAATGTGCACGAAGGAGAGTTCTCCGAGCTTACGGGCGTGCGTGCGTTGGGCCCCGATGGCAGCCTCTTGCACCGAGCCAGCATCACCTTTCTCCGCGACGAGCTCGCCGAGGTGTTCGTCTGCTGGTTCGAGCGGCCCGACCGCGCGATTCCAACGGAGATTTGGAACACGCTCGACCTTGGCGTGCAGCGCCGCCTCGCACAAGACCCCGTCTATGCCGATGACCCGCACGCACGCGCATTTCTCGCGGGCCCGGTCCCGCAAACGTTAGAGAGCGCCGCGCCGTAAACGCTACCGAACCTGGGGTCCCTGTGCCGTGGGGCCGCTGGTCGCTCGCAGCTTGTCGACCTCCGCCAAATGCTCCTGGCGCCACGTTTCGAGCTCGGCGTCGGAGACCGTCACCTCTGGCAACGCCCATACGCCGAGCCCGGAACCCAGCACGAGAGGAGCGCCACAGAGTCGCCCCAAACCACTCGTAAGCCCCACCGGGAGCTGCTCCGCCCCCGACCGGTACGCGACCACAATCCAGCGAAAGCCAGCATCCCGCGCGAGAGCAATATCGCGTCGGTAATCGCCAGACAGACTCCCACCGCGATTTTCGTAGAGCGGCTGGAGGTCCTGCACCAACGGCAATGCGCGCACAAACCAATAGCCGTCGCGCGCAAAATACTCGATGCGTTCGATGGGCACGGCTTGCGTTCGTTTTCCATGGGCGATTTGGGTGGACAAACCATTCCAGCGGTTTTCATGGTCCGCCCGCACAGCGAGCGCGAGGTCGATGACGGCGCCGTCTCCGGCCTGCTGCAGCACAGACAGCGCCGAAGCATCCCGTGGCGAAAAGCTCGCCCATGGCCAGGACAACATTTGACCGGCAGACACCTCAAGGACGACCACCAATGCCAATGGAACGGCCAAGAGCTGCTTCCACGAGCCGCGCTCCGCTGTTACCGCTAGCGCACCCATGGCCGCCAAAGCCACGCTGGTCATGGCCAAAAATCGAACCGGAAAGTTGAGTGGCTCGGCGATGTAGCCAAGCAACCGATTCAGCCACACATGGGGGAGACGCAAGCGTGCGCCATTCCACAACACAAGCTCGCCGCCATCGGTCAAAAAGCTCCCCATCGCGAAGACCACGCCGAACAACGCCACCAAGAGCCAAGGCAATGCGCGCCGCGGGGCCCGTACGAGGCCAATGAGCGCAAGCAAGAGCGCAGACACACCAATGTACCGACCGCCGCCGTACGCTGCCTCCTCGGGGCTCTGCGCCGCGCGAAATGGCCGGACGAGCTGCAAGGGCTCCAAGCGTGCGCTGGGAGGGTCGGTGACAGGTTGGCCGTGCTCTTCAAAGAGGTACGACCGAAGCCCGACGGGGGGAATATCGCCCGAGCGGTAGGAGGACGCGAAGCGCTGGGACACCGGGTAGACGGTGCCAATCGCCAAGGCAGCGGAAATGGCGTACATGAGCACCAAGCGGGGCGTTCGGCGCCCATCCCACAAGGTCCCCGCGGCCACCAAGGCGACCGCCATACTCAAGAAAAATCCAAGATAAAAACACGACAACATTGCGCCGACCAAGCAGGCCGACAGCGCCAAAAACCACCGCCAATCGTGGGTGCGTCGCGCGCGCAGCAAGGTGCCCAGACCCAACGGAAGCCACCAAAGATGGGTCAACTCTCCGACACCTACATGCACAAAGAACGCCATCACAGACGAACTTTCCAACAAGGTGCCGGCGAAAAAGCCACCCCAGCGCGAGCCGGAGACCTCCCTCCCAAACCACGCACCGGCCACCCCCGTGAGCGTCATATTGAACAACACGAGGAGGTTGCTCAACGTCACAATGCTCACGAATGGCAAAAAAACCGCGACCACGCCATTCAGGGGCTCAATCGGGTAGAGGTCCATGCCCGCGGGATAATTGATGAGGAGCGTCGAGAACGGAAACTGCCCTTCTTGCCAGACGCTCGATTGCATCCACCACAACGTCCACAAGTGCTTCATGCCATCGGCACGCGCATGCCCCAGCGCGGCGGCGCTGGGATGCAACGCCATTGGCCACGTCAAGGCAACCGCGAGGAACAACGACCACAGCACCGAGCCACCGGCCACCGTCCAACGGTCGCGGTGCGGAAAGCGGGCGCTCAACCATGACAAAACGAACTTCACGCCCCACCTCTACCACACCCACGCGGGGTCGCGACCGTCAATCTCCCGCCTCTTCGTCATCCGACTCGGGAAACACGCCATTGCCCGCCCCTTCCGGCGGAGAGGACGGGCCTCCGAGCGCAGGATTCTGGGGATACTTGAATGTCATGAGGGGCACAGCACGGCGGTCTTCACCCCACGGTGGGCGCGCGGCCTCCAACGCGTCCGTATCGTTGGCGAGCTCCGCTGCCCGATATCGCTCCAATCGCTCCATCCGTGTCTTCTGTATCGGCAGCGGGCCGCCGGTCCGAATCGACGCGGCCAGCGATTCATCCTGCTGCGCCGCATTGACCCATTGGTACATCGCGGACAGGGCGTGGTGGACATAGTCGATGCGCACCTTCGTTTCGTTCATCGCATACCGAATCCCACCGTCCACTTGGTCGGGGCGACTAAACGCATACGTGCTATAATCATTATATTGCATTTGCAGCGCAAACCGCATGCTCTCGCGTGTATGCTGCTCGAAATAGGGGGCCTCTTCGGGACGGAACTTCAGAGCCAACTGGTATGCTGCGGCCGTACCTTCTGCGTAGCAAAACGCCTGCATTGCCGGCAGCTCATCGGGCATCTTGTAGTATCCACCGACATAGTCAGGGAATGGCGCGGTTTCATCCGTCCATTCGTATGAATCAATCATCCACCGTGCAATTTCCAGGCCAAAGGCCGCGGCCTCCGTGTTGCCCGTGCGCCGATAGTAGGCGTTGGCCGCCATGACGGTCCATGGTCCAAATTGTACGAGGTCGAGGCGGGTGTCATTGTCGTAGGTGTATTTGGGCCAAGGCGCGCGCACGTCTCCCTTCACCGCACGGGAGCGGAACCACGGCTGGTAGTATTCGAAGTACTTGGGAAGGGTAGCAATCCAAGCGTCGTCGTTGAAGTACTCGGCGAGATAGATGAGCGCGAGCGCAGCTTCGCCGGGGACGATGTCGTTCTTGGCTTGGTAATAGGGGTGGTCGGGCGCAACATGGTACCCGTTGAAGCGCCCGTTGTCTTCTTGCATAAACAGGATGAAGTTCCCCATCAACTTCAACTGTTCGTCCCACTCATGGGAGTTGGTCGCACGAGCCAAGTCAACGATACCCAAAAGATTGACCACAACCGTCCCCAACTTTTGGTTGTTGTTGAACGTGTAGTAGGCCATTTTTTTGCCCGTTTTGGGGTCGTCCTCGTGGACCAAGAACCGCTGCGTAAAGTCCAATGCACGCCGCGCTCCCGCGAGGAAGTCCGTGCGGGACGTGTCCATTTGCCACGCCTGCACCAAGTTCCATGTGGCCAAGGTGTGGCGGACCAAGTTGTACTCGTCAGAATACCGATTGTCCGAGGGCCACATCTTATAGACGACATATCCGTCAGGGTGCATATTCGCGAGGTACCAGTCGCCCGCATGAATGATGCCTTGGCGAACCGATTCAATCGAAACTTGGCTCATCGGCACCGCAGGCACACCCCGGTAAAGATAAGCGAAGTTGTCTTCACCGCCCAATCCCTCTGTATAGTGAATCGTTCGGTAGGACTCCAACCAAGCATTTGAATCCCGCCACGGACGGCGTTCCGACATATGCCCCTGCGATGCCGCGGCCCGGAGGAAACCATCCGCGCTTCGAATCGAGCGCGTGAACGAAGACGCACCTGGCAGAGTCGCGCGCTCTTTTCGGTCGGCGGTCATCATAAATGCGCCGTCAATACCCATTTCCCAATAGTCCTGCAAAAACGATTCGCTTCGCGGCTCGATATACGCGCGCTCGACCACGCGATGTAGCTCGATTTGCAGCTCGCCGATTTCGTCGCGAATTGGCCGTGCTCCGGCTATTTCAACGTATCGACGATGCTCCCGTTCGAGGTCGGACACCAGCTCTTCTAACGCTTTTTGCAGGCTCTTGTCCTGGGCAAAGGCGACGGCTTGTTCTTGGCCATAACGGCGCAGCACCGCCACAAATGTCCACAGCTTGTCTTCGGACTCGATTTCGGGAAAGCGCATCGGAGGCTGCCCCGCGAGCCGGGCGCGGAGGTACTTCATCGAGACCCGCGCAAGGTCTGGCGGAAACATATACGGCGCGTCCAGGACTTTATAATACAAAAGCCCGTCGCCCACGCGAAGCAAACTGAAATACGAGAGGTGGTCATGGTGGTACAGACGCGACAAGACGGAGCCGCCGCGGTCGATGCTCTCGGTCACGCCAAGGTTGAGCAACAACACGCGAACGCCTGCATCGCGCATTTGTTTGGCGACACTGGCTTCATCCCGCGTTTGCAGCGCGGCCATCAAAGAGGCATCCGCCGACAGACTGCGCACATCCAAGTCTGCGGAAAGGCCCTTCACCTTGTCGGGCGAATCGACCAATAACGCACCTTCGTATCCAGATATCCGTTCTGCGCCGTCGAAGCTGAGCTGCGCGACCGGTGCAGCCTCCAACGCTGCTTGAAAACGCCCTACGAGACCGTCTCCGTGGTGCCAACGCGCCCCCGTGGTGCGGTCCACCTGAGCAGGGTTGCATGACGTCAACCACGTTGCACTGCCGAAAGACAGCGACAAGGCAAGGGTCAGCAGAGCAGCGCGGCGCATTCGGCCTCCAGGCGGAGCAGCGTTCTTGCCGTGTATGCCAGCAAGCGCGACTTGGCACCCGCAATTTTGTTCAGCCGTAATAGCGAACGCCGCGGGTCAAGACCACCTGCATCGCCGTTCGCTCCCAAGTTCGCAGTGTTTCCACGACGTTGCGGGGCAAGCCCGGAGCCTTCCGCTCTAGCAATTCCAGGGCCTCCGCGGCATCATGAACAGACAGCCAATCCAGGAAGCGTTCGCGCTCCAGGCGGATCCGGTCGGTGACATCGCGGGCGACACACTGCCCCAATCGCTCGATGAGAAAGCGCTCCCACGGCGTCAAAGCATTGGGAGGAATGATGACCTCCAGGTCAGAGCCCACCCAAATCGGTGGATGGGGGCCATCGTGCGACTCGGCCCAATGCCGCCCATCGTCCGTGGCAGCAAAAACCCCTCCCCCACGACGAATCAGTCCCACGCGGGTCAATAGGCGGAGCAATCGCTGGACCTCTGGCACCTCGACCGTGTCCCAGCCGTCATCGTCAAAGCGCTGGGGTGTCTCCTCGGGGAGATACGGGTATACACGCACATCCGCACGCAGCCAACTGGGATGCAGCACCTCGCGGTGTTGCAAGCGAAGCTCGTCCAAAAAGACCACCTCGTCCACGGCGCGACCGCCCGCTTGGGCAAGAAGCTGCCGCAGAATGGGCAACAATGGGTGAAGGTCCCGTTCTACGACCTTCTCCACGAACCGATGAACGGCATCGGTGGTCGCCCCCGCCAGCGTTCCTTCGAGGGCAAGGTCAATACGCACGACGCGGTCCATGGGGTCCATCGAAACCGCGCCCAGCGCCTCCAGAGCACGCAACGCCCGCGACCAACGGGCATCGCCGTCAAAACTACCTCCACGCGAAATCGTCGGGAGCCCCAATGCGGCTCCAAGTTTGCGCTCGTCGACTTTGTTCCACGCACCGCTGAGAACCCGCCGTGGCTGCACACGATGAAGGCACGCCGCCAGCGAGGCCGCATCTTGAAGAATCGCGGCCGGCCCTACGCCCGCGGGCGGTAGGTCATCGGGAACCGGCATCATTGCGTCCGCAAACGAAAGGTCGAGCGGAGGTGGCGCTGGGAGGTCAGGGTGGACCAAGTACCGCCCCAACAAGGGTGGGTCACCTGGGAGTGCGTGAAGGAGGCCCATGACCACCAACTGTCGCACTTCGTCGATTTGCCGCTCGGGGTCCCACGTGTGCAAGCCGACCACCTCGCCCCCCACCGCATGTCGCAGCACTTGTGTGAGAAGCGCGCGTGCTCGCGGCGGAAGGGCATCCACCCGCGCGTCGAGGTCGGTCGCAGGCGGCGGCGGCCCTTCGGCTCTCGCAAAGCGAACCAACACACGGCTCCCAAGCGATGGGAGGTGCTGCTTCTCAAATGCGGGCGTCGCCCAGCGCACGCAGGGGTCTTCGGTGGGAAGCAGCAGTGCGTCGATATCCTCAGCCGAAACGAGCTGACTCCACAGCGATGGGTCCGCGACCCGGACTTCGGTGACGACGGTAGCGCGGGTCATGTTGGGTGCTCAATTCGGTACGGATAGCCTTGTTCAGCCAGAAAGAGCTGCCGACGTTCCGCCATGTCCTGCTCCCGACTGTCTTCTGTCACCAAGCTATAAAACACAGCCTGTGTGTCCCCATCCTTGACGCGCAGAATACGCCCCAATCGCTGCGCTTCCTCTTGGCGGCTCCCCCAAGTGCCGCTCACTTGGATTGCGACCGAAGCCCCGGGGAGGTCGACCGCGAAGTTTCCGACCTTCGACAATACAAGCACACGCAGCTCTCCCGAGCGAAATGCCGAAAATATGCTATCACGCATCACTTTCGGCGTTTCCCCTGTCACCAATGGCAGCCGAAACCGCTGGCTAAGCCACGTAAGCTGGGAAATGTCCGTCCCCAGCACCAATATCTGTCGGTCAGCATGTCGCGCAAGAAGACGTTCCAGCACGGCCCCTTTTCGCGCATTCCGTGACGCAATTTGGAAGCGCCCGCGCGCGTCGGCGTCCAAATATCGCTCGCGGTCTTCCGGGGAGAACGGCACCCGAACCTCAACACACGTCGCCGTCGCAATCCAGCCCTGGGACTCGAGCGTGCGCCAAGGCAAGTCAAATCGCTTGGGACCGATGAGGGCAAACACATCCCCTTCGAGGCCATCTTCGCGCACGAGCGTTGCGGTCAAGCCCAATCGCCGCCGTGCTTGCACCTCGGCCACCTCCCGAAACACAGGAGCCGGAAGGAGGTGAACTTCGTCATAAACAATAAGGCCCCACCGACCTTGATGAAACAATCCAATGTGGGTCGGCGCTTGCGCCCGACTCCGACGGTGGGTCAACAGTTGGTAGGTGGTCAGCGTAATTGGCCGCAGTTCTTTGCGCTCTGCGCTGTATTCGCCGATATCCTCCTCGCGGAGGTCGGTGCGACGCAGGATTTCGGCCTTCCACTGTTGCAGCGGTGTGTGCCCAGTACAAAGAATGAGCGTCCGCATCTGGAGGCGGACCATCGCCGCGACGCCGACAACGGTTTTCCCGGCGCCACAAGGGAGGACCACCACGCCACACCCTGCGGCGGGACCACCATGAAATGCGTCCACGGCGGCAATTTGGTAGTCGCGCATCGACCAGGGCTTGCCATCCACCGAAGACGACAGCTTCATCGAGAGCGTCGCGCCATCCTCGTAGCCAGCGAGGTCTTCGACGGGGTGCCCAAACGCGATGAGCGCCTGCTTGAGCTCCCCACGCCGTTGGGGGTGAACCCGCACGCCGGTTGCATCTCCGTCGCCGAGGAGGTCGTGGACGGCTTTTAGCGTGCGCACTTCGGCGAGCGCATCCGCATCGCGGCCCTCCAAGCGCAGCCACTCCCCATCGCGGACGAGCGTCAACGCGCCGTAACGGGACATCTTCGCGCGAATCGACGGGGGAATCGACGCAGGAATCGGGAACTTGGCGAAGCGTTCGAGCGCAGCAATCACGGCATCGGCGCTGTGTCCCGAAGCGGCGGCGTTCCACAACGAAAGCGGCGTCAGGCGCCAAGTATGGACGTACTCGGGCGACTTCACCAACTCCGCGAACGCCAAGAGGGCGTCACGGGCCTCTGCAAAATGCGGACTGGCCGTCTCAATCAGAATCGAATGGTCGCTCTGAACGATGAGCGGATTTTCCGGTACGTACGACAAGGTCTTTTCGGTCCCTATGCCCCCCTGCCCTATCGCGTTTTGGCGAGGAACCCACCGGGGAACGGTCGGAGGGCGAGCCAAACTTCATTATCTGCGCACCGCCACAATGAGCTGTCCACCCTGTTCGTCGAAGGGCTGCATGAACATCCAGTCACCGCCGACCAGCGCCGTGGACAACAATCCAAGCTCGATTGCCTTGTCGAGAGTGCAAGGAAATGCGGGTGTCTTGAACAGGTTTTCCGACCCCAGCGGTTCTTTGGCGCGCCACGTAAAGCGGCTCCACCGCGCCTCGAACGTTGCAAGCACCAAGCACCGATGCTTTCGCACGGACCCATCCGCAAAATGAAGTGTGAGGCCGATGTCTTCGTCTACCTCCCAAGTCTCCCAGTCGACGGGGAGCGCGCGCGTCGCGGCGAGGACTCGGGCCATGTCGCGGGCGCGAAGCGCAAACAACGTATCCGTAGCGGTGTCTTCGAGGGGATGGCCGGGAGGACCAGGCATTGGAAGCCGCTCAAGGCGCGCTTCATCGGCGTCATCGTCAAACGCGGGAATCAGCTCTGTCGCGCCGGATGCATCGCGCAAGTACGCGAAGGCCCCCCGCTGCCACTTGGGACCCAAGGACATGTTGGCATGGAGCCGTGACAGCGCCTTTTCCAAGTTTGCCACCCGCTCACCGCTGGGGTCATCGGGAGGGGGACCGCCGCCAAACGGCAAAGCAAGCGTTTCGAGGTCCAAAAAGACCACTGTTCGACCTTTCGCAGCAAATCGCACCACAAACCGCCGACAGCCATAAGGACCCGCGAGGGCATCCAATGCGGCATCGACGCGTGCTGCGCGAATATAGCGTGCATGCTCCTGCAAGACCTCGTCGGGGTCGCGGCCTTGGAGCTGCGCATCAAACCAGCTCACGACGTCCTCCAGCGGGCGGAATGCCCAGGCGAAGACCATGAAGTGTACGTCAATCCATCGCGGACATCTATCGGTCGCCCCTTGAAAAATGCACGCGCGCGCCTCCACCACGCGCCCCACGGTCTCCCAAGGACTTCCGGGGCGCAGGCGGGGGCGATGTTGGACCTTTGGGCAAGCGCGCTGGCCACCACGCCGGCACCCCAACGACAGGCGGCTGCACACCCGGCCCCCGCAGGCCGAGGTGGTGCAGCGCAAACGTTGTGCCGGGGGGCCGGGGTGCATCGAAGCCGCCGCCCCCATAGAGCGTGTCCCCCGCGAGCGATAGCCCCACGAAGGCTGCGTGAACACGAATCTGGTGCATCACACCCGTTTTCATCCGCGCCTCCCACAACCAAAGGCCCCCGTCCACCGCAGCAATCCGACGAAAGCGCGTCTCGGCCTCTCGCCATCGCCCGCGGTGGGGCGTGTCCGCGCCGCGCTGCACGACGACACGGTCGTTTTTTCGTCGGGCGTGCGCAATGGGTCGATTGACCACATTTTCGTCCCACGGCGGGTTTCGCGCAGTAAGAAAGTGGTAGCGCTTGTCGAGACTTTTGTCCGAAAACTGTTCGCGCAACGCAGCAAGGGCGGACACCGACCGGGCAACGAGCAGCAACCCTGACGTGCTCGTATCGAGTCGGTGGGCGATGCCACCATCAAAGCCAAGGGGCCACGCATCGGGAACCATCGGAAGCTGGGCGCAGATTCGCCGAAACACGCTGTCACCCGATGGATTGTCGTGGGGCGGAAAACAAGGGAGCCCTGCCGGCTTCACTACACCCCAAATATCCGCAGTTTCCCATACGAGCGCCACAGATTGATTGGACATCAGGCCCCGACCTCCGCAAGCACGGCCGATTCTCGACGAACGCTCAAGCCTTCGCGCCCGAAGGCAGCACGGACTTCGCGAGATAAATCTGGGCAGCCCAATAAGTCACCATGACCAGCTCGTGCCCGCCTGTGAAGGCATGACCAAACTTATTGATCGCGAGGATGGAGTCGCTCAGTACAAACAAGCTCGCGCCGATGAGGGCGGTACGTCCACCATCTGCGCTCCCGAACAGAACTGCCGCGCGCCATGCCATTGACGTAATCACAAGAACGTAGACGGCAACGGGCACGGCCAGCTCGCCCAAGCCCGGCCACAAGAAGGCATAGACCCCTGCGCCCCACAAAAAGAACGGCGCAAACCACGGGATTGCCGACCGTCGGTCTTGTAGGACGAAGGAACCAATATAGAGGAGGTGGGCAATCAGGAACGAAACCAACCCTCCGACGAATGCCTTGCTCGACCACGCGAGAAACACGTCCCCGACTGCCGAGGCCAACAGCCCTGCAGCGATGAGCTTTCGCGGTGTGGTGCGACCTGGCGCAAACCAAACGCCCGCCAGCAACAACAACACCGGCAACGGCTTGAGCACCATGGCCGCCGTGTGAAAGCCCATCCACTCCACAAAAAACCAAAGAACAGCGAGCACACCAAACAGGTGCGCGCGCATCGAAGACGGGGAACCAAGCGGCATCAGGCACTCCGGGCCGGGCGCCCCAGGCTCACACGCGGCGACGAACGACCGCGGCAAACGCGAGGGCGAGCCCGAACCCACCCATCATACCGGACGAAAGGGTCGCGCACCCACCTTTGCTGTCGTCGTCGCCCGACGAACCTCCATCGAGGTCGTCCCCTTCGTCTTCGGGCTCAGGCTCGGGCTCGGGCTCGTAGTAATCCACCGGCAAAATGCCCGGCTCGTCACACCAAGCACGGGTTCCGTCTTCGCAGCGCGCGCGCATCTCGCTATCGATCCACGAGAGGTAATAGTCGACCCGCGTGTCGACACCCCCCGTCTCGAAGCAGTCGGAGTCATCGTAGGCATGGGACGTCACGCCCACAAGGCGCATCGTTTCGGTGGTGCCTTGTCCGACCCAAGCGAAGCTCGGGCCGCCCGAGTCGCCATGGCACTTTCGTACGTCGCTCTCGTTCAATCCCACCTGGAACTCTTCAGCAGCGATTTCCGCAATGTAGGACTCGCCCATCTGCTTGTACATATACGAGCCCGCGGGCGGCGCTTCCCACGAGCTCGTGGCGGACTGCTGGCCCCAGCCCACGACGACAAGCTCGGTGCCCTCGGCCAACGTGCTGGCTTCGGCGGCACTCGGCAGCAACGCGGCCTGCACATCGAGGACAGGCTCGGCGAGGAACAACAAGGCGATATCGAAGTTTTCCTCGAGGCCCAGTTGGAGCCGACGAATATTCCAGTCGGGATGGAACGAGAAATCGGCGACGGCGACGGCGTCGTCCGGCCATGACATACCCGGCCGTGAGCCATCGTAGCGCGAGAGGTCGGCCTGGCGGCTCCAGACGTACTCCGTATCCGACAGCTCCCCCATTCCGTACGTCAGAGCGTCGGGGTCGACACAATGGGCAGCAAGCAGCACCACATCGGGCGCGATGAGCGTAGAGCTGCAAATAAACGTCTGCAGACGACCCGCACCATAGGAACCCATGTCGATGTACGTATCGACCAAGAGGCCGCCAGTCATCGGGTAGTCCGTCTCCACGGCATCTTCGCCGTTGATGATGGACTCGCCAAATTCGCGGCTGGGCAAGGTATCCGACGCGGCATCCATCGACGCGGGCAAAGACTGCGCCGCAGCAGGCACGGAAACGAACAGGAACACTCCGGTCGCCATCAAAAGGCGCGAACGATTCATCTCGGTATCCTTCCGTCCCCTGCATCGGGGGCGCTGACAGTGGATGCGATGGTCTAGAGGAACCAAGCGGAACCCGCAACCCCAAAGCGTCAGAGCCTTGTGTGGCTTTGAAGGCGCCATACCCGGAATATCGTTCTCACAACCATTTTCACCAACTGCCGCAAAAACGCACACTTTTGGAACAAACGGTCCGCTCCCCGCGCCCCCTTTGGATTGTGCGATGCTAAAGAGAGAGCGCTGACCTGTGCCCACCCTCGGAGCCTCCTATGGACCCGCAGCCCCCCTCTGCTACCGCAACCGGCCCATCGACTGACGCGCACGCCGTGCAGGGGGCCTATGACAAGCTGCGTGCAGCATGGAACAGCCACGGCGGCCTGCCGATTCGCGACCGTCTGGCGCTCCTCAAGGCCCTCAAAAAAGAAGTGCAGGCCAAGCGCGACACCATCGCGGAAGCGATATCGAAAGACTACGGCACCCGCGCGCACTTTGAGACGCAAGCGGGCGAAGTTTTCATCGTCTTGTCGGCCATCGACAACGCACGCACCAACCTCCGCGACTGGGCGGAACCCCAAGAGGCGGAGATTTCTTGGCATTTGCGGCCAGCCACCGGGCGAATCGTCCGACAGCCACGCGGCGTCGTCGCGGTCATTGCGCCTTGGAACTACCCGGTGCAGCTTGCGCTTGGCCCCCTGGTGGCAGCCTTGGCGGCCGGCAACCGGGTTCTCGTCAAAACCTCCGAGCTGACCCCGGCCACAAACGAAGTGTTAGAAGCGATCGTACGGAAGGCATTGCCGGACGATGTGGCCCAGGTCGTGCATGGTGATGCCCGTGTTGGCGAGCAAATCACCCATTTGCCCCTCGACCACATCTTTTTCACCGGCTCCACCCGCGTCGGCAAACGGATCATGGCCGCCGCAGCCGAAAATCTCACCTCCGTTACGTTGGAGCTGGGCGGAAAGTCACCGGTATTGGTGCACAGTTCTTTCTCTGTGACAAAGGCCGCTGAGCGCGTGGTCTGGGCCAAGATGTTCAACAGCGGTCAAACCTGCGTCGCGCCGGACTATGTGTATGTGCCCGCCGGTCAAGTCGATGACTTCGTCGCGGCTGCCAAAGCGGCCTACACACGCATGTACCCAACGATGGTGCAGAACCCCGACCATACCGCCATCATCAGCACCCATCACTTTCAGCGCCTCGCGCGTCTCGCCGAAGAAGCACGCGCGGCGGGCGTTCGCGTTGAACAAGCGGGCAACGAGGCCGCGGACCCAACCTCCCGCAAGATGCCCCTGACCCTTATGGTCCAGCCAGCGGACACACTCGGCGTCATGCAAGAAGAAATCTTTGGGCCCTTGCTGCCCATTTTGTCCTATGACTCGATTGACAGCGCCATCGCTGCTATCAATGCCCGCCCCCGGCCCTTGGCGCTTTATTATTTCGACCATCGGTCAAGCCGCATTCAGGACGTCCTCGCGCGCACAACGAGTGGGGGTGCCGCTATCAACGAATGTTTGGCCCATGTGTCCCAAGAGGAGCTTCCGTTTGGCGGCATCGGTCCCAGCGGTATCGGGAACTACCATGGTCTCGCGGGCTTCCGCGCGTTTTCCCACGAAAAGAGCGTCTTCCAACAAGCGCGGTTCAACGCAATGTCCCTGCTGAATCCGCCCTACGGCGGTCTCGCGCGCGCGTTTGCAAAATGGGTCACGTCCTGGTGAGCAGCGGTGGGCACCTGCGCCATCGCAGGAAATCGAAGAAATTTCGGCCATGGAGCAATTTTTGCTCGCACCCCCCTCACGTTTTCCCTTCGCCGGACCGTACCTCTTCTTGGAGGTCTCATGCGAGCCGAAAACCACCCATCCGAGACCGTCAACCCCGCTGCTGCACTAAAGGAGGTCCTGGGTAGTCACAGACTGCCCGTATTTCCAAATCGGCACTACCGGATTCTCGAAATCCTGCGCCGGGACGAACACAACCCCGTCCCCGTCGTCGAGGCAATCAGCACCGACCCATCGGTCGCGATTCGCGTACTCCGCATCGCCAACAGCGCCGCCTTCGGCACCCGTCGACCCATCGACAATATTCATCGTGCCGTCGTCTTGCTCGGTCGGGCCCGCCTCGAATCCCTCGTGCTCGGCTTGGGCTTCACGTCCGCGGTAGCGCGCCACAAGAAGGGCCCCCTCGACAAATACGCCTTTTGGTCGACAGCAACCCAACGTGCGAGCATTTCTCGCGAACTTTGTGACCAGCTCGCGCCAAACTCCAGCGCGCTCGCGTTTACGGCGGCACTCGTCAGTGACATCGCAGTGCCCCTGCTCGCCGATGCTCGACCACGACTCTACAACGATTTCTTGACATCCATCCGGCAAGACGGCGTCCCACTCGAGACTCTCGAACAAGAGACCTTTGGCTGGGACCATGCGGAAGTCGCAAGCTGGCTATGTATGCACTGGTCGCTGCCAGCACGCCTCGCTTTGCTGCTCCGGAACCACCACGGCGCGTTTGTTGGAGACCCAGCCGAGCTTGGCGCCACCCAGGCCGCTGCACTCGCAGTGGGCTCTACCGGCGTCGAGCCAAGCACCACAGAGCGCCTCCAGGCGACCACCACCGCATGCTGGCACCACCTCGGCATTGCACCGGACATCACCCGACGGGTACTCGAACGCCCCAGCTCCGCCAACGATGAACTGACGAAGATGCTGGCCTGACGAGCCGTCGCGAAAGCACAGCACGATGCACGCCCAACTCCCGCGCTGACTGCTCCCCCACACGCGCACGGACGAACCCCGCACCCAAGACACGCGGATACCAGAAAAAAAAGACCCCCGGACCTTGGCCCGGGGGTTCGTCCATCGGACGACAAGCATGAACAGACGGCGTCGGCTCGCCGCAGTTGGGACCAAACGTAGCGTGTGGTCACCAACCCGGTCGTCCTACCAGTCGTCGTCTTCGTCGGGACGGAACTTCTTCTTCTTTTTCCGGTCTGGCCGACGACGAAGGCGGTCTGCACCCCAATCGTCATCTCCAGCGGCACCGCCGCCGCCGCCACCGCCCCCTGCGAAGGGGTCGTAGCCGCCGCCGTCCCAGCCACGGCCGCCGCCGCCGCGGCCGCCGCCGCCGGCGCCGCCACGGCCGCCGCCACCGCGAGCGCCGCCGGCGCAGCCGCCGC
>CAZCUX010000035.1:0-13044 GCA_964502005.1 uncultured Enterobacterales bacterium
GTTCGGCAGACCGACGTGGCCGCCGCCCGAAAGCCGGAAACAGCGCAGGCCAAAAACGATGGACCCCGTACCCATCGCGGCTCCCCGGCAGTCGCCCGATTGTTGACTGGAGCGTTGCGCACTTCGATGGAGCGCCGGTCAACAGCCCCTCCGCAGGAGCGCAAGGACGTTCGGTTGTATTGCGCCACACCCGTGCTGTTGTGTTGGGTTTGACATCCATCCTGTGGTTTCGAGTGAGGGACCCACTCCGCAGTAGCGCCTGTCCACCACGCACCCTTCGGCGCGTGATGAGAGGGGCGGGATAGGAGGGCGCAGACTCATTCCGATAAATGGTCTGTTGGAAGTCCGCGTGCTTGTAGCTCCTCGATGAGCTGTTGGTGCTGTTCTTCGGACAGCTCTACATGGAGGATGTCGAGGGAGGAGCTTGGCCCTTACTGCCACGCCGCGCGGCCTACCTGGTATTGCAAGCGGAACTGCAGAGTCTCCGCGCGTTTGAGGCGCAGGAACGGAACGTTCATCACCCAGCGGGCCGTGCGCACACCTGCCTGCCAAGTGGAGTCCACTTCGGCGATGACCTCGTCGGGGTCGTGCGCGGACACGCGAACCAGCCGCATGCGCATTGGACGAGCCTTCGCTGGAGGCGCGTCCATACAGCGGAACCGCGCGGCAACCGCGAAGCCGTGGTGTTGGGCCGGGAAGGAGAACGACTGCACGCGTTCGAGGCAGGACACGAGGGAGAGGTTGTGGGTGGTGCTGTCCTCGATGACATGCTCGGCGGGGACCATCCACTCGCGTTCCATCTTCATGCCGCCCTCCCACCCGTGCGGAACGCCAAGCGCGTCCGCTCGTGGACTCGCGTGCGCGCCGATTACAACGCCGCGGAGGAGGCCGAGGTGGGGACCGAATGAGCTAGCTGCGCTGCGACCGCTTCACGGACCATCGCATCCAGCCCGTCAAAACCGGCGAACGAGGCGTCTTGCGCGGCGGCGACGAGGTGTGCGGGAAGGCTCACCCACACCGCCCCATCCGATTGCGGAGAGCGGTCGGCGAGGAGCAGGCCCGGCGCGATGCCGAGGACCCGTTCGAGGTCGCGCACCATCTCGAGGGTGAGCTGCCGCTTGCCCGAGAGGACCTCGGAGACGCGGCCGCTGCTCTTCCAGCCCAGCAGCTCTCCCAGTTTGCGTTGGCTGAGGCCCAGCTCCCGGCGCTTGGCCTCGATGACGCTGCGCGGGTTGGGAGGCGGGAGCGCTTGGGACAGCGCGCGGGATTCAAAGTGCTCGATAAGTTCGGCCATGACATCTCGGAGGTCGGCCTCGGGGCTGCCGCAGGGGGATTCCCAGAGCTGGTCGACGAGGTCGATGGCGCGAACAAGATCGGAGTCATTGCGGACAGGGAATGCGCGCATGGTTGTACTCAGGTGACGGTGGGGCGAGAGGTCACGGTAGCGGCGTTGCGTTGGTCGTATTTGGCAAGGGTCCCGATGAAATGTACCCTGACGATGCCGTCTTGCGCGTGATTGGCGTACGGTGCGACGCAGACAATGCGGTATTTGTTTCCTTTATGTTGAAGACGAAACGCTTTTCCGTAAAGGGGCGTGCGTTTGGAAAAGAGCGCTCTATGTCTGCGGCCGATGACCGCCGCGCAGCCTGTACGATGCCAACCCCATCGGCGAGCGCGTGGCGGAGGTCTGCGTGGTCCCGAGCGTTGGCGGCGATGGTTCTCGCGGTGATGCGCCGCAGGATTTCCTCGGGGTGGGGACATAGATGCTCCCAGCATGGGAGCAGTGTATCGTGAAGGAAGAAAAGGTCAAGGTGGGAGGGCGGTGAAGCCGCGGGATCATGCTTCGGAAGGTCCATTACTACGCAATCGTCGCCGTTATGTTCGCGCAATCGGCCTGCCAGCGCCAAGCCATCCCCCTGTTCCTCCAATCACGGCGGGGGCGAATCCGCGGTCCTGTTGGACGGGACGCCGCCGCCGGAACAGCGGACGGGCAAGGCATCCCGAAATCCGGTCAAACGTCCGTCGACCTCATTGCGTGCGCGCTGTGCGTGGGGCTGACGGCCTTCGACCTCGCCTGACGCGCGCCGACAGAATGGCAACACCCACGCCCACCCCATCCGCGTCCGTTGTCGTTGTGCGCAGTCGGTTTGGACGGCGCTGTGTTGGTGGCAACGTATTGGCCGAAGCGGGCTTGGTCGTGGGAGGCGCGCACGGGAGGCGGAGTTGCGCGTGCTTTGTCGCGCGCGCTGCGTGGGTGTTGCGACCACCACGCTGGCATTTCTCGGGGCATATCGCATTGGATAACGGTGCATCGCTCCCGCCCCAAACAGCTCCCACCACTGCGGGCGCCGAGCGAGGGGTCAGCTGTGCTTTCGGCCGCTGAGGATGTCGAGCTTCACCGCCTCCGACACCCCACGGTGGCCCGCATAAACGCGGGCGCCATGCACGAAGTGCGCGTTGAGGAGGGACAGCAACGCGGGTGTCTCCGACCACGGGAGCACAAAGCGGCGCACCCAGTCGATGGCTTGTGTCTTGGAGCATTCGGCAGCCTTATGTGCCGCCTCAAAGATGCGCTGATGATAGTCAAGGACGGCGTCGTTACCTTCCTTGAACTCGGTGGCGAGGGGGAGGTAGACCATCTTCCCGCTCTGCAGGTGGAGGTTGGGGTTGTCGGCGCGTGGCGGTGCGTAGACCTTGAGGCCAGCGAGTTCAAGGAGTTTGGTGTTGCAATCCTTGGGGATTTTTGCATTGCGAATGCACCAAACGACGATGCTACCGGTGTCTTTGTGCTCCCCCTTATCAATCGGGCCGGACGCGGCGAACCATGTGGAGATGAGGGGCCGCCGGCTCAGGTCGAGCAGGCGTGTGTTGGTGAGGTTGTGCTGGATGGTCGCGAGCAACGGGAGCACGCTTTCCGACGGCCATTCTTCGGGCATTTCGTCGGCAGTCTTGGGCGGCTTGCCGGAGCGCAGCTCGGCGGAGTCGCCGGGGATAGGGAGACCTTGGGAGTCGCACTTTTTGAAGTAATCGGAGAGGAGGCACATCTCAGCGAATGCGCGCTCTCTTGGCTCCGTTTTCGCTAGCTCCGTTTGGTTTAGCCAGGTAAGCAGCAGCGACTGTGGCTTTTGGCGCCAACCGCTCGGTACACCGTCAAAAGTGGCGTTGGATACACCACGAAAGAGCCAGTCTCGCGCCCCATCTCCCGCTTTCGCGGAGCGGGTGTCGTACTTTGGAAACCAAATAGAGTCCCCAGTCGTCGTCTCCACGAAACGGTAGTTGCCGTTGCCGTTGACATCGTCGTTGAATTGGAACTCGCCGCGCGCGAGAGGCGACAACGCGCGAAGGAGGTCCTCCGCGTGGGTGAAATTGACTGTAATCGAGGAATAGTCGTTGCTCATTCTCGTGCCTCTCGGGGAATATCCAATAGAGATTGTGTTGTCCTAATACAATCGCCGCGACTTGTGGAGGGTCGATTTGGAACGCACACCCAAACAATGTGGAAGGCCGCCCTACACACGCCAGCAAAACGTGCGTGCAGCGGAGCACCGGCAGCCAAACGGCGGCGGACGGCGAGCCGCTGTTCTTGCAAGGCCCCACATCGGCGTGCTTCCGGGTTCACCGTTCCGTCGATGCGCGACAACGTCTGCTACCGAAATTCTTTTGGCGGAAACCGAGCACGGTGTTTTGGCGTAGGGCCGCCGCAGCTTCATCGTTCGTCCATGAATGTATTGTGTGTGAAAAACGGACATCTCGGCGAACGACATGAAGGTCGGATTGTGTCGCAGGGCCGCTCTCCCCGCTGGGTGGCTCTGACGCCGAGCGATTGCCACGACCGCGCTTGCGGCTGGGTGCGGAAGAGGCGCGCGGCATCGTTGGCCTTCCGGGCAATGCGGCCGCAGGTTGCTGCAGCGGGGTGTTGTGCTGTTCCCCAATGAACATGCATGGAACCAGATGGAAGCTCCCAACCCGATGGAAGAATAAGAGCGAAGAATGCGCATATAGTAAAAACAATATCGGGTAAAGTTCTCTGTTTGATTGACAGTAACAGCGGTCGTGGGTACCGCTTCTCCAACGCCGCTCCAGAAAGGGTTTCCCTTGCACGTTCTTGCCTGCCTTTGATCGGTGGGATGGGAGAACGGTGGCGCGAAAAACGACCCCTTGAACCACTGGAGCCTTTATATGCCAGCCCTCCAACGCGCAAAAGGCAAGCAATCGGAAGACGCGGGCGGTCCCCCCGCGCTCGAACGTCCGCCATCGGTAGGCGGGGACAACTCTGTGCTCCAGGAGTTGCTCGCTACACGCAACCCAAACCGGGAATCACGGGACTCCAATGGCGGTGCGGTCAACATTTGGGCGAATGGAGTCGGGGCGGACACAGGGAATCGGCCGGTCATGTTTCACGATTCACCTCGGTCCACTTCGGGGCGAGAGAAGAGGCCGCGTGTCATTGGCCCCAAATCGCAGACCGGTTCGGAATCGGTGGAAGCGTTGGTGGGTGCTGAAGGGCAGTCATTGCTTACGATGGTGCCCTCCGCGGTGAGCGCTGGGCAGGCGGTGCAGAATCATAAAATAGAGAAAGCCGTCGAGAGTCGGGGTGAAACGCTGCCGCCGTTTTCATTGCCCAATACGGAAGCGGGGCAAGTAGGATGGGCGTTGAACACGGCCGTCAACAACGGAATGTCGACGATGGGTATCGTCGGCGCGGGGGCCGGATTCCTGAACGCGGAGGGGGGTGATAAGGTCAAAGCTGGAATACAGCTTGGCGGTGCGGTTTCGGGTGGTGTCGCTACCGCTGCGACTACAGCGTCGGAGGTCGCGAGTGGAATGGGAAAGGCGAAGATTGCGACGAAAGCGGGGGAGGTTGCGGGAAACGCCACCACAGCGGCGGGCGTCCTCGGGGGAGTCGGCGCGGGTATCGCGGCTGTGCAACAAGGGCAGCGTGCGCGGTCCGCGTGGAAGAAACGCGATGCGACGAAGCAGTGGTTAGAGGATGGTCGAAACGCCCCCCGTATGTCGGATTTTTTCTTCAATCCAACGGAGGAGGATGTAGAAGAATCACGCGAGCGCGACCGTGTGGACGAATCGTTGGATGGCATCGGACACTATTTGCTTGGCAAAAACAAGACGGAGATGGTGCGTGGAGGCGTCAAGGCTACGGGGAACGCGCTTGCCGCTCTCGGTCCCCTGAATCCCGGCGTGGCCGCTGCGAGTGTGGCCGTCAACGGTACGGCGTCTCTGCAAGAAGCCGGAAAGAAGATGTACAAGGCCCATGAGACGCAAAAAAACATAAAAGCTGTCAACGGCGACGCGCCAAGTATTGTGAATTTCGGCGCCCTTTCGGAGGCGGCGGTGGGTGCTGCGGACCGAGAGTCGACGGGACAGGATGCCATCGGTGTCCTCGAAAATCGCGCCAAAATGGACAAGCTCAAAGAGCGCCATCACAGAGCGGCGCAACTCCTGGCGCTGTACGAGCATCCGCAAGCCCACGAGAGAGCCGTGTCGTTGCTCCAGGCGCAAGGCGTGGGCGAGGAGTTTTTGCAAAAACTCGATGCAGGCCGGCAAGGCAACGGGCGTCTTTGCGACAACCGAGACATCGTTCGGGAGCTGGCGGCGAAGTTCAAAACGAACTGAGCATTCTTTGGGTTGCGCCATTTGTTGGGCGGGCGGGCCTCGCCTTCGGCTTGGCGATGCGGGGCGTTGCAACGCTTGTTGGGTGAGCTCATGCACGAAGGTCAAAGCTCGTTCGACCTTGTTGGGTGAGCGCATGCACGAAGGTCAAAGCTCGTTCGACCTTGTTGGGTGAGCTCAACCACCGAGGTCAAAGCACGTTCGACCTTGTTGGGTGAGCTCATGCACGAAGGTCAAAGGTCGTTCGACCTTGTTGGCTCAGCTCATGCACGAAGGTCAAAGCTCGTTCGACCTTGTTGGGTGAGTTCATGCGCGGATGTCAAAGGTCGTTCGACCTTGTTGGCTCAGTCTATGCAAAACTACTATGTTGGCGCGGACCGCGCGGGCCAGGGGAGGGGCCAGGCGTAGAGCGGTTGGGGCTGCGTGGCCAGCGCTTGGGGCGGCGTACAGCGGTCTCTTCGCCTTGGCGCTCACGTTGGCGCACCTGTCGGTCCCCCGTTGTATGCGTGGGGGGAGCTGCGCGGTGGTCGCTGGCCGTGCTCTGGCCTTGTTCCGATAGCCAAGGCACTGAGGTCGAACGACCTTTGACTTTGTTGGGATAGCTACGCCAAAGGGCATGGTTCGGCAGACCGACGTGGCCGCCGCCCGAAAGCCGGAAACAGCGCAGGCCAAAACCGATGGACCCCGTATGCAACCCGGCCCCCATACAGCGGGACGCGGCGCCCCGAACCGCGTCTTCCAATGAAGCGACGGGATGGCGCGCTGCGCGATGGGCGCGGGGTTGCCGCTTGGGTTGGAAGCGGGCGCGCGGTGCGTGGCGACACGGCGAGGATAGAGTGCGCCACTACCGAACGTTGCTACGCCGCTGTGTTGTCGCTGAGACGGCGGCTTTCGGGTCGATTGGCCCAACTTGTGAGGCAAATCGCCAGCAACACAAGCGGTGGGATGGCTTGGGAAATAGCGTCACCGTTGAACAAATGCGCGGCCGACGCGCTGGTCAGCGCGATGGTGAATCCCGCCGTCGCCCATTCTTTGAGGCGACGCAAGCCGGGGGCCAATAGCACCACGACGCCCGCGAGTTTCCACGCGCCGAGCCACAGCGGAAACCAAGTGGGGAAATGGAGCGCGTCGATGGTCACCATCAGCTCCGGTGGCCGCAGCAGGTTCATGGTGGCCGAGCCGCCAATTGCAACGGCAAACAAACCGGTAGGAATCCAATACGCGAGAGTCTTTTTGTCCATGACGTGTATCCGTGGTGGGAGTTGGCAATGCAGATGTAGCCGCGTGATGATATTGGCGGAAGTCCTGGCATTTTCTCATCTGTTGGTCATATTCATCACGAATCGGGAGGTCTGATGCAAGAAGCAGCGGAGGGCTATGAGTGTTTTGTCGCCGTCGTCGATGCCGGCAGCATTACCGACGCGGCGCGGGTTCTCGGCCTACCGCGCGAGACGCTCAGTCGGCGCCTGCAGCGCCTCGAAGACCGCTTGGGCGTGCGCTTGTTGCATCGTTCCACGCGCAGCCTCTCCCTCACCACCGCCGGGCAGACCCTCTATGACCGCGCGCGGCCGCTTGTGGTGGCTGCGCGCGAAGCGGAGGCGGCCGTGCGGCAAGGGGATGATGTGCCGCGTGGCTTGTTGCGGGTGACGGTGCCGCCCGCTTCCCGCGTAGATTATTGGGGGGAGCTGCTGCTCACGTTTGCGCGGCGTTGGCCCGAGGTGAGCATGGAGGTTGTCGCGGGCTCCCAACATTTCGACCTCGTGAGCCAAGGCTTCGATGTCGCCGTGCGTGCAGGTGTTGTGCGCGACCCGGGGCTGGTTTGCAGGCGTTTGCGTACGGTTGATTTGCGTGCCGTCGCGTCCAAAGCATACCTCGACCGAATGGGGCGACCGCACACCACAGAGGAGCTGTCTTCGCACGCGCTGCTTCTCGGAATGGACGGCGAGGGGCGCGTGACGCGTACTTGGCCGCAACTGGATGGGGGCACGGTTGAGGTGCGCGGTCGATTTTCCGCCAACGACCTCGCGCTGCTCTTGCGTGCTGTTCGAGAGGGGGATGGCATCGCGCTGTTGCCCGCACGATTCGTCGCTGCGGATATTGCAAGTGGCGCGCTGGAGCACGTGTTGCCGTGCTCCATCGGTGCCGAGGCATCGCTGACGGTCGTGTTTGTCGAACGGCAGCTCATGCCGGCGAAGGTGCGTGCGTTCGTGGACCATGTGGTCGATTGGTTTGCGCAGCATCCTGATAGGTTCTGAGCGGCGCCCACGAGACGAAGAACACGCCGTAACCGCGGTTGTTTTGCTTGGCTTTCTTTGTGTGGGTTGGGCATTTGAACGGATTGGAACGGCCGATTTTGGGGGCGCCAAAGCCCGTTGGTCTTTGGCGCGCCGCGGAGCCAGAGTCTCCGCGGCAGCGGCGAGCCCAAGGTCTCGCCGCAGGGGAGCCCCCGAGGGGAAGGCGGAGGGCGGACTCCTTGTGATGTGGCGTCATGCCGCGTGCGCGCGCACCGGTTGGGTCGGATGCTTGTCGGGTCAAACCGGCGTGGGTAGCTGGTCACGCGGAGGGAGCGGTGGGCTGGCGTGGCAGGGGCTGTGTTGTGCGCGCTGCGGGTTTCGAGTGGTTTCCAATCTATGAACGGCAGGCTGCGGGCGTGTCTACAGGATGGGGGCGAGTCATGGGGGGTGGGCGGTGGGGGCACCAACGTTGGTGCTTGGCGTGTAGAACTGCATGAAGTGGTGGGGCCTAGGTAGGGACCACATCGGCATAGGTGTAGAGGCAGCTTGTTGCCGGAGCGATTCTGCCGATACCCGAAGCGAAGGCTGGAGGTTATGGCGTTTCATGGCCGGTGGCGCGCACCGGTCGGGGCCCTTGCAGAAGAGGCTTCTAATCGTGAAGTATGATAGCAACGCCAAGCACGGAGAGCCCTGGCAACCGGGTCGTCGGGGAACTCTCTGCCCAGCGGACGTAAAGCCTCATGCTCAAGCCATTCTCGACGCGTCAAAGCCGGATGGCAATGCACGCTACGGGGTTTATGAAGGCAAGGCCTACTGCGCTCGGCAACACGAGCCTGGCCTGTGGCATGGTTGGCCAGTTGGCTGGAAAGAGGTTCCAGAGTCGATCGCCCAGGAATTTCTTCGAGAGGGCAAGGTCCGTCGACGTCAGCAAAACCAATATTGGGACGCATAGGTAATGCCGAGCTTCTGGACCACACTCGCTGGCGATACTTCCCAGTTCGCGGTGAAAATCGAGCTTCAGAGGGATCCCGACCGGGGTGCTGGAGCGACGGTGGAAGAATCGCTCAGTTGGGGTCGACTCGAAATCTGGGTCGACGGAATCAACATTTGCGCACACCTCCAAGGCGACCAGACAATCCACGGAGTGCAATGGTATCTGCTCGACTTCTTCGAGTGGATTGTCTCGGGTTGGGATGAGCTCCTTCACGAGGAGCGACTTCCGTTCCCTGCGCCAAGGTCTGCTTCGGCTTGGGCAAGTCTTAGAGAAACGAGGTTTCCGCCGGAACTGGCGAGTGATGACATAGATTCGCGGTGGCGCTCGGACTGGAAGGAGTGGTGGCGTGTGCATTCCATGCAGGCCGCCCGATTCGGTGGGGTTTTTCCCGATGTCGTTTTCAGGCGTTGGAGAGGGCAGTCAATCGAAGTGTCTTGGGGGCCCACCGCCACTCCGGGAGCCGCCCCGAACATTCGGTTCCTCGCTCCCGAGGGAGTATCCCGGCTGCCCCTTGAGCTCGCCTCCAATGTTCTCTTTTCGGTCACTGCTGACTTCAGCCAGCAGCTTTTGCGTATGGCGCCCGAATCAGACAGAATTCGGACCTTGAACCAGAACGTTGCAGGGCTTCGGTCAGCGTCTCGCCACTGGAATCGTATCGCGATTCTCGCGGGACTTGGCAGACGGCTCGATTTCGGCATTGCGCGATTGAAGGGGCTTTCTGACGCTCTCGGTCGCTCCGTTCCGGGAGCAGCCGACAGGCTATTCGGCCCGGAAGAGAGCGGGCTGTTTGTCGATGGCCGTTGCACAGCGGGGCTGGCCTTTGGTTCTCTAAGTCCAAACGTCGATGAGGACGATCTGCTGCTGCTGGCAACCTTTATGGCCAAGGCCGAGGGGCCTGAAGAAACCTGGCCCCTTCAGCAGTACGAGGACCATCACGAACCGTCCCCGGACCTGCGCGCTGCCTGGCGCGAGGGCTACGAACTGGCGCTTGACCTCCACGATTCTCTGTCAGACACCGACGTCATGGCACGCGCCATAGCGTCACCTGTGGATATCAACGGGTTGCTGTCGTCGCTCGGAGTAGACGTACAATCGGTGCGGCTTACGGACAAGACAGTTCGTGCGGTCGCACTGTCCTCCCCGACAATCCGGCCCACCATTCTCCTGAACTCCGGCTATGGAGGCACGGCATCCACAGAGGCCACTAGGTTCACGCTTGCACACGAGCTTTGTCACCTGCTCCACGATGGCGGAACCTTGGCACCGCTGGCGGTGGCGAGTGGACCATGGGCACCTCGTGACGTAGAGCGAAGGGCAAACGCCTTCGCTGCTATGCTTTTGATGCCAACCCACTTGGTGAGAGGCGCTATTGAACAGGTGTCTTCGACTCCAAAGACGAAGGTATGGGCCTCTCATATCGCCGACCGATTTGGCGTAAGCTACTCTGCGTGCGTCGAACATCTGCACAACCTCGGCCTGTTGCGGGAACATGAACGAGACCGCCTTCGGCCGAACCGGTAGGGGCTGTAGACCCTCATGCCGTCATAGGCGTCTGCGGCCTGCCCAATCCGGCTCGTCAACGACACGTTTCAGCACGCAAGACTCGACAGTCGCCGTAGCATCGCTCTCTATTTAGGTCCTGCCCCAAGGGCAGACGAGAGTTGCCTGAATGGCCGGCGCAGCGGACGGGGGCACCGAATTGCGAAACACCGTACCGGTGAGGAAACCCACGGTGAAAATACATTGGCTGCCACGAGAAACACAATTGAACGAACGGCCGAAGGCAACCCCAGCAATCGGTCGAACATCTTTCGCGGTTGCGGCCATTGGAAAGCGAGTCCGACTCGACCGCGAGCAGCGGCCACGGGTAGGCCTCGGTGCTGCACACGCTGGCTCCCGCCTAGTCCACGAAGTCCTTGCCGGTGAACACGGCTTCGGAGTTGCGCAGGCGCGTGGTGGGGCACGGATGGTGCGCCACACCAAGCATCGGTGATGTTCGAGGTAGCCTGCCAATCGGAGTCATCATTGGCGCGGGCGGGTACTATGGTATCCGCAACTGGAACAACTCTGCGTTGCGCGCATTCGAAGACGTGCGCCGTGGTGGACGGTAAGGCTTTGCTCGGCGCGGTAGCTATTCAAATGCTTTGGGTGCAAAGCGTCGCACAGCTTGGTCGCAGGGAAGCTCACCGAGCTTGCCCACGTTTGCGATGCAGTTCGTTTGCGTCGCCTGTGCGAAGTCCCGAACGATCATTTCGTAGTGCTGAAACAGCCGATTGTATGCAGCAGGGGTGGCTTTCCAGCTGAACTCTTTACGGTCGGCCTTGAAGGTGCTCAGCGTAGTGGCTGCTTCGTAGGCCCCGCATTGTTTTGCCACCTCCATCAATTCGTCAACGTCATTCGGTTGCAGCAACTTTACGCGAAAGTCCCCTACATCGAAAGAGAAAAGATTCATCGGTGAGCGAAGTGTCAACGTCTGCCCCGGCACAATCGAACATCGTGCATTGGGATTTGCCTGTGCGGAGGTCGATTGCGCACTGTCTGGCGGAATCGTGACCTCCAAATTGGGCGGTTCTTCCGTGTCTTTGGGCGCGAGCGTGTCTCCGCTAGTGGGGGAAGACGACGGGCTTGTCTTTGGTCCATAAATTGCGGATAGAAGTGCGACGTACTCGGTCGAGTCAATCATCTGCGTTGCCCGCATGACACAGACTTGGTACCCAAAAAACGCTTGGGCGAGGTCATCCCCCTCTAACAGGCGGGTGTCCCAGTTGGTGCGTGTGTCAACGGATACGTTGAGCTTGCCGCTGCCATATAACGGCGCGGCGGCCTGTAAAAATAGGTCTACCTTTCGCTCACGTTCCTTCTCTAACTGTTGTATGGGCTTCAGTGCCTCGCATTGTTTTGCGGTTGTTTCACCAAACGCAATCGTAGGAATGTGCGCGGTGAACGCAAGAAGAAGGCGAACGACAGGGATTTTCATCGGATATGTGCATTCCTTTTGGTTGCGGCGTTTGGTCGTAGTCCCTTGACGATTGCGTATGCGATGCGGTCACGCTGCTCTCACCGATGGGGTGGTTCTTTGGGGCGGCGAGGAGGTCTTCGCAAGTGCGTACCGAAATCTTTTCGTACGGCCAATCCCTCTTGTATCGTGCTCGCTGCGCGTAACCACAACGCATTTTTCGCCGAGGTCGCTTACGCTGCATTCTTGGTTCGCTATGGGCGCGATGCAGGCGAGACAAACCCGACGCAGACGCGTACTTGCGTATGTTTCGCGACCGTTTTTTATTTTTCACTTGAACAGACCGCGAAAAACCATCCGGCGCTGCTCATCCTACGCAGGCTTTTACCTTTCGCTGGGTGCAAACGCCCCCCAATCAAACCATCACAAGCCTACCCGCACATTCTGTCTGTGGCCCTACCTTCCCCGGCCCTTGTGGGGACGGGTGGTTGGTTGACTTGGTCTGCAGTTTCCCTATTCAACGCTCGCTGCCGAACTTCCTTCGTCCTCTAGGATGGTAGTCTGCCAAACTGTCTCCCCCCCTTCGACCTCCTGATGGAGCTCGGCGGGTCTGTCGCGCTTGGTCCATCCCACACGGTCATTGCCCGCCGCCAAGTCCAAACCCGCCTCTACCCAACCCTGCGCGCGACCCCCAACGGGTCGAAGGCCCTCCGGCCCACCCGCGCCCGCGGGACCGGGAAACGGTAGCCCGCCTCCACCCATTCTGCCCACCGCTACGTTGGTATCGCGCGTTCCTCGCGCGCGCGGCGCTCCCTTGGTGCGCCAGCAAGCCCCGCACCGCGCACGCCACGGGCGCTGCGCGGCGGTCGCCGGCCGCCCTTCGACCGCGCGCCGATCGCTATCCCACCAAGGTCGAACGACCTTTGATCTTGGTGGGATAGCGATGCCAAAAGGTCGAACGAGCTTTGACCTCGTCCGCTTCGTGATGTCAGAATGTCTTGCGACGTTTGACCTCGTTGGCTTAGTGATGACAGAATGTCGCCAGCGCTTTGACCTCGTCGGCTTCGTGATGTCAGAATGTCTTGCGACGTTTGACCTCGTCGGCTTCGTGATGACAGAGTGTCAAAGAGGCGCCTCGCGAGGCCGGCGCGCCGGTCGCGATTATGCCGAGGGGCCCTCGATTTCGCCGTGGGGACAGGCGGCGCGAGCGCGGCTTGACCGGGGAGCCTTCG
>CAZCUX010000035.1:13144-57638 GCA_964502005.1 uncultured Enterobacterales bacterium
TCGATTTCGCCGTGGGGACAGGCGGCGCGAGCGCGGCTTGACCGGGGAGCCTTCGCGCGTACGCTGCGGTCGAGCGCATGTTGGCCGCGCGACGTCTTTGGGGGCGGCGCGGCCCTACGGCGCGGTGAGGAAGGCGCGCGCGGCGGCCTCCGCCTCGGGCGCGACAAAGAGCGCGGTGTGCCCTTGCTTTGGTACTTCGATGACGTGCATCGCCGCGCAGTCCGTACAGGCGTCCAGCTCGGCGCGAAGGCGGGGCCAAACCTCGACTTGCGGGGCGCTATCGCCCATTCCTTGCACGAGCAGCAGCGGGGAACGTTGGGGCGTGCTGCGACCCACGAGCGACCGCGCGGCGTAGGCGTCGGCGGCTTGGGACGGCGGGCCGTAGGTTTGCGAGAGGAGCGTGCAGGGCACCGTTGGTGGCTCTTCTTTGCGCTCCTCTCGCCCGCATCGGTCGACCAAGTCGAGGGGACCGGGTGCGTTGGCTATTACGCCGTCTACATTGTGTTGCGTGTTGAGGCGTAGCACCAACGCGCCGCCTTGGGAGTGTCCGCCGAGGAAGATGCGCCCTACTTCGACTCCGAGAGCCGCGCTTGCGTCGTGTTGCAACCACAATAACGCGGCTTCGGCCTCGGTAACGTTATCGCCCCATAAGCGTCCTTCTTCGGGATATGCGACGCTGATGATGAGCATATCGGAGGGGCCGAGCAGTTTTCGGAACGTACGCAGAGTGTGGGTCGTGGCTTCGCGCACGCGTGCGTCGCTTCCTACGGTGCCGTGGTAGACGAGCAGCACGTCCACCTTGCGTTGCTTGGCACGCTCGGCCAACACTTGCACCGAGACGCCGTTCGCTGTGGCGGTGTGCCATTGTGCGTCGGTGGTGGGGGGTGTGACCGGGGGACCGCTGGCGCGGGGAGGCGACAACGCGTCGGCGGTTTGCCCCACCAGCACAGCGGTAAGCGCGATGCCAGCCAATGTGACTCGGGGTAGGTGCTGCATAAGGGGTCCGTGGTTCGGGGCGTGGTGAGTATATCCGATATTGGCGCTTTGTTTGTTGGCGTATCGTTATGGATTTGCGCCAACCGGTTGGCGCCAGCCGGGCCAGGGGGCGGAGCCGGTCGCGCAGCGAGCCACCGCAGGTGGCCGAGGCCCCAGGCCGGAGACACCGCGACCAACGGGCGCGGGGGCTCCGGCCGGCCCGGGGGCCGAGCCGGCGGAAGCACCCGGTGCCACGCCGCAGGCGGGGCAGGCCCCCAAACGGGCCGCGCGCTTCTCTTCGGGCGTTTTGTTGTCCTTTTGTGGCGTTTGTGTGTGGATGTGCCACAAAGCCGCCATCTTTATTACGCGAAACTCCATCGACCTGCCACAAATGTGTCCGGTGGGGTGAATACGCAGTGGACCCATGAGGTCTCCGTTTTCGCTACTGTTGTGCTGGATCCCCGCCTTCGGCTGTGCCGCCGGCCCCTCGGCCCGTGCCGCGTTCGTGCAAGAAGTGCTCGTCCGCGACAATCGCGTGTGGCTCTCGCAAGACACCGACCTTGTCGCCGACAAGTTTGCCGTGATGGCCGACGACCCCTACGATTTTATGCGCGGCTCCGTGGCCTTGCACTTCGCCGACCTCTCCCGCCCTGACTCCTCCCGCGCCACCACCCGTTTCCTGCGAGATCCCGCCGCCACTGCGGTGCTTCTCGTGGGCGACCCCCACCCCGAGAACGTGTCGGTCTGCCGCGCGGACCCCACGGCCGAAGCGCCCAGCCCCCCGCTGACCCTCGAGTTTGTCGACCTCGACGCCGCTGGCTTCGGCCCGTGGACCCTCGACGTGCGCCGCGCCGCAATCGGACTTCGCGTGCTCACCGCCGCTCTCGATGGCTGCGACGAATCCTGCGCTGAAGATACGGTCGAAGCGATGACCGATGCGTATTCGGTATATTTGTCCGAAAATGAGGGGAAGGAGCGGCCATGGGGAGTGGTGTTTTCCGCGCTCCTCGCCGAAGCCACGCGCGAAGGCCGCGCGCGGAAAAAGACCGAGGGCTATACCACGTATTCCGCCTCGGGCGCGCGTTCGTTTGTATTGGATACGACAGTTGAGCCCGGCGGCACCGCTATCTTGCCCCTCGATGCCGCCGAAACAAATCTTGCAGACGACATCCTCGCCGAATGGTCGGCATCGGACGCGGCGCCGGATGGCTTTCGCGTGCTCGATGTCGCGCGTCGTTTTGGCTCGGGTGTGTCGAGCCGGCCCGCGCTTCGTTTTGTGGTGGCTTACGATTTGGGCGCGTCCGGCCCGGAAGATGACGCGATGATGCAGATTCGGGAGGTCGTCGACCCGCCTGATTTGCCCGGTCGCGCGGTGCAAGGCTTGGCGCCCTTTGAGAACAACGGCCAGCGCGTGTGGTCGGCCGCACAGCGTTTGTGGTCTCGCCCGGATGCCGATGCGCGCAATGGTTATGTATTGGCCCATGGTCGCGCGTTCAAGTCGTTGTCTTGGACGAGCTGGTTCCAAGACATTGACCATGACAAGATTATCGATAGTTGGAACGAGGGGTACTTGGCGCCGTCTGACTTGGCCGACTTTGGCTGGGACCTGGGCCGCTTGCTCGCGGGCGCGCACTCTCGCGGTGGCACGATGTCCGGCGCCGATGCGCGCGCGGTCATTCTCGCAGACCTCGACGCGGGCGGCGGGCCGGAGGCCTTGTCCGCGGAGATTGTGCAACAGTCCCAAACCGACGTATTGCAGCTATTTCTCGACGCCGGAATCTTCGCGGACTTGCTCGACGCGGAGGGCCCGTTGCTCGGCGCGGAGCGCATCGCCCAGGAAGCCTGGTGAGCGCCGTTGCCGCGTGCCTCGCGTTGGCGACGCCCTTGTTGCCGCCAGCGATGTCTCGCGACGAAGCCGACGCCACCGGCGGCTGCGTACAGGTGGGCGCCGAGGTCGCGGGGCGCTTCGCGCGGCTCTTGCCCGAAGGGGGCATCGACCGCCAGTTCTCGCTCCCGCGCAGCCGCTTCGAACTGGGGCTCGCGCGCGACGGCGCGGCGGGCCGTTTGGTGCTCGGCGGCGTTCGCTCGGGTGGCGAAGACAGTTATATTGGAGTGGCCGGCGAGTCCATCGTGCCACAGGTGCAAGTCGCCGAGGCGAAGTACACCGCCGCGCGCGCGGGACTCGCCGTGTCGATGGGCTTGGTGGACGACCCTTGGGTGGTCACCGGCGACCAAAGTTGGGACCTCCGCGCCGTTGCGCCGGGTTTGGGCGAAAGCAACGCTTGGCTCGAACGCTCGGATTTGGGCGCGATTGTTGGGTGGACCGCGCCCCAAGGCTGGGCCACCACCGCGCTTTCGCTGACTTCGGGCGAAGGACTCGCGCGGCGCGAGCGCAACAGTGGGCAGGACACCTCGGCGCTGTTGGTGGTGCGTCCGCTTACGCCGTTGTCGCGTGGCGCCGACCTTTTGCAGCTCCATGTATGGGCCCGCGACGGCTCCCGTGGCCTCGGGCGCGCGCCCGACCACCGCTTGGGCGTGCGCGTCACGCACCGCTCGGACTGGGCGGCGGGCGGCGTTGAGCTGCTGTCTGCCACGGGCATTCAAGGCGATGCCGCGCGAACGCCCACCGGCCGCAGCGCGTATGTGCAAGTGACCCCTCCCCAGGTGCCTACGCTCGCGTTTGCCCGCTGGGACGACGTTCACGAGCAGCCTTCCGTTCCTGCGACGCACCGCAAGACGCTTCGCTTGGGCGCAGGCATTCGATTGCCTCCCCACGCAACGGGCGTGCCACCGATGCGACTCTTGCTAGGCTTCGAGCAACTCACCCAAGATGCGCTGGTTACCGGCCTCGCGGGTGCCGCGTCGAGCCAAGACGCCTCTGCCCTTTGGTTGCAGCTGGATTTGCGCGCCCGCGAGATGCTCGGCGCGACCCAACCTGTTTCGTTTCCGTAAACCCGGAATGTGTTGAGAAGACGACCATGCGCACTTGCTTCTATTGGATTGTGATTCCCTTGGCCATTGCGTGCAGTGATGTCAAAATGAACGACTCTGCAGCTTCTCCCGAGGTCGCAACGGACAATACGCAGACCGGTAGCACCCAGGCCGAGAGCGACACGGCGGCGTTGAGCGATGAGAATGTCGACGAGGAAGAGGAAGAGCCGGAGCCGGATGCGCCGGAGGAGCCGGTGCCGGGTTTTGTCGTCCTCAATGAGTTGGTTTCCAATGCAGGCGATACGGCCGATTGGTTTGAGCTTTATAATCCAGGGGATACGCCGCTTGTGCTCACCGGCTGGGCCGCGACCGACCAATATGGCGCAGACGGCGACGCACCTTGGGAGTTTGACGCCGGCGTGACCGTGCCGCCAAAGGGCTGGCTGCTCGTGTATGCCGACAATGGCGAAGGCGACGAAACCAACGGCCTCCACGCGACCTTCAAGCTGTCGAAAGACGGCGAGACGGTGACGCTGCTCGACGCAGACGGTGCGGTGGTCGACGCAGTCACGCTCCCCGAGCTTTCCGACGACGAATCGTATGCGCGCACGGTGGATGGGGGCTCCATCTGGGCGATTGTACCGGAAGGCACACCCGGTGCCGCCAACGCGTTTTGAGCGACGGGCGTCAGCCGGGCCAGGGGGCGGAGCCGGTCGCGCAGCGAGCCACCGCAGGTGGCCGAGGCCCCAGGCCGGAGACACCGCGACCAACGGGCGCGGGGGCTCCGGCCGGCCCGGGGGCCGAGCCGGCGGAAGCACCCGGTGCCACGCCGCAGGCGGGGCAGGCCCCCAAACGGGCCGCCGGTATTCGGATGGCTTGGTTTGTATGGGTGTGTTATATTGGACGCATCTGTATTGCGCGTCATTTCCCGATTGCAGCGGGCCTCCTTATGCACCCTTCCGAGCTTCTCTTGCGTGATGGCGACGTGTCGATTCGGCCATTGACGCCCGGCGATGCTGCGTCGGTCTATCGGATTCGCAACCTTCCCGATGTGGCGCGCTACCAAGGTTGGCGGCCGGCTTCCGTGGCAGAGGTCGTGCAGGTGGCCCACGCGCAGCCAATGCGGCGGCCGGGGCACCAAACCGAATATTGCCAACTTGCGGTGCTCCTCGATGGCGTGGGCGTTGTGGGCGACCTCGGTGTTGGCACGCCGGACCCTTCTCGGCAAGTCGAGTTGGGTGTGGTGCTCGACCCGGCGTACCAAGGCCGGGGAATCGCGACGCGTGCATTGCGTTTGTTGTGTAGGTATTTGTTTGCGGACGGCTTTCATCGGGTCACGGCGCGGGTTGACCCACGGAACCTCGCATCTATAGGTCTTTTCGGCCGCCTCGGCTTTCGGCAGGAAGGGATAGCGCGGCAGTCGTATTGGGATGCGGAGTTTGGCGAGTGGACCGACGAAGTGCTGTTTGCGGTGCTGGCGTCGGAGTGGGAGCAAAAGAGCGCTTGACCCCCCCTTGTCAAGTTGCGGTTTGTTTTTCTGGCCTGCGCTCGTTGGGAGGGGCGGGTATTCCAAAAGAGGCGGGAGCCGGTCGCTATCGCTTCATCGGGCTCGTAAGTAGTGCGGTCATGGTCTTCCTTGACAATCGGCGCGCTTGTGCGAACGTTGCGGTTGCAATCCTGGCTTGGATGACCTCGCGCGTATGATTGGCGACCTCGTGCGCATGCGATGCGTCTTCGATAATAGAACGGCTCTGTTCGGCGACGTGTTGGAATTGCAGCGATAGGGCGTGTTGCACCAGAAGTCGGCGATGCACGCCGCCCAGCCGACTTCGCTTGCGTTGCACGTCTTGCAATGCAATATCGAGTCTGTCGAGTGTTTCTTGCGCGCTCGCCGCCGTCGCGATGGACGTACCGGAGAGCTGGAGGGTCGCGAGGTCGGTGGGGGTGGGGATTTGGACGTTCATGACGTCATCTTCGGTGGTCTTGATGCCCACGCGAACCTGCAGTACGCTGTCCTCCGGGGCGCCGTCGCTGGTGTCGTTGATGTGGTTTGCGATATTGCGCAGGCCGGTCTCTATGCCGCTGTTGATGTTTTGGAAGGAGCCGCCCGTTGCGTTTACGATGTCTTCGTATTGGGTCATACGGATGGGGGTGGTGGTGGACATTACGCTCCGGCCGATGACATGCACCTCCCAGCCTGCGTCGGCGAGCTCCGCACCCACTTCCGCTTCTGTTTTGCCGGCGCTGCCGAATGCATGAATGTCGACCCATGCTCGTGTGATAAGCACCATGACTTTGCGGGACAGTCCCCCCGTTGCCAGCGCGTCGTTTTCATAGACGCCCGAAAAGGAGGTCTTGCCCGCAGCCTCCGTCAACGCGGTCCAGGTGTCGACACGGGCGTCGGCGCCGCTGCGCAGTGCCGCGACCGCGCTGCCGGCCGTTCCGTGGCCCATTTGCGAGAGCAGCCGGGTGTTGTCGCCGGGGTCCGCATTGTAGCCCGCTGCGACCACGCCATAGCGAACGTCTTGGTCGGCGAGCGCCGCTTGAAAGGAGGGAAACGCCGCTTGAAGCGCGGTAATAGAGGCGCTCATAAGGAACTGCGTATCGACCACGAGTCCAATTCCGATAGTAGGCACCGCAGGGACGAGGGGACGAATGCCGGTCGATTCGGTCGCGTTGGCGATGCGCTCCACTTCTTGGAGGAAGGCGCTGTAGCCAACTTGCAGTGCCGCCCGCTCGTCTTCTGCCATCGTGTCCGAGGCTGCCGCGATTGCTAGCGCGCGTCCGCTCTGGAGGAGCGTGATTTGGCTCGCGAGTGCTTGCTCGGTTGTTTCCATCAGCCCAATGGCCGATTCTACGTTTCGCGCGACGGCACGCTGGCTCTTGGAGTGGGTTTCGAGGTTCACGGCAGTCGCCGCACCTGCGGCATCGTCGGCGGCCCGCTGAATACGCAGCCCCGACGAGAGCCGTCGGATTGCGGCTTCTTTGCGCGAATGGGTATCCGCCGCGCGGAATGACATGCCTGCAAGGCCGGTGATTTTCATCGCGAAGGGCTGGGGGGGGGCTGTTGGGAACGGGGGAGTCGAAGCGCGACGGGAGCGATCCCCAATGATATCGAAATAAGTATCGCGCCAAAGTGGTGGAGATCTCATAAGATAAATTCGTGCAGACATCTTGGTGCCAATACGAACCATCATGGGCGTTCCCTACCGGATGGAAGGAATTTTCGAGTTTGGGTAGGGTTGCATACGAAGCCCATTTGTACCGCAATGGTTTGTGTGGTATTTGGTTGTTTCGCAACGCAAATAGCAAAGCGGTTGCGGGAGCGGTGTGCCAAGGAATTGCGCGGTTCGATTCGGTTTGCTTTCCGTCCATCGCACGCGAAACTCGGCTTCTCGTCGTCCCCGTTGTAGGCATTGACGTGTGGGGCGATTTGTATGGGCATATCGGCGGTTGCGTCGCGACAAAACCTCCCGACTTCAAAATGAATGGTGATTCATTTGTGCGTGTACGCTGGTATTGACGAGAGAACGCCGATGTGACGTTGGTTGTGGCTTGGACTTGACAAGTGCTGTTGTCTGTATTGGTAAACGGCCACAAGGAGCAAGAATACAGCGATGCCAGGGTTACCGCGTGTCTCGGCGCGAACCGGTGATGCGGCGGGGTACGATGTGCGGTTGGCGCATCTTCAGCGCGATTCGCGGCACGTGCTGGGTGTGCTGCGTCTACCAAACGGTGCGCGCGACTTCGCGCAGGGGGTGCCTCCCGGTTTTCCGCCGCAGCAACACCTTACGTTTGGGGGGGGCTGCGCAGGGCGATACCGGCCTCGTCGGCATTTTGGTTGGTTGCACGCGGCCCGGTGTGGTTCGTTTCGGCCAACGGGCCAGCGCCGAAGGCCGGCATAGCTGCGGCTTCGGCGCGCGAACCTTTGCCTGCGTTTCTCCGTTCGCGCGCGCCGCTGCGCGTTGTACCGCGTCGCCTTGCCGTGGTCCAAAGCAAGGCCGTAGCGCGATGTTGGCTGCGGCAAGAGGGCGATGCGGTGCTATCTGCGGCACACGGGACAGAGTGGCCGCTATCGCCGGTTTTGGTTGGTGCAGGTGCGACGGGGCCGTCTACGGCGCCGTGCTTTATTCACCTGTTTTGCGCGCATAGGGCAATACAAACAGGTATATACCCGTTGCCATGAGCAGCACCAAAGGCAATAGCGTAAGCGTGCCGACAATCATTCCGACGTTCTCGTCACCCAATGCCATCGCGCCAAAGTTGGCCAACACAAAAAGCGTAAAGACAAGAGACAACCATCGGTGAAGCTGCCGTATCCGTTGCGTCCAACTCATCGCGCACCTCCCGACTGAATCATCTTCCAGCCATTGCCCGACGGGTCGCGAAAACCTGCGTCAATATTGCCGAATCGCGCGATGGGTGGCTGCGTGAACTCTACACCTGCGGCCAACATCCGCGAATATGCAGCCTGGCAGTCGTCGACGTGCAGCACCAAGCCCGGCATCGCGCCCTTCGCGACGACCGCCAACAAGGTGGCCTCGGTGGCGGGGTCATGCAGCGGTGGGCCGGGCCGAAACAAGCCGAGCTGAAAATCGGGCTGCTGCGGATGTTGTACGGTCAGCCACCGAAAGGGGCCGTTTTGAATGTCCGTGTGGACAACAAAGCCGACCTTCTCCGTATAAAACGCGCGTGCTTCTTCTTGGTCGCGCACATAAATGCCGACCACCGCGATACCTTGGGACATGCTACCTCCGATGTGGGACGGTGAGCCTACCCAGGTGTGTCCTGTCGGCGCTTCTCCAAAACTGCGATTCTCAAGTCGGGCCGTTGGGCGGCTTGTTGAAAACACGCAGGAACCAGGGCGAGCGATGCATCGTCAAGTTTTGCCGTTGTGCGGTATTCGCGGGGGCTTTGGCCGACGACATCGCGAAACGTGCGGCCAAAGCTGCCAAGGCTCTGCCAGCCGCTCGCCAAGGCGACATCGGTGATGCCGCGGTCGGTCTCCCGCAACAACGCTTTTGCCGTAGCGATGCGCATTGTCAGCAGATAGCGATGGGGTGGGATGCCAAACGCTTTCTTGAACATCCGCGAGAAGTGCGCCGCGGACACGCCGCTCACCTGCGCCAAGCGTGTGACGGGCCATTCCGCTTCCGGCTCGGCTGTCATGCGGTCCTTGGCCCGGAGGAGGCGGCGAAGGAGGTCGGGGTCGGATTCCATGGGGGTCACCATCGCCGGGTTGCGCGGCCGGTGCGACGGCCGCTCTGCCGCAGCGTACCAAATCGTGGCGCCGTTGTGCCGCAGCAACCGGGCGTTGCGACCTGAACGTGCAGCGGGTGCACGTTATTCGTACAGACGCACAAACAACGGCGATACGCAAGGGCGTGTTGGGGAGCGGGAGACGGCGCCGGTATGCGCGTAAAATCATGGTGTGGCAGGTATTGTCGCAGGCGTAGAACGGGGGTGGTCGATTCGGGACGCCGATTTTTCGGTGGTTTTCGCCTGCGTGGGCGCGCGGTGACCGGACGGAAAACGCGCGTGAAGTTGCCCTCCGGACGGGTGTCGCGGTTACACCGGTTCCGCTTGCCGTTACAACCTGTGGCGGAGCGTGCTTCATTGTATTTATCGTTAGGGCTGTAATGACCGCTTCGCAAATTTCCAGGCTCCTTCACTTGGTGTTGCTGGTCGCAATGCATGCCTGCTGCCTGCTCGCTTTCTTTACGGGCGTGGAGCGTGGTCCATTGCTGCTGTGCATGGGCTTATATGTGTTGCGTATGTTTGGCGTTACGGCGGGCTACCATCGCTATTTTGCACACCGCTCGTTCAAAACCAGCCGTCCATTCCAGCTTGTGTTGGCGCTCCTTGCGATGTCTTCGGGCCAGCGCAGTGTGCTGTGGTGGGCTTGGCATCACCGGCATCACCATCGCCACTCGGATACGCCCGCCGACTTTCATAGCCCCTACCAGCGGGGATTTGGCTACGCGCACCTGCTGTGGTGGATGGACGAATCGCACCGCGAGGCCGACCTGCGCCGCGTGCGCGACCTCACGGTCTTTCCCGAGCTGCTTTGGTTGCATCGCTTCTATGTGTTGCCTTCGCTTGTGTTGGCTTTGCTTTGTTATACGTTGGGTGGCGCGGGCGGGTTTGTCGTCGGATTCTGCTGGAGCACCGTGCTCGTGTGGCATGCGACATTCACCATCAACTCGCTCGCCCATGTGTGGGGCAGCCGCGACCACGACACGGACGATGACAGCCGCAACAACGGCTTTCTGGCCCTCCTTACGCTCGGAGAGGGCTGGCACAACAACCATCACCGGTATCCGGGCTCTGCGCGACAGGGAATGCTACCGAGCCAAATCGACCTCACATGGCTCGCGCTGTGTGGTCTCGCGCGCGTGGGGCTGGTGTGGGACCTGCGCAGTCACTCCGATGAAGCCGTACAGGCCTACCGCGAACGGCGCTCATCGGGCGTGCCAGTCGCCGCTTGGGAGGCCAATCGCGTGGCGCTCGGCGCGACGCCAACCCCACGGTCGTCCCCATGAACGGGCCGAACAACGACTGGTTTGCAGACGGCGGCCTGCTGGCGGAGCTTACGGCGACCTCTCGCGACCAACTGCAACGCGCAACCGTGCATGCAACCTATCCTGCGGGCACGAACGTATTTACGTTTGGACGGCCCGCCGATTCGCTCGTCTTTCTCGTGTCGGGGACGGCGCGGGTGTTCCGGCCCGATGGTCCTGACGGCGTAGAGGTGGAGCTGGCGCGGCTGTCCGCGGGACAAACGGTGGGTGTGGCCGGGTTTGTTGACCGACACGACCGCACCCCATCGGTGCAGGCGGTGACCGATGTGAAGGTCGTGCAGCTCCCGTTTTCGGCGCTCGAAGCGGTGCTCGCGGCGGACCCCCACGCCGGGCGGGTCTACCGCGCCCTTTCCGCGTTTATGCAGCGTGCATTGCGAGATGGCGATGACGCGCGGGTTGCGGCGGAGCTGGAGTTGTCGCTCGGCGCAAAGCTACTGGTGACGGTAATTACCATCCAAAGTGGCACGCTCATTGCCACCGACGTCATGCAACGCGCGATGAACGCGGTGGCCTCGTCGACGGTCGTGTTGGTGGGCTATTTGCTGTTCATCACGGCCATCGGCGTCACCTACACGTCAATCACGCGCTTGCCGCGCAAAAACTTGGGCGTGACCCTGAAAGACTGGCGCCCTGCGTTGAAAGAGGCGTTGGGCGCGACGGGTGGGGCGGTGCTGTTGGTCACGCTGGCAAAGTGGGCCATCGTCTCGACGATACCAGAATATGCGCACGTACCGGTCTTTGACATCCTCGACGTGACGGCCGGCCATGGGCGGTCCCCGATAGAGCAGCTGCAGGTGGTCGCCCTCTCGGCGGTCGCCTATGCACTTGCGGGAGGCTTCCAGGAGTTGTATGCGCGGGGCATGTTGCAAGGGCAGCTCTACCGTCTCACCAACTCCCGATTCTCAAATCCCTGGCCGGCGATTCTCATTTCCAACGTATTGTTCGCGTCTATCCATGTTGCGTGGTCGACCTCCCTCATGGTCGCGTCGTTCGTGGGCGGTTTGTTGTGGGGCTGGCTGTATGCGCGTCGGCAAACGCTTGTGGGCGTTACCGTGTCTCACGTTGTCTTGGGGCTTTGGATAGGGCGTATTGTCAATTTGTTCGCCTTGTTCAAGTTTGGACCGCTGGCGGTGGGGTAGCGGCGCGCGTGTGCCGGCCAATGTTGGCCTCTCTACTCTATGCCGGACGACCAACATTCAGTAACCCGCCCCGTTTGGGACAATACGCTGAAATTGACCGCGCGCTCGCGAGCGAAGTACGATTCGGACACCGGTATCGCTCGATTTGCCGAACAACCGAAGCGTGGATCTGTTCAAATGCGCACTTCCGTCCTCCTTGCGTGGCTTTCTGTCTCACTCTTGGCGCTCGTGGCTGCGTTCCTCGGCGGAACACCGCGTGTGCTGGTTGACATCCCTTCGCTTGTGTTGGTTGGCTTGGGTGGTCTCGCGCTCTCCGTTGTCATAGCGCCCCTTCAGGCGCACATTCGCGCGCTCCGGCTCGCGCTCTCGCACGGCCCCATTGGAGCGGCGGACGCCGACGCTGCGCTGGCCGTGTTGCGGGGGCATGCGGTGGCGCTCCTAATGGTGGGCGTTCTGGGTGATTCGATAGGCATGGCGCAGGTCTTCATGCGCCTCGGCGACCCTGCGGCGGTGGGGCTAGACCTCGCCGTGAGTGCGCGCACTGTGTTGTACGCGCTCGTCTGGTGCGCCGTCGTCGTGTGGCCCCTCCATACAGCAATCCAAGCACGGCGGCAGGCGCCCTCCGTCCCCGAAGACGCGGCGCGCGTGCCGTCCGCGGTGGGGGGCGCGTCGTTGGGCTTGGCGCTCTTGGGCTATGGTCTGGCCAAAGGCGGTGTTGTGTTGGGGGTGTGCGGTGCGTTGGGCTGGCTCACTGCCTGAAGTCCTTGTATCCTGGCTGCAACGCGGCCGACCCGGCAGTTGGGCGTTGCGTTTGCTTTGTTTTTGGCTGCCGCGCTGCCAGCCCGGTACGCTATGGTCTCCGGCAGGCAACGGGTCGTGCATCCGCGTCGGGGCGACCCGCAATCGAAGCGGTGGTTGCCCAACATAATTGTCTGGTATCGCAATAGAAGCACCTGTTATCCGCAATGTAGTGGCCTATATCGGGGGGTGCGCCGATGTAAGTACCGATATAGAATTCTACTCTGCAACCTACGCCCAATGGGACGCAACATAGCGCACTTTGTTGCAACTTACAGCATTGCATAAGGCAATCGAGCGGATATAGTGGCTCTCTATATGTTGGAAACGGGAAACATGAACCGGCATCTCATTCTTATTCTTTTCGATGTGCCCCACCGGCGTCTTTTCGGGAATGGTGGAGGCGGTGGCTGCGCGGTATAACGCGACATCAGGGATTCTCCGCGATACGAAGCGCAGTGCGTGTCACACGTTGCGGCGCCGTGCGTACGGTGTAGTGTTGGCGGTGTGTGATGTGGGTCACGGAGGTCGGATGTTGTCTCGTCTGTGGATTCGGTGCGGCGTGCTCGGTGCGCTGGGCGTTCTCGCCAATGGTTGCTCGGATTACGAAATCAACAGCAAAGATGAGCCCGTCGCGGGCACCACCGCGTCGGTCGCGCCTGCGATTTCCGTTTCGCCGCTATTGGTCGACTTTGGCGTGCGCACCGACACGGATTTGGTCAGCCAGCTCGTTACCATCGAGAACATTGGCGACGCGGACTTGCGCGTGGGCGCGGTGCGCTTGGAAGGCGCGTCGGTGTTTTCGGTGACCCAACCCGAAACCGACACGCTCGTGCCGGGTGCGGCGCTCACGGTCGTGGTCTCTTTTGCGCCGCCCGCCGACACTTCGGAGCACACCGCGCGCCTGGATATCGCCTCCAACGACCCGTGGCAGCCCACGTCATCCGTCGACATTCGCGGCGCCGTGGCCTTCGAAATCGTCGACAGCGGTGACCCCGGACCCGACGAAAGCGCCGAATGCGGCTGTCCCGAAGGCTTCTCGGTGGCCGACGACGAGAGCCATTGCTTCCGCGAGACCGAAACCCCCGCCGTCGCGAGCGGTGCGGTCGTCGACGTGTGCCCCATCACGCCGTATGTCACCTATGGCAAGTTCGGCGCGCGGTACCCCGGCGGCGCGGCGGTGCGCGACACCTACTGGGGCCAGGACGACGGCATCAGCAATGGCCGCCTCAACGCGGTGGGCGTGTGGGGCTGCGCGTCGTCGGGGAGCGGGCTCGCGGGCAGCGCGCCCGTCGGGAGCTGGATTGGCTTCTCGGTGTGCGTCGATGTCGTGGCAGATGGCGATTATTTGGTGGGCTTGGGGGGCGACAACCGGGTGCGCTTCGCCGTCGATGGCGCGCAGGTGATGGAGCAAACCGACGATGACACCCGCAACTTCAACTACTGGTGGATGCACGCGGTTCCGCTTGCGGCGGGCACGCACATTCTCGACATCGAAGGCTACAACGCCGGCAGCCTCGCGGCCTTCGGCGCAGAAATCGCCGGCCCGTTCCCGAGCGGCAGCCTCACCGACGACGCGGCGATGCAAGCCGCCGACTACGCCGGCTCCATCGTGTGGTCGACGGCAGACGCGATTGGAAACGCCTTCCCCATCGGCGATTCCGTGAGCTGGGAGTGTCCCGATGGCGCGGTGTTGCGCGGCTGCGAGGCGCCCGTGTGCGTCGCGCGGGAAGAGGTGCCCTGCGAGACGGCGCCGGTCGACTAAACGGTACAGGCAGATTCCCCGCGCGGTTGCCGGTGGAGACCGCCGCGCGGGCTCCGCCGGCTGCGGAGCGAGACGTAAGGCTCGCGGAGCCCGCCCGAGACCCGCGCGCGGGGCTCGGGCGGTCCTCTCCGAAGACGCTGAACGTTTATTCCCGCCGGCCTCGCGCAACGCCCCATACGCCCAATGCGATACAAAGTGCCCAAACGCCGGATCCGAGGGGGGAAGGGGCCGTAGCGGCGGTGGAGCAACCGGTCTTCTTCTCCCCATCTTCGCAATATTGGTCGTCGACTACGGTTTCGGGGCAGCTACCTTCATAGGTGCGTCCAACGCCGCAGGTGTCGATGTACTGCGTCAGCTCTTCGTTCCAAGTGTAGTATTCCAATGCTTGGAAGTCGGTCAAGCCGGTAGCGTAAAAGGCGGGGTCGTATAGGAGCTGGCCGGGGCTATAACGAATGTGCAAACGGCCCAATTTCTGAAGGTAGTAGTCTGACTCGAAGACGGAGTCGATGGCGCGCATCTGGTCACCCGTCAACGCGACCATAGACGTGCTGTCGTTCCATTCGGAGTATTGGTCGTGGTGTTGGTAGAACTCTAAGGCCCAAATGGCCGTTTCAGCGGTGCGGTGCTGTTCGGCGAATACATAGTCACTATAGTCGCTATAGGCGTTGCCCGTCGCCATACAGTGTGTGTCGACCGACGCCTGCGCGAGGTTGGAGATGCCAATGTTGCCGATTTCCGGCGCATGGGTGTAGACGATGACGTCTTGGTCGGTCTGTGCGGCGCTTGCACCGAGGAGCATCGGGAGCGTGCGCAAGCCCTCCGACAATGAAAACGAAAGGGACGGAAGCGAGGAGCCCTCGGCGACCGCGGTGCCCGGTGGAACCCGCACGGCAGCGAAGGAATAGCCCAGCGCAATATACGAATCTATATGGTCGATGCTGGCAGCAGGGAGCGCAAAGTCGTTTTCGGTGAGCCACGTCGTGAGGCCCGTGGTGTCTTCGGCGTTGAGCAGCGCGACCTCGTAATCACCCACTACAACGGTCTCGACGGTCACGCCATCGACCGGCTCCCCGCCCCACTCGCCTTCGCCTTCGCCTTCTCCGCCCGTGCTTGCGCGGGGGTCGGGGCAGACCAACTCGACGTCGGGCCGGAAGTCGGCGCAGGCGCGGGTGACCTCGCGCGGGCCGGTAAAGGCAGCGAGCGCGTCGATAACGCCCGTATCCATTACCTGGAGGTCGTCGGCGTCGATGGCTTGCGGGATAGGCACAACGTAGCCAAATCCGTCTGTTGGATTGTAGATATCGGCGGAAACGGTGATTGTCGTGGGGCTATCGAAGCTGTCGCCCGACCACATCACGAGCATTTGGTATGCGGCGGTGTAGGGCATTTGTTCGGGAGGCGTGCCCGTTGGGGGAACCGGTGCGCCGCCGCCGCACGCCCAACCAATACTTGCTCCCAAGGCTGCCGGGGCGAGAATCGCGAAACCAAGCATCCATCGAAGGCTTTGCTGACGCGTCATTGGAGTTCCTTTTGGGGGCATTGGCCCCTGCCGTTGAGTTGGGTCGCAAATGCGGTGGGCGCTGGTGTTTGGCGCGCTTCTAAACCGCGCCCAACGCTCGCTGTGTGGTGTACGGAGGATAGCCGTATAAGTTGGGAACTGTGTGCGCTGCAGGTCCGCTGCAACATTCTTGCCTCATTCTGTCGCCGCGTGTATTCGGGGCCCGTGGCGCATGTTGATTGTATGGTTGACAATGTGTAAATGTATAGTATAATTGCAGCAAAACGCGCGGTAATTCGCCCGCTTGTGCCCCGATTGCTGGCCGAACGGCGAGCGGTTGCTGCGCGCAGGGAAAACGACGGGGCGATGGGTCAGTCCGCGGCTGCTTCGGGCAGGGGAGGCGCTTTCCCTTGGGCTACCAGTTGGTCGTACTTTTGGAGAATGGCGGCCCAGAGGTCTGCCTGGCTGGTCGCGCCCGCGATAGGGGGGGTGTCGCCGAGGGGTTTTGCCGTTTCATCGGTCGCGCGCTTCCACGCACGAAGCATGGAAGCGAGGTCGTCGTCGGCGTAGCGCCAAAGCCATGGCAGGCCTTGGTCAAGCCAACGTTGGATTGCTTCGTCCTTGTTTCCGCTGCGATACAGCTCCTTCGTCGTCTCGTCGGCATAATACATGATGTCGGGAGTCGCGGGCGTTGTCGGCGCGGGCCAGCTTTCTTCGACCCGCGTATAACAATAAACAATGCCCGACGGAGCGCTTTTGGGGATCGGAAGCACTTCGTATACACCGTTGACCTTCTTTTGCTTGGACTTTTTCGATAGCAGGATGCGGTACGCCGCCGCGCCATCTTGGGGGACCAGCAAAAGGGTACCCATTTTGATGCCGGTGAGGTCCTCCACGAAGTACATCGCCGTGCCACCGGTCGTCGGTGATTCGTCGACCAATGCCATCCACCGGGCGATGTCGGGGTCATTTGCCTTGTAGTGCCACTGGTTGCGCGGGTATACCGTGAAGAAGCTGCTGTCGCCGCCAGACCAGTCCACGAGCGCGCCGGACTTCATTTGGTACAAGCGCCCGGTGGGAGGTTTTTCGGGCGCGCTCTCCGATGGACACAGCGTTTCGGCGAATGTGGCCGTGGGTTCTGCAGTGGGCAGCTTGAGCCAGGTCGTCGGGCTGCCCACCAAGGCGCGTTTTGCGCCGCAGCCGAAAAATGCGGTGGTGAAGAGCAGGCAGAGGGAGTTTCGCAAGTTGGGCCTCGTCAAGCACGATGTGGGCACGGAGCGGCTGCTCCGCACACGAAGGTATCGGTGCAACGGGGGCGCCCAATGTTGCAGAAATGCGGCAGGCCGCCGCCCTGGCGCGATGGTGTCGTGCGCAGCGAACGGCGGCCGTCGAAACGTCGTGCCCATCGGCGACCATGCGCATCGGGCCGACGCCCGCTTCGGTGCGTGCGTTGCGTTGGGTATCGGCACGTCTACGGTGTAGGCGTGGGAGTGGCGACGGCCTACGGCTGTCGAGCGGCGGCCAAAACCAACGCAGCGGCCTGCTCGTGCAGCGTCACTTGTGCCGCAATCCCCGAAGGTTCGGCGATGCGCGCCATGCCCATCGGGCCGCCCATCCGCGCCAGCAGGTTTTCCTGGAAGGGGTCGGAGAGGTGCACGCCTTGTGCATCTGCGCGGAGTTCGACATACGAGAGCGCGAGCAGCGCTTCGCGCAACGCGAGGGCGGCTTGCGCGTGTTCGGCAGAAGGCGCAAATACGCGGAAGCGCGCGTCGAGCTGCGCATCGCCCGTCGCAAAGGCGGTGGGCCAGGCGGGCGCAAAGTCTCGCTCCCGACCGCGCATACTGTCGCGCAGCGCGCGGGTGAGGCCGTCTGCAACGGTGCGCTCGACCACATGAAGGGCGCAGTTGCTCGGGCGGGGCGTCGACCATGCGTAAGAAACGCGGAGGCCAGCACCGGATTGCGTGGTGTGCGTCTCTAGGTGGACCTCGTCGCCCCCGACTTCGCGGACCATATGCGTGCGTTGCGGGTCATGGGTGGGGATGCTGCGATAGCCGAGCGTTTGGCTATACATGGCCTGCAGGCCGGTCGTGTCGATAGTGGAGCCAGGGACGCCCATTCGGCGCACAAAAAACCAGGCGCCGACAGCAAAGACGACGAGTCCCAGTAAACTACACACGACAGAGCCCAATGCCGCAAAAACTTGCAACAGCACTGCAATTCCGTCGTTGGATGTCATGGTGGGGCCTTCTTGTCTGCGTGGGTCCGCCGTATCCTACAACGAAACGGGGGCGGCGATGGATGCAACAATGGTGCAGACAATGTGTTTGGCCCCGCGGCACCGTCCGGAGATTGCAAGGCGGGGTACAATGGCCTATATTCGCTATGGTCGAACACAGACAATAAGCATTGGAAACCGGACGTGGACCGTATCTACTTGCATGGCGTCGCGTTGGACGTAGAGCGACGCAGTGTCGAACATGCCGATGGTCGTCGCTTTTCGCTCACCGAGCTAGAAGCCGCTGTGCTCGCCTATCTCGGGGCGCGTCCAGGGCGATTGGTCACCAAAGAGCAGCTCTTGCGGGAAGTGTGGGGCTACGCGCCTTCCGTACAAAGCCGGGCTGTCGATTATACCATCCGTCGACTTCGCCAAAAGCTCGAACCTTGCCCCCAACAGCCGGTGTTTCTGGTGGGCGTCTATGGCGGAGGGGTCGCGTTGGAGGGCGTGCAGTCCGCGACCGGCGCTGTGCGCGCAAACGGCGATGCACCGGGCCTTTTGCCGCCGTTGCCCGTGGAGCCGTTTATCGGGCGGCGCGAAGAGCTACGCCGGCTGCAGGCGGCGATGGACGATGGCGCCCGCTTGCTCGCCGTCTTGGGGCCGGGCGGTTCGGGCAAGACACGCCTTTTGCGCGAGGCGGTGCGCGCGCTGCCGCTCGATTGTGTGCGCTGGCTGGACCTCTCGGGTGTGGCCGAGGAAGATGCCCTCGACGCGCGGCTGCGCGAAGCCGGTGCCCTCGACCGCGCGGGCGGCGACACGCGAAATTGGCTCGTGCTCGACGGTATCGACCAAGTGCTCCCGGCGTTGCGGCACCGCGTATCCGCGTGGCTTCAAGCCGCGCCGAGCCTGTGTGTGTTGTTGGGCTCCCGCGAGCGTCCCGGAATCGCAGGCGAGCTGCCCGTTTGGCTGCCGCCCCTCGCACACGACGAAGCGGTGCGGCTTTACGAAGGGCGGGCAGCGGCCGTCGGCGCCCTGCAGGTGCCCGGAGATCCGGAGATTGGCGCGCTGGTCGACCGCCTCGGAGGCCTGCCGCTGGCGATTGAGCTCGCCGCCGCCCGCGCGGGTGTGCGCACGGTGGCAGAGGTGGTCGAAGCGCTGGCGCAGCCGCTCGAAGCGTTGCGGGAGCCCGCGCGCGATGGCCGCTCGTTGCGGCAGGTGTTGGCCCTCTCGTTTGACCTGCTGCCGCCGACCGAGCGGTGGGTGCTCGAACGCTGCGCCGTTATTCCCGGACGCTTCGGCCGCACGCACGCCGAGGTGGTGGCCGGTGCGGGGGCCGTCGAGGTGCTCGACCGCCTCCGACAGCGTTCGTTGGTGAGCGCCCACCCGGGAGCCCGCCGAACCTTCGCGTTGCAGCTCGGCGTGCGAGACTTGGCCTTGGAGCGCATCGCCCCCCACGACCGGCGCGAAGCCGAAGCGGCGCTGGTGGCGTGGGTCAATGGACGCGTCGACGGGAGCGTGTTGGGGCTCCTGCCGCGCGCGTGGGTTCGCGAAGAGCTTGCACTGTTGCGTGTTCTCCACGACCGCTCCGTTGAAGAAGCGCCAGAGACCGCGACCGCGCTCGCGATATGGATGGCGCCACTGCTCGCCGAGCAAGGGCGCGCACAAGAAGCGCTGGACCGCATCGGGCCGACGTTGGCCGGCACGATGGCGAGCGTCGTGCGGGGCCGCATGCTCGGCTACCTCGGCGCAATCGACGAAGCGCGCGCGCTGCTCGAAGCGGTCGTTGCCGATGCGCGCTGTGGCCCCCATGTGCGCGGCTGGGCCCGCATCGACCTCGCGGAGCTGCTGCTGATGAGCGGGCAGCCCGCCGAGGCCGAGCGGCTGCTGCGCGAAGGGCAAGCAGAGCTCGTCGCCGTCGGGGACCGGCGCGGCGCGGCATTCGCGCTGCTGCGCCTCGCCGTCGCCTACCGTTTCCGCGGTCGGCTCGACGAAGCCCTCACGCTTTCGCGCGAGAGCCGAAGGTTGTGGGAGTCGCTCGACGACCCCGTGGGGCTCGCGATTTGTGATGTCGATACGGGCCTCCTCCTGCGCCAAATTGGCCGGCAGACCGAAGCGCGACGAATGCTCCAACGCGCGATGCCGGTCTTCGAGAAGCATGGTGCCATCCGGCGCTTGGCGCGCTTGCGCGGCAATCTGGGCGTGCTGTGCGCCGACCAAGGCGACCGAGAGCTCGCCGAGCTGCACTACCGCGCCGCGCTCGCGCTCTACCAACAGACCGGCAACCGGCGTGGACAGGCCCTTGTGCACATCAACTTGGGCGCCCTCGCGACGTGGCGCGCGCAATACGGCGAGGCCGAGGCACACCTGCTCGATGCGCGCGACATCGCCGACGACTTGGGCCTCCGCGTGGTCTCCGCATTGGCCTTGGGCGGCCACGGAATCGTGCGCTTTTTCGAAGGCCGCCAAAGCGAAGCGCTGCCGGAGCTCGAAGAAGCCGCGCGGATGCTCGATGGGCGGGCCTATCTCGACAATGCGGCTTGGTATATGTGCTATGCAGGCGTCATCCGCGCATTGGCGGGCATGCCGCCCGCAACCGGTTTGCCCGCGCCCGCGTGTGGCGTATTGCTCGACGCCGCCCATTGTCTCGCCGCTGGCGACGTCGCCGCCGCTTCCGTTGGACTCGCCGCCATTTCCGACGAGGAGAGCCGGCGAGACGAGGTGCGCGCGTTGCTGGCATGGTTCGCCGAACAAGTCTCTCCAGGGCGTTGATTCCGTTTGGCCCCCGCGCTCTTGTCGTGCGTGGGGTTTTGTTTTGGGCTTCCGCGCTGCCAACCCGGAACGCGATGGTTGCCGCGGCGCTGCGGGCCTGCAGAGCGCGACGAACGGTCGAAAAGCCAATATAACCGTCTAAAGTCGCAACATAAACAAGTGCAAGTGCCAACATAAGAGGTTTTATTGGGGGCTGAACCTCTGCAAGTACCGATATAGAATTCTACTCTGCAACTCACGGACTATGGGACGCAACTGAAGGCGCTTTGTCCCAACATAAAGTGATGCAACAGGCTTTATAGCTCCATTGGCCGCGTCCCTTATGGTTAGAATTGGCCGTATTCGTGAATTTTGGTATGTATAGACCATGGTAGGTCGGCCTAACGGCGGGAGACGGGTATCTATTTCTATGTGTCGACATTTCTACGTGTCGACCGGGGTACGGTTCTGTCGTTCGCGGCAAGCTCGACCGTTGGGGGCGCGCGGCGGGTCTCCGCCGTTGCAAAGGCGGTTCTTGGTCGGGCGTGGGCGCTGCACCATTGTTGCCCCATTGTGTACGCGCGTACGTCCGTAAGGTGAGGGGACAACGTGCTGGAGGCCAACGATGGGCGACCGCAAACACAGAGTATCGCAATCCTCCCCCGCGCCAACGCAGGCGGGCAGCGGCACCGCGCCGCGTGCGGGCGCGCCCCCGCAGGGCAACGCCGCGGTGCAAGAGCAACGCGCGACACAAGGCCAGCGCCTCGCGCCTGAGGCCAAGACGGCCATCGGGCAGGCCAACGCGGCGCGCTGGGGGACCGGCATGGCGGTCAAGATGGCCGACCGGGCGGGCGCGGCGGCAACGGGCACCGACCCGCTGCTCGCCGATTCGGCCGCAAGCCGCGCCCTCGGCACCTTTGGGCGTTTGTTCGGGGGCAGCTTGTCCGCGGCGGGGCACTTTGTCAACGATTCCGTAGTTGCAAGTAGAACGTGGGGCCACGCCATTGATAGCGGTACCAAAGGCGCGTTGGACACGGCCATCTCGGCTGCGGTTGGCAGCCCCTACGCCGCGCTCCCGGGGGCCGTCGACGCCTTCGTGCCCCAGGATTCGGCCTACAAGCCGCTGACGTCCACGTTCGCCGCAGGCAATCCCGTCACGCAGTTCCAGCAGCTCGCGGGCGCGGGTGTCGATGGGTTCGCCGCGCTCAGCGCAGGATTGAACGACGGGCTCGCGGGTGGCATTCGCGCGGGAGAGGCCATCGAGGCAAACGCGGTCGCCGGCCGCTACGGCTCTCTCGCGCAAGGCCTGACCGCCGCCACAGCGCAGAGCTCGGGCGACACCCGCGTTATCGACGCCTTCACCGGACCCGACGCCGAGAGCGGGAAGTTGGGGCCTTTCGTCCGCACAGGAAACACAATGGCCGACGAAGTGTGGGCGTTCGTAGAGAGCATCAAAGAGACGATGGGGACCCCTACACTGGCCGACAAGGGCATACAGCAGGCCGCGCTCGCTATCGATGGGGGCAAGACGAGCGCGCAGCAGCAACACAGCGCGTTGATGGACGCAACCCTCAAAGACCGGTGGGCGCGATGACAAGTCCCACGCATTCGTCTCGCGGCCTTCGTCGACGGATTCGTTGCGTTGTGTTGGTCGTCGCTGCGGTCGCGACCTTGTCGCTTGTGTCCCAAGGCAAGGCCGCATGGGCAAAGTGCCCCGAAGATGCCCATTTTGCGGTGGTTGGCGTGGCCCCTGCCAGCATCGACGAGCTGTGTGTTTTCGTCGGCGCGACCGGGCGTTGTGTGGACACCGCGGGTGGCCCCTTTGCCGTCAACGTCGTCATACCCGTGGTCCCGGTGGGCCGTCTCTTCTTCAACGACCGCTGCGCACGCGATATGGCCAGCGTCACGCTGGTTTCGCGCATCGGCGACGACGTAGACCTCCAGACTTGTCGCTTGCGCCGACGCGATATCGACTACGCCGAGAGGCCGGCGCAAATCGCGCTTCCCGCGCGCTGTGCGGCCCCAACCCCTTCCACCGACGGGAGCCGGTAGCGCGGGAGCCGGGCGGGGCCCCGCGTCCTGCCGCGACAACCAATGCGCGGGCAACTTCGGGCGATGCTCTCGGGGATGCTTGGGTGGTCTTCGGCGGGTCTTTTTGGCCCGCTGCGTTGGCCCGTCTGGCGGCGCTCATCTGCGCTTGAGGTGGAGCGAATAGTGTGGCGTCTGTGATACGAGAATCGGCATCTGGAGCATCACTTCGACCAACCAATTGTCGGTGGAGACCGCTCTGCGGGCTCCGCCGACTGCGGAGCGAGACGGTAGGCTCGCGGAGCCCGCCGGAGACCCGCGCGCGGGGCTCGGGCGGCCCCATCCGATTCCCTTTGCCGCGAACCTGCTGTTGGTCGTGTATTCGCGATGCGGTGTCGGCGGGACGCGGCCTGGGTTGGGTGCTTAGGGGACTTGGGTTGGGTCGCCGACGGCCCATGCGACGCCGCCGCCGCGGTCGAGGGTGGACAGCTCCTGCATCTCGGCCTCGGCCAAGGAGAAGGAGAACAAGTCGAGGTTTTGCGCCATCCGTTCGCGTTGGGTGCTCTTGGGCAATACGGGGTAGCCAGACTGTACGGCCCAGCGCAGCAGCACTTGCGCTTCGGTGACGTTATGTGTTTGGGCCATTCGGCGGAAGGGGGAGGCGTCGCTCTCGCTGTCTGCCTTCATTTGCGCGGTCTTTGCGCTGCTTTGACCGGGTGTCGCCCGCCAGGTGGACAAGGGCACGAGGCTGCTATAAGCGATGGGTTGGATGCGGTTGGCCTTCAAATAGCCGATGAGCTCTGGCTTCTGCGACCACGGGTGCAACTCAATCTGGTTGGCTTGGGGGACCGGCAAGCCGGCCGCGAGGAGCGCGTCGATATGCGCGGCGGAGAAGTTGCTGACGCCAATCGCGCGCGCTTTTCCTTGCTGTTGTAGCTCCGCGAGGCCCGCCCATTGTTCGAGGCGGTCGTCGGGGTTGAATGGGGCGTGAATGAGGTAAAGGTCGACGTAATCGAGGCCCAAGCGGACCAAGCTGGCGTCGAGCGCGGCGATGGTGCCGGCGCGGGTCTTGGGGGTTTGGCCCCACGCGGGGTTGCCGGGCCACAATTTTGTGGTGACGAAGATGTCGGCGCGGGGCAAGCCGCTCGCGCGAATCGCGGCGCCCACGCCCGTCTCGTTGGCGTAGCCTTCGGCGGTGTCGATGTGGCGGTAGCCGGCGGCGAGAGCCTCGGCGACCACGGTGGGCGCGTCGTTGTCGGGGATGAGGTAGGTGCCGAAGCCCACGAGGGGGAGGTGTACGGCGGCGCCAAGGGGTACGGTGGGGGTGGACATCGAAGTCTCGCGGCTGTGGGTAAGCGTCTGTTGTAGTACAAAAGCGGAGCGTTGGTTTGCACAAATGTCTCCAATATCTGCCTATTCCTCCAAACGAGCGCATTTATGGATTCGAAGGCGCGGCCCGCGGGGCCTCGGTGTCGAGAATTCTCCCCGTGCGGTTGTGCGCTCCTGTGGATAGCCTGCGGGGGCGCATTTGGCGACGGTTGCCGTAGGAGGCTCCGATGAAAGATACACTGCTTCGACGTTTGCAGCGACAAGTGGAGGAAGCGCTGGATGCCGGGCAAGAGGTGCCATTGCCCGGTCTGTTTTTGCTGCGCTATGAAGCGCCCACCGCGTTGGAGTGCACGGTCTACGAGCCAATGGTCTGCCTGATTCTACAAGGTCGCAAAGAAGTACAAATCGGCGCGTGCCAGCTTTCGTTTGGGGGAGGGGAGGCCTTATTGGTGAGCCACTTGCTGCCCGTCGTGTCGCAAGTCGTCGAAGCATGCAACGCGCGCCCGTATGTCGCGTTGGTGTTCTCCTTGGATGTCGCGCTGTTGCGGAGCCTCTACGATGAAGTAGCGGACGTGCTCGTACACGAAGATGCGCAGTCAGTACAGTTGGGCGCCGCGCCCGATGTGTTGGTGGAGGCGTGGAGCCGGTACCTTGCGTTGCGTTGTCAGCCTCTCGCCGCTCGTGTGTTGGGAGATAGCGTGCGCCGGGAGTTGCATTTTCACTTGTTGATGTCGCAAGCGGGGGGGATGCTGCGGGAACTGCTGCGCCACGACAGTCATGGCAGCCAGATTGCGCGTGCGATAGCGACGCTGCGACGCGAATATACGGCGCCCCTCGATGTGTCTGCATTGGCGCATTCGGTGGGAATGAGCACCTCGTCGTTTCACCAGCACTTCAAGGCCATCACCGCTACGTCGCCATTACAATACCAAAAGGCGCTTCGTTTGTTGGAAGCGCGGCGCCTCTTGAAAAACGAGGGGATGACCGTGGCGGCGGCGGCGTTCGCGGTGGGCTATGAGAGTGCAACACAGTTCAGCCGCGAGTACTCGCGGAAGTTTCAGCACCCGCCGCGCGAAACACGAAATGATAGCGTGGCGCCTGCTTGACGCGTGGGAAGGGGGGCGGAGGGGGCGTCTTCGCCGTGATGGTGGATGCGCGCGGGGTACACGGCGCGCCACCGTGTTGACCATCGGTCTCCGCGCGGCAGCCGCTCGCTGCCACACTTTGCCTCACTGGTGCTGGGAAAAATCCTGGGGAATCGCTAATACGTAATTATGGCAAGACTTATCGTCCGTACAGCGCTGCACAGCCGACGTGTATTGCTCACGTCGTCTACCCTCATTGGCCGCCACTGGTCTTGCGGTGTGGTGCTCCAAGAGCCGTCGGTTCCGCTGTTTTGGCTCGAGCTGCGTTGGGCGGGGAGCCGGTGGGTGTGGCGCTGCCTCGAAGCGGAGGATGACACGGTCGGCGCCGGGGCGGTGCTGGATGCACGGTGGCGCGTGCTTCAAAAGGACGGCGTTGTGAGGCTTCCGCGCGCCTCTGTGTCGCTCGCGCTCGCGCAACCGGGACCACCCCGGATGCTCCTGGAGAACCTGCGCACGGGGGAAATGGTCGAGGGCGACGACTGCTTGTACGTTTTGGAGGTCACCGACGCGGGGGTGTTTCGGCACAACGGCGACGGATTGGAGCAGGTCGCCGACGGTGAGGTGTTTGTCGAAGACGGGCAAGCGTTCCGGGTACACCTGCCGTCCTGTTGGGCCAATACCGAGGCGGCGCAGGTGTCGCTGTCCACGGAGGGCGTGGCCATCGAGTGGAACAGCACCTTCGACCGCGTCGAGCTGACCGTTGGCCGACGCAGCGTCGTGGTGGTCGGCGAGCCGGCGCGCTTGTTGTGTGTGTACGCGATGGCGCGAAGGGGCGGGGATGGCTGGATGACCAACGCCAAAGCCCTCGGGGTGTTTGTGTCGTTGGGGGGCAGTTCGGTCGAGGACCCCCGGCGCATGAACTGGGAGCGCAGCCGGTTGCGGCAGCGGCTTCGGGAGGCGGGCGCGAACGGCGTAGACCAGCTATTTGCGAAGCGCCGGGTCGAAGGCCTCACGGAGCATCGGCTGGAGCTGGACTGGGTGTTCCCGAAGCCAATCGCAACAACGTAAATGTACAATACGCTCGACAACGGACGGTACGCCGTACTGGATTGCATCGGCCACGGCGGCAGCGCCGATGTGTATGCGGTTGTGGACGAAAAGCTGGGCATTGAGCGCGCCGTGAAGATTCCGCGCGAGCGGCCCGACGCGGCGGAGGCGGCGCGATTGCAGCGAGAAGCATCGGTGCTGCTGCATTTGGACCATCCGGGCATCTTGCGGGTCTTTGATACATTTGTGGTGGACGGGCGGCCTTGTTTGGTGATGGAGCGCTGTCAAGGCTCGCTGGAGGAGCGGATTTTCCGCGCTGGTCCCCTCTCTCCCGAGGCGGCGCTGGCCTTGGGGGAGCGCTTGCGGGTGGCGCTCGCGGCCGTACACGCGCTGGGCGTGCTGCACCGCGACGTAAAGCCCGCGAACGTGCTCTTTTCGGGCAGCGATGAGCCGCGGCTGGCGGATTTTGGCGTCGCGTTGTCCCAGCGCGACCCCGGCACGCTCACCCGCACCGGCGCTGTATTGGGCACCGTCGCGTTTATGGCCCCGGCGGTGCGGCGCGGTGAGCCAGAGTCGCAAGCGACCGACCGCTACGGCCTCGCAGCGACCGTGGCTTTCGCCGTGCTCGGGCGATTGCCGGGCGACGTCGACCGCGCGAGCGTGCAGCGGCAGCTCCCGCCGGCGGTGGCGCATTGGATCCGTGTGTTGTTGGAGTCTGACGGTGCAATCGAGCCAGCCGCCGCGACCGTCGCGGGGGGTGGCCGGCGCAAGCAGGTGACCGTGGCGGTGGGGCTATTGTGCGCGGGCGCGCTCTTCGGTTGGTTCGTAGGGCGCACTGACCGAAATGCAACACAAGCGACCGAGGCCAAACCCAACGTCCCTGTTTGCACCGATGTGCCACCTTTGTTCAACTGGCAAAGCGCGCCCGGTGCGCGAGAGGTCGTCGCCAGCGACTTTCTGGACATCACGGGAGACGGGCACCCCGACGCGGTCTTCGTGAGCCAACAAGACGAGCTGTTGCATGTTTTGCCCGGTGGTCCCGGCGCGTCCGTCGAGCGACGCATCGACCTCGCCGTGGGGCGCGCTGCTGTGCCGCCCACGCTGCTGGACCTTGACCAAGATGGACATCCTGAGCTTGTTTTGCCCGAGCGAGACGCGGCGCGGCTGCGGCTCTTGTGGCTCGGCCCCGCTTTGGAGGTTGAGCGGCTGGCGCTTTTCGAACAAGCGGGGCCAATGGAGCACGCGCAAGCCCTCGACATCGACGGCGACGGTATTTTGGACCTGGTTGGTCCCATTGACTTTGGACGCTACCTCGTGTGGCGGCGTGTGCCCGGCGACGGCACCTTAGAGCCCCACCGCTTCTTGCTCAATGTGCGCGACACGACGGTGCGCAGCATGGTGGGCCGTGACTTGTTGGTCGACGCCGGCGGCGTGACGACGTGGCGGCGCTTGGGCGAAGACGGCGACATCACGGTCGTGCGAACGGTGCCCAGCGAGAGTCAGTTGGTGGACACGCCAATGGGGCCGGTGGTGCTCGCGCGAAACGAGGGGATATTTATCCGAAGGGACGGCACCAGCTGTGTTCCTGACGACATCATCCGCTTTCTGCGGCAGGGCACGCGCACCGGCCTGCGGTTCGCCGACTGGGACGGGGACGGCCGGTTGGACGCGCTGGGCTCGCGAACGTGTCGCGGTTGTACGAGCGAGCTCATGGTGGGCGTGGGGATATAGGCGCGGGTTTCCCACCGTTGATACACGCGCTATTTCGCCCCTTGCGTATGTTTATGGCTTCCGCGCTGCCAACCCGGAACGCAATGGAGGCCGGTACGCTTTGGGTGACCCTATCTGGCGGGAAACGCGTACAAATGGCCCATACAAGGGGCGGAGGTGCTTTGCCTCGTCTATCGGGCCTGCGCGCTTGTCGCGCGCCGCACGCTCCACCGCCGACTTCGCCCCCGAACGCGCTTGGACCCTCGACTGCGGCAGCATCGGGCAGTGGCGAGTGAACGATGGCTTCGACGGAACCAGGCTGGGACACGAAGCCGATGGCGACAACAGCCGCGTTCGCCGCGCGACCGCCGTCGCGGCTGGCCCTTGCGATGAGACCGCGCGGCGTTGGGTCACCCCCACGCGCGCTGCTCCGCGCGGTCGTCGCTTGCGCGGCGACATCGGGCATAGCGCAGAGAGCGGCGCAAATGCGGGGTTTGCACCACGCGCGTTAGGGTTGTGCAATCCGCGTCACAAAGTTGCGAATATCCGCGTTTTCGAGCGTAGAGTCTACGTTGTCGCCTGCGCCAAACGCCGCGCGCCCGACCCTCGCGATGCTTCTGCAGGGGGAGCGAGGGCGCAGGCATTTGGTGGGAACAACGGGCACCTGGACCTTGGCCATTTAGACTCCCACGGCACCGGCCGCCCCCCAGCGACCCCCCGTTGGGGGGCGCCGTCACGGCTGATGCCGCGTACCGCGCGCCGTTTACGGGGCCGGTGTTTCGGGACAGGTCGACGGGGGCGCTTCGTGGGGCGGGCCGCCGCGTGGCACCAAGCGGTCGGCGAGGTCCAGTGACAGCGCGACCATCACCATCGTGGGGTTCCACGAGCCTCCCTGGGGCCACAGCGCGCCGCCGGTCAGGTAGACATTGTCGGTGCCGCGCACGCGATAATCCAAGCCCACGGGGGCGTCTTCGTCCGCGCCGATGTGCATCGTGGAGCTCTCGTGGACGAGCGCGTCTACGCGGCGCTTATCGACGGCGGGGCGCGTGGGGAGCCATTCGCCGCTGTTGGGCGCGCCGTGCCAGTATTGCACCGCGTCTGCGCCGTAGGGCGACAGCACGCGCTCCAGCACGCCGAAGGTCGCGTTGTCCATCGCTTCCCAGGTCGCGAGGTCCGCTTCGCTGTTGGACGCGACCGCGAGCAGCGAGTTGGTGGTGGGGTCCGCGTCTCCTGCATTGTGACGGAACCAGCTCCCTGCGTTCCGGTAGTCCAGCTCACCGAGCACCGCGCACACAAACACAACATGGTCGGTGCTGGACTTGAGCTGGGCTTCGGATGCCGTCGCGACGACGTCGGGCATATACCGCAGCGCTTTGCCAGCGTTCTTGGCGGGGTCGCGGTCGCTCAACGCGCTGAGTTGGATGTGGTACTGGCGCTTGTAGTCGTTATTGTCGACCCCAGCGACGTAACAGGCTGCAAGCTCCAGCTCGCCGAGGCGGCCGCCGGGGTCGAGGTGGCGGCGCGGCACCCGCGCGACAATCGAGGTGATGAAGTGCGCGGAGAAGCGCTCGCCGAGGTTGGGGATAGCGGGGAAAGAGTTGCGGACGAGGGTGGTCGGTGGCAGGGTTCCCATCGCCAATACCAACTTTGCGTTCCCGAGAGAGAGCACACCGCGGCTCGTCTCCAGCGCCGTCGCGAGGGTGTCTTGGGAGAGGATACGTTGGACCACACAGTCCGTCACAATGTGGAGCGGCGCGCCTTTCCCCTCGTTTGCGCGCGCGCGGCTCTCCTTGACGAGCGTAAGCAGCTCACCCGGAATGGCGAACTTTTGGAAGTCGATGCCATCATCGTTCCGCGCATCACTTGCGAGGGGCGCCGCTTCGGTTCGGTACACGCCGGGAACCCGCGCGGGCGCTTGCAGGAGGCTGCGCTGCACCAAGTGTTGCAGCTCCCCATACACGGGCCGGAACGCGCCGATGCGGTCCATCATGTGGGGCGGGTCAACCTTGTCGGCCTCTTGCACATGCAGCAGTTGGAGGGCCGCCGGGGCCTGGGCCAACGCCGCGGCGACCGTCTCTTCCGGCCAGCCATCCCACTCGCGGTCTTGGGGGGTGGGGCACCAAGCGCTCCACAGGGTCGATCGACCGCCGAAGAACGGCACCATGCCGTGCTGCCAGCGCACCGTGCCGTCTTGCCCTGCGGCGGTGCGCGCCGAGAGGGTCCACGGGAAGGTCTCGGACAGGCCGCCGAGGGTGCCCACAAAGGGTGTTGGCAGGTTCTGGAAGTGCTCCGGCAGGAAAAATGGACCCCGCTCCACGATGAGAATGCGCGTGAATGGGTTGTTTTCGAGTGCCCGCTTGGCGACTGCATAGGCGCAGAAGCCGCTGCCGACGATGACGAGGTCGTAGGTGCCGGTCTCCCGGGCCTCCTTCCATTCTGACCGGGACAAAAAGAACACATGGTCCATCACGCGCTGACCCGTGGGGGACTGTGGACCGGGCGCGGGGAAACCGTGACCCAAGTTGGCAGACGACGCAGCAGTACCCATTCCTCACCTCTTGATGTTGGGTGTGCGATGTGGTCGAGGCTCGAGCTCCTCACCGGAAGCGAGCATACAGCAGGGCTCCACGCAGAGGCAAGCAATTCATGGCAATATTTGCCCGCGCGAGGGTCGCCCCCGCGGCGTCCCTTCGTTGCGTGCTATCGCGCGCCTCCCCAACACGGTGGTGGGACCTGCGCTGCGCGGCGCGGGCGATACGGTGGTTTGTGAGCCGGGGAAGAACCGAACGGTTCCTATCTATGGCGCGGTGATACGCTGCACCAGCGCGCGAATATCGGCGTTCTCAAGTGTCGTGTTGGCTGGGTCGCCGGTGCCATCCAATGCACCGTGTACCATCGCAAGTGCGAGGTCCCGCGATGGGAGTCCAATGTTGGGATACACCGTGCGAAGGATAGGCCAAAGCACGCGGCTCGCGCGGTACATCAGATTGGGCTCCGCGCGCGGTTCGACGGGATAAATATAGCCGGGACGAAACACAAACAAGCGGGGGAACAACATGTCGTGGAGCTGGTTTTCGGCCATGCCCTTGTAGCGGGCGAATGCGGCGCGGGCGCTGCCCGTGCGGTCTGCGCCTTGTCCACTGAGCAGGCAATACGTTGCGTTGGGGCTGGCTTCGCGCAACACCCGGCCTGCCTCGACAGCGTAGTCGACGGTAATGCGGCGCAGTTGGTCGTCGGGGACGGCGCCTGTGTAAGCGCCGAGGCAAAAGAGCAAGGCCGTGTGACCGGCCAGCTCGCCTGCGATGGGCTGTAGGTCGGCGAAGTCGGCGTGCGTGACCTCCCGCAACTTTGGATGCACGCGCCCGGTGGGGCGGCGGCCAACGCTGGTCACCGCTTCTACGTCGGGGTGCGCGAGCGCAATCGAGAGGGCTTCGCCGCCGACCATTCCGGTTGCGCCAAAAAAAACGAGACGGTGTGCCGACATCGGGCCTCCAGTGCGGGGGGCGTAACTGTACGGCGGGCGTCGGGCATTGTGCGCGCTCCCGGCGCCGGCGGCGGGGGTGGCTCCGCTCTGTCGTTGGGTTGCGTCGCTTCGTGCGCCAAGCGCCGCGCGGAGACCGGGTGCGCGACCCCGCACAACCTACGTCACGCGGCCATTCTCCGCGATTGTGTCTGCGATGCGTTGCAGCGGCCGCGCTTCGATTGCCGCTATTTGTGGTGCGGCGGTAGCAGCCAGACAGAGTACGTCCCACGCCGTATTCCCGCCGTGTGGTCGGAGGCGAGCACGAACACAGTTGCAATACAGGCAGGTGGTTCTATACCCATACAAGAACATCCCAAGAGAGCGGCTCTGCGTTGGTTTCGTTTTGGTTTGGCTGCCGCGGTCGCCGCTGGGGGCTCCCCAAGGAAGACAGGCCGCGCTGGCCGCGCGCGGTCGGGCCGTGGGTCGAGGCACCAACGGAAGCATACCGCCGCCCGCATTTTCGACGCGAGCTGGCGCGCCTTGGGGAAGCCACAGTGCAGCACAGCCCAACACAAACGGAGGTCGGCGACGATGCCGGGTGTTGCCGGGAGCGGGTCGCGTCGCGGGCTTGGGTCGCCGATTGCGGCACCGCGTATGCTTGGCACCGCGAGAGCATGCCAACCGAGAACGTGGGGCCAGTGGCGCGTTTTCGAGGCGCGTTGGCGGAGAGCGCTCGGCGCTTTTTTATGGCTTCCGCGCTGCCAACCCGGAACGCAATGGACGCCGAAACGCCAAGCGCACACCGGCCCCAAGGAAAGCCCGGCCAAGCGACCAACCCAATTGGGCGCAAAACCAAATCAAGCGCGTTCGGAGGCACGTCAAACAACTGAAGGTGTCAATATAGAATTCTATATCGGGCCTTGCGCCAATGCAAGTGCCAGTGTAGCTATATATCTCGCAACGTACACGCAATGGGGCGCAATATAACAATAATTGGTGCAATACACGCCACCGCAAAGGCCTATGGAGGTTGGTAAGCTGCTTTGTATATGCTGAGAGCTCGTTCGATAGCGCGTATGTCGGTGCGTATATCGTTGTTGTCGTGGGGCCGGGCTGCGTGTGCGGGCGTCTATGGTGCTTTCCAGATGGTGCACGAGGCGCTCGCCCGCTAGCGGTGGCGGAGGGTGACGTAGGCCTGGCCATCGGCGCCACGGCCATCGTCGCGCTCCGCCACGGCGCCGCGACCGCGCCGCGCGCGCTATGCCCCGGTGCGGACGGCGCGGTGCCCCTGGCTCGGGGGCCTTGCACCGTCTACTTGGGGCTCGCAGGCGCTTGGGTAGGGTTCGGTCTTATGGCATATCGTAAGTGGCTTCGACGTAGCCGTCGAGACGAATTAGGTTCGATCCGTCATAGAAGACGGCGCTAATGAAATCTACTCGCAGAGTGTGCGCGGCTTCGTCGTGTTCGACTACAAAACTACCGTCATAGCCTGGAAAGTATGGTCGGTATAGTCCATATTCGTCTACGTACACCTGTACCGAAAATGAGCGGTGCTCGGTATCGGACATAGTCGACAAATCATACGACTGACTGGTCGTCTTGACACCCAAATATGTCTCCCTTGTGTTTCCGAAACGGGCATATAACAACTCCAAATCGATAACAAAGATTTCTCGGTCAAGCTCCAGCGGAAACGGAGCGTCTACCTCCACATACGCCCCACCGTCTCGGTCGAGCTCCTGCACCATCACCGTGTTCGCGGTAATCTTTTCATCGCTACCCGCATCCGAACCCGCGCATGCCTCCTCGTTTGCGGGCGCCGGCGGACACACGAAGGTCGCCGTGCAACCCGCGCCGGTGACAAAGGTGCCCTCCGCTGTTTCCCCATTTTCCCATACCATGGAATAGGAGTACTCCCGGTTCTTTTCGAGAATGGCGACAGCAGACTCGCATTGTTCGAAAGGCTCTACGGGGTTTCCTGCAGGATCGACCAAACCCTGAATGGTGGTGCAGATAAGCTGAGACGAGGCACTCTCGACGTAGCTTCCGCCGAATATTGCGGGGTCATAGAGCGCGCTGTCGCAGAAGGCGTCCGGCTGGTGGTAGTGTGGCGTAATCGGTCCCAACTCTACGCCGTCTACGGTCACGGTGACGCCGCACTTTGAACCCTGGCTGAAATACACCGCTGCATTGTCGCAGCTCTCCTCGAACAGCGCGTCCAGCTCCGCGGGCGTGTAAACCCGGCCTGAGACAAACAGGCTCTCGGTCGAAGCTTCCCCGTCAATCGCGTACTCGCCGGCGCTCCCGGCGGACAGCGTCCCGCTGCCACCGGCTAGTGCCTCGTAGGCTCCGCGCCCTGCGGTGACGGAGAGGTCCCAGGTCTCGCTGTCGGTTTGCGTGGCTTGGCCCTCCATCTCGCCGTAAACGCCGGCCCAGATAAAGTCACCGTTCGCGTCGATTTGGATGGTCGCGGTGTTTACCAAGCCGCCTGCGCCGATTCCTTGCTCGACCGACAGGGTATAGTCGACCGCGTTGCTTTTGCTGCCTTGGCTGCAAGCCACGAGAAACAAGGCTGGCACGATGAGGGCAACGAAACTTGGACGCAATGTGTACATCAACGCTCCAACGCGCAGCAATCGCGCTGCGGATGTGTGGGGTATATCGGTCAGGTCAGATGGTTGGTTTGTGTTGTCGAAGGAGAGAATGCAGCAAGCAACCGAAGGACCAGCAACGTTTCGCCGCCCTTGCCGGAGACCCATGGACCGGTGGAGGCTTTCGTTTTCCTGGCGCTTGGTGTCGGCTCCAATGGCGTTCAGCGCGAGGTTGTGGAGGGGGGCGAGGGGGCGCATGGGTCGTTTCAAGGTCTTGCGGTTGCGTTCGCGAGGTTCCCTTACGCGTCGCGGGGTGCGGTAAGGGTAGCTCTTTTTGTGGTGTGTCCGAAGGTTGCGGAGGGTAGCGCGCTTTGTGTGACACGCGCTATCAGGAATCCCCTGGTTTTGTCGGATAAGCGGTGTCTTCTTGTCCCCAAAACCCATGGGGTCGACCGCATTCGCGTATTTGGGTGCTCGCGCTGTCTCGCTCCTGGCGCTATTTTTATGGCTTCCGCGCTGCCAACCCGGAACGCTATGGACGCCGAAACGCCAAGCGCACACCGGCCCCAAGGAAAGCCCGGCCAAGCGACCAACCCAATTGGGCGCAAAACCAAATCAAGCGCGTTCGGAGGCACGTCAAACAACTGAAGGTGTCAATATAGAATTCTATATCGGGCCTTGCGCCAATGTAAGTGTCTGTATAGCTCTATATCTCGCAAAGTACACGCAATGGGGCGCAATATAACAACAATTGTTGCAATACACACCACTGCAAAGGCTTATGGAGGTCGATAGGCTGCTTTGTATATGCTGAGGGCTCGTTCGATAACGCGTATATCGGTGCGTATATCGTTGTTGTCGTGGGGCTGGGCTGCGCGCGCGGGTGTCTATGGTGCTTCTCGCGTGCTTGGCACCCCGCAGCCCACCGCCCGTACACCTTCTCCGTGCGCGTGCGGTAGTCCGCCAAAGGGCCCCCTGCGAGGCCCCGCGGCCGTATACGCTTAGAGGTGGCTCAGGATGAGGTAGGCCTTGCCGGCTTCGTCGTCGGTTCGGAGTGCCCCGACGAGGAGATCATCCATTCCGTCGCCGTTTACGTCGCCTGCGCTGCCAACGCTGTACCCCGCTTCGTCACCGCTGTTCTCCCCGAGGAAGGCGAATTCGGCGTCCCGTAGGTTGAGCGTGGTGGATGGGCTCTCGGCGAGGGTGCTGCCGCGGATGAGGTAGGCCTTGCCGGCGGCAGAGTTGCCCTCGTTATCGCCCAGAAAGATGTCATCGAGACCGTCTCCGTCTACATCACCGGCGGAGCACACCGGGATAGGGGTATCGTCTCCGAACTCGCCAATAAATGCGTAATCGGCGTTTTCGAGGCTGATGGTAGAAGGTCCAGTGGATGCGAGGGTTTTGCCCAGGAGGAGGTATGCCTTGCCGGTATAGAATCCTCCGTCGTCATTGCCGTAGGCCGATACCAGCAGGTCATCGAGCCCGTCTCCATCGACATCGCCGGCAGAGCTGATGTGATTGCCCGCATAGTCTTTTTCGTTTTCGCCAATGAAGGCAAAGTCGGCGGTGTCATGGGCGATGGTCGACGATGTAGTGGCGGCGAGTGTGCTGCCGAGGACGAGGGACGCCTTGCCGGCGCAGGTTCCGCCGTCGTTGTTGCAATCGGCCCCGATGAGAAGGTCTTGGCGTCCGTCGCCATCGACATCGCCTGCGGTGCTCACGCTAACGCCTGTGTTATCTCGGTAGTCTCCGGTGAAGGTGAAGTCTGCGTCGCGGAGGTTGATTGTGTTGGATGTCCTGGCGGCGACGCTGCTGCCAAGGATGACGTAAGCCTTGCTGGAGGAGGGTGCTCCTACGATGAGGTCGTCGAGTCCGTCGCCGTCGACATCGCCCGCGGTGCTGACGCTGGTACCTGCGTAGCCGCTTTCGCCGACGAAGGCGACGTCAGCGTTGGCCAAGTCGATGGTGGATGACGTGCGAGCGGCGAGGCTGCTGCCCAAGAGGAGATAGACCTTGCCGGCGTTGCGTCCGCCGTCTTCGTTGCGCCAGGCCCCCACGAGGAGGTCGCTGAGGCCGTCGCCGTCGACGTCGCCGGCGGTACTTACGCTGTTCCCTGCGTTGTCTTGGTTGTCCTCTCCAAAGAAGGCGAAGTCGGCGTTGGCCAAGGCAATGGTGGGCGACGTGCTGGCGACGATGCTGCTGCCGAGGATGAGGTAAACCTTTCCGGTGTCGTAGTCGCGAGTGCCGTCGTTTTGCGGTGCTCCCACGATGAGGTCACCGAGTCCGTCGCCATCGACATCGCCGGCGGTGCTCACGCTAAAGCCTGCCCAATCTCCGGGATATTCCCCCGTGAAGGCATAGTCTGCAAGCGCGAGGCTTCCGCCCCCGCCATCGCAAGCCCGGTCCTCCAATAAACGTATTCCTGCCTCCGATGCGCCGGGGTAACGACTGGGGTCGTTGTCGTCGCAGTCGTCCGCGGTAGGGGCGCCGTCGCAGTCTGCATCGTCGTTCGGCATGCTCGCGTCGTTGTCATCGCAGTCCTCGGTGCTCGGCACACCATCTTCGTCGGCGTCAATGATACCTCCCGTTCCTCCGTCTCCGCCGGACCCTCCGTCTCCGCCGGACCCTCCGTCTCCGCCGGACCCTCCGTCTCCGCCGGACCCGCCTGTATTGTCATCGCCGCCGCTGCCTTCGCTTTCCCCGTTGTCGTCGTTGCCATGAGGCTCTTGGTTGGACCCTCCTTCTTGGGACTTGGTGTCGGAGCCACAAGCGGGAAGTGCGAAGGTCAGGAACAAGAGTGGGGCGAGGGGGCGCATGGTTGATTCCAGGGTTGTTGATTTTGATTTTCGAGGTGGCCCTACGCAACTTGGCGTATGCGCAGGGCTGCTTTTTTGTGGTATGTCTCAAGACTGCGGAGGGTAGCGCCCTTTGTGCGACACGCGCTATCAGGAATCCCCTGGTTTTGGCGGGTATGCGGTTGTCATCGTTGGTGAAGTTCGATTGGGTCGACCGCATTCGCGTATTTGGATGCTCGCGCTGTCTCGTTTGGTTTGCTTGGATAATGGCTTCGGCGCTGCCAACCCGGAACGCAATGGACGCCGAAACGCCACGCGCACACCGGCCCCAAGGGAAGCGCGGGCGAGCGACCAACCCAATTGGGCGCAAAACCAAATCAAGCGCGCTCGGAGGCACGTCAAACAACTGAAGGTGTCAATATAGAATTCTATATCGGGCCTTGCGCCAATGTAAGTGCCAGTATAGCTCTATATCTCGCAACGTACACGCAATGGGGCGCAATATAACAACAATTGTTGCAATGCACACCACTGCAAAGGCCTATGGAGTTCGATAGGCTGCTTTGTATATGCTGGCAGCTCGTTCGATAGCGCGTATGTCGGTGCGTATATCGTTGTTGTCGTGGGGCCGGGCTGCGTGCGCGGGCGTCTATGGTGCTTCTCGCGTGCCTTTCACCCCGCAGCCCACCGCCCGTACACCATCTCCGTGCGCGTGCGGTAGTCCGCCAAAGGGCCCCCTGCGAGGCCCCGCGCCCGTATACGCTCAGAGGTGGCTCAGGATGAGGTAGGCCTTGCCGGCTTCGGCTCCGCCGTCGTCGTTGTAGAGTGCGCCCACGAGGAGGTCGTCGACGCCATCGCCGTTTACGTCGCCGGCGCTGCTAACGCCGTAGCCTGCCATGTCTTCGATTTGCTCGCCGTAGAAGTGGAAGTCGGCTTGGCTGAGGCTGATGGTGGACGACGTGCGGGTTGCCACACTGCTGCCGAGGACGAGGTAGGCCTTGCCGGCGTTGCGGCTGTATTGGGAGTTTGCGTATGCACCCACCAAGAGGTCATGGAGGCCGTCGCCGTCGACATCGCCGGCGGTGCTTACGCTCGTGCCCGCGACGTCGTTTGCGGCCTCGCCGATGAACGCGAAGTCGGCTTGGCGGAGGTTGAAACGGGACGACGTGCTGGTCGCGAGGCTGCGGCCGAGGAGGAGGTAGGCCTTACCGGCCGAGGAGCCGCCGTCGTCGTTGCCGTATGCACCCACCAAGACGTCGTCGAGTCCGTCCCCATCGACATCGCCGGCGTTGCGCGCGCTGTAGCCTGCACCATCTTCGCTGGCCTCTCCAACAAAGACGAAGTCGGCTTGGCCGAGGTCGATGAAGGTCGACGCGCTGGCGGTCACGGTGCTGGCGAGGAACAGGTAGGCCTTGCCGGCGTATTGCCCGCCGTCGGAGTTGCCGACAGCTCCGAACAAGAGGTCGTCGAGGCCGTCGCCGTCGACGTCGCCTGCGGTGCTCACGCTGACGCCACCGAAGTTGTTGCTGCTCTCGCCGGCGAAGGCGAAGTCAGCGTAGGCGAGGTCGATGGTCGATGACGTGCTGGCGGTGAGGGTGCTGCCAAAGATGAGGTAGGCCTTGCCGGCGTTGACGCCGCGGTCGGTGTTGTAGGGTGCGCCGATGAGGACGTCGTCGAGGCCGTCGCCGTCGACGTCGCCTGCGCTGCTCACGCTGACGCCCGCGTAGTCGCCTTGGTTCTCGCCGATAAAGGCGAAATCGGCTTGGCGGAGGTCGATGTCGGTCGTGGCGCTGGCGGTGAGGGTGCTGCCGAGGACCAGGTAGACCTTGCCTGCGTAGTTTCCGCCGTCGTCGTTATCCGGTGCCCCGACGAGGAGGTCGCTGAGGCCGTCGCCGTCGACGTCGCCTGCGGTGCTCACGCTGACGCCCGCGTAGTCGCCTTCGTTCTCGCCGATGAAGGCGAAGTCGGCGCGGCTGAGGTCGATGGTCGACGACGTGCTGGCGGTGAGGGTGCTGCCGAGCAACAGGTAGGCCTTGCCGGCGTTGGTTGCGCCTTCGTCGTTGCCGTATGCGCCGACCAAGACGTCGTCGAGGCCGTCGCCGTCGACATCGCCGGCAGAGCTCACGCGATAGCCGGCGTATTCCAGACTGTTTTCGCCGATAAACGCGAGGTCTGCCAGAGCGAGGGTGCCGCCGCCGCCATCGCAGGCCGGGTCTTCGAGCAAGCCGACCGCGCCTTCCGGTGCGCCCGGGTAGCGAGTGGGGTCGTTGTCGTCGCAGTCGTCGGCGGTGAGGATGCTGTCGCAGTCGGCGTCTTGGGTGACGGTGGTGCTCGTGGCGTCCGTGTCGTCGCAGTCGTCGGCGGTGAGGATGCCGTCGCAGTCTGCGTCGTCGCGCGGTATGCTTGCGTTGGCGTCGTCGCAGTCGTCGGCGGTGAGGATGCCGTCGCAGTCGGCGTCCGTGACAATGGTGGTGCTTGTTGGGTCGTCGTCGTCGCAGTCGTCGGCGGTGAGGATGCCGTCGCAGTCTGCGTCGTTGTTGGGCATACTTGCGTTGGCGTCGTCGCAGTCGTCGGTGCTGGGGACGCCGTCCCCGTCTGCATCGGTAGGCCCGCCGGTGCCGCCGTCATCTCCGCTGCCGTCGTCATCTCCGCTGCTGCTTGTGTCTTGGGTGGTCTCGGTGTTCTTGCGTTGGTTGTCGGGGCTGCATGCGGGCAGCGAGAGGCTCATGAGCAGCAGGGGAGCGAGGTTGCGCATGGGTGGTTCCGAGGGTTTGCGGTTGCGGCAGCGCGTTGTCTCCGCGTATTGGGTCGCGCGGAGGGGGCTACGGTTGCAGGGGACGCGGGAGGCTATCCGGTGGTCGGCTTGCGGGGAGCGGTCGCAGCTTGAATTGCAAGATTTTGTCGGCCGGCGGGCGCTTCAATTTCCCAATAGCCCGCAGGTTCCGGCAGGTGTGCGTCGTGGTGGTCCTGCGCTGCCGCGCTTCGGGTTCTTGTTCTTTTGGCTGCCGCGCTGCCCATCCAGTACGCTATGGAAGTCGGTGCGCGACACACCGTGCAAATCCAAACTATTTCGAGGGTGCATACAATACAATTGGCCGCAACTTCCAACGTAGTGTGGTTTGTCGCGTCTTGTATTTATGGGCTTGCGTGTCTTATTCTATAAACGGCGCCTATGCCTCGCGAGCATGGCTGCGCGACCCAAGGTGCGATGGGGACGACCCCGGCGCCGAATCTGGCACCCACTTGCGTGCTGCGACGGCGCGTACGGCATACGAGGGCAAACGATGCTGTTGTATCTCCGGGAGCCGCGATGAAGACAATCGTGACGTGGTCGTTTGTGTTGGGGCTCGGCTGGCTCGGAAGCTGGATTGGCTCCTTTCTCGGAATGGGCGCCGGGCTGTTCTTGGGCCTCGTGGGGTCTGCGGTGGGCGTCTATGTGGGGAGAAAGCTCGCGCAGAACTACGGCTGAGCCGCGGGCCTGTTTTGGGGCGCGGCGGCGCAGGGTTCTCCCCATTCGGGGGGAACGCCGCCTACTCCCACCACGACGAGCAGAACATCACGTATTGGTCGTGGAACCACGCCACAACCGGGCTCGTACACTGGCCGAGGTAGAGCTTGTCTTCGGGGAAAAACGCCACTTGGTCGGCGCAGTCTTGGTTTTCGTCACACCAGCGGACCCGCGGTGGGCCGTGGCCGCCGCCATGCTGGGCGATAAAGCCGACGCGGTTGTTTTGCTCGTCGATAAGGCAGTATGGTACTTGTACGCCCCCCCATTGCAAGCCGTCTACATAGTCGCGCTGGCCCACATTGCGAGACTGGTGGAACAGGTCGCCGTATTTGTTGGTCGCGAGAATATGGTGGGTGTCGTCCCACCAACAGCCGGAGGGGTCGACGATGTGGTCGCCCTCTACGATGGGCGTGAGGTCTTCGACCACCACGCGGTCGTCGACGACCATGCCGGTGCGGATGTAGTGGGGGTTCGGGTAGTCGTCGGGCGGGATGTCGGGGTCGACGTCGAGGCCCGCGCCGAAAAAGAGCACGCGGAAGCCGTCGCCTTCGCGGTGAACGCTGGGGTCGATAATCATGGGCAGCTCGTCGGCGCCTTCGACCGGGAAGAAGTGGGAGCCCCAAGTCTCGAGGTCGGTGGTCGAGAGCATAAACAGGTTGCCGAAGGGCGCGTCGATGCCGTTTTCGATGTCGGGCAGCAGCGAGCCTGTGAGAATGAGCCCCTGGTCGACGCGGAGGAGGTCCAAGCTCGAAAAGTTGTGGCCCACGACCACCGGGTTCGACCACTCCACGAGGTCCGGCGAGGTGGTGTACCAAAAGCGCCAGTGGGGGCGGGTGCCGGCCACCGCGAAGTCAAACAGGCCTTGCAGCGGACCCGTTGGCGCCCACCATTCGGGGTTGTCCCAGGCGTAGGTGTACGTGGTGGGCGTGCCCGAGTCGGTGGTGGCGGTGTCGGGCGGCGAATCGGTGGTGGTTTGGGGGGCGGAGTCGGTGGGCGCGTCGTCGACGGGCGCGGCGGTGTCGGCCTCGGAGAACCAGGAGGCCACGGGCAGCATCTTGGAGCGGTCGCCACTGGTGCAGGCCGTCAGCGCAAATACGGAGATGGCGAGGCCGTGCAGGCGCATCGGGCTTCCTTTCGTCGGAGGGAACGTCGCAAGCATACCGCAGCCGTTGTGCATGCGGAAACCCGGAAATGGTTTGGCGTGTGAAATCGCGCCGGTGCGCGGCAGGCCGCCCCCGAGGTCTTACGGCCGCTTCGAGAGCAGCGGCAGCAGCGCCGCGCTGAGGGTCTCGCCGAGCAGGCGGTGGCCCGATGCGGACGGGTGTACGTCGTCGAGCAGGAGGCTGTGGCCGTCGGTGGTGGCCTGAAAGGGGGGCACGGCGTCGACGAGCAGGCTTTGGGTGTCTGCGGCGACCTCGCGCATGATGTCGCGGTATTCGGGTCGTGGTGCCTCCAACGGTCGCTTTCGCACGTCGCGGTCGGAGGGGAGCAGGAGGAACACTGGCTCGGCGCCGTCCTCGCGGGCCATTGCCGCGAGCTTGCGCAAGTTGGACCGATACGCAGAAAGTGGCACGCGGCGCACGCCTGGCTCTGCGGACAGCTTCCACGCGACGTCGCGGCCGGGCACCCAGCCCGCGAGAAGCCCCCCCAACAGGCGCATCAACGCGCTTCGTTGCAGGCTTCGGCGCAGCTCCGCGCCGCTTTCGGGATACAGCATCGCATCGGGCATCGGGCTCAGTTGGCTATCCGACCACAGCGTCGCAATGACCACCACATCGGGCTTATAGACGCGCAGACGGTGTTCGTAGAGCCGGCGCGCTTGCTCGGATGAATAGCCGGGAACGCCGCCGTTGAGCGCATCGACGGGACGTTGCAGCTCCCGTGTCAAGGTCGCTGCGGCGACATCGGAAAAGATTTCGCCATCGCGAATCATCACGCCGTAGATGGTGGAGTCGCCAAGGGTGAGCAAGCGCAGGCCGTTGGCGGGCTTCTCGATGCGCGGCGGGTTGCGGGTGCCGTATCCGCCGATGGTGGTGCCGTCGGGGACTTGGAAGGCCTCGCTCCGACCGGGAACGGCCTCCCAGCCGAGGATGTCGGAGGCACGCATGGCCGTTTCCGCCGAGTGTGCGCCGCCGGAATCGAGGGGCCGGTGGGGCGCAATCCACATCGCGCCGATTTCCATGCCCGTGAGCAACGCGACCGTTGTGAAGAGTCCGAGGGCGGTCTTTTTGGCGGTAGAGAGAGGCAACGATGGGTTCCGGGCAGCGAGTCGTTTCGTGTTGCTATCTCGGTCGGCACGACAACGGTGGGGAATTGACGCGGTTTCCATTGGTTGCGAAAGCGCGCAGCGCCACAGCGGTCCCTGGCTGCGGCGCCGCTGGTTGCCCTCGCGCCGCCGTCAACGGTGTTCCCGCGCGATACAAACACAGAAACGCCGCCATCCAACAGCGCTACGGACAGGCATCCGCGACATATGTGATTTCCACCGCCTCCCCGGACAACGGCGCCGTCGCGGCTTCGAAGGCCACGGTCTGTGTGGCGGCGTCGTAGCGCCAGTCTGTGCGGGACACGCCATCCACCTGCACCGTAATGGTCTCGAAAACCGCGGGCGCCGCCAATGGATACACCGGCGCCCCCGAAAGCGCGAAGGTGCGGGCCATCGCATCAAAGTTGGCGTCTAAGGGTTCGCAAATGCTATAGACCTGCCCGCCCGTTGCACCGGCCGCGTCCTCGTACCGTTGCGTGTCTGTACCGGCCACGCACGGTCCAATGGCGTGCATGGCAACATCGGCGGGGTCGTCTTTGATGCCTTGAAAGGTGCGCACATAGTCCAATGTGGCTTGGGTGCTGCGGTCTCCTTCATCGCTCACCGCCACGAGCTGTAGCGTTGCAGAATCGCGTAGCATCCCCTCATTACAGCCGCCCGGCGACGTTTCATCGATGCTGGACTCCATCAGCATAAACGCGCGCTCTTGGTTCGTGCCATAGCCGCCCGTCATGCCAATCATGGTCGACACCGCCGCTTGCGCGTCTGTGGGCGAAAACGTTGCGTCGATGAACAGGTCGGAGCCGAGGATGCAGCCATTGTCACGCGACACGACCGACACGCGCCAGTCCGCGCCTTGGTCGTCGAGGGCGCCCATCAAATCAGGCATCGCAGATACGATGCTCGGAATGTACATGGCCATGCTCGGCGAGGTGTCCACCGACAGCAGCACGTCCGTAGCGCGGCCATTGGCAACGAAAGACTCGGTGGTCACGGTGATGTCGGCGAGCGAACCGGTGAGCGGCACCGTGAAGTCGCCCGTGTCGGCGTGGACGACGAGGAGCGCGGATGTGGGCTGGTCGGGGTGCGTGGGCGCAAACCACACGTTGAGGCGCGCGGTGTCGCCGGGGTCGATGGTCACGGGCAACACGGCTTCATTGATGGAGAATGGCGCGCTCACCGACGCACCCGACAACGTCAGCGGCACATTGCCACCGTTCGAGAACACGGCGGTCCCGGTGTCCACGCAACCGAGCGCGGTGGGGCCAAACAACAGCTCGGCCGGCCCTTCGAGCAACCCGCCGAGCCCTTCGCCCACCAGCGCCACCGAAGCCTCGGGCTGGAGGGGGTCGCTCGACGCGATGCGCAGGCTGCCACGCTGTTCTGCGGTGGTGGCGGGCGTGAAGGTGACGGAGAGGGCGGTCGATTCGCCGGGTGCCAGGCGGGGGGTCGTGAGGCTTTGGACTTCGAACGTCGACGGACCCTCATACGCGACGTCGATGAGCTGTAGGTCTGCGTCGCCGACGTTGGTGAGGGTGAGCGTTTGCGTTGCAACTTCACCGAGCGGCGCGCCCGGAAAGCGCAGCGCGTTGCTGCTAAGTTGCAGCGCGGGTGCGTTGGTGTCCTCCTCGGCGGGAGCGTCCGTGCCATCGCCGGAGTCATCGCCCTTCGCTCGCTCCAAGCACGCCGGTAGCAACGCCAAAACCAACACAAGCGCCCATTTGTCATTGTACCGTTTCAACGTTTCCTCCGCGTCTCGACGCGCTGCGCGTCACCTTCGAACCTGCGCCATGGCGTACCCGAGGCGCAATCACGGGAGCCATTACGCCAAAGGCCAACGGGTGTGACACCCACCTCCGTCGTTTTCGCGCTTTGTCGAAAAGCATTGTGGGTATGGGGGGAGACAAAGGCCGAAAAGCCCCCTGAAGCGAAATAAAGGAGCTTCGTACACATTTGCTATGGAAGAGGGGGGGCGCCAAAGCCCGTTGGTCTTTGGCGCGCCGCGGAGCCGAAGTCTCCGCG
>CAZCUX010000036.1:0-1536 GCA_964502005.1 uncultured Enterobacterales bacterium
ACGACGGCGTACCCACCGCAGACGAGCGCACCAAAGGCGACTCCGACGGCGACGGTACCGACGACTACCTCGACACCGACGATGACAACGACGGAATCCTCACCAATGACGAGCGCACCAAAGGCGACTCCGACGGCGACGGAACCGACGATTACCTCGACGCTGACGACGACAACGACGGCGTACCCACCGCAGACGAGCGCACCAAAGGCGACTCCGACGGCGACGGAACCGACGACTACCTCGACACCGACGACGACAACGACGGAATCCTCACCAACGACGAGCGCACCAAGGGCGACTCCGACGGTGACGGTACCGACGACTACCTCGACGCTGACGACGACAACGACGGCGTACCCACCGCAGACGAGCGTACCAAAGGCGACACCGACGGCGACGGTACCGACGATTACCTCGACACCGACGATGACAACGACGGCGTACTCACCGCCGACGAGCGCACCCGAGGCGACACCGACGGCGACGGTACCGACGACTACCTCGACACAGACGATGACAACGACGGTGTTCTCACTGCCGACGAGCGCACCCGAGGCGACACCGACGGCGACGGTACCGACGATTACCTCGACACCGACGACGACAACGACGGCGTACTCACCGCCGACGAACGGGGCGACGGCGACTCCGACGGCGACGGCACCGACGATTACCTCGATGCCGACGACGACAACGACGGTGTCCCCACCGCGGACGAGCTGGGCCTTGGCGACACCGATGGCGACGGCACCGACGACTACCTCGACACAGACGACGACAACGACGGCGTGTTGACCGCAGATGAGCTGGGCGCCGGCGACACCGACGGCGACGGTACCGACGACTACCTCGACACAGACGACGACAACGACGGCGTGTTGACCGCAGATGAGCTGGGCGCCGGCGACACCGACGGCGACGGCACAGATGACTACCTCGACACCGACGACGACAACGACGGCGTGCCGACCGAGTCCGAGTACCCCGAGGGTGACACCGACGGCGACGGAACTGACGACTACCTCGACACCGACGACGACGGTGATGGAGTACCGACGGAGGACGAGCTCGATCCCTTCAACACCGCCGCAGCAGAACCCGCAGACACAGACAGTGACGGAATTGCCGACTACCTCGACGTTGACGACGACGACGATGGTCTCGATACAGCGGACGAACTTCGCGAAGACACGCCGGCTACCGACTATCTGGACGAAGACAGCGACGATGACGGCCTCATGGACGGCGATGAAGTCGACGTCTACGGCACCGATCCGCTCAATCCCGACACCGACGAAGGCGGCGTGCTCGACGGCGTAGAAGTCGAAGAAGGAACCGACCCCCTCAATCCCGATGACGACCTCGACACCGATGGCGACGGGATTTCGGACTGGTCCGAACGAAATATCTACGGCACAGACCCCGAAAACGCAGACTCCGACGGCGACGGACTCTCCGACAGCGAAGAGCTGTTTGAATACGGCACCGACCCCCTCAACCCCGACACCGACGGCGACGGGCTGAACGACGGCG
>CAZCUX010000036.1:1636-53367 GCA_964502005.1 uncultured Enterobacterales bacterium
AAGAGGTCAACGTCTTCGGCACCGACCCCCTCAACCCCGACACCGACGGCGACGGGCTGAACGACGGCGAAGAGGTCAACGTCTTCGGCACCGACCCCCTCAACCCCGACACCGACGGCGACGGACTCAACGACGGCGAAGAAGTCGGCGTATTCGGCACCGACCCTCTGAACCCCGACACCGATGGCGACGGGGTGCAAGACGGCGACGAGGTCAACGTCTACGGCACCGACCCGCTGCAAACGGACTCGGACGGGGACGGCTACCCCGACGGACTCGAAATCGAGGAAGGCACGGACCCGCTGAACACCAGCCAATTCCCGCCCGGAACCTACACGGGAGGCATATCCTGCGCATCGGTCCGTCCGACGTCTGGCGCCGCCCTCACTCTTCTCCTTGGTCTGGTCGGGCTGATTGCCCGCCGCCGACGCTCTGATGAACCCACCATGCAGGAAGGCCGCTGATGTTGTCGATACTTCTGCTGGCCGCTACGGCGTTCGCCCAAGACTCCACTCCTCCCGCACCGACGCTGAACTCCCAGACGCTCTTGTTGCCGACCAGCGGCACGGGCCTGACGTTGCATGACCCGAGTGGAATCGACCCAACGGCATTCACCTGGCGCACAAGCCTCAGCTATACCCACCATCCACTTGAATACCGCGACTTTTACGGCACCAACTCGACGGTCGTGGGTCAAATCACACAGCTCAACTACGGCGTCGCAAAGCAGCTTGGGCCGATGCGGTTGGGCCTCGACGTTCCCCTCGCGTTCGCCAGTGGCGGACCCGGCGCTACAGGACTCGGGCTCGGAAGTGTCCGCCTGGACGGGCAAGTCGCCGTCGCGAAGGGCAATGTACCTGCCGCGTTGTTTGCCGCGCTGCACCTCCCGAATGGGGGCGCCGCGGGTCCGTCGATGACCGCTCCCCTCGCCGGTTCGTTTGGTGCGGTTGGAGCGGGCAACCTGTCGCAAAACCTCGTCGCCACCGCAGAAATTGGCGTCATCGCGCAGCCGGCGGATGACATCGACGGGGCAGAAAGCGGCTCTCGCCTCCGCGGCGGCCTCGGCCTCCAATGGCGGCGGGACAGCACCATGCCCGTCATCGCGGAGTGGATCGCCGAACCGCAGCTTGCATCGTTCGGACAAATGGGCTCCGAACTGCTTCTGGCCACCGAAATGCCGGTCGGCACAAAAGGCGCCTACACCGTGCGGCCGGCCTTCATCGCCGGACTCACCAATAGCGTCGGCACGCCAAACTTCCGCTTCCTCGTCCAAGCAAAACGGCAAGCGACAATCGATCTCGACCCCGATGGCGACGGCATTTTGGGCAAGGACGACCAATGTCCTCAAAATCCAGAGGACATGGATGCCTACCAAGACACCGACGGCTGCCCGGAAGACACGGTCGTCACGTTGTTGGTTGTAGATGCCGACGGAAACCAACGCTCCGAGCACCCGTGGACCGTAGGGGACCTGTCCGCCAATGTCGGCGCCTCCCTCACGCTGCCCGCCGGTCCCGCCACCATCGCGTGGGGCCAGCAACAGTCCACGCTCGATATCCCCGTGGGTCCTCCCGTGACCCTGACGCTCGAAGTGAAGGCGCTCCGCGGCTCTCTTCTCGTCACCGTCCAAAACCAACAAGGCGAGGCCATTCCCGGCGCGACGTGGTCCGCCACTGGCCCCACCTCCCTCAACGACCAAGCCGCCGGCAATTCCGCGCCCGTCCGGCCAGGCAACTACGTGTTGACCGCCATCGCAAGCGGCTACCGCGCGGCGACGGGCGAGGCCTTGGTCACGCGGGATGGAGAAGCCGTCGCTGTTCTCGTACTTGCTCCGGCCACCGCCGAGCTCAAGGGCGACCGCATCGACATCGCCGAGACGGTGCAGTTTGATACGGGAAGCGCCACCATTCGCTCGGTATCGCACAAGCTCCTCGATGAAGTCGCCCAAATCCTCGTCGCCCATCCCGAGCTCCAGAAGATTCGGATTGAGGGCCACACCGACAGCCGCGGCAGCGCCAGCTCGAACAAAGACCTTAGCCAACGCCGCGCGGACGCCGTCAAGCAGTACCTCATCAACGCAGGCGTCGACGCCAACAGGCTCTCCGCCGTCGGCTTTGGAGAGGAGCGGCCCCTGGACAAGCGCGAGACCGAGGCGGCTTGGGAGAAAAACCGCCGCGTGAGCTTCTTTGTGGAGACACGAACGGACACCAAAGAGTAGGCGGTCCCACAGGGCACGTCGTCCTTGTGCTTGTCCACGGCGGGCACAAGGGCGCGTGCATGTTCGCAACCGACCCTTCCTTCGGCGCCCGGTTGTTCGGACGCTCTGCCGCCGCCGGTCGACGCGAATGTCGGCCGCATTTCGCCGGGAGGAGCGCCGCGAACGGGCCGGATTCGTGCCCGAACCGGACACCGCCGCCAAGCAAGCGCGGGGCGCTCTGCGCACGCAGCCGGCCGCCAACGCCTACAGAAGCGAGGCGGGCAAACGCATGCCCAGAATGGACCGCTTCGACAACAACGAGCGGCCCCAACCAACCGCGCCCGAACTTGTGGTAACCTCCCCCATTCGGACTACAACCAGCCGTGAAGACTACGCGTTGTCTCCAGGGTCACGTTGTTCTGCGCCCTGAGAAGCCAACATGAAACGAATTTTCGCTACTCGCATCGCCGAACCCGCCGATGGACTCGAACTCCTCGACGCCCCGGAACCGACACCCGGCCCCGGCGAAGTGCTGGTGGAGGTCAAGGCGCGTCCGATTCAGCCCGCCGACCTCCTCATCGTGCGCGGTCGCCACATCGTGCAACCCCGCCTGCCCGACCCCGTCGGCATCGAAGGCTCCGGCGTCATCATCGGTCACGGCGCAGGTGTGTCCGCGCCCGCCATTGGCACGCGGGTTGCCCTCCCGTTTGGCGGGACGTGGGCCGAACGCATCACGCTGCCCGCCGATGCGCCAATCCCCCTTCCCGACGATTGCGACTTCATTCAAGGCGCAATGTTGGCCCTCAATCCCGTCACGGCGATGGGCTTGATTTCTGGTTTGACAAATGAGCATTGGTTGCTACACAACGCCGCCAACTCGTCCTTGGGACAGCTCATTACCCGGCTCGCCGCCGACCGCGGCATTCCTTCGATTTCGGTCGTTCGTCGACCCGGAATGGAGGCCACGTTGTTGGCGAAAGGTGCGACGCACGTTCTGGTCGACGGAGACGACCTCGCGCAACGGGTTCGCGCGCTCACCGGTGGTGCGGGCGCCTCCCGTTCCCTCGACGCCGTCGGGGGACGCGCGAGCGGCCGCTTGTTTGACGCGACGGCAGAAGGCGGCGAGCTGTGCTGCTATGGCTTGCTCGGCAGCGACGACATCGTGCTTCCCGCAGCGCGCCTGATTTTCCGCGATGTGCGCGTGCGCGGCTACTCCCGCCTGCGGAGCATTCGCGCGATGTCCCCCGCGGCGCGCATCGAGCACCAACAACAGCTCCTCGACGCGCACTCCCGTGGCCTGTTCTACACTCCCGTCCACGCGACGTTCCCATTGGAAGACGTCGCGCAGGCGGTGAAGCTCGCAGAACAACAAGACGTACCCGGTAAGGTGCTCCTCGTGAACCCCGAACTGCTGCACGCACAGCCGACGGCATGAAGGCGGGGCCCCCGAAGCCTACATCCTGGGCCCGCCAGCGCCGTTAGGGGCGCAACCAAGCGAAGGCGTGTACCCAATCGTTGCGCAGGAAGCCCGCGGCGCACCAAAGCTGGCACAAGGCCTCTACGGGGCCTCCTGCAACGCGGGTGCCCACATCTTCGGTCTGCCAACCGAGCTGTGCGCTGAGGTCGGCGATGGTCTCCTTGGCTGCGGTGTCGTCACCACAAATAAACATTGTCGGACGACCGCCTTGCACCTTCGGCTGCACCATCAAGCCTGCGCCCACGGAGTTGAACGCCTTGACGAAACGCGCCTCGGGCACTGCGTTTTGCAGACGTTCTAGCAGGCTGTCGTTGGGGCCGGTGAAGTAGGGCACGATGCCACCGACCGGCGGGCCAGCGATAGGATTCGTGGTGTCCATCACGACTTTGCCGTACAGGCGCTCCCCAAGCTGGGTCACGAGCGAGACCGCGACCTGCCCTTGCACGGCAAGCACGACCACATCCGCGTCAGACACAGCATCTTCGAAGGTCTTTTCCGCGATGCCGGTGCGTGCGGAGAACTCTGCCAGCTTGTTGCCACTCCGGCTGGCAATCGTGACGGTATGCTGCAATGCAGCAATTCCTTCCGCCAACGTTTGCCCAACATGACCACTTCCCAAAATCGCGATGTTCATCCGTAGACTCCTCAACCCGCAGAATGCGCGCGTAGACTGCTACCGCGCGCGCCTCTCCTTACCCGTATTCCCGTATCCGCAAACGGCCCACCAACATGAAATCGACTTTCGACGAACACACCTCGGAAACGTCACGGGCCGATTGGTACAAAACTGCGCTGCACATCAATATTCACATCAAACATTACTACACTGCCCCCATTAGACGGAATTGCCGGAAGTATCGCCCGAAAACACTCCGCCAAGCCGACATCGTGTACGGGCAGCACGTGCAAATCCATCGTGTCACCGGGAATCTGCGCCATGACTTTGACCCGGAACGCACCCGCGGGCGTCGTGTGGTGCTTCTCCAAGCACGCGACAAACGGAGCGCGCGATTTCGCCAGATACAAGGACACTTCGGTCGGTGAAACAGCGCCCACCGTCCGTACGCGACCAAAAGAAACACCAACCTCGCGCTCCACACGCACGGGCGCGCCGCGCACCAACGCCAACGCCGCGGCGTCTTCGGATATGGAGATAGACAAATCCACCGGTGCGGTCGCGCTGCCTTCGACGGGAACATCGGACCAATGGGCGTGAAGGGTCGAGCCGGGCAGCCCACAACCTTTGCTTTGGAAAAACACCAGCGGGTCGCTCGCTCCTTTGGCGCATTTGACGCGCAATGCATCGGGGTACCCGAGACGGCCACGCGCTTCGGTCCAGCTTCGGCCCGCTTCTTCCCGAAACGCGACAAACGAGGGGACCGGGCCTGCAATCGTCAACCGTAGCGCCTGGGAGGACGCCTGCACCTCGGCCACGCCCCACGCTGCGCCCAACACACACGCACCTGTCTCGTGTTGCCAGTGCCCGCCCCCTTCCTCGCAAACGGCAGCACGCGCGGCGGGCGTTTGGTCGAGCCAAAATCCGACGACCGGCGTGCCCCCCAACAACGAGGCCGGTGCGGCCCACGATGTCCCCAAGAAAACGGCCAGAAAACGCACCATAGAAAGCCTCTTGCATTCCAAAACACTCGGCGCTGCTGACCACACCCGACGCCTTTGGTTCCGAAGCCTGCCGCGTAAACGCCCCCCTCGCGCACTCCCACGGTGGGCTCCGCCGCGAAGACTTCGGCTTCGCGGCTGCCGGGGAGACCGCAGGGCTCACCGGCCGACCGGCGACCCGCAGGGGCGCCGGGCGCATCCCTCGGTTTCCGCGCACCCACCCAACACCAATTGTGGGAAAAATACCACGATATTCCTGTCCTCTTTCGCACAACATGCTACGGCAACAACGTTGCATGCGACGCGGCCTCGCAATGCGACACGCCCCTCTGCGCTACACCAAAACCATCTAGCACAGCACATCCTGACCATCTCGGGAGCGTCCTCATTGCAGGCGAACCAACACATATGCAAGGCATGATGGCGATTTTCGGCAACACCCTAGGACACAAAACGTACACTCCCTGCCCGCAGTTTGCTGCCGCGCAGACCGTACGAGGAACTCCGGTGGGTTTGCAATACTCCTCCAAAACGGCGACAAACGGCACCGACGGGCAACGAAGCGACGCTGACTGCTCGATTGCGCCACAGCGCGCCTGGACTACCGCAAACAACAACGGGACCCGTCCGTCGGACTTGGGCAACGTGGGGTCGGTCTCCCGCACCGTGCGCGCCACGCAACCCCGCGCTGCCTTGTGTCGGCCCCAGGGCTCCGACGCCGCCCCCAACCCACCCCGGCCCTCGAGAAGCCGCTGCCACACGCGCGCGCAATCGAGCGCCATGCTCCTGCCTCTTCGCACCGCACGCAGCGTGTTGGCCCCCAGGCCCACCCCGTTCCGCCTGCAACCTTCATTCCCGTGCGTCGACCAAGAGTACCTTCACCAAAATCTCTTCGGCTTGCTTGTTTCGCACCTTCTCGGGACGCGAAGTGGCCAATCGGGTCCACGGGCCGCCATAGTAATATAGCACACTTTTCAATATTGTCAAACATTCCCCACTTCGGTCAAACGACCTCCATCGCGGAGTCTGCTTTGCCTCCGCGCCCACCCACCCCCTGCATCTAATGGTGGTATCCATGCGTAGCCTGTTACACATCACTGTTCCTATTGTGCTCTTCGGACTCACGGCCGCGTGCACAAACGGTGGCAAAGGCAACAACACATCGGGAACAGCAGACGGTCTCAGCGACACCGCGAGCACCGACGACACTGACGACACCGACGACACCGACGACACCGACGACACCGACGACACCGACGACACTGACGACACTGACGACACTGACGACACCGATGTGCCCCCAGCGCCACGTCCGATGCGCGTGTCCCAGACAAGTGGCGGCGGCGTGTTGGTCGGCCCAAACCACCGCCTCGAAATCGCCGTAGGTGCGCCGCTTCCGATGGGCCGCGCGACCAATGGCAACGTCAACCTCACCCTTGGACCGTTGGGCCAATGAGCGCCAAGCAGCCTGCCGTTCAGGCAACACAACGCAACCACCCCCTCCTGCCTATTCGTTATAGTGAGAAAACAATGCACCTCTCTCCCCGTCTCCTCGGAATCCTCGGCCTCGCTGCACTCGGCGCCGCACCCGCTTACGCCGATGCGCCCGCGTTGCTCCCCGTTCAGGGATACCTGACCGATGCGGACGGAATGCCCCTCGACGGCGACATTGTGTTTACATTTTCATTGTACCATGATGCATCCGAAGCCGTGCCGGTCTTCACCGAAGAGCAGACGATTTCGGTCGATTCGGGCAGCTTTAGCGCCTATATCGGACAAGGCAGCGCGGGCAGCGGAGCCCTCGACCTTCATATTTTTACGGAGTCCCCCGACATGTGGGTGGGCGTCGCGGTTGCAGGCGATGCCGAGTTGCCGCGCTTTCAGTTGGCAACGGTGCCGTATGCAGCACATGCGGAACATGCAGCCTGGAGCGACGAGACCGACTTCGCGGGAGACGCCGATATGCTCGGCGGCATCGAGGCTTCGGCCTATGCCCTCCTGGAGGACATTCCGACCGCCGTGGGAGGTTTGTGCGGCGCCGGTGAAGCGATTGTTGCGATCAACAGCGATGGTACGGTCAACTGCGCGTCGTTTGGTGGGGGCGACATTACCGCGGTGACGGCGGGAAGTGGTCTCTCGGGCGGTGCGACAACCGGCGATGCGGCGCTCGCCGTCGACTTTGGCGTGACCCAAGCACGCGTATCGGCGACGTGTTCCGCCGGTCAAGCAATTCAGTCTATCGATGCAAGCGGCGGCGTAGTTTGTGAAGACGACGACAACACAACCTATACTGCTGGCTCTGGGCTCTCGCTCTCCGGCACCACCTTCTCCGCAGACACAAGCGCGCTCCAGGCCCGCGTCTCCGGGACCTGTGCCGCCGGCGAAGCAATCTCCGCCATTTCCGCGAGTGGCACCGTCACTTGCCAAAGTGTCGGCGCGGGAACCATCTCCGAAGTGGCGGCCGGTACGGGGCTTTCGGGCGGCGGCACCTCGGGCTCGGTGACCCTGTCGATTGGAGCCGACTCTGTCGACGTGGACCGTCTGACCTGGGGCGTTCCCGTGCAGCTTCCGATTCCGTCGAACACCGCGACCACATCTTGCGCTGGTTCCACACTGAGCGGAAACGCATGGGGGTCAACCACCAGCACATCCGACATGTATATTGGAAACCTATTCTATTACGAGCAGGCGAGCTACATCGGGATGCGCACAGATTACAAACGTGCGCGGTTGGTGGTGTCTTGTCGGGGCGATGGCGTGATTGAGCTGGTGGACAACTGCACGACGGTTCTCGCGGACATCAGCTGCAGCGGCGGCATCCGCCCGTGGTCTGCAACGAGCGACGAGTTCGACCCCGACGGCGCCTCGGGCGGAGCCTGGAACCTGCGCGTGCGGGCCACCTCCGGAACCATCGAGTGGGCCAATCCAATGGTTGTCCTGTACTAACGCGCTTGCCGCCCAATCCCGCGCAGGTACGCCGGCGCGGTTCGGGGGCTTGGCCCCCGTTCCGTGCCGAATGGCTGCGCATCCCGAACGACATGCCCATCGGTTGCCTTCGGCCTATACCGACCGTCTCTACCGCTTGCGTCCGTCGCCGGACGAGGGTTAGCTTATGCCAATGCAACACACAGCTGTTCCAACAGGATGGATTGTCGTAGGTATCGGTTGGGCGGTGTGGATGACGTGGGTCCTGCTCGACCTCCGCACCGACGTCAAGGCGCTTCGAGACGAACCAACGATGTCCCCGGTGGAGGTTCCCGTAGCATCCGAAGCAGCGCCGCCGCCCGCCGTTTCCGACAGCGACGCCTGCACGGGCGTCGTCGCAGCGGAACACCAGCGGGCAAAGCTCGCCGAGCGCGGTGCTGCCGTGTTCGCGTGTGGCGCGCACCTCCCCCCCGCCGTGCCACCCCCCAGCCTCAACCTCACGCTCCGCATCAGCGCGGACGGGCAAGTAGACCGCGTTTCCCTCGATGGCTCCGTGACCGACGCCACCACACGCGCCTGTGTTGGGCAAGAGGTCATTCGGTGGCGCTTTCCGGCCCTCAACACAGGTTCGTGTGCCACCCTTTCGCTGCCGTTTGTGTTTGGCGCAACGGAACGCTCGGCAAACGGAAACTAACTGCCCGCTCTCCGCACTCCCACGGTGGGCTCCGCCGCGAAGACTTCGGCTTCGCGGCTGCCGGGGAGACCGCAGGGCTCACCGGCCGACCGGCGACCCGCAGGGGCGCCGGGCGCCGCTATTTTATAACCTATCGCTTATAAAATACGGCCTTGAGCGCGGCGTCAGGGTCTTCGACGTCGTACCACACCATCGCGTTGCCACCGCTGCAACCACTCCCTTTCCACGAACGCGCATTGCCAAACTCATCGGCGCTGGCGCTCTTGGCGGAACCACACAGCGTCTTGATGGTGTCATAGAGGGGACGGTTGCGGTCGGCGACAAACGGCCCTTCCGTGGGCTTGATGTCGGAGAACGGCAGGGTGACGGCCATCGACCACAGCTTGCCATTGACGAAGGTGTAGCTTGCCCGTGCATCGCCCAACCGAGCGGTGACGAACGTTGGACCTTCTTTGGGAAGTCGGTCAAAAAAATTCACCGAAACGCCTGCGCGATGCAGCAGCGCGAGCTGCGCCGGCGATTGAAACAAGCCCGCATCAAATGCGCCGGGATTGGTGAAGTCAAGCGTCTGAATATCGGTAGCGCCGATGTTTTCCAAGGACTTTCGCACCTGCGGCGCCACCGCACCGAGCGACACTTCGCTCACCAACTTCGCCGAGCCGGCGCCGGCGATTGCCAAGCCCATCCCCAAAAGCCACGAAAGCAACATTAGAAGCTCCCGACAAGGCGCTGTGCGCAGGAAAGTTTGAGCGCGTTGAGGTCGTGCATCGAACCGACCACCGGCTGCGCGGCGTAGACCTCCCCCGAGGCGATGTCGATTCGCTTGGACAAGCACGTCACCTCATCGCCTGCGAGCTGCAAAACGCCCGTGACAACTTGTTCGGCGCGCAGCATTTGGCCGATTTTCAGGGCCTTCCCGTCGTCGATGTGCGTGTCTTGAAATTTGAGCTCGGTGAGCGCCGCGGCGATTTGCTTGCGCTCTACAACACGCGCCACCTGTGCGGCAGAAAGCGCACTCGTGAACGCGTCTTGATAGTCCTTGACTGGTACGCTAAGTTTGGGTACCTTTGTCTCGAATGGCATCACCGCGACCACAACGGTCGTGGCCGGGCCGCCGATACGGCGCAGCGCTTCCGACGCTGCGAGGCGCACTTCTTCGCTTGTGTCGGCGTTCTTGAGGTGGACGAGGGTAGGCTTTGCGGCTGCTACGCCCCGTGTGCCCAGCGCGATGGCTGCGACGCGGCGAACCTCGGCGTGGTTGTCTTGCCGTGCAGTCTCGATGAGTTGCGTGTCAATCGACGCGGCATCGAGATGGGGCGGCGTGCGCTCCAAAAGCTCGACCGCGGCCTTGCGTGTGCCGAAGGAGGTCCCCGACCGCGCAAGATAGACGAGCTGCCGCACGATGGCTTCCATGCCCGGCTCTGCGGCGCTTTGAATGCGGGCAGCCAATGCAACCCGACCAGCGCCCACAACATCGGGGTCGGCGTCTTGAATGGCGGTGAGGTAAGCGCCGTCGCGTTGGGGATCTGCCAATGCCGGACCAAACGCCGCCAGCGCATGAATCGACTCCCGACGCACAATCCCTGCGGGGTCGCCCGCTGCGTGGTACAGCAACGCGAGGCCTTCGACATTGCGTTGTCGGCCGATTTCGCGCACGATTGCCGCCTTGTAGGCGACGTCCGTTTGGCTGCGCAGGTTTTTGGCCAGCCACTCGGTTGGCTTGCCCGCGACCTTGTCATCAAATGACTTGGCCCACGCAGACTGCGCACCCAACGCAACACCCAACAACGCTATCCAAACCAAGCGTTTCATTCCGTCTCCCGAATAGCGGGCCGAACCGGCGCACCGCGACCGCCTGCACTTCCATCACGATTGCTACAACTGGCCATCGGGCCTGCTTGCCCTGGAGCACCGCCACTGCCTGCTTTTCCGCGCTGTCCGGTAGAGCCGGTGGAGCTGCCGCCGCCGCCGCTGCCGCCGTTGCCCGCGGCGCCCGCTATGCCCGCGAGACCGAAGGAGCCGCTCAAGCCGGTGCCGCCGCGCCCGCCACCGCCGCCAGGGTCACCGGGCACGCTTTCGAAGGAGAGGTCGCGGAGCACCTGCCGCCGAAACGCCGACGGCCCTTGTACCGTGACCTCGATTTTCCCACCATCGCCGGCGCGTCCACCAGGGCCGCCATCGCCGCCGCAACCACCTTTGGCGCCGTTGCCGCCTTTGGCGCCGTTGCCGCCATCCCCCCCATCACCGCCATCGCCGCCCGCGCCCTTTTGCTGGGTGCCACTCCCCGCACCACCGGCGCCGCCATTGCCGCCGTTGCCGCCAGCGCCGCCATTTCCGCCGGCACCGCCCGCACCGCCATGCCCCCCATTTCCGCCTTCGCCGCCATCGCCACCGACCGAGCGGAAGCGGAACGGCTGACCATGGTGGAAGATGTAGTTCAGCACTTCATCGCGGTAGCTGCGGCCGGAGATGTCGGTCCAGGTGGCCTTGACCTCGGCATAAACGAGCTCTTCGCCCGGATAAAACGGCGAAAACACAGGACGGACTACAACGCGCAAGGTGGGGCCTTGCTCGCCGGCTTGTCCGGGCGCGCCTGGACCCGCGCGACCGCCTTCGGTGCCGTGCCCGCCCGCTGCACCATTGCCGCCGTTGCCGCCGTCACGCCCATCTCCGCCATTTCCGCCTTCGCCCGAGCCATTGGCCCCCGCGGCGCCATTGCCGCCTGCACCGCCAGGCCCGCCCGCGCCGCCGTCCATACCCGGGGTTGAGCCATTGGCGCCGGGCTTGCCATCGCCCCCATTGGCGCCTGCCGCGCCGTTTGCACCCGCCGCACCGCGCGCGGCTGCGCCCCCCGAGACGCCACGGGAACCGGTGGCTGCTTTGGGCGCATCAGGCGCGTCGCGGTCGAATGGCTGGTAAGCGCGGGTGTTGTAGTCAGGGCGAAACACAAGGCTGGCGGTGGCGTTTCCCACCTTGGCCCGCGCGCCGAATCCCGTGTCCAGCGATGCCAACACATCACGCATTGGCTGAAAGAGCAAGTGCGAACCCAACGCACCGCTCACAGGAGACCAAGACAAGCTCTCCAATGCAAGTTTGCAGTGGGTGAAGGTCTGGCGCACGCCATCGGCATGTACGATGTCATTGAAGACCAAAGAACCATCCGAAGTCGTGACGCTCACCATCTCAAAGAGCGGCACACCGGTGGCTTCGGGCGAAATGGCCGCCTGCTTGGCGGGATGCAAAAACACATCGGTTGCGACATCCGCTTTCACCGGCACCGTGCCCACGCAGGGCGTGGAGGTGGCGAACGTGCGCTGCGCGAGGGGCGATGGCGCGACGGGCTTGCAGGCAGCGAGGCCCACGGCCGCCAGCACAACGGCAATCGAGGGCTTCATTTGCCTTCCCCTTGCTTGGTTTCGACTTGGTATAGCTTTTGCACAAGGTCGGGCGCATCGGAATGTGCGCGCACCGCACCCAACATTTCGAGCACACGGCTGTCGGCCTCTACGCCCAAAATGCCGTCGCGCGCGGCCGTGCGTGCAGCGGGAGACGCCAGGAGCCGCGACAAGCTCCACGCGGTCACCATTCGTACGAGGGGGTCCTGCTGGCGCACCACGACCGACGCCCGCTCACCAACAAGGTCGGCGAAGACGGGCTCGGTGGACACATTGCCGAGGGACCACATCAGCATGAGCGTCATGCGCCGGTCTTGGAGGTCGAGGGCGCCCAGCAGTGCGTCAAAGGCCGCGCCAATCGTGGTCTTTTGTTCGCCATAGCCATTGACCAGCTGCTCTTGCCGCGACCCCAGCCAGCGAACGGTCGTGAGTACGGCGTTGTAGGCTTCGGCGAGGTTCTGCTCGTTGCGGCTGGTGCGCGCCTCTTGCACCTCATCGCGCAACAGCCGAATCGCCACTTCGATGGTCAACACGCGGTCCAATACAACATAATAGATGGACGGCATTTGCGTGGTCTGGTTGGCGGCCAGGGTGTTGAGGGCCCGGCTGGCGGCGAGGTCTTCGTCAAACGAGTGCTCGTGGGGCGGATAGGCCTTACCGAACGCCTCAACGACGGCGTATGCAGCCTCTGCATCGAGGGGCGCGGTCATCGCTTCTTGCAACAGCAGCGCAACCGGCTTGGCATCGGCCCACGAACGACCGCGCGACAGCTCGCCCAGCGCCCACGCCGCCGACGCGCGGACGGCGGGCGCATTGGTCGGCGCGAGGATGGCTGTGCGCGCATCTGCGAGGACCGCGTCGTCGAGCACGCCCAGGCGACCCACCGACCGCCACGCAGCCGCGCGGGGCGCCACGCGGCGGAGCGGCTTTTTGGGCAACACCGCCCCCATATGGGCCGCCTTGTGCGCCGCTGCATCGGCACGCGGAGTGCCCGCGGCGTCTTGCAACTGGCTGTTGCGGTCGACCGGACCCGCCCATACAATACTACTCATAAGCAACAAAGTCAAGTAACCCATCATCGGCTCCACTCCCGCGCCGAAGCGGCCAAAAAGAGGTCGGGGTCGCTCGTCAAGCCGGCGAGGAACGCGCGTCCGTCTGGGGTGTTGAGCTGGGCCAAGGCAGCGGCGAGCCAATAGCGGGACTCGCTATCGACTTGTCCCATCGCGCCAATGAGCAGGCGGTCGGCATCGCGCACCTTCCATGCGCCCAGGGTTCGGCCACAGGCCGCCCGCACATAGCCCCGCTCGGAGACCGCTTCTACGCAGCTCTGGAGCGCCGCCGTGGCCTCTGCGGAGGGAGAAAAGCGCGCGAGAGCAAGGGCCGAGAGTTCGCGCACATGGCTGCTTTTGTGCGCCAAGCCTTTCACGAGCGTTTCGGTCTTGCCTTTCGCAACCGCAGTCTGAATGTTGCGCGTCGGACCGGCAAACGCGGATGTACCCAACACGCAGCCCAACACAAATATGGCCGTTCTATGTCGTATCCTCATTGCCCCAAACCCTCCCGAATCGCCGTCAACACAGTCGAAGCGGCGCTGGAGGCCAACTCCCGCGCTGCCATCTCCGTCGCTTTGTCTGCATTGGACGACGCGCCCAAACCCTGCACCGCCCATTGTTGGGTCGCGTAACCATCGGCGAGCAAGCGGGCCGTACCTTCGAGCGTGATGCTCGTCATGCCAGACACAATTGCGCGCCGCGGCACGGCCTCGACCACCACGCGCAGGTGTGCATTGGAATCGTCGGCGGGGACAACCTGGAGCCCCAATGCCGACAAGCCAACCGCCAACGCGCGTCCCGTGGCGTCATCGGGAACCGCAATACGCAGGGCTGTTCGTGCCTCCGCGCACTTCTCTTCGAGCGCGAGGTGGCTCACGGATGGCCGCGATGGCGTATTTTTCAATCCGCTTTGAACCAAATGAAGAAACGCCGCTTCTTGGGCCTTGGGGACCGCTTGGCAATATTGCTGGGCCGCCGCCCACGGCGCGGTTGCATCCAAGGACCGCAGGTGGCGCTCTACGCCCGAAAGCTCCGCCGCGACGGCAGCCGCCCGACGCTCCCGCTCCAACACGGCCAACGAATAATATTGCCCATCGGCTTCGAGACGCTCGGGAAGCTCGATGGCCGCCATCAAGTCTTGCTGTTGCTTGCGCGCCACGGCCTCCCACTTTTCATCGCCGCCAACCGAGGCCAACACGGCTTGAAACCGTCGCTCGAACGGCCCGATGAGCTGCGCGCGCGCATCGGCATCGGCTGCGGTGAGCGATGCGCCCCGCCCGATTGCGACGAGGTGGGTTTCCCGAGAATACGGTGGGCACGGCGCGACGCCTGCTGCGAGGTGCTGCTTTTGCTTGCAGGCTTTGGCGGAGAAGGTCGCCGCGGGCGGAATCGCGTCAACATCGACGCCGGCCAGCGCCAGCGCGGTGGATGCGGCTTCGAGGCGCACGCCCAGCGCCGTGCGTGCTCCGGCGAGGCCATGGCAGGCGTCCTGCGAGTACTGCACCCCCGCGACCGCGGTGCCGGCAGACACCCCGCCCCCCACACAGCCCGCGAGCTGAATATCGGCCCACAGCACACTCTGCACGACGGCCACCTGGGAGAGGTCATAGCCTTGGTTGGCCAACAACAGCAGCACATCAACACAAGCGGACACAGGCTTCATCGCTGCGACGGGAATTTCGGCGATTTCTACCTTCTCGATGGCCACATCGAGCTTTCCGTCCGCGTGCGCACCCGCACGCCCCGCGCCCACCGGTGCGGCAACCCCCACGGACAGCGATTTCGAAAGCGTCGCCGACACGCCCAAGCCCGCGCGAATGGCCGTGGGCGCAAAGCAATCCGCGCCGCGAACAAGAATCTGGTTGTCGACGCGGTCGAGCACGTCGCCCGGTTCGACGAGCGAGCCGCGAAATGGGGTGAGCGTCCACCCTTCGGCTTCGAGGGGTGCCGCCAAGCCGCCCAAACGAGACAGTGCGACGGCTGGGTCGAGCTTTTGCTGGCCGCCGGCATGCGCCAACGTCGGCGGCAACACAAGCCAAGCCCAACCCAGCGCGGCTCCCCACCGCCGATTTTTTCGGAGTGCCATGGTTCACCCTCCGCACAACGCCTAACGACGACTTCACTGGTTCCGCAAGGCGACGCGGCCCAAGCTATCGAATTCTTCAACACGGATGGAGATTGGCGCCGGTGTGCCGATAGCGGTGCGCGCCGGACCCCAGGTCGGCGCCCGTCGACAGACTGTGCGAAATCAAACACCTTGGCACGCCAACTGTGCGGAAACACACACAGCCCCGACCGGAACAGCCCCGCCATCGCGCACAAAAGTTGGCACGGGTCTTGCTTCGTTCCTAAGCACGAAAGCGTTGGACTTGCTCCTACGCGCCAACCAACCCCACCTTCACCGGAGCCTTCATGTCCTCCCGCAACCTCGTCATTCTCGGCGCAGGGACGGCCGGAACCCTGATGTCCTGGCAGCTTTCGCGAAAACTGCCCGTCAACTGGACCGTCACCGTCATCGACCCCGACCCCGTCCACATTTACCAGCCGGGCCTGCTCTTCGTGCCGTTTGGCACCTACCATCCCGATGACATCGTGCGTCCGCGCGGAAAGAGCCTCCCTCCGAATGTCGCCTGGGTGCAAGCGGGCGTTCGAACGGTCGACTCTGACGCCAAAACCGTCACCCTCGAAGACGACACGGTGATTGCGTGGGACCTTCTCATCATCGCCACGGGTAGCCGGATTGTCCCCGAAGAGTTGGACGGCTTGACCGGTGAAACCTGGCGAAACAGCGCCTTCGACTTCTACACCCTCGATGGCGCCGTCGCCTTGCGCGACCGAATGGCCAGCTTCAAGGGCGGAAGAATCGTCGTGAATCCCGCTGAAATGCCCATCAAGTGCCCCGTCGCACCGATGGAGTTTGCATTTCTCGCCGACGCATGGGCGCGGGAGACCGGCATCCGCAATGACGTAGAGGTCACCTTTGTCACCCCCCTCGATGGCGCGTTCACGAAGCCGGTCGCGTCCCGCACGCTGGGCGACTTCTTGGCATCGCGCAACATCAACGTGGTGACCGACTTCAACGCCTCGGAAGTCCAAGGCGACGCCGCGACCGGCAGCCTGCACAGCCACGACGGACGCTCGGTGGACTTCGACCTATTGGTCAGCATCCCCCCCCATCGCGGCGCCGCATTCCTCGACAACAACGCCCTGACCGACGAGTCGGCATGGGTGCGCGTCAACAAGCACACGCTGCAAAGCGTCGTCCACGACGATGTGTTCGCCATTGGCGACGCCACCGATTGCCCCACGTCCAAAGCCGGCAGCGTCGCCCACTTCCAAGCCGAAGTGCTCATCGAGAACATCCTGCGGCACATCAACGGCCACTCGCCGCTTCCGGGCTTCGACGGCCACGCCAACTGCTTCATCGAGACCGGCCACCAAAAGGCGATGTTGCTCGACTTCAACTACACCACCGAGCCCTTGCCCGGCGAGTTCCCGTTGCCCAACGCAGGCCCGTTCACGCTGCTTGGGGAGTCGCATATCAACCACTGGGGCAAGCTCGCCTTCCGCTGGATTTATTGGAACCTGCTCCTGCCCGGCAAGGGCATGCCCCTCGACCATCGGATGCTGATGCTTGGCAAGCGGGGTGCGGCATGACCACCGCCGCCTCCCCCTCTACCGCCGCACACTCCGAAGCTGAGGTTGCCGTGATGTCCAGTGTTTCCTCCGTCTCTGTCGACGCGCGCCTCGACGCCATTGAAGCCCGCCTCGACCGCTTGTCCCGCTCGATGGAAGTCCTCGTCGACGCCGAAGAAAAGCGAGCCGAGTTCATCAACGAGTTCTGGCCCATCGCCTGCGAAGCGGGCATTACGGCCGTTCACCAGCTCGACAAAGCCGAACGTGACGGCTGGCTCGACACCGGCCGGTCCGCGGCGCGGATTTTGCAACGGCTCCTCGGCGGCACCTCCCAGCACGAGCTAGACGAGCTCGCCGACAGCATCATCGCCATCAAAGACGCCGTGAAGGCCCTCACCCAGCCCGAAGTGCTGGCGATTGTCGAAGAAGCCGGTGAGGTGCTGCAAGGCGCCGACCACTTGGCGCCCGTCACGCCCACCGGATTGTTCAAGGCCACCGGCGACGTCGACGTACAGCGCGGTCTCGCGGTGGTGTTGGAGCTGCTCCGCCACGCCGGTCGGGCCACCCGAGAGGTGTCCCACCGAAAGACGGAACGCGCCCGCGGTGTCTCCGCCGCGCCTGCGCCCGTCCGTCGGGTCGCGGTCACACCGGTCGCCGCGCCGGCCGCCCCGCCGCGCCTCCATGTTCCGATGGTCGATGCGGTCAAGAGCGGCCCGTCGCTCCCCGGCCCGAACATCTTGGCCGTCGCACCCAACGCCGCGTTTACGGGCGAAGGGTTCTTGGTGGACCACAGCCTGTGGACCGAAGCGTTGGCCTCCGCTATCGCCGCCGACTCCGGCTTTGGGCCGCTTTCGGAACGGCACCTCGAAATCCTCCGCGTCGCGCGCCGCTTGTTCGCCGAGAGCAACGCCGCGCCGAACATTCGCCGCCTCAGCTCAAGCGGCGGTGTGGCGGTCAAGGAGCTCTACCAGCTCTTCCCGCAGGCCCCCGGCAAGATGGTCGCCCGCTTGGCCGGCATCTCGAAGCCTGTCGGCTGCGTCTGACCGTCCCCCTCACGGCGCGCCCTCGCCGCACGTTCTCGCCGCGGGCCCGCCCCACACCCTTCGTATTCTCACCCAACCCCGATGGGAGTCAACATGTCTGACACCAGCCAGCGCCGCATCGCCCTCATTTGCGCCAAGTCCGGCCTCGACCAAGCCTACCCGGCCCTCATCCTGGCCAACGCCGCCCGCGCTTCGGGCATCGACGCGAGCATCTTCTTCACGTTCTACGGCCTCGACGTCATCACCGAAAGCAAGGTGGACCACCTGCATGTGAGCATGGTCGGCAACCCCAGCAGCCCGATGCCCCACGCCCTCGCCGGTTTGCCGGGCATGGACTCCGTCGCGACCAACTTCATGAAGAAGCGCATGAAGGAGCTCGACATCCCCGACATGCGCGAGATGGTGCAGCAGTGCAGCGATGCCGGCTGCCGCATGTTCGCGTGCGAGCTGGCGATGAAGATGATGAACCTGGAGCTGAAAGACCTGCTGCCCCAGGTCGACGCCGTGCTCACCGCGGAAGACTTCTACCGCGAGACCGTCGGCGCCGACATCGTCTTCGTCTGAGCCACAGATTTGGCGGCCGGCTGGACGGGCTCCCCTGTCCACCCGGCCGTTTTTGCACGTCCTCCAAAACAACGCGCCAGTGGGGTTTTTCGAGACTGAATGAGGATTCATTCAGCGACGAATCCCGACTGGCGCCCGGCGGATTGCGCCCCGGGTTCATTCGGCGAGAAACAGCACGAACTCGTCGGACAAAGCGGTCATGGTCGCACCACCCGCGTCGCCTGTCACCCACGCCGACGCGCCCCACAACAGCTCCGTCTCCGACGAAGAGCCGAGCACCTGCGCGGCCGCGCTGGACCCGCCCAACGAACCGGACACCGTGCCGTCGGTCGGAGAATAGACGCTCGTTGTGCATCCGGTGGTGCCCATACAGGCGGTGCCGGTCGTATACGCATCGACCAACACACCAAACGGCGACGTGCTGATGCCCGAGCCGTTGATGGCCAGGAGGTCCGGCAGCGCGTCGCCGGTGAGGTCGATGGAGACGAAGCCAAACGGCGACGTGCTGATGCCCGACCCGCCGGCGGTGCTGTCCATCGTAGCGCCCATCTGCACAAGCAACGGGTCCGAGAGCACAATCCCAAACGGCGATGTGCTGATGCCGGAGCCGGTCGCGACAAACGACCACGCGTGGGCCGCGCCATCGAGGTCCGCTGCGGTGAGCGCAAAGCCAATCGGCGGTACGTCGCCATACGCCGCCGACCAATCGCCAACGAGCTGGTCGAGCTCCGGCGAAAGCAACATCACCCCACGCGGCGACTTGCCTTGCAGACCCTCGCCGGCGCGCCCGATCGTGACCGTCCAACCGACGTCCCCTTCGGGTGCCACTACACTTGCGCCTTCTACCGCACAGCGCCCGTCCTCCGTGACACAACGGAACGCCGCGTTGGACGAACCCTTGAAGTGACCACGCACTACGACATTGTCCACCGGCGCCATCGCGTCGTCCAACACAAGCAAGTGCAGACGGGGCGAATATTGGTCTTCGTCTTGGGAAATCCAAGGCAGCATCGCTACATAATAGCCCGATGCGGCCGCGGGCGGCGCGAGAAGGTACTCCGCCGAGCCGGCGTAGTTCAACGACGACTGGTCGAGAGCGGCAAAGTGCGCGTCCTCCACCCACGTCCCACCGGCCTCCAGGACTTGTAGCACAACATCATCGCTCATGCCGCGCTCTCGCAAGCGCGCGACGGCGGAGCTAACCAAGGCCGCCGCTTGGCTTGTGCCTTGTGCCCAATACAATCCAATCTGCGTGGGGGAGCCCTCCGCAAACGACTCTGCCAACAAGCCGTCGGGATAGCCGTCTTCATTGGCGTCCTCGGCCAAACATCCACCGGGAGCCAGGATGTCCACGTCGCCACCACGGTTGGAGTACGGCGCCAGCGAAAGCGCCCCATCCGCGCCACACGACGCACCGACGCCGATGACGTGGGGACTGGCCGCCGGCCACGTTGCACCGTAGTCGCCTGCATTGCCCGCAGCCGCGACCAAGGTAGCGCCTGCCAAGTGCGCATCTTCGAGGGCTTGGACGAGGGCCTCCGACGGGAAGTATCCCGCGCCAAAGCTCAAGCTCATATTGATGACGTGCGCGCCCATGGCCGTGGACCAATACAAGGCATCGACGAGGTCGGACTCAAGCCCAACGTTGTTCTCGTCGAGCACACGATACGGAATCAAGGCCGCGCCGCGCGCTCCACCTTCAATCGAACCATGGCCCACAATCAGGCTGGCAATGTGCGTCCCGTGTCCGTGCTCGTCGTCAGGATAAGCATTGTCCGACACATAATCCCACGGATCCCATAGCGTAACGTACGACAACGAAGACGCAGCCTTGGTTGCTTTGTAGTTGGAGCACCAGCAGCGACCGTAGTTGTTTCGGTAGGCAATCCCCGTATCCAACACAGCAATCCGCGTTGAACGCAACGTGGTCTCCGGGAAGTCCGCCTCATCGAGATGCCATTGCAAATCTCGGAAACTTGTAGTATAGTACTCATGGGCCCCGCGCACGATGCCATTTCGGGAAACGGAAATGACCGTCGACTCCTGCCGCAATGCTTCGCGGAGCGCGTCGATGTCCTGCCCGTCCTGGGCGAGCAACACGCCTTTCGGCGCACCGCCACGACCGAGAACGACGCCCACATTATAGCGCTCGGCGAGTGCGACAAGCTCGGCTGCGGTCGCGGTCTCCACCAGCAGTTGCCGCGGCGCTACCGTTGTGTCGTCCGGCAGGTCTGCGAGACCTTCGGTCAAAACCGAGTGGGGCAAGAGATTGGGCGACTGGATGTCGGGGTCGGAGCCCGGCGGCAACATCGCCAGCCAGTTGGACGGGGACGGCGCCACCACGTCGATATGGGAATGTCCGTGGGCGGCATCGGCGTCTACCGTTGTTGTGGCGACCGGCGCACGCGGCACACGCGCTCCGCCAACCGAAGCGCGGTTCGTCTCCGCCGATGGCGGGGAACGCAACAACCAGCCACCCCCGATTCCCAGCGTAACGACCAAAAGAATTCGAGCGTGTGATTTCATAGGTTGGCTCCAAGGTGGCTTGCAACTGGGTACGGAAGCGCCGTGGAACACCAATAGACTTGGCTGCGAAATTCTCCAGTTTCGCGTGAAATGAGCGCGAAAAACGCGGCAATCGACGCTCGACCCCTTCGCGAGAATGACGTCCTATCATTCGTTTTCCGCATTCACAGTCGAATTTGGATGCCGCAAAATGCCAGATCACAACGAATCCACGCCCCGATTCGCCCGACCGCCACTGGTTGAATTAGGGGCCGCGCCCGGAGGAACACCATGAAAGTCACGCCGATCAGTGGATTCCCTGAATGGACGCCCAATGGCCGCATCATTGAGCAAGCGATGCTGGACCTGCTGCGTTCCCGTTTTGAATCCTTTGGCTTCGCGCCCATCGAAACCCGCGCGCTCGAGCCCCTCGACCACCTCCTCGCAAAAGGAGAGACGGACAAAGAGATTTACGTCGTGCAGCGCCTCCAAGGCGCAGAGGGCGACAACGAAGCCTCGCTCGGCATGCACTTTGACCTCACCGTGCCCTTCGCGCGCTACGTCCTCGAAAACCGCGGTCATCTCAACTTTCCGTTCAAGCGCTACCAAATCCAGAAGGTATGGCGCGGCGAGCGCCCCCAACGCGGCCGCTACCGCGAGTTCTACCAGGCCGACATCGACGTCATCGGCGCCGACACGCTCCCCTTGCACTTTGACGCCGAGATTGCCCTCGTGGTCTATGAAGTGCTCGCGAGCCTCCCCATTCCGGCCGTCGAGATCCACGTCAACAACCGGAAGCTCGTCGAAGGCTTTTACCTCGGCATCGGCATCTCCGACGTCGCCGCCGTGCTCCGTACCGTCGACAAGTTGGCCAAAATCGGTCCCCAAGCCGTGGCCAAGATCTTGGTCGAAAAAGAGGGCCTCACCGAAGCCCAAGCCAGCCAATGTCTCCAGTTGGCCGACATCTGCACCACCGACACCTCGTTTGTGGACGCAGTGCGCGCGTTGGGCGTCACGCATCCCCGCCTGGACGAAGGCCTCGCCGAGCTGACCTTCGTGATGGAGTCCGCCGCCCACCTCCCCGCCGCGGCGGTCAAGGCAGACTTGGCCCTCGCACGCGGGCTCGACTACTACACCGGCACCGTCTACGAGAGCTTTTTCGTCGACAAGCCGGAAGTCGGCGCCATTTGCTCGGGCGGTCGCTACGACAACCTCGCGTCCGGCGGAAAGCAAACCTACCCTGGCGTCGGTGTTTCTATCGGTCTCACGCGCATTCTCGGCATTCTGTTTGACGCCGGAACCCTCACCGCCTCCCGCAGCACCCCCACCTGCGTGCTGGTGGCCTTGGTCAGCGACGACTCCCGCGCCGAATCCAACGCCATCGCCGCCAAACTGCGCGCCCGCGGCATCAACACCGAGGTGTTCCACGAGAAAAAGGCCTTTGGACGCCAAATCAAGTACGCGTCACAGAGGGGAATCCCATATGTCTGGTTCCCATCGGCGGCATCAAAGACCAATGTGCATGAAATTCGAGACATTCGAACCGGCGAGCAAGTCGTTGTGAATGTCGATGAATGGCAGCCTCCCGCAGAGGATCTCCGTCCCATTGTGACGGGTGCGAATTTCTCCACGTCGGTTTGAACCACGAGAATCGCGCCGGGGGGTTCACCTCGGGGCTCCCGTTTCCGCTTCCAGGAATGAAGCGTTGAAGGAGTCCCGATGTCAGTCTTCTACCCCACAATGTCGATGGAAGAGCGCCGTTCTGTGTTGTCTTCGGACCTTGACGGCGACCTGCGCGCCGGTCGTTGGTTCGGCGCAGCGTGTATGGCCGGCGCCCTCGCCGTCCTCGGCGCCGAGAACCAAAACGTCCCCAATCCGGCCGCTTGGCGCGATGCAGCCCTGCGCGACCTCGCTTGGATGGACCCGGGCTGGCTCGAGCGCGCCGCGTCTCTCGATGCCGATGACGACATTCGTCGCCTCGTGTTGCTCCTTCGCATCGACGAAGCGGGTTGCGGCATCGGCTGGCTGGGCACCCACCCGTCGGCGCTCATCGCCGAGATGGACGCCGTCGCGATGATGGTGGCCGCCGAGCCCCAAGCGTGGAGCCGCCTCGGCACCGCTGCGCTCCGGCGCATCCGTGAGCTTGAGGCGTCCCGCATCGCCAACCCCGCCGCCCGCGTCTGGCGCGCCGTCTTTCATGCGTGGCGCGCGACCGCCTCCGAAGAGACCACCGAAGACCTGCGGCGCTGAATCGCCATTCACTGAATCGTGATTCAGTGGCAAGCCAACCAACGCGTGGGCGCGACGCCCGAAAGAGCGCGATTCGGGACCGCAGCTCCGGGCCTGTCGCCCCACTCGTTGGCAATAAAACAATGGGCGAGGTGGGATTCGAACCCACAAAAGACTCGGATTTTAAATCCGACGCGTATGCCATTCCGCCACTCGCCCGTCCCAACAACATAACCGGTCATGGGGAGACAACACCCCACCAATGACCACCAACCTCGAGCGCAACCGGTTGCGGGCCCGCGTAGGAGCGCCCCTGGTGGACCACTTGCCACGCGCCGGACGCCGTCGTCCGTAGCCACAAAATCCGCGGTTCGCCCTCGCTATCGTCGACGCCCACAACGTACAAGCGGCCCTCGGCGCCGGCCGCCACGCCCGCCCCGGCGACGTCGTAAAACGCAGGGTCGAGGGGCGTGTCGCGCCAATCGCAGTGGACATGCGTGTCGTAAATGCTGGTGTAGCCTGCCCCCAAGTCGGCGCAGAGGTCGGCCAGCTCATCGAGCGAAGCATGGTTGCTGGCAATATCGACGGCATCACCGTATTGATGACGTGACCAAGTAGCGCCGCCCACAGATGCGTTCCAGTCAACGTTCCGATAGCCGGAGTTCACGACGAGGGGTCCACCAATCGCATCTCGGATCGCTTGAATTGACTCGACCGCATGAACCTGGAACAGCCCAAAGCGCCCTTTGTGGGCCTGCATCAGCTCGTCGACCACAAAGTTGGGGGCCAGAGCGGCGGCAGGGTCGATGGCGTCGAGGTCGAGATACCGCGCTGGTGCGGCATATTGGGGGTCGCCGTCCAGCGGAGGGGGATATTCGTAGGCACCGCCCCATTCTTCGGACCACAGCACGGTGGGGAAGCAGACCGTGTAGTCTTCGGCGGGACCGGGATAGCAGACCTCTTCGTCGGCCGGCTCCGTCACGACCTGCGACCAGTCCACTTCGGGCGTCGGCACCCCGATTCCAGGCACCGTTGGCGGGCCGGGATGGTCTGCCTCCGATGCGCCTTCGTCTTCTGTGGGTGAACCTTTGACGGGTTCGCAGGCCACAAGCAGGAGCGCGACGACTATCGTTGGTCTCATGCATCCACGTGGGCATTCAGCCAAGCGAGAAGGTCGGCAGTTACGGCATCCCGGTTGATTTCGTTCAACGACTCGTGGCGTCCATCGGGGTACAACGTGCAGGTAACGTCGGTGAGACCGGCTTTTTTGAGGTCTGCGGCGAGTCGGGACACGCTGCGGCCCTTTTCGCCCACCGGGTCTTTGTCCCCTGAAAACAAGTATACGGGCAGGTTTTTGCGAATCCGCGCCTGGGCGACATCTGCCGTAAACTGGGGAATAGCGTCGAGCACGTCTATCCAAAGCTGCACGCTACACCGAAAGCCGCAATCAGGGTCGGCGACATAGGCGTCTACTTCGGCGTTGTCGCGTGACAACCAGTCACACTCGGTGCGCACGGGCTTGAACTGGTTGTTGAAGTCCTGAAACGTGAGCGCATGAATAATCGGCGACAAACCACGCGGTCCCAGACGCCACCGCTCCAAACGCGCAACCAAGCGTCCGATGGATGCGATGAATGGCGGCTTTCCGTTGGTACCGGACAACACGGCGCCTTGGAGCGCGTCGACCGCCGGCCCGCCGTCCACCAATACCTGTTGGGACAACAACGAGCCCATCGAGTGTCCTACCAAAAAGAGCGGCACATTGGGAAAGCGGGTCCGCTGCCGCAAAATCATGTCGCGGAGGTCGTCGGTGGTGCGGCCCCACCCGTCCAACTCGGCAAAAATACCCCGGTCCGGCCCTGCTTCTGCCGTGCGCCCATGCCCACGATGGTCGGCGGCAGACACCGCGAAGCCCGATTGGGTCAGCGCAGCCGCGACCCGATGGTAGCGCGCTCCGTATTCGGCCATGCCGTGCGCCAGCTGAATCGCCCCCCGAATGGGGGTCCCCGGAGCGGGCGCCCAGTCCGTGATATGACGGAGGGTGCCATCACTGGCCCGTGAAAACTCGGTGGACGTCTGCATTACCGCTCCGGGCGAAAGCGTAACTCAAAGAAGAGTTACGGAAGAAGGCGGGTCGCTTTCGAGCCAGTGCGGGGGGACGGTCGCCGCGAATCCCGGCAACGCTTCGACGCGCCGGGCCCACGCCGTAAGCTCCGGGAAGGTGCCGAGAATCGGCCACAAGCCCAGGTTGTGCGGCGCGGCGTGGGGACGGGACAACGCACGGTCCAAAAATCGCACACCACAATACCACACGAGGTCGGCGGCGCTCAGAGTGTCGCCGACGATAGCGGCGCGGTCGCCGATGCGGCTGGCGAGGAGCACCAGCTCTTCGCGGATAAATTCAGCGGCGCTCTCCAACTCGCCCACTTCCGGCGACATCCCGAACAACAGCGGACGCGCGACCGCCGAGAACGCGGGATTGCCGTGGTTTTCGTATTCCAGACACGCGGCCCACACCTGGCCTGTCCGCGCCGGGGAGTCGCCAAACAAGCGCGGGCCTTCGGGAAAGCGCTGGTCCAAAAACGCGAGAATGGCCAAGGATTCGTTGACAATGGTGTCGCCTTCCCGAATGCACGGCACCTTTCCCCGCGGATTGATTTCGCGGTACCAATCCGCGCGGGGCTCGCGGGCCGAGAACGACAGCACACGGGAAATATACGGTTGTTCTTTGAGCGCAAAGCCCAAAAGGACCCGCCACGCGGGAGTACTGCCGCTTCCCCAGAACACTTCGATAGTGGGGGACGATTCGGTCTTGTCGGTCATACCTGCACCTCAGCTTGGGCGGCAGTGGGCGAGACGACGCCGTACCACGCCAAAAACGCCGCTTCCGAAGGCGGTCGCCCACGAAACGCGACAAACAAATCCAGTGGATGTACGCTACCACCCGGGGCCAGCACCAGATTTCGCCATCGACGCCCGAGCGATGCTTCGGCTTCGGGTTCTCCGGCCACCGCCTCAAAGGCAGAGAAGGCATCCCGCGCCATGACGCCAGCCCACATATAACTGTAATAGCCAGCGGCGTATCCGCCCGCGAACAGGTGCCCGAAGCTGCAGAGCATACGGTCGTCAGGCAACGGCGGCATGGGGCGCACCGACCCGAGCACATCGTTGGCGAACTGACTGACTTGTGCGCCGTCCACCCCCGCGGCGCTATACAAGCGGGGGTCCCGGTGAATGGCAATGTCGAGCAAAGAATACGCCGCCTGTGACAAGAGCGACACGGCGCCCTGGTGCTCGCGCGCCGAAATGAGGCGGTCGATGGTGCTGTCGGGCAATGGCTCGCCCGTTTCGTGGTGCCGCGCCAACTGCTTGAGGGTGGGCCGGTGGTAGACCCAACTCTCCAAAAATACGCTCGGAACCTCGACTGCATCCCACTCTACGCCCTGAATGCCCGCTTGTCGTGCGTCATCGCTTTCGGCGAAGAGGTGGTGCAAGGCGTGCCCAAGTTCATGAAAAAGTGTCGTGACCTCGCGGAATGCCATCAACGCAGGGCCGCCATCCACCGGGGCCATTTGGTTGCAACAAATGACCGCAGAAGGACGCCGTGCTGCGCCATTTCCTAAGGCGACGCTCCGGCTGACCAGAGGATACATCCACGCACCGGAACGTTTGGTGGCCGGACGGGCATACGCATCGACGTAAAGCAAGGCCCGATGCTGTTCCTCGCCCACATCAAACATTCGGAACGCCGCCACATCCGGGTGCCAGACGGGGAGGTCGGGCGCGGCGACGAACCGCACGCCAAACAAACGTTCCACCAGCGCGAACAAACCTTCGAGCACCCGCGGAAACGAAAAATAGAGCTTGAGCTCGTCTTCCGACACCTGCACGTTGGCTTCGCGGTCGCGCTCGGCCCAATACCGCTCGTCCCAAACGGCAAAATCGGCTGCCTCGGGCGCGCCTGCCTTGGCCGCAAGTGCGCGGAGGGCTGCGACGTCTTTTTGTCCTGCGACGGCCGACGAAGCGACGATGCGCTCCAAAAGCCCGACAACGTCGTCCTTCTTCGCCATTTTCCGGGCCAAAGAGAGGTCGGCGTAGGACGCAAAACCCAACAACTCCGCGGACTCGCGCCGCAGTTCCAGGATGCGGGCCACCGTATCTTCGTTGGCGTGGGGACCATCGGCCGCTACCCGCAACCACCCGCGACGCACAGCTTCCCGCAACGGCCGATGCGCCGCATTTTGCAACACAACCGATGCTGCGGATTGGTCGAGCGTGACGCGCCAAGGCCCCGTTTCCGCCGTCGCTTCGGGAAAACCCGCCGCGCGCGCACCCGCTGCCGCCGATTGCCGCCACAGCATCGACAAGCCCACGACTTCCGCCTCTTCATGCAGGACCATCGACCACGCATTTCGCGCATCGAGGCTGTTTTGCGCGAATGTGGTGCTCAACTGCGCAAGCTCCACTTGGATTTCCCCGAAGCGTTTGCGCTTTTCGGCTTCGAGACCCACGCCCGACAGCTCCATGTCTTGAATCAAGCCGTCCAACAGGCGCCGTGTGTGCGCAGGCGCGTGTTCGCCGAGGTCTTCGCGAAGTTGCACCAAGGGATCCAGCAATGCACGCCGTTGGCCAAAGTCAGACAAAAAGGCGGTGAGGGTTGGCTGAACATTTGACCAGACGCTTCGCCACTCATTGCTGTCGCATACTGACAGAAAATGTCCGGCGATAGTATACACCCGCTCGACCTCGTCGTGGAACTTCTCCAATACAGCGAGCAGTTGGTCGGCAGGGATGCCTTGCGCTTCTAAGCGCGCGAGCAGCTCCGCGCCGCGGGCGAGCACAACCTCGGTGGCTGCGGCGACATCCCCGGGCTGCAACGAATCAAACGGGACCACTTCAGTCCAGCCAAACACCCGCTCCGATTGACCGAGAGGTGCCATTTCGGGAGCAGCGGCTCCCGCCTGCGTCGCTTCGGAATCCAACATCAACTGCGCCCCTTGGCAGCCAAACATCCCCGCGAGGATGGGCTGCCCCAACATCCTCCCCGGCGTTCCCTACGCTCACACAAAGACCGATGCCGGTCAACCTGAGAAGGTGCAGGTTCTGTAGGCAGACCACCAAATTCGTGACGATGACCATCCCATGCTGTTGAAAGGTGGCTCGATCCCGCCTCCACCGGATACCGGGAGGCCGCCGCAGGCCGCGGTCCCCCGGAGATCGGAAGCCTCCATTCGAGCGGGACACCGTGGCACCAATCGACGGGAGAATCCATGCAACTCGGTGTACCCAGGGAGACCTGCCCCGGTGAACGCCGCGTCGCCGCCACACCCGATACCGTTCAAAAGCTCGTAAAATGGGGCTTTTCGGTGGTTGTCGAGGCTGGAGCGGGGGCCGGTGCCAGAATCAGTGACGCAGCGTTTGAAGCCGCCGGCGCTACCATCGACCCCACGGGTGATGTGGCCTGGGGCAGCGATGTGGTGTTCAAGGTCCGTCACCCGATGGAGCTCGAAGACGGAGCCCACGAAGCGGATCGATTGAAAGAAGGCGCAACCTTCATTTCGCTGTTTTTCCCCGCGGGCAAAGAAGAGCTGTTGGTGCGGCTCGCCGGCCGCAAGGTGTCGACGCTCGCCCTCGACCAAGTGCCGCGCATCAGCCGCGCGCAGAAGATGGACGTGCTCAGCTCAATGGCGAATATCGCCGGCTACCGCGCCATCATCGAAGCCTCGCACCATTATGGTGGCTTTTTTGGCGGACAAATCACCGCTGCCGGTCGCACGCGCCCCGCACAAGTGCTGGTCATCGGCGCGGGTGTGGCGGGCCTCGCAGCCATCGCTGCAGCGCGCGGTTTGGGCGCAGAAGTTCGCGCCTTCGACGTGCGGCCTGCCGTCAAGGAGCAAGTCGAGAGCCTCGGCGCGCGCTTCTTGATGCTCGACCTCCCGCTCGAAGGTGGGGAAACCGCCGGCGGCTATGCCAAAACGATGAGCGACGAGTTCATCGCGGCGGAAATGAAGCTGTTTGCTGAGCAGGCCAAAGAAGTCGACATCGTCGTCACCACGGCCCTGATTCCAGGCAAGCGCGCGCCTATCCTCGTCACCGACGAGATGGTGCGCACCATGAAGCCCGGCAGCGTGGTGGTCGACCTCGCCGCCGAGCAGGGCGGAAACTGCGCCCTCACCGAAGCCGACCGCGTGGTCGAGAGCAACGGCGTGACCGTCATCGGCTACACCGACATGACCAGCCGTCTGGCCGCCCACGCCAGCCAGTTCTTCGCCACCAACCTCACGCACTTGCTCGACGACATGGGCAAGCACGATGGTTTCGGCATCAACCTCGACGACATCTGCGTGCGCAAGGCGCTCGTCACCCACGGCGGCGAGGTCACATGGCCCTGCCCGCCGGATGTCGAAGAGAAGGCGCGGGTCGCCGCCGCACCGCCTCCGGCCAAACCGAAAGGCCCGATGGAAGCGCGTTCGCACCAGCCGCCGGCCAAGTCGGAGTCTGGCTTCGTACAAAACGCAATTGGCGCCGCCGTTGCGGTCGCGGCGATGTTCGGCATCGGTGTCTACGCACCGCCCGAGTTCATGCAGCACTTCACGGTGTTCGTGCTGTCGGTCTTTATTGGCTGGCAGGTGATTTGGAACGTCAGCCCGGCGCTGCACACCCCGCTCATGAGCGTCACCAACGCCATCAGCGGCATCATCATCGTCGGCGGCATCTTGCAGGCCACATCGGGTGAGATTGACCTCGCCACCCTGCTCGGCGCCGTCGCGGTCCTCGTGGCGAGCATCAACATCGCCGGCGGATTCCTCGTGACCCAGCGCATGCTGGCCATGTTCAAGAAGGAGGCCTGAGCCATGCTCACAGAAGCCCAGAGCATGCCGACGGTATTGTATGTCGTCGCTGCTGTCCTCTTCATTTTGAGCCTCGGTGGCCTCGCCAACCAGGAAACCGCACGTCGCGGCAACCTGTACGGCATCATTGGCATGGTGCTCGCCATCTTTGCCACGATGCTGTTGGGAGACTTCGAGACCTGGAACTCCACTGCCCAAACGCTCATCTTCGGCAGCGTAGCCGTCGGTGGCGTCGTGGGGGCCTTCCTCGCCGCGCGCGTCGCGATGACCGCCATGCCCGAGCTGGTCGCGGTTCTCCACAGCTTCGTGGGTCTGGCCGCCGTATTCGTCGGTTGGTCGTCCTACTTGCACCCCCACGGCGACAAGCTGTCCGGCGCGGCCTTCAATGTTCACCTCATTGAAATCTGGGTCGGCGTCTTCATCGGCGCGGTCACGTTCACCGGCTCGATTGTGGCCTGGGCGAAGCTCAACGGCCGCGTCTCCGGTAAGCCCCTGCTGTTGCCGAACCGCCACCTCATCAACCTGGGCGCGGTGGTCGTCAGCCTCATCCTCGTGTTTCCGTTCATCGAGATGACCATCGGCGCAGGCGGGATGTCGTACTTCGGCTTTATTCTGCTGCTCATGATGTCCGCCGTTGCCTTTGGCGTGGGCTGGCACCTCGTCATGGCCATCGGCGGCGCGGATATGCCCGTCGTCGTCTCGCTCCTCAACAGCTACTCTGGCTGGGCTGCCGCCGCGGCCGGCTTTATGTTGAGCAACGACCTGCTCATCGTCACCGGTGCGTTGGTTGGTTCGAGCGGCGCGATTCTGAGCTACATCATGTGCCGCGCGATGAACCGCTCTATCTGGAACGTCGTGTTCGGCGGCTTCGGCACCGATGGCGGTCAAGCAGCCCCGGCGACCGGCGAAATCCGCACCATCGACGATTGCACCCTCACCAACGCCCAAGAGATTGCGGAGATGGCCAAAAACGCCAAGTCCGTCATCATCGTGCCGGGCTACGGTCTGGCCGTCGCGCGCGCACAGCACCTCGTTCGCGAGTTCTCGGCGCAGCTTCGCAAGCAAGGCGTCACCGTTCGGTACGCCATCCATCCCGTTGCCGGTCGCTTGCCGGGCCACATGAACGTGCTCCTCGCCGAAGCCGGTGTGCCCTACGACACCGTGCTAGAGATGGACGAAATCAACGAGGACTTCCCCGAGACAGACCTCGTGCTCGTCATCGGCGCCAACGACATCGTCAACCCCGGCGCCGAGGACGACGCCAGCAGCCCCATTTACGGGATGCCCGTCCTCCAGGTCTGGAAGTCGAAGACCGTCGTTGTGTTCAAGCGCTCGATGAACACCGGCTATGCCGGCGTGGAGAACCCCCTGTTCTTCTACGAAAACACGAAGATGTTCTTGGGCGACGCCAAGGATAGCGTGCAGGCCATGGTGTCGGCGCTCATGGGCAAAGCAGCGGCCTAACGCCAACGCGCGCCACATCCGACCGTCCGACGTCTGTCGGGCGGTCGTTGTCGTCTTGGCAACCCGAGCAGATAGGCATTTTCTGTTGGAGATACGATGGCGCGGCCCGGCTGGAATGGCGAACGTCTGGTTCACCCCGACTTTGACGACCACTATGGTCCCGACAACGGGGGGCTGGGCGAGGCCGCACACGTCTTTATCGACGCCGTCGACCTCCCCAAACGATGGTCCGAGATGTCGCCCGACGGCACCTCTCGCATTGGCGACCTCGGGTTTGGCACTGGCCGCAACACCTGGGCCATCATTTGCGATTTCTTGCACCACGCTCCCTCTTCCGCCCGCCTCGAAGTACACGCCTTCGAGCGCGACCCGTTGTCCGCCGAAGATGCGCGAAAGAGCCTCACGGCGATGGTATCGCGCGCGCCCGCAGCCCAACAAGAGCGCTACGGCATGCTGCTCGATTGGTTTTCGCAAGCCGCCACCGCATTTCCCACGGCCTTGCCCGGCGTGTCCGCGCTCCCGATTCGGAGTCCGCGGGTCCGCGTGTTTGTCCATGTTGGCGACGCATGCGCCGTGTTGTCAGGCCTCGCGCTCGGTATCGAACATTGGTGCCTCGACGCATTTGCACCATCTGTCAACCCAAACTTGTGGTCTGATACTTTATTTCGTATCCTTGCACATAATACAGTACCCAATGGAACATTATCCACATGGTCTGCTGCCGGAAATGTTCGCCGGAATATGATAAATGCTGGATTTTTGGCCGAGCGACGACCCGGCTACGGCAACAAGCGGGAGATGCTGGTCGGCCGCCGTAACCTCGAACCCACCACCGCCCCCTCCCTTCGCTTTCCATGGCCAGCCGCGTCTTCAGGCGCGCCCATCGCGGTCATCGGCGCCGGAATCGCTGGGGCCACGGTCGCGCGGGAGCTCGCCGAAGCCGGCCTTCACGTCGATGTATTCGAAGCGCAGCAGCCCGGCGCGGGCGCGAGCGGCAATCCGTGGGGCCTCGCCCAGCCACTCCCAAACCTCGGAGCCAGCCCCATTGGCGCGTGGGCCACGTCGGGCTTCGTCTATTCGCGGGCCCTGGCCGCCCGCTTGGACTTGCCCTGGCACGACACACCCGTCGCGCGGTACGGTGCTGGGCACCGCGATGGCCACACCGCCCGTATTCTCCAAGAACTCGACTGGGGCAACCTTCTGGAGTCACCCGACGCCATCACCGATGCGTGGCCCGGCGCGGTGATGGGCATCCAAAGCGCCGCAATATTGCCGCCCATTGAATGGTGTCGTGCCTTGCTGCGTCACCCGCAAATTCAGGTCCACACCGAGACGCCCATACAACACATTCTCCCGCATCCCGCCGGCTGGCGCTTGGGAAACCACGTGTTCTCCCACGTCGTGTGGGCCAACAGCATCCATGCCCGCGACCTCTTCCCCGAGCTCGCGCTGGCCGGCGTTCGCGGACAGCTCGTGCAAGTGCCGGCGACACCCGCGTCCCGTGCTATTCGTCGCTCGTCGTGCGGCGCTATCTACTTGCTTCCCAATTGCGATGGACACCACGTTCTCGGCGCGACCTACCACCGCGACGATGATGACCTCACCCAACGCACCGACGACACGCGCTGGCTCCTCGACACCCTCCAGGCCGAGGTTCCGGCCGCCGCCGACGCACTACACATCGACGCCCTCGACCTCCCCGCGCTGCCCGGTCGTGTGGCCATCCGCGGCGTAACGCCCGGCCGCTTGCCGTATGTCGGGCCATTGGTGCGGGAAGAGGCCGTCCGACACCACCTCGCCCCCCGCCGCTCCGACCGCCCCCAGCTTCCCGAAGCCGCCTGCACACGCGGATTGTGGTTGACGGTCGGTCACGGCTCGCGGGGCCTCGTCGGCGCGCCCCTCGCAGCGGTTACGCTCGCCCGCGCGATACAAGGCGAGCCGCCCATCGTGTCCGCCGCGCTTCTCGACGCGATTCACCCCGCGCGCGACCTCGTACAAGCGGAACGACGGCGCTAAATCCACCCTCTCGCCCCGAGGAGGCACCATGAAACGCTCCCTGACTTCGATTTCGCTGGCCGTAGGCTGCGTCACAATGATGGGTGCCCGCGCGGAGGCAACCGCGAACGACGTCGCGCCCGCATTTCAGACGTCTATCGCGCCCATCGACGCAGAACGGCGCGCGAAGATGACCGGCGTGACGTGGCGCGAAGGCTGCCCGGTGTCCCTCGACGACCTCGTCGCCCTCTCCGTCTCCCATTGGGACTTCGAAGGCAACGTCCAGCAGGGTCTCCTCATCGTCGTAAAGTCCCACGCTGAAGGCCTGTCTACCGTGTTTCAGCGCCTCTACGACGCGAAGTACCCCATCACGTCGATTCGTCCCGCGGTCGAATATGGCGGCGACGACAACAAAATCATGGCCGCCAACAACACGTCCGCCTTCAATTGCCGCGCTATCACGGGGGGGACCGCGTATTCCGAGCACAGCTACGGGCACGCCCTCGACCTCAATCCACGCATCAACCCGTATATCAAGGGCACAAAGGTGCTCCCGCCCGAAGGCGCGGCGTATGTCAACCGAGACCCCTCCGTCCCCGGCCTCATTGTCGACGGCGACGCTGTCGTAACGGCATTTTCGGCGATTGGCTGGAAGTGGGGCGGCCATTGGACCAGCCGCAAGGACTACCAGCACTTCTCGGCGACGGGCAAATGACGATGGAGCCGCGCCTACAACACCGCATTCAGGTCGGCGGCGCTTATGTGTCGGTCATGGAGGCCGGCTACACCGATGAAGCGGCCACGCCGGTGCTATTGCTGCACGGAAACCCCGACACCCACCACGTCTGGATGCCCGTCCTCGACCACCTTACCGATGCACACGCGCGTTTCTTGCTGCCCGACATGCCCGGCTACGGCCCCTGCCCCCCACCACCGCCGTCCTTCACCTATTGCGCAGACTCCACTGTCCCCATGTGGGACGCCGTATTGGACGAGCTTCAGGTCGAGACCCCCATCCTAATCGTCGTTCACGACTTTGGCGGTCCCTGGTTGCTGCCGTGGGTCGCCCGCAACCCCGACCGCGTGCGCGGCGTGCTCTTGACCAACACCTTGCTGCATCCAAGCTATTCGTGGCACTTTTGGGCGAGGGTCTGGCAAACGCCCGTGCTCGGTGAGCTAGCGGGCTGGCTCAATCACCCCGTGCTCTTTCGTCGAGAATTGCGACGTGGTGGTCCTCTCCTCCCCGAAGACTGGGCTGACGCCACCTTTCGTCGCATTACACCGGCAATGCACCGCAGTATGCTGCGGACCTACCGCGCACATGCCCGTCCCCACGAGGTTTGGGCGCAAGAATACGAACGATTTTGCGCTGTCCGCCACCGCTTTCCGTGCAAAACGGTATGGGGATGTCGCGACCCTTTCCTCCCGCGTTCGCTCGCGGACTCCTTCGGCCCCGACACCCACTTGCTCGACGACGCCGGTCATTGGCCGCCGGTGGAAGCGCCCGAACAAGTGGCCCAGGCCCTTCGCTCCCTGCTGACCCCTTCCCCAAGCTGAACCGTGCCCCCCATCGCCTTTTTCGACCTCGACCGCACCCTCATTTCCATCAACTCCGCGACCGCCTGGATGCACCGCGACCGGCGGGCCGGGAAGGTGTCGCGGCGGGAAACGGTGCGCGCCATCGCGTGGTTCACCGCGTATCGCCTTGGCTACGCAAAGATGGACGAGGTCGTGCGGTCAGCCGTGCAGACCTTCGAAGGCCGCTCCGTCGCCGACTTCACCGCCGACACCAACGCATTTTGGAGCGAAGTGGTCGTGCCCACCATTCGACCGGGCGCTGTCGCCGCAATCGAACGGCACCGGCTCGCAGGCGACCGCCTCGTCCTCCTCACCGCGTCCAGCCGACAGTTGGGAGACGCCGCCGCACGCCATTTTGGTCTGGATGCCGTATTGGCCAACGAGTTCATCGAAGAAAATGGTCGCTTCACCGGAGACGCCCGCGAGCCCTTGTGTTTCGGCGATGGCAAGCTGTTTCATGCCGTAGAGAGCGCGCGCCAGTTCGACACCTCCCTCGAACAATGTACGTTTTATACCGACTCCTACACCGACAGAAAGGTGCTCGATGCCGTAGGCACGCCGGTTTGCGTCTCCCCTGACCCCCGCTTGGAGCGCGTCGCGAAACAGCGTGGGTGGCGCATCGAAGAATGGGGTACGGCCGCACGTCGGCACTCCCACCCGACGTTCCTCCGACGATAATACTCATGATTGCGGCGCTTTCGATGTTGGGGGCGCCAAAGCCCTACGGTCTTTGGCGCGCCGCGGAGCCAAGGTCTCCGCGGCTCCGGCGAGCCGAAGTCTCGCCGGAAGGAAGCCCCGGAGGGGAGCCCCCCGAGCGCCATCAGTCGCCGCCAAAGTACCCGATGCTTTCGAGAGCCTCGATGGTGTCGCCGTCCAGCGTATTCCCTTCGCCCGCCGTACCGCCCCGATGTACGTGGCAGGCCTCGTCCGAGACCGACAAAAAGCCGCCCGGCGCCAACTCCACGGCCACACGGTAGTCCTGCGCACCGGGTTCGAGCACGACCGTAAAGCTGCGCAGGGAGGGCGCCGGCGCCGCGCGCTCCGTGCCCGCCAGAGGCGTAATGCGGGCAATACTGCCTCCATGGGCCGTCACCGTTCGTGCGCTGGCATCCCATGGCCGCGGGCACACCACCTGCCAGCCTGCTTGCGTAGCCGTCAGACGGGCGTAGAGGGCCTCCTGCGCCGACGCATCAACCTCCCTACCATCCCCCGCAGGCCACGACACGGTATGCGTCTGCGGCTCCCACAGGGGGTCTTCTGGGGATGCGAGGCGGTCGAGCGCGCCCGCGCCGAGTTGGAGGTGGGTTCTGCGGTCCCCCGACACGACAGCGGCCCCTTCAGCGCCTGCATACGGAAACTCTGCCCACAACAGCCGGTCATGCGCGGGCGCGCGGTCCAATTCGAGGCCATCGCTGTCGGCCATTGGCGCGCCGGCCCAGGCGGCAATCGTAGGCGCGATGTCCACCAACGATACCGGCTCGGAAATTTCGATGCCCGGTCCGGAAAATGACGGGCTACGAACCCACAAGGGAACATGGAGGAGGGTCGTCGCAAACCCGATTCCATGCCCCCACTGCCCTCCTTCGCCCAGATTCTCGCCGTGGTCTGACACCACCACGAGGCCGGTTCCCGCAGGCGCAACCTCGGGGAGCAAGCGGCCGAGGAGCCTGTCGGCGTGCCACGTCTCCGCATCGTAGAGCGCGCGAATGGTCGCCGGGACGTCCTTCGCCCCTCTGTGCAGGCTGTGCAACACACGCGCGGTGCGCCCGTCCTTGGCCGTCTCGGTCGCGAGGTCCAAGGCCGCGGTTTGCGCCTCGGACACCCAACCGGATGGCGCATCGGAGCGCAGCCGCAAGGGCATGTGCGGCTCAAAGAGGTGCAAGAACGTAAAGCGCGGTCCAGTGCAGGTTTCGCGGCCTTGCAACTGCGAAAGCAAGTGTTCAGCGCCGACCACCGAATTGCCTGGATACTGCACGAAGGAGTCGAAGCCACGCTGCATCCCAAAGGATGCGCCCACAAAGAAGTTCGTCACAAATGCTTCGGTGCAGTACCCGGCTTGGCGCAACGTTTCGGCGAGCGTAGGAACATCCGGCGAAATTCCAGTGTAGGTGCGCGCTTTCCACTCCACGCTCCCCGGACGCACCGCGACGCTCACCATCCGGTTCCGGCGTCCGGCCCCATGCGCCGCTGGATACCGACCCGTCAACATCGACGCCACGCTCGCCAACGTCCAGTTGCTCGTTGACACCGCGCGGGTGTAGCGGTCGATGTCCAGCCCGTCGAGCGCGGGCGAAACAGCGCGCGTCGGGTTGCCCAGGCCATCGGCCCGCAAGGTGTCGATGACCACGAGCACGATGTCCGGCCTTGGGTCGGGCGGAGCCGCCGCGACATCCACACGGGGCGCCCCCCACGCCAACGGCGCATACGGAGCGCCGTCGTGTGCCGCGCGGGTCGATAGCCGCAGGCCTCGCGTACCCGGCGGCAGCGCCAAACGCACCGGCTCCCACCCGGTGCCGGCCTGCGCACAGCCCGTCACTTCGTCCCCCGCTGGCAGCGGAACCACCGACCAGCACGCCTCTCCCGGCTCCTGCATCCGTACACGGGGCACCGCGACATACGCGGAGAACACTAGCGCCGCGGACGATGGCGGAACGGGAAGCACCCAAGAGTCCGGCGTGGGGCTCAAAACGGATGGGCGCTGGGTGTCTTTTGCGCGCACCGAGCGCAGCCGGGCATGGTCGGTGGCCGTCAAGTAGCGGCTCACGGGTGGCCGCACCCGACGTGCCGCCGGAATGCCTTCTACCACAACGTCATCAAAGGCCAGCCAGCCGGAAGCCGAGCCACTTCCCGGCGAAAGCTCCACGCGAACACTGTGGGCGTTGGTCGGCAGGTCGAGGTCCACCGTGAGCGTCTCCCATACCGGCGCCGCGTCCGGCAGCCGATACGACGCGAGGACCGTCTTTTGCGACAAAATGCGCGACCGGCCCTTTTCGTCGGGTGGTCCCAGAATCACCAAGCGCAGAAACGGGGGTCCGCGCTGGCCTTCGCCCGAGAGCCCGCCGTCTATCACCCGCACGTTCGCCGTGATGCCCGCCGTTGGGGGCGCCGGAACGGTACGCCGCAGCGGCGCCAAGCGACGAATTCCGCGCGCGTCCCCCACCACCCACGCCGAGCTATCGGGAACACCTGGAACCGGCCCCACGGCCCCGACGGCCTCGCTGCGGGCGCCCACCCACGCGTCATCCAGAGGCCCCGAAAACGAATCGCTGAAGACCGGCAAGACAGGCGGCAACGGCGCCGCCGCTTCGACCCAGGCGTCCGAGAAATGGCGAATCGCCTCCACCGGCAACGGCGGCGCTTCCGGCACCACCACGATGTCCTGCGTCGGCCCAGACGCACAACCCGAAAGCACCGTGAAGGTCAACGCTTTCAGCGTCAACCCCTCCCCTCGAAACAACCTACGAATGGCGCACCTTCATGCCCGGCGAATGCGCGGAATCGCGCCCGACAGCGCGAGGGCCAACGCATACGCACACAAGGCCACGCCAAACGCGACGCTATACCCATACATCCGGCTCAACACAACCGTGAGAAGGCTCGCCATCACGCTCATCCAGCCATTGATGGCCCACGCCCACGGCACCATCCCCGCCGCTTCCGGCCGCAACAACCGCAATGCAAGGGGAAACGGCATGCCCATGACCAAACCGAGGGGAAAGAGGAGCACAAACGTAAGCGCCATACGGGCCGGCGCAGGCCACCCCAACGCAAACGCGGTGAGCGCGGACGGCACCACAAACGCCTGCACCATCCCCAACACCAAAATCATCCCGAGCACCATCCGAAGCCGCATCAGCAGCACGCTTTCCGACCAACGCCCGACCACTACGCTGCCCATGCCCGAGGCCAGCAGCATCGCCAAAATCACCACTGTAATCGCATAGGTGGGATGGCCGACAAACAGCACCAGGTCGTGAATGAGGACCGTCTCTACGGCGAGGTAGCCATAGCCCAAGCCCGCGGTATACAGCACCCCAGCACCCACCCCCGTCAAGCCCGCCGATGCGCTGCGGCCCCGCAAGGCAAGTGGCGCGCCAATCAACAGCAAGCCCGCCATCAGCGCAAAGGCCGTCTGCATGACGATGCTGCGATACACCGCCACAATCGGCTGGTCATCTTCGCCTTGCACCGTCTGCATCGCCTCGACCATCTGTGCGGTGATCAGACCGGGGTCGTCGAGATACGGCCGGTCATCGGTCATCACAGCACCTGTCAAGAACCGCGCCTTCACCTTCTTCGACGGCTCGGCGCCGGGGTCCAGCTCCAACTTGACGCCCCGATACCGCTTTATCGACGCCCGCAGCGTCTCGGCTTCTTCGTCGGTAAAGGGGCGCTTTTTGACCAATAAGACCGTGCTAGAACCCGAAGCATAGGCCATATAGCGCCAAGGGTCCTTGACCCCACGCTCTCGCAAGGCCGCCGCCGCCGCATGGGCGATGGCCCAAGTGCCGTCCCCACGACCAAAACTGATGGTGCCGTCGTCGGTGAGGTGGTCGAGGTACGTCGCGAAGGCTTCTTTGGTTTCGAGCAAGCTCGGCGACCACGCGTTCGACAGCAAGCCGGCGCTCGACCAAAGGTTCGCGTGAACCATTTGAATGACGGTATACGGCTCGGAAGCGTGAAGAATCGCCGCCCGCCCGTCCGAAACGACGGCTGTCACGCCGTCTTTGGTGTACGGATTGAAGGCGTTGTCCGACCAGCGCTCGCCCACAATCTCCATAATGTCGCCGGCAATGTCGATGGCGTCGATGCGGGTCCAGCCTTCGGCTTGGGCCACCGCGACCTCTCCGCCAGCGGACGCTGCGAGAATCGCGACCTTGCCTGTTTTGTCGTCATTCTTGTGCAGGTCATGGACGAGGCCACGGTTGGCGTACCGGCGCACGCGCGGCGCGGCCTTGGCGTCGAGAAACACCTCCGATGCGCTCGTATTGTCGAGCAGCATATACGTGCCACGCTTATCGTCCGTGTGCACGGCAATCCGCGTAAGGGGCGTCCAACGGGTATAAACGACGTTCTCATCCGAATAGCCTGCCGTATATTTGACAGACAGCACTTCGCCCGCGAGGCCCGCCACCGCGCCCAACAGCGACACGCCCAGCATCGCCGCCGCCAGCCCTCCGACCACGCGGTCCCGCTGCGGTGGCGCGAGCAACCACGCGGCGATGCCTGCCCCCGCTGTGATGACAAACACCGCGTCCGGTCCCGACCACGCGCCCAATACGGGGATGAAGGCCACCGCGGCAATCGCGCCCCCGATGAGGTCCGCGCCGTAGAGCTGGCCAATGTGCTCCTTTCGGCGCTGGAAAATGCCCGAAAAGCCCAAGCCGGCCAGCGTGAAGGGCAACGCGAGAATGGGCAACAGGGCCACGAACCAAACGGGGTCGAGCAAGTCGTCTTTGATGCTCGACCGCTCCTGGTAGGTGACCGGTGGCACATCAAACTGCACCGTCAAGGGAAACGCAATCGAGCAGACTACGGCGGCAAATGTGAACACGCCCTGCAACAGCAGCAGCACAGCCAGCCGGCGCTCTAAGCCTTCGTCGGGCATCAACCGCGGCCAAAGATGCTGTAAGATCGCACCCACGCTGATTCCCAGAAGGGCCAATGCAAGCGCCAAATGCGCAAACTGGGCGAACAGCACCACGGCGAAGAGGCGGGTGAGCAACAACTCGAACAAGACGAGGTTGAAGCTCAACAAGAACGTAGCGGCCGTGAGGTTTCGAAGGGACTGCGACTGGGACATGACGGTCCTGCGACGGCACTCCCGCCGGGGGAGTTCGCGCCAAAAGGCTCAAGAGGACGACGGCTGGACCTCGGCGGCCCGGCGCCACGCACCGTAGCGACTCCACAGGTCGCGCGCGACCTCGGGGTGCAACAGCACAGGGTAAACGGACAACGCGATATACGAAAATGGCCCTACATTCATAAACAAACGAATGCCAAGGTGCATCATCGCACCCACCAACAAGACCCACGGATTGCTGCGCCGCCACCACACGAGCAAGGGAAAGCTGGCCTCAAACAGCACCGTTCCCCAGCACAAGGGCATCAACAGCCACCGCTGGGTGCTGGCCCACACGCCCACAGGCTTCATCCCAAAGTAGTGGTGGACCATGTGGTAGGCCAGCACGTCGCCATTGGTCCACCACGTCGGCTCTTTGATGGCTTTGAGCCAGCCGGTGCTCCCATACAGCGCACAAAACACGATGAGCAGCACCCAACGCGGAAACGGACTCCGCGCTTTTTTCGTAAGGTGCCGCTCGCCGATGGGTGCGAGCAAAAACGCGAGGCTTATCCACAACACCAGACGGTCGTAGGCCTTGATGTTGAGCGTCTCGTTGACCAACAACAAAGACGTCGTGAAGAGCCAAACCAACAAACCGGGCTTCGCCAGACGTCCGCCCCCCAACAGTCCCAATAAACCCACCAAGCCCACCGTCCAAACGCCCCATGCGGTCGGCGTACTCAAGACAATGTGGTTGTTGAGGGCAAACGGACCCATCGTAAAGTAGATGTCTTCCGCGCCATAGACATCGCCGATGCCCCAAGCACGCGGCAAGTGGGCTGCCAATGCGGCGACGGCCAGCAAAATGCGCGACAACGCCCATCCGCCGGCCCACTCCGGCGCGAAGATACGGTCGGACCAAGACGACGGCATCACCACACCTCGCCGGGCGGCAAGCGGAACACATCCCCGCATTTCCATTCGAGGACCGGCTCGACCCGGAGCTTTTTCTTTGGCTGGGGCGACGCACCCAACACTTTTTCGTACCGCTCGGTACGAAATCTGACAGCCTCCGCGGAAATACCGTGCCAGTCTTTCAATCGATGGCAGGTCGCCTGGCCCACCGCCTTCATCTTGGAGCTGCTGCTGCGGAAGCTCGACCGCGCATACCGCGGCCCGGACTCCCAATGAAACGGCAGCACGGTGTCGAGGTCGAGGTCTTTCCACTCCCCATCGACCTTCATCTCCGCCAAAATGACGGTAGTGCGCGGGTCAATCAGCGTAAACATCTGCCAAGTGCCGAGCCACAGCGCCCACGGGTGCTCTTGGACCCACTTCGGCGGCTTGTCTTCGAGCGCGTAGGCGTACGCAACCCCGAAATATACGGCCAGAACACCACAAACCAACAGCGCAGGCACCCGCCAAATCGGCGGGGTGGTACGCATGTCTTGCTCCAAAGGCTCCAACGGCGGCTCCACCACAACAAGGCCTGCGGCCTAACCGTTTTTGCCACACGGGGGCGTGGTTCGCCTGACGTGGGTCACACCTTGGGACGGTCCTGTCGCCCATCAGCGTGAACCGCGAACCGGCCGATGTTTCGGTCGTGGACCGGTGCATCATCGGACCAAGGCCAACCCCCAAAGCGGGTGCGCCGATAATCCTCAAATGCTTGGGCGATTTCTTGCCGCGTGTTCATCACAAACGGACCATGTTGGGCGACCGGCTCGCCAATGGGACGCGCCTGGAGCATCAACACCTCCGCCGGCTCTGCGCCATTGACGAGCGCAATGTCAACCCCTGGCTGCACCTGGGCCACCGTGGGCGGCGCGATGTCGCGCTCTCCCACCCGAAGGGAGCTGCCCGCGAAGCAATACAACAAGCGCACCGCATCGGCTGGACCGGCAGGAATCGTCCATTGGGCGTGGGGCGCGAGCCGCAGCGTCCACACCGCAAAGCCCGACTCCGGGCGGCTTGCCCACGAATTCGGGGGAGGTGGCGGCGGCTGAATGCCATTCAGCGCGCCCGCAACCGTGGTGACCTCAATCGAATGCCCCGCGTCGTCGGCGAACCGATGGACCGGAATCTCCTCCGACCAAAACATCGAAAAGTGCGGCTCGACCATCTTGTCGCGCGCGGGCAGGTTCACCCACAGCTGAAACAGCTCGGTGCGGTTGCCGGCGTCCCGGTTCAACAAGGGAAACATCTCGCTGTGGCAAATCCCACGCCCCGCCGTCATCCATTGGGCGTCGCCGTGACCAAACCGCGCACGCGCACCCAAAGAATCCGAGTGGTCGATAAAGCCAGAGCGCGCCAACGTGAGCGTCTCAAAGCCGCGGTGGGGATGCTGGGGGAAACCGGGCACCACATGGCCGTGGTACATCCGAAAGCCGTCCTTCACCGTGAAATCTTGGCCGAGATTTCGACCTTTCAACCACGACCGCGCCGGCGCCATTCCTTCGTTTCCTTCTGGATACGCATCGTCGTGGTGTACGCAAAACAAAAAGGGGTCGACCGTTGGCCATTGAAAGCCCAGCGGTGCCGTTTGGAGAACAAGGTCAGCCACACACGCCTCCATCGGTCAACAGAAGTGTCGGTCGAGAGCACCGCACTTGCCGACCTACGTGGGTCCGTCGGTTGTTGCGGAACCATGAGGCTGGGACAACCACGTCTCCAGCGCCGCACGTTCCTCCGGCAAACACGCAAGCGAAGCCCCCGCATGAAACCGGTTGTAGGCATCAAACCGGACCAGAGGAGCCGGCGTGGGGTCTTGTCGCAACAACGACTTGAGCCCCCATAAGTACCGGCCAGCCTGCGTCAACTCCAAAATGTCAATCCAAGCCCGCAGCAGGTGCCCCCCCAAGGTGCGCGAGAGGCGGGGAACCGGCGAATAGCCGTACCGGGCACGCTGGGGACGGGTCAAACGCGCGATGCGGTCGAGGTCCACGTCAGGCACTTTGGAGCGCGGACGCACCCGATTTCGCTCCGCCGATGTGGTGACGAGCCACGGCAACGGGGGCGCGTCGTCGGCGGTCTGGGACAACGCCGAAAGCAGCGCCGGGTGCCAATCGAGACCACAAAAGTCCAACGCCCCCCGCAGCGCGGGCTCGGGGTCGGCCAACAGGTCTTCTAACCGCACCTCGTGGATGCGGTCGCGAAACGGCTCCACCGCATTCAGCGCATACCGCACGCCCATGGCATTCGAAAACAAGTTCGGATTGGCCCAAGGCACCGTAAACAGCGACGCACACACAGCAACGGGGTCGCGCACAATATGAATCACCCGCGCATTCGGCCACGCCGCCAAAATCGCGCCAATATGCTGGGTGTGAACCGGCGACTTGTCGCCCCACACCCGCGCTCCCGCACGCTCCGCGCAATAGCGCATCTGCGCTTCAAAGGGCGCAGGAGAGCTGCCGTCCCAAGTTTGCGGAAACAACGAAGGGACGACATCGGCGGGGATTCGCTGCCACGCCATTCCCAAGCTGTTTTCCAGAAATGCTCGCCGACGTTCGGGAGACCAGTCCGACGGAAATGTTCTCCGAAGGGCAAAAAACGACGCCTCAAACGTGAGATGCACGTCGGGATGGGCATTGAGATACCGCCGCATGAGGGTCGTGCCCGACCTTGGCGCACCCACAACAAAAATTGGAGCGGACATCGGACCGAGAATCCTTCAAGTTGGCGAGCGAAATCGTCCGCCCAACGGTTAGGGGCGGCCAGCCCCGGAGGAACCATGGCTGTCGCAGCTCTTTATCTCTCGCTCGTCCTGCCCGTGTTGTCGAATGCAGCCCATGCTGAAGAAGCAGCGGTGTTGGGCGTATTGGGGCCCGTGGTCGACTTCTCGTCCTGCGCCGACCGCAAGCTCAGCCTCCCCGCCGATGTCGAAACCGTCAAAAAATCCGTGTTGGCCGTGCAAACCGCCAAAGGCTTCGGCTCGGCGGTGGTGGTCACCCCCAACGGCCAGGCCCTCACCGCGGCCCACGTCGTAGCAGACGAAGGCACCGTAACCGTGCGTACTGTGGGCGGTTTGGAACTAGAAGCCGAGGTCGTCTGGACCGACAAAGAAAATGACCTCGCCGTGATTGATGTCGCCGGGAAGGGCCACGCATGCCTCCCTCTCGGCGGCGAGCGATTGGTGACGGGCGCCGACGTGTTCGCCATCGGCTCCCCGGCCGACCAAGCCCTCGCTTTTAGCGTGTCCAAGGGCGTCACCAGCGGCTACCCCACCCTCGAAGGGCGCACGTATTTGCAAACCGACGCCAGCCTCAACCCCGGCAACAGCGGCGGGCCATTGCTCGGCACCGACGCCCATGTCGCGGCGGTGGTGAGCTGGAAGGTCGCCGGGAAAGAATACGAAGGCCTCGGCTTTGGCGTGCCGGCCGATGTCGTGCGCGGCGCGTTGTCCACCGACGGCATTGTGGGGGGGATCGTCGGAGGCTCCAGCGGGGGCGCCCCGGCCGGCAAGGCGCTCGTGAAGTTTGGCGCCAACAAGCCCGACGTCACCATCGCCCTCGCCACCGACACTACCGCCAGCGCCACCACGCAATATGGAAATGTCAACTTCGGCATGACCAACGTAGAAGACCTTTGTATGGCGCCTTGCGAGCAAGCAATGAGCCCTGGCGTCTACAACTTCTTGGCCTACGGCGAAAAGACCGAGCCTCTGCGCACCAAGGTCGAAGTGAAGGCCGGCCAGACCTACACCATGGTCGCAAACACCCGCCCCAAGGCGGTCGCGAACCTCGGCCGCGGCCTCGTCGCCACTGGCTTCACCACCGCCATCATCGGCGGCTCGTTGTGGGGCACCTCGGCCCTCATCGCCAGCTCCGGCGCTGGCTCGCCCGGCCTCGACCGCGCCGCAAAGACCACCACCATTCTTGGGGGTGTGATGATTGGCGGCGGCTACGGCATCCTCGGCGCCACCAAGCCTTCGTGGGACAAAGAATAGCGAAAACCCTGTGTGTGCCATCGTCTTCCCAAACTGAATCGCGATTCAGTGCGGGACACCTTCGCAGTGGTGTTCCCGTTGGATTCCGATAAGTCCGAGAAGATAGGTCCGTACCCGTTTGGGGGGACAAGGCGGAGTAGGACGATGGCAGTTCGCACGGGTCGGTGGTCGCGCTTGGCGCGCCTTGGGGGCATGGCGGCAGGGGTCGCCGGGGAGGCCGCCGGCATCGCGCGAAACGCACTGAATGACGGTTCAGATGCGGCGATGGCGCGGTTTCATGCCGGCGCCGCGCACCGCTTGGCCGACACGCTCGGAGAGCTCAAGGGCTTGCCCCAAAAGGTCGGCCAGGTCTTGTCGATGTTTGACGGCACGCTCCCGTTCGGAGAAAATGGCGTCTACGGCGACATTCTAAAGACCCTGCAAACCCGCTCCGCGCCGCTGCCATGGCCCGACATCGCGCCGCAATTGGCCGAGGCCTGGCGACCCCACATAGAAGCGCGCGGCCTCACCGATATCTCCGACGTCGCGCGCATCGACCCCACGGCCATCGCCGCCGCCAGCATTGGACAAGTTCACCGCGGCACCCTCGCGGACGGGCGCGCTGTAGCCATCAAAGTGCGCTACCCCGGCGTTGAGGACGCACTGAAGTCCGACTTGCAAAACATCGAAACGATGGTACAATCGCTCGGGAGCGTGGTCCCCAAGACCGACGTGCGACCCCTCATTGATGACGTCACACGCACGTTTCTCGACGAACTCAACTACGAACGGGAAGCCACGCACCAAGGGGCCTGCGCGTCTCGCTTTGCGTCCTCGCAAACGCTCGTGATTCCTGCGGTGGTCACCGAATGGAGCGGCGTGGACGTGCTGGTCACCGAATGGCTCGATGGCCTCGACGGAGACGCCGCACGGGCCTCGTCTGCGGCACTTCGAAACCAATGGGGCGCGGCGCTGTGGCACTTTACCTGGACCAGCATCACCCGCGACGCATGGCTCCACGGCGACCCCCACCCCGGCAACTTCCGCTTTTTGCCCGATGGTCGCCTCGGCGTGCTCGATTTCGGTGCCGCGACGCCGTTGCCCGAGGCGATGTCTGCGGGGATGCGACGGGCCGCCGAAGCCGCCATCGCAGGTGCAAATGACGACCAACTGCTGGGCTTCGTGCTTCCCGCCGTAGGCCTTCCCCGCGACCTCGCGCCGGACACCGCCCGTCCTTGGGCCACCTTTAGCCGCCTGCTGTTTGCGCCAATGGCGGCACCCACGGCGTTCACGTTCAGCGACGCGTATGTGCAAGCGCTCGTGCGGGAAATCGGAGAGGCCAAGGCCGCCGCCGCGCGCACGGCCTTGTGGAAAGGAATCCCGACGCCCACCCAGCAAGGCACCGTCGTGCTGCTGCGGTGCGCGATGGGGCAAGCCGCTCTCTTGGCACGTCTGGGCGTCACCCTCGATGGGCGGGCGCCCATACACTGAATCGCCATTCATTCGACGGAAGCGCCCACCCGCACGTTGCCGATGCCCGACATCCTTGGGGGGATATCCCTCGCTTGGGCATCGCCCAATCATCGTCGAAACCAACGCGCCCACGAACCTTCTCCCCAGGAACGGGTGCGCTATTTTCGCGAATCACCCGCGAAATTCCCGCGCTATGGTACCCTCGCCCCTCCCTTGGGACGTTCAGGAGTACCTATGCCTCTCGCTCATGCGCCGTTGCAAACCGCGGCAGACTTGTCTTTGGACCGCGGCGCCGACCGAATCGACGCGCAGTTCGCCAATATGCAGCGCGGCCTCGTCTACCCATCGCCGTACGCCATCTTCGCGACCTTCTGGCGCCGCACCGACGACCCCCACGCCGAGCGCATCACTCGAACCAAGGTCGGGCAAGTCTGGCGACACCTTCGACAATGGGCGCATGAACACTGCGGAAAGCAACATGCCTCTGCAATTGTTGGCGTAAATCTCAACCTTTGGCTCGCGTGGTGCGCCGCCGAAGGGCGACCCGCGCCTGGCGGCATGGGCTACGAACACCCCGAAGTGCTCGATGGGCACCTCACTTCCGCTGTCTTCGGCCGCTCCGGTGGGGTGTTCCAGGATTCCCGCGGCGACCTATGGTTCAACCTCAAGGCCGACACCCAAACTGCTGTCGAGCAGCTTTTCGCGGAACTCAAGCGACTGTTGGTGGATGACTGGCAGATGGTCGGAGACAACTACGTCGCGCAATTCGCCAACTCCCGACCCACGCCCACCGAACCCAATGGAAAGGTGCTGGGCCGCCGCTTTTCAGAAAACCTCAACAACCCCGCCGACCCCATCTCCGTGTCCCAACACGCACTCGTTGGCTACGAAGATTGGAAGCACCTCGGCGCGTCCTTTGTGCTTACGCAACGGTTCAGCATCGCTTGGGACCAACTGCACGCGATGTCGGAAACCCAAGTCGAAGATGTGATTGGGCGCACCTCCCAAGACACCATCCTTCCCACCCGCGATACCCGCTCCCATATCAAGTCCGCGCGTCGACAAGACGAACACGGCAACACCACGTTTATTCTGCGCTTGGGCCTTCCATTTGGCCGCTCGCCGTTTCTTGGCAACCAAGAACTGGCACTCAAAGGCAGCAATCGCGGGGATGAGGCAGGCAACTACTTCGCTGGATTCGCAAAAAGCGCACGCGTGCTCGAAGGCGTGCTCAACCAAATGGTGGGGCAGGTCCCTGGCTTTATCCGCGACCGCTTGTTCAACAACGCGCGCGCAGACATTGGCGGTATATTTTATATTCCGTGCTTGTCCGACCTCCTGCAACCGGCCATTCGCCTAGCACCGCGAGCGAAGCGCAACTGGCGGCGCTTTCCGGGCGTCGACTGGAGCCGCCTGAGTCGACACTTTACCCAGGCCTCGCCCAATGGGCGAATGTTTTATAACCATAAAGACTATCTCTATCGCATGGCCACCAATGGCGATGGACAACCGCTGCACGTCAAGCCCCCCAGCACGCGCATATTGCAGCTCCTGGCCGTTTCTTTTTCCCGTTGGCAAGACAACTGGTACTTTGACCGCAAACAAGAAGAAATGGGCAGCCTCGCCGAGCACGTCGCCGCCGCATTTGGTGAGGCCGAAGCCGAGCGCGTAATGGCGCTGCCTATCGCCGAGCGAAAGGGCTGGGCCGACCGCATGACCCTCCGGTTGAGCGCCAGCGCGCCGTATGGCATTCGCGGCTCTTGGGAGGACGAGCACGGAAACCGACGCAATGGGGCCGATACCTACCGCATCCATCCCCTCGAACATATCGTCGGAGGAATGCCCAATCTCTCGTTGTCCCAAGGTCGATATGTCATGACCTACCTGAACGACACCGAGCGAAAGCAAGCGTTCTTCGACAACCTCAGCGAAGCATCGGGCGTCGGCCACGTTGTACCTGGCATCGAAAAGGCTCTTACACACGGCATCGACGGCCTATTGGCCCAAGTCTACGCCGCACTCGATGCCACGACCGACAGCAAGACCCAATCGTTCTACCGCGGTGTTTTGCAAGCGCTGACGGGCATCTCCGAGTGGTCGCTGCGGCACGCGGAGCTGGCCGAGTCCTTGGCCGCACAACAAGCAGAGGGACAAGCCGCAGAGCGCGCAAACTTGCTCGCGATTGCAGCACGGATGCGGCACCTCGCACATCACCCGCCGCGCACGTTCATCGAAGCCACGCAGCTTGTGTATACAATCCACTGCTGCTTGCACTTGTGCGGCGAACCCACTTCGATTGGACGCCTTGACCAAATGCTATACCCGTATTTGGAGCGGCAAATGACCGAAGGGACCTTGTGCGAAGGCTTGGCACAAGAAATCATCGACGCGCTGTGGGTCAAGCTCGACGAAAAAGTTCAGCAGAACCGCATGTTCGTCGAGGAGCACCAACCATTTGGCAACCTCGCGATGGGTGGTGGCTCCGGGCCGTACCCCAAAGGCGGCGCGACAAACCAGTGGATTCAGCAGGTCACCGTAGGCGGCACAATCGCCAACGACGACCCCGAAAGCCAACCGGCCCACAACCTCGTCACGCGGCTCGCCCTCCGCGCGAGCGGCCGGCTGCCCCTCAACGCGCCCTGCTTGTCGCTCCGGGTGCGACACGACACCCCCACCGACCTCCTCCAAGAAGCCGCCGAGGCGCTGCTGTCGGGGGGCGCACACCCCATCCTGCTCAACGACGACAAGCTCATCCCTGGATTGGTCGCGAGCGGCGAAGACATCGGTGGCCCCGCGCAAGACCCCAACTCCGTCACCGCCCGCGCCAATGGAAAGTGGGCGAGCGCCGTCACATTGCGGAGCGCCCGCAACTATGCGTGCGATGGCTGCTATGAACCGCAGTTCCCCGGCGAAAACTGGTTTAGTTTGGGGGGATTCTCCGCGCTTGACCCCCTTGAATGCGCGCTCAACCAAGGCAAGACCTATTCGAGCGCCGGACCTGGCTGGTATCGCGGTGCAGTGTTGTCCTTTACATCGGCGCCGGCCTCGGCCCTCACGTCTTTCGAGCAGGTGGTCGACCTCTACCTCCAGCACTTCCAATGGCTGTTCTCCAAGGCCATGAACGGGCAGCTCCACGGCTTTGGCGCGAACACCGCGGTCTGCCCGTCGCCCATTTTGTCCGCGCTGGTCGATGATTGTATTGCCAAGGGCCTCGATTACTATTCGGGTGGCGCACGCTATAACATCTATGGGCCTTGTTTCTTCGCGCTGCCGTCCGCCATCAACTCGCTGTGGGCCATTCGCGCGCTGGTCTACGACCCCGAAACCGCCGTCACGTCGCTGCCTGAGCTGGTTGAAGCATTGATTTGCGACTGGGGTCACAAGATGGTAGAGCCCTTCCAAAGCAGCCTCGCGGGGCCCATTCGCAGCGAAGCACGCGCGCGGCGCTTCCAACAGTTGCGGGAGGCTGCATTGGCTGTGTCCAAATATGGACGCGGCCACGCGGACGTCGACGCATTTGGCGACCAGATTCTCCAAGCCGTCGCACAACTTACGGTCGACGTATTCCGGGCGCCCATCGACCGCACCGCCGACCAGCTCGTGTCTTTGGCGCAAACGTATGGCACGGATGCCCACCCATTCGGCATACAAGTGCAGCCAGGCGTCGGCAACTTCGAGAACTTCGTCGAAAACGGGCAAACCAACGGCGCTTCGGCCGATGGTCGCCGCCTTGGCGAGACGATTTCTTCCGACCTCTCCGCCACCCCCTCCCCCGCCGACCGCGCACCAGAACCCCAAAACGCGCGCTTCGCCGATGCGCTCGGGAGCTTTACCGGCGCCGGCACCGACGCGATGTGGGATGCGGCCCCGACCGACTTCAACATCGCCGAGGACTTCCCGCTGGCCGACCTCACCGGCTTGTTGGCCGCGTTCGCCAAAGGACGCGGCTCCAACTTGCTGACGGTCACGTGTGCATCGCAAAGCACATTCGCAGACGCCCCCCAAGAACCGGAAAAATACGACCTCGTGCGGGTTCGTATGGGTGGCTGGACGGAGTTTTTCACCTCTATGTTCCCCGACAAACAAGAGCAGCACCAGCGGCGGCCGCGCAGCACGCGATAGGAGGCCGGCACCCAACGGAGAGGCGGCGCGCGTTGTGCGCCAACCCAACGTGCGAGGCCCTCTGGACGCCTGCCCGCCCGCGCACAGCGCGGACGGGCACCGGGTGCTTCCGGGGGTTCGGCGCCTCACCCTGGCGAGCCGCGCACGGTCGAGTAGGCGGGGCGGTTACCCGCCCCGCCTCTCACAGAACCGGACTTGTGCT
>CAZCUX010000037.1:0-50996 GCA_964502005.1 uncultured Enterobacterales bacterium
GGACCACCCCGGACGGCATCGAATCGGGGGGTTGGGTGGTCTTGGACCACCCCGGACGGCATCGAATCGGGGGGTTGGGTGGTCTTGGACCACCCCGGACGGCATCGAATCGGGGGGTTGGGTGGTCTTGGACCACCCCGGACGGCATCGAATCGGGGGGTTGGGTGGTCTTGGACCACCCCGGTCGGGATTCGATGTGGTAACCATGCGGTTTTACGCCGAAACCCACCGGCATTCGAACACACCTGTCCACCACGTCGGCATCTGGAGGCGGCTGCGGTAGGACTCCTCGCGGAAGTCGTCGTTGGCACGCTCCTGGACCTTTGCCAGCAGCTTGATGCGGAGTCTTTGCGCCAACCGCGGCCGCCAGGTGCCCGCGCCTTCTGCGGACAAGCGGGCCAAAGGCTGCCCCATGTCGTCGACGAGGAAGATGTGCTGCCCATCTTCTCGCGCAAAGACAGCGTCGCCGACCTGCACCCGCCACCACGCCGCGTGGGAAGCGTGGGTGGACGGTCGCTGGCCCAACCAGTCGATAAACAGCTCACTGCGCTGAATCATGTCGTACTGGTGGTCGCCGTGGGTCGGCAACGGAGGGGATGGGCGCTGTGTCAAATGGGGGCTCTGGAGGCGCAAAAGGACGGGGCTTGGGCTCGCGGGCGAGAAGATTTGGAGCGACGCGCGGGCGCGGGTGAGGGCGACGTAAAGCAAGCGTATCTCGTCTTCTCGAATGTGCTGGTCGTCGAACAGCAGCACATGTTCGAACTCCAGGCCCTTGGCGCTGTGCATGGTGCCGAGGTGAATGCCGGCTCCGAGGGTTCTGGCCCGGCGCTCAAGCTGCACCCACTCCCAAAGGCGGTGGCGCCAGACCTCGGGGGGCATCTTCCGTTCCGCATAAGGCTCGAGCCAGCGGTGCAACGCGGTGGTCCAGTTGTTCTGGGGCATCGACGAAACGATACTTCTGAGCTGTTTGTCGCTCGGGTCTTTTCCGACCTGGCCTATCTTTTCGAGCAGATAGACCACCTCCTCCACACGGGAAAGAGGGACTTTTCCTTCGCTCGGCAGGGGCCATGTGAAGGGGACGCGGGCGGCCTCCGCGGCGACCCGGAGGCGGTGGAGGCCGTGCTTGCGGGTGCGGGTGAGCACGGCGATGGTCGCGGGGTCAACGCCGTCTTCGAGCCATTGGTGGACCACGTTCATGGCGTGCGCGGCGGCGTGTTGAATGGACGTCGCGCGGTGCCACACGATTTGGCCGTGGAGGTCGGGGTGGGACGCGGCAAATGGCCCCATCGGCGGGTGGTTGGCGCGGTCGGGATTTACGCGCAGCTCGACGTCTTGCTTGAGGCGGTCGGGCAAAGGGCGCAGGAGGTCCTGGGCCATCGTGAGGATAGCGGCCGGATTGCGGTAGTTTGTGGTGACAACGTGGCGCTTGGCTTTGTAATCAGATTCAAAGCGCCCAATAAACTGGCTCGATGCGCCGCTGTATTGGAAAATAGACTGGTCGTCATCGCCGACCGCGAACACCTTGAGCTTCCGTTGTTCGGCGCCCATCGCGCGCCCGGTGATGGCCGACAAAAAGTCGTAGCTTTCTTCGTTGATGTCTTGGTATTCGTCAATGAACAGGTAGTCGACCCCACCCAAGAGGGCGTCTCGCTGGCGAATGGCTTGCTCCGCATCGGAGGTGGTGCCGAGGAGCATCGTGGTGGCTTCGGGAATGCATTTTTCGAGGGACAAGCCACCATCTTGGGACAAGCGGTGGGCGCCCAACATACTCACGGCGATGCCGTGGAGGGTCCGAATTTTGACATGCCGCTTGTCTTGCCCTACCAGAGCGTAGAGGCGGCGCTCCAGCTCTGTTGCGTTGGCGCGGGTATAGCAAATCACAACGATTTGCTTCGCCGGTACCCTCTTGCAACGCAATAGCCAAGCGACCCGATGGACCAGAATGCGGGTCTTTCCGCTTCCGGGACCGGCCAATACCAAGTGGTTGCGCCGGTAATCGGCGGTGACGATGGCCCTTTGCTCGTCGTCGAGGTCATTGACGATAGCGTCGTAGCTCTCGGGGGAGGTCGGGATGCTCACCATCTCGTCTTCTTTTTTGAACCACTTTTTTTGGAACGCGGCGACGGGCAAGTCGAACCAATCTCTGCGAAGCGCGTGGGCTTCGTTGGGCTTGGTGACCATCATCTCGGCCCAGCGGTTGATGACGTGTACGCGCAGGGTTCGGTGCCGATTGTGCTCGGCCAACAAGCGGTACATTTCGTTTCGCGTGGTGTTGTCCGTGGGCGCATTTCGGCCGCTCGCCTTCGAAGGAGCATCGTCGCGGTCGATGCTCATGGCGGAGCGGAAGACGGTCAAGCCATTGGTGACGGTGATGATTTGGGTCTCGTGGAGCCAATACAGCGCGCCTTGTACGGCATCGAGGGGAGACTTGGTCTTGTTTCGATGCACAATGTTGGACTCAATCTGGGTGACCAACTGTTCGAGGTGGCTCTCGACGTGCAGCTTGTTTCCGTTTCCTTTTGCGAGGGACAGCAAGTATTGGAGAATCGTGTTGGCGATGCCCTGGCGAGCGAGGATCCAGTGTTGGAGGTCTTCGGGCGACACATCCAGGCGGAGGTGCGCGGTCTCGGTGCCGTGCTGGTCGAAGCGCACTTTGCCGGGGGCGTCGGTGTGTCCGCGGGATGCGGTGCTCCAGGTGCGCAGCAGGCGTCCGATTTCTTGGGTGGTGCAGGCGTAGTCCGCGGTGGAGAGCTGCTCTGCAATCGAGCGAAGGTGGACCGCGATACTCCAATCCGCGTTGTTTTGAATGAGCTGCTCGACGAGCCACCGCTCCCACTCGCTTGCGCGCTGGAAGCGTTTGCTGCTGGCGCTTTCGGTGCCCTTGTGGACGAAGGCCGCGAAGGTTTGGCCTTCTTCGAGGATGCGGGCTTGGCACATCCGGTGCAGAATGTGGAGGATTTGTTTTCCCCCGTCGAACTTGGCCTTCGGCGACAGGGTGTTGGTCAACACGGCGATTTCGTCGGCAGACAAGCCGCTGTCTCCGGCGTGAAAGACGGCCTCAAGGACCGCTTGCCACCTTCCGCGTATGTGGGGCGGGAGGTCGAGCGCGTCGATTTTTTGGAAGCCCTCTTCGACACTCAGTACACGGGGACGGCCCGTGAAGACTTGCGTTTGGTTCTCTCGGCGTTCGAGGCGTCGGCCCATTTCGAGCCAGTTGACGGCGGCCTTGACCCGCGTTTCTTCATTGCTCTCGAGCGGGTCAAAGCGCCCAGCGAGGGCGTCTTGAAACAATAGTTCGCGAGGGGTAATGACGCTGCGGATTCGTTTGTGTTGGTCGATGTGTGTGTTGGGGAGGGACTGGATGGCGCGCCAGAGTGCGTCGAGGTCTTCTTTTTCTAGGTTGGAAATCGCACCCATCGAGAAGCGCGGCTCGGAGTCTCCGGGCGCCCACAGCATGACCGCGTGGGCCAGGAGCCCATCACGGCCGCCACGACCCGCTTCCTGGAGGTAGGCTTCGAGGCTGCTGGGCATGTCGATATGCACGACAATGCGCACGTTGGGTTTGTCGACGCCCATGCCGAATGCGTTGGTCGCGACGATGATGCGGTGCTTGCCGCGAATGAAGTCGTCTTGCAACTCGCGCCGTTGGTCGCTGTCGAGGCCGGCGTGGTAGGCGATAGCGGGGAGGCCGTGTTCCGAGAGCAGAGCGGCGGTCGCCTCCGTGGACTTCCGGCTGCCGCAGAACACGATGCCGGTGCCGTCTTTGCCCATATGCTCCATGAGGAGCTCGGCGGTGCGCTGGATGCGGTTGTGCGGGGGGACCCGCTCGACGGCGTACTGGAGGTTGGTGCGCTCGGCGCCGCCGTCGAGGAGGGTGGGGGGCCGTTTCGTGTGCTCGGCCACATGGTCGATGATTTGGGCAATCGCGTCGACGGGGGCCGTCGCCGTAAACAAGTACACCGGCGGCATCTCGGCGCCTTGTTTTCGGGCCTCTTCGGCCAAGGCCTTCAATACATACGGGTAATCGGTGCGGAAGTCGTGGCCCCATTGGGACAAGCAGTGGGCTTCGTCGAATACGAGCGCGCCAATCTGTCGTTGGGACAACATTTTGAGCGTGCTTGTATTGCGAAACTGCTCCGGGGACAAATACAACAGGCCGCATTCGCCAGAAATAACGCTTTCAACGATTTGGGGACGCAAGACAGAAGGGAGGCCGCTATATAGCGCTCTTGCGTGGGGAATTCGATTGGCGAGGGCGTCGACTTGGTCCTTCATCAGCGACTGAAGCGGGGAGATGACCACCGTGAGCTGGCCGAGCAAGCGAAAGCGGGCCTCGGCGGGAACCTGGAAGCAGAGGGACTTTCCACCGCCCGTGGGCAAAATGCCAAAGGTGGACTCCCCCCGCAAGCCGCGCTCGACCAATTGCCGCTGCAAGGATTGGCCGTCGTTGGTTTGCGGTTGGTTTCGAAATCCGGGAAAACCAAAGACTTGTTGCAGCCAATATTCGGGGGAGTGATGGGTGCTGCACCAGCCACAATCGGGGTCGTCGCAGGGTACCGCGCGCAGGCTTCGGGCGAGGGATATGGTTTGGGGCCACGAACGGCGCACCCACGCCGGGAGCACGGAGCCATCGTAACGGTCGGCCACCCGCAGCCACGCAGACAAGAGCAGCAGCGGCATGTCAATGCGAGAAGGGCGCAGTGACGGGCTATTGCGGCAGGCGCGGTCGCTCCATACGTCGCGGAGGTTGACGGGAGGCGGGGACGCCGGCCAGCCGAGGTAGGCGAACATCTGCGCGGTGCCCAAGCGGGCGTCGGGGGAGGCGGTGACGTTTGCCCACAACCACGCGAGGGTCGCGACTTCGGTGGGTGCAAGCTCCGTGCCGAACACCTTGACCGCGTCGTCGAACACAACGTTGGACGCCCGGACGTCGCTGAGCGGATTGGGCTTGCTGTCCCGCACCAGCTTGTCGTTTTTGGCGAGGCGATGGTAGGGGCGCTGGGGAAAGGCGAGGACCGAAAGCGCGAGGGTGTCGATGGTGGGGAGGTTTAGCAGCGGCGAGTCGGACTTCCGCTGGGCGATGGCCGGGCGGTCGAACTGGTGGACGTTGTGGCCCACCCAAATGTCGTTGGGTTGCAGCCATTGGACAAGCTCTGCGTGTGCGGAGTCGAAGCGGTTTCCGTTCCACACGCGCTCTTCGTACCCCTTTCTCGGGGTGACGCGGCGGGCCGCCATTCCATGAAAGGACATGTTCCGGCCAAACTCAAAGTCGAGGAATAGAAACTGCGCTCGGTCGGGGTCCTGGGCCATTGAGGGCGTTCCCTTTCTCGTTGGGTCGGGTGCCAGTCGCTCCCCGCTTACCTAACTTGTGACACTACTGCCACGGCGATACCAAATGCAAGGCGACAGACCGACGCATGCCGGTGCTTGGCCAGGACAGGTTACGAGGGCCGAGAAGCAACCTGCGACGAAGTCCGCCTGGTGGCATCGTGGGTCGTGCGTCGTGGAGGCACCGTGCCGGAAAGCAAGCCAAAATCACGTCTTTCGTCGATTCTGACGGGAGTGCTCGCCCTCATTGTCGTGGGGGGGCTGTGGTTTGTTCGGAATGACACGTCGGAGCCCAAATATGGTGCCGTACCGATTCCGGCGGCGCGGGGCGAGCGTAAAAACCTCGCGTATTTGCCCGAAGATGATGCGTCGATTGTTGTAGATGCGCCGATTGACAGCCGTTGGAAGAAGATTGACATCCACGAACATGTGGTAGATGAAGCGCGCGCGGAGATGTTGTTGGAGGCGATGGACCGCTACGGCATTCGTCGCTCGTGTTTGATGGGTACGTCTTGGTTTACGTTTACGTTAGACAACCAGTTTGGTTTCGAGCGCTACCACGAAAACAACTTGGCGATTTTGGACATCAAGCGGAAGCATCCCGACCGCTTTTGTGCGTTTCCGACACTGGACCCCACCGCCGATGGCAACCTCGAACGATTGGTAGAATACGTTGCGTTGGGCGCAGATGGGCTGAAGTTATATCTCGGACACGGCGCGGCCCATGGAAAAGGGCCGTTTCATATGATGCCCCTCGACGACCCTCGAATGCTTCCGATTTACGCGTTTGCAGAAAAGACGCAGCTTCCGATTGTCTTCCACATCAATCTCATTGAGTATTTTGACGAGTTTGTGCGGGTGATGGAGCAGTTTCCCCACCTTCGCGTGAATGTCCCCCATTTCGGGCTGCATAAAAATACGGGGGAGCGCCTTCGTCGATTTGAGTGGCTGCTGCAGCGGTATCCGAACGTTTACACCGACATTAGCTTCGGCTGGTATACATTCCATATCGAAGGCATGGAGGCATTGGCGAAGTGGCGCTCGCGCAGCTCGCTGTTCTTCACCTTGCATGCTGACCGCATCATGTATGCGTCGGACTTGGTCATCGACCCCACGCGCACCCAGGCGTATGTTGACGCCACCTTGCTTTCGTATGCGCAGTTCCTTGAAATGCCGGCCTTCCGCCTTTTCTTGGAGCCGGAGTATCCGATGTATGGCCTCGACTTGGGGGAGAGCGCCCTCAAGGCAATCTACGAAGATACGCCCGCGAAGTTTTTGCTGTTGGACGAAAACGGGAATCTTCCGAACCGAACCCAAAACTGGCCGCCGTCACCGCTGGCTGGCCTCCCGCCGCTCGCGCCCGAGGTGGTCCCGCTGGCGCCGGGGGAGCGGCCGTGGTTGGGGCTTGGCGAGTTTGAGTGGAAGAACCGCTAGGCGCGGGGGCTTGAAGGTCGCACGCAAATCACCCGTCGCATCGGGGAAAACCGACGGACGGGTGAGGGGGTGACGGGAGCGGGGGGTTATTCGCCGCCGTTTTCGTCCTTGTCGCCTTTGCGCATGCCTTGAATCAAGCCGCCCGAGTTTGCTTTGCGCTCGCGGGGCTCGCCTTTGGACTTGCTGCGGTCGCGGACTTTGGTCTGCAGCTCTTCGAGGGTCTTGTACTGGTTGACCGGTGTGCAGATTTCGGTGCGGCCAAGATCACAAGCGGCGCTGAAGTCGGCAATCGCGCGGTCCCAGTTGTCGGTTTGTACGCCGCAGACGGCCCGGTCGATAAATCCGCCCGCATCTTGGGGGGACTTCTGGACCACGAGGTCGAGGCTGGCGCTGGCTTCGGCGCAGCGCTTTTCGCTCGCGAGGGCCCAGTTGAGCCATCGCTGGGCGTGGAGGAACTCGGCATCTTTGGCAACGGCAGCTTGGAATGCGGCGATGGTGTCGGCCTTCGCGCCATCTTGGGGGTACGAACGGCCAAGCCAGTAGTGGGCATCCGCGTTGTCGGGGTTTGCCTGGAGGAAGGTGGTGAGCTGCTTGCGGGCTTCTTCGCTGCTCGCCGGTTCATTCTTCAAGATCAGGTCTTTGGCGGCCTGAATCGCAGGGTCGATGGTGCGTGCGGGCTCTTCCGCAGTGAGGATGTCCATCGGAATTGCGGCGAGCTTTGAAGCGGGCGAGTTCGGTGCGGTGGCGGCCGACTGGGACGCTTGCACCTTTTCGATGGTTTCTGCCTTGGCCTTGACGGCGGGGGGGCCCTTGATTTCAGCCTTTTCGGCCTTCTTCTCCGCTTCGCCGCAGGAGCTACAGCCGGTGGCACCGAAGGCCACCGAAGCGGCAAACAAGGACAAGCAAGAGAGCTTCGTGATCGACTTCATGTTGGTGTACCCTTCCAGTTTCAGCGGCTTTACTCAGTTTTTGGGAGGTGCTCAACCTCATTGGGGCTTTGGCGTCGGTGTTGCGCCGTTTTTTGGTTCTATGCTCGCACGTCGGTGTTGGCCGGGGCATGGTGGGGGGGCGAAACGGGAGTGCGTCGTGGTACGTCAGTTGTTGTTGGGAATGTGCTTGTCCGTCGGCGCCTCCGGGTGCGCGATGTTCGGTGATCCTCTCATTGGTAGCTGGGCGTTGGAGCGCTGGGACGCGTATGGTCCCTTGTCCAATCGCGTCGTGGAGGGTGCCGACACCACGACCACTTCGGCAGAAGGCGGCCTTGATTTTGCCGACGTCGAAGGCAGCGAGGTGGTCGGAACTTGGTGGTTTACCGTCGAGGTCGTCACTTCGGGACCCTCCGGATCGGGGACGGAAACCGAAGAGTCGGAAGAGGATGCCGCCGGCCGCGAGGCGGACAAAGGCGAATACGACGTGGACGTCGACGGCGTGGGCGACTGGTTGTGTGAAATCCTCGGCAGCAGCCTCGTCTGTGACGACGGGGACGACGGCGAGGTTCACTTCCGGCGCACCGGCTGATTTACGGTCGGCGCACCGGCTGATTTACGGTCGGCGCACCGGCTGATTTACGGTCGGCGCACCGGCTGCATCGTCAACGGCTGGGGTCGAGCAGCACTTTCATCACGTCGGAACGGGCAGCCAGCCTTAGCGCTTCTACGCCGTTGGAGAGCGGCTGGACGTCGGTGATGAGGGGTGTGGGGTCCACCCTTCCCGAAGCCAAAAGGCGCAGTGCCGGGGCAAATGGGCCGCAGCGCGAGGCGACGAGCGTCACCTCGTCGATGACCCATTGGGCGGGCGTGGCGTTTCCGAGGTCGTGGGTGGTGCTCTTTAGTACAACGGTGCCGCGGGGGACCACCATTCCCGTCGCGACGGCCAAGCCTGCGGAGCTTCCGGTGCAGTCGACCACCACGTCGGCGTGCGGGAGGTGTTCGGCGTCGTGGGTGAGGAGGCCGGGAATCTCGGCGGGCAGGTACGCGAGGGGGCCGGGCGAGCGAGAAATGCCGATGACTTCGGCACCTGTCAATGCCAAAACACGGGCGCAGAGCTGGCCGAGGCGACCGAGGCCGAGCACGACCACCCGCATAGAGGGGCGGATGTGGACCTGCTCCAAAATCTGGCAGGCAGCGGCCAAAGGCTCCACAAAGACCGCCGCTTCGTTGGACACGCCATCGGGGACGCGGTGCAGCAAGTGGGTAGGCAAGGACAAGCGTTCCGCGAATGCGCCGTCGCGTCCTTGAATGCCAACGACGGTGCGCCGGGGACAATGGGTGGGGCGTCCGCGGGCGCACGTGGCGCATTCTCCGCATGGGACGTTGATTTCGCCGACGACCCGCTGGCCGACCCATGCGGGGTCATCGGCTTCTTCGACGACGCCGACCCATTCGTGGCCCAGCACGCCCTGAAAGCCCATGTAGCCTTTGATGAGTTCGAGGTCTGTGGCGCAAATTCCGGCCCGTTCGACACGGATTTGGGCCTCGCCTGGCAAGCGAGAAAAGCGTCGCCGAACGTCAACACGGGGGTCGCGGGAGTCGAGAACGAGAGCGCGCATGGGGCTACCTGGTGCGGGGGCGGGGGCGGGGCGTTCGGGTCGGGGGACGGAACGAGAGCGGAAAGGGTTTACCTTGTTGGCCGTCGCACCAATCGCGCGCGTCGATTTTTGGACGGGTCGCGGGACGTTTGGGTCAACGACTGACGTACCGAAACGAGGTGCGGCCGGCGAGCACGCGGTCGCCGTGGCGAAGGCGGCGTCGCTCGACCCGCACGCCGTTGACGTTGAGCGTTGCCAGCCAGCTATTGCGTTCGATGACGTGGTGGTCGTGCTGCCAGCGCACGGTCGCGCCATGACCGCGCCCGGACCAACCGCCGTAGCCCCACCCGTCGACGGGAATGTCGGTGCGCCAACCCAAGTGGAGGGTCTTGCTGCCGAGGGTGTGGCGGCGCTGGTTTTCTTGCTCGATGAGGGCGCCGACGCCCCAGGCTTGGTCCCCTTCGAGCATTCGCTTGACCATCTCGGGATCGAGGTGGACGGTGCCCGCGGCGATGGCGACGGTGGGGGCGTCTTCCGTCACACGCGCCGGACGTGGCAACGGCTTGGCTTCGAGCATAGACATCCGGCGACCGTCGGGCAGGCTAGCGGTTTGTGGGTCGCGGGCGAAGGCAAAGAGCGTGGGGCCGACGCGAAACACAGCGCCGTCGGCGAGCACCGCGGCGCGGATGCGGCGGCGGTCGAGCCAAGTGCCGTTGCTGCTTTCAAGGTCTTCGAGCTGGGTGGTCGTTCCATCCATGTGAATGCGCGCGTGAAAGCGGCTGACGTTCGCGCGTTCGAGCACGAAGTCTGCGTCGGGGTCGCGTCCGATGATGACCTCGGCTTGGTCGATGACGAATGCGTACCAAAGCCGATGGTCGTCGGACATACACAAGAGCGGTTGAGGACTGGGCATCGTCTTGGGGCCTCCACACCGCAGGGTACCGCACCTGTGTCGGTTGTGGAAACCCGTTGGCTGTCGATGAAGGCAACAAATGGGGGGGGAGATTTCGCTCCTCCCCCCGCAACGGTCAGGCGCCGAGCATCGCAGCGATGCGCTCGTATGCGGCGGGAACGACGGCAGAGACGTTGTTGGAGTCGGTTCCGCCCGCTTGGGCGAAGTCGGGGCGACCACCACCGCGTCCGCCGACCATTCCGGCGAGCTCACCGACCAGCTTGCCTGCGTGTACGCGGCTTCCAGCGAGGTCTTTGGTGACCGCTACGAGCAACGACGCCTTTGCACCATCGGCCGCTACGAGGACGACGACGCCCGAGCCAAGTTGGTCGCGCAGCTTGTCGGCTTGCTCGCGCAAACCCTTCGGATTGTCGCTCACCGCCGCGAGCACCTTCACGCCGCCCATTTCGCGGGCGCTGGCCAGCAGATTGTCGGCGGCGGAGAGGGCCGCTTCGCGCTTGAGGTCTTCGAGGGCCTTGCGAAGCGCCTTGTTGTCGGCTTGCAGGCGCGAAATCGCCTCAGCCAGCTCTTCGGGCGACGACCGCAAGGTCGCAGCGGCCGAAGCGAGCGCGGCGTCGTTGGCGCGGGTGCGGGCCAGCGCGCCCCGGCCAGTGACGGCCTCAATGCGTCGCACGCCGGCTGACACGCCACTCTCGCTGACAAATCGGAACAGGCCGATGTCGCCGGCGCGGGTGACGTGGGTGCCGCCGCAAAGCTCCATGCTATACGCGCCAACCGTAATCACGCGTACTTCGTCGCCGTATTTCTCGCCGAACAGCGACATTGCGCCGCGTGCGCGTGCTTCGTCGATGCCCGTGACCTCAGCCGTAACATCACTATTGGCCAAAATCTCGCGGTTGACGATGTCTTCGACGCGGTCTAGTTCAGCTTGGGACATCGACTTGTGGTGGCTAAAGTCGAAGCGCAAGCGCTCGGGAGCGACCAGCGAGCCCTTCTGCTGCACATGGTCGCCCAACACTTCGCGCAACGCGGCGTGGAGCAAGTGCGTGGCGGTGTGGTTCCGGCGAATGTCGTCGCGGCGTCCACCAGAAATGCTCGCCGCGACGGTATCGCCGACCCGGAGGGTGCCCGAGACTTGGCCGATGTGGGCGTGCAGACCGGCAACGGGCTTGGTGGTGTCGGAAACGGCGAAGGAGCCGTTGGCGCCGCACATGCTGCCTTGGTCGCCCATCTGGCCGCCGCTTTCGGCGTAGAAGGGGGTTTGGTCGAGGATGACAACGCCCGAGGTGTCTGTCAAGACCTCCACTTGTACGCCGTCTTCTACGAGTGCGACAATACGCGCCTCCCCGTCGACGTGCTCGTATCCGGTGAAGTGCGTGGGATGGTCGGCGACGAGGGTGTGCCACAGCTTGTCGACGCCTGCGGCACCCGAGCCTTTCCAAGCGGCGCGGCCGCGCTCGCGTTGGGCGGACATCTCGGAAGCAAATCCAGCCATATCGACCTTCACGCCCTTCTCTTCGGCAATCAAGGCGGTGAGGTCGGACGGGAATCCGTAGGTGTCGTGAAGCCGGAACACGGTGGTGCCGTCGAGGACACCGTCGTGAACGTTTGCGAGGGCTTCGTCCAACAGCGCCAGGCCTTTGTCGCGGGTCTCGCCGAAGCGGGTTTCTTCGCCCTTGACCACCTCGCGAATGAACTCCGAACGCTCGCGCAGCTCGGGGAACGCGGCGCCCATTTGGTCGACCACGGCTGCGGTGACGTGATGGAAGAACGGCTCCGCGCCGAGTCCGAGCTTGACGCCCCACCGAATCGCACGCCGAGCGATACGGCGCAATACGTAACCCCGGCCTTCGTTGGACGGGATGATGCCATCGGCAATCATAAATGCGGTGGCGCGGCTGTGGTCGGCGAGCACGCGCAAGGCGGTCATCTGCTCTTCATCGGCCCGCGCCATGTTGACGCCAGAAATCTCGGCGCCTACGGACATCAAGCCGCGAATGAGGTCAGTGTCGTAGTTGCTGGTGACGCCCTGGAGGATGCCCGTGATGCGCTCTAAGCCCATGCCGGTGTCGACGCTGGGCCGGGCGAGGGGCTGGCGAGAACCGTCGGCAAACTGCTCGTATTGCATGAAGACGAGGTTCCAGAACTCCATGTACCGGTTGCTGCCACCCGCCGGACCAAGGGCGCAGTTGCCCATCGAGGGACCGAGGTCGTAGTGAATTTCAGTACACGGACCGCACGGGCCGGTGTCACCCATGCTCCAGAAGTTGTCTTTGTCGCCCAGGCGTTGCATCCGGGCTTCTGGCATTCCGTACTTACGGGTCCAGATATCCCATGCTTCATCGTCCGAGTGGTGGACCGTCACCCAAATACGGTCGAGGTCGAGGTTCCACACGTCACGGACAAGCTGCCACGCATAGCCGATGGCTTCTTCTTTGAAGTAGTCGCCAAAGCTGAAATTGCCGAGCATCTCGAACAAAGTGTGGTGGCGGGGGGTGCGCCCGACTTCTTCGAGGTCGTTGTGCTTGCCCGAGACGCGCAAGCATTTTTGTGACGTGGTGGCGCGGGTATAATCGCGCTGCTCCCGCCCCGTAAAAACGTCTTTGAATTGGACCATGCCCGCATTGACAAACATCAGTGTGGGGTCGTTTGGAACCAAGCTGCTGCTGGGTTGGATGCTGTGACCCTGGTTGCCAAAGAACTCAAGAAATTCCTGGCGAATGCGGGCGCCGGTACGGGAGGACGGGGACACGAATCACCTCGATGTGCGGGTCGGCGGGTCTAACCGATCCCTCGGCCCGCGTGTCGCCCCTCATGCTCAACCGTCATTGTTCCGAACCCTTGCATGCAGGAAGAAATCACTCCTCGCAGCGGCGAATCTCGGTTTGGAGCCACCCAAAATGTTTCATTTGCCAAGCCCGTCGGGCGAAAAAACAGCACTGCGTATTTCACCAGATGGCCGACATGTCGTGGTGGACGGGCACCGCGTTGAGCTCAGTGACGCGGAAGCCAGTATGCTGTCGTGCCTCGTGGCCCATGCAGGCGAACCCGTCAGCCGCTCGCGCTTGCAAGACGCGTTGAAGACCGCGAACATCGGGCGCGACATTCCCGAGCGCGCGGTGGACTTCGCGATGCGCCGCCTGCGCATCAAGCTCGAAGCAAACGCAGGCGCGCCCCAGCTTCTCCAGACCGTGCGCGGACAAGGCTACCGCTTTGTGCCCCCCCGACGCTCCGACGCCCGCGCAGCGACCGAAGACGCGGGGATTGGGGTCTCCCGTCACCTGGCGCGTATGATGCAAAAGCCGGGCGGCTTGCTGCAAATCATCGGCGGTCTCTCGCCGCGGCGCAGCGGCCTGGTTCGCGAGCTGGTGGACGACCTCGGTGGCGCGCCTCCCGGTGGCGTAGTGTGGATTCCAGGAAGTTTTTCCGGCACTGACCAGCTCCAACTGGCTGTTGCAGCGTGTTTTGGTCCCGGCCTTCCGTCTGGACTTCGTGTTGTGGATGTGTTGTTATCGCGCGCGCCGACCGTCGTAGTGGTGGACTCCGTGGTCTCGCAAGCTGCGGGACTTGGCGAAATGTTGCGGGAATGGCGAACGGTTGCCTCCCAGCACCGGTGGGTGGTCTTTACGTCGGCGACGGTCAGCCTCGACGCCGATGAGCGGCATGACTTGGGACCGGCCTCCAATCCGGCGGAAACCGCGGAGTTCGTGGCCCATGCCTCGCGCGCCGCGCGCCGTGTATTGGCGCACCTGCTGGCCCACGCAGGCTCCGTGGACATCAACCTATTGGTTGCCCCCGAAGAAGAGACCGCCATCGATGAGCTGGCCCATTGTGGACTGGTTCGGGTCAGCGGGCGGGGGGTGGGCCGTCGCGCAACGCTGGTGGCGGGGTCTGCGGCGTCCGTTGCCGCGTCCCTCCCTGTTTCCGAGCAAATTCACGGTCGCCAGCTCGCCCGCCAAATCGCATCGAGCTTGGTGCCGCGTATTCAACCGAACGCGCTGTGGGACCTCTTTTTGCCGGAACGCTCCGTTCGCGCGCGCGCCGTTCGCCATCACGCATTGCTCATGGCGGCGGTGGATGGCTTGTCGTCTCCCCCGCGCATCGCGGAGATAGAGCTCGCGGTGTCCGCGTTTTCGATGTTGTGTGTTGGCATGCCGCGGCGCATCCTTGGGGAATGGTTGTGGGAGCGCGGGGAAGCGCTCTTCGCAGCGACGGCGGGGATTCCGCGGCTGGGGGCCTTGGTTCGCCTTGCATTGGCTTGGTTGGAGCTCCCTTTCGCCGAGCCCGTTCTGCTCGGAACCACGGCTGCATTGGGCGGCGCGGGCACGCGGGCAGAGGTCGAAGGCGCCCTGTTGCGGGCGGAGTGGATGGTCGGCGAAGCGCAGCGAGTGGCTGACGAGCACAACGTTTTCGAGGTCGAGCCGATGGTCGCGACGCTGCGCGCGCGAATTGCGGCCCATCGTGGCGATGAGGAGACCGCCGAACGTTGGGTTCGGGTGGCAATGCTTCATCACCAAGCCGAAGGAAATGTTCTCGGAGTGGCCGCCACTTCGTTGGTGCGTGCGGAGAACGCGAGTATTCTCGGTGCGACAGAGCGTTGCGCGACATTCCTCGCAGATGCGGTTGCGCGGCTGCACAGCGCGGGTCGGCCCCAAGTTGCATCGCAAGCGCAGGCCGCCTATGGGCGTCTGCTCGTGCAACAGAATGTAGAATATGCTGCTCGTTTGCACTTGGATACGGCGTTGACGCAGGCACGCTCCGAAGATGCGCTCTGTGTGGTGGCAATTGCGGCCGCGGCAATGTCTGTTCTCGAAGAGCAGACCGACCAAACCGAAGAAGCGCGGCTGCGAGCCTCTGAAGCGCGGCGTGCGGCGGCTCGATTGGGCGACCCGCGGGTTTCTTTCGAGGTGGCGCGTACCCTCGACCGCGATGCGATGGCAGCGCGTTAGGGCATCGCTCCATGTTTCGCGCCAAAAGCGGCGCCTGTACGGCGTAATTGCGCCCATTGAGCGACGCGTCGGTGCGGACGACGCGCGGCGCGCGAATGTTCGTGCGTTTCGATCCACGAAAGCGGTCGCCTGGCGGGTTACGCCGACGGGCGTTTTGCGCCAAGTGGAGGCGGACATGGGAATCGGTGGTTGGTTGCTCCTACTCGGAGCCGTTTGGGTGGTCGCAAGTCTCAAGCAGAGCCGACCCGATGGTGACGTTGTCCGTACCCATCCGTATCGACGCATTATGTTCTATATTATGAACAAGCGGAACGAATCCATCGTCTACTTCGACGAAAAGGTCGATGCACGGCCTCTGCTCGCATATTTGGACAAGGCTCGCCCGCAGTTTGGGGCCAATATCACCCACTGTGTTGTGGCGGCCGGTGAAATTTGCCTCGCGTCCAATCCCCACATGAACCGGTTTGTGGCAGCACGGCGCTTGTACCAACGCCGCGGGCGCACGATTACGTTTTCCATGAAGCGCGCGCGCGTAGACGACTCCCAGGCCCACCGGGAAAAGCTGGCCACCGTCAAGCTAAAGACCAGCGAGCCGCGTACATTTGCCGAACTGGTTCGCGACATCAACGCGCAGATTACCGACAATCGCAGCGGTCGAAAGACGTATGCGGATAAGGAATTTGCGCTCTTTGATGCGCTTCCGCGTCCAGTTTTTGAGATTGCGGTTCGGCTTATTACGGCACTTGACCGCTACAACTTGCTCCCCGGATTCTTCATTGATACCGACCCACTCTACACCAGCATGTTTATTGCAAACTTGGGTAGCTTGGGTATGGGTGCAGCATACCACCACTTGTACGAATATGGAAACTGTCCTTCGTTTGTGATGGTAGGTGGGGTAAACGACGAGCCACGGGTCATCGATGGGGCCGTCGAAGTGGTCCCCACGCTTCACCTGCGGTTCTCCTACGACGAGCGAATCGACGACGGAATGGCGGCGCGGAACGGCATTCGCGCCATTCTGCGCGTGCTCCAAGAGCCGGAACGTTGGCTTGGCTGTCTCCAGGAAGACGGGGGAGACACCCACCACTTGTGGCCCCAGCCCGAGTGGGAGAGTGAAGGCTTCCGGGTTTGGGACTGACCTGCCACGGAACGCCCACTGCGGGGACAGCGGTTCGGGTTGCGAAAATAGCGTGGTAGTCGACGGTTTGGGTGGGTTTGCGCGTCGCTTCGGCAGGCGTTCAGCCTCCGCCCGACGCCCACAGCAGCGTCCCGATTCCTGGCCGCGCCTCAAACTCCGGCGCGAGGTAGGGGTCGAGCTCCGCCCGGAGCGAACGCGCGAGGGCTGCGGCGGTTCGCGTGGCCGCATGGGACTCGGTGGGGTCGTCGGTGGTTTCTGCGACCACCATCCACGCCCGCAACGCCCAACAGCGCAGGCCCCGCGACGAGGTTGCGGTTGCGGCTTCGCGTGCGGCGGCGGCGGTGCGCTCCAGCTCCCCGAGGAGGAGGTAGATATCGGCGAGGTCGAGCAATAGCTGCATGCGGCGGGGCAGGGGCAGCAATGGCAGCAAGCGGCTCACCTCCGCCGCGGTAACGCGGGCGCGCTCCTCTTCGCCTTCGAGGGCCTGGACCCGCGCGCCCAATGCCCGCAGGAGGGGACCATATGACTCGGGGTCGGCCTGCTTCGCGGTATAGAGCCCATCTTCAACCTGCCGACGGGCCGCGGCGAGCTGCCCGCGGTCGAGTTGGAGGCGTGCCATGAAATAGCGCGCGGCGACCGTGTCACCGCCACCGCCGATGTCCATGAGGGCATCCAAGCAGGCTTGAAAGTCGCGCGCAGCCGCGCCCCATTGTCCCGCTTCCATCCGCGCCATGCCCCGCACGCGCAGCACAAACGCCTCACCTTCGCGGTAAAGCACGGCGCGGGATAGTTCGAGCGCTTGCTCGGAGCGACGAACCGCTTCCGACAGGCTGCCTTGGAGCATGAGCAATTCCGCCTGATTGCCGATTGCTACTGCCTCTGCGCGTTTGTTGCCAAGCTCTCGGTGAATTTCGCCCGACTCGATGAGGCCCGCGGTGGCGGCGGCCAACTGGCCGCGGCTGGCTTGTACGGTGGCCAGCGCGTTGTGAATGTTGGCGCGACTGGCCCGCATTTCGGGGCCTTGGGCAAGGCGAAGCGCTTGGGTGGCGTAGTCTTCGCATGAGCCGAGGTCGCCCCGCTCCCACGCAAACACGGCGAGACGGTGTAATGCATCGACGACTGCAACTTGGTCGCCCGCTGCCCGCGCCCCCGCGAGCATCGCTTCGACAATCGCTTCTCCTTCTTCTTCCATTCCCAAGCGACGCAAGGTGGTGCCAAGGTCGAGGCCGGTTGTGGCGGCGAGCGTATCGTCGCCGATGACCAGCGCGGCCCCGCGCAAGGCGGACAACGCTTGCCGCGCATCGAGCCAGCGCCCGCGGTTGAAAAGCACCGCGCTGCGCACTTGCAGGAGGTCGACGCGGCCTTGGGCGAAGCGGTCGGCGGATATCGCGTCGCGGGCAGCGGCTTCGAGCTGCCATGCCTTCTCGGCCACCGCTTCGGCCTCGCCGACCAGCGACCGGGTCCACAGCGCCTTCGCCGCCTGCGTGAGAAATAGCCATGCAGGGCCGTCCTCACCGGCGAGGCGGAAATGCTCTCCGATGGCCTCGGCGGCCACGGGGCTCTTGACCGGCGCTTGGTCGAGGGCACGGGCAAGAAGTGCATGCCAGCGTGTCTTTCGCGACTGGGGCATATCGCGACGGATGACCTCGCCGTCGCGTGGCTGGGTGAACTCAACCACGGAACGCTGCCCGGCTTGGCGCTCGACAATCAGCTCGCGGTCGATGAGGTCGTCCACACGGTCGAGGAGGTCGTCGCCATCATTGCCGGTGCGCGCGCGGGTTTGGTCGGGTGGCGCTTCTTGGGCGAAGCGGTAGGTGGCTTCGACCAGAACGTCCAAATCGAGCTCGTGGCCGTGGATTGCGAGCCCTTCGAGCAGCATCCGCTCGCTGCGGCTGAGGTCTTGCGTGCGGCGAGCGACCGCCTGGCGAATCGCGGGCGGCACGCGGGCATCGACAGGCACAACCTCCGTTGCGTCGTCCTCGTCGATGTCGTCGGTGCAGCCGGTCTCGCGCAAGGTGCGCACGGTCTCCGTGAGCAGCAAGGGAGAGCCGCCGGTTTCGAGGAGCACGCGCTGGGCGAGGTCGGCGGGACGTTCGGCTCCTTCGAGGCTGCGGTCGAGGAGTTCTTGTACGTCGGTCGCGCGAAGGGGGCCGAGCTCGACGCGAAGGGGCGCGAGGCCAAGCTCTGTGCCGTCGCGGAAGCCGCGCAGCGCGGGTGTAGGAACATCGGCGCGAACGGTGGCGACAATGAGCAAAGGCTGGGAATCGCGGGCGATACAGGTTCGCGCGAGGTAGCCGAGCAGCTGCAAAACGGGCGCAGGAGCGTGGTGCAGGTCGTCGAAGGCAAGGATTCCGGGCCCTACTTCGAGCAGTGTAGACAAGGCGTCCCGGATGCCGTCGAAGAGCTGGTAGCGAAGGTCGCCGGCGATACGACCGCCGCCTTGGGTGAAGGCCCGCATGGCCTTTCGAAGCTGGGAGTTCGAGTCCGCGCCGAGGTCGCGCTCCATGTCCCCGGCGACCCGCATGAGGGCCCGCCACGCGCCTTGGTTGGGCGTGAGCCGGGCAACGTGCGTGGGAATGCCGATTCGGCGGCCTTGCTCAATCGCGGCGTCGAGCATGCGGCTCCGGCCATGCCCTTCGGCGCTTTCAATCAGCACCACGCCACCGGAGCGCCGGGTGAGGCGGGAAACGGCGTCGCTCAGCAGACCCGTTTCAAATGTGCGCCCCACCAAAGGCGGCTCCCAGGCCGCCGTAGTGTGCAAGGTGGGGTCGCTGCCGGTGGTGCGGGACAAGCGCGAAAGGATGTCGCCGGCGGCCTGAAAGCGCTCGCGGGGCGATTTTCGCAACAGTCGCAAGCAGATGTCGTTGAGGTGGGGCGGCACGCTGGGAATGAGCTCCGCGGGCGCTTTGGGCTGGGCGTCGCGGTGCTGGGCGAGGTAGCCGGCCATGTCGCTTGCAACGAAGGGTCGGCGACCGGTCAACATGGCATAAAGAATCACACCGAGGCTATACAGGTCGGAGCGATGGTCGAGGGGCGCGCCGGTTATTTGTTCCGGGGATGCGTATGCCCAGGTGCCTACAAGGGTCTGGCTTACGAACGCATCGGCGGCAGGGTCAAGCTCCTTGACAATCCCAAAGTCTGTTAGTTTGCTACGACCATTTCCGTCCACCAACACATTCGACGGCTTGAGGTCGCGGTGTACCAAACCACGTCGATGGATATATCCCAAGGCTTGAGCAAGGTCGGCGAGGGTGTCCTCACAGCGGGCCCATCGCTGGGCTGTGGTGAGAGATTTCCAACTGCGAATTTCTTGGTGCAGGTCTTGTCCTTGCACAAACTCCATCGCGAAGTACGGGTGCCCACGGTATTCGCCATAGTCGTCTACCCGAACGATATTTTCGTGGCGAAGTCGCGACAGCGCGCGAAACTCGCGCTTGAAGCGAACCAGTCCGCTGTCGAAATGCGATGAGCGCAGCACTTTGAGCGCGACATACTGGCCGGAAGGGTCGCGCGCCAACAGCACCCAAGCCATGCCGCCTTTTCCAACGGCGCGCACAAAAGTATAGGGCCCAATGGCGTCGCCGGGGCCGAGTGCAAGGTCGCCGAGGTCAATGTGGGCGCTGGCGGTCGGATGGAGCGACAACTCAGGCTGGGAAAAGGACACGCAGATGCTCCGAGACTGTCGGTAGCGTACCGGTGTGCGCGGCCAAAGTCGGCAGAAACTGGGGACAGATCTCCCGCAGAAGTGCCGTGAACGGGGAATCTTCAACCGTGGCCGGAAAGGGGAAAAACGGCGGGGGGGGAGGGGGGCCTGTCGCGCGAATGGTCGAATTGGTTTCGAATGGGTGCGACCCGCGTTGAAGTTTTCCGGTACACTGGTCCCAACCCTGAGGAGCACCATGGACCGCCGATCGTTTCTCGCCGCCTCTGGCACCGCGACGCTCATGCTGCCGGGCTTTCTGGCCGGATGTGCCCGAAATGGCCCCGCCACTGACCTTCAAGCCATCGTCCCCACCGACCCTTTCTCCGATTGGTTCGGCATCGACGGCGCCACCGTTCGAACGGTTCTCGCCGAGCTTGGGGCTGCCGGCGCGGATTTTGCCGACCTTTACTTTGAGCACTCCCGCTCTACGTCGATTTCGATGGAAGACGGCATCATCGGCGAGGCAACGAGCAACATTACCCAAGGCGTAGGCCTGCGCGTCGTTGTGGGCGACCAAACAGGCTACGCCTTCACCGAAGACCTCACGCTCGAGTCGATGCGCAAGGCGGCCCGAACCGCGGCCGCGATTGCCAAGGGCAGCAACACCCAGGTGCCGCCAGACCAACTCTCGTGGCCGGAAATCAGTGGCAAGGCGCTCTACACCCTCCAGGTGCCATGGTCGGCGGTGGGCATCACCCAAAAGCTCCCGCTCATCGAGTCTCTCGAAAGATATGCGAAGGCCGCCGACCCCAGCGTCGAAAAGGTCCGTATTTCGTGGGGCGACAGCGAAGAGCGCATCATGGTCGCTACGTTGGATGGCGCCGTCTACCGAGACGTGCGTCCCCAATCTCGGCTGTGGTGTACCGTCGTGGCCCGCAAAGGCTCCGAGGTGCGCTCCGGTGGCGCAAACCTCGCAGGGCGCGTAGGCATCGACCATTACTCCGATGAACGCTTGCAAACGCTCGCCCGAGAAGCCGTAGACCGGACCCTCGTGCTGTTCGAAGCCAAGCGCCCGCCGGCCGGCGAGATGCCGGTCATTTTGGCCGCGGGGGCAAGTGGCATCTTGCTGCATGAAGCCGTGGGCCATGGGCTCGAAGCCGACTTCAACCGCATTGGCACCAGCATCTACGCCGACAAGATGGGGGAAAAGGTCGCCTCCGAGTTTGTCACGGTCGTAGACAGCGGCGTAGAGCCGAATGAACGGGGTTCATTGTCCTTTGACGATGAAGGCAATCCTTGCCAACGCACCGTGCTCATCGACCAAGGCCGCTTGGCCTCGTATATGCACGACCGCATCTCGGCCCGGCACTACGGCATTGCGCCTACCGGTTCGGGGCGACGGGAGTCGTTCCGGCATGTCCCGATGCCGCGGATGCGCTGTACGTTCATGGAAAATGGCCCCCATTCGCGCGATGAAATCATCGCGAGCGTCGACCGGGGAATTATCGCCGAGACCTTCACCAATGGGCAGGTCCAGATTGGGGCCGGCGACTTTACCTTCTACATCAAGAACGGCTGGATGGTGGAAGGGGGTAAGATAACATACCCAATCGCAGATGTCAACATCATAGGGAATGGGCCAGAGGCCTTGCAGCGCATCACAATGGCGGCGGGTGATGCCAAGCTCGATACGGGCGGCTGGACGTGCGGAAAGAATGGGCAAGGTGTCCCCGTGAGCCAAGGGCTGCCCACTGTGCTTGTCTCCCGCCTGAATGTTGGAGGCGTCGATGCCTGATTCTTCCTCCTCGGATGCCGTGATGGTCGAGCTGCTGGAGCGTGCCACCCTGGCCGTCGAGCTGGCCCAAGCGGCGGGTGCTGCGGATGTTCGTGCGTCTGCCGGCACCAATCGAAACGTCGAGTACAACCTTCGCGACGGCGTTTTGGAAAAAGTGCAAGAGGACACCTCACGCAGTGTCTCCTTGTCGTTGTACGTCGATGGCCGCTTTTCGTCCCACAGCACCAGCGACTTGCGGCCGGAGCCGCTCAAGGCGTTTGTGGCCGAAGCGGTCGCAATGACGCGCGTCTTGGCCGTCGATGCCGACCGACTGCTGCCGGACCCGAGCTTGTACCCTACGAACCCCGCGTCTATCGAAGGCTTGGTTGACGAGCGCATTCCCGCGCTCGACCGCGACGCTCGGCTGGGGGTGCTGCGGGCGATGGAAGCCGGATTGACCGGCCACGCCGATGTCATCTCGTGGACGGCAGGCATCACCGATAGCGATTCCCGTGTGGCGACGGTGACCACAAACGGCTTCTCGGGCATGTATCGGTCGACGAGCGCGTGGTGCGGCGCAGAGGTCACCTTGTCCGACCCCTCGGGCGCCCGTCCCGAAGACTGGTTCTGGGGCGGTGGCCATGGGGTCGCCGACTTGCCTGCGGGTGACGAGGTCGCGCGGATGTGCTTGGCGCTCGCGCGGGCGCGGGTCGGCTCGGGCAAAGGCCCGACCGCTCGCACGCTGATGGTCGTCGACCCCCGCGTCTCGGGGAGTCTCGTGCGGCGCTTGGTCGGTCCTGCTTCCGCCCGCGACATTCACCAAGGGCGCAGCTTTTGGGCCGGCGCGGTTGGAAAGAAGCTGTTCTCCGACAAGCTCACCCTCGCCGATATGCCCCTCATGCCGGGCGGCTTGTCGAGTCGTCCGTTTGACGGAGAAGGCATCGCTTCCCGTCGGCTTCCGCTCATCGAGGCCGGCGTGGTGCAGAACATCTTTGTCGACACCTACTATGGGCGCAAGACCGGCATGGCGCCGACCACCGGGGGCAGCACCAACCTCGCGTGGACCTTGGGCAACCGCGACCTCGCAGCCATCCTCAAGGACGTCCCAGACGCGATTTACGTCACTTCTTGGTTGGGCGGAAATGCCGACGCAACCACCGGCGACTTCAGCTTTGGCTTGCGCGGCCACCGCGTCACCAATGGCGTCATGGGGCCGCCCATCGGCGAAATGAATGTGACGGGCGGCCTGGTGCAGCTCTTCGCGTCGCTCGTCGAGGTCGGCTCCGACCCCTACCGGTATTCGAGCAGCTACAGCCCGACGCTCGTTTTCGAAGGCGTGCAGTTCAGCGGCGCGTGAGCGCTCGCTTCAGGCCATGAGGTTGCGCAGGCGGTATTGCAGGCGCTTGACGCCTTGGCCGCGAAGCTGGCATGCGCGGGACTCGGTGACACCCAGGTGCTCACCGATTTCTTTGAGGGTCATGCGCTGGAGGTAGTACAGAGTGACGGCTGCACGCTCTTTCTCGGGGAGGTGCGCGACAGCGACGGCCACGGACATACGAAGCTGACGGGTGCTGAGGTCGTCCTCGGCGGTGCCTTCGGGGCGTGCTAGGCAGTCGACCAGCGCGGCATCTCCTTCTTCACCGACGGGCGCATCCAAGCTGACCACCCGCGCGACCACCGCGTCGTTGACGTAGCGCGTGTAGGCCGCTTCGTTGAGGTCAAGCTGCTCGCGGACCTCTTCGTGGTTGGGAGCCCGACCGAGGCGGTGGGTGAGCTGGGTGCGCTCTTGCTCCAAGCGGTTGTGCTTGCGGCGCACGCTGCGGGGGACGATGTCGTCTGCCCGCAGTGCGTCAATCATCTGGCCCTTGATACGCATCTCCGCATAGGACTTGAAGGGCACGCCTTTGGTGGAATCAAAACGGTCCTGCGCGTCCATGAGTCCCAATACGCCGATGTTCACCAGCTCTTCCACTTCTACCGACGGCGGTAGGCGCTTGGACAGGCGACGTGCGATGGTTCGAATCAAGGGAAGGTGTGCGGTGACAATGTCGTCGGCGTGGACGTTGGCGAGGACGGCAACCATAGGGCTCTCCAGTGCGTGCGGCTTACACTGGTGGACCATGCAATTTGCGTGCCATCAACTGTGTGCAATTTGGGCGAATCATTCGCTGTTTTTCGTGCAGAAAGCGTATCATTTTTGATACTGTATCATTTTTGGATGTCTTTCCGTGGAACAGGTCCCCCATGATACGGTGGGGGCGGGCGGGAGTCGTTGCGATTGTCCAATGTTACAACGCTATATCAACCGCCGGATTTGCGGACCATCGGAAACGGACTGATGCACGAAGACATAGAATCCGTGGCGCATTTTGATGGACAGCGGGACGAGAAAGGGACAAAAGACGCCCGTTTCATTCGGTGTGTTATTTTAGCGCGGGTGCGTTAGATGCGCCGCAGCTCGACTGGCTCGACGATTTGCGCGACGACGCCGCGCGCACCTTGCCGAAACAGCGACAGGACCAACACACCAAGCAACAGCACCACGGGCACCATCGCGAGAGGTGTGTGCGCGGGCGCTGCGGCCGCGACATCGGCTGCTGTGGGATGGCCGATGTCAAGCGCATCGACGACCAATCCGGCGAATGTCGCGAGGCCCACGACGGCCACACCAAACTGAAACGCGACCTTTCGCCCATGCAGCGTCGACAACACACCGAAGGTGGTGACATTGGTGGCCGGGCCGGAAATCAGCAGTGCGAGTGCGGCGCCGGGCGTGACGCCGCTCGCGACCATCACGGCGGCGAGGGGGGTGGCTCCCGTCGCGCAAACGTAGACGGGAATGCCAATCAGCGCGCAGACGATGACTTGTACGGGGCCGGGGAGCGTAGGTAGCCAGCCTTCAGTCAGCACGGGGCCCGCGAGCGCGGCGACCACCAAGCCCAAGACCACCCAGGGGAGCGTATGGTCGACAAGGTCACCCAGACCCCACGCGAGTCCCCGCCGGATACGCACGGCCAGAGGTTCGGGAGGCGGTGCGGTGGTGTTTTCTGTGGAACACGTGTGGGCGGGCACCGCGCGGCCGACCAGGAGGGCCACCACAATCGCGACGAGGGCTGCGGTGACCACGCGCGCGACGGTGAGGGGCAGGCCAAGAAGCGGCACCGACAGAAGCACCGCGTCGACACCGAGCTCCGGGGTGGCGACCAAAAACGAAAGCGCTGCTACGACGGGAGCGCCCCGTCGCACGAAGGTTTCGTAGAGGGGAAGCACGCCGCAGGAACAGACGGGCATCGGCAGGCCGACCGCCATGCCGGTGAGCGCCTGGCCGAGCGCGCTGCGGTTTGCGCCCATTCCAGCGCCGGACGTAGGCAAAAAGGCCACCAGAAGGCCCGCCAGGACGTAGCCAAGCAACAAAGGAGGGGCGCTTTCAAACGTGAGGTCGAGGAGCGCGTCGAAAACGGCGGGTTCAGCGTGGTTGTCGTGGGCGGTCGCCTCAATCAAGCCTGTCACGACGATGAGGCCGGTCAATGCGCCGGCCGCAGACCAGCGGGTGCCTCCCGCGGCTGCGACCTCCCGTGCGGATGCGTGTGCGTGGCCATGGCTATGTTGATGTGCGCCATGACGAGGTTCTCGTGGCGGAGGTGCAGGCGCGTGCGTTGCGGCTGCATGACCATGGTCGTGCGCTTTGTGCCCATGGTCGTGCGCCTTGTGCCCATGGTCGTGCGCCTTGTGCCCATGGTCGTGCGCTTTGTGCTCGTGGGCCGCGTGGTCGTGGTCGTGGGCTTTGTGCTCGTGGGCCGCGTGGTCGTGGGCTTTGTGCTCGTGGGCTGCGTGGTCGTGGGCCGCGTGGTCATGGGAGCCGCGACCGAGCTGCGCCTCGCCCGGTGCGGGAAATACGGGCGCATGTTCGAAGACAATATGCAGCAGCAGACCGGCGACGAATGCTTCGAACAGGCCTTGGCCGAAGGGCGAGCTACCCTCGGAAACGGGCGCGCCCAGCAAGAACCCGACGATAGTACCGGCCATCAGTGTGAGAACCGATAGCCAGCCGGCCTTTTCGCCAGACTCCGAAGAGCGTACGGCGGCGGAGTAGACAGCAAGGCCCATCGGCAAGCGGTGCGCGACGACGGCAAGGCCGAGGGTGCCGGCTTCTTCGCCCAAGGCCAAGGCAGAGCCGTCGACGGCGGCGTGAATCGCGAGAAGTCCGAGGCCGGAGTACGCAAAGGTGCGCTCCCAGCGTGTGCTCAGACGATGGGAGATCACAGGGAGCGCGAGGCCCACGGCACCGGCTGCGACGGCCCACAAACCTGCTTGTTCGAGCGCGTGCGGTGCGAGCATCAAAAAGCAGATTCCGCCCACCAGAGCGAGGGACAGGCCGTCGATAAAGGCACGCCAAGCACGACCCCGCGACCATGCGCGGGCGAGCATAGGACCGACGAGCAGCGCCCCGAGGGCAATGATGAGCAACAAAAGGGGGGACAACCGCGAAACCTCTGCGGAGCCGCGGACCTGTTCGTCCGCCGCGGAGATGGGATACCTTGCCCACTAATCGCCTGGAGGGAAGCCATGGCTTTTGTTTCTTCAACAGTCACCCAGCGTGTGGCAGTTCTCGTGTTCGGCGCACTCGCGTCGGGTGTGGCTTGGGCCGGTGATGAGCGTCGGGCCGCTCCCAAGACCACGCCGTCCGAGGAGACGGTCATTCCAGGCGCAGAAACAGGGGAATGGGTCACGGGGCCCGCCGCGGGTGCGTTGCAGGTCGGCGACCGCGTGCGCCGTGGGCCCGACTGGAAGTGGGACGATCAAGATGGCGGCGTCGGCAATCTTGGCAGGGTCGTCAGCACGGCGGGCGGCGGCGCCTGGACCCGCGTGCAGTGGGATGCGGGCACCTCCAACACCTACCGCTGGGGCGAAGAAGGTGCGTATGACCTCGAAAAGCAGCTCGGCGGCGCTCTTGCGGTCGTGCCGGAAGGCGATGTCGCGTCCCAGATTCGCACCCAACCCGGCGACCCCGGCTCGTCCGAATGGGACCGCAGTATCCTCGCGGTGTTGGTCGCGGCCTTCGACCAAAATGCTTCGGGCACTATCGATGTCACCGAAGAGCTGAACTTGATTTCGTGTGATGTATATCGTGCGTTGGAGTCGGAGTTCGACCGCTCCTCCCAATACACCAGCCAAATGCGTATCGTTTACGGCTTTCCCGCCGGCTACGGCTGGGTGGGTGCCTCCGTGGGCTTCGATGAGTCCCTGCGGGCTCCTGCAAACCGTGCGTGGGCCGATTGCGTGGGGGAGCCGACGTCGGACGTTGGCGGCACCGCGGAAGCGCCAGCGGGCGTGCTGCGAGTCGGGGCGCGGGTTGTGCGCGGTCCAGACTGGAAGTGGGACGAGCAGGATGGTGGCGCCGGCAGTATGGGCACCGTGGTCGCTTCGCCCTCAGCGGAGGTTTGGGCGCGGGTGCAGTGGGACAATGGAACCGTCAACACCTATCGGTGGGGGCACGAAGGCGCGATGGACCTCGTTGTCGTCTCCGAAGGCGAGGCGGTGACCCGCGCAGGCGAGCAGGGAGCGCCGGGGCTTACCACTGCGATTATGTCCATTCCTTTCGACCCTGGCTCCGCCAAGTGGGACCGTGTACTGTTGCCCATTTTGGTCGGAATGTACGACAATGACAACTCTGGCGCAATTGACGCATCCAGTGAAGTCGGCGCGATAAGCTGCGACGTGTTCCAGGCCCTCGAATCCGCGTTTGATGGGTCCAGCCAGTACACGAGCGACATGCTCGTCGTCTACGGCTTTCCGCCCAACTATGGCTGGGTCGGCGCCTCGATTGGCTTTGATGAAAGCGTACGGTCTGTCGCGTCCGACCGTTGGTCCGCCTGTATCTCGGGCATCGGCGCACCTTCGGGCACCGCCGTCGACGATGCGCCCGTGATGCCCCTTCCCACGGGCACCCGCGTTGTGCGCGGCTCCGACTGGAAGTGGGACGACCAAGATGGTGGCCCAGGCAGCAAAGGCACGGTCATCGAAGCGCCCACCGCGACCGCATGGGCACGGGTTCGCTGGGACAATGGCACCACCAACACCTATCGCTGGGGTCACGAAAACGCAGTAGACCTCGACATTATCGATGAGGAGGCCCCCGTGCGTACCGCCATAGGCTCCACGGGCGACCTCATCTCCGCCATCGCCGCGACCAGCTGGTCGGGCAGCGCCAGCGGCGCACGCGCTGAAGTGCTCCCGTTGCTCGTCGGCGCCTACGATGCCAACCAATCGGGCGCCATCGACACGCGCCGAGAAGTCAAGCGCATCCCGTGCGAAGTCATCGTGGCAGTGCGGGACCGCTACGTCCGCGGCGGCGAGTTCACGAGTCCGATTCGTGCCGTGTTCGGCTTCGAAGAGGGCTATGGCTGGGTCGGCGGCGCGCTCGGCTTTGATGAGTCCGTGCGGGTCGACATGGACAAGCGCATGGTGAAGTGCGGACTCGAATGAAGTGAGGGCGGGTACTCCCGGCGATGCGCTGGGGGTGCCGCGGGCGCCTCAGTGAAGCCTCAGTGAAGCTGCATCTGCAGGTTGATGCTCACCAATACCAATGCAAAACCCACGATTGCTGCGGCAATGCCAGCACGAGAGGCAATCAGCGGGAGGTCTACGGTCATTCCAGCTCCGATGGTTTTTCTGGGGGCGTTCGCTTCGCCGCTCTCAGAAACCACGCTCGTACTGTATGACACGCGGGTGCGTCCTTGGGAGCGGGAGACGATTCGTGACAACTTTTGGGAATCTCTAGCATCGGCCGGCTGTGTTGCCCCGGTGGTTCACGCCAAAAACGGGCCCATTTTGGGTCACAATGGTAGGAACCGTTGCGATGCAAACCAAGATATATGGCGCTGTTTGGCCGATTGGTAGACCACCCATCACGCCCGTTGCCAATCCAGATCTCTGACGGGTATGCCCGCGGTGTGCACGCCCCGCGGTGCGTACCTGCCAACGACCGCGATTCGGGCTACGGGTCGCGTTCAACGGGGCGGCGCCCCAACTCCCCAGGAGCAAAACGATGTCTGTAACCATCCGTGGCGGTGACGACCTTCGCGCCCGTGCCAACACCCTCATCGGCTCGACCGAGTGGGAAGAGATGACCTTCGCGCGCATCCAAGCCTTCGCCGACGCCACTGGCGACCAGCAGTGGATTCACGTCGACCGCGCCCGCATCGCCGCAGAGTCGCCGTTTGGCGCGCCCATCGCCCACGGCTACTTCACGTTGTCGTTGGTGGCAGGCCGCTTCTTCGACCTCATCGACCTTCAGGGCATGGCGATGGTCATCAACTACGGCACCAACAAAGTGCGCTTCCCCAACCCGTTGAAAGAAGGCAACCGCTTCCGCCTCACGATCAATCTCGGTGCCGTCGAAGAAAAAGACGGCGGCTGGCTCGAAGCGTTGTTCTTGGCCTCCGTGGACATCGAAGGCGCCAAGAAGCCCGCTTGTGTCGCGGAGTGCGTCTACCGCTTCAAGCCGGAAGAATAAGTCCGGTATTCGGATTCTGGTTATCGGCGGGTGCTTTTTGGTGGAGCCCGCCGCACCTCCGGTTGCGGCAGGCCCGCGGAGCCCCGCTGGGTCTCCGCGGGGCTGGCGAGCCTGAGGTCTCGCCAGCGGAAACCGCGGGGCGGAGGTGTGGGCGCCTATTTTGGGGGCGTGGTTGTGGCGTGGGATTTGCCTTCGGGGCAATCGGATTGCAACGCCTTCATGACCGTCACTCGGTCGATGTCGATGTGGAAACCGCCCTCGGGAACGGGAAGCATCGGGTCGTCGGGTTTGTAGAGTATGCTGGTCTCACCTATGCGTGTTACCAACACATCCGCGGGGCCTTCAGGGAGACCGCCAAATGCGCGCTCGATGCTCGCAAGGTCAACTTCGATGGTGTGTGTCGTCGCGACTTGTCGGCCGGTGTCGGAATAGAGCACCACCAACCCTTCGGTGGGAAGGATGGTCCATTGGGAAGGGTCGAGGTGAATGGGAAACGCTTGGCGGATTTCCCCACGCAGCGCGGCGGTGGCGTCGGCCCAACTTGGATACTGGATGACCAACGTGATGTTCCCGTCCGCATCGATGGCTCCCCACGTTCCACCGACGTAGCGGGTGTGCTCACCCTCTCGGTGTGGCCGACAACCAGTACACACGATTGAGCGCCCTTCGGCGACCGGGGTAGCGAAGTCCCACGTAGCGGGGATGACCACCGTTCCTGCGGCGTCAATGAAGCCGATGCGCCCGTCCTTGCCGACGATGCGGGCCCGGCCTTCTACGAAGGGGTCGGGGCCATTGTCATACGAAAAGGCTTGGGCGATGGCGTTTCCGGTGCGGTCAATCCACTGCAGACCATCGGGACCGGCGACCGCCGCGATTCCGCCGCGCGTGAAGTCGGTCGCCAGCGCATATTTCGGGGGCACCACCCATGCTCCTGCGGCGTCTTTGTAGCCCCACATGCCCTCTTCTTCGGCGAGCATCGGTGATTGCGGGGCGGGAATGGCGTGTGCTGCAAATGGGTGCGCAGCTCCAAGAGCCAGGGCAGCAATTCTAACCCGAAACGATTTGGTCATCGGTGTTCTCGCAGCTCAGGCACGCCGTCTTCAATCAAGCACCACATGCGATCTCCACCAAACCCGCCGAGACGCACCCAGATTCCATTGCCGACGGTTTCTATCCCTGGCTGGTGCAAATGTCCGGTTATGACGACCTTTACACCGTCTCTCATCTGTGCTTGCACCCAGTTCCGCTGTCGGGCGATGGCCGGACCCGGCGCGTGCCCGTGGTCGCGGGAGGCACCGGCGAGGCGGTGCAGCAGCGCCATGCCGCGCTCTGGGCCGAGATGGTCCATCAGCCGCGAAAACACACGCCCGCGCAACACCTGCCGCGTCAGTCGGTATCCGAGAGACGTGTCAGCCTCGTCGCCGTGGGCCAACAGGAACGAAACGCCGTCCCACGCGACGATGTGTTGCGGCACGACGGTCGCACGCAAGGTCTGGGAAAAAAACGGTCCTGGAACAAAGTCGTGGTTTCCCGGAACAAAGACCAATGGGATTCCGCGCTGGCACAGGCGTTCGAGCGCCGCGCAGGTGGGGACCAGTGGGGGAGGAGTCCATTGCGGAAATCCCCACCACGCATGGAAGAGGTCGCCCAGAATGCAGACTATATCCTCGTTTCGGGCGTCAAGCCACGACACGATGGCCGCTTCTGCGGGGTCGTCCGCACCGCCGACCACATGGACATCGGACACCAGCGCAATCCGCATCAGTCTCGAAGCTCCGCCGACAAGTACAGCCGAATCCTGGCCTGGGTATCGGCGGAGACCGAGCGATATCCCAATGGCGGGCCAACAGGCCGGAGGTCGTAGTCGTGAAATGCGGCGCACAGGGCTTCTTCGCGGTCGGAAATATAGCAGATGCCCAGGCGCTTTCGGTCCTTGAGCGCGGACGCGACGAGGCCATCGAGGGTCGCGCGCAGGACCGGCAACCGTACGTTCGCGAAGGGCGGGTCACACAAGAGCAGGTCGTGCTCGCCTTCGACGAAGTGGGGCGCGTGGATGTCGAAGGCTTCCGCCCGCGGCAAGGTGTGAAAACGGGTGTCACGGTCGAGAAGCCGCGCTGCACGGCCTTCCTGGGCCAGCGCAACGGCGATGCTGGGCAGGCACACAAGCAATGGGTCCGTGGCGCGCCGTGCGAGGTCCGCGAGGCGGCGCGTGGTAGCATCATCGAAAAAGAATTGCTCGTAGCGGACGTCCTCTGCGATTGCCGAAGGGTCGGGGAGGGGCACGGGAGAGCGGCGGGCGCGTTTCATGGGGGACCCAGATGGCGGTAGGCTGCGGTTTTTGTGGCGTGTGGCCGGGGTAGCATGAAGGAGGGCGTCGGGAAATGGTTGGTCTCGCTTGTCAGGAATCCGCATCTTTGCTCTCCCATCGTTCGTTGGTCTTGATAGAAAGTGTTCCGCATTCAGAACAGGTGACGCCGTGCCCGTTCTCTCCTTGTCTCTCCCGTTGGCCCTCTCGTTGATGTTGTCCTCGCCCGCAGTTGCGGGGCGTGGTCAAGTCACAGGCTATGTGCGTGCTGGCGCCCGGCCTGATTTTCAGGGGGCGGGGGACACGCTCGGCTATTGGAATTTGTACGGTCGCCTCATGAATGAAGGGCCGTACGCGATGGTGGAGCTCGATTACGACGTGATTGAGCGACAAGCGCTGTCCAACGAACCATGGACAGACATCCACTTCCGTGTGGAGGGTGGCGCGATAAGCCGCGCCAGCAGCGAAGGGTCGCTGGCTGGGTTCATCACCTCGCAGCTATATGTGCGCGGTGGAAACGTGCTGCTGCCGGGCGTCACGTGGCAGGTCGGCACACTCGACCGTTTCCTCGGCGACCTTGGCCTCTACGATATGCGGCCGGCGCAGATTTTCTTTGAGACGGTGGGAGCCAGCGCGTTGTGGGAGCGTCCCCGCTTCGAGTGGCTGGTGGGCTTCGGCGATTCGGGCTTCTTCCTCAAACCACGCGCATATTCCACCGTTCTCACGCCAGGCACATTGTTTCGGGTGAAGCTGCTCGACCAATTGGAGATTGGCGGCGGGGGTATGTATCGTTATGAACCCGAAACAAGTGGAAATGTCAATGCGCCGCACCAAACGCCAGGAATCACCTATGAATCGTGGCTAAGAGGTGAGGCGGTCCAAACATGGATGCAGCAAAATCCAAACCAGGACTTTGACTTCCCCGACCCTTTGGCGACCGACGCGAAGTCGTGGAAGCTCGTGGGCTATCTGGGCACAGGGGGCTATGGTCCCGTCATCTGGAACAACTGTTTTGCGAGTTTAGAGCGCAAACACCCCGAGTCCACCAGCACCGAATGGTACGAGGGGGAAGAATACACCCTCTACATTCACGACTTCACCGATGAGCGCACGGTTTTGTTGGTAGGCGACGAACTCCAGTTGCGCGTAGTTCCCGGTCGCTTCGACATCGCGTGGGCCGGCTTGTATGGCAAACACACCGATGGCGACAACTCTTTGGCGCCCTCCGACCACGCCCGTCGATATATGTCCACCGTTTTGCGGGGCCAAGTCTACTTTACCGACACAGTTCACTGGCTGACCGAAACGTCGATTGCGAAAGAAGTCAGCACCAACGGCAACCAGTGGCGGGAACACGCGGACAGCCTGTTCGCCAATACGGGTGGATACGCCAACACGCGCGGCCTGGAGAACGGCGACACCGACACCCGCTACACATGGCAAGGCAAAGCGGGGTTGGTGCTCAACCCGCTGGGCAAGGGTATTTACAGTCGGCCGTCCCTTCGCTTTTTGTATGGCGCCCAGTATTCCAACCAAAACAATGCGTTCGGCAATAGTTTTGTCGAAACCATCGACCAATACAATGCATTCGGCAATGTGGAGCGCCACTGGCACCACGTATTGTCGCTCGAGACGGAGGCTTGGTTTTGATGTCCACGCTCTCGCGACGCTCTCTTTTGGTGGTTTCTGCCGCGTTGTTGGCAACATCGGGCTGTATGCCCAAAACGGCCCCTGTTCGCGCGCCCCAGGCGTGGTCGGCGGGTCTGGTTGGTGTACTCACGGGGGCCGATACCAGCACCGTCGCAGGGCTTCCGCCCGGTGTCGTGCGGCGGCTCTTGGCTGCCCTCGACGCGCGGGGGCTGTCTGGCTCTGAAGTGCCGGTGAGTGGCCTTTCCCAAGCGTTGCTGGCCCGCCGTGACACGCCCCAACGGTGGGGATGGTTGGCGGAGAACACCGCGCCATCCGACCTCCTGTTTCTTGTAGAGGCGTCTGCGTTTTACGACACCCAGATTCAAGGTCGGTTGCGGTGGACCGTTCATTCGTCACTCACGATTGGACTACGCAATAAACCGGATTCCGTGCTCACCCGGTCTATCGATGCGGCGGTGTTCCTCCAGTTTTTGCACCAAAAAGAAGCCGATGCGGTGGCCGAAGCCGCCCTGACCATCGAACGGGCGGCAGCCCGGTTGCTCGACGATTGGTTGCGTGGCCTTGGTTAGACCTGGGTTGCTGGTCGTCCTGTCGACGGCGTGTGGTCCGACACGAACCGTGCCGGCACCCGGTCCGCCGCCATCGGCCTTGGTGCCGCCACCGGCCGCCGACGTGATGTACCTCGTGATGGTGGACCGCTTCGCCGATGGTGCGCCCAATGTGCAGCCCGTGTCCCCCGCCGACCCCCACGGTTGGCATGGCGGCGACATTCAAGGGCTTCGCGACCACCTCGACCATTTGGCAGCCCTCGGCGTTCGCACCGTTTGGCTCACTCCCATCACCGACTCCCGCGACACCAAAGTGGGCGAGTGGGGCGCATTTCACGGCTATTGGCTGCGCGACCCTTGGACGATGCAGCCGCGCTTTGGAACGGTAGACGACCTGCGCGCGTTGTCCGACGACCTCCATGCCCGCGGGATGCGGCTGGTGGTCGATATGGTGTGGAACCACACCGATTATGATGCGCCGGTGCGGGAAGCCCACCCCGATTGGTTTCACGACCTCGGGGATATTCAGGACTGGAATGACCCCTACCAGCGCGTGAATGGCGATGTGCACGGTTTGCCCGACTTGGCGCAAGAGCGTCCGGAAGTGGCGGCGTACCTTCGCGACTCTGCGCGGTTTTGGGTGTTGCGCGGTGGCATCGATGGTCTGCGCATCGACGCTGTGGGACATATGCCGGTGTCGTTTTTGGCAGACATGAACCAATACCTCGATGGCGTGGCCCAACAGGCGGGCAGTCCCTCGGGGGTGTGGACGCTCGCGGAGGACTTCACGGGCGACCCATTGGCCTTGTCCAACACCGTTGAAAATGCCGGTTTTGACGCGATTTTCGACTTTGCGGCCCACTACGCTTTGGTTGACGTGGCCTGTCGCCAGCACGACCCACGGCGCTTGGCCGCGACGCTGTCTCTCGACCGCCTCGGGCCCCCCGACGCAGCGCGGGTCACCTTTCTCGACAACCACGACCTCCCGCGCGTGGCCCATGTGTGTGGGGAAACGGCGGCGTCCCCGGAAGAGACCCAAGCGCGGGTCGATGCCGCGCTGGTGCTGTTGTTCGCGCTTCGGGGAACGCCATGCCTCACCTGGGGCACCGAAGCGGGGCTCGATGGGGGGGAAGAGCCGAGCAACCGTGCAGATATGCCTTGGGACCGCGTCGACCACCGGAGCGGGTGGATTTCGCAGTTGGCCGCACGTCGCGCCGCCCATTCCGCGTTGTCGAAGGGGGAGAGCCGCCTCGTTTGGGCGCGCGCCGAAGGTGTACGCTGGCTGCGATTTTCCGACGAGGAGGTGGCTGTCATCGACGTGGGCGATGTGTCGGCGCCGCTGCCAGGGCTGCTGTCCGTCGACGATGCGTGGGGCATCGCAGCGGACCCATCCGCGCCTGCCGTGGACGCGCCCTCCGGCGATTGGACGGGCGAAGGGGTTTCGGGCACGCGGGTGCGGGTGGTCACAGGAAGGCCCCAGGGGGCCTCCTGGGCAACGTGGCGCGAGGCAGCCTTGACCCCCCACACCCTGACCTTAGAGGTGTCTGGTGCGCCTGTGGAGGGCGATGTGCGGGTCGTAGGAGCCCATCCTGCGATGGGGGCCTGGAATCCCCACCAAGGGTTGCGCACCGTGCGCACGGAAGACGGACGCCATCGCGCGCAGGTCGCGCTTCTGGACGGGGATGTCGCGGCGTTCAAGGTGGTGGTCGTGGCACCGGATGGTTCCGTTACCTGGGACGCTGGCCCCGACCAGTGGGCGTTCTTGGCGCCGGGCAGAGACGCAACCGTACAGGCGGTGGCTTGGACGGGTCCGTGAGGTGTGCCCGGAATTGGGCGAGGGAGATGACCTGTCGCACCCCAGGGCGGTGGCGGCCCCGTGCGATGGCGGAATAGGCCTCCCATTGGACCCTGTTTGCGGAGGCAACGATGTCAACCTTGTCCCAGGTGGAGCCGTGGCTCGACGACCTCGCATCTGCGGCTCCCACGCCCGGTGGGGGGGCTGCGGCTGCGATGAGTGCGGCGATGGCGGCTGCGTTGGTGTCGATGGTCTGCAATCTGACGATTGGGAAGCCAGGATTTGAGGGCGTCTCGTCGACGCTCGAAGAGATTCGTGGGGCGGCGGAGGTCGCGCGTCGTCGGGCGCTCACGCTGGTTGACGCGGACGCCGCTGCATTCCAGGCGGTCCTGGCCGCGTGGCGGTTGCCGGGCCAGTCCCCTGCGGAAAGGGCGGCCCGTAAAGTTACCATCGGCGACGCGCTTGTGCAAGCGGCGACAGTCCCGCTCGAAACAGCGCGTTTGTGTGTTCATTTGGTTGACCTTGCAGGGGCATTGGTCGAGATTTGTAATCCCAATGTGGTCTCCGATGTTGCGGTATCGGCCCAGGCCGCGAAAATGGCCATCGAAGCCTCGATGGTGAATGTGGATGTCAACCTGGTCGCCCTCAAGAGCGCGGAACGCAAGGCGCCTTTGGCGTCTGGCATCGCGGCGTGTGCGCCTGCGCTTGCTGCGGCGGACGCCGTGGTTGCGGGTGTTCGGCGGAGGATGGGCGCATGAGGTCGATGCACGGTCCCCCGATTGCGAAGCGGATTTTTGGTGACTACCGGCCGCGGGTGGCTGCGCTGGCAGCCCAACATGTTGTTCCGACCCTCGCTATCGTTGTTCCCACTGACAATGAGGCGACGGCTTGGTATGTGCGGTCGCTGGTCAAAGCGGCGGAACGTTGGGGCGTAGACGCCCGCGTGGTGACGCTGGACCAGCCCGATGGTCCCATCCTTTTTGCACACCTCGACGCGCTGTCGGCCGACCCCTCGATTCATGCGGTCATGTGCCAGACCCCCTTGCCGGCGGGGGTGTCATTGCGGGATGCAGGCGCCCATATCCGTCCCGAAAAAGACGTAGATGGGGCCAATCCCGTGAGCCTTGGGCGACTCGCGGCGGGCTTGCCTGCGTTTCCTCCGGCCACGGCGGAAGCGGTGTTGGAGGTGCTGCGTTCTTATGAAGTGCCCCTTCGCGGGCAGCATGTCGTGGTCGTGGGTCGGTCGACGGTGGTGGGCAAGCCGGCGGCGCTCTTGCTGCTCGCCGAGGATGCGACGGTCACCGTTTGCCACTCCCGAACCGCTGACCTCGCCTCCGTTTGCCGGCAGGGAGATGTGGTTGTCGCTGCGGTGGGTTGCGCGGGCCTCGTCACCGGCGATTGCGTGAAAGACGGCGCGGTGGTGGTTGACGTGGGCACCAACCCAACCCCCGACGGTGGACTCGTCGGCGATGTCGATGCGGCTTCGGTCGCGGACAAGGTGGCCGCACTCACGCCGGTTCCTGGGGGTGTAGGTGCCGTGACCACCGCGCTCTTGATGCGCCATGTCGTCGAGGCAGCGGAGGCTTCGAACCGCTGAACGGTCCCCGCTGCGGTGTGTGCTCGCAGGTCGAAGCCCGTTGCGATAAGGGCGAGGGTCCTGGATCTTCTGAGGCGCGGAATGAGCGAAGCCGTCGACCGACCCCGCGAAGCATGCGGCGTGTTTGGTATGGTCGCGCGCGCGGGGGTCTCCCTCGATGTCGCGCGGGGTACGTTCTTTGGCTTGTCGTGTTTGCAACACCGGGGCCAAGAGAGTGCCGGCATCGCCGTTTGTTCGGCAGGAGGCCGCCTCACTGTCCACAAAGGAATGGGGCTCGTCGACCAAGTGTTTTCGGAGGAAGTGCTCGAGGGCCTGCCGGGCGTGATGGCCCTTGGCCACGACCGATACAGCACGACCGGTCACAGCCGCCTCGCCGATGCCCAGCCCATCACGGTAGAAACTGCCGATGGTCCGCTGGCGGTGGCACACAACGGCACACTCACCAATGCACAGGCATTGCGGCACTCGTTGATGGCCCGTGGGGCGGCCTTTTTCACCGATACCGACACGGAAGTGATTGCCCGCTTGCTCGCCCAGCCGGAGCCTGCAGGCGGTCCCGATATATGGCCGCAGCGGCTCTCGTCGCTGATGACTACGGCTCGGGGCGCGTTTTCGCTCGGAGTGATGGCCGGCGGCGCCTTGTTTGCATTGCGCGACCCCCACGGTTTGCGGCCGTTGTGTTGGGGCGCCATCACCGAAGATGGGCAAGTGGTGGGCTGGGCGATTGCGAGCGAGTCCTCGGCGCTTCGGGCTGCGGGAGTGTCGACCATTCACGACATTGCACCCGGCGAAGTTTGGCGCATCGGCCGAGAGGGTCCGTGTCGTGTGTTTGCGATGGAAACGCCGCCAACACCAGCATTTTGCGTCTTTGAGTACATCTATTTCTCACGGCCGGACACCGAACTAGAAGGGCAAGCCGTACACCTCGTTCGGCGGCGGCTGGGAGCGGAGCTGGGCCGACATGCTCCCGTAGAGGCGGACGTGGTGGTCGGGGTTCCCAACTCGGGCAAAATCGCGGCTGCGGGGTTTGCAGAGGCTTTGGGGCTGCCGTGTGTCGATGGTCTCATTCGAAACCGACATGTTGGGCGGACCTTTTTGCAACCGACAGACCCGCGGCGAAGGCTCAGTGTGCGCCTCAAGTACTCGCCGGTGCGCGATGTTTTGGAAGGCAAGCGGGTGGTTTTGGTCGACGATTCCATCGTACGAGGAACGACGATTGGGCCCCTAGTGCGTTTGCTCCGAGACGAAGGCGCAACCGAGATTCATGTGCGGATTGCTGCGCCACCATTGCGGTTTCCCTGTTTTTTGGGCGTAGACTTGGCCGACCAATCCCAACTCATCGCCCATGGGAGGTCGGTCGACGCGCTCGCTCGTCTGATTGGTGCCGATAGCCTCGGTTTCTTGGGTGTCGCAGGCGTCGACAAAGCGGTGTACGGCGCGCACACAACGCCCCGTCGCCATTGTGTAGGTTGCTTTACGGGTGAGTACCCAGTCGCGCCACCCCCTTCGTGTGCGTCATGAGCAACTCCGCGCTGTGTCCCGATGTTGGGGTTGTATTGGTTATTGGAGGAGGTGGGCGAGAACATGCGTGGGCATGGGCTCTTGCTGCTTCGCCTCGTGTGACGGAGGTGGTCGTTGCGCCAGGCAATGCGGGCATCGTGTGGTCGGCGTCTTCGGGCCGCGCGGCCTGCCGTTCGGTTCCGGTGCAGGGCGTCGATGCGTGGGTGTCGTTGGCAGAGAACCTGAATGCTGGCTTGGTGGTCGTTGGCCCCGAAGGGCCGCTGGCGGACGGGCTGGTCGACCGTTTGCAAGCGCGTGGGCTGCTCGCCTTCGGGCCCACAGCGGCGGCGGCGCAGCTGGAGGCCAACAAGGTATGGGCGAAGGCCCTGATGGACCGCAACCTGATTCCGACTGCGCCGTGGGCTGCATTCGACGATGCCGCGACCGCCCAGCAGTATTGCAAGGAGGCGACGGGCCCGCTTGTGGTCAAAATGGCTGGACTTGCCGGTGGAAAGGGCGTTTGGGTGACCGAAGATTCGGCGGGGGCGGTCGCAGCGGTCGCGCGGGCGTTTGCCCAAGGTGCAAGCGAGGTGGTCGTAGAGCAGCGTTTGTGGGGCGAAGAAGTTTCGGTATTTGCGCTGTGCGACGGGGTGCGCGCGTGGTTGTTGCCTGCAGCGCGCGACTACAAAGCATTAGAGGCGGGGGACCGCGGTCCCAATACGGGAGGCATGGGGGCGTTCGCGCCGGCGCAGGTTGACGAAGACGAGGTGCTTGAGGCGATTGTGATGCCGGCGTTGCGTGGGATGGTCGCCGCGGGCGCACCGTTTCGCGGTGTCCTTTATGCGGGGCTCATGCGCACTCCGGAGGGTTTGAAGGTACTGGAGTTCAATGTACGGCTCGGCGACCCCGAAGCCCAAGTGGTCTTGCCCCTCGTTTCCGGTGACCTCGTAGGCGCGTTGATGGGCTGCGCCAACGGAAACCTCGACCCCCGTGGTCTGTCGCATCATCCAGGAAGCGGTGTGGTGTTCGTGATGGCAGCGGCGGGCTATCCAGGCGCCGTGCAACGTGGCGCGCGAATTGTGGGTGCGGACGACGACATCGCGAACACGCATATTTGGTGGTCGGGGGTCGCGCGGGACAAGGAGGTTTGGATCACGGACGGCGGGCGTGTATTGGGCGTTTCTGGCGTAGGGCCGGATGTTGCCACAGCACGTCGACGGGCGCTCGACCGTGTGTTTCGATTGGGTTTTTTAGGTTGCCATTTACGTTGGGACATTGGCGCGGCGGAGTGCGGCGGCCAGACCTATTCCGATGCGGGCGTATCGTTGGACGCGGGCGCCGAGGCAGTGGCCCGGTTGACGCCTGCGGCAACACGCACACACACACGCGATGTTGTGGCCGGTGTTGGGGCATTTGGAGGACAGTTCGCTCTGCCCGTTTGGAACGGGGTGTCCGCGCCCGTTTTGGTGGCGACCACCGATGGTGTCGGCACAAAGGTGCTGCTGGCGCAGGCTGTCGGCCGCCTTGCGATGGTGGGCGAAGACCTTGTTCACCATTGTATCAACGACGTTCTGGTGCATAACGCTCGCCCACTGTTTTTTCTGGACTATGTCGCGGCATCCTGCATTGTTCCAGATGATGTATCGGCTCTTGTAGCGAAGATTGCGGATACTTGTGTACGTTGGGGTGTTGTGTTATTAGGTGGTGAAACCGCGGAAATGCCGGGGGTCTACCAGCCAGGCGCTATCGATGTGGTGGGAACATTGGTGGGCGTTGTCGACCACGCGTCTCGTGTCGATGGCCATACCGTTCGCGCAGGAGATGTGCTGATTGGGCTGCCTTCCTCGGGCTTGCACACCAATGGGTACTCGCTCGCCCGTCGCGTGGTGGATGGCCTTGATTTGCATGCGCACCGGCCCCACTTGGGCGAATCCTTGGCGGACGCGCTGTTGAAGCCCCATCGCTGCTATCTCGACGCCGTATCGGCCGTATTGGACGCGGGTGTGCCGTTGCACGGGATGGCACATATTACCGGCGGCGGCCTACCCGAAAACCTACCGCGGATTTTGCCGTTCGGTTTGTGCGCTGAGGTGCGACGCTCGGCTGTGCGTGCCGGCGGGCCGCCGATTTTCGACGTGCTGTGTGCTCTCGGTCCCATTTCCGACGACGAAGCGGAGCGGGTATTCAACTTGGGCATCGGCTTTGTGTTGGTGGTACCCGAAGCGTGCGTTTCGTTGGCGCTTTCGGTTTTGGCCCAACAGGGGGGGGCGCGGCCTATCGGAACGGTCACTATCGGGTCCTCTACGAAATTTTTGTGGGTGCCATGAGCCAGCGTCGCCCGCGCATCGTCGTTCTGGCGAGTGGCGCTGGGAGCAATGCCGGCACGCTGTTTTCTGCCATCAATAATGGAGTGCTGGCTGTCGATTGCCCGCTATTGGTCAGCCACCGCGCGGGTGCGGGCGCGGTCTTGCACGCTGTCGAATTTGGTATTCCCACCTGCGTACTGTCGCGTGACCGACGTACGCCGCAATGGCGGGACGACTATGACCGGACGCTCGCCGAGGTGGTATGTGCAGCATCTCCAGACCTTGTTCTGATGCTCGGTTGGATGCATATTGTCGGACAGTCATTCCTTGACCGAATGCCGTGCCCGGTTTGGAATCTGCACCCTGCATTGCCCGGGGCCTTTCCGGGCATTGGTGCGATAGAGCGGGCGTGGGCGGCGGGACAGGCGGGCCATTGCGTGCAAACGGGCGTAATGGTGCATTTGGTCGAGGCTGCGGTCGATGCGGGACCCGTCGTTGGGGTCAGGAGCGTTGCGTTGGAACCAAGTGAGTCGTTGGCTGCATTGTCGGCACGGATGCAGCAGGTCGAACACACGCTCGTGCTGGAGGTGGTCGCGGCGTGGGCAGCAACGCACTTCAGGCGGTAGAGTGCCGGACCAGCATCGTACGCAGCTCGTCCAACGTAACTGGCTTGGTTGTGTAGTCGGTCATGCCGCTGTCGAGACACGCTTGGCGGTCAGCGGGGGACGCGTTGGCGGTGAGCGCGATGACGGGAAGGGACCAACCGGCTGCCCGTATGGCACGGGTGGCGGAAAAGCCGTCTGTATGAGGCATCTGACAGTCCATAAAGACAAGTCGAAATTGGTGTCCGTGGTCTTGTATTGCGGAGATGGCCTCGTTGCCGTCCGCTGCGATTTCGACGGTACATCCGAGGTGTTCTAGCATCGCGCGCACAACTTGTTGGTTGACGATGTTGTCTTCTGCCAACAACACCCGACCGTCGATAGGAAGGCTGTCCCCAGTGTCGGCTTCGCGGGCGGGACTTGCGTAAGGCACGGGAATCTGGAGGGTAATGGTAGTTCCTTTTCCTTCTTCGCTTTGGAGTTGGAAGCTACCTCCCATGTGCTCTACCAATCGAACCACAATACTTAGCCCAAGTCCACTACCTCCGAAGCGCCGTGCGGTGGACTGGTCGGCTTGCGTGAAGGGGAGTAATATCTGTTTTTGGCGATGGGCAGGAATGCCGATGCCCGTGTCGCGAACTTCGACGATGAGCGTGCCTGCGTGGGGTTCTCCCGCCAATACTTGTGCGCGCAAGCAAACGGAGCCTTCGGCGGTGAACTTGATGGCATTGCCCACCAAATTGAGCGCGATTTGGCGTAAGCGAAGGGCGTCGGAGGATATCCATTCCCGGCCTTCGAACTGAAATTCGATGCGGAGAGTATCGGAGGCATGGCGGGCTTGGAAGGTGTCGACGACTTCGCGCAGGAGGGCATGTACATTGACAGGTTGGGATTCGATATCGAGTTGCCCGGACTCGATGCGAGACAAATCCAACACATCGTCCACGAGTCCGAGCAGGGTGCGGCCTGCACCCCGCAAAATGCCCAACTGGTGCGCTTGGTTGGCGTCCAATGATGCGGATTGGAGGACCTCGGCCAAACCGACCACTGCGGTGAGCGGCGTGCGGATTTCGTGGCTCATGGTCGCCAAAAACGCAGACTTGGCGCGATTCGCCAACTCGGCTCGTGCCTGTGCACTCTCGGCATCCACGCGCGCTTGGTCCGCTTCTGCGCGGGCGGCTTCTGCGGCGGCACGTGCCGCTTCTGCGTCTTGGCGCGCATTGTGCAACGCAAGCTCGCGGCGTGCAACACGGCGTTCAAATGTCGAAACCGTCACGGCGGTGAAGATCATGGCCGAGATTGGTGCGGCGATACGCATGGCGGACAAGGAGCGTAGCGTGTGTAGGGTCGGGGGGAGGTACGGAGCGGCGACGGACAAACCAACCAGCGTGCAGGCGACGACCACAATCCAAACCCTCATGGTCAGTCGTCCGCCCGTGAGCGACATCAAGCCAGGGAGCACAATCAGGCCGTAGACCGCTGGAGCCGCCAGCCCTCCTGCGCGAATCGCGAGAACCGTCGTGATGAGCCAAATGAACAATGCCAATAGCTGGTGTTCAAAGGTTACACGGTTACGACGCTTTGCGCGATATCCCACGCCCAGTATCGCCAAAGACATCACGAGAAGCGCGGCTGCCCCGAAGAGATAGTTCGTGTACAGGGCCATGGCTGCGGAAATCGACGCAATACCCGCAACCGCCCATGCAGAGCGCCACACGAGCTGAACAGTGGCATCGTTGTGCAAGCGCGGTGAATCGTTAGACATGGCTCGGAGGGGAAGGACGGTACGTTGCGCTTACGGAACACGTGTCGGAATCTTGAGGTGACAATGCCGGATACGGGGAAACCGTGGGGCATTCATACCAATTCGCCCCCTACCGGTGCCACGGTCAAACAGGGTACGACGGTGGTTCTGAACTGTCGCGAAGCCCAAATGGAGGACAGGTCGTGAAAACCACACCGAAGCACTGCGCACCGTTACGGGGCTGGGTCGCTGCCTGGGCCGTCGATGCACGCGTGGGCGGCGGGGTGGAGGGCGCGATGCGGTCTTCCACGGCTCTCGATTCGCAGACCTTGACGATAGTTGTGGTTTGGGCGGACACGGAACTTTCCGCGGTACAGCAAAGCCTACTGGGGGCGGTCTTTTTGGGCACACCGCTCGGCTCTGTGGCCGGTGAGCGACCGTGGATCGGGCCGCGCACAGGGCAGCGGTCGCCGTGGGGCGCGCGCGTGACTTCTTTGTTGCTTCGGCTGGGTCTTTCGGAAGTGCGTGCGGTAGAGAGGTTTCGAGGGGTGACGCGAGATGCCTGGGTGAGCGATCCGCAGGGCACGCAGGGCGTTTGGGACCGCATGACCGAGCAGGTCTACCCCACATTTGCGGCAATCGCCGCGCCTCATCCTACGCCGATTGTGCCGCCTGTACGTTGGGTTTCCGTGAGCGCGAACGATGTGGAGGCGATTCGTAGCGAGGCGGCGCGTTTGGGTGTCTCCTTCACGCCGGCCGACATCGAACTGGTCGTACAAATCGCCGGTCACAACGGTCTGAGCGACGTTGCTATCATGATGGTTGCGCAACTACGCTCGGACCACTGCCGGCACCGCACTTTCGGCGCGACGTGGCGGATTTCGAGCCCCCAGTCCAACGGGGAACAGCTCCCCGATGTGCAACCATCCTTGTTTTCCCGTATTCGCCAGACCCACGCACGGCGACCGGCGGGCACGCTGTCTGCCTACACCGATAACGCCGCCGTTTTGGAGGGTGGAAGAGCCGGTTGGTGGGGGCCGGACGGAACCGGTCGGTATCGGTTGGTTGACGAAAACACCCATCTACTGCTGAAAGTAGAGACACACAATCATCCGACGGGGATTGCGCCATGGCCCGGTGCAGCAACAGGAAGTGGCGGAGAACTGCGAGATGAAGGGGCGACAGGGCGCGGCGGACGGCCACATGCGGGTGTGTTGGGCCTGATGGTGTCCCATCTTCATTTGCCGGGCTTGGTATTACCTTGGGAAAACAATCCACGCGTATCACCCAATATGGCGTCGGCATGGGATATTTTGCGCGACGCACCCCTTGGGGCGGCGGCGTATAACAATCGATTTGGGCGACCACTGGTGGCCGGCTGTTTTCGGTCGTTTGAGACCGAACCTGTAGTGAAGGAGGGGACGACCACCCGGCGGGGCTTTCATAAGCCCGTTTTATTGGCAGGTGGTGTGGGCCATATACGACCAATGCATATCCATAAAGCGAAGGTGCCGGCGGGAGCCGTAGTGGGGGTGCTCGGAGGGCCCGCTTACAGTGTTGGAATCGGTGGTGGGAGCGCAAGCAGCCAAGCCACAGGCGTCGGGACCGCTGCGCTCGATTGGGCCAGTGTGCAACGGGCCGACGCAGAAATGCAGCGTAGGTGTCAGGCGGTGCTCGATGTTTGTATTGGGGCCGGGGACGAAAATCCTGTGCTGTCCATTCATGATGTTGGCGCAGGCGGACTCGCAAATGCGATCCCTGAGGTTGTGTTCGCGGCGGGATTGGGGGCCAATATCAACCTGCGGGCCATCCCAAGCGGAGATGTGTCCATGTCTCCCCTTGCATTGTGGTGCAACGAAGCGCAAGAACGCTATGTCGTGATGGTTGCGCCGGAGTGTTGGGCAACCTTTGTCCAATATTGTGCGCGCGAAGGTGCGCCCGTTGCTTGCGTGGGGCATACGGTTGCGGGAGATCGCTTGCGGGTAGCGGACGAAAACACCGGCGAGGTGCTCGTGAATGTGTCATTGACGACGCTCCTGGGACCGGTCGCAGAGGAGGTGCGGCGCGACACTCGACGTGTGCCTTCGCGCCTGCGGGTGGGCGACGACTTGGACCTCATGACGCTGCTCTTGCGGGTTCTACGGCATCCAAGCGTCGCGAGCAAGGCCCACCTCGTGACCATCGCCGACCGGAGTGTTGGTGGGTGTGTCGTCGCAGAGCCAATGGTTGGGGCGGCGCAGGTCCCCGTCGGAGACGTGGGCGTCACCGTTTCGACGTTTTGGGGCACGCGCGGTGAAGCGATTGCGCTCGGGGAGCGGGCACCGGTGGCTCTTGAAAACCCAGCCGCCGCCGCACGTCTCGCAGTAGCGGAGGCCCTCACGAACCTTTGCGCGGCGGATTGCGCGCTCTCCCAGGTGGTGCTTTCTGCGAATTGGATGGCCGACGCAGGAACCCCAGGAGAAGGCGCTGCGCTTGTCGATGCCGTCGGCGCTGTCGCTGATTCATTGTGTGCACAACTCGGCATCTCGATACCGGTCGGCAAGGACTCTATGTCGATGAAGGCCCAGTGGAGCGGACCCATGGGCACAGAGGTGGTCGTGGCGCCGTCTACGCTCATTGTGACCGCGCTCGCACCGGTAGAGGATGTGCGGCGAACCTGGACACCGGCTCTGCGGGCCGCGGAGCTGGGGCCGACGGTGCTCCTGCATGTTGACCTTGCCGGTGGAAAGACGCGGCTGGGCGGCAGTATCGCGCAGCAGGTGGTGGGCGGTGCAGGAGGCCCGACCGCCGACCTGGATGTGGCCACGCACCTTGTCGCGTGGTTCCATGCGGCTCGACGCTTGCGCGATGGTGGACTTGTCTTGGCGTACCACGACATCTCGGACGGCGGACTTGCGGTTTGTGTACTCGAAATGGCCTTCGCGGGGCGGGCTTCGGTGACTCTGACGGTCGATGCTCGCTGCGAGCTCCCCGCACGCCTGTTTGCCGAAGAGCCCGGCTGCGTACTTGAAGTGGCAGCGAACGATGTCCGCGCGGTGTGCGGCATTTTGGCCGGTCACGGGCTTTCGGGTGCGGTGTGCGGAAGCGCCAACGCCGGCGACCGGGTGCGGGTCGTGCATGGTGACCAAGAGGTGCTTGAATGTGCCCGAGCGCGGTTGATGGCAGCATGGAGCGCCGTAAGCTTGCGGGTACAGCACCTCCGCGACGGTGCGGAATGCGCAAACGAAGCCGAAGCGCATGTAGACGCCGATGTACCCAAGGCACACGTACCGTTCGTTTGGAAAAGGAAGCCTGCGAAGCGCGGATTGCGGCCTGCCGTCGGTATCTTACGGGAACAAGGGGTCAATGGTCATCGCGAAATGGCGGCCGCCTTTGATGCGGCAGGCTTTGCTGCCATTGACATTCCTATGGCCGACCTGCGGAACGGTAAGCAACATCTCGATAGGTTGGCCGGTTTGGCCGTCTGTGGTGGCTTTTCTTACGGAGATGTGCTCGGAGCAGGCCGCGGTTGGGCCTTATCTATCCTTTACGAACCTCTGCTTGCCGCTCAGTTTGCGTCTTTTTTCCATCGCGACGATACGTTTACGCTTGGCGTGTGCAACGGCTGCCAGATGTTGGCTGAACTGCGCTCTCTCATCCCTGGCGCGGAGGGGTGGCCGCAGTTTGGGCCCAACCGAAGCGGGCGTTTTGAAGCGAGGCAGGTGTGGGTGCAGGTCGAAGACAGCCCGAGCGTTTTGTTTGCCGGCATGGCGGGAAGCCGCTTGCCCGTGGTGGTCGCGCACGGCGAAGGTAGGGTCGTTTCTCGCGTTGACCCTGATACCGCACCACCAGTCCTCCGTTATATAGATGCAAACGGGCCCACTGAGCGGTATCCCGCCAATCCCAACGGTAGCAAGGGCGGGCACACCGCCTACACTACGCCCGATGGCCGAGCCACGATTCTGATGCCACATCCTGAGCGAGTCTTCCGCTCCTATGCGGGCACTTGTGCGCCCAACGGATGGCACCCCGATGGCGGGCCCTGGCTACGTCTGTTTCAAAACGCGCGTACTTTTGTAGACCGAGTGGGAGGTCGTTAAGAATGGCGTTATGAAAGAAATATGAGGAATGATATTGCTGATACGTGTAGTGTTGTTATTTATGGCGGATAAGTCGTTACTGTTATGGGCCGCGGAATGCAATGGAGTGCATTTTGTTCGATTTTTATGTTTTAAGGAAGGTGTGTGGTCGCTCGATATCCGCAGCGGGAGTTCCATATCTTTATTCTGCGTGCATTGTTGAGATGCGGTGTGACTGGGGAATGATTTTGGACAATTGAAGGGGATTCAATCCTCGTTTTGTGCATCGGTGCTGGAGCATGGAAGCGCGGGCGGGAGTTTGTCGCTGTGAGGCTTGCTATTCATTGGGCACTCTCCCACGACGTTACGATGGGATGGTCATGTGCTGACGGTGCGGTTGACGGTGGGGTTCTGCGGGTCGAAATTTCGGGCTTTGGAAACAGTCGCGCACCAATGTTGGACACGTAGCGCGGCGTGGTCGCGAAAAATGGGAATCTGCGGGTTTACGCGTTGTGGGGGCTGCGATGGCGGGTGCCTTGCCGTTTGGCTTGTGTAGCTCGGCGAAGGGCATGGAAACGCAGCATATAGCGCTCGATAGGCGAGGTTGGAGAAAGGCCGTTTTCGCGGGTCAACGGACCAGGCATCGCGACTTGGGAGGGAGGGGGATTGTGTCGACGCGCCAAGTCAGAGTCGCTGGGGAGGACGCGGGAAGAAGGACGAGACGGGACCGCGGAGGACAGGCGCTCCGCCCGCGGGTCGAAAAGCCTCTCCAAATGGCGCACAGCGAAGGTAGGTCGACCGCTCGCTTGTCCCTCGGTTCCTCGCGCAATTCGCCGCGCGCCACGCTGCAGCTGGGTTGCGCAACCGCGAGGGATCCACGCGCAACAATCGGATAGCGTGGGGGGGGGGATGACAGGTGTCGGACATTCGTCAGTGTTGGACAGGGGCTTGGCTTGGACGAAAGTTGGCCATTGATGGGAACAATGCCTATTGGGTAGTGCACATGGGGGGTGACGAATGTCTTCTCCCCCCCTGCGGATATAATGCGGACTTACGTTGGCACGAGACTTGCTTGGTGGTTTCGCGGCAAGTCAGTCGCGGAAATTGATTGACGATTTTCGTCGACTTGTGTGGTACAACCAAGGTCCATCGAGCAAGGACCTACCGCCAGGGAGAAACAACAATGTTGGTCACAAACCTGCGTACATCCTTCGTTGTGGCGCTATTCCTTCCGTCCTTTGTGTGGGTTGGGTGTGATGCGCAAGGAGACAACAAGGCGCCTCCGGCTGCCACCTCTGGCGCTGTCGAAGAGACCACCGAAGAGGACGGGACCGTGGGAACCACGGGTGGGGACGGCCACGATGAAGGCGGGTCGACCACAGACTCCGAATTTGGGCGCGACGATGGGACCTACACGCCGGATGAGTCGACAGAGGATGACGAGTGGCCCGATGAGGATGGCGATGGGCTCTCAGATACAGCAGAGGAAGCCCTCCAAACCGACCCCAGCAACGCGGATACGGACGGTGACGCGCTCAGCGATGGGGACGAAGTCAACGAGTACGGCACAAACCCACTCTGCCGCGACACGGATGGTGACGGGTTGGATGACGGCTACGAAGTTTTGGTCGAGAGTACCAACGGTCGCGATGCAAACGACCCGGTCGCTGTTGATGCGCCTGTGCCAGACTGCATTGCGACCGTTGTTGATTCGGATGGCGATGGGTTGACGGACGTAGACGAGACGGATCTGTATGGGTCGGACCCATCGAATCCGGACACGGATGGAGACACTCTTTTCGACGGCGAAGAGGTGGCATTGGGCTGCGACCCGCTCAATGTAGATTCGGATGACGATGGTCTGGATGATGGTGATGAGGTTTCGCGCGGTACCCTTTGCAATAGCGGAGACTCTGATGGGAAAGGAATGCCGGATGGCATTGAGGTTGCGTTGGGTCTGGACCCATTGGATGCGAGCGATGACTTAACCTATGTAGGAGTGAATGATACTTGGCAGTGTACGGAGATGGTGACAGTGGAGGTGTCCGATTCGAATCCCTCCGCGCCGTTTTCATTCGCGCAGGATGCCGCGCACTATGGTACCTCTTTGGTTTCTGGGCCGTCCGGTTCGGAAGCGGTTGAGTGTGTCTGTAGTGGAATCGTGGTCGCTGACTTGGATACCGCGTCTGTTTCGGGGGTGACAGTATGGACGGAACAGGAGGTCCATCTCACCGACATCGGGCACATTGACCGCATGTATGGCGGTGGTTGGGCGCCAGGGTCAGGGCCAGTTGCGGCGGGTGTCGATACGGCCATCGCGAGCGCGGTGGCGCTCACTACGCCTTGGAAGAGTATGGCGATATCGGAGTTCGACAGCGACGGTACGACGGCCGGTGGTCTCGAGCTGGGTAACGATAGCGACGGAGATGCAGTGTGGGTGGCGTTCGATGTTTCGCCTTGGGTGCCGGATGCGTTCACTGGTACGTTTGCGAGTGGCCCAGTCGAACTAAGGGTGACCTACAGTAATCCCTCAAGTCAACCCATCATGGAGTGCGGCGAGTTTACGTTTGTCCCCGCCAGTGCGGGCGGAGACGACATGGGTCTACAGTTCCGGGTGGACCCCGTTAGCACTGCAGCGTTGATGCCCACCTCCCTCCTGGGTTCGAAAGACCAAAATGTCTGTCATCCGGCAGTTCAAGGCAAAACAGTTTTCGGCTTTTTGCCTTCCTTGGGCACAGGGCGGGCCCCGATGTGGCTTCAAGGGGTGCAGGAGTACGCCAACGCTTCTATCGTCGGACTCTCGGTTCCCGACTGGCGAGGCAGCGACTGGTTGACGCTCACCCACCGAGATGGTCGCCAGTGGACAATACAGCGGGGACATCCTGTGCCCCGTCCGCCCCAGGGGGCTCCGTGGAAGTGGGAGGACATCTCTTGGACGATGGGCCGCGATTCGGACGGGCCGTTTTCCGAACCCGTGGTCGCGGTCAACCACGCGTGTGCAGCGACTCCCGCTGCCTTGCCTCCCGCGCTCCCCGTCGAAGGCTACCAGCTCTCTTACGCCGATATCGAGACGGTGTTGACCGCGTTGGGTTTGCCGAACTTGTTGCGCCTTCGATGGCCGGAGCTTTCGGACCTCTCGGTCGCGCCTTTTCGGGTCCGCGTGATTGTCCCCGACGAATGGGTGGATGGTCCTACCCAAGCCTACTTGCGCATCGATGTTGCGGGTGGGCCGGCGCTTCTCACCCTCCCGATTGACCCCGTTCTCGCGCCCTCTCTGCGCGGGATTACGCCGCCGCGTGCAGTACGAAACTGGACCGTTTCCCGCGCAGGTAAACATCGCACAGTCCGTGCGCGTGTGGAGCAAACGCCCACGAAGCTGTCCATTCATCTGGATTCGTTGTCCATCAGCCTGGGTGAGCGACATACGCTTGAAGGCCCCATTTCGTTGTCGCTTCCTGTGGAGCTCTAATGCCGGTCCTTCGTCGCCGTTTGGTTGTTGTTGGGTGGGGGCTTCTGGCTGTCACCCAAGGTTGTCTGCTCACTCCTGACACCTTCCACGACGCCCGCGCTCCGTTCCTCGACCCCGATGGCGACGGCATCTCGGAGGCCGCCGGCGATTGCCGACCCGACGACGCGACGTCGTATCCGGGTGCCGTCGAAGTATGC
>CAZCUX010000038.1:0-5613 GCA_964502005.1 uncultured Enterobacterales bacterium
TCTGCGATCACACGCCTGGATCGTGTTGTCAAGTGGTGGAAGGTGCAGAATGGGGCTGAACGATTACCACTATCGCTACCGTGCCGACCTCTTCCCCACCCTGGTCTTTCGGCAAGCGTACGACGCCCTGTGCGTGCACCACACCGAGCCCCGGCATGCCGACCTCGACTACCTGCGTGTATTGCATCTCGCCGCGTCCACGTTCGCGTGCGACGTAGAGGCCGCGCTCGTACGCCTGCTCCGCGAGGCGCGGCCCCCCACCGTTGAGGTGGTCCGAGAGCTGGTCGCGCCCGACAAGCCCACCGTACCTGCCGTCGCGGCCCAACAGCCGGACCTCCACAGCTACGACACGCTGCTCGCGGGAGGTGCCCAATGAGCGGCACCCCCAACCGCGACGAGGCGCTGCGGCTGCTGCTGCGGAGCCTCAAGCTACCGGCGTTTCAGGCGCACTGGTCCGACGTGGCACGCCAAGCCGAGGATGGCGGCTGGACATTCGGCGCCTTTCTACACCACCTGGCCGAGGTCGAGGTCGAAGAACGCCGGCAACGGCGAGTCGAACGCCTTCTCCAAGAGAGCCAGCTGCCGCACGGCAAGACGCTTGCGGCCTTGGACGACCTGCGGTTGCCCACCAAGGTCCGGCGCGTCTTGCCGAGACTCTGCGATGGGGACTTTACGGGCCGCGGCGACAACATCCTCATCTTCGGACTGCCTGGACGAGGCAAGACACACTGACCTTGCCCCCAGGAGCCGGACCAGTTGGTAGAGATAGAGAGGAGGCCCCATGACCCGCAAGTCCTACTCGCTCGAATTCAAGCAAGAAGCCGTGAGACGGGTTCAAGGAGCGTCGATGTCAGCCGCTCCGGTCGCGCGGGGCCTCTCGCTGCACCGTTCGTCTGTGCGATTCGATTGCTACGTTTGTTGCGTTTACTTCGATTATGCGCTAGCCTGCTGGAGAAGGAGGACATCATGCACGTCCTCGGTCTCCCAAGTGAAGAAACCTCCCGAGCGGCCGGAGAGGCTGTCCGTACCCTCTCCTCCGCGATGCGGAATTGTCGTCCTACTCTCGTTGAGGTTGTCGCCGAGGGCGACGGCTCCACCAGAGCCTCTGTCCCCTTGGATGCGTTCGAGCTCCTTATGGACGTGCTGGCCCACTTGGCCAACGGCGATGGCGTCACCGTGATGCCCCTGAAGGCCGAGTTCACCACGCAGCAGGCCGCAGACTTCCTCAACGTGTCCCGCCCATACCTCATCAAGCTGCTCGACAACGGCGACCTCCCCTTCAGGAGGGTGGGCACACACCGTCGCGTCCTACTGAAGGATGTCGTTGCCTACAAACAGCGCGACGATGACCGGCGGAAAGAAGCCGTCGATGCACTTGCAGCAGAGGCACAAGAGCTTGGTCTTGGCTACTGATTGGGAGCGCTCGTGGCCTTCACCGTCGTGTACGACGCCAACATCCTCTACCCGGCACCGCTTCGCGACCTGCTCGTGCGGCTGGGGATGACCGGCGTGGTTCGCGTGAAGTGGACCGAGCAAATCCTCGACGAGGTGTTTCGCAATATCCGCAAGGACAGGCCCGACTTGTCGGAGGACCGATTGGCGCGGACGCGGTCCCTGATGTGTGCCGCCATCCGCGACGTGTTGGTCCATGGGTACGAGCCCTTGGTGGCGGCACTATAGCTACCCGACCCGGGTGACCGGCACGTCCTGGCCGCCGCCATCCGCTGTGGGGCGCAAACGATTGTCACCCACAACCTCAAGGACTTCCCTGCCCAGAAGCTGGAGCCGCTGGGCATCGAGGCCGTGTCGCCAGACGTGTTCGTCCTCGACCTTCTTGATTTGGCGCCGGTCGCTGTGGTCGACGCCTTGATGCAGCAGCAGGCGTCGTTGAAGAACCCGCCGATGTCGCTTGACGAGCTGCTGGTCACACTCGAGAGCAACGGGCTGGTGCGTTCCGTTGCGGAGGCCCGTAGGATACTTCGAATCTGAGCGAAGGGAGGGGACGGGGCACCCGCGGACCCAAAACAGGAGGCCTTCGTCACGACGTTGTCCGACCCATACCTCCAGAGCGACGACCCCAACAGGCGTCCGCTCTGCAGGGGCGGGGCCACGTCGACCCGGAACAGGATGCGGCTGTCGGAGAGGTTCGCATGCAGCTCGTTGAGGCAGGACAGGCCGTCCTCCAAACGGCTGCAAGCGGGAATCCGCACCACCGTATGTGTTGCCACATTCACGCCGTCACCCTCCGCACGCTGTAACAACCATATCCACCGCCTTGGTCGAGCCGGTGAGGTCAAAGGTCACCGTCTGCGGTGTCTTGTTGTAGACCGGCAGCTCTACCAGCCACTTCGAGCCGTCTTTTGCTTTGAACGAGGCCGCCCACTGCTTCGGGTTGCGTAGAAACATCGAGTCGTGGGACGTGCTGACGTCGCCAATGAGCTTCTCCGCCTTCTCGCTGTCGAAACGATGTTGCCCTGTGACGGTGTCGGTGCGCCAGTTTGAGTCCAGAACGGTGCCGGTGTTGATGTAAGCCTCAAAACTTCCCTTCCTACACCGAAGGATGATGCTCGCCTGCTTCCAGCCGCCGATTGTGTTGGGCTGACCGGCGATGGATGCCAGAGTAGCCACCGCGTTGGTCGCGTCGGTCATGGGGTCTTTTTGCACTTTTCCGGTCCAGCGGCCGCCGAGCCAGTTGGCGGAGCGAACCTCGTGCATCGTCCTCAGGCTCTGCAGTTCGCTCCTCGTCAGCGTCGTGGCGTCATGGTCGGCGGGGACCTCGGCAAGGAGGGCATCTGCTTCGTCCAGTTTGGATTTGGCCTCGTCGTACTTCCATTCATCCAGCAGCGGCTCGACCTCCTGGATGATGGCCTCTGCCTTCTGCGCGATTTCCTCCAGTCGCTTTTCCTCGGCCCAGCCGGTTGCGACACACCACTTTTCGCCCTCGAGGCGAACCGCGATGGTCTGGCTGTCAACCTTCGTCGGAGACGTGACCTCAAGCACAACGGTGGCGTTGGCCTGGTCTTCGGCCATGGAGACCAGCTGGACCCGAAACGTGGTCGCTGCCTCGTACTCCTTGACCCTGGCGAAGAGTGCGGGATCCTGCTTCTCAAGACTGGAAATCCAATCCTGCAGTTCTCCCAAAGACTTCGCCGCTTGGTCGTCGGCGCACACCATTGGCCATGCGGCTTCGGGCTGCAACCCGTGTGTAGAGACGTAGGCCAACGCTGTCTCTCTTGCGTGGTCTTCGGCGGTCTTGCAACCGGCCAAAGAGAAGAGAAGCACAACAAATAGACGGAACATGCAACCTCCCTGTATTGCGCCCAACCCACCGAGGTGCGCGGCTGTCATCCGCCAGTGGTGTCGGGAAGGCCCCGCACGCTCTCGCGGGGTGCATGGGGACTAGCGAATCCGGGCGAATAATGGCGGACATAATGTGTCCGCAAGATCGATATTTTTTGGCCTTTGCCGAGCTGCGACGCCTTGGATCGTGTCTTCTAGCCTTCCCGTGGATGCAACTCTCCAGGATTGTCTCCGCTATCGCCCCTGTCCGACGCGTACTGCGCGCAAGTGCTGCGGTCTCCATTCCCCCGGGCCAAATCCTTCGGCCAACTCGTCGTTGGAGTCGTCCCGTTGTTTGTGGCGTTTGGGACGTGCCGGGACACCACCCTCGACCAAGTCGGTGCCGAGGGCTTGCGAAGTCACGGCGGCTTGCCCGTCCACGTCCATTGCATTGGAACCGGTTTTGACAGTGTGGTGGTCGTAGGTGTGCAGGTCTCCCTGACCTTGCCCCCACAAGCCAGACCCGTTGGCAGATTGGAGAGACGAGGCCCTATGTCCCGCGCGTCCAACTCGCACGGATTCAAGCAAGGCGCTGTGAGACGGGTTCAAGGAGCGTCGATGTCAGCCGCTCCGGTCGCGCGGGGCCTCTCGCTGCACCGTTCTTCTGTGCGCGCTTGGCGCAAGGCCGCGCGGGGAGACCACCTCGGCGGCGTGCGCGTGCCTACCCGCCCCAGGACACCCGGACTCCGATTCAAAGCTGTGATGGTGGAGTTTTTTGGGAGGTGGGTGATGGTGTTTGGGTGCGACTGCTCGCGAAAGGCATTTCCCCGTCCATAGAGGTCCGCGCAGCATGGAAGACATTTCACGGGGTGGCCCATTCTATTCGTATCGCCGCACTGCGACGATGATGTGGTCGCACTGTTGTATGTGGTCTACTTCTCGGCCGATTTGTTGGCTGTCGCACCCGCTTGGGACGATTTTTGCGGAGCTGTCTTATGTTGTGGAAAGTACGCTCGATTGGATGACTGCGCCGAGTATTCCAACTGAAACCATAAATAGAGCAACTCCGGCTCGAATTCCGGAGGACGGTACATCGGCGAGTTCATTCCCATTGCTGTCTTTGAAGTTGTTGGTCCACAGATTGACCCAGTCGACGAGAACACCGATACCAAAGCCACCACAGGTAAACAGGTAGATGATGCCCATTCGCTTGTTGCCGGTAAAAAAGTGATGGGCACCCGTAAATCCGATTGTCCATGCCAAAAACATCGTCACGGGCCAGCTGTAGCTTGGATTTTCCATCTCGTTCTCCTTTTTGGCGGTCTATTTTTCGACGCGTTCGTATGGTTAGCCAAGTTCGTTCGGTGTCTGTGCAGTACCGTGGGATGGGTACCCTCCGTATCTACATGCAGGAGACATCGCACCCCGTGAAAACCTCTGCGCAGGGCGTTGAGAAAGCGGGCGTCTCGGGCGCGGCCCTCGGAGGCGCGAACCTCTCAGCTTCGAACCTCTCAGCTGCGAACCCCGCAGGTGCGAGCCTCGAGGTTGCGATACGCGACGGATGCCGGGTGGCTCGCCGAACATGGCTTACGGGCGGGAGGGGCCTGCGCCGTTGCCGGTGCGGTGACCAAAGTGTGGCCCGTATTGCGGGGTTACACGCGCTGCACCCCGCGTTGACGGATTGAGCCCCCCAGAACGCACACTCTAGCGAGCAGCCGGTCCCGCTCGTCCATCGCCGCGCCAACTCCACGGCGTGCAGCTCTACCCGGTGGCCTGGACCGCGCCTTGTTCGGGCGTGGTTGCCGAGGGCCGCTCTGCGACGCACCCGTTGTCGTCGGAGTCGGGGAGGCCTAACAGGCGCGGTCGTGAAAGCGTTCAGGGGCAGGTTCCCCATACGGGGCGGGGCGCGACCCAAGAGTCGGCGTTGTAGTCAAAAACGTCTGGCTCACTTGGAATCAGACTCACACACCATCCGCTCAAGTCCTGGTTGAAGGCGGTGGCGTAGAAGAACATGGCTTGCATGTCCGTGACGCTGCTGGTGTCCCAGCTGCCGATGTCCTGGTTGAAGGCGGTGGCGAAGTAGAACATGGCGCGCATGTTCGTGACACTGCTGGTGTCCCAGCTGCCGATGTCCTGGTTGAAGGCGGTGGCGTAGTAGAACATGGCTTGCATGTTCGTGACACTGCTCGTGTCCCAGCTGCCGATGTCCTGGTTGAAGGCGTAGGCGTAGGAGAACGTGCCGTACATGTTCGTGACGCTGCTCGTGTCCCAGCTGCCGATGTCCTGATTGAAGTCGTCGGCGGAGGTGAACATGCCGTACATGTCCGTAACGCT
>CAZCUX010000038.1:5713-47369 GCA_964502005.1 uncultured Enterobacterales bacterium
GCTCGTGTCCCAGCTACCGATGTCCTGATTGAAGGCGTTGGCGTCGGCGAACATGCCGTGCATGTCCGTGACGCTGCTCGTGTCCCAGCTACCGATGTCCTGATTGAAGGCGTTGGCGTCGGCGAACATGTCGCGCATGTCCGTGACGCTGCTCGTGTCCCAGCTGCCGATGTCCTGGTTGAAGGTGTTGGCGAAGTAGAACATGTCGCGCATGTCCGTGACGCTGCTCGTGTCCCAGCTACCGATGTCCTGGTTGAAGGTGTTTGCGAAGTAGAACATGGCGCGCATGTTCGTGACGCTGCTCGTGTCCCAGCTGCCGATGTCCTGGTTGAAGTCGTAGGCGTCGACGAACATGCCGTACATGTCCGTGACGCTGCTCGTGTCCCAGCTACCGATGTCCTGGTTGAAGGCGTTGGCTTCGAAGAACATGAGGCTCATGTCCGTGACGCCACTGGTACAAGCGGACTCCCAAAGCGCTGCGGTGAGGCCCAGACTCCGAAGCCCTGTTTCGTTGTACTTTGTGTATGTCTTCGTCCCTACAACCCCTGTGTCTCCGACCGCTACGCCATGACAGAGGACCGTGACACCGTTGGAGTGCAGGTAGAACCCGTCACACTCAGGGTCGACTGCCACAGCTGTCAAGGCCGCGTCGGTGTCGTCGCAGTCGTCGGCGGTCAGCGTGCCGTCGCAGTCTGCGTCTTCGGCGACGATGGTGCTCGTGGCGTCGGTGTCGTCGCAGTCGTCGGCGGTCAGCGTGCCGTCGCAGTCTGCATCTTCGGCGACGATGGTGCTGCTGGCGTCGGTGTCGTTGCAGTCGTCGGCGGTCAGCGTGCCGTCGCAGTCTGCGTCTTCGGCGACGATGGTGCTCGTGGCGTCGGTGTCGTCGCAGTCGTCTTCTGCAGCAATACCGTCCCCATCATTGTCGACCACGCTTCCCGAGTCACCGCCGGAATCGCCTCCCGAGTCCTCGGCACAGTCCGGTGCCCCCGCGCAGCCGCTCTCGCTACCAGACTTCTCGCTCTCGCCGCAGGCCGTTGCCACAAGTACCAGGGCCATGAGATTCACGCGGATTCGACGCAGCGTCGTCATTGTCACTCCGTAGAAAGAAGGTCGGGTGGAACTATCCGTGGGTCTCCTGCGCAACAACCTCGTAAACCGCACCAACCCACGACGCAAGGCATAGGACCACCACGAGGCCGGTAGGCCACGGCTCCACCGTGTCGGGGACAGACGCCCACAAGGACAGGTGGCGAGATTCTCGTGAGCAGCCGGTCCCGCTCGTCCAACGCCGCGCCAGCTCCACGGCGTGCAGCTCTACCCGGTGGCCTGGACCGCGCCTTGTTCGGGCGTGGTTGCCGAGGGCCGCTCTGCGACGCACCCGTTGTCGTCGGAGTCGAGGAACCCTACTGGGCGCGGCTATGGAAGCGTTCAGGGGCAGGTTCCCCATACGGGGCGGGGCGCGGTCCAGGAGGAGGCGTAGTCGTCAAAATCGTCTGGCTCACTTGGAAACAGACTCACACACCATCCGCTCAAGTCCTGGTTGAATGCGGAGGCGTATTTGAACATCCAGCTCATGTCCGTGACGCTGCTCGTGTCCCAGCGGCCGATATCCTGATTGAAGGCGGCGGCGTAAGTGAACATGTAGCTCATGTCCGTGACGCTGCTCGTGTCCCAGCTGCCGATGTCCTGGTTGAAGGCGGTAGCGCCTACGAACATGCCGTACATTTCCGTGACACTGCTCGTGTCCCAGCTACCGATGTCCTGGTTGAAGGCGGAGGCGTAGGCGAACATGCCATACATGTTCCTGACGCTGCTCGTGTCCCAGCTACCGATGTCCTGGTTGAAGACGTAGGCGCCTTCGAACATGTAGCTCATGCCCCAGACGTTGCTCGTGTCCCAGCTACCGATGTCCTGGTTGAAGGCGGTAGCGCCGAGGAACATGTCGCCCATGTTTGTGACGCTACTTGTGTCCCAGCTACCGATGTCCTGGTTGAAGGCGGTAGCGCCGGCGAACATGCCGTACATTTCCGTGACGCTGCTCGTGTCCCAGCCGCCGATGTCCTGGTTGAAGTCGGAGGCGAGCGCGAACATGTAGGTCATGTCCGTGACGCTGCTCGTGTCCCAGCTACCGATGTCCTGGTTGAAGGCGTCGGCGTGCTTGAACATGTCTCTCATGTCCGTGACGCCACTGGTACAAGCGGACTCCCAAAGCGGTGAGGTGTAGGCCAGACGCCGAAGCCCTGTTTCGTCGTACTTTGTGAATGTCTCCGTCCCTACAACCCCTGTGTCTCCGACCGCTACTCCAGGACAGAGGACCGTGACACCGTTGGAGTGCAGGTAGAACCCGTCACACTCAGGGTCGTCTGCCACAGCTGTCGAGGCCGCGTCGGTGTCGTCGCAGTCGTCGGCCGTTGCCACCCCATCACAGTCGGCGTCTCCGGTCGGCATGCTCGCGTCGTTGTCGTCGCAGTCGTCGGCCGTTGCCACCCCATCACAGTCGGCGTCTCCGGTCGGCATGCTCGCGTCGTTGTCGTCGCAGTCCTCTGTGCTCGGCACACCATCTTCGTCGGCGTCAATGATACCCCCCGTTTCGCCGTCCCCCCCGGTTCCGCCGTCTCCCCCGGACCCACCGGTATCATTATCGCCGCCGCCTTCGCTTTCTCCGCTGTCGTCGTTGCCATGAGACTCTTGTGTTGTTTCGCCGTCATGGGACTTAGTGTCGGAGCCACACGCGGGGAGCTGTAGGGTCAGGAGCAGAAGGGGAGCGAGGGGTCGCATGGTGCGATTCCTGGATGTTAGATTTTGATTTGTGATGTGGCTCTGCGCAACTCGACCTGCGCATAGGGCTGCATTTTGTGGTGTGTCCGAACGATTGGGAGGTTAGTGCCCTTTGTGCGACAAGCGCTATCGGGAATCCCCTGGTTTTTTGAGATAAGTGGTGTATTCTTGCCCCCATAACCCCATGGGGTCGACCCTGAGCCATCCCCTCATTCCGCGAGAACATCGGCCAAATGGGAGAGGACGGGGTGAGTCCGAAGTCGCGCATCGAATGCGGTCATCAGCCTCTGGAGGCGTTCTTTGGGCATCATCGGTACAAAAAACGTACCAGCGGCAGCCTTGTCGGAACGTAGACAGAGCAATTCGCTTGGCCGTATTGCTCTTGAGAAGCTTGTCGAGACCGACATCTTCACCAGATGCACCCAACGTAGAGAGGAGGGTGTGGGCGAGAGTCGCCAGCAACATCATGCGGTCCCGTCGTTCAGGGTGTGTGACCGTGCCCCAACTCATTCCCATACCGAAGAGGAGGTCTTTGCAGTCGCGAAACGTCTCCTCGCAGATAAAACGCTTGCCGTATCGCCGCTTGACCTCACTGCCGGTCCAGTCTGCGCGGCTGCACATCACGAGCCAATGCGCCTTTATGTCCTTGTCATGGAGGGCGACAAACAGCCCCACCAGGGTCTCCTCGATGGTGACCCTCACTCTCGGAAGGCGGCACAAGCCGCCGGACGGGCTCACCCAATCGCCTGCAGCGCGGCGCTCACCCGATTCCGACGTCACAGAGATGTCCTTGCGTGCGCGGATGATGTAGTCGAATCCCAGGTCCTTCTGGATGAATGTCAGGAACTCTTGGTCGAAGAATCCGCGGTCACCGACGATGGCCACCTCGCAATCATGAGGGACCGCATCCCGAAAGGCGTTGAGCAGGTCGTATTCGTGGTCATTGCGGTTTCCCTTCAGCTTCGACTTCACCACCGTCTTCCCCATCAACGGCTCGGACCGGCCTCAGCCCTGAAGAGATAGAACCAGCATGCTGTGGTCATCGCCGTCGAACTCGGTCCAGTCCATGTTCACAAAATGCGGTCCACGGGAGTCCGCGAAATAGGCGCGGACGTGGGCCCGCGTCAGCCGCTGCACATCGATGGCTGGGTTGCCGAGGAGCGCGTGTCAGGCTGCTTGATGGCGTGCTTGTCACAGAGTCCCTGCGCCGCTGCCAGCCCTCGCCCGATGGCTGCGACGCCGAGCGTTGCTGCATAAAGAACTCCGATGACTCCATTTACAAGCGACCGCACCCGTGCAGCGTGGAGGTCACCCTTGACGAGAGTCTCGATGAAGCGGTGGACCTGGACAGGGGCGATGACGGCGGCAGGCGTACGAGGCATAGGAGTCTCCGAAGATCTCCACTGCTACCCCATCATCAACAGAAGCTGCCAGCCGTTTGGCTATTGTTGGAAAAAGAGGGGATCCTTCAGCACCGCAATAGGCTGTTGCCTTCCGGAATTAACATATTGGCTAAAATGAAGACCAGTAGTTAATAAGCCACCCTACCAAGCCAAGTCCCAGCATCGCAAGGCCAACCAGAAGTTGGTTCTCTCTTTCGTTTCGGGTATATTCTTGCCATTCTTCTTCATTCATACTTTCCTTACAATAGTGGCAGTGAGTCGTTCGATAAACGCGCCCGCATGAAGGACAACGTGGATGGCCTTGTCTTCCTCTGCCCATGGCGTTCTCTATTTTTGAGTGAAAATTCTGTCCGAGCCCTTCAAATCCTTCCGATAACCCGATCTACGCCACAGTGAATAGCCCATTTATCGTAACGACGCCTGATAGTATCCGGAATCCAATCCCAACACAGCAAGATGACCGTCTCGCCGCAATAATCACCCACGCCCCCCCCACCCAACTCACCGCACCTCCACCTCGCGCACTACAAGATTGCTTATCTTGGCCCCATGCAGCGCCCGCGCCAACACTTCGTCGATAAAGATGTCGTAGGTGAACTCAGGCACACGAAACAAATGGGGCAGGCCGTCGACCAAGTCCCGGTCAAAGACATACTCCTCGACGTCTGTGATGTCGCTGTTTTCGTCGTCTTCGTCTTCATAGGTGAGGGTGCTCGCCGCGCGGTTGACGGCCTTGCAGACGGACAGCGGGTGGATGATGGCGTAGTCATCGGAGAGGCGGGCGCCCGCTTGGTCAAAGAGCACGAATGGCAGGTACTCGACGCCCTCGCTCCCGCAGACCTGCGCTACGACGTCGCGCGTGCGCCGGTTGGCGATAAAGAGCCATTGGGTATTGGATAAGAAGTCCGTCAGTTGGCGGCCGGGCTCCGATGGGCGCAGGTGGACCTCCGCTTCGGGCGGGAAGATGGCGGCCAAGGGTTCGCCGGTGGTGAGCTTCAAGCCGTCCCGACCGAGGCCCGCGGGCCGCTTGTCGATGCAGACGAGGCTGCGGTCCATGCTTCGGTTGCCGAGGCTATTCAGTCGAAAGAAGCGCATTGCGAGCCTCCTCGTGTGTGGGGCAGGATGGGGGTGCGGGGTATAGAACGCATTGTTTATCCCATAACGTTCGGAGACCTATCCGATGCGGAGCCGCGCGGCGGTGGCCACGCACGGACCCTTCACAACCCCAAGCCTATCGACACGTCGCGTCGCGTGTTTTTCGCCCACAGCGCTTCTGGGGGACGCTCCCCGCTCCCGCCTCCGTATTGCCAATCCATTCGAACCCCCATCGAATCGCGCCCGAGCCGGTGCAAGACCACCCCACCCCCCGATAGAATCGCGCCCGGGCCGGTGCAAGACCACCCCACCCCCCGATAGAATCGCGACCGGGGTGGTGCAAGACCACCCCACCCCCCGATTCGATGTGGTGGTGGTGCGGTTTTTGGGGGTGCCGCGCTATTCGGCGCTGCGATTGGACGCGCCGGGCGTGCCGTGTACGTGGTAGACCCAGCCAGACGCGCGGTCGCCGTCGACGGCCAACGCGGCGGCGATGTCGGCCATTTGCGGGCCGTAGGTGAGCCGGTGCAAGGGCACGCCCGAGGGCGTAGAGAGGCCGATGGCTTCGCCGTCGGCGCTCAGCTTGAAGGGCAGCGCGAGGCCGGTGGGCGCCTCGTCGCCGGTGGCGTGCAGCACCAAGAATCCGCCGGCTTCGATGGTTGTGCCCGCGGGCAGCGCCGCCTTCTCGGGGTCTTCGAGGTCATCGGTGAGCCACACGCCGGCGAGGTCGAGCGCGGTGTCGCCGGTGTTGACCAGCTCAATCCAGTCGGGGAAGGTCTCGCTGTCGGCGGAATAGGCGCTTTGGTTGCTCGCCATGAATTCGTTGATAAACAAATGCGAATAAATCGTTTCATCGATAGGTAAAGGCGCATCCGAACCGCTGTCTTCGGTTGGGTCTGTGTCGGGCGGGATGGTGGTGTCGCTGGTGTCTATGGCCGTTGTGCCTACCGTTTTCGTGCCGGTGTCGGCGGGGGTCGTACAGGCGAATGCCCCCGCGACAAGTGCGGCGACGGGTACTATGGTGTGTGCTGAGGTCCGTATGCGCATTTTGTTTTCAACCTTTGTTCTCGCTGTACCCTTTTACGGTCTTTCTTGCGCCGATTCCAAGGGGACAACCGCGAAAACCCGTGAGGAATCGGGGACAGCATCGGCTCCGACCTCGCACGACTCTGCGCCTCCCGACCCTGTAGAACCAGCGCCGCCGTTTGCGGGCGACACGGCGGTGGACACCGTTCCGCCATGGACCGAGGTGTTCAGCCATGCCCACGCGATTTCGCCAGCACCGTTTTCCTTGACGCTCTCGAATCCATTGGGACAAGGGGAGCTGCGCTATACGCTCGATGGGGGGCCTCCCGCGGGGCCTTCGGGGCGTGTGGTGTCCGGCCCGCTCGAGATTTCCACCACGACCGTCGTGCGCGCCGCCGTGGTGGACCCCGCCTCCGGGGAGGTGCTGCTTGACGCAGGCGTGCAGTCTTACTTGTTCCTCGACCAAGTGGCCGACCAGGTGCCCCCTGCGGACTGGCCTACGGACTGGTGGGTCGATGAGCCGGAAGGCCCGTATCCATCGGACTACACGATGGACCCCGAGCTGCTGTCTTCCCCCGAAGACCGCGCGGCCTTGGTGGAGAGCTTGTCGTCGCTGCCGATTGTCGCGGTGACGCTGGCGACCGAGGATTTGTTTGGTGAGACGGGCATTCACGAGCACCCGAAGGATACGGGCGACGATTGGGAACGGGTTGGCTTTGTCGAGTGGTTTGAGCCCCATGATGGCGGCGACACCACCCACGAGGTCTCGTTTCGCGTACATGGCGGCGCGGGCCGTCGCGCCGACCGCTCCCCCAAGAAGTCGTTGCGTCTATTGGGGCGCGCCTCGGTGGCCGGCGACTTTGCGTTTCCGGTCTACCCCGACGCGGAGGTGGAGAAGTTCGACACCCTCGTGCTTCGCGCGGGCTACAATCGAAGCTGGGTACATTACCAACACAGCCAGCGCCGCCGTGCGTTGTATTCCCGCGAGTCCTTTGCGACAGGTCTTTATCGCGACATGGGGCACCTTTCGGTGCGTGTGCGGCCCGTACATTTGTTCTTGGATGGCTTGTATTGGGGTGTATATCAGGTCGAAGAGCGGCCCGATGCCCACTTTCATGCGAGCTGGCTCGGTGGCAGCCCCGATGACTACGATGTGCTGAACTCGGGCGTTGTGACCGACGGAGAAGACGCGGCGTGGCTTTTGCTGTTTGACCGTGCGCGCGTAGACCTCTCCGACGATGCCGCTTATCGCGCGGTAGCGGAGCTATTGGAGATTGACCCGTTTATCGACTATATGATGCTCAATCATTATCTGGGCAACTTGGATTGGCCGCTCAAGAACTATTGGGTCGCCCGCAATCGAGCGGAGGACGGGCCGTTTCGGTTTTTGGTGTGGGACGCTGAGTTGATTCAATCGGTGAGCACCGACGACATTATCGATGCCACCGTCGAAGGCTCGCCCGGCGAGCTGTTTCAGGCCCTCCGCGCCCACCCCGAGTTCCGGCTGCGGGTGGCCGACCGCGCCCAAGCCCACTTCTTCCACGGCGGGGCACTCACCCAAGATGCCGTGCTGGCGCGTTGGGCGACGGCGACGGCGGGCCCTCGGCCGGGAATGGACGCCGAATCGGCGCGCTGGGGCGACCATTGGCGCGATGCGCGCGGGGACGCCGGCGACCTGTATCGCGTGGACCCCCATTGGCTCGAAGAAGACGCTTATATCCGTGAGTTTTGGGTGCCCCGTCGGGAGGCCATCTTCCTCGGTCAGCTCGCCGACCATGGCTTGTGGTCGACGGTGCCGGCGGCTTCGGTGTCTCCAGCGGGCGGTTCGGTCGCTTCGGGTACAGAAGTGTCGGTGTCGGTGCCGTCGGGAACCGCGTGGTGTACCTTCGATGGCACGGACCCGCGTTTGTGGGGGGGCGCGGTGTCGTCAACGGCGACGGTCTGCCCGTCAACGTTCTCGGTTACCGCGGACCAGTCGTTGCAGGTGCGGGTGCAAGAGGGAGAGGCGTGGTCACCGGTCGTGGTGCTCTCGTTTTCCGTCGCGCCGTGATGCCGTCGTGCCCGGCCGATACGGCCAAGCCATTGCCTTCGATGTCAAAAAAGAGCGCCTCGTCCGGCGTCTCGGCGAACACAAACCGCCAGCTTTGTTGGTCGGGCTCGTCGGCGTCGGGGATGGGGTCGATGCGCACCCAGCCATAATCGAGCTGGTCGATAGACGCGGCGGTGCGTGCGTCGATGCCGGTGCGCAGGTCAAAGTCGAGCACGGAATCGCCGACTTCGAGCCGGTTGAGGTCGAAGTCGCCTTCATCGACCGTGATGCGCACGGTCCATGGTGCGTTGGATTCGATGGTGGCCGTAAATAGGGTTGGGTCAGCCAAAGGCAGCAAGTGCAACGGATTGATGGCCGGGTCGTAGTCGCGCGCGCAGCCGGAGTCGGGGTTCTCGACGGAGTAGGCGAGGCTGCACCAAGTTCCGAGCCGAACTTCGAAGTGCAGGTGCGCGTCGACCACGTCGTCGGGCTGTCCAACCGTTCCGACGATGGTTCTCGGTGAAACGGGGTCGCCTTCGTTGACGGTGATGGTTTGCAGGTGCAGGTAGCGGGCGTACCATTCGGAAATCGACGCACCATGAAACAGGACGGGCGTTTCGAGGGTGTGCAAGATGACGAGCGTGTCGCCGTCGGGGTCGGAGCGGTCGACGCGATGCACCACCCCATCGGCCACGGCGACGACGGGCGTACCCAAGGGCGCGTCAAGGTCGATGCCTGGATGAAAGTCGGTGCGATATCCTTCCGACGATACCCGTCGGGGACCAAAGCCCGAATCGAGCACCGCGCCCTCGATAGGGAGCACGGTCAGGCGGGGCAAGCCTTCGATAGACGGTGCGCGTTGGGGGGCTTCAGGTTCACGTGTGCCGCTGTCGATGCCGCTGTCGATGCCGCTGTCGGGGGTGTGGGTGGTTCCGCTCTCTTCGGGTTCGCCCGTCGCTTGGGTGTCCCCTTGTGTTGGCGTCGGAGACGCAACTTTGGTGGGCACCGTCTCCGTACAGCCCGCAATGGTCCACAACACGGCGAGGAGCCGGGGTTGGGGAGACCGTCGTAAGGGGGACGATGCTGGATGTGTGGGAGTCAATTTGCGCCTTGGGGGCCACACAACAAAACGCCCCTTCGTGGTGGCGACCACAGGAGGGGCGACGGGTGACCACCCGTTGGGTAACGACGGCGCGGGCCACGGGGTTGAGTGCGAAGTTTTCGGGCTTCACCCTATGGGTGGCTGACGCCGCTGTTTTTGATTGGGGAGGCGGCGACTACAATGCGCTGACGGCGGTGTTTCGCTGCCCGGCGCCGAGGTCGCGGGCGATGCGCATGAGGCTCAGAAGCTCTTGGTCGTCCTTTTCGCCTTTGCGTGCGGCTTGTTCGGTGAAGCGGATGAGCGCGTTCATGTCGAGCTCGCTTGCGTGGGGCGAGCCGCGCAGCACTTCGGCGAAGGTGGCGGCGGCGTAGGCGATGCGCGTGTCTTGGCTCGCGAGGCTGGGCGTTTCGGCCATTTGCCGGTCGGCGAAGGTCCAGGCGCGCTCGACGGCGGCCTTGTCGGCGCCAGGGGCTTCCCAGCGCATGCGCACGGTCGCGAGTTCAGCAGCGTGGTCGTCTTTCAGGATGACTTCGTAAAGCGCGGTGACGTTGTGGCCGGCGCCCACTTCGCCTGCGTCTACGCGGTCGTTGCGGAAGTCTTTGTCGGCGATGTCGCGGTTTTCGTAGCCAATGAGGCGGTAGGCTTGTACGGCCTTCGGGTTGAATTCCACCTGGATTTTGGTGTCGCGGGCGATGGTGAGCATCGTTCCCGACAGCTCTTCGACGAAGACGCGCTGCGCTTGCTCGCGGCTGTCGATGTAGAAGTTGTTGCCGTCGCCTTTGTTGGAGAGCTGCTCCATGAGCGTGTCGCGGTAGTTGCCCATTCCGAGGCCAATGGTGGACAAAGTGACGCCGCGGTCGGCGTAGCCCTTGATTTGGGACAGCATCGAGTCCCAGGAGGTGTTGCCCACATTGGCGTCGCCATCGGACAACACGACGACGCGGTTCTCATGTCCGTCTTTGAAGGACTCCCACGCCATTTCGTAGGCGATGTCGATGCCGGCGGACATTGCGGTGGAGCCGCCGGAGCTGAGGTCTTCGATAGCGGCGTGAATCTTGCGCTTGTTGAGGGCGGTGGTGGGGGACAGCACGCGGGCAGTGCGGCCAGCGTAGGTCGCGAGTGCGACGGTGTCGTCTTCGCGCAGGCCGTCGACCATCATGTGCATGGCTTCTTTGGCGAGGCCGAGCTTGTCGGCGCTGCTCATGGAGCCGGACACGTCGACGAGGAAGGTGAGATGCACGGCGGGGCGCTCGCTGCGGGAGACTTCTTTGCCTTGCACGCCGACCCGCAGGGTGTGTCGACCTGCGTGGAAGGGGTCGGGCATCGCTTCCATGTGTACGGCGAAGGGGGAGTTGTCGTCGGGCTGCGCGTAGCTGTCGTAGTCGAAGTAGTTGACGAACTCTTCGACGCGCACCGAGGCTTGGTCGGGCAATGCGTTGCCTTTCAGCTGTCGGCGCGCGAGGGCGTAGCTGGCGGTGTCGACGTCAATCGAGAAGGTGGACAGGGCGTCTTCGCTGGTGAGCGTGAACGGGTTGACGCCGTGGTCGGTGTACGTGTTGCCGTCCATCACGACGGGCTCGGGTTCCACGGGCATGCGCTCGGCTTCGACGGTTTGGCGCGGCGGCGGCGGCGGTGCCACAGAAGCGGCGGGGGCGTCAGCGGCGAAGACTTGGTCGCGGCGGGGCTTTTGGGCTTCTTCTTTCTTTGCGGGAACGGAGGGTGCGCGGGTGCGGCTTTCGCGGCTGGCGACGGCTGCGGTCGCGCCACCTGCGGCTTGTGGGTAGGGCATCGAGCTGGGTTCGGCGGCCACTGTGGCGGCGCCGACGGGCGCGGACTTGGGCGTGGCGTCGTCGTACAGCGCGACCGATTTGCTTTCGACAGCGGTGGATTCGTCGACGGCGACTTCTTCGGCGGGCACATCGACGGTCTGGAGGTCGGCGGGCGGTGCGGCATACCGATCTGCCTGCGACATCGTGACCGGCGCTTCACCGGATGCTGTCGTGGCTTCCGGCTCCCGCATCGCACATGCGGAAACACCAAAACCAAGGAGCAACGAAACGAGCATAGAGCGGCTAGAAGCAGACATGACAGTACCTCGCCGGGGCGTCGGTGCCCCGTAAAGCAGGCCGGAGACGTGGCTCCGGTGACCGTGGGAGTGTGCGGAAATCAGCGTGTGGCGGCAGCCGGCTGAACCGCGGTGTGGGCTCTGGCGTTGCCGTTTGCTGCCGCCCGAGCGCGGACGAAACGCACGGGCGCCCAATGGCTTACACTCGTTCGAAGAAATTTTTTGATTCGGTGTGTCGCGGGCGGTCTCGGTGTGAGACGGTAGCGGTGTCTTGTCTTCGAGGTTTTGTGATGTCGGGATGGTTCGTACTGTCGTTGCTGTGGGGGCCCGTCGCCCAGGCTGAGCCGGTCGAGGTCAACCTTTGGCACGCTTACCGGGGCGACGAACGAACGGCGCTCGAACGAATGGTGACAGCCTGGGATGAGCAGCACGACGAGGTGACCGTACATGTGCTCGCGCTCCCCCCGGAAGGCTTCACGCAGAAGTTCGAAGCGGCGGGGCCCCATGGAAATGGCCCTGACCTGCTCATCGCGGCCCACGAGCGCGTCGGCGCTTGGTCCGATGCGCGCTTGTTGGCGCCATTCACCGATGTCCCCGCCGACTTGCACCCGGTCGCGATTTCTGCGTTGACGTGGGAAGGCGCGGTCTATGGCTTGCCGTTGGCCACGAAGTCGCTGGCGCTGTTTTACAATCGCGCGCTGGTGGCCGCGCCTCCGCGCACCACGGATGCGATGTTGGCGCTCAAAAATACGCTGCCAGACGGTGTGTTCACGTTGGCGGTGCCCGCCGCGGACCCCTTCTTTCATGCGCCGTGGATGTTTGGTTTCGGGGGCGGTGTCTTTGATGCGGACGGCCAGGTGGCCCTGGACCAACCCGAGAACGCGGCGGCGATGGGCTTTGTGAAGTCCCTCGTGGATTCGGGCGTGGCGCCGGAAGAAGCGACGGGCGTGCTCGTGACGCAGCTGTTCAACGAGGGGCACGCCGCGCTGGCGGTCAATGGCCCGTGGTTCTTGGGCGAAATCGACCCCTCGGTGGACTTTGGCATCGTGCCGTTGCCCGAGGTGTCGGCGACAGGACGCCCCGCCGCGCCCTTTTTGACGGTCGAGGCGGTGCTGTTGAGCGCCTACGCCCGCCAGCCGGAGGCCGCGACCGCGTTGGCGCGCTACCTCGTGACAGAGGAAGTTGCCGTTGTGCGGGCCGTAGAAGGCCGCCAGGCCGTCGCGACCCTGTCGGCGCTCTCCCACCCCGAGGTCGCGGACGACCCCATCCTGGGGGCCTTCCGAGCCCAGCTAGAGGCATCCGTGCCCACGCCCAACGTGCCGGCGATGGCTGCGACCTGGGAGCCCCAAGCGCGGGCGCTGCGCCGGGTGCTGCGCGGCGCCCAGTCGCCCGAAGATGCAGTGCGGGCGGCGCAAGTGGAGTACAATATCGTCACGGCGCCCGCTCCGCCGCCTGCGGACCCGCGGCCGTACCTGGCGCTCGCCGCGGTTGTGGTCGCTGGTTTGGCCGTGGTCGGCGGACGTCGGTTTTGGGCCGCAAGGAAAGCCGTATGGGCCCATCGTTCGGCCTATGGCTACGTTGCGCCGGCGTTTGTGGGGCTTGCGCTGCTGGTGGTCGCACCGTTTGTGCTTGGCACCACCATGAGCCTGTTTTCGTACCAAACCCATGAGCCGCGATTTGTCGGTCTCGCCAACTTCACCAACATCTTGTTGTCGCGCGACTGGCCGTTTTTCTCGCCGTTGAGCTTCTACACAACGCTGGCCGTCACGGTGCTTTGGACGGCCGCCAATGTGTTCTTGCACGTCACCATCGGCGTGGCGTTGGCGATGCTGCTGCGGGAGCCGTGGCTCCGGTTGCGCGGTGTGTACCGTGTGCTGCTGATTTTGCCGTGGGCCATCCCCAACTACATCACGGCGCTCATTTGGAAGGGTATGTTCCAAAAGCAGTTTGGGGCCATCAACGCGATTTTGGGGCTGTTGGGCGTAGAGCCAATCAGTTGGTTTAGCAGCTTCACCACGGCGTTTGCCGCCAATCTTACGACGAATACTTGGCTCGGTTTTCCGTTTATGATGGTGGTGACGCTCGGTGCGCTCCAGGCGATTCCCCGCGAGCTTGAACAAGCGGCCGAAGTGGACGGCACGACGGGTTGGCAGCGCTTCCGCCACATCACGTTGCCGCTGCTGATGCCGGCCTTGTTGCCTGCCATCGTGCTCGGCAGCGTGTGGACCTTCAATATGATCAACATCATCTACTTGGTGAGTGGCGGCGAACCCGACGGCTGGTCCGAGATTTTGATTAGCGAGGCCTACCGGTGGGCCTTCGACCGCAACCACCGCTATGGATACGCCTCCGCCTATGCCGTGCTCGTATTCATCGTGCTTGTCGTCTACTCCAAGACCACCGACCGCTGGCTCGCAGGGCGCACGATTGGCTGACGATTGGGGCGACAGACCAAATTGTTGCGATCGATGAGCGCGTGTGGTGGCATCGGCCGGGTGGAGGTGCGTATGCGTGCATTCGTTGGGATAATTGCGGTGGCTGTGGGCTGCGGCTCGGGGGAAGGAAAGACGACGACTTCTGGCGGAACGGGGGGCAGCTTGACCCTCAATAGCGCCGAAGATGTAGCGACCTTGTGCGCCGAGGGCGACCCCATCACCGTCTCCTTGCTCGTAGAGTTTCCGGCCACAGACCCGTCCTGCCCCTTTGGTGAAGGCGACAACCTCCCCGAGCAAGACGCCGTCATCACCGCGCGGGTGGAGCAGCAAGTCGAGCTTGGTCTGCCCGAAGGCGCCGTCGTTTGCGGCATGGCCTTCGACTTCCAAGGCATCAGCGGCGGCGAAGGCACGCCGATGGTCTACGACGACAACTTCTTCTTTACGTTCAACGATGTGGTGCTCGCCGCGTCTTATGGTCCGATGGTCGATGTATTTTCCACCGAAGGCGCGCTGCCGCTCTACGATTGGGCAGACATCGTTGGATACGGCTTCCAATTCGACAATAGCATTCCAACGTGGTGTCTTGGGGAAGCAGACGGGCGCTCGTCCTGCGAAATCCCGCCGCCCGAGACCAACGGCATCATGTCGCTCCAGTTCGACTCCACGCTGGTAGACGAGCTCTCGTTTCGTGCGGTGGAGCTGAACCGGTTTGACTTTACCTTCATCACAATGGGCGACAACGACGCGGGGACCGACTGTGCCCACGAGGACTTCGCGTTCAAGGTGGACGTCCCGTATATCCGCTTGGACTGAGCCGCCGGTCGCGTTGGGATAGCAGGCGCAAACGACGACGCCCACCAAAGCCAAGAAGGCGAGGTGGGCGTTTTGCGCGGCGCGTTCGTAGAGAGGATTACCGACCCGGAATCGGGGGCCAAGTGCCGCCGAATGCCGTCACAATCACTTTGACGTCTTTGTTGAGATTTTTGGTGAGTGTGGTGGTGCGCTTGGGCAAGCCGGACGCCACTTTGATGTTGTCTTTCACCACGCCAAGGTTGCGGATAATGGTGATGGACTTGAGGGGGTCGCTGGTCAGCTCCTTTTTCAAGGTGTCGGGGAGCTTTTTGGCTTCTTTGACGAGCTTGGCCGCTTCGGCGGGGGCGCCGGCCAGCTCTTTCGTCGCCTCGATATACGACTTGATGAGCACGTTCGCGGCTTCTACGCCTTCGCGAATGTTGGGCGGGAGCGCGTCGGCAGCTTCGAGGGTGGGCGTGCCGCCCTGCAGCTTCACTTTGACCTTGCCCGCGGCTTCGGACTTGAGGTGGCTGACGGCGGCCGGCAGGCTGGTGCCCTTCTTCAAACCGAGCGCGGCGTTCAGGCTGTCTTTGCCGGTTTTGCGGGCCTTTTCCGCCTTGGTGATTCGCTGGTCGAGCTTCTTGAGCGGCTTGAACACCTTGTCCAGCGAATCAACCCCGGTGAGTTCGACGTGCAGCTTTTCGGGCTTTTTGTCTTTCTTGGCGAACGCATCGGCGGGAAGGCCGACGGCAAGCAGCGTGGATGCGCTCAGGACGATCGAAAGCAGGCTACGGGACCAGGGCGAGCGACGAAACGCGGACATCGAATACCTCTCGTGATGGGCGGCTACATATCGCACGAGGGCCACCGAGTATTCAGTGAATCTACCTCTGCAACAATCTCGATACAGGGTTTTCGAATAGAAGGGATGGAAATCCAGGGGGTTCGGGGGTGGTCGCTGCGATAGACTGGGCGGCATGGCCGTCCCCACCGCTCGCCCGCCGTCGCTGATCCGCAATGCAATGACGCACGTCATCCTCATTATGGCGTGTTGCGTGGTGTTGTACCCTGTGCTGTGGGTGCTCAAAATGGCCCTCACACCGGGTTCTGCGTTTAGCCTCGACCCCAACCCTTTCCCGACCGTCGTGTCGTTCCAGAATTTTTGGGACGTGGTGTCCACCACCGACAAAGGGGTGTGGTTGTTCGGTCGCCAACTGCTGAATTCCATCGTGGTGTCGGGCGTTACCTCCATCATCGGCATCGGCCTTTCGTGTACCGCGGCGTATGCGATGTCCCGGTTTACGTTTCCCGGTCGAGAGTCGGGAATGCGCCTCTTTCTGGTGACGCAGATGTTTCCGGGCGTCGTCATGCTCATCCCGCTCTATATGCTGCTCAACGAGATTGGCCTTTTGGACAGCTTGTTGGGGCTTGCGTTGGTATACGCAACCACCGCCGTCCCTTTTTGTACGTGGAACCTCAAGGGCTACTTCGACACCATCCCCCGTGAGCTCGAAGAGGCGGCGATTATGGACGGGGCGAGCCGCTGGACGGTCTTCACGAAGATTATTTTGCCTCTCGCGCGCCCCGCGTTGGCCGTGACGGGTCTGTTTTCGTTTATGACGGCCTGGAATGAGTTCATCATGGCCATGACCCTGATGTCCGACCAGCGCGCGTTTACGCTGCCGGTGGTGCTGCACGCTTACATCGGGGACTTTGGTACGGACTGGGGACACTTCGCGGCGGGCGCCATTATCGTCAGTATTCCTGTGATGGCGCTGTTTTTCGCGCTTCAACGGCAGTTGGTCGAAGGTCTCACGGCGGGCGGAGTGAAAGGGTGACGCCCGACGAGATTATCGAGGCGTTGCGCCCATTTTTGGCAAACCGCGACCAGTTGACGCGCGCGTTCTTGCAGCACACGCGGCAGCTTCCCGACTCGACGATTGCGGATGCTGCCAATCGTCTCGGGCTCGACGCCTTGGCCGAGACTCACTACCGACGCCACCTCGCGCAGGTCCCCCAAGACGTCGCGGCGGCAGTGGGCCTCGCGTCCGTTCTCGCCAAGCGTGGCCGCCGGCGTGAAGCGACAGACCTCCTCGACGTTGTGCTCCAGCTTGCCCCTACCCATGCCGAAGCGGCCCTCGCGCGGGTGCAGGCTTTGGTCGATGAGCAGCGGCATCTTGAAGCCGGTAGGCTCGCCGTCCGCTTGCTATCCAAACAGCCGGAGAACTGGCCGTTGTGGCGCCTCGCAGCCCACGCGTTCGCGGCGGGGGAGGCCCATGCGTTGTCGCGCGACATGTGGTCGCGGGTGGTCGCGGCCGCTCCCAGCGACCGGGAAGCGTGGCGGGGCCTTGGAAACGCTTCGTATCGGCTGCTGCAGTTCCCCAAAGCGGCGGCGTGTTTTGCCAATGCGCGAAAACTTGGTCCGCCCGACGCCTCGTTGTCGACGGCGTATGCCATGTCGTTGCTGCATATGGGGGCCTACCCGCAAGCGGTTGTGGAGTTCCGTGAGGCCTTGGCCATCGACCCCCTCTGGCTGTATGCGCGGATGGGGTTGGCCATCGCTTACCAAAATCTTGGGGAATGGGACCAAGCGGTCGAGGTGTTAGAGAAGCTGGTCGCTGACGAACCTTTGGTCGAGCTGCAACTCCGGCTCGGCAACGCGTATATCGTCGGCGGTCGCGCGGAATCGGCGAAGGCCTTGTACGAATCGATCTTGGCGCGAGAGCCTGGGCATCGCGGCGCGCGCGCTGGCTTGGGGCAGGTGTACGAGCGCACGCACCGTTACGCCGATGCGGTCAAGGTTCTCGATTCGGTGGTGGCCGAGGGCGAGCCCAACGTCGATACGCTTTGTGCGTGGGCGCGGTCCAGTGTGAAAATGGGTCGCGCGGAGGGTGCCGTAGCGCCCCTTCTTGCCCGTGGGGAAGGGCGCTTGACACCTTCCGAAGGGCAGGTATTATTTCATAACCTGGGCACGGTCTACGAGGCGCTGCACGACATCCCCGCGGCGTTTGGCGCCCATTTGAAGGGAAATCGATTCCGCGAACACGATGACCGAATGCGGGAGAGGCTGCGCGATTTTGCACACTCGGCGCGGGTGTTGGGGAAACCGGCGCGGCGCGACGGCTCGCGCGGTGCGGGCATGGTGTTTGTCCTCGGGATGCCGCGTTCGGGGACAAGTTTGGTCGAGCAAATCCTTGGCTGTCATTCGCAGGTCCACGCGGGCGGGGAGCTGCCGTCCTTGCGGAATGCCTTGCAAAGCACCCAAAGGGACGGCGAAGGACGGCTCCTTTGGCCCCAGAAGGTCATCGACGCCACGGACGCGCAGTGTGCGGACATGGGGCAGGCGTACCTCCAGGACGCTCTACGGTCGACGCGAATCGACGCATCGTCGCTGCCTCCCGGGCACTTCCTCACCGACAAGCAGCCGGGCAATTTCACGATGCTGGGCGCGATTCCGTATTTGCTGCCCGGCGCGCGGGTCGTGCATTGTCGCCGGGCGCCCCTCGACACCTGCTTGTCGTGTTTTTTGCAGAACTTCGGGCCGGGACATGTCTACTCGACCGAGTTGAACTGGCTCGCGGCGACCTACCGGGCCTACCGTTCGCTGATGGCGTGGTGGACCGAAGAATGCGGCATTGAGGTCATTTCCGTCGATTACGAAGACCTCATCGCCGACACCGAGGCATCCGTTCGGCGCCTCCTCGACGCGCTGGGCCTCCCCTTCGAGCCCGCATGTCTCCAGTTTTATCGCTCAAAGCGGGATGTTCGTACGGCTTCGTATGCGCAGGTGCAGCAGCCGATTTACACCACCAGTGTCGGCCGCGCGGAGGCTTGGCTTCCCTTTCTGCAACCATTGGTGGACGGCCTCGGCGACCTTTCGGTGATACCGTCCGCCGATTCGCTCGATGCGAACCTGCCTCCCGTGTGGCCTGGGATATCTTGAACGCTCGGTTGCGGGTTTTGTTTTCCTGGAGTGGCTGTGTCTGTTCTTCGCCTCCCTGTGCGTGTTCTCCGAAAAGTGGTTCATCTGGTGACCGGAGGTGGGCAAGCGCCGCCACCGCCTCCCCGTGCTGCCGATGCGTGGGAAATGCGGGGTACGGGTAATTTTATGGCCTCGCGCCATGAGGAAGGCCACGGGCATGACCACGGGCACGACCATGACCATGGGCACGACCACGACCACCGCCACGAGCCGCCGCCGCCGCCCGTGCAGCATGACCATGACCATGACCACGGGCATAGTCACGACCACGGCCATTCACCGGCGCCAACGGTGCGGGTCGAAGCCACACGCAATCCGCTTTCTCGCCGGTTTGTCGTCCCGTGGCCCGTAGGCCAGCGGCGGGTGGTGTCGTTTGACATCGCCAATGACGCCCGCGGTCACGAACTGGGTTCGGCGCTGTTTACGCTCGGGTCGCTGACCAACGTTCTGATTGACGGCAATGCGGTCACGGTCACCGTTCGCGCGGAGGCCGATTGGGCCACGCTCGAAGAGGGCGTGAAGGCCGCGCTATTGGCCCATCGCGTCGCGTGAGGTCGCGGGGCTTGTGTTCGCGGGGCGCATCCGCGCGCGACTATCGACCGCCGGCGCTCGCGGGAACGGCGATGTCGAGCATATCTTGAAACTGCTCGTCGGCGGCGCGGACCACGGCTACGTTCATCGAGTAGGTGAGGCGTGCTGTGTTTGCTTGCACCATGCCGTGCTCCAGCGAGCCCGCAGCGACTTGCTTTGCGGCATCGGACAAGGTGACGGTGTCCGACGTGCCGCTCGCGCCATTGAGCGCCTGCACGGTTCCGGTGACGACCTCGTCCGCTGCCGCTTGGAGGCTCGCGCGGGACCGCTGCATTCCGGCAAGTGCGGATTCGGCGGCGGAGCTTCCGGAGATTTGTGCCATCGGGTTCATGTTGGCCTCGGCGCGACAGGGTTTGCCATCGTTATAGCTGGTTTATCGGCAATTGCTGCCACCAACTGAAGGGGATGCCTACCAGGGGATGTCGTCGTCGTCGACGGCATTGGCCATCGAGTCGAGCCAGCCGTCATCGACGGGCGCGCCGAAATCGGGGGGAGCGCCGGGAACCTCGCCATCCGGCAGCCCTTGCATCGCGTCGGGATGGTTGTCGTAGCTGGGCATGTCGTCTTCCCAATTCGACGAGCGGCTCGGCGCTTTGCCTTTGCCTGCGGACCTGCCGCTGTTGCCCGATGCTTTTTTCGGCTTGCCACCCGGTTCGTTGAGTGCCTCAGCGAAGCGCGCGTCGGTCCACACGGCGTTTTCGGGGTCGGCGTCGTCGCGAATGCCCAAGCGCTGGCCGCCTTGCTTGCTCTCGCCGGTCCAAAAGACAGAGCCGATGCCTTCGGTACCATTGTTCCGAAAGCGCACCCGGTCGCCCTTTTCAAACACCTTTCCCGGCTTCGTGGACGCACGCGCCGTGGACGCTTCGACCTCACTTTCGGACAACCACAAGGTCTCGTCGTCGTCCGTGCGCACGCCGAGGCGCAGGCCGCCCTTGAACTTGTCGGGGCCAGTCCAGAAGACGGCGCCGAGTTTGCCGCTGTGGGGGCCACTTTTGACTTTGATTCGCGTTCCCTTGTCCACGGACCATTCCTCGTTTGGGTTGCCCCCCGTGTATCGCGATTGGTGGCGGTTGGCTTTAGGGTGGACCGTCGGTTGGGAGGACAATTCGGATGCGAAGTCCCCCGCCTGGACGGTGTTCTGCCGCTGCGGAACCCCCGTGGGCCTCCGCGATTTGTCGCACCAACATCAATCCGAGCCCAAGGCCGCCGGTTGCGCGATTGCGGCTTTGTTCGACGCGAAAAAAAGGAGAAAACAGGTTCGCGAGTTCAGACTCCGGAACCCCAGGTCCATTGTCTTCCACGGTGATGCGCGTGCAACCTCCTTGTTCTTCGGTGGTGATGGTGACCTCGGCGGCTTCCGGCGTATACCGTACGATGTTGCTCCATAGGTTTCGCAAGCAGCGGCCCAGGCGGGTGGCATCACCCACGACGACGCCGGCGCTTTCGGAGACCCGCACGGTGCGCGGCGCGAGGGGCGCTTCCTGGAGGGTCGCGGAAATTAGTGCGGATAGGTCAACTTCGCTGTATTGGAGGGCCATTACGCCCTGTCGCAGTCGGGCGGATTCGAGCAGCTCGTCGACCAAGCTGTCCATTTCTTCGACATCCCGCTGGAGGGCGTCGAGGCGGCGGGCGTCGGCGGTGGTGTCGGTGAGAAGCTCGATTTGGAGGCGCATCCGGGTGAGGGGCGTGCGCAGTTCGTGGCTGACGGCGGCCATCAAGTTGCGCTGTCCATCGACCAGTTCTTGTACGCGCGTGGCCATGGTGTTGAAGGTCTCGGCGACATCGGTGACGGCGCCGACTTCGGGCACCCGGTGCGCCAAGTCGCCGTCCGCGACCCGGCGCATGGCGGTGGTGGCGGTCTCCAAGGGCCGAAAGAGGTTGCGCACGACCACGGCGGCGAGCAGGGTGGCCGCGGACATCAGCAGCAGCAGCCCGAGCCCCAAGCGGCGCTGGGGGCGCTCGAAGTCGGCCTGAAAGGATACGAGGAGCCACTGCGGCGCGTGGTTGTAGCGCTGAAACGACACCGCGACGGGGCTCGTGGGGCCGGGGTAGACATAGACGGTGCGTCCGTCGATGTCCCAGGTTTGGGGGGCGCGGAGGCGGTCGGGCGGTGCTTCGACGACGCTGAGGTCGACGTTGAGGTCGTTGGCGACGCGGCCAACGCGGTGACGCGGGTCGGGCGCGCGTTCGGCAAGCTCGGCGAGGTGTACCGCGACGGCAATCCGTTCTTGGGTGAGCGCGGCGTGCAATGGGTCGAGCAATAGCGCCCGCTGAAGGCGCCACGCGCCGAGCAACGTAACGGCCAGAACAAGCACCAGCACGGCGGTTACTTGCAGTCGAAGGCGCATTGCGTGTCCTACGTTCCACGTGGAACGAGGTAGCCGACACCGCGAATCGTTTTGATGCGGCGCGGGTGGCGGGGGTCGTCACCGACTTTGCGGCGAAGGTGGCTGATGTGGACATCCACCGAGCGGTCGAACGCGGCCCATGCTTCGCCGCGCGCGGCGGCCATGAGGCCCTCGCGGGAAACCACCCGGCCTGCCGCCGACACAAGGGTAAGGAGTAGGTCGTACTCGGTGGTGGTGAGCTCCACCGGCTGCTGGTCGACGACGCATGTACGCCGTGTGGGGTCGAGGCGAATGCCCGCAGCTTCGATGGGCGCGGTCTCCTCCTCGGGTGCAGCGCGGGTGCGGCGCAATACCGCCTGGATGCGCGCGAGCAGTTCGCGCGGATTGAACGGCTTGGCGAGGTAGTCGTCGGCGCCGATTTCAAGGCCGACGATGCGGTCCATGTCATCGCCACGCGCGGTCAACATGACGACGGGGATATTGCTGGTGCGCCGGAGGGTGCGGCAGGTTTCGAAGCCGTCGATTCCCGGCATCATCACGTCGAGTACGACGAGGTCGATGTCGCCGTGTTGGATGCGCTGGAGGCCCGCCGCCCCGTTTGGTGCGGATACCACCCGAAAGCCGCGCGTGCCGAGGTATTCCACCAAGAGCGCGGCCAAGCCAGGGTCGTCGTCGATGACCAATAACGTTGGCGTCACGGCGCGGACCTCGGCTCAATCGCGGGGAGCCGGGCGTTCGCCGAGGTTCTCGCGGCGTTGCTCGGCAGCTTCATGGTGCTCACGGACCATCTCAGAGAGCTGCGCCTTCTGGTCTTTGTCGAGAGAGGCGTAGAGGTCGAGCAAGCCATCGGCGACGGTGTGGGCGACCGTCGTGCGGCGGGCCGCGGCCTCGTCAATGGCCGTATGTACTGCTTGGCGGTCGATGGGTTTGCCGTTTTCGATGGCGTCGGCGAACAGGCTGGTCTCGTCCCCACCGTCTTTGGCCGCGCGGGCCGCCGTGCGTGCGTCCTCTCGCAAGTCGGACAGCATCTCTCGCTGTGCTTCCGTGAGGTCGAGGGAGGCCATCGCGTGCGCAAATTTCATCGCGCCGTGGCTGGCGGGACCGCCGCCGCGATGGGCACCGGCGATTGCGCCTGCGGTCAATGTGGCGGTGGCGCCGAGGGTCGTGAAGCCAATGGCCATGCAAAGAGTACGAAACGTGGACATGGGGATGTCTCCGATACAAGGGTGGGGTTTCGCGTGGCGTTACGCGGGACCAAACGAGCTCTGTCCGTTTGGTGCTTTCTGTTGTACGCCCCTCGTGTTGGCGGATGATGTGTTCGGTCCAAAAGAATCCGAAGGAGTGTGAAGGTTTGTAAACGCCATCAATGCACGTCGGGCGGCCACGTGGCGGCGGCCATCGCCCACTTTTCGTCGCGGTCGGGTGTAGGGAACGCGTAGAATGCCGAAAACACCGCGGGCGATTGTCGAATGAGGGACGTCAGACGCGGGGAGCGCGGGGGCACAATGACGCGCGCGAACGGATATTCGGGATGATACTCAAGTGGTCCACGGTATGCAAGTGTAAGAGGTGCGCCACCCAAAGGTACAACATGTCCGATTTCAGGGTGTGCACCGAGAATTTGTGCATGAAAAAATGCGTGTGCGGTGCCCATAAAGTCGGACAGGGTTTCTTCCGCGAATCCCCACAAGAAAAAGCAGCGTGTGTGGAGGTAGGGGATGGTTTGGTCGATGCCGGTGAGGGCGGCGTGGACGGTCAGGCCTTTGGCGATGCGGTGGAGGAGGCGGTCGGAGCCGGCTTCAATGCCAAACGCGACGCTCCGCATTCCCCGTTCGGACAGCCGCGCCATCCACGCAGGGTTGACTTGGCCGGCGCGCGCGAAGCCGCCCCATTCGAGGGCCACGCCATTTTTTTCGAGGCCGTCCAAGATGGCTTCTACGCGGGGTTTGCTGAGGAGGAAGATGTCATCTTGGAACGCGACTTGGCGCACGCCGCGCTCGAAGTAGACGGTGGACAGCTCGTGAACGACGGCTTCGACGCTGCGTTTTCGCACACGCCGGGATTCGTAGGACGGAATCTCGCAAAATCGGCAGGTATACGGGCAACCTCGTGCGGTGACGGTGGTGTAGATGCTGTACGACGCGAGGTCGAGGTCGTCGGTGCGGGGCACAGGCAGGGTGTCTTGGTCAATGACGAGGTCGCGGTCTTTTCCGTGGAAGGGGCCAAGCGGGCTTTGGCCGGAGAGGCCGGGGATGTTCGTGAGCGCGGGGGTGTCGTTGGCGGACAGCGCGTGCATGACCTCGACGATGGTGTGTTCGCCTTCACCGCGCACGATGAGGTCAATCCATGGAAACTGTTGCACGAGGGTGCGGGCGACGGTGGTGGGGCCGGGGCCACCGAGGATGACGCGGCGTTCGGGGCGTCGTTCGCGCAATAAGCGCACGGCTTCGACGGCGAGGGGCAGCGCGTTGGACATGAGGCTGAAGCCGACGACGTCGTGGGAGTCGTCGAGGCGGGCGGCGAGGGCGTCGGGGTCTTCGCGCTCGGCGTCGGTCAAGAACTGGTAGTCGCGCAGCTCAACGAGAAAGCCGGCGGCTTCGAGGGAGGCGCGGAGCCAGAGCAGGCCGAGGGGCATATAGCGCTGGCCGGGATCGGTCATCCAAAGGTTGACGAGGGTGATGGCCGGTTTCTTCATGTTCGTTGCCCGAGGCATCGCCGAAGATGGTCGATGGTGGGGGCCAAGCCGGGGGAGAGGCGCAAGGCCACGGCGAAGCTCGCGTCGGCGCCGATGGGGTCGCCCAATCGGAGCAACGCGCTGGCGCGGTTGAGGTGGGCTTCGGCGAACATCGGGTGGTGGAGGAGGACGGCGTCGGCATCGGCGAGACCGGCAACGGGGTTACCGATTTGGTTGTAGAGTCCCGCGCGACTTGTCTGGTGCAGCGCGCGGTCGTCGGGCCACTTGCGCATGGCGATGGAGCACCACTCGATTGCGCCGGGTAGGTCACCGTTTTCCACAAATGCGCGTGCCCGTTCGGCGATGGCCGTACGAAGCACGTCGCCGGTGGTTGTGTGGGTTGCATCCTCCAGCGCGGCGATGGATTCGTCGTAACGATGGGCGAGACGAAGCAAGTGACCGCGCCAGAGGTGAAGTTCCGGCAAACGTTCGGTATGTGCAGCGAGGGCGTGGGCGGTGGTGCTCTCTGCGCCGCGGCGTTGGGCCACTTGAACGATGGCGTTCATCAAGTACGGCCACGCAGACGAAGCGGGGTCGTCAAATACGCGAAGGTAGATTGCGAGGGCACCTTCGTCGTCCCCTGCCATCTCGGTGACGCGGCCCGTCGCGTAGGCCACGGGAGCGGAGGAGAAGGTCGGGCCGAGTGAGGCGCTGTATTCGGCAGCGGAGACCGCGACGGCGTGTTGGCGAATATTCATGGGTGTGTTTTACCCTGGATTGGGGCCGAACGAACAGCGAACGGCATCACGGAGAGGGTCCAATGCTGCATTGTGCGCCTCTACGCGATACATCGGCGCGACGGTCGGGGCACCGCGTCCCGCGTCCGCGTTTTTTTCCCGGTGCGTTTGCCTGAGAGAGCCGCCTATTGCGCGGTTCCGCGAAACCCGGTCTGCCCGAGGATGTCTACGATGAGCCAGTCGCCTACCATCATCTACACTTATACCGATGAAGCGCCCGCACTCGCAACCGGGTCGTTTTTGCCCGTGATTCAGGCATTTACGCGACCGGCGGGCATTTCGGTAGAAACGCGGGACATCTCCCTTGGTGGCCGCATCCTGGCGACCTTCCCCGATTACCTCACCCGCGAACAGCGCATTGCCGATGCGCTCAGTGAGCTGGGTGAGCTGGCCAAGCAGCCCGAAGCCAACATCATCAAGCTGCCGAATATCAGCGCATCGGTGCCCCAGCTCAAGGCCGCGATTGCCGAGCTTCAGGCGCAGGGCTTCGCCCTCCCGAACTACCCCGAAGAGCCGAAGACCGACGAAGAGAAGTCGGTGAAGGCGCGCTACGACAAGGTAAAGGGAAGTGCCGTCAATCCCGTTTTGCGCGAAGGCAACTCCGACCGCCGCGCGCCCGTCGCGGTGAAAGAATATGCGCGTCAAAACCCGCACCGAATGGGCAAGTGGTCGTCTGACTCGAAGAGCCACGTCTCCACGATGTCGGCGGGTGACTTCCGGTCGAACGAAAAGTCGGTCACCGTGCCCGCCGCCACCACCGTCTCTATCGAGCATGTCGCAGCCGACGGTTCGGTGAAGGTTCTCAAGGGCGGAATCAAGCTGCAGGCCGGCGAAATCATCGACGGCACCTTCATGTCCAAGACCGCGCTCGTGAAGTTCTTGACCGAACAGATTGCAGATGCCCGTGAGCAGGGCGTTCTCTATTCGTTGCACATGAAAGCAACGATGATGAAGGTGTCGGACCCCATCATCTTTGGCTACGGCGTCGAGACCTACTTCGCCGACCTCTTCGCCGAGCATGGCGAAGTGTTTGCAGAGCTGGGCGTGGATGTCCGCAACGGTTTTGGCGACCTCGTCTCGCGCTTGGGCAAGCTCGATGCGGCCACCCGCGCGACCATCGAAGCCCACATCCAGGCGGTCTATGACAACGGCCCGGCCATCGCGATGGTCGACTCCGACCGCGGAATCACCAACCTCCATGTCCCGAGCGACGTCATCATCGACGCTTCGATGCCGGCAATGATTCGCACCAGCGGCCGGATGTGGAACGCCCAGGGCAACGCCCAGGACACCAAGGCCGTCATCCCGGATTCTTCGTATGCCGGCGTGTACCGCGTGGTGATGGAAGATTGCAAGGCCAACGGCGCCTACGACCCCCGCACGATGGGCAGCGTGTCCAACGTCGGCTTGATGGCCCAGGCCGCGGAAGAATACGGCTCCCACGACAAGACCTTCGAAATCGCTGCGGACGGCGACGTTCGGGTAGTCGACGCCGACGGAAACGTGCTCATTCAACATTCCGTAGCGAGAGGCGACATCTGGCGCGCCTGCCAGGTCAAGGATGCGCCCGTGCAGGACTGGGTGGGCTTGGCCGTTCGCCGCGCCCGCGCCACGGGTGCCACCGCTGTGTTCTGGCTCGATGAAACGCGAGCACACGACGCCCAGCTCATCCAAAAGGTCCGTACCTACCTCCAAAACCACGACACCTCGGGCCTCGATATTCGTATCCTCAGCCCGGAGGATGCCACCCAGCTCTCGGTTGACCGGATTCGCGAAGGCAAAGACACGATTTCTGTTACCGGAAATGTACTTCGTGACTACCTCACCGACCTCTTCCCCATTTTGGAGGTCGGCACCAGCGCGAAGATGCTGTCGATTGTCCCCCTGATGAACGGCGGCGGCTTGTTTGAGACCGGTGCCGGTGGCTCGGCGCCCAAGCATGTGCAGCAGTTCGAGAAGGAAAACCACCTGCGCTGGGACTCCCTCGGCGAGTTCTTGGCGCTGGCCGTTTCCTTGGAGCACTTGGCCGAGCGGGAGAACTTGCCGCGCGCTGCGGTGCTCGGACAAACTTTGGATGTCGCCACCACGAAGTATCTGCTCGAAGACAAGTCGCCTTCGCGGAAGTGCGGCGAGCTCGACAACCGCGGCAGTCACTTCTTTGTCGCGCTGTACTGGGCACAAGCGCTCGCGAGCCAGACCACCGACGCCGCGTTGGCGGAACGGTTTGGGCCGGTGGCAGCACAGCTGGCCGATGCCGCGGACACCATCGTCGCTGAACTGAATGGCGTTCAGGGCGCGCCGGTGGATGTTGGCGGCTATTACCGGCCCGACCCCACCAAGGTCACGGCTGCGATGCGCCCCAGCGCTACGTTCAACGCCATCATCGACGCGATGGTCTGAGGGCAGCGGGCGGGACGGTGCCCTTCGCGCTGTCCCGCACGATCTCGCAGCAATCGTGCGCTTTCCCTCGCCCTCCCGTACGTTTTGCCCCCTGTGGCCCGTGCGGGGGCGGTGTCGGCTCAGGGAGCGCATTAGGAAGGGACGGAACATTTCCCGAGCGCCTGCGTGATTGCCTCCGCCCCCCATTGGTCCCTCGTTGGTGTCCATCGCTATTTGGCGAATGGACAGCTTTCCGCTGTGTCCGCGGGTGTAGCGGGCGCGCGCCAGGCTTGGGAAAGCGTGATGACCATGGGGGCGTCTACGCGTGTCGATGGCCGCCTGGTCCTGGCACAAGCGATGTCTGGCGACCGCTCCTGGCTCCATGTCGAAGAAACGGTGCGCGGGCTTCGTGGCGACGGTCTGCGAACCGAAGCGCGAATACAAGTCGACAATGACGCGCTCGGCTCCCTGCGGCAATGGAGCCTCCACTCCGTCGCACTCGACGAAGACGGGCAAGCGCGACCCCTCACCCGTGTCGATGAAGTGGGCCGCGTTCGCGGGAAGAAGGTGCTGCGGGAAGGCAGCTTGTCGGCGCCGTTCGAGCGCAGCGATGCGCCATTGACCTGTCTGTGGTCCCTGTTGTTCGCGTTTCCCCGACTCGTCGCCGCGGAGGCGGCAAAAGTTTGGGTGGTAGACTGGCTCGATGGCCTCACGGTGTACCGTCCCGACCTGCGCCTTCAACCCGCCGGAAAAGTGGACTGGCTGGGGGTTTCGCTGCGTGGTTGGCGTCTCCTTGGACCAGGAGACGCCCCGATTCATCTGTGGGTCGGGCCGGACGCAGCCGTATGGTTCGTGTGCCAGGACGGGCGTTCATGGGTGCGCGAGGGCTTGGTGTCGCCATGAGTACATCCACGAATATGCCCGTATCCCGTCGCGTATTGTTGCAAGGAGCCGCCGCTCTGGCTGCCGCAGGCGCTCCGAGCGGAGCCCGCGCAGGCGCTACGATTCCCAATGTGCTGGTGGTGGTGGTGGAGCGCCTGCCCGCCCGCCTCCGTCCGGGACTTCGTACCCCCGCGCTCGACCGCCTGACACGCGAAGGGGTCCGGTTTTCCAATGCGTTCGCGAACGAGCCGTCGGCCGGGCCATCTCGCGCGGTGTTGTGGACCGGTCGAATGGCCAGCGAGACGGGCGCGGTTCTCGATGGCCTTGGTATAGACGCCGAAGTGTCTTCGCTGGACCAGCATCTGGTTCGGTTGGGACATTACGACGTGTTTCACATAGGAGGCGTCGGACCACCAGGGCGCCGTCCCGCGGGTACGGTGTTGCTGGGCGCTACGGGAAGCGGACGCAGCGGCGACCACGCGGTTGTGCGGTCACTGGAGGGTTTTCTGCGCAACCAAGCTCCGGGGCTTCCGTGGCTTGCGGTTGTCGGCCTCCACACAAACCGTGAAAGAGACGCCTGGGTGCAGCACCACGCCGAGTCCCCTTCCGAGCCGGACCTCGGCCTGGCGGACCGTGAGATGCCCCCCTTGCCCGAAGGGTTCGCGACGCGTCTGGCCGAAGCGAACGTGTTTCAGGAAGGCCGGCGCACAAACCGAAACCTCGCGCATTGGTCGAGCCGAATGTGGCGCCAGACGCTTTGGATGGCCGACCGCTTGGTCGAGGGTGTTGACCAGCTCGTCGGACGCATCATCGAGCTCTTGGATGCATCGATCGTCGGTCGAAACACATTGCTCGTGGTGGTAGGCGACCGGGGTGACAGCGGCGGCGACCACGGTTTGCTGGGGGCGTCTTCGCTCTACGATGGCGCTACACGCGTTCCGATGTGGTTTCGGTGGCCGGATGTCCTGCCAGCGGGACGGGATGTGCCCGCTTTGGTGTCTACGGTGGACCTCGCACCGACGTTCTGCGACTTTTTGGGCGCGCCGTTGTTGCCGCAGGCGCGCGGATACAGCTTGCGGCCATTGTTAGAAGCCCGCGCTGGCGGCTGGCGGCCGTTTGTGGTCGCCGAGACATTGGTAGAAGGCCGAATGTACCGCACAGCGGAATTCAAGCTGGTGCGGTTCCGGGATGACCCTGTTCTTCAGTTGTTTCGGCTCCCCTCAGACCCCCACGAACTGCGCAACTTGGCCGATGACACCGGCTATGCCTCCGTCCTCGCTGACCTCTCCTCTCAGTTGGACGGTTGGGAGCGGGGACTTCTTCAAAGTTCCCGCGCGCGTGAGGGGTGGCACGCAGCGGCGCGGCTTGTCGCGTCGACCCGCGGCCCACGATGAGGCGTTGGCCAAGACTACTGGGGGCGTGTACCGCGAATGGCGCGCAAGGTATCCATGAACCACTCTAGGTCGGCCATTTGTTGGGTGCGGGCTTCCGTGGCTTCTAGCTCTGCGGCATGAAGGCGGCGGGACTGCTCCCGGTTCTCGACGCGCACGGCCTCCAGCTCGCGGGTGAGGTTGCCGACTTGTTCGGCCAAACGCGCAATGTCATTGCGGAGGTCGGTGTTCGACGACTGCGCGGCTTCTATCGCGGCACGCCACGGACCTTCATCCATGGCATTGGACTTGAGAAGCTCCATCTCGACGTTCTTTTCGCGCTCTGCATCCAACTCGCCGCGAAGCTGCGCCAACCGTGCGCGGGTGGCTTCGAGTGCTTGTTGTGCTTGGTCGCGGGCTGCTCGAAGGGGGCCAAGCTCGTCGCGTAGTCGATTGCGCTCCTCGACGATGGGTACATGCTGTTCGGCGAGGCGGTTGCGCTCGTCGCGGAGGGCGTCGCGCTCGCGCTTGAGGTCTTTGACCGACCGTTGGTCGCTTTGGTTGCTCTCGTTTGCACGTTCGAGGGCAGCGCGCAGCTGTTCGCGCTCCTGTTCGACCTCATCGAGCTTTGCGCGCAATCGGGCGCGGGCCCCCACGAGGTCATCGCGGTCGGCACGGAAGCCGTCGCGCTCGCGGGTCATGTCGGTCAGCTCGTTTTGGAGTGTGCTCTTTTCTTGTTCCAACGTTTGAATGGTCGCGTGGAGGGTGTCTTGGCGCCTCTCCATCGCATCTCGCTCGCGGCGGAGGCGGTCGGTGGTGTCGCTCAGCGCCAACAAGCGCGCGCGTTCCTCCGAGGAGCCCGCCTCGGAGGCCGAAAGGCGAGACCGTGCCTCATCACGCTCATCCAGCAGACGTTGGCGCTCGGCAACCCACTTCGCTTCCCGTTCCGAAAGGTCTTGGGCAGCTTGGCTGCGCGCGCGGCGAACGGCTTCGACTTCTTGCGTCGCTGCTTTGGCGGCGTGGCGCGCGTCTTTCAATAGCTGTTCGAGACTTTCGACCTGGCCTTGCATTCCCCGCAACTGGCCGTCGTGTTCTTCACGTGTGGTCGCCGCGGACTCCCGCGCGACCTGGAGCGCGAGTTCGAGCTGTTCGAGGCGGGCTTGCAGCGAGCTTGTTGCGCTCTCCCGCCCATCTTCGGCTTCCTCAGCACGTTTTCGCGTATGCACAAGCTGACTGCGAAGGTCCGCGATTTCTGTATCTCGGCGGCGGATTTCCGCGTCGGACTCGCTGCGAATCGATGGAACGGTCTGGCGCAGCTCGGATTCTCGGCGGCGGAGGTCCGCCAGCTCACCCATCAAACGCGCGACGTCCCCCTCCATCGCCAGAGCCTTCTGCTCGGCTGCGCCTTGGGCGTTGCGTGCTTGGGCGAGTGACTGCTCGGCGCGCTGGCGGTCGGCGTCTTGACGCTTGCGCAGGTCCTGGAGCTGGCTTCGAAGCTCGGCTAGCTCCGCTTCCAGGGCGTGGTGGCTGGTCTCCGCGTCGCGGCGGGTGTCATCGAGGGCATCGCGGAGGCTCTCGCTTTGGCGACGCTCTCGAATCGCCGCTTCGTTGGCTTTGAACAGCTCCTCTTGCTGGCGCGAGATGTCGGCGTGGGCAGAAGCAAGGGCCTCGCGCGCTTCGGCGAGCTCGCGGTTGAGTCGGGCGAGGTTTTGCTCGGAAACCCGCAGGTCTTGACGGGTGGACTCCAAGCGCTCCCGAATCCGCGCGGCGTCGTTGTCCGATGGCGCGCTCGGTGCGACGGGCCGAATGCGTCCTGTGGACGGCTCTTCAGCGTCGGGAGGGTCCATCGGCGCGGGAACCAAAGGCACGGCGGGTCGCGCGCTCAACAGTGGCGCGACCTCATTGTCGATAAACGACTGCTGTAGCGGAACGAGCCCATAAAGGTGCGCGCGGGTGGGACGAAGCCAATGGGCTGCAATGCGCGCTGTGAGGCCCTCCTCGCTCAGTAGCCAGACAAGGGGAGCGCCAAGCGCTTCATCGGTACGCAAACGGTCGCAGGCAGCCAACGCAGCGGGCCGGTCGGCGGGGAGCACCACCATCGTGATGCCGCCTGCGCGGGCGCGTTCGAGGGCACCCCGCAGTTGGGGTACCACTTCGACCGTCGCAATGTGCTGAAGCGCGGTTCTTAGGGGCCCTACGGTGGTTGGCTTGAGGCCGGCTGCCAACACGACGCGTTGCGGCTGGTTCATGGCTTGCTCCGAAGCCAACCCATGAGGGTGCGGCGGGTGCCTTGTCCGGCGGCGCGTTGGTTCGCGATGAGGTCGCGCACTTCACGGGCCCGTGCATGTCCCGGATGTCGTGAGAGTGCCTTGTGGATGTGGACTTCTGGGTCTTCGGGCAACGAAACCTCGTGGCGAGCGTTCCACAATATCCACGCACATTCGGAGAGTACGTCGGGGTCATCCGGCTGGAGGAACAGGGCGCGGCTGGCGCTTTCGGCGGCCTCGGGCATACGGCCGGCGGCGGCGTGCTCGAGGGCTTGGGCCAACGGACCTGCGTCACCGCGATTGGGCGTCGTCGAGAAACGCAACAGGAGGTTGCCTACCGTTCCGGCGCGTCCCGCTTTTCGCTCGACGTCGTAGTCGGTGCGCCGCCCATCGTCGGAAAGCGTCGCTTGGGCGACTTGTGCGGCCGCCTGCAAGTTTCGTGCCATCGCTCGAATGGATTCGGGTACGCGGCCGTCTTCTGCGACACGGGAAAGGTCGCGCATGAGGTCCGCGGCGGCGCGGGCCACGGAGGCTGTCGATGCGTAAGGACGTACGCCCACGAGGTCGTAGAGGTCCGCTTCATTGCGGGCGCCCCATAGGGTTGTGACGCGGGCGACGGCGGGGTCGGCGGGCGCGGCAGCAGGCAATGCTTCGACTTCCGACATCTCCGAGCGTCGGGCGCTGCGAGACACCCAGCCGCCAAACTCCAGCAACCACAGAATCCGTACCAGCTCAGGGTTTCGGTCGCCCAGCTCCGAAAGCAGCGCAGATGGTTCGACGCCTGCACGAAGCCGTGCGCCCAATATTTGCAGTTGCGGCGGCAGTTTGAGGCGCAGGAGGGCTTCTTCGAGGCCTTGGCCCGCGAGGTAATGTCCTGCGGTGGGGTCGAGGACGTCGCGGCGGGCCCGTGCGTCGTCTACCCAGGTCAACACCGCCTCCCAGCCAATATCCACAAGGTCGAACTCGGGAAACAAGCGAGGGTCGATGCCGGCGGTCGTCGCGCTGTCTACCGACGTCATGCGCCAGGTTCCTTGTCCCCACGACACGCCGGCTGCCAAGCGTGCACGGGCTGCCGCCAGCCGCCAAACTTCCAAAGCGCTGCGCGGACGGGCCAAATCTTCGGCGATTCGGTCCATCAAGCTGTCTTCGTCCGTGACCTCTGCTTCGACGCGCGCCAAATGTTCGGGCGTCAGGAGGCCGGCATCGCACAACACCTGTCCGGCCATCGACGCCGGGTCGTTCGTTTCTGCCCAGGTAATTTTGCCCTGCAAGAAACTGACCCACGCGGTCCTTGGCGCTGCTTGAATCTCGAGCACGCCGGACACGCCCGAACGGCAGAGATGGTTGAGCAATGCGATGTGTTGGGGTCCCTGAAACCGGCCTTGGAGGGGGGTCGGCGGCATCGGCACTCCGGGGGGCGACGTCGCGCGCCGACGGGCAGTGGAAGCTCACAACAGCGGCGCAGAACCTCGTCTGCACCGATGGATTCGAAACAGCAGGTTCAGGCGCGGAAGTGGAACGCCGGACAACCCGCCAACTCCCACTTCACCATGAACTCCACCAAGGGCAGGTGGTATTCTTCGTCGAGGTCGTCCCATGGGTAGGGGTCCATACAGGTCACGGTGTCGGTGACCCGTTCGACCATCACCCAATGATCGCCAACCGTGCCGTCGGGGAAACGGTCGATAATGCTGGCGACGAAGGGCAAGTTGCTCTTGAACTGGTATGCGCGGATTTGCTGGGTGCGTGCAGCGCGGTCGTCGCCGACGAAAGACGCGACGTGGTCTGCGCCAAGCAAGGCTTCGAGCCAAGCGCGAACGGCTGCGGGAGAGCCGTGTGTTCCCAGCTTTTGTTCGACGACGGCAACCAGCGCCTTGCCGGCCTCATCGGCATGCTCGGGGGCTGCGGACTGAATGGCTGCACACGCGGCGGTGATTTCCGAATCGGAGAACGGGTGTTCGTAGGTGTGGAGGATGAACAGCCACGTTCCGAGCGTAACGCCCAGGTTGCCGGTTTTTGGGGTGGTGCTTGGGGAGGAAAGCGTACTTTCGGACATGTGCAGTCTCCATGGCCAGAAGGTGCGGAGCGGGTCAAGCCAGGGTGGGACCCGTGCGTCGCCCGGGCTCGCCGGAACCGAAGGGTCGCGGCAACCTATCGCGGGGAGACCGAGTGTGGAGCAAGTCGAAGTGCGTCGAAACCGCCACATCGTGTGGATGGGGCTGCTGATTGCGGTGCTCATGCATGGTCTGGACTTGTCAGATGGCGACCTCGCGATGCAGCAAGTCTTGGTGGAGGTTCGAAGAAATGCGGATTCTTTTCCCGGCGACATCGTGGCGGACGCGGCGGCAGCGCATCCGGGTGCGTGGTTGGATCTGCGGGCTTGTTTGCCGGCGTCTTGGGGCCTTGACGCCGCTCTGGCGATATTTTTCGCGGGACTGACCTTTGGAGGCGCGGCACGCTTGGCGCGAATGCAGGGCGCGACAAGCGTTGGGTGCGTGCTCGCTATGCTGTTTCTCGCAGGACCGCGCTTGGGGCCTGGCTGGATTTCGATTCTGCCGGCGGCTCCGGTATCGCGCGCAATCGTCGTACCGCTGCTGTTGTGGATGTGGACCAGCAAGGGATGGGTGTCTTGGATACTGGGTGGGTTGGCGATGGCGGTACACCCCGCTATCGGCGCGACAGGATTTGCAGCCTTGGTTGCGCAGGAACCCCGCAGGGTGCCCGTCATCGCGGTTGGACTGGCCGTTTTTTGTCCCATTTTGGGTGAGGCTTTGTGGCTGCAAGGGGACAGCCCCATGGATTCGCTTGCTGTACATGCCCGCTGGATGCATCATCTCGATGTTTCTGTTGGTGCTTGGGTATGGGTGGGCGCCGTGTGGTTGCGTGCTTGGAAACAAAGAGTATTTGTAGTATTGTTCACTTTCGCGCTGCTGGGCGCGCTGGTCGCCGAGGCCACATTTCGTGGGTGGCTTCCCCTCGAAGTGGCGCGCATTCATCCGCTGCATGCCACTGTGCCCTTGGTGCTCTGGGTGCTGGTAGAGGGCGCGCGACGAGTCACCTCTTGCATCGGTGGTGGGTGGCGTCAGCGCGTGGGGGGGATAGCGCTGGGCTTCGTTCTGGCGTTCGGTGGTCGCCCCGAAAACACGCCGTTTGGTGATTGGGTGGCTCCACCGCGTGTACCCGAAGCCGTCGTGGGTGCGCTCGACGGAATGGATGTCTCGCGGCCCATTCTCGTCGACCCCCGAAAGGGCGTCGCGCTGCGCTCGCTTCTGGGGAGACCGGTGGTGGTGACCGTAAAAGACGGTGGCGAGGTGGTCGCGTCGGGCACGTTTGGACAAACATGGCGACGGCGGCTTTCTTGGCTGTGCGGACCCCTCGCCGTCCCCCAAGACCGCACTCCGGGCTACGTCTGGCTCCGCGCGCAATGCGCGCTTCCGCAGGACGCCATGGCCTGGAAACAGCTCGCCCACGCGACAAAGGCTGCGGTCGTCGTGGTGCCGCGCAACGGGCCGATGCTCGATTGGCCCGTGCTGGCGGAGGATGAAACGGGACGCTGGTTTCAGGTGCCCGGCGCGTGGAGCGGGACCCAGTAGGCGTCGCCGGGGACGCGGATGGGGTCTGCCGCGAGCGTGACCTTGGCGCCTGCGCTGAGCGTACAACGAACGGATGCCCGCGCGTTGAAGCGATTGTGAACATCGGGGTAATCGGCGCGTACGCGCACCGACGATGGCACGATGATGGTCTCGCCTGCCTTTCCGGGGGAGGTGGCTCCTGCGTACCAATACCCAATCAGTTGTTGGGACGCGCCTGTGCAAGAACCAAGGTCATCCGCTTCTTCTGTGCCGGTTCCTACGGGTTCGTCGGTGACGGTAGGGGGTACTTCGGCTTCGGTGTCCGCGCGCGGTGGTTCCGATGGCGCGGTGGCGTCGTTTGCGGGTGCAAGCGGCGCGGGTGGGGGTGCTGCGGTGCCGACAACGGTGGCTTCGGTAGGCACGGTGGGGGGTGCGGGTGGTTCGGATGCGCGCGGGGCGGTCGCGACGGGCGATTCCGCTTGCGTTTCGCCGACGGGGTCGCCTTCTACGCGGGCGCTGCTATCGGATGTCGTGGCCATCCAGGTCGCGCCGGCGATGGTGACCAGCGCGACGAATGCTGCGGCCTGGCGCATCATGGGACGCACACGACCGCGCGAACGGGGAGGCCAGGGGCGATTCGCGATGAGAGCGGCGACGCCCTGGAGGTTTTCGTCGTCCGGCTTTCGGTCGGCGGCGCAATCGGCCAGGCGTGCCAATGCCGATTGTTCGCGCGCGCGCGTGATGAGGCGGCCCCAAGCGACGGCGGGGTCGTCGGTGGACGGCTCGCGGAAGGTGATGCGCGCTTCTGCGGCGAGACTCGCACGGTGTTCGGGTGCGGGGAATCTCTTGGCGAAGAAAGACGTAAGGTCGGAATAGCTGGAGGGATCGAGGTCCATGGTGCAGCCAGGGAGGGGGGTGCAGGCAGGGTGGACCGGGCTGCGGGGGACGCAGCGCGTGGAAGGATGGCGGACAGAGCCACCTTGGGGAGTATACTCTTTACATGTCAACCTTGCAGCGAGGATTTTTCGAGAGGTTGCGTTTGGCGCGCACCACTTGTCGTTTTTGACAAAAAGACCAGGTGGGTCGTGGTGATGAAAAGAGCGACCAATACGATGCAATTCAGAAACAGGTGCGCAAATGGTGGGGTTCGAACGGCAGGTAGAGTACGGTACAGCGATGGTCCCCGTTGTGCGTGGCGAAGCGTGCATCGTGGCGCGTGGAGGGTGAATGTTTTCGGTTTGGGACGTGACCGCAGTTCGAAGTCCCTACGACTGGCAGTCTGTAGCGCCGGTGCCGCGGGTGCGTGCGCCCGAGGCCTGGGAAGATTCGCTGCGGGACCCTGGCGAGTCGCCTCCCGACGTGGTCCACGAGCAGCGGCCGCCGCCGCGTCGGTCGGACCCTTACCGCGAGGCTGCCACACAGCAAAAAGCGCCGTTGCGACGGGCTGTCGCGACCGTTGCCGACTTGATGACGGTTCCTGTTGTCTACCTTCACCCCGAAGACACCGTTGCGACGGCGTGGCAATTGGTTCGAGAACGACGCTTTCGCCACATTCCGATTCTGGGGACACCCCTTGGTGGCGGGGAGCGGCGGTTGGTTGGGATGGTCTCTGACCGCGACCTCTTGCGAGTGGCGGGTACTCCCGACCACCGACCCACCGACGCTGTGGGCCAGCGGGCACTTCGTACGTTGATGCGAAGTCCAGTCTTCTCCGCTGCCCCGGATGCGTCGGTGCGTTCTGTCGCGCGGGTGATGTTTGGGGAACACGTCGGCTCCATGCCAATTTGCAGCGAAACGGGGCAACTGCTGGGCATCGTCACGCGCAGCGACATTTTGCGGGGCTTGCTGGCGGACGCGCCCCTCGACTTGTGGATTTGAGAGAGTTTTTGGATGCAAACTGCGTATGACGGCGTCGTGCTGTGGGTGCGCTTGCTGACGCAGGCGTTCTTTCGCGACATCGAGGTCGTCGGACTCGAGCACATTCCGCGAGACCGGGGTGGCGTTCTGGTGAGCTGGCATCCGAATGGCGTGATTGACCCTGGCGTCATTCTCGCGTGTTTTCCGGTTCCCGTGACCTTTGGCGCACGCTCCGGGTTGTTTCAAATACCCGGCTTTTCGTTGTTGTTGCGTGCTGTGGGTGCGGTCCCGGTGTTTCGTGCGCAAGACCACGTTGAATCCGCCGACCCCGAAGCGCGTCGCCTGTCAAATGGCAAGGCCCTCGACCAATTGGCTGCGTCGGTCGTGCGGGGCCGGTATTCGTGCTTGTTTCCAGAAGGAGACTCCCATGACAACCCGTTTCTCCTCGACCTCAAGACCGGCGCAGCGCGGTTTTATTACCGTGCTTGTGCGCTTTCGCCGGCGGGAAATCCGCCTCCGGTACTGATTCCAGTAGGGCTCCATTACGACAAAAAACATGCGTTTCGCAGTCAGGTTCTCGTGGAGTTTCATCCTCCCTTGGATTTGGCGGGCGAGCTTGCTTGGTCCCCCGAGGACCCCGAAGACCGCCATCGAATTCAGCGGCTCACGACGGAGCTTGACCGCGTGTTGCGCGAGGTGGTGCGGGCAACGGAGAGCTGGGAGGTCCACCACCTGATGCATCGCGTGCGCAAGCTGCTGCGCGCGGAGCGGGCACGCCGGGCGGGGACCGTGAGCGCGCGGCCCAATGTTCGGGAGCGGCAGCTCGGGTTTGCCCGTGTCTGGCATGCGGTCAGTCACCTCGAAGTCGACGACCCGGAGCGCTTGGTCCGCCTTCGGGCGCGTGTGTTCGAGTACGACGCGGATTTGCGTGCGCTCGGGCTCGATGACCACGAGCTTGACCGCGCGCCCGACCTCTTTCGACCGGGTTTCTTGGTGGTCGCGTTGGCGCAGGCTACTGCGGTGGTGCTGTTTTTGCCCCCATTGTTGGTGGTCGGGCTGGGCATTCACCTACCGGTGGCCCTGGTGCTCTGGGGTGTTTCGTGGGTGGCGGCGCGGCGACGAAAAGATGTCGCGTCTATCAAGCTCGTGGTGGGTTCCGTATTGGTGCCTGCAACGTGGATGTTGGTGGCGCTTCTCGCGGGATTTGCCCATGAACGCCTCCACGCGGCGTATCCTGGCATTCCAAACACGCCGGTGTTGGCTGGCGTCATGGTGGGCTTCTTGTCGCTGTTGGGTGCGGTGAGCGCCGTACGCTATTTGCGATTGTTATCGGAGACATTGCGTGCAGTGAAGGTTCGCTTGACGCGCGTGCGGAGGGTGGCGACCTTGCGCCGGTTGCGGGAGGAGCGCGCAGCGTTGACAACCGAAATGGAGACCATCGCAGCGCAGTACGCACTTCCTGGCCGCATCGCTTCCGATGGTCGTGTCGAAGACGCCCCTACGGCGCTTGGGGATGGCGCGTAAGCGCTTTGTGCTGCGCAAAGCGGGTCCGGTCGATGCCTTCGACGGCCAGTAGGCGCACGCGGCTCGAAGATGCTTGGGTCAGCTCGGACCACAGGCGCTCGGCGGTGTCGTAGTCGCCAGTTTTTTGGACCGCTTTCGCCAACAGGAGACGCCGCTGCTCATCGAGGTCGGTGTCGGCCAATAGACCGGCTGGGCCTTCAAGGTAGGGCAACGATTCTTCGGTAAGCCCCGACTGGCTGAGCTGGAAGCCTACCAAATAGCGAGGAAGGGGGTCATCAGGTGCTACTTCGGTCCATGCGAGTGCCGACCACAACATCTGGGTCTTCCCGGATGAGTCGAACAAATAGCGGAAGACCTGCGTGCCAATCGGCTCGTCTGCATGGTCCAGGCCGATTTGCTTGAGGGTCAAACGGCGGCGTTCGCCGTCGTCCAAGCCGAAACCGCGGCAGTTTTGGTACGCAGACATTGCCGCTTCGTGTTTTCCTGCTTGCCAAAGAATATCGCCGCGCAACTCTTCCACCTCAGCGACCGTCTTTGGCTTGAGCGCACGTTTCCCAGTGCGGGCTAGCATTTCGTCCAGAATATCGGTGGCCTCGTCGAAACGTTCCAATTGCACTAGCAGCTTGGCGATGTCGACCCCAGGCTCCGCATCTTTCTTTTGGAAGCCGAGAATCTGCTGCTGGAGGTCAAGGGCAGTTGCGTAGTCTCCGCGTCCTTCCGCGTTTCGCGCTTGCCGACGAAGCTCTGCCAACGTGCGGGCACAGGTCTTTCCGAAAATGGACTTCTTCGAGTACTTGAAGTGCGCCATTTCGAGACGACTCTCGTCAATATCGAGGGTATCGACAAAGGACTCCCATTCGCCGACCAGCAACGCGGTTGACTGTCCATAAACGCCCGTCCAGTCGCCATTTCGGTAGACAGTCTTGAACTTCTCGATCCCGTGCTTATCGATGAGCCAGCGCACGAACGAGCCCATCAAGGTGTACGCCTTCCCCGATGGTTGCGCCCAAAAGCCTTGGGGCGTGAAGAGCTGGCGCAGGTCGGGGGCAATCTCAAGCTTGCGCATCGCCGAAGCGGCCTCGTGGGGGGTCAGCTCATCGGGTGGCCAGTCCGCGGCGAGAGCAAGTCCTTCGACCAAGCCGAGATGAACCATCCAGCCGCCGTCGGTGGCAAGCGCGAGTGGACCTCCGCCAAACGGAGCGGAGAAGAGGTGCGCGAGCTCGTGAGCGACCGCGGTGTCGCCCACGTTGTCCCAACGAATGTGCATCTCGTAGGTCCAGGGGCGCGCGACAAAGGTTTGCCGGGACCCAAAGAGACGGTGCTGGGTTGCTTTGTTTGGGTAGATGAAGACGCGCAGTGGGCGACCGATGGTCTGTGTGGGCCGCTCGTCCAAGAATGCTTCTAGCTCTGCATAGCGAAACTCGTGGTCCTCCACCATATTTTGTACCTGTCGTGCATTCATCTCGCCAGGGTCGTAATAGAAGACGAAGTGCGCGCTTTCGACGGACGCCCCCAGCGCTTCCGCGATGTCTTCGCGTTCGAGCCAGTAGCCGTGGGACTCTGCCGTGATGGTCAGGCCGGCGGTCGCCAAGACCGAGCAAGCCGTCGCCCAGAGCATCGTGCGAACGGATGGCCCGCTTCGCCACCGGGCGTGCAGCTCAACGGCGAATACCATCGCGAGACTGCCCGCAATGCACCACGCGCGGTACCAAAGAAGAGGGCGCGGCATCGACAGCGCCTCATCGTAGATAGAGCCGGCGAAGTATCCGAAGAGAAGGTGTACGCCCGTAATCGGCGGCTCAATCACGAGGCGGGCGAAAAACCAGATTGTGTCGAGCAAGACGACGCCAAGCGCGAGGCGCCAGCCCCAACGCGGGCTGTTGGTGAACCGTGCAAGCGTGAAGACCAACGCGTGCCCAACCAAGACGGACACCATGGGAATGATGACCCAGTAGACCGCGCCGCCCAGCGGATCGCAGTTCTTCACGCGCAGTGCATTTGCTGCCAGAATGCCCGCCGCCGGGAGAGTGAGCGCCAAGCGCGCCCCCAATCGGTCCAGCCACCAGGACAGCGGCGAATCGAATGGCTGCATCCGAGAGGCCGACTCCAGCTCGGTTGCAGTGAGCCGCATCGAAATCAGCCCGAGCACGATGCCCATCACAGCAGACGACTCATATCCGAGCAATGACGTAAGTGGCAGGAAGCAGAGCACCAGGGCACTGAGGATACTCAACAGCCAAAGAATGCGTGTCTGCACGGTTTCTCCATGGTGCTTTACTGGCTCCCTTGTAGCGTCGTGGTGCCGAACTCGGCAGGGGACACGCTGATTCCGATACGTCCGCGCATCTGGCCCTTGCAATCCGAGTCGTCACAATAAAGTATTGATGGTTATTTTCGGGGAATCTGATCGGATTTCAGGTGGGATTGCTCGATTTCGGTCGAGGGAGGCTTGACGTTTCGAGGAGGATTCTATAAACGGATGGGGCTGGCGGCGGAACGCCCTGCGCTTTCCTCCCTCTCAGTTCAACTGTCTGCGGTATGGAACAAGCAACAAAACTTGCTTGACGCGACGTTGGGTATGAGTTAAGCCGCCGGCTCCGATGAAAGGTCAACCCGCAGGGTTGTATTTCAAGCGGTCTTTGAAAATCAGGCAGCAGCCACGTCAGTTCCCCGTTGGGACTACTCTTC
>CAZCUX010000039.1:0-44976 GCA_964502005.1 uncultured Enterobacterales bacterium
GCCACCCACCGCGCCCACGGCACGGCGTGCCCGGATCGGCCGACGCTGACCGCGAGGCCGTGAAGGAGGCAGCAGATCGCCTCCTCGTAGGACTCAGGGAAGATCACCTCGAGCGGCCGGAGGTGGCGGGCCGTCTCCTGCCACCCGGCGGGGAACCGCGACACGCTCACCCACGCGCCGCCGCTCTGGTTGGAGTTGCCCTTGCCGCTGGTGCCGACGAGCGTGTGGGCGAATCCGTAGTCGCGCGGCTGCGTCCGGTCGGGCAGCATCCCGCGGCGGACCGCGATCTCGAGCACCTGCCTGACGTTCGCGCCGCCGCGTTGCCGCGGGTTGGCCTCCGCGTAGACGGACAGCGCCGACACCCACACCGAGCCGTGGTCACCCGACTCCGCGTAGCGGCGGCCGACCACCGGCCCGTCGGGGTAGATCACGCCGCGGGCGCGGTTGCGCGCAGCCTCGAAGTTGGCCCGCAGGGAATGGCACGTGCACTCGTGGGTCGGATTCTGGTTGGTGAACCGGTCGATGTAGTTCATCGCCCACAGGCCATGGCGGTCGTTCTCGGCAGCCCTGGCCGCCCACTCCCGGGGCTCGATCCACATGGCCCGGGGGAACTCCCGGCTGGCCGAGCCGCACGCATCGCGGAGCGCGTCGGTCGTGTCCTCGGCCGCCAGGTGGTCTGGGTACCCGTCGTGCTCCGACGGGAAGACGTCGATCAGGCTCGGGTCGATGAGCGTCACGGCACGGCCTCCATGACAGCGGCCTCGGTCGCGGGGGCCGGCACGACCTTCAGGACGGTGGAGCCAGCCACGACCACCAGGCACGGCAGGCCGGCGGCTTTCGCGGCGTCGAGGGCCGGCTTGTACTGGGCTGGCACCACGCCGGTGCCGTTGACGGTGTCGGCCTCGAGCAGCGTGGCGGCGATCCGCCGCTCACGGTTGAGGCGGTTCAGCCCGACGGTCACGCCCACCGGCACCGGGCTCTCGTCCTTCTCGTAGACGTAGACCGCCCCTGTCGCCGGTGCGGACGGCGCCACGATCGCCGGCACGGGCCACGGGACCGCCGGCAGCGGCACGCCGCCGAGCAGGACCAGGCCGGCCAGGAGGAGGAGAAACGGCCTCACGCGGTCGCCTCCGGCTTGAGCAACTCGGCGTGGAGCTGCAGCGCGATCTCGACGGCCGGGGTCTTCCCCTGCGCGCGGAGCCGCGTTGCGAGGTCGGACACGATCCTCACGTCGTCCACCGGCACGGCCGCCGTGGTGAGCCGCGCGGGCATCACGCCGCGGAACCGCTGGGCGATCAGGACGACGGCGTATCCGACGAGGCCGAGCCCGACGAGGGCTTGGAGGTAGGGCAGGATGGCGTTCACTTCACAGGCTCCAGGATTTCATCGGCCACGGCCACGACCTCGCGGACGAGATCGACGCCCTCCGGCGTGCGGAGGACGGCGGACACCCGCGACACGAGGCGGTCGTCGAGCGTGGTCTGCGTCTTCGCGGCCAGCCACGTCAGCGCGTCGGCCATGACCGCGGCCCGGTCCCGCGCGTCGAGCGTGGTGGACAGCCGGCGGAGGTAGCCCAGGAGCGGCGACCACTCGTGCAGCAGGCGGGCGTTGGCGATCAGGTCGCGGGGCATCACGACGACCTCACCATGGGCAGGACGATCTCGACGGCCCCCGACGCCAGGGCCAGGACGAGCGAGCGCACCGCGGGCCGGGCGAGCATCCACACCGGCCAGAGCGGCATCGGCACGGCCCGGTCGGCCACGGCGTCGAAGAGCCGGCCGGCGGCGTCGACCACCATGGCCTTCTTCTCCGCGCCGCTGAATGACCGCACGTGGTCGAGCACGTCGACGGTCAGGCGGATCAGGCCGAGCATCAGCTCGCCGAACTCGATCCACGTCAGGCCGTCGGCGGCGGCGGCCCGGGCCGACCTGATGTAGTTCCCGACCTTGTCGGGGATGGCCTTGGCCTTGCCTGCGGCTTCCGTGGGTCCGCTTGCGATGCTCATGTGATCTCTCCTGCGAGCCAGCGGCGCTTGGCTTCGTTGATGTTGCACCCGAGCTCGAACGCCAGCACCTCGAAGAACGTCGGCGGTGGCCGACGACGCGAGGTGATGCACCCGAGCGACACTCTCCGGCTGGGCGTGTGGTGGATGTGCGTGCCGCCCTGATGCGGGACCGCGAGCGGCTCGCGGGTGCCGTCCTTCGCGCGGCGGAACACACTCTCGATCGACACGGCCAGCCCTCCCCACAAGTGTACCTTTGATCAGGTGCGGCCGTAGAGCAGTTTCTCGACCGTTCGGCGGAGATCCTCGATCGTGCCGTCGTTGACAATGACCGGCTCGTCTCCGACGACCGCGACCCCGGCTTCCGTGACGTGGGTGGATGGCGCGTCGGTGCCCGGCCGCCGCAGGTGCCACACCTCGCCGCCGCGGTCGCGAATCCAAGCGGCCTCGTCGGGGAACCGCACGTCGGCAACGACGACCACGCGCACGCCGGCCGCCACCATGTCGTCGGCACGCTTGGCGGCCAGTCGCATCCACACGTCTTGCGCGACGTGCTCGCGGCCCCACTCGGTGCCGAGCGTCTGGAGCAGGTGCCGCGGGCTGCGGCCCAGCCACTCGATAGGAAGCTCCTTCGTGCCGCGGTCACGCAACGAATCGACCGAGACGCGCAGCATCGCGGCCAGCATCGCGTAGAGCGGGTCGGCCAGGCCGATCACCCACGCGCCCGGGATCATCGACGCCACGAGATCCTTCCCGGCCCCCGCCCGGCCCGCGATGCCGACGAGCCTCGGCCCCGCCCTCCGCTCCCGCGGCCGCATCGCCCGTGCCGTCGCCTCGAGCTGGGCCGGCGGGAGCGACGCGGCGATCCGCACCGGCTCGTCGAGCGTCATGGCCGGGATCGGCGTCGCGGTCGTCCAGGTCGCACCCGGGTGCAGCGCGGCGAACTCGGCCGGCACCTCCGGCGGCGGGCCAGCGTCAGCCAGCGTTCGCACGGCGGCCTCCTGCGCGGGCCTGCACCCGGCGAGACGGGCCGCCACCTCGCGTCGCAGGGCGGCGTTGGCTTCCAGTAGTTCCTGGGTCGTGCTCACTGGTGGTGGCTCCGAAGATCGCGGTCGCAGAAAACCGGGTAGGCCCGCGTGACCTCACGCCGGCCGTGATCGACGACGAACGCCGCCTGGCACGGCGGCTCGTACATGGCCTTGATCCGCACGGAGTAGGCCGACGGCCCGATCACGCTGCCGTTGGTCACGTAGCGGCCAGAGCGTGACCACGAGAACTGGTGCCAGTGGCCCAGGCACGTCAGGTCAGCCCGGCGAGTCGTGTCCCACGCGGCGATGGCCTTGTTGAGCGGCACGTGAATGCCGCCGATGCCGCCCTGGTACCGCACCGCGTGGCCGTGCATGAACCGCACGGTGAACCCATCCAGGTCGACGTAGTTCAGGTGTCCCTCGCCGATGGCCCACCGCACGTTCCTGCGCTTCTCCGACGCGGCCAGCGTCAGGTACAGGTGGTGCTCATAGGACGTGTCGGCCTCGTTCGTTCGGAGCTTCTCCGTCGTCCGCCCGTGGTTCCCGCAGCTCGTCGCCACGATCACCTCGCGGGCCGTGCCGGCGACGGCGTCGATGAATCCGCGGAGCCGCTCGCCCACCCACCGGATCGCCGCCAGCGGGTGCAGGCTGTTCTCCTCGGCCAGTTCCGGGTGGATCATGCCGGAGATCATGTCGCCGCCGAGCCACACACAGACGCGGTCAATCCGGCACAACTGCCGCTCGTGTTCCAGGAGCGTGAAGAACCTTTGCGCGTGTTCGGCCAGCCGCGCGTCGCAGACGTCGAGGTCGAATGCGTTGAGCCCGTTGACCGTCTCCGGTCGCACCGTCTCCTCGCAGTGGATGTCGGAGAGCAGGGCGACCATCGTGGCCTGGTGCCGCTTGCCGGCTTTCGCGGGCCGGGCCTGCGGCGGCTTGCCCTCGATGCCGCGAAGGCTGGCCATCGCATCCGCCCGCTCCCGCTCGCGGTCGATCTGCGACAGGGCGGCCTTGTACCGCCCCTTCACGCCGGCAAGCTCGGCGCGCAGGCGGGCCAGCTCGGCATCGCGGGCGAGCTGCTCGGCAGTGACCGCGGCGGCCGCCACCCGGTCAGCGAGCGTCACCGCTCCATCGGTCGGCGTAGCCATTTGATGAGCCCCTCCATGCGGCACGTGTGGATGCCGTCCGTTTGGCACTGCTCGTAGAGCATCCGGGCCACCGCCGTCGCGCTCGGGCCGTAGGCACCGGCCTGGAATCGCCGCTTCACCTCCAGCACCTCGTCCTGCTGCGCCGGCGGCAGCGCGTCGAAGAATCCGCCGGCCTTCGTTCGCAGTGTCTTCACCCGCTCGCCGATGGTGTCGGCGAGGGTTGTGCGCTTGGTGGCCTTGGACATGACGACCCTCCGTGGTCAGGGTGCCGTGATCTTGTACGGGTGGCCGGCATCGAGGTTGCCCGTCGCGGCCCAGCGGTGCGCGAGGTAGCCCTCGACCTTCTGCCGGTCGCCGGTCGTCACTTCGCCGATGACGACGATGATCTCGCCGACGCCGCCGATCCAGTAGGACGGCGCAGCGTTGCCGTTGCCAAGCACGTACAGAGTCGGAAACGTGCCGGTCAGAAAATTGCCGCTCGACGCAACAGCGGTGCCGGCGACCCCGTCCACGTAGGTGGTCTGGTTGGTGCCGTCGTAGACACTGCCGCCGATAAATGGCGTGCCGTAGGTGATGGCCTTTTCCGACAGGTCGGTGCTGTTTCGCCGAGCGTCGATCCGTTCCGCGCTCCCGTCTCGACGAATCAGCACCGCCGCAGTCTGCGATTGATCATCCTCAAACGATTCGCTCAGGTCAGATATGGCAAGCAGTCTCCCGCCAGTGTCCGTCGTGCTCTCCATGTACGCGATGGCAAACACGCTTAGTTTGTTCGTGAGCCCCGACAATCCAGTCAGGGTGCACGAGAGAATCTTTGATGCGTCGGACGTGACCGCCGGGAGCCCGTTCAATGCGGCTGCAGAATAGGAAGGGCGGCCCGCGGCACTGGCGTTTGAAAAGTTGTTCCCATTCGTGCCGCGGTCGTTCCACTGCGACACGACGTTGCTCGACTTCGTGATCGTGCTCTCGGTCTGCGCGTCGAGCCACACCAGCGGGGCGAGCACCGATGGCGACCACGCGGGCCGCTGCGACATCATGCCGGCCTTGCCGATCACGAGGTGATGTCTCCGGCGAGCAGCCACGTGTCGGCGGCGTAGCGGATCAGCGTGGCCGTGGAGTATCGCGCCCGCAGTTTCAGGCCCGGCGTCCCGTTCACGGTCACGCCGCTGCCGGCGACGATCGTGACGCTGCCCGTGCCGAGCCGTGCGATGTCGACATGCACCGTGCCGAACGCGACGGAGCTGGCCGGCGGCACCGTAATGGTGCGGTCGCTCGACGAGTCCATCGTGACGAGTTTTCCTGCGTCGGCGAGAACGAGGGTGTAGTTCGCCGTCTGTGCGTTGATCGTCTGCGCCGAATCGAACCCGCCCTGCGCACCGGTCGCACCGGTAGCGCCCGTGGCGCCGGTGTCGCCCTTGTCGCCCCTGGGAACCGTCAGGTTCAGCGTCTGGCTGGGGGCACTGCCGGTGATCGTTGCCGCTGCCGACGAGCCAGCCGCGCCCGTGGTCACCGTCCCGATGGCCAGCGTGTTCGCCGGCCCGGTGGCGCCGGTGTCCCCCGTGTCGCCCTTGTCGCCGCGAGGAATGGTGAGGCTGAGTGTCTGCGACGGGGCCGTGCCGGTCACGCTCGCCGACGCGCTGCTGCCGGCGGCGCCGGTGGTTACGGTGCCGATCGTGAGCGTGTTCGCAGGGCCGGCACTTCCGGTCGCCCCGGCGTCGCCCTTCACCCCGGTATCCCCTCGCGGAATAGTGAGGTTGATCGTCTGGCTGGGAGCCGACCCGGTGATCGTCACTTCGGCCGAAGACCCTGCCGCCCCTGTGGTCACGGTGCCGACAGCCAGCGTGTTCGCGGGGCCAGCCGGGCCAGTGCTGCCCGTACTGCCGGTGTCGCCGGTCGCGCCGGTGTCGCCCCGAGGGATCGCCAGGCTGAGAGTCTGATTCGGCGCCGTGCCCGTGATCGTCGCCGTGGCACTGCTGCCGGCGGCGCCGGTGGTTACGGTGCCGATCGTGAGCGTGTTGGCCGGCCCGGTGTTGCCGGTGTCACCCGTCGGGCCACGGTCGCCGATGCCGGGCAGGACATCCACCTCGACGACGGCCGGCGTGCCCACGACCTCGATCTCGATTGGCTCGCTCACGGGATGCGGCTCCTCACGTCACCACTGACGAACGTCCGCGTCACACCGCCGGGCGACACCCATCGCATGTACCACCGCCAGGGCCGACGCGGGTCGAGCAGGGCGGTGTTCGACTCGACGAACGACACGAGCGTGTTCGTCCGCGTCACGCTTTGGCCGGAGATCGTCACCGTCTCGACCGTGGTGGTGAGGGCCGGCGAGAACAGGTCCGGGATCGGGTTGGCAGTGCTGGTCGGATCGAACACGCCGGACGTGATCGTGTAGCCGGTCAGGTCGGCGACCACGCGCACGGTGAAGTTGAGCTCGTCGCCGCGGACGATCTCGATCGGGAATTCGCCGGGGATTTGCTGGACGGCCATGTGTCCCTCGTGTGGACAAAAGTATACCGGGGGGCGGGGGTGTCAAGGGCGGTTTGGTGGGGGATTTTGCGTGCCGATCACAGCAGCTCGACGTCGATGCCGACGTGGAAGGATGGGCCGATCGGCGAATCCGACAACGAAAACGATTCCTCTTCGCCAGACGCCTCCATCCACTTCGTCGCCGTCACGCGGTCGCCGTCGAGCAGCTCATCGACCTGGTCGCCGGACATGAACACCGAGCCCAGGTATCGAGCGCTTTCGGCGGAGGCCGAATCGCTCTCGGTGGTTGTCGTCGAACCCGGTGCCGTGGATGGCGGAACCGCTGTTGTGGTGACTGTCACCACCCGGCTGGTGACGCACCGCAGGAACAGGTCGATCCGCAGCGACGTCTTCGCCTGCGCATCGCCGACAGTCACGACGCACGCCCTCGCCCTGCCTCGCGGGGCGTCGGCGCTGGCGTACTGGTCGTTTGGCGACCCGTCTAGGACGCGCTCGCCAGGCTCTTGAAGGCCGACGCCTACCACGGCGTACACCTCGCAGTGGTGATCGACGACGGTCGTTGTGGCGACGTTGAATCCGTCCGATACTTCTTCGTCCGTGAGTGTGTGCGGACCCTGTGCACGAGCGGCGTAGTACAGGCCCGGTGCCGAGTCGACCCCGTTGATGCTGAAAGGCTCGCAGTCGTAATCGCCGACCGGATGCACGAACCCGGTCCGCCCACGAGCATCCGCTGCTTGGCCGGCCGTCAGCGGCCCGGATGAACCGGTCAGCGTAAACCCGATGCGCACGCCGCTTATCGCCTGCCCCCTGATCGTCAGCACGTCCGGCGTGGCGTTGGCGTATTGGAACCCGTCGCACAGTCTGCCTTCCTCGAACTCGTGCAGGCGGCTCGTCAGGCAGACGGCACGAACCGTCCTCATCTCGGTCGGCGCCTTGACGGACGTACCGCCCACCGTCTGCCAGGTGAACATCGGAGTGGACCGCGTGAGCTCGCCGATCGGCGATTCACCAGTCTGCACGGACTCATTGAACAGCCCTCGCACGTTGGGCAGCACGAGTCGCTCGTTCTGTTCCGAATACTGCCACGATTCACGAAGGCCGCCGAACGCCGGCGACGGCAGCGTCAGCAGGCCGTGCCGAAAGCCGACGTCGGATACGTGGTCGTGGTCGAGCGTTCGCAGCTCGATCGTCTGCTCACCGTCGCCGTCGGGCGGGATCGTGCCGGCGTACATGTCGCCGCGCAGGACGCTGCTGCGGAACTCGCCGAAGATGCACTCGTCAACACTGCTCGGCGTGTAGGGGAAGGTCAACGTGTGGCACGTTTGGTAGACGGATTGAATGCCGGCAGACGAACGCACGGCGGCCACGCACTGCGTGCCTTCGCCTTGCCTAGCCAGACTGACTTGGCAAAACACCTGGCCGAAGCTGTCGGGCACCGCGGCGTTGAACAGCAGGCACTGTGCGCGCACCGTCTTCACGCCGTTGTTTATTTCGCTCGCACGGATCAACAACAACTCGCCGGGCACGCTCGGGGTTGTGACGCTGGAGTCGGCAAATCTCGTTGAGTCAGGCAGCCCTTGCGATGGGCCGGCGAGCGGCACCGAACGGGAAATGCCAGTTCTTCCGCCAGGCCACGACGTGAACTCCTTGCTGACTCGTGTGGCCGTGATCTGGACCCATCGGCTGCCGTAGCCGGTCGGCGTCTTGCCGAGAAACGCCAGCAGCCCGAGCATGTTCGCCGGATCGCCGTCGGTCTCGAATAGCACGAACCCGCTGCCGAACGCCGTGGAGCCGACCGCCTCGCTCACGAAAAAACGCGAGATGTACGTGGCCGCACCGAGCTGTCTGCCGTATGGGAAGTCGAAACTGTGCAGCGGCCGATTTATAGAAACACTGCCCGCTGGCAGCCATGCGCCCGTAGTTTCCTGTCGCACTGATTGCAGCGAAGGAACGGTGGCAAGCACGCCGCCGAGGCTCACCCGTGCGCAGTTGGCAGCCCCGCGAAGGCGCGGCCGTTGGCTGACCATCACCTTTCCGAAAGGAATGATGACCTGTGCGGCCGCAGTCGTGTTCCCGCCCAGCGGCCGATTGTCCGTCACGCTCCCATCGCCGGGGCCAAGGCTGAACACGTGCCGCAGCCGCTGCGATCTGCCGAGCCACTGCCGTGCGTCGAAGCTCATAGCCGCACCAGTGCCTCGTACACGCGCGGCCATTGAGCGTCGCTGACGCGCCACCACGACCCGAACGCCACGACGTAGCCGTACCCGGCCGGTGACAGCGTTGGAAACGGCCGCCACAGGGTCTTCGGGAACGTGGCGCCGGCGAGGGGAATCGGCAGGGCACCGGACACGCGGCGATCGGTCGAGAACGCATAGACGAGACAGGAGAACAAGCCACCAACGATCACGTCCATCGTGGTTGTCGTCGTGCCGCGTGACAGGCTGCGAACGACACCCCAGTGCTCCGAATGGCGGTAGTCCATGGTGTTGGACGTGATCCGCATGGCCCGCTTCTGGAAAGAAATGGCGTCGAGCTTGGCGAACTGATCGACCTCGAACGCGCTTGCGGTAGTGGGCGGGTCGCCACGGTCGGCAGAGCTCTCCAACTGCGCAGCGTCCAGCCCAAACCCGAAAGTGAGGTCGAGCGCACTGCCGACACCAAACGTCACGCCGGCCGGAAATTCAGCGGTGAATGAGTCGAACGTGCCATTGGCCACGGTGACGACGACCGTGTCGAGCGGGCTGCCGTCACGACCAAGCGCCCCACCACCCATCCCCGGCCCGCGCATCTGCTGGTTGATCCAGTTCAACTGCGCCGCCGACAGCGCGAGCGGCTGCCCTGATCGCATCGGGCCGCGAGGGTCGAGCGTCACGAGAACGACCCCTGCATGGCCAGTTGAATCTGCGACAGCGGGATGCCGGCAGTGGCCGGGACCGGCTGCTCGCCGGTCTTCGCCGTGCCGACCTTGAGCGGGTTCCCGTCGCCGTCGTTGCCGGTGATGAGCAGCCCCGACCAGTTGCTCGCCTCGAACACGCGGTCCTTATGGGCGGCCTGCACGCGCTTCACGAGGCCGTTGCTCGCGACGTCGTCGCGGTACCTGAGCCAGACGTACTCCCAGCCCTTTTTCGCGAACGGCGAGAGCCCGGCCACGGTGTAGTTGTCCACGTTGGGCCGGCAGTCGAACTCGAACGTCACCTGGGCGAACGGCGCATCGCCGGACCACTGGCACCGCGCACCGAGGAAAAGCGCCTCGCCAGGGTCGAACGCCCGGAACGTCGCACTGTTGGTGGTCGCGGTCGCGTCGTGGACGGCGTTGATGTAGTTCGTGGCGAACGCGGTGGACGATGGCAGCAGCCACGTCTCCGAATACTTCATCCCCGGCCGCGGCACGTCGATGCCCTCGACGGCGTCGCCACTGACGCTGATCGCCTTGTCGAAGTTGGGCTCGGTCGACGGGTAGACCGTCTCCTCGAACGCCTGGTAGATGCGCTCGGAGTGGCCGGTCGTGTCCCATGCCATGCTCGACGGTGCGAGCCCCGAGCCGACCTTCGGGAGCAGCGTCGAGTAGGCCGCCGTGATGTCGAAGTACCGGTTGCCGATCCCGCGGTAGTCGAGCCGGCGGCGGACCCAGTAGACGCCGCCTCGCGGGTCCGCGGCGTAGCGCGGACAGAAGAGATTGACGCGGAGCCGGAGGTCGGCCAAGTCGAACACCTGGCCCATGACGAACCGACGAGCCACGTCCTCGACTTCGGCGCCCTCGCCCTCGTTGGAGATCGAGCCGGAGAAGGTGTCGGACAGCTCCCACGCCTGGAAGGTCATGACAGGGCGGCTCCCGGGCGGGCGGTGTTCGTGACGACCTGGGCCAGCAGCTTGTTGCCCGCGTCGGTCAGGCCAGCGTGGCGCTCCACGGCGCGCACCACGGCCGCCATGCCGGTCGTGAGGCCCGCGGCGAGGCTGCGGATCTCCGTGGCCATGTCGAGGCCGGCGCGGGCCGTGGCGGCCGCGGCAGGGGCCGCCGCGACAGCCGGGGCGTCTGCGATCGCGGTGCCCGGCGCTGCGGGCGGCACCGCCAGGCCCGCCGCCGGCACGGCACCTGCAGCCGCGGCCCCGGCCCGCTGCCCACGCACGAACGCCACCAGTTCGTTCGCCGCCGCGTCGAGCGTCAGGGAGCCGTCGGTCTTCACGGCCTTCGCCTCTTCGGCTCCGGCGTTGGCGGCCCACCACGGCAGATCCTCGGCCTTGCCGGACCACACCGGCTGCGGGTTGGCCTCGCCCTTCGTCATGTCGATCACGGCGCCGGTCGGCTGCTTGTCGCCGCTGCGGGACCGGATCGCGTCGAGGAACGACCGGAGGCCGCCCATCTCAGCGGCGATCGTGCCGGTGTTGCGGGCGGTCGCCTTCGCCGGATCCTCGAGCCGCTTGGCCAGGTCCGGACCGATGCCGAGGCCCTCGGCCGAGCCGAACGTGCCCACGGTGCGTCCGATGTCGCTCTCGGCCTGATCGGCGGTTGTGGCCTCCGGCGTCGCCGGGGTGGTCATTACCTGCCCGCGGACATTACTCGGCGTCGGCTGCTGTTGCGTCGCCTGCACCCGCGCGGCGGCGGCGCCCTTGTGGACGCTCTCCAGCTCGTCCCGCAGGCCGGCGAGCGTGGCCGACCATTTCGCCGCGGCGTTGTCGCTCCTGGCCTGGCGGTCGTCCGCACCCTCCTGCCGGCCGGCGATCCGGGCCGCCCGGCGAGCGGCGGCCGTTGGCGCGTCGGCGCGGGCCTGGGCCGCCTTCCGGTCGGCGGCATCCAGCGCGGCCGACATGCCGTTGATGGCGAACGACCAGTCGAACGCCGCCCGGAAGTACACGCCGAGTCGCTCGAATGCGGCCTGCATGGCGATGATGTCGCTGCCGAACAGCCCCATGAATCGGTCCATGGCACCGATCAGCGCGTCACCGATCACGCGGCCGCCGGCCGCGAACGTGTCGCCGATCAGGAGGATCGCCTTGTCGGCCCGCGACAGGATCTCCGCCATGGCGATCTGGAAATTCAGCGACAGGAGCCGCCAGGCCGTCTCGACGTCCATCCTGCCGAGCGCGTCGGCGAACGCGCTCAGTTCCCGGCCGACGCCGGAGAACAGCGCCGCGATTCGGCCGCGGACGTTGAACAGGATCGTGCCCACGGCGACGATCGCGGCGCCGATAGCGATGATCGGGGCCATCGGGGCCAGCCACGCGGCGGCCATCGTCATGGCACTGGCGACGGTCGTGGCGGCCGCGCTCACGCACGAGGCCACGTAGGTGCCGAGCCCCGCCACGGCGGTCGTGACGAACGCGGTCGTGGCAGGCATCATGCGGGCGATCCACGCCGCGGCCATTGCGGCCGTCCCCGACACGGTCGCGGCGACGGCGGTGGCGATCGAGCCGATGTAGGTGCCGACCGCGACCACGGTCGCACGCGCCATCGCGACGAACGGGGCTACGGCGGCAGCCCCCTCCGACGCATACATGGCCGCGTGGGCCGAGACGGTAGTGGACACGGCCACGGCCATCGAACGGGCATAGGACGCCACGGCCACGGCAACCTCGGCCGCAAACCCGCCCACCTCGGTTGCGAGGCTCACCAGCGGCGCCGCGAGCCTGGCCACGTCGCTCGCGGCGGCAGCCGCAAACGCGGCCGCGAATCGGCCGGCAGCCACCAGAGCGGTAGCGCCCGCCGAGGCCATCGCAGACCCGAACACACCGGCGGCGTCAGCCGCAGACACGAGAGCAGGGCCGGCCGTCGCGATCCCGGAGACGGCCATGCCGGCGAGCGTCGCTGCCGCAGGGATCGCATAGAGGGCCACCCGCAGCACAGCCAAGCCCTTGCCCATGACCTGCACGGCGATGCCGCCGGCGATCAGGGCGGTGCCCATCCCGAGCAGTGCGCCGGAGATCGTCACGGCAGCCTGGGCCACGCCGGGGAAGTCGGCGATCAAAACCTTGACGGCGTTCGCGACCTTCTGGGCCACGAGCGACACCACCTGGAGCGATGGAGCCAGCGCCTTGCCGAACTCGATGGCAACATCGCCCACGGCCGACATGAGGATCCGCAGGCTCCCGCCGAGCCCCGCGTCCATCTGCCGCGCGGTGTCCGCCGAGGTGCCCGTGACCTGCCGGAGCGTCTGCTCAAGCGCCCTGGTGTCCGCCGCCACGCGGCCGATCACGGTCGCGGAGGTGATCCCGAGCAGGCCGAACGCTTCGTTGAACCTCGCCGTCCGGTCGCCGCTAGCCAGGTTGTTCGTCGCGGTCGCCACCTCGCCGAGCGTGTCGACCAGCGGCCGCACGTTGCCGGCGGCATCGAGGAACGACACGCCGAAGATGCCCTTGAGCTTCTCCGCCTCGGCGCCGGTGATCGTCAGCAGCCGCCGCAACGCGGTGCCAGCCTCAGACCCCTGGATGCCGACGTTGCCGAGCGTGCCGAGGATCGCGGCCGTCTGCTCGAGGTCCATGCCGGCGGCGGCGGCCACCGGACCGGCATAGGCGAACGCCTCGCCGAGCGACGTCACCGAATTGAACGTCTTGTTCGCCGCGGCCGTGAGCACGTCGGCCACGCGCACGGAGTCAGACGCCTCCATGCCGAACTGCCGGATGGTGGCGGCCATGATGCCGGCGGCCAGCGTCGCGTCGGTGCCGGTGGCCCGGCTCATGTCGAGCACCGCCCCGGTCATCTCGTTGATCTGGTCGGCGGCGAACCCGGCCCGGCCGAGCTCGCCCATGAGCGTCGCCACCTGGGTTGCGGTGAACGAAGTCGATGCCCCGAGCTCCCGGGCGCGGTTGGTCAGCGCCTCCAGGTCTTTGCCGGTGGCCTGGGCCACGGCAGCGGTCATGCGGATCGCGTCGTCGAAGCTGGTGAACTGCCGCAGGGCCAGGGCGATCGGCGCACCGAGCGCCGCCCCGCCGATGGCAAGCTGCGTGCCCATCTGCCGCATCGCGGCGCCGGTCGCCTTCAACTTGTCCTGCACGCGCTTGAGCGCGGACTGGAATTTCGAGTCGTTGGCAAAGATCTCGACGAACGCCGAGCCCGCGCGGATGGCACCTGCGCTCATGCGTCACCCGCTTTCGGCTTGGCCTTCTTCGCCGGCTTGAACCCGAGCCCCGCGAGCTGCGAGGACGTGACCGGCGGCGGCTCCGACTCAGCCATGTAGGGATGGAACGTGGCCGGCTCCGGCGCCGGGCCGTTGTCCTCGCTCCAGTGAACTCCCACCAGTGCCGACATGATGCTCGCCGTGTGGTTCCACTGTTCGTTCGACCGGCCCCACGCCATCCACATCAACTCGCGGAGCGTGTACCCCCAGGGCTCGACTCCGCACTGGCCGGCGAGCTCGAAGCAGAGCTCGTAGGGGTCGGGGGCTGGTACATCTGCCGCAGCGCGTCCTCGAAGTCGATCGTCTCGAGCCTTCGGTCGACGTCGGCTTGCACCTCGGTCCTCACCTTGTCCGCCGCGGCCTGGTACCGCTCCATCACCCGCCGGAGCATCGTCCGACGGGGCTCCTGGAAAAAATCGGCGACCTCCGCGAGCAGCGCCTCCGCGGCGGCCTGGATCACGGTGCCGTCGAGGCTGGCGAAGAACTCGTCGGGCGACCGCTTCGCCTCGACGAGCTGCGGCCGGACCGTGGCGAGCACGACCTCGGCGAACCGGACGTCGTCCGAGAAGAACGCGCCGATGGCCCGCTCGTCGGCGAAGAGATCGGTGAGCCGGAGCCCCGTCTCCTCGAGGACGCGCTTGATGGTCAGGACGTTGACGGTGACACGGTATTCGGTGCCGTCGGTCGCGCGGAACGTTCGCATGGGATCACAGGTAGTAGGTTCGGCACGTCACCTCCCAGGCGACGACACCGGCGATCGGCTGCTTGATCGTGACGATCGTCGGCACGACACGGGCGGACCCGGCACCCGTGACCCCCAGCGTGAACGGCAGGGGAGGGTGGCGGTTGAATTTGGCGGCGAACTTCGCGTAGTTCTCCTCCCAGTAGACGAGCACGCGGATCGCCACGGCCGAGGACAACACGAGCGTCGAGTCCACCGGATGCGTCCAGTGGGTGACGTCGATCGTCTTCGATCCGATGTCGACATCGACCTCCCGCGTGCCCTCGGCGACCACGCCGTCGATGGTGACGCTCTGGCCACGTCCGAGCAGGATTCGGGCCATGGGTTATCACGGCGCGGGCGGGGCGGGGGCGACCACGTAGCTGATCGTGTACTCCTTCATGCCCTTCGGCGTGACGTTCATGCGGATGTCGGACACGTGCAGATGCACGCCCCAGTCCGCCACGCCCTCGATGTCGGCCACCTCGAAGTCGCCGTCGTCGCCGACCGCGGCAGTGTGGTGCGTGCAGACGCACTCCACCGACACGTCGACCAGCGACACCTGCGAGAGCGACGTGGTCAGCGCCGTGGCCGTGAACACCGTGATGTCGTTCTCGGTGCCGCTCGCGCGGATCGTGACCCGCTTGATGTCGTCGTTGTCGACGCCGGGGATGTCGGCGACCTGGTCGCGGCCGAGGATGTACGTGGGCATGGGTTCTCCCTGTGGTCAGATGACGACGGTTTCGGCGGACGCACTGCCGGGGGTCATGGTCACGCGGTACTCGACCAGGCCGTCCTCCGGCTCCGACCGCTCCGCGTCGAGGATGATGACGCTGCCGGTGTACTCGGCGCAGACGAGCGAGATCGAGCCGCCGATCGCGTAGGTCGTCGCGACCTCGGCCTTGACCGAGCACTCGAACGTCCGCTTGGCGAGGCCCGGGAGCGTGTGGCGGAGCGGCTTTGTCCCGCTCCGGGTGGTGACGTCGATCTTGTCGGCGGCGACCGTCATCGTCAGGTCGGTGACGTTCGTGATTCCCGACGTGATCGTGAAATCCTTGCCGAGGTTGATCGTGGCCATGACGTGCTCCTGGTGGCGGACCTGAACGTCAGTATACCACCGTCACCCGCCGAGGATGTTGCGGAACTCCTCGGCGATGCGACCGCGGCTCCGCTCGAGGGCCGGGCGCATGAATGGGCGGGCGGGGTAGTTCCACCGGCGGACGATGCCGGTCGGGATCCAGTTGGCGTTCGCCCGGTCTTCCTCGTCGAGCGACGACACCCACTTCATGATCGGGTTTTTGTAGGGCTGCCACTTCGGCTTCCAGACGTAGGCGGCCATTTCCTTCGTGCCGCCGAACTCGTGGAGCATCGGCATCTTCCAGTGCGGCCCCTTCTTCGTCGGGCCGACGACCGCGGAGTGGGTTGCGGCGTCGTATGCGTTGTAGAGGTTGCGCCGGAACCCGAGCATCATGCCGAACGGAACGTGGGTGTGCGGCGGCGTGCCGGGCTGCGACTGCGGCCGCGTCTTGATCTCCTTGATTCGCTGTAGGACGGCGTCACGCTCGCGGTCGGTGATGCCGGTGCGTACCGTCCTCTTGTTCGACCCCGGCAGCAGCCTGCCGCGGCTGTCCCGCATCGCCTGCCCGGTGGCCTTCGGCATCCCGGGGAGGTTGGCGATGGTCTGGAGCGACATGCCCGGAAACTGCGACATGATCCGCAGCTTCGGCTTCGCCAGGCCCATCTTCCGGATCGACCGCTGGGCCTGCCGCCGCACGTAGAGGCTGGCCCGCGAGAACGCCCGCTTCTCGCCGCGCGTCAGCGCGTTCGTGACCGCGTCGCGGTCGAAGAACATGTCGATGTGCAGTTGCGGCACCAGGCGGATGTCGCCGCCCGGCGAGAACATCGACCCGGCCGATGGGATCATGCCCACGTCACTCGCCCTCCGGCTCGGGCGGCGGCACCGGCGCGGTCTTGTCCTTCGGGAGCATGTACGTCACCTCGACCTGCGAAAGGAACGTCTGCCGCTCCTCGAGCTCGGCGGGGTCGAACGTCATCGGCTGGCCGAACGCGATCCAGTCCACACCCTCCGGCAGGTCGAGGTGGTGCGACCGGATCGCGTCCATGACGGCCTGGCACAGGTCCTCCAGGTCGTCGATCTGCTGCTCGCTGGTCACGACCTGGGCGAACACGATCCCGTAGGTCACGGAGAAGATGTCGCACCCCCGCGGGGCCTGCGGCACGTTGCCATCGGGGCCGACCGCGATCGGGCCGGGGACCACGCTCACCTTCAGCGTGCCGATCTCTTCGCGGCCCCAGTCCGGCCGGCGGCGGTAGACGGCGTCGACGGTCGGGATCGCCCCGGGGAACGTCATGCCCGATAGCTCGTCGGCGAGCGTCTCGCCGAGCTCGCGCTGGTAGTGGGTGGTCACGGTGCCCCCTGGAGTTGGCCGGCCTGCACGAACGCGGTATCGAGGTCGGCGATCCCGAGGGCCGCGGCCAGTGCCGGCAGCATCGGGTGGGCGCGATGCACCCGCTCGGACCACTCCCAATCGAGCCGCACGGCTTCGCGGGCCGCCGCGTCCTCGATGCCGTCGATCAGCGCGTCCACCATGGCGAGAGTGATGCCACGCATGAGGAGCCAGCGGCGGATCTGCCACGGCGTGACGCTGTCCGGCACCGCCGGCGCGGGCTCGCGCACTGCGCGGGCCGTGGAGTCCCACGCGCCGCCCGCGGCGAGCCACGCCTGTTCCTGGGCCGTGAGCACCCGCGCTGACAGCCCATCGCCGAGCGGATCGGCGATCACGGAGCCGGTCGAGACGAGCGTGCCCGTCGTGCCGTCGAACACTGCATACATGGTCAAGGCACTCCTATCAGGCAGACGGCAACGTCGCCGGGCGATGATGCGAGGTCGTGCTTCACGGCGAGCCTGCTGCCGGCAGGGACGTCGGCGAACAGCGGCAGTGGGATGGCCGCCGGCAGCATGTGCAGGCGCTCCAGAGTGTCGAAGACGCAGAAGATCGAACCGACCTCCACCTCCGCGCCGGCCGTGCCGAATCCGGCCGTGAGGCGCACTGACGCGCGGTTGCCTGCGACGGTCGAGGTTGGGATGGACGGGACGATGACGATTGCCCGGTATCTCTGTGTCGTCGATAAGGCGATCTCGGTCCACGATCCGCTCTCGCCGGTCAGCGTCGTGCCGCGGCTCGTGGCCGTGCTCGTGCCGTAGGTATCCAGCGTCGTCGGGAGCATGTGCAGTCCGGTGAACGCCAGGCCCGCCGCGGAGATTCCGACCACGTCGGACGCGATGAGCGCCTGGCACCGCGCGGCGATGCGTGTCCCTGACGGGATTCGCACGGGCAGCGGGACGGCGACGGCGTTGCTACTCGAGTCGCCGAGCGCACGAGCGCCGCCGACGGCGATGTTCTGCACAAACACAACCTCGCTGCCGCTCGCGCCGGTGGCGAGGTCGATGAGGCACGAGGTCTCGACGTTCGTCTGCGCCAGCCCGTTCACCTGAAGCGACAGCAGGCCGATCTCGGCGGACGTGCTGGCGATCAGCTGCGTCCACGCGCCCTTCGTGTGGATGGTGGCGTTTGCCCTTACGTTGGTCACTGAGTTGGGGGTGCCGATGAGCGCGACCTGCTGGAGGCCGCGGAACCACGGCAGGTTCGCCGGGCCGATCATCGGCGGGAAACGAGGTGTGCTCACCGGTGCGCCCCTGTGTCAAATGCCCGCGCGGAGCTTGCCGAGGGTGGAGTCGGGGTAGATCGACAACCCATAGCCGGGCTCGATCACGAACACGTCGAGGTGCGGCATGAACACGCGGTTCGCCGTGGTGCTGGAAGCCGAGTCGTGCGCGATGGTGAGGTTGTGCGAGCCGGTGTTCACTAGTCGCTGGGGCCGCTCGCAGACGAACCCGGTGATCCGTCGTGGTGCGTCCGATGACAGGAAGACGATGTCCTTCGCGGGCAACGACAGGTTGTTGGCGTCGGCCGTGATCTGCGCGACGGTGCCGTAGGTCGTTGGAATCTCGTCGGTGCCGCCGGTCTCGTGGCTGCCCCCGTGCGCGGACGGCGGGAATGCGGTCGGCAATTCGGTGATGCCGCCCCAGGTCGTCGTGCCGGCAGGGCCGGTCGCGCCTGCTGGCCCAGTGGCGCCAGCCGGGATCGTGAAGTTCAGCACGGCCGCCGACGCAGTGCCGACGTTGACCACGGTCGCCGACGATCCAGCAGCGCCCGTGGTGACCGTGCCCACCGCGATCGTCGCAGCGGCGCCGGGCGACCCCGTGTTGCCGGTGTCGCCCTTCGCACCCGTCGGACCCTGGTCGCCGGTGTTGCCGCGGGGGATCGAGATGTCGAGGACGACGGCCGATGACGTGCCTGAGTTGACCACGCTGGCCGACGAGCCTGGTGCGCCGGTCGTGACCGTCCCGACGGCGATCGTCGCGGCCGCGCCGGTTGCTCCCGCGGCGCCGGACGACCCGGTGGCCCCGCGCGGGATCGTGAACGCGAACACGGCCGCCGAACTGGTGCCGGTGTTCGTGACCGTCGCACTCGTCCCGGGCTCGCCCGTGGTCACGGCGCCGACGGCGATCGTGGCGGCGGTGCCAGGCGGACCGGCAGCAGCGAGCTGCGACACCGTGGCCCTCTTGGTCACGCCGCCCTGGACGACCGGGACGAGATCGGCGCCGGCGACGCTCGCGGCTGGGTCGAGCTGGCTGATTTTCTTCGTGGACACGTCACGCCACCAGCAGGTCGCCGGCCTCCGTCAGAAGTTGGTTGCCAGCCTCGGTCGTCAGCACGAGCTCGGCCTCGACCGCCACCGGCATCCGCATCGTGTGGACGCGGCGCACGGTCTGCCGGCGGTCAGCCCACCGCCACGCCTGGCTCGAGCCGGCGGGGATCGTCACGGTGTAGAGCTGCTCCACGTCGTCGTCGGTGGTCACGGCGATCACGTCGCCACGCACCGGGTCGGCCGCCACGTCGGACACGGCCAGGAAGAAATCCTTCGTCTCCGTCCGGACGATGTTCCCGGCACGGTCGACGCTGTCCCACTTGCCCACGACCATGGTCACGTCGCACGGGATCGGCAGGAATGCGTTCTTCGCGCGGTACTCGGCGGCCACCGACAGGTGTGCCCGGCGCTGCTGCTCGAACCACGCCTCACCCTGGGCGATCGTGTCGTCGGAGTAGTCGGTGGCCCCGCCGCCGGCCGCCGCCCCTGTGCGGATCGTGTGGACGCGGCGTAGCGTCTCGCTCCGGTCGGCCCACCGCCAGGTCGCCGTGCCGCCCTCGGGCACCAGCACCGTGTAGGTCGAGCCGTCGCACGTGATCGTGTCGCCGCGGAGCGGGGCCGCCGGCACCTGCTCGACGGGGATGAAGAAGTCCCGCGTCTCGAACCGCACCACGTTGCCCTGGCGATCGACGCTGTCCCACTGGCCCACCACGACCGTCGCGCGGCACACCACCCCGGCCCCGGCGCCCTGGACGCGGTAGGTGGCCGCGACCGAGAGCCGTTCGCGGCGCTTGGCCTCGAACCATGCGTCTCCGCGTGCGATCAGGTCGGGCACAGGGTCACCTCAAGACGATGGCCCGGGAGGGGCGGCGCTGTTCACGCTGCCTCCTCCCGGGCCGATGCACACGTCACGCACCCGATCAGTGGCCGAGCAGCACGAGCACTTCCTCGGCCGCCGTGGTCGGCGCCACGAGGACGATGCCGACGGGCGGGTAGACGGTCGGCGTCTGGCCGCCGCTGTCGGCGGACGACGTCACCTTGCCGGTCGAGGTGTTGAGGTAGAGCTTCGTGCCGCGGGCGAAGTCGGTCGACGCGCCGGTGGCCTTGTCGACGTAGGCCACGCCGGCCACTGCGAGCGACCCAAGCGCACCAGCCGCGATCGGCCGGTGGGCGATCCCGACCATGCCCGTGCCGATCGCCACCATCGCGCCGACCGCCACCGCGTCCGACGGCGTGTGGTCGATGACGTCCCCGTTCGTCTGATAAATCCGAGCCATGAGGATCACCTGCCTTTCGTGGGTCTGGGAATTGGAGTGAGGGAAGCCCGGCGGGCCGCATCACGCGAGCCCGCCGGGCACGATGACTTCACCCGGATCAGGCCGTGGCCATCCGGTAGGCGCCGTTCTTCTCGGCCTTCGCCACGCCAAAGGAGTAGTGGCCGCGGACCGCGATGCCGAGGGTGTGGAAATCAGCCTCGGCCTGCTCGACGGTCGGCTGCCGCTGGCCGTTGAGGAAGGCGACCTCCATCGCCGGCAGTTCGCCCGGGTTGGCACAGAGCCACCACGTCGTCGCGCTCGTGAGGTACGAGCTCGACACCACGCGGTAGCGGCCCGCCAGAACGTTGACGTTCGTGCGGGTCGCGTTCTCGCCGGTGATGAGCAGCGAGCCGCTCATCAACTCGGCGGCCGGGATCTCGTTCTCCGGCGACACCAGGAGCACCGACGGCGACACTCCGAGCGGGTTGCCGTCGGGATCCTTCAGCTTCCGGTACGAGCTCGCGGCGGTCTTCAGCGACCCGATCGCCAGAGCGTTCCCGCCGCCGGCGGTCTCCTTGGCGTAGTAGGTCGAGTTGGAAGCCTCGAACTCGCTCCAGAAGCTCTTGTTGAGCCTCGTGGCCGCACCACGGCCGAGCCGCTGCGGGACCACCGTCAGCGCCCCCAGGTCGTCGTTCACGATGTCCTGCATCGTGATCAGGCTGAGCCGGCCGAACAGCTTCGCGCCGATCGTCCGGGTCTCGTCGCTCGCGTCCGCCGACTTGAGCTCGCCGCCGTTGCCGACCTCTTCGAACTCGAAGCCGCCGTTGACCCGCACGCCGGTGACGAGCTTGTAGTCGTTCACCGGACGAACGGAGGCGATCGCGTCCCACGTGGCCTCGACCGCCGTGAAGCCGTCGAGGAGGAACTTGCCGTAGGTCGCGCTCGTCACGTTGGCGATCGAGTGCGTCGAAAAGGCCGCCCGCAGCACATCGCGGAGGTTGCTGTCGGTGACCTTGTAGACGTCCCGGTCGTAGCCGTTGGCCTTCGCGGCCCGCAGCAGCACCTCCTGGAAGCCGACGCTCCGCCGCTGGTAGGCGGCCTCGAGGGTCTGCTCGTTGAGCCGCTTCTCGATGTCCCGGAGGCCGCCGGCCATGCACAGGCCGGCGACGATCGCCGTGGTCGTCTCCTCCGGGCGCTGCACCACGTGCACCGCCGCCACGTGCGGACGGGAGGCCCGAATGCCCTCCAGGTTCGCGGCGCGGAGCTGCTCGAGCACCGCGGCCGTGACCGTGGCGGTGATCTCCGCGACCGACGGCGTCTGGGTCGTGGTCGATTCCGACCCGGCGCTGACCTGGCCGGCCGGAGCCGCAGTGCCCTGGCCCACGGCGACGCTCGCCGTGCCATCCGTCGAGGCCGTGATCGGCTCGGCGGGCGTGTTGGTGGCGTCGTGCGCCATGGGATCACCTCCGTTACTCGCCTGCGCGGCGATCGCGGCGGACGTGTTGGGGTCCGCTCCCATAAGAACGATCGACACCTCGCGGAGCGTGCTGGCACGCACCACGCTGATCGGGCCGGTGAACTGTCTGCCGTTGACCGTCACGGCCTGGCCGGCCTCGACGAGCTCGGTGCGGCCGACGTCCGCGCCGATGCTCGCCTGGAACTTCATGCCCTTCTTGGCGAGCGAGATGACGCGGTCGTAGGTCTGACCCTCGCCGAGCATGTCGCCGGCGACGCGCAGCCGCTGGGTGGCTTCGGCTCGCACGATCTGGCCGAGCACGCCGTCGAGCGGCTGGCCAGTGAAGCCGCCGTCGCCGGAGTGGCCGTAGAGCAGCGGCATCGGCGTCTGGGTGACCATGCCGGCCAGGTCCACGACCATCGGGTTGCGGCTCCACCACTGGCGGATCGCGCCGCCGGAGTAAGCCTCGATCTCGAACGTCGGCTGCGTCGGCGCGTCGCCTTCGGCGGCCGCCTGGATCGAGAAATCCGCCTGGATGCGGAACTGGTTCGCGGTGCTCATGCGTTCTGCTCCTCGGGCTCCTCGGCCGGCGTGCCGCTATTGAGGTCGATACCCAACTCGGCGGCGTAGGCCCGCTCTGCGGCGATCTGGCGGAACACCTCCCGCCAGTCCTTGCCGCGGCGGCTGCATGCATCCGCGCGGCTGACGGTGTGGTTCGCGATGCCGACCGTCTCCGCGTCGGCCTCCTTGCGCGGGTCCACGTGCTCGAAGCCGTCCCACCGCCACCGCCACGACCAAAGGTCGCGGGGCGGGAGGCCGTCGGGGATCAGGTCGGTGAGCGTCGCCTCCTCGATCCACCGCTCGAGCATCGGGTCGAGGATCACCCGCTCGATCTCGGCACGCTCGGCCGCCAGGTGCTTGCGGTAGACGAGATAGTCGCCCCGCATGGTCGAGTAGTTCGCCCCGGTCGCATCCATGACCGCGACGATGTAGGGCATGTTCAGCGAGCGAGCGACCTGCATCAGCACGCGCCGCTCGAATGCGTCGAAGGTGCTCGTGGGCTGCTCGGCCTTGAGCTGGTACGGCTCCCACCCCTCGGGTCCGGCCATCGCCATGCCGCGGGCGAGCGGCATCGTGTCCCATGTGGGGAGCTGGGCCGCCTCCGCGGTCATGGTGGTCTTCAGCACCACGGCCAGGTCCGCCGCCGTCTCGGCCGCCGTCACGACCGCGTACTGGTATCGCCGCAGCATGGCGAACAGCTCGAGCGCGGGCACGACCTCGCCGCACCCGCGGTGCTGGCCCGGCCGCGTCGCGTGGTAGTAGTGCCGCACGCGGTTCGCGGGGATCCACTGGCCTCCGAGCGTCACACCGAAGTGCAGGCTGCCCGGGTGGTGGTCGAGGAGGTAGTACTCGGTCGGGTTGCCGTCCTGGTCGAACCGCACGCCATCGACCGAGCCGGAGAGATCCCAGCGGCTCGCGGGGTCGGCGATCATCTCGGCCTCGACCACCCGAAGGTCGAGCTGCACGCCGCGGAGCTGGCTGTTGTTCACCTCGATGCCGAACACGTCGCCGTCCAGGGCCTTGGCGGTCCGCATGAGCCGGATCTTGCTTGCCATCGCCGTCTTCTGCATCCACTCGAAGACGCCATCCTCAACGCGGGCGACCTTGTCCTGGTCCGCGTCCGGCCCGCAGTCCAGGAGCAGCGTCGGGCCGGTGCCGATCGCGTCGCTCGCCAGCGTCGTGACCATGCCGGCGAGGTAGCCGTTGTTCGCCGCCTCGTACCGGGCGCGGCCGCGGAGCGTGCGGCGGATCATCGGCGACAGGGCGGCGTCGGCCGACAGGTGATCGACCATGCCCCAGTGACTGCGGTTGAGCGGTGTGGTCTGGGCCGCGTCGTACCGGGCACGCACGAGCCGCTGGATGGCCACGCGCTGCTCGGCCACCGTCCGCGCGAGGTCCGCGCGGGACTTGCCGCCGCCGAAGATGCGGTTGAAAAGCCCCATCAGCCGGTGGCCCCCGGGGACTCGATGCGGGCCATCCGCAGGCACCCGAACGGATTGGCCGCGGCCCGGGCGCCGGTGACGAACCTCGCCGCCTCGACCTGGCGGTCGAGCTCGTGCTGCTCGACCTCGCCGGCCTCGGTGCGCACGCGCCGCGGCTGCGTCAGGTTCTCGGCGATCGCGTCGATGACGTCGTCGTTGTCGGGCACGGGCGGGGCTCCTTGCCGCCAGTGTACCAAAGTTCAGGTGCGCCCGTGGCGCAGGAAATCCATCAGCGACTCGCCGTCGTCGTCGTCCCACTCCGCTTCGTCGTCATCGACGCCGAGGAACAGGCCGTGCGGATCCATGGGCAGCGGCCTCCGGGGAGGGGTTGGCTGCCGTTCATTTTACCCGGCGCTGGTGCGCTCACTTCGCCGACATGGCGAGCCCGACGTTCGCCAGCGCGTAGCCCGCCCACGCGAGGGCCATGCCGGGGTTGCCCTGCCGCCACTGGTCGAACGCGACCACGAGGTAGACCCCGCCGACGATCAGGATGAGCGGGGCGCTCATGGGGCGTGACGCTCCCGCAGGCCGCGGAGCGTAGCCATCCGCTGCTCCTCCTCGGGGAACGGCGACTCGCCTTCCGTCAGCCACGCAATCGCCTCCCGCTCCGCGTCGGTGAGACGCAGGCGGGCGACCTCGTCGCACAACTGCTCGATGAGGCACGCGGCAGCGGCGGCGACCGTGTTGTCGGCATGTTCCCACCGCCTCGCGACGGCGCGGTATTTCTCCAGGTCGATGCTCACGCCTCACCTCCCTTCGCAGCGTCAACTCCCTTCGTCGCGTAAACAGCATGCGGCGGATGGTCAACGCAGTGACCACCGCTGCATTTTTCCCAGTCTCGCATCAGTGCCTCCCAGTCTCGTTGGAACGCCTCCGCGTCTGTCTTGGGGAGGTCGCGGTCGGGCATCGTCGGGAACAGGTCGAGCACGGACCCTACACCACGGAGAAATGATCGAAGGCTCACGCCCCACCTCCATTCGCGTGATGCTCCCGCCTGGCTCTTTCCACCTCGGCCATCGCGGCCTCGACGGCCGCCTCAGCCGACGGCCCTTTGCAGTGATCCATCGGCCAGCCCGACGAGATGAACCGGTAACTGTGTGCGCCATTCATCTTCGGACTGTGCGTCTGCATTTGGCCGAGAAAGAACTCCAGCATGTCGGCGGCGGCCAGCAGGTCATGGCTGTTGCCCGGAGACAGCATTGGCGAACGGCCTGCGATTTCGTCTTCGGCCAATGCCCGCAGCCGATCCGGCAATCCGTCTCGCGTGATGTCGGCCGTGCTCACTTCTCGCCTCCCTTCGCGTGTCGCTCCAGCAGGGCGTCGATGACGGCGGCGATTCGGCCGCACGAATCGTCGTCGTCATGCGAGGCGTAGATGTCGCGCACCGTGGCAAGCACCTCACGCTCCGCGTCGGTGATGCGCAAGCCGTCGGCCGACTCGCCGCCCACCAGGTCGTCCACCCACCGCAGTTCTCGCAGGCACGCCTCACGCACCTGCGCCCGCACCTCGGCGTCTGCGATGCCGACCGTGATGAGGTCCGCGAGTTTCGCGGCCGAGTACCGCAGCGTCCGCAGCGAAGACAGGGTCGATTCGATGCTCATGCCCCACCTTCCTTCGCGTGTCGCTCCAGCAGGCTCCGCAACACCGACTCGGCCGGGTGCTGCGCGTTCGCGGCGGCGGACTCGGCCCACGCCAACGCCTCCCGCTCCGCGTCGGTGAGACGCAGGTCATCGCACGGCGTGCCGTCGTCCGCACCGACACCCGCGTCCGTCGCCGGCCGCACGACGCGCGCAGTAAGCGGCACGCCGGTGCCGTCGTCGCCCTGGCCGACTCGCACCTCGACTTCACACGCACCAACACCCGCGGCCGTCGCGGGGGCGGGCGGCAGGCCGAGTGCGTCGCGCAACGCCGTCCACATCGCGGCCTGCTCGCCGGACGGCAGCGTGTCGCACGTCCAGCGGCGCTGATACAGGGCCAGCGCCGCACGGTGCAGGTCGCGGCACAACGCGGCGACACCCGCCGGCGGAATTTCCTCGCCGTCGGCGTCCCAGGCCGGTAGTCCGATGTCGGTTACCGGAACCGACTCACCGAGCGTCTCGGGTCGCTCGGTGACGAAATCCATCGCGCTCTCCCATGCGTCGGCCGGCCTCATGCCGTCGAGGAACAATCGCTCCGCCACGCGATCCGCGATCCGTCGCTCTTCGTCCGTGAGCTTCATGTCGTACCTCCTGTGTTCCCGGCATCGTAGCCGGACGGTTCTGTCAATGAATGGCGATTCGCCCACGTATACACCTCAGTCACCCCGTAGAACACCGGCCGCCCGAGCCGCAGCATGGCCGCCACCTCGCCGTCGGCGCCGCTCGACTCGCTCTGCGAATACCCGACCTCCGGCATGACCGCGTCGAGCCGTAGCAGCGCGTCGCACCGCTCCAGGAGGGCGAGGTCGTACTCGATCCAGTCCTGGTAAGGCCGCGGGAACAGCAGGTGCTGGAGGTGCGACAACAACGGCGCCACCGGCCACACGATGCCGTCGCCCATCAGCCGGTCGAACGCGCGGCACTGGCAGTGCGTGTTGATCGCCGGGTCGCCCATGGTGTACGGCGACGCGAGGTAGACGAGCGGCTTCCTCATGACCTTGCCTCCACCCACGCTGCCGCGGCGTCGAGCCACCGTGCCAGCCGACGCATCTGGCGGGCTCCGCTCTCGTCGAACACGCACCGCGGCACCTCGACGGTGCGGCCGAACGGAACGTCCGGCGCGTACTGCCACTGGGAGCAGCTCGCCTCGTCGGCCATTGCTTCCGCGAACCGCCCCAGCGGCATCGCCCGCGGCTTCCGCACCGGCTTCGTCTTCCTCGGCATGATGACCTCCGTGTTATCGTCCCATCCGCGCCAGCATTTCCTGCCGCTTTGCCGCCATCTCCTCGCGGGTGATGACACGCCGCTCGGACCGGCCCGGCTTGCTCTCGACTCCCACGGCCGAGATCCCGGTGAACGATGCCGCGACCGCGGCGCCCACCACGCAGTCGAGGAGGTGGTTGTCCCGGCCCGGGATCAGCCGCCACTCGTCCACCACGCGGCGCGGGCTCTCCACGCGGGTCGGCACCTCGCTGGCGAGCTGCTCGGCGAGCATCTCGTGCTGGCCGTCGTGGATTGTGAACCCCTGCGGATCGCCGACCGGCAGCCGGATGCGGCCGGCCAGGAAGGTCTTCCAGGCATTCGTGTCGAACAGGACGTGCCGCTGGCGGTTGATCGTGCTGGTGCGCCAGTTGGAGCCGATCCGCTCGCCCTTGTCGGGGGCCTTGTCGCTGATCGTCTGGCCGCTCGCGCCGACGAATCGGCCGTGGGTCGGCAGCACGCGCGGTCCCCACCTGGACCGTCGGGCGAAGTCTCGCACCACGCCCACGGTCTGGCCCCAGTTCGCATCGACGAATAGCTGCGACACCCGGAGCACAGCGTCGTCCGATTCGCGGGCGAACTCCCGCTCGAGCAGCTCGGCGGCTAGGGCCTCGAGGCCGGCGTGGATGGCGGCCTCGGTGTTCTCGATGCCGTGGTGCTTCTGGAGCGTCCGCTTCGCGTCGCGGAGGGTGTAGTACGCGCGGCCCTGGTCCGGCCACGATCCGTAGGCGACGACGTGCCCGCGGAGCTGGTGGCCCCACGCGACCACGGCCCAGTAGAGCAGGGTGCCCTGGACATCGACGCTGGCCGTGAGGGTGTCGAGGCCGCGGGGGACGATCCAGCGGGGGACGTCGATCGCACGGGCACGGACGTCGGCGGACTGGATGCCGGTCTCCGCCGCGGCGTCGCGGATCGGGTCCTGCTGGAACTCCGACGCGAATGCATCCTCGTCGTCGATGAACGCGTTGTATGCATGCTGGATCGCGGAGTATTCCTGCTCCTCGTCGTAGCACGACTGCCACGACACCACGCACCCGCGGTCCATCTCCTCGCGGTTGGCGAGGTAGAACGCGCTCGCCTCCGCGTGGGCTCGGGCCTGGTCGCCAACGGCGTCGGTGAACGTGCGGCGGATGCTCGCGTATCGCTCCAGCCACAGGTCCTCGTGGCGATCGGCCCACTGCCGGATCATGGGGATCCGCTCGGTCTGCCACCCGGGGCTCCGTGTCGGATCGAGGAGCTGGTCAACCATGTCGTCGGGCCGGATCACCGTGGCATTCACCACGCACGCCATCGTCCTCTTGTGGCCGGCGAGCTTCAGCACCGATTTTTTCAGGATCTCCAGGCGGTACTTGCACTGCGGGGCACTCTTCGCGCTCTCGCGGGTTTGCGGGTCGTCCACGATCGTGAAGTCGGGGCGGAGCTGCCGGCCGTCGGCGCTCTTGTGGCGGAGGCCGAGGATCGACGCCGTGAGCCCGCGCGAGACGATGATCGCACCGCCGCCAACGCTGCCCGCGAGCGTCGGGTAGACGATGGTGTCCTGCTTCCACTGGATGTGTGTTCGCTCGCCGGCGTGCGTCTGGGAGTTGCACCGCTGCGGTTTGCCTTCGAGGTCCCGCACCGCGTGGCAGATCTCGGGGAAGTCCTCGTAGAGCAGGTCGTTGTCAGACAGCTCTGTCTTGATCGAGTTGAGCGCCTTCTGCGCCAAGTCCGACTCGGCCGCGAAGATCGCGACGAACCTCCGGTGGCCGTAGAGCGTCGCCCACAGCAGCGCGTTCTCCGAGATCGTCGATTTGGCGAACCCGCGGTACACGGCGTTGACGAACTTGCCGCCGCGGATCAGGCAGTCCTGGATTCGGGCGATGACGCGCCGGTGGTCTTCGGAGAGCGGTGACAGGCCGGTGGAGAGCGGGAAGTACTCCACGAGGAATCGCTCGAGGTCGAGCCGGCACGACTCCCGCCGGGACGGATTCCCGACCTGCGGCACGTCGCCGATGTCGGAGCCCTTTCTGGTGCGCTCCCTGGATCGCTCCAGAGCGGCCAGGCGGGCCTTCTCGGCCTGGGCCTTGCCGTCAGCGGCAGGGGGTGCTCGCCTCGGCCTGGAGGTCTTCTTGGCCATCAGAGGGAAGAGTCAACGGCGTGGGGGCGTTCGGAGCCGGGGGCAAGCGTGGGGAAGGGCAGGGAGGACCCGCCATTTTGGCTGTAGCATTTTGCAACACTGTTGCATTTTGCGTCACTTTGCATCACGCCGCCCTCGCACGCCCCCACCAGTGGCACAGCAGCGCCGCATCGGCCCTGCCGTCGTCCTTCACGCGGCTGAACAGCTCCGCGTGCGCCGGCCACAACCGCATGGCCGCCCTCCTGTGCTCGCCTTTGTCCCTGCTGACCGCGAGGTCTCGCGTCCACGCCTGCGGCCTCACCAGCGTCATGGGCACGCCGAGCCCGGCCAGGACGCCCTCGCACACCCCGAACGACCTGCCGAACCCGAACGCACTGGTAGCGCCTGACTGCTGCACGCCTTGCACGTGCTCGAGGACCGCGTGGCTGGTCACGCCGAATCCGTCGAGGTAGCGGGCCAGGCCGTGCACGTCCACCAACCGCTTCCCACGCACCTCGATCGTGGGCATGTCCTGCACGACGATCGTGTCCTCGATCACGCACGCGATCGCGCCGGCCACGCCTGGGTCGATGCCGATGATGGTAGTCATGGTCGCTCCGTCTCCCCTGGCCGTGTCGCAGGCGACGGCGGCACGTCGCTCGTTTCCCTTTCGATCCACTGCCGCTCGATATCATCCGACTCGTACATCGCTTTGAGCAGCATCCCGATCGCCCACGCCGTGGCCGCGATGGCGACCCACGCGGAGATTATCGAGGTAACGTCAGGCATCACGCGCCCCCTCTCTGCGTCTGCCTCGTCTCCGGTGGCCGACTCACCGGTGCGGGCGGCACGCTCGCGCTCGCCGCTTCTGTCGCGGCGTCGAGTGCCGCCAGCATGTCGAGATCGAACGGCACGAGCGTCGGAATAAGATCACCCATCACGTCACCTCCTTCGTGTCGTCGCCCACAGGTACCGCCGCCACCAGCCGGTCGTACTCCTCGCGCGGCAAGAGCACGTAATCCTTCGTCTCCAGCGCAGCCGCCACGCCGTCGAGTTGCTCGCCGGTCGCGTACTGCTCGGCTTGAATCCTCGCCACGTCGTCAACGCTCGCCTTGAGCGTGAACCCGCGGCACAGGCCCAGCCCGAGCGCGTCCACGATCCGCCCGAGGATCGGATTCGTCCCGAAAACAGCCATCACGTCACCTCCATGTCGTCGTTCATTCTCCGATCACCTGCACCGTGCGCGAATACCCTTCCGCCCACGTAATCCAGCCCTTCCGTCGCAGGGCCGTCATCTTCTGCTTCGTGCCGTTGATGCTGCGCTCGCCCGTCGCGGCTTGCACCTCGCGCACCGTTGGGGGGTAGCCCCAGGTCACGGTGAGAAAGCGGATCACGTCGAGCACGCGCCGCTGCTTCGCCGTGAGCGGTGCCCGGCCCAGCTCGTCGCGCGGCATGTCGGCGATGCGCCTCATGCCTCGGCCCTCCGGAGCTGCTCGAGCACCTCGGACCGCGCCGCCTCGACGTCGCCGCCGGCACTCCGGACCCGCAGACCGTCCGCCACGGCCGACGACGACCCGCCGGCGGCCTGGTCGCGCCTCCAGGCCGCGTACTCGGCGTCGTTCATGCTGCGCTCGGCGTCGCCGCGCCAGCATCGCCGTTGGGCGATCGGGATCGGCGGCGGTCGCTCGTCGCGTCCGGCTCGCTCCGGCTTCGCCTCGTCGTACTGGCCCCCGAGCACCCGGCGGGCGAACCCGGGCCGCACGAACTGGAGCAGCGTCGGCGCGGTGCGGAAGAACCGGCACGCCGCCAGCCGCGGGATCGCCTCCAGGGCTTCCGTGAGCCAGCCGGGCTCGGCAAGCCGCTCCGCGAGGCCATCCGGCGGCTCCGCGGGCTTCCACGGCCGGCCGGGGCCGGCGTTCCATGCTGCCCGCAGTCTGCCCCAGTCCCCCGCGTCAGCCGGAGGCGGAGGAGGAGGAGGAAGTTCTCCTCTATCTCCTCTATCTCCTCTATCTGCGACTCCAGGCCGTCGGACGTTCCGACGCTCTACCGTCGGACGGTCCGACGCTCCACCGTCGGAATCCGGCGACGCCTGTTTTCGCCCGGGATTCCGCTCCTCGTAGGCCCGTTTCCGGCCCGCTTCCTGGAGCCTCGACTTGGCCGCCTGGCTGAACCGCCGATCCCATCCGGGGATCGAAACGGTAGCGGCCGTCTCGTTGATCTCCAGCCATCCCACGGCGGCCACGTGCCGCCAGAAGTCCTCGTCTCCGCCGCACACCCGGGCGAGCCTTGGCAGCGTCATGCGGGCCTCGCCCGCGTCGCAGTTGACCGCCGCCCAGCCCCAGAGCTGGAGCAGGCGAAACACCACGGTCTCGACCGGCTTGCCGGTGAGGTCGATGAGCTCCTGAACCTCGGGCTTGCCGGGCAGGGCCAGGTCGTAGGCGATCCATTCACCGGCCATGGTGTGTCTCCGTGCTCGTCGTCCTTGAGGCCGCCCGCCACGGCTCGAACGTGGCTGCCTGCCGGTGGGCGGTGGGTCGCTCAGACGTAGTCGCCGAGCCGCTCGTAATTCAGCCCGGCGATCTTCGGGAAGTCCTCGTTCGGCTTGTAGTACACCTTCTTGATCCAGTTGGCCGACACCTCGGAGTTCCACGACCGGATCGCCATGAACGCCAGTTGCCTCAGGCCCATGCGGTGGACGCTCAGCCGCCTGTTGATGACTGCTTCCCGAAGGATGTGGAACGGTCGGTCCAGGTCCGAACTGCCGTCTGCGATGACGGAAGCGAACTCGTCTGCCAGGTCCGAGTTGGCGCACGCGAACAGGTAGTGCAGAGCTGCCAGCAGCGACGGAGAAGAGAACACGCGGACGTGGACGCACCTGCTCACAGACCCCTCGATGGCCGGCCTGCGTGACAGAATCTCCAGGCACTCCTTCGGGCTGAATCCGTTGAATCCTCCGCCGCCCTCGTAGAACTGGCCGGACGAGCGGAACTTCCAGAGCAGCTTGACGCACGCCGCCAGGTTTGCGGTGTTCTCCTTGCCGTGAAAGCCGAGGATGTCGCTCGTCCTTCGCGTGCGCATGTTGGTGTCGATCGTGTCGAACGCGCTCGCCTCCAGGCCGTGCGCCACCCAGGTCCAGAACCCGACGCCGGAGTTGATGCACGCATGGAGGCGATGCTGCCCGTCGAGGAGCCTGCCGTCCTTGGCGAACTTGATCGTTTCGCCATTCAGCGACCACTCGCCGCGCTTCAGTACGTGCTCCAGCCCATCCACGTGGCCCTTGATCAGCCGCCTGTTGCCCGTGTTCCTGACGAGCCACTCGGCGGCCAGCTCGGGCGTGACGAAAACTTTCTCCACTCGCTGCGCGTTCACTCGGTCAACTCCGTTCCTGGATGCCGCATGCGCCGTCGTCATGACTTCACTCCTATCCCTCGCTCCATCGAACCACTGTCCGCCGCCGCACCCAACGGGTGCCGTCACGGCCTGATCCGATACTCCGCCTCCCGACCCCCGCTCGCACTCCGCGTCTCGCCACACCGCTCGATCGCCCCGTCGTCCCGCAGCTCGCCGAGCCGCCGCGACACCTGCTGGATCGTCAGCCCCGTCCGCTCGGCGATCCCGCTCTGGCCAGCCGGTCCGCGCTCGAGCGCCTCGAGGATTCGCCGCCGGTGGTCGCCGGCGAACGACCGCGTGCGGGCCGCCGCCGCGTGCGACGTGGGCGGGTCCGTGCGCCGGACCAATGCGAACAGCGGGCCGGGACAGTCGGGGTAGTAGTCGCTCATGTAACACCTCCTGTCGCTCGGCGCGCCCGTTCAATCGCCCGGCGACGCTTGCTGGGCGTCCACTTCTTCTGGATCTCGCGGCACAGGAAGGCGATGCGCTCTTCGCTCGGGTCGCCCCACTGCGGAACGGAATAGAACTCCTGCGTCCGTTGCTTCAGTTCCGTACATCCGTTGTGGCACGCCTTGCACTGCGACATGAGGCCGTCGGGCATGACGTGGAACACGTAGTACTTCGACCGCGGCTTGATCTCGCCGCAGGACGAGCAGCGCTTGTGGGTGTCGGTGTCGGTGCTCACGTGAACCTCCTCGCCGCCCACCTCGTAAACACCCGGTCCTGCCCGACCGGGTAGACATACTTCCGCTCCAGGCCACGGCCGCCGCAGTCCTTGATCGACACGCCGAACGTCCGCCGCAGCCACGCCATGTGCCTCCTCACCGTCTTCGGGTGGCAGCGCAACATCTCGCACAGTCCGCCGAGCGAGACGCCGGCCGGGCCGGGCCAGAGCGGCGTCGATCACCGCCACCGCCGCGATCGTCGTGCGTGTGGTGCCGTTGGCGCTCACGGGTTCGGCTCCTCGGTCGGCAGAGTGGCGTCGCCCTGTGATTCGTCCCTGGGCTCGTTGTCGTCCGCGATCCGCCGCAGGTTGTGAGCGACGATCCCGAGCGTCAGTCGCTGTTCGCGGGCGTCTCGCTGGGCCTCGTCCCGCTCGGCCTCCGCGGCTTTCAGTAGTTGCCTCAACCCGCCCCGATCGGCCTCCATGACCTCAAGCATTCGCCGGGCCTCGTCGCGATCGTCCTCCGCGTCGGCGAGTAGTCGCTTCGCCTCGTCGCGCTCGGCGATTGCCGCCTTCCGCGAGCACTCGAGCCAATTCACGGTGTACTCGTGGGACTTGCGATGCGAGTCGAACTCCGCCACGCATTGAGCCTGCGAATCGGCGAGCACGCGAAGCTCACGCTCTCGCCTCGCCAACTCCCGCTCCCGTGCCGTCTCGCCCCACACCAACCTGGGCCATGCCACCTCTCAGTCCTTTCGTGCATCCGCCGTGAAGATTGATCGCCGACCACGCCTGTCAGCCTGGAGTCTCGCCAGCCGCCTCCGGCGCGATGTCCGTCGCGGGGCGGTCGTCCTGTGACTTATCCCTCGGCTCGATGTCGCTTGCCTTCTCGACGCGGAACACGTGAGTCAGCATTTCGCTGGCGATGCAGCTCCAGTTGTCCATCTGCACCTCGATCTGCCGCATGATCGCGTCGTGCCGGCTGGCCAGTTCCTGGATGCAGTACCTGGCTGACCGCCTGCACTCGTCGCGTAACGCATCTCGCGTGCCGTGGATGGAGTCACGCTCTGCCCGTGCCGCGTCGCGCTCCACGATCACCGCCTCGAGCTGCTTGCGCAGTGCGGCCATCGCCGCCTTGTGCGCCCAGCGGTCGGCCTCGACCCGCTCGGCCCAGCGGTCGCACTCGTGATGCAGGTCGTCCGCCAGCGCCCGCAGCTCCCGCTCTCGCCTCGTCGCCCCAATCCACAGCCTGATCGTGTCCAGCATCGTTCGTCCCTCCGTGCCACCACCGATCACCCACGCCCGGCCCGCAGCCACTCCGCCTGCCGTATCAGGTCTCGCCCGATTTCCTCGACCTCGTCCGCGACGCTCGCCGTGGCCGCTCCGGGCGATTGGTGCCACCGTTCGTCGAGCAGCTCGAATCGGTCGCGGCCAACCTGCACGAGCTGTCGATCGCCGACCGTGACGACGCGCCCCGTGATCGGCGTGACGTGCAGGTTCCATCCGCCGGCCTGACGAGACACGTCGTGCCCTCGGTACGGCCGCCACACGTAGCGTGCCGCTCCATCGCTCGCTCCCTCGCTCACGGTCGCCCTCCCTTCACGGCCACGCGGCCGCGGTGCTCGTAGATCATCCGGCCATCACGAATGGCCAGCACGTACCGGTGCATTTCTCTGCCGCACACCACATCCCGCTCGGCCGGGTACACGATCACCACCCCTTGGTAGTCGCACAGCGTCGCCGGGTACGGCGTGCCGCACGCCGGTCCTCCGACGTGCTCCACCTGGAGCGGCATCAGCTCGTCGTCAGTACGGCAGCGAGTCATCACCATTCCTCCGCTGGAAGTCCCGGTGTGCCCGCTGCTGCGGCGTGCGGGCGGTGCGTAGGTCCGGCTCGTGTGGCGAGCCGACCCGCACGATCCACGGCTCACCCTCCAGTGCGTCGCGGAGCTGCGTCATGGCTAGGCCGGTGCTGATCTCGCCGTCCTCCCATCGCCGGCAGACGCGACACGCCTGCTGCATTCGCTCGCTACGTTCGGCCGCCTCGCGGCGGAAGTCGGGGCTGGTCATGTGGCCACCTCCTTGCTCCATTCACGAACGATTTCGCACGCCGCTCTCAGCGTTCGACACCACACATGGCAGTGGTGCATCAGCCACGGACTGACGGCGCCGTCGGGGACAACAACCACCACTTTCCCACGATGCGACGTGAAGAAATGAAACACCTCCATCGACGTTCCCACGCTTGGTTTCGGGCACATTGCGATCATGTAGTCACAGGAGTCGATGTCGGCCAAGTCGCCGTTGACGATCTCAGCGGCGATCCCAGGTTCCATCTCGCGGCCGCGGTAGTCGCGGTCTGACGGGTTTTTGATGTTCAGGCCTTCCAACAGCACGGCGGCGTTGTTTCGCCACTCATGCACCTCGGAGTCGCTACATCCGTTGATCGGCCCGGCTAAATACACAGTCTTCACTTCGCAGCCTCCTTGTACTTGCCGTTAGCAACTGCGCTGACGACGCCCTTGGAAACGCCTAGGCGGATCGACACCTGCTTCTGCGTGCATCCACCCGCCAGTAGTTGCCTGATGCGATCGACGTTGACGGCATCACGGCGCATTGGTCACCTCCTTCCGTGGTTCGATCCCCTGGTGCCGACTGTCGATCGCGGCCCGCAGTGCGTCGGCATGGGCCTCGGTCAGGTAGCCGTCGGATTCGTCCCTGTCGATCCGGTCGCCGATCTGCCCAAGCTCGCGGACGGTCGCGGCGCCGGCGATCTGATCGCCGATCTGCCCGAGCTCGCGGGCGGTCGTGGCGTCGTCGATTACCTTGACGATCCGCCAGTGGTTCGCACACTCGCGAGCGTGGATCGACAGACGACCGCAGATCTCCCCGAACTGCCGCTCGGTGAACATCACGCTCCGCCGCACCGTCGCGGCCGGCGTGATGCCGAGCGTGTCCTTGACGAACCCGGCCGACACCGTGAACCCGAGCCGGTCGCACACCTCGCCCAGGTTGAGCGTCGCCGGCTCCTCGGCCGGCTGGTCCGCTGCGTCGAGCTTCGCCACGGCCTGCACTCGCTCCTCGGCCTCGCGGCGGTCCCGCTCCACCCGCGCGGCCGCCTCCGCCTCCGCGGCCGCGAGGTCCGCCTGCTCGCGTGCGGCACGTGCCACGTCCTCGCGCAGCCGGCGGGCCTCTTCGGCAGCCTGGTGTCGGGCGATCCGCCCCTGGACCAGCTCGGCGAAGTCGTCCGCCGGCTTGCCGATGTGGGCCTGGAGGTCGGGGAACAGGACCTCGTGCCCGGCCGCGAGCCGCCCGTACGTCGCGACGTTGGCCCGGATCACGCGGGCGATGGCGTCCTGGCTGATCTTCGTCGCGGCCACGATCGAATCGACCGCGTCCTCCATCTGCCGGAGGCTCCGCTTGCCCTTGATCGCGCTGGCCAGGTCGGGCATCGCCGTCGCGGGCAGCGAGTGCGGCGCGAGGTCCCGGTTGACCTGGCCCACGTGCTCGCGGATCGCCTGCTGGCCCTTGGCCACGATCTTCGCCCGTGCCTCCTCCTTGCGGGCCTTCACCTCCCGCTCGAGGTCCAGTCGCACCCGCCGGCTCTCGTCGGCGATCGCGTCGAGCGTGCGGAACAGCTCGTCGATGCTCGCCGTCTGGCTGAGCGCGTGGGCCTTCGCCGCCTCGATCCGCGTCTCGACCTCCCGGCACCACTTGACGCTCAGCTCGGCATCGGCGAAGTCCTGGTCGGTGGTCAGGCTCCGGTTCACGCCCCTGATCGCCGTGATCGCCGTCTCGCGGAAGGCCACGAGGTTCGAGAAGATCACCGTCCCCTGGACCTCGATCCGCAGGGCCGGCAGCGTCTCCGGCGACACGCCCACCGGTGCCGGCGGCGGTGCGTCCTTCGGCTGGTAGGCCTCGAGGTCGCGGCCGAACTGGTCCCATCCGTCGAGGATCTGCTGCCGCAGGGCCGGGTCGGACTGGTACCACCGATGGTACTCCTCGGTGATCGTGCCGCCGCCGTCGGCCTTCGTGCACTGGAACAGCACCTCGGCGGCGCCGCTCACGATCATCTGGTGCTCCATCTGCACGCGGTAGTGCAGCGGCAGCTCCTCGTCGCGCTCGAAAACGAACCGCAGCGCGTCGTTGAGCGCCTTGTGTTCCCAGCCCTTTTCCTGGCCGAGCGTCAGCCCGTCGAACGACGCCGACAGCCGGCCGGACACGCCGGTCACCGCGTAGAGCGGCTCGCCGACGATCTCCTCGGCCAGCGGCCGGGCGATCGCCTCGAGCCGGTGGCCGTTGGCGAACCGGGCCGCCGTCGCGGCGTCCACCTCCGGCTCGATGCCGGTGGCGCACTTCCGTAGCAGGTCGCGCCTACTCTGGTACGGCGAGCACCCGAGCATCGCCGGCGCGTCGCTCGCATTGAAGTGCTTCGCCCGGTGCGCGTGCCACTCGGGCGAGCCCTGCTGGAGATTGGCCATTTTCATCGGCTGCCCTCCGTGCTGGTGGTCTCGGGCTCCCACGCATCGCCGCGGTCGGCGGCGTCGATCACCTCGCCGTCCGCCGCCACCGTCACCGGCAGGCCCATGGCGAGGATCGCATCCTCCTGGTCCGCCGACAGCGTCCAGCGGGTGCGGGCCATGGCCACGATGTCGTCGGGCGTGCGCTTGCCGGACGACACCAGTGCGGCCCACGTGCCGGCCTGCTTGTCGAACTCGGCTGCGGCCATCGCCGGCAGGGCGGGGGCCTCGCGGATCCGCGGCGCGGCTTGCGGCACGACGTCGATGATGTTCTCGGCCTCGTCCTGGTCGACGATTCCAGCAAAGCCGAACGCACTGCGGATCGCCTCCTTCGTCGCCTTGTGCCGCATCATCCTGTGCTGCATCTTCCACGGCTCGGTCTGCCGCAGGCACTCATCGAGGAACTCGGTGACGACCGTCGGGTGCGATCGGTCCTTTCGCCACAGCGTGCACGTGGCCGACACCAGCCGGCCCTGCTCGTCGTGCGTGAACGTGACCTCGTACCCGTCCATCTGCGGCTGACGGTTGGCGAGGCTCAGCCACCCGTCGATGCTCACGATCGGCTGAATGCCGCCGCCCTTCTTGGGGAACGCATAGATCTCCCGCGTGAGCGGATTCAGGCCGTACTCGTTCGCCACCAGGAGGAATGCGGCCATCTCCTCGCGGGTCGCATTGGCACACCCGCAGGTCGCCCGCACCGTTGCCTCGAAGGCCGCGGGCTCCATCGAATACCGGCTCGCGATCGCCACCAGCACCGACTTCCTCGGTGCCGTCGTCATCGTCGTGTCAGCCATTGCTGATCTCCTGGTTGAGGTCCGTCTCGATCCCCACGTGGGTTGCGTCCCACGCCTTGTCGATTGCCTCGCGCAGCCGCGAGAGATTCGCCGCATCCGCGGCGTAGATGCCGGTCGCCACGCGCGTCACCGTGTCCACGTGCCGGGCCGCCGCGTGCCGCACCGCCAGGAGCAAGTCCTCCCGGTTGGCCGGCACCCGCTTGGCCGACTTCCACGGCGCGAGACCCACCACGCTCCGCAGGGCCGCGAGGTAGCCGGCGGTGGCTCGGTAGAGTCCAGGGCAGCCGTGCGGCCGCATGTCCACCACGTGACGGCGAGCGGCTCGCAGCACCGCCGCGAGCAGGGCCTCCCGGCGAGCGGTCGCGGCATCACGGCGGAGGGCTGTGCTGTTGCCCGCCGACTTCGCCTTGTTCTGCAACTTCGCTCCCCACCTGCCCATGTCTTCGCTCCTTGCACCTGGCCTCCGGCCGGACGATCTGCACCTCACGCGGTGCAAGAAATCCCAGCCGCACCCTCTGGCGGTGGATCCGATCCACCACCACCTCGATCACGGTCTCTGCCGGCGATGCCGGCACCGTGATGAGCACCCGTTGTTCAATTCCTCTTCCGAGAACAAGCACCGTGTTCGGCGCCCGCTGGTCAGCCCTGACCCGCGGGCGTTGCCCTCCGTGTGATGCCGCGGGTCCGTGTCCGCGCCTCCTTCCCGCTGGCGTCCGAGCCCGCGGTCTCCTGTTGTGCAGTGGTCGGCCAGCCGATGAATCGGGCCAACGAATCGCGGTGCATGGCCAGCACCGGCAGCCGTGTGTCGAGCGAGTCCACCACGGTGCCGATCAGGGCTCCGCGGCTGCCGCAGTCGAGGGCCAGGCCGGCGACCTTCACGAGGGCAGCGGCCTCCCGCTCGATCTCGCGGAGGCTGTCCTGGCGAGTCTCAGGAGCAGGAGCCGGGCCATCGCTCGCCGCAGTCGCCGCTGGTGCGGCGTCCGGTGCGCGTTGACCTCGGCGATCGCCTCGTCGATCTGCTCCTGATGCGGGCCGTCGTCGGCGGCCAGCGGCAGATGCCGCGTGATGCGGTTTCGCATGGGCTCCTCCCTTGGTGCGGAGGGCGGCCTTGCGTCGCGTGGCGGGCTTGCGGGCCATGGCCGGTCCCTCGGATGCCTGACGCCGTCATGGCGTCACGGGGAGGGAAAGTACACGCCATGTAGAAACCCGTCAACAGGGGTTTCTACATTTCGTGGAAATACCGGAAACGCGGCCTATTTCCAGATGTCGCCGACGTTCAGGCCGACGGCCCGGGCGATTTTCTTGGCCGTGCCGAGGCTCGGCTGCGCGTCACCCACGAGGATCCGCAGGACAGACACGTAGGTGATTCCGGCCGCGTCGGCGATCTGCTGCCGACTCATGCCGCGCTCGGTCGCCGCGGCCTCGATGGCGATGCCTTCGGCACACAGGTGCCGATGTCGTGGTCGCCCGCCCACGCTCTTCTCGGCTGGTTGCTTTTGCCTTGCACGCCCCATGCCGTCATCCTCGCCCGCACTTGCCTCACGGGCCACCGCGACCGATGGTTGGACAGGCGGCCGGCCCGGCAGGGCCAGGCCGACCACCTGAATGGCGGGGACAGGATTCGGGATCGTGCCCGGATTACCCGCACAACCGGCCGCAGCACGCGGCCGGCCCGCACCGCCTGGATGCGTGACCTATCCCTGACAGAGAGGGACTCACGCCATGGATCTCCGACACTACTTCGACCAGACCTACCGTCCACTCCGGCTCCGCGGCCGCAGCGCGAACACCACCCGCCTCTACCACTGCACGATCCGGTCGCTCGCCCGATTCCTCGAGCGGACACCCACGCTCGACGACCTGGCGGACGAACTGACGCTGGCCCGGTTCCTCGAGCACCGCCAGCAGACCCGCAGCCCCTACACCGCCGAGCGCGAGCGGTCGGCCCTCATGGCCATGGCCCGGCTCGCGGCCGACCGCCGGCTGATCCCGGTGATGCCCCTGTGCGAGCCGTGCGTCCTGCCGGACCGCATCCCCACCGCGTGGAGCGAGGACGAGCTGCGTCGCCTCTACGCGGCCGCTGGGGCCGTCCACGGGCATGTCGGCGTCGTGCCGGCCGGCGAGTGGTGGACGGCCTTGATCGACGTGGCGTTTCAGAGCGGCGAGCGGATCGGTGCGATCATGGCGACGCCCGCGCGCGGGTGGCGACGACCGCACCTCGAGTTCGACGCGGTCACCCGGAAGGGCGGCCGCCGCGGGCGCGTGGCGCAGGTGTCCCCCGACGTGGCCGATCGGCTCGACGCGATGATCGCCCTCCGCGACGCCGGGCCGGACGACCCGCTCTTCGCGTGGGACCGCTCGCGGACCTACCTGTGGGACCGGCTGCGGGCGATCCTGCTGCGGGCCGGGCTCACGGGGAGGCGGCTGGGCTTCCAGCAGGTGCGGCGGTCAGCCGTCAGCCACGTCGCACGGGCCGGGGGCGACCCGGTGGCCATGGCCGGCCACGCCCAGGCGGCGACGACGCGGCGGTGGTACCTCGATCCGCGGTATGCCCAGCGCGGGGCGCGGCCGTGCGATCTGCTGCCGCGGCTCGGTTCGGGTTGACCTGCGTATCCGCTCGGCTACGATCGTTGCCTATGGCGAAGACGCGCAAACAGCCGAAGAGCATTGACCCACGCGAATACCTGCGCGTGGGGACGGCCGCCCCGATCATGGGCATCACTCGCGCATACCTCAATCGCCTGATCGCCCGCGAGGACGTGCCCGCCGTCACGATCGACGGGCAAAATTTCGTCCGGCGGGCAGTGGCCGAGGCGTACCGCCCGGCGGCCGAGTCGCAGGAATAGCCCGTTTCTCGGGGTTTTTCAGGGGTCTGAAAAAAATTCCTCATCGCGCTTGCAATCGGTATCCGATCGGATACTATCTGGGTGTCAGGCGGATGTGACCTGACGACACACGAGCGAAAGGGACGACACGATGAAGACGACCACGACACTGACCCGCCGCCAGATCGAGACCCTGCGGACCGAGGCCGGCACCGCCGGCGACGCGAGGATGGTCGGCACCTGCGATCGGGCGATCGACGGCTGTCCGATTGCACTGCAGGCGGTGGCCGACGTCATCGCCGCCGCTGCCGCCATCGCCGCCGCTGCCGCCGGCACCGACCAGCCTGAGTACCGCATCGCGTTCGTCCGCGAAAGCGGCGACTGGGACGTGGTCGAGACGTTCCACGCCGCTGACGACGACGCGGCACGCGACTACGCCGAGAGCCAGCACGGCGAGAATGACGTATTCGTGCTCGACCACACCGGCCGCAACATCGACGGCGGCGTAGACGGCTGACCACCCCGCCCCGCGGCACAGGGCCGCGGGGCCGCGGGTGGCGGACGGATTGCCGGACATGCCGGCCGTGTCCCTGCCGCAGGTCATCGACTATCGGATCAGCGCACTGCGTCCGGACGGTGCGGTGGTGTCCGCCGTGGCGGTGGCACTGCCCGTCGAGCCGCGGGTGCATGTCGATGCCGACGACCGCTGGTCGGTCGGAGTGCTCGGCGTGGTCGAGATCGCCCCCGCACTGCCGCCGCGGTGGTGCTACCTCATCGAACGGATCGACACCCCCTGACGCGAGAGGATTCGCCCATGCTCGACCTCCACCCCCTCGCCGCCGCCGGCGGCCGATTCGTCCGCGTCGCCCGCCGCGAAAAGCGGCCGCTCGGCTCCGGCTGGCAGCACCGCTCGACCGGCAGCCTCGACGAGGTCGCCGCGTGGCTGGCCTCCCGCTCCAACGTCGGTCTACTCCTCGGCCCCGAGAGCGGTCTGGTCGACGTCGAATTCGACACGCCGGCCGGCCGTGAGCAGCTCGCGGCCTTCGGCGTCCTCGACATCCAGACCCCCACGTGGCGATCGGCGCGCGGGGAGCACCGGCTGTTCCGCTGGGAGCCGTGGATGCCGGCCACCGCTGTCGTCCATGCCGACGACCTGGAGATCCGGATCGGCGGCCGGGCGGCGCAGAGCGTGCTGCCGCCTTCGATCCACCCGGATGGCGGCCGATACGAGTGGATCGTGAGCCCTCGGGATGCCGATGTGGCGTTCCTCCCGGCGCAGTTGCTGGCAGGGGTGCCGGCATGATCCGCGACATCGTCCGCACCGCGTGCGTCCTGCTCACGATGTCGGTCGCCGCCGGCCTGCTCGTGGAGGTCCGCTACCAGATCGCCGCGATCGACCTGGCCCACCGGCGCGCGATGCCGGTCGCCTGGAGCGTCCCGCCGGCCGCGGCGCCGGAGCCGGCACCACTGCGTCGGCTCGGGCGGTCGGCGCTCGACCTGGCGGATGCGGCGCTCGGGGTGGTGCGGTAGCCGACAAACTCGCCGACAAACTCAGTTTGTCGTTTGTCGTCACCCGCCCACGATCCACCGGATCGCCCACGCCCCGGCAGCCATGCCCCCGCAGGCGGCCGTTGACCAGACGATGAACTCCGGCCGCAGCGGATCACCCGCGAGCCGCTGGAGCACGACCGCCAGCACGGCGCCGTAGGCCGCGAACCCGGCCACGACCGCGGCCGCCTCGATCACCCGGGCACCCTCCGCTGCATGGCCCGCAGGCTCGCCCGCCAGCGGTCCGAGGAGAACCACAGGTCGAGGACACAGGTCTGAACCCCCGTGACCGTGTCGGCGAGTAGCAGACGCCAGAGCGGACCGATCCCGTGGAGCGCTTCCCACCGCTCGCGGACCTGGGCGGCGTTGACGACCATCGCGTGGTCGATGCCGGCGTGGGCGCGGCCGTGCGGCAGGAGCGTCTCCAGGTGTCGGTGCGGCCAGTGCCGGACCACCAGGGCCGTGAGCTCGTCCACGCGCCACGCCTGGGTGTGTTGGACCCGCGTGCCGAGGCGGTAGCGGACGTGCGCCGAGAGCTGCTCGAGCGTGTCGGTGTCGGCCACGGGGGTCACCTCGGCGGCGGCGCCGCTCCCTGCCGGGCGTTGATGGCCTGCTGAATGAGGTTCTGCCCCTGGGCGAGCTCCTCGAGCGTGTCCGCCTGCCGCTCCTGGGCTCTGGACAGCGTCGAGAGCGTGTCGCTCGTGGCCTTCAGGAACGTCGTGTGGCTGTCCACTACCGGCACCAGGACGGTTTCGTGGAGGGCCACGGCGGCGAGCTGGCCCCACCAGCCGAGCACGCACAACACGAGGCACGGGAACCCGAACTCCCGCAGGAGCTTGATGCCCAGCTCGGCACGGTCTTTCGTCTCCTGCGTCACGATTGCCCCTCCCGCTGCTGCCGCCACCAATACGCCACGAGTGCCTGGACGATCGCCGAGATCGCCCAGGAGAGCAGGATCGTCGTGAACGCGACCCCGTGCCGGTCGCCCATCCGGCGGCGCACGCGCCGCTCGACCCGGTCGCAGTCGCCGGCCGCGTTGCCCGATGCGACCGGCGGCATTTCCTCGAGGGCCGCCCGCACGATCGAGTCGGCCATCCGTCGCCCCAGGAGCGCACGACGGGCCGGGGTGGCCGCCAGGGCATCCCACACCGCGTCGCACGCCCGGTCGGTGTCGATGGCGTTCACTGGGCGGCGACCTCCCCGCGGACCTCGTGATGGGCAGCACCGCCGCACTGCCGGCCGACCTTGCACGCACCGCCCACGCACGCGGCGACCTTCCCGCGGTCGGCCTCGATCGCCGCGGCCAGGAACGACCGCAGCCGCGTCGAACAGCTTCCGACAGTGCGGCCGCCGACCGATCCGAACAGAACGCCGGCGAGCTCGCCACCGTCGTTGAACATCGGGCCGCCGGAGTCGCCGTCGCGGGCGGCCGCCTTCATCTCGACGAACTCCCGCCGCGGACTGCGGACCGGCGACAGGTAGCCGGTCACGGCCCCGTGCTGCTCGAGGTAGGTGCCGCTCGGCCCGTAGCCGGCCATGGTCAGGTGGTCGCCGATCCGCGGCGCCGAGACCGCGATCTGAACCGGCTGGATGGTCGGCCGGGCCACGGCCACGGCCGCGAGATCCCATTCGCTGTCGTGCGCCATCACCCGGCCCTGGACGGTCGTGCCGTCGGGCCAGCGGACGGCGACGCCATGGGCCGCGTCCCGCACCACGTGCCAGTTCGTCAGCAGGATGCCGGCCACCGGCGTCACCTGAACCAGCACCCCCGATCCGTGGTGCCGCACGCGGTCGCCGGTCGCGGTCACCCGGGCCACGACCTCGCGCGGCTGACCGCCGGCCCGTGGCACCGCGCGAGGCTCGACGTCGCTCGGCTCGGAGGCCGCGAACACCGGCGGCTCCGGGTCCGGCACCACGCCGCTGCCGTCGCACACCGGGCACGGGTGCCGCACCGGCGCCGTGCCGACGATCCGGGCGCCGAGGCAGTTGTGGCACTCGGCGGCGGCGGCCTGGAAGGCGAAGAACGCGATCAGCATCGGGAGTAGGTGTCGCATCGGGTCACCCGGCGGCTGGCCGGCTCCAGTCGTCGGGGAGGGTCACGGACGCGATGGCGAACGACCCCCGCCAGGCGGACCGTGCGGTCCGCTCGGAGTCGTAGCGGACGATGTCGTAGGAGTCGGGGTAGGCGCACAACCGCTGGCCGGCCACCCACCGCGCCCACGGCACGGCGTGCCCGGATCGGCCGACGCTGACCGCGA
>CAZCUX010000040.1:0-40785 GCA_964502005.1 uncultured Enterobacterales bacterium
ATTGGCTTAATGGCTCGGGGCACCTTCGCGGCGGCTACTGCGACGACACCGACCCCACGGACAATCCTATTGCAGTCGACACTTGGTACGACGGCATCGACACCGACTGCGCAGGAAACGACGACAACGACGCCGATGCCGACGGTTTTGGCGTCGACGCGGGAGACTGCGCCGACTCCGACCCCTCCGTCTTCCCGGGCGCCGAGGACATTTGGCTCGACGGTGTCGACAGCGACTGCGCGGGGAACAGCGACTACGATGCAGACGGCGACGGCTACGCGCCACCGGGTCTCGAGAACGAAATCACGCTGTACGCAGAGAGCGCCGCAGTGCTTCTTCCGGGCGACTGCGACGACGAAGACGCCGACGTCAACCCAGGTGCCGTCGAAGTCTATTACGACGACAAAGACAACGACTGCGACCCATCCACCAACGACCTCGACGCTGACGGCGACGGATTTTTGGGCGGCGCTGTTGGAGACGACTGCGACGACACCAACTCCTCGGTGTTCCCGGGCGCGACCGAAGTGGTCACCGACGCCGTCGACTTCGACTGCGATGGCGATGGCGAGACCTTTGCCGACGCAAACCTCGCCGCCGCCGGTCCCCTCTTTGATGCGAGCGGCACCGCGACCTTCAACGGCTTGCGTCGAATTCGATTGGCACCGGGCGCTGCGAACCTCTGGCTCGCCGTCGCCGCAGACGAAATGGAGCTGCCGCTCTACACCGGCGCGGAGTCGGCCTTCGATTCGATTGTCGCGTTCGCGATTCCCCTCGATGACACCGCGCGCGGCATCACCCGCCGCCAGTACTTGCTGTTCCATCCCGTCACGCCGCCCGACTACGCATTGGGCGATGCCATCGACTTTGCGGTGATGCCTTCGACCGGCACGGGCGGGCGCCTCGCGGATGTGTTGGTGAGCAGCCATAGCTTGCTGCGCGGCACCGAGCGCCTGCTGCGCTTGGCCGGGTTCAGCGACGTCACTCGGCAGTCGCTGGGTGCGCATTTCGCGGTGCCGAGTGGCACGGATTACTCCAGCATCTCGGTGCAATACGGAGACGCGAGCACCTTCCATGCGGTCGGCTGTAGCGCCAACGATTCGTCGGTCGATATCTTGTCCGCGACGGTTCCCGGCCTCGCGACGGGCTCCCTCGTTACGAGCGCCGCGTTGACCGGCTACAATGTCAACCAGTGCGGCATCGACACCTCGGCAGAGCCTACCATGGGCATCGTCAGCACCTCGTCTACCGGTGCGATGACCCGAAGCACCTACTCTCGCATCGACCCCGGCGCAGGCTTGGCCACCGTCTCGGGCTTTCCTGGCACCGTCGCGGCGCTGGACGCGAGCGATTCCGTAGACCGCGCCGTCGTCGCTGCGGTTTCCACGAGTGGCACCGTTTCGGTCTACCTCGACACCACCAGCGCGACCCTTTCTGGCGTTTCGGCGTCCGGCGACTTGCACGTCATTGTGACCGGCACCTCCACGAGTGCGTCTGCACCCGAGCTGGTCGTATCCGGCGTGCTCTCTGACGGCTCCGCGGGCTTCTACGCCATTGGCACGGTCGCGGGCGGTTTTGATGTCTACCCAATGGGCAACGCGAGCGGAGGCACGGTCACGGACGCCGCAGCGTGGCTCGATGAAGGCGGTCGCATCCACACCTTCCAGGTGGTCGACGGGACCCTGCGGGTCGGTTCGGCGTCGCTGTGACACCCGCACGCCGGCCCGGCGTCGCTGTGACACTCGCACGCCGGTTCGGCGTTGCTGTGACACCCGCACGCCGGCCCGTCCTCCCCGTGTGAAGGTCCTCCGACTGCAACTGCCGACACCGGGGCGCCAACTCCGTCGATGTCACGGCGCGCTCGAACGTTGAAGGCAGTAGTGTCTCTTGTTCGCGCAACTCAGCGGGCAGGCGGCGCCGAGGTGCCGTAGCCAACGAGGGGCCGGGCCGCCCAAACGCCCGCCCGAATGGCGCCGCCAATTCCGACATCGCCTGTGTGACGGTCGCCCCAAACCCCGAGCCCCAACTCCAACCAAGCGGGCGTGTAGTCGGCGACCTCACCGCGATACCCGACCACCGCATGCAGTGTCGCAAGTTGGGGCGGGCCGGGCGCGTATTTGCCCCAAAGCTCCAATGCGGCCGTGCCGCCAGCATACCCGCCAATCCACTGGCCCCATTCCGTGCGCTCGTCGTGGGGGGCTACGAACTGCCGAAATTCTACTTCGAGCGCGCCGCGGTCGGCAAACACCAGCGCGCCATTGGGCCACGCCAAGCCGTACGGGCTCCAGCGCACTTGTGCGCCGAGCTCCTGACCACCGGCGGTATGGAGGACGACGCCAGGCAAGAGGTCGACCCGGCCGCCCCCCACTGGACGGGGATGACCATTCCAGGGCAATGGGTCGGCGGTGTCGACGAGGGGCAAGCGCAGGCCCACTCCGCCCGCGACCCCCACGTCTGCGGCGAGCCAGCTGCTCGCACACGCCAAAACCAACGCAGGCGCCGTCAAGGCTCCGTTGTCTCTTCGACGACCGCGTCGCCGGCGCCATCCGTTCCGCGAATCGACCACGAGCGTGTGTAGCGCAGGCCATCGGTGTCGATAGCGCGCACGACGAGGCGATGGGAGTCGGGCAAAAGCTGCATCGGCACTTCAAACGTAGCGGAGCTGCCTTGGGGAGACGTCCAAGCGACCTTTTCGCCGTCAACCCACGCGGTAATGTCGGCCAATGCGACATCGTCGGTGACGGTGAACGTAAAGCGGCGATGCCCAGCGGCGAGCTCGACGGGGACTTGTCCTTCAATTTCGGGCGCTTCCCGCGTGACCGCCGGAGCGCCGACGACGAGCTCTACGGGCACCGTCGCTACGCGTCCCCATCGTGCGGCTTCGAGTCGGAGCTGGAGCGGCACGGCGCCCAGCGGCCGGCCGTCCGGGGCCTTGAGGGGGTACCGAATGACTTGCCGCTCGCCGGGCGCAATCGACGTGCCATCGACGTGGCGCACCGCGAGCTCGGCCGGTCCAGACTTTTGCAGTCCAATACGCAGCCGCACATCTTCGAGTGTTCGCGCACCGAGGTTTTCGAAGGTCGCTTCGAGGACGAGGTCTTTTTCCGTGGGGCCGGGCAAGATGCGCGCGAGCGTGCGCACTGGCGGCGGGGGCCGTGAATGGATGTCGACCAACGAAGCGTGACCATCGCTGGGGTCCCGCTCCCATGCGTGAACGGTGATGGACACGCGGTCGCGGCGGTCGGGCTCGTCATCGTCGATGCGCACGATTGCGCGCCCCATGCCCGTTTCGCCGGGCGGGAGGTAGCCGATGGGCAACGTGAGACCATTCCACGGCAACGTGGGGTCATCGGTAGAGAGCTGCGTCCAGACGCGATGGAGCGGCGCAGGGCCTTCGTTTTCGACGAGCACCCGTATTTCGACGAGGTCACCCGCGACAGGGTCGTCGACCACCTCCACGCGCGCCGTGAGCTCACTTTGAATGTCGTGCTCGTCGGTGCCCCGCCAATCGATGCCGCGGTAGCGGAACGTGTCGATGAGCAGCTGCTCTTCGCGACGCGATTCTTCGTCTTGAATGGTGTCGATGGCGGCGAGGAGGTCTGTGCGGTGGGCGCTGACCGCGGCCAGCACAATCTTTCGAGCGATGTCGCGCTGATAGTCGCCACGCGCCGCTGTGGTGGTTCCTTCCCGCCAGCCGGGCTTTTCGTCTACCCACACCAATCGCGGCGCGCCGTCGATGTCGGCGTCGGGGACCACCACCTGCCAAGGGTCAAACTGCACGGCGTCCATTTCGAGGTCGGGCATGATTCCGACGCCCGTTTCTACCGGAACATCGTCAGGGAGGAGATACCGCGCGACGGTGAGCTTGAAGCGCGCACGCTCGCGGCCTTCTGCGCGGTCGAGCGTATACAACTTCTGCACCGTGCCTTTGCCGTGCGTGCGGTCACCCACCAAGACCGCCCGGTCGCGCAGCACCAAGGCGCCCGCGAGGATTTCGGACGCCGACGCGCTCCCCCGGCCCACCAGCACAGCAACGGGCACTTGCGGCTCGTCGGAAGTAGCGGTGGACTGATACTTTTGGATGAGACGGGCAACAGGCTCGCCATTTCGGCCAGCCGTGCGCAAGACCGGCCCCTCTTCCAAAAACAAGTCCGCCGCTTGGCAACTTTGAATCATCGAACCGCCGCTATTGTCCCGGAGGTCGATGAGAATGCCTCGCACGCCCGCTACCTGAAAATCAGAGAGGGCCTGGCGCATCAACCGCGCCGTTTGTTCCGAGAAGTGCGTGATTTGAATGTAGCCGGTGCCCTCCGGCTCCACTTCCCAGATGACATTGGGAATACTGACCTCTGCGCGCGTTAGCACAAATACGAATGTCTCGGGGCCTTCGGGCGAGTCTCGTTCGAGCTCCAACGTGACTTGTGTGCCTTCATCGCCCCGAATCCGGTCGACGGCATCGGAAACGGACATTCCAAGGACGCTCTGGCCGTCAATGCGAATCAGGCGGTCGTTGGTTTGTACGGCGGCGAGCTCCGCTGGCCCACCCGGAAACACTTGGTCGATGACCAGGTTTTCCCCCAAGCGGCCCACACGCGCCCCAATCCCCTGCAGGCGGCCGGAAATGCGCTCATCAAAGCGTTCCAGGCGGTCGCCCGAAAGCACCACAGAGTGCCGGTCGAGTGCGCGGGCGGCGCCGCGGAGGATTTCGACGGGCAGGTCGATGGTGTCAGGAATGCCATACGGCTTGCCATCGTCGTCGAGAGCGCTTGCGGCTGCGGTGAGTTGGTCTTCTAACGACACCAAGGCATCGACGAGGGCGTTCAAGCCGCCGTCGACTGCGGCCACGCGTCCTACGGGTCCTCGTTCGCCGTTCAACAACAGGACGCCGTTTTCGTCTTCCTCAACGAGCAGCCAAGGCAAGGCCTCTTCGGCGGACTCTGCTGCGCGAATCAGCGCGACGTTGGGGTCGACCTCGTCGATAAACAAGAACTGCTCTTGAACCCGCTTCACGGCGTCTTCGTAGAAGGGGCGCTCCCCTGCTAGCGCGGGCGCCGCCCAACCCAAGCCCAAAAGTGCCGCGCAGGTCACCAGACGAGGGCGCACCAATAGGGGGCGAACGCGGAATCGACCGCGGCGACGCGAGGGAAGCAAGGAATTACGGGGGGGCATGGGGTTCAATTTCACACAGCCCGCCAGAATGCGCCACGAGATCCGACCGTTGTTGCCGATAATCCTTGCTTCTTGGACACATACTGACATTTGCGCCCCCCCGTAGGGCCCAGGCGGCCGCGCAACCTCTCTGCAATGCGGTCGTTTCACCTCCACCCGCTGTCGAGTGGAATAGAGACGTCAGGTGCGCGGACTCCATCGTCGCCTTTGCACGATGGTTCTATGGTTGCACGAGATGGATGTGCGAACGATGAATCGTGATGAACTGAAAGCGCTGCTGTCACGCTTGGCCCACGGCGAAGTTTCTGCCGACGATGTCGTCGACAAAGTGCTGGCGGAACCTGTTGCAAACCTCGGGTTTGCGCGCCTCGACCTTGACCGTCCCCGTCGTACCGGCGAGCCGGAGTTCATTTTCGGTGCGGGAAAAAGCGCAACACAAATCGTACATTTGCTCCAACGGCTCGCCGATGCAGGTCAGGTCGCCGTAGCGACCCGCGTCGACGCGGCCAAGGCCGTCGAAATCTGCGCAGCACTCCCAACCGCCGTGTGGCATGCGGATGCACAAATCATGCGGCTTTCCCACCACCCCCTCCCTGCCACCACCGGCCACGTCGCGGTTGTGTGCGCCGGCACAAGCGACCTATTCGTCGCGGAAGAAGCGGCGGTGGTCGCGGAGTACCTCGGCTGTACGGTCCATCGCATCGTCGATGTCGGCGTCGCGGGACTGCATCGGCTGCTCGGCGTCCTCCCCGCGCTCCGCCCGGCGCGGGTCATCATCGCGGTGGCCGGCATGGAAGGCGCGTTGCCCACCGTACTCTCGGGGTTGGTATCGGCGCCGGTGATTGGCGTTCCTACCTCCGTTGGCTACGGCGCCCACCAAGGTGGACTGACGCCCATGATGGGTATGTTGACGTCCTGTGCGCCTGGTCTTTCGGTCGTCAACATCGACAATGGATTCGGGGCGGCCGTCGTAGCGTCGCGCATCAATCGGCTGGGATTGCCATGACCCATCGCGTGCTTTGGTTGGAGGCACCCGGCGGTGCTGCGGGAGATATGCTCCTGGCGGCCCTTCTCGATGCTGGCGCACCCGAAGCGGCGGTTCTCCACGGCCTGCGTGCATTGGGTATCGAAGGCTGGAGATTCGAACGGGAGCAGACCCTTCGCTGCGGGGTCACCGCCGGTCGGGTCAAGTTTGTTCCCGAAGCGCGCGAAGTCGAGCCTTCGCCCCACACGGCATCGCTGCGGGTTCGGGGAGCCCCCCAACCTACGGTTCTATGGCGTGCGTCTCCTTCTCCGGACGCCCACGACCACTCCCATGACCACGGCCACGTCCACCACCACGACCACGGCGCCGATGAGCCAACGTTCCGCGACCAGCCGCACCGGAGCTGGCGCGCGATTCGCACGTTGCTCCAAGAAGCCTCCTTGTCCGAATCGGTGAAAACACGCGCCTTGTCGGTTTTCTCGCGATTGGCGGGAGCGGAGGCGCGCGTCCACGGAATGTCTCCCGACGACGTGACGTTCCATGAGGTAGGCTCTGTAGACGCGATTCTCGACATCGTGGGCGTTTGCTTGGCCATTGATGCGCTCCACATTGATACCATTTTGACTGGCCCCCTCCCCGTCGCGCGGGGCTTTGTCCGCTGTGCCCACGGTCGCTTGCCCGTGCCTGCGCCAGCGACCTTGTACTTGCTCGAAGGCTCTCCTGTGGTGCCGGGAATCGAAGGCTTCGAACAGGTGACCCCCACAGGCGCAGCCTTATGGACCACCCTCGGAACGCCCGGCGCCGCGCCTGCCATGACCATCCAGGCCATCGGATACGGTGCGGGGAGCCGCGACACACCGGGCCAGCCCAACGTCGTGCGCGCCGTCATTGGTACCCAGCCCGGCATCGGGTCGACGGTGGACGTCCTGGCCTGCCAAATGGACGACATCACCGGCGAGCACCTCGCGCCTCTGTTCGGCTTGCTCTTGAACGCCGGGGCCCTCGATGTCACCTTTACGCCCGTGTGGATGAAGAAAAACCGCACGGGCGTAAAGGTCGAGGTCATCTGTCGTTCCGATAAGCGCCTCGCGCTCACCGACATTCTCTTGCGGCACGGCTCTACATTCGGCGTTCGTCACCACACCGCCGAACGTGTAGAGCTTGAACGGCACCACAAGACCGTCGAGACCCCGTTCGGGCCAGTGCGTCTCAAGATTGGGCACCGGGGCAGCGACGTCTACCATGTGGCGCCTGAACACGAAGATGTGGCAACTTGTGCTCAAAACGCCAACGTCCCTGTGGCCGTCGTGTTTCAGGCGGCCATTCGCGCGTGGGACCCGGAGGCACGATGAACCGCAGCATCCTCGCCGTGCTGGTCGGCCCGTTTCCGAAGGCGGCCTTGGATGCCATTGAGCGGGCCGGTGTGGAGCCGGACGACCGCGCTGGCCTCACATTGGTCTGGTACCCGGACCCCACCGCACAAGCGTGGATACGGGCCCAGGCAGATGCCTCGGTCATCGCATTCACAGACCGGCCGGGCGACGTGCAGGCAGCGCTTCACGACGGCGTGCTGGATGTCGTGGTTGGCTTGCCCGCCTCGCTCGCCGACCGCATCGCGATTGTCGCGCGGGTCGATGGCCAATGGAGACGCCGCCACGACGCCCATATCGCGTCGGAGCTTCGCATCGCGTCCGAGCTGCAATCCACCCGCGACCTCTTGAGTCGCCTCGTCGACACCACCCCTTGCCCCGTCATGGCGGCAAGTCCCACGGGCGCGGTCCTCGTTTTCAACCGCACCGCCGAAGATGTCCTCGGCTACGACAGTGAGTGGGTGTGCTCCAACCTGCGGGTCGACGAAATCTACGCCGACCGAGGCGATGCAGAGCGCGTCCTCCTCGCCATTCGCGCCAACCCGCGGCGCATCGCCCGCGACCTACCCGTGCGCCTCCGCACCCGCTCCGGCGTACCGATTGACGTGCGCCTCAATGCCTCCGAAGTTTACGCCGCCGACGGCCTTCCCGTCGCCACCGTGGGCGTGTTTCTCGACACCCGCGGAGAATCGGAGCTGCGCCGCCGCTTAGAGAGCACCACCCAGCAGCTCATCGACGTAGAAGAGCGCAGCCACGCGGTTCATCGCGCTCTCTCGCGGGTCCACGGGCTCAATCAACCGCTCAACACCTCGATGATGACCGTAGAAATGCTCGGGATGACGGGCCAGTTGGATGAACGCTGGTCCCAACGGGTCGAGCGCTTGTATGGGCAGCTCGAACGGATGGCGCGCCTCATCGCGGAGCTTACGCAAGACCACTACCGTACGCCCCGCGGCCATCAACTTCTCGATGCTCTGCCCCGCGACGAAGACAGCCGTTGATCTTCGACTTGCCCCCTTGCCCCGTGCCCTTTCCGTGAATCTGCTATGCTCGGCTGCTTTTCGACAGCCTGCGGCGACGTTTTGGGTGCAGATTCCACACGGTCGTCCCGATGGCCCCCCGACCGTGACAAGATACGAACATCGTCTCGAAACGCCCCAGATTCTCGACCCAATGGAGCCAGCGTGACCACCTCGCCCAAGTTCAATGTTGTCGTCGCGATGCTCGCCCTCGATGCGCGCGATGCCTCCGTCCTTGATGCTGTTGTCGAGTGTGCCGACCATCTGCACGTTCACCGCGCCATCCTGGTTCATGTCACGCCGGTAGAGGCCGCCACCAACTTTCTCGGCTTTGGGGAAACCGTTCAGCACAGCGATGCGCCGCCGCCCGAGCTTGCGGCGTTGGCGGGCAACCTTCGCGCCCGTCGGCCCGACCTCGAAGTCGACATCCGGCACGGTTTTGGCTCGCCCGACGAAGTCCTCGAAATGGTCATCCAAAAGAACGACGTCGACCTGCTCATCTTGGGCCGGAACAGCGCTGAAGGGCGCCCCGATGGCTGGGGCCCCAACGGCCAGCGCTTGCTGCGCGCGGTGAGCTGCTCGGCGCTCGTCGTTCCCCAAGGCCAAAAAGTGCGCTTCGATATCGCGTTTGCAGGCGTCGATTTTAGTACCCACGCGTCCTTCGCTTTGCAAGTCGCCGCACAAGTCGCCAAGCGCACCGTTGCGGTGTGCCAATACGACCTCCGCACCGCGGGCCACGGCAGCCTCACAGGCGCCGAGTTCACCGCCCGCCTCACCGAGAACGCACGCGCACACTTCTCCGATGTCATCGTGCCTTCGCTCCCCGACGGCGCGAATGTGCCTGCGCTGGAGCTCATTCCCGGCGACCGGGCAAGCGATGTGCTCGTGGAGCGAGCAGGCGAGAACCTCGTCGTCGTCGGCTCGCGTGGTTTGTCTCGCTTGGCGTCGATGTTCCTTGGCTCTACGGCCGAGCGTGTCGCGGGACACTCCGTGGGTCCGGTCTTGATTGTGCGGGAAAAAGGGCGTATGCGCGGCCTGCTTGACGGCTTGATTCATCGCTAGACCGTCGATAGGGGCGCGGTCCGCTGCGGACGATAAACGCCCCGCAAAGGGTTTGTCTCGACGGAGGTTCTGATGTCGCGTCGCGCTCGTCCAGGGACTGTTCGGGTCCACGCTCACCACCGCTTTGGTCCTCGATTGTGGCTGCGCGCGCGGAATGCAGCCGTTGGGCCGCTGCGGTGGGGCGTGGTGGCGGCGAGCGTCGGCCTGCTGTCCGCGGTGGCTGGGGCGACACCGACCCCCAAAGAGATTGTCGAAAAAGCCGAGCAGACGCGCAAAATCGACAATAGCATCCAAACGGTGCGCATGACCTTGGTGAGCAAAAGCGGCGCCGAGCGAACCCGCGAAATGGAGCTGAAGGTGCGGCGCGACGCCGATGCCGTCCGGTCTTACACCCGATTTTTGGCTCCCGCAGATGTCGCGGGCACGGCGATGGTCATCGTTGACCATCCCGATACCGTCGATGAGCAGCTGTTGTATGTGCCTGCCCTTCGCCGGGTGACGCGGATTTCGGGCAAAGGTCGTTCTGGAGCCTTTTTGGGCAGTGACTTCTTGTTTGAAGACCTTGAAGTCTCCAATGCAGAAGCCGCCAAGCACACCTTGCTCGCCGAAACCGCGGAGGAATGGACCATCGAGACCATTCCCGGCGCCGATAGCACGTATGGCCGGCTGGTGGTTCATGTCCGCAAATCCGACTATTTGCCCACGCTGGTCGAGTTTTTCGACAAGCACAATGTCGCGTTGAAGACACTGCGTGTCACAGAAACGCTGACGGCCGGCGACGCGACCTACCCGAAGGTCAGCGAGATGGTCAACACACAAAAAGGCACCCGCACCCGCCTCGAAGTGCTGGAGTACAAGGTCAACCTGCCAGCCGAGCAGCTCCCCGACGACCTCTTCTCGCAGACCAACCTCGAACGTGGGGGTTGAGCGCCGTGGGGCTGGTTGGGTTGGGCTGGGTTGCCGTCGCTTATGCGTCCGATAGCGAGGCGCACCTCACCGCACACAATCAGGTCGTTGTCGACCTTCAGCACGACCGCGCAGCCGAAGATGCAGCGGAGGTCTGGACCCGCCTCCACGCAACCGGCGCCGGACGCACGCAGGCAGGGCGCTGGTTCTTCGAGGTGGACGTAGACCACGCGGTCCTCATCGGAAACGAGCGCGGTGGTGGCGATGTCGAAGCCGCGGCCAACGTATGGGTCGGGGAATCCGGCTGGGCGGGCACCCTCGGTCCCATGTATCTGCGCGCAGGCGTATTGGTCGAGCGGTGGGGCGTTCTCGACTTGTTGCCCGTGTCCGATGTTCTCAACGGCATGGACCTTCGCGCAGGCCCCCTCACCCCCGTCGACCACCTCCGCGTTCCCGCCCCAATGGCGCAGCTCGAGGTCGGCCGGGACCGCCTTCGTGCTGCGCTGACGGTCCTGCCCTTCGGCGCGCGCAGCCGCTTGCCCGTGTGGGGCACCGATTGGTCGGTGCTGCGCCAAGGAATGGTCGAAGGCTTGGTTGCGGATGTCGCCACTTGGGAAGGCGACGCGTTGACCACGCCCTTGTTGCAAGAGGGTTTCGCCACATTCGGCCAGCAAGTCGCGACCCTCGACGCGCAGACCCGTCGCGGCCTTGAATCGGCGCTCGCGGTCAATGGCACCCCGCGCCCCTTGTGGGAGGCGGCCGAGGTGGGCGCGGAGGTCAAGGCGGCTCTTGGCCCCGTAGACTGGACGCTCAATGGCGCGTGGATTCGCAGCCGAAGTCCCCAAACAGCGATGCAAGACGCCCTGCGGACGCAAATCCAGTCCCGCACACTGCCGGGCATCGACGACTCCGACGCCATCCTCGCGTCGATAGGCGCGGCCCCGTTGTCCGCGACTTGGCCCCGTATGTGGACCGTCGGCGCGACCGCGGCCACCGTCGTGGGGCCGTTCGGCGTTCGTGCGGAAGGTGGATACCAAGATGGCGTCGTGGTGCAGCTACCGTGGCTGCGCAGCGTGCAGTCGCGCTGGATGGCGGGCGGCCTCGGCGTCGATTGGTCCTACGGCACCCGATGGACCTTGGTCTCCGAGGCCCGGTTTCGGCGTATCTTGGATGTCAACGAAGCGGCGCTGATGGTCGGCATCCCCCACCACATCGACGTTGCCGCGGGCCTGCGGGTGTCGCTCGCCCAAGAGCGATTGTGGGTCGAGAGCGGTGGTATTTGGGACGCCACGTTTGGCGAATGGATGGCGCGCCCGTCCGCACGCTGGCGGTTTGGCGACCATTTCGAAGCAGGGGTCGGCGCGCTGCTGCTCGGGAGCACCGCGGCACCCGCGCAAACCTGGGACGACGCCATGACCTACAATGGCGGTCCGATTGGCTATTACAGCGACAACGACGCGGTTTGGTTCGACCTTCGCTGGATGTTGTAGCGACGGAGCTGGCGACCGCGCCGTTAGCGTTGGTCTTCGAGGCGCCCGGTCCATCGGCCGCCCGTTGTGGTGGGCACCGGAATCAAGCCGAGCAACGGCGCATGCTCGACGACCAGCTCCAAGTGCAGCGTGCGCATCGGGGGCTCGCCTTCAATCGTTGCCGAAGCCTTGGCTTCTCCGCGGACCCCCGACGCCGCCAACAAGTCTACAACGATGCCTTCTATGGCCACATCCGGGCTCTCATCGAGCGGAATGGACGCGCCGCGCCGAATTGCCTCGCGACATGCAGACTGCGTTTGAATGTCCTGAAAAAAGTACCACGCGAACTCCATCGACCCCATTGTCAACGGAAGGAAACCAAGCGCCATCGTCAGCGCAAAGTCGATGGTTGCCGTCCCGCGCCGCCCCCGAGGGCCCGATTTATTGGCCATTCATCCTCCCCCCGGCCCCGCGAAAACAGATGGCTTCGGGCAGATGTCCAGCCCCGAGCGTACACAGTTCGCGGGGTGTTGCCAAGCGGAGAATCGCCCCGATTCGAAGCCGGCCCGGCCCCCAATGGGCAGGCCAGCCGACGAGAGGAGGCATGTCCCGAGCGTAGAAAAAAGCGGCGAATATGGTATCAACCGCTCGTTATATAACAGATGTACTCAAACCAACTTGACGGCTCACGCCGCCTGGGAGACGAGAAGCGGGATCACGGTGTCCAACACCTGAAGGAACATTTGAAGCTGCTCATCGGTGCCCAGCGTCACCCGGATACAGTCCGGCATTCCCCACCCATCGAGGGCACGCACCCCAATTCCCGCCGCCGCAAAGACCTCGGCGACGCGATGTCCTGAGACGGGCATCGGCACGCAGACAAAGTTGGCATCGCTCGGCAAAGGAGCGAAGCCCCGCGCAACGAGAGCTTCGGCAAATGCGGCGCGACGAAGGGCGTTTTGACGTACCGTGCGCCGCAGGTGGACCCGGTCTTCGAGCGCTGCCAACGCAGCCGCGGCCCCCACGGCATTGACATTGAAGGGGTCGCGGAGCCGGTCGACCACTTCTGCGATGGCGGCCGTCGTGACCATCGCGCCCACCCGCAACGCAGCGAGGCCATACGCTTTGGAAAACGACCGCAGCACGACCAAGTTGGGGTGCAGGTGGGCCATCGGAACGACCGTCTGGGCGTTTTCCGCATACTCGATATACGCCTCGTCGACGACAACGATGACGTGGTGCGGAATCCGCCGCAAGAACGAAGCCAAGCTATCGCGATTGTGGGAGGTGCCGGTCGGATTGTCGGGGTTGGCCAAGAACAGCAATCGGGTGGCGGGACCGCACGCATCGGCCATCTCCCGAAGGTCCGCCGCGGCGCCCACACGGGCGACTTCCCGCACGGTGGACCCTGCGGCAAGCGCGGCGCGGGCATACGCCGGAAAGGTCGCGACCGGCATCACGACCTCGCCCACAAACGCCCGGCACAGCAGGGTGATGGCCTCTGTCGCGCCATTCGTGACCCGCACACCTGCACCGTCTACGCCGAGCACCCGCGCCAGAAACGCGGCAAGCGCAGGCGCACCGTCCAAAGGATACCCCGCGGGGTGGTTCAATGCCTGCATCGCTGCAGCCATTGCGCGGGGTGAAGCGCCGTCCGGGTTTTCGTTGCTGGCCATCGGCACCAACGCGGCACCACCCATCCGGCCAGGAACGTAGCGAGGAACACGAGCGAGGTGTGCGGCGGCAGAAGGATGCATGGTGGGACTCCGCGTGCGGGTGGAGGCCGAACGGATGTCCGGCATACGACCCTTTCGCATGCAATCCCTAGCGAACTCTGAGTTGGCAGCGCGGACACAGAAAATCGTCCCAAAAAAAATGTCGAACCCAGATCTCCCCGCGCAACCCGATGGGTCTCCGTCAGCCAGAAACGGCTGCTGGCGGGAGCTCCACGCGCCATTCCGCCAACAAGCGTCGCCATTCCCCCGTTGGACGCGATTCTCGGAACGTTTCGGCGCGCTGGGGCCACCGCACCGTCACCACATCGGTCGCGCGTTGGAAATGGCGGTGTCCTTCGATGTTCAACAACGCATCGATGGCCTCTCCCAAGACCGTGTCGGCGGACTGCTGCCGCAAATGCAGCTGGGCCAGCGCGCGTGCAAGCCCAGCGCCCGCCAACTCGCCGAAGCGACAAATGGTCTGAAAGCCAGTCCAGGCGCGACTTGCCGCAGCTTCCGCCTCCGCGTAGGAGCCGTCTTCGATGAGCATCCAGGCGACGGCGTGGCTCGCATAGGCGTCCATCCGCGGGTCGGTCTGACACTCCAAAAGCGCTTTCCGCGCATCGTTCAACGCGGAGACGTCGCCCGCGCGCCACTGGGCCATCGAAATCGTGACGCGGGTGAGCGGGTCGACCGTCTGGCCCAAGCGCAAGCGGCGGTCCCGGATGGCCACCATCATCTCGACCGCCTTGTCCGGCTCCGAATCCACACGCAGCATCGCGCCCACATACTCGATTGCCTCCATGAGCTGCGGGTCGGCCTGGGCCTCTCTCGCGACCTCCGCCGCGCGTTGGTTCGCCGCACGCGCGAGGTCGTCGTCGCCGTTGAAGTGGAGGGCGCGAGACAAGGAGTCGAGGTGTACGGCGAGCGAGCGCTTGCCGTCGGGAAGGCGCTCACAGCGCGCACATTCCGCCTCGGCCAACATTCGTGCTTCGGCAAACGAGCCTTGGTCGAGCGCCGCAACCACCAGCTCTGCGCGCAAGCCGCCGATATGCTCGTCGGGCACGCCCGCTTCGATTTGTTGGCGAATGCGGCGCCGCCATTGGTGGGCCTTGGTCGCTGCACCCGAAACGTGGGCCAGCCGATGTCCACACCGAAGCAGCCCGGTTTGAAGCTCGTGGGACCATGTGGACCACGGCGCCTCCGCCACAATCCGCTCTAGGCGTGGCAATACTTCGCGGGCGCGACCGGTCCACAAGGCGTGGAGCACGGTCTGGGAGATGGCCTCGGTGACCTCCGCAGGCGTCGAAAGGTCGAGCGCGCGGTCCAAGTTGGCGATGTCGCGCGTCATTGGACCCGCCATCGCCGTCGCATTTCCCGACCGAAGGGCAATGTGCCATTCTCGGGCAACATTCAAGAAGAACGCCTTGAAGCGCCCTTCTAGCTCGGCCTTGTCTCCTTCGGACAGACGCGCCAACGCAAGCTCTCGCAATGTAGGCAACATACGGGAGCGGTCGGCGGTGTCGGTGAGGGCGACCAACAAAGAGCTGTCCATGAGCTCGGCGAGGTCGTCGGACGGCGCGCCGGTCACCGCTGCTGCTGCCGCTTCTGATACTTCACCGGGGAATACGGACAAATGCAAGAAGGTGCGGCGCAGGTCGGCCGGCAGCACGCCCAGAGTCCAGTCGAGGGCATCTTCGAGGGACTGTTGGCGGCGGTGACGGTCGCGTCGGCGGTCGGCGAGGTGGGCCACGTCGAGACGGGCCAGCGCGTCCCCCGCCGTTCCTTGGCGCAAACGTGCCGCGACCAGCTCCAGTGCCAGGGGGAGGCCATCGAGGCGCGCTGCAAGCGCCGCCAAGTCGGCGCTCTCTTGGGCGTCGGGCTGGTAGGTCGGGCGCTGCAACCGCACGCGGTCGACCAGGAGCGCGACGGCATCGGCGTGCAATGGCGCGAGTCGCTGAATGTGCTCGCCATCGACCAAAAGGGCGCGCTGGCTCGTCACTGTCACAAGCAGTCCGGGGACGCGGGCCAGCAAGGCGGCGACCACGACCGCGACGTGTTCGACGACCTGTTCGGCGTTGTCGAGGAACAGTGCTGCGCCACGACCCGTCAGGCGGGCGACCAAGGCGCCCCACGGGTCTCCCGCGACCGGGCCTCCGCCGACTGCGCGAAGCAAGGCCGACAGGATGCCTTCCGGGCTGCGAATGTCCACCAGAGGCACCCACACGACCTCGCGACGCAGGCCTCTCTCGACCAACGCGCGCCCTGCTTCGATTGCAAGCCTTGTCTTGCCAATCCCACCGGGGCCAAGCCACGTCACCAAGCGCGCGCCGCCTTGCACGGCCTGCAAAAAAGCAGCGCAATCATCTTGTCTTCCGAAGAATCGGGTCGTCGGGAGCGGAATGGGCGAGGTGCCGGTCAAGGGGGGCGAAACGACCTCTTCTTCGCGCAGCGCGTTTTGCACCTCTTCGTGTGCATTTGCGATGCGGTCCCGCTCGGCGCCCATCCATTCGTCGTCAAACCCTTGCAACAGCAAGCCCGAAACCAACGCAGCCGCCCGCTCGAGCGCGGCCCGACGCAACACAGGACTGGTCGCTTCCCGCGCTTCAGCGCACGCAGCATCAAAGCGCTGGACGTCGGTCTCGATGCGCGCCGCGTCGACGGCGACGGTGCTGCGGGTCGCGACCACCACCGGACCATCCGCGCCGTCGAGCAGCTTTCGCAACACACTCAAAGCCACCGATAGGCGATTGCGCGCGACTGAAGGTTCCACTTCGGGCCAATGGGACGCCAAGAGCACATCCCGGTTGATGGCCCGGCCCGGCCGCAACGCGAGCTGTGCAAACACCGCGCCGTACCGCTGCCCTTCTAAATTTGCCACCACCTCGCCATCTCTCTCGATGACGAGGCTCCCCAATAGTCGAACGAACAACATCGCGTTGCCCCACCAAAATGAATGGCGATTCAGTTCCAGGCGGTCGTATGGGCGAGCAGGTGGCCATCCACCCAAAGCCCCACACTCAAGCCGTGCCGCGTGATGCGGACGCCATTGGGCAACACAAGGCGGGCGGCGATGGCTTCGGAGTGGTCGGCGCAAGACACTTGGCGGAAACCGACATCCTGGAGGCGACGAATCCAATCCGACTGGGGCGAATGCCGCTCCACGCGGTCGCGCCCTTCCCCGCACACGACGTTGATGATTTCGCGACCAAAAAAGGCATCTTCAATGGTGCTGCGCGGGCCTGGCAGATTTGCGAGACAGCGCTCCAACACATGAAACAAAAGGCCATAGTGGTGGCGAGCCGCAGCAAGACGCACGGCCGTATCGGGTGTGTCGTGGTTGGACTCCGGCTCGACCAACACAAGCCCGCGCGCGCCCGTGCCGCGGATACGCGCCAGCACATGATCCCGCGAGACCACGCCTTCGGTCACGGCGTCTGCGGAGGCGGTGTGGTGCAACGCAAATGCAGCATTGAACACCAATGGGCCTTCGTCCGTAGCGACGGGCAATTCGACGGTCTCGATGGCACCCGGGCACGCCGCGAAGGAAAACGACACGCCCTTCTGCCCGGCATACGCGGAGAGGCGTTGCCCTGCCGCTTGGAGGTCGGCGGCGGGGTCGTCGCCGGGGGCCGGGAGGTCGATTCCGGTGAGGTGGACATGCAACGAAGGGCCCCGCGAAGCGGCGACTTGGTCAACAAAATCGAACCACTGCGCGCCGCTGCCAAGGCCAATGTCGACCAAGTGAAGGTACGATGCGCCACCCACCATGTCGAGAATGGCCGCGTTGGCGGCATAATGGCCAAACCGAACCAGTGGGGTTTGGGTGACGAGCGCATCAAATGCGGCCAACATCTCCGAAGGCCCGAGCGCACCGTCGTAAAGATTTCCCAATCCTTGGGATGTTCCGCGCATGGCCATAGCACGGGCGAATGCAGCGTTGATACGGGTTTCGGCGCTGTCTTGGGTAGACGCGTGCAGTTTGGACTCGGCTTCCATCGTGCTCCTGCTCCAAATTCCGGGGATAACGCCCTTCGGAATTCCAACCATGATGTCGTCATCATCGCTGGTATCGGGTGGTGGTCCGCCGAAGCGCGCGCGCGTTGTCCGCAACACGACGCCTCGGCCCATGAACCTTATCTCGCAATCGCGGACTTCTCACCGGGAGGTACCGAGAAACAGAACCCGCAGGTTCAAGGCCGCGTGCCGACTTCGGATGCGAATCGGTGAACCAATGGGGCTTCTGGCAACGGGCGATGTAGGCGATGAAACGAGCGGCGCCGTCTTTCCCGCGCCAATCGGATAGGTTGGGTTGGGCAAATCGTCCCCCCCCGCTCGCAATCCCCCGGTATCTGATCGGAAAACGACTCTCGTGAGGACATAAAAATGAGCGATTCAGACATGCTTTCCACTTGTTTTTGGTTTTCGGGCGATGGAATGGATGCGGCGCGCTTTTATGTTTCGCTGCTCCCCAACAGCGAATTGTTGACCGAAGCACCCCCCGGCTGCTCCCCGCTCATTGTGCGATTTCGCCTCGTTGGGGTTCCCTACCAAATTCTCAACGGCGGCCCGATGTACCCGCAAACCCCCGCGGCGTCTATCTTGGTCCATACGGACGACCAGGAAGAAACCGACCGTCTTTGGAATGCACTGGTCGACAATGGCGGCGAACCGGGACGGTGTGGATGGCTCAAGGACCGTTGGGGCCTATCTTGGCAGATTGTGCCGCGTGCGTTGGGGCGCTGGCTCATGTCGGACGACCGAGAAGGGGCCGCGCGTGTCGCGCAAGCGATGCAGGCGATGTGCAACCTCAACATCGCGACACTACAAGAAGCCTTTGAAGCCACCGCCCACGGCGAGCAAGGGACCGACTGAATGGTGATTCAGTGGGTAGAGAATGGTTCGCCGCCCTCCTCCTTCGCGGACAGCACGCGATAAGAACGAGGGGACACTCTGGAGTCGTGATGAAGTTTCCCGTTGGGTGGATAGCGTTGTACCTTGGGTGCAGCACGCCCGCAAAACACGCGCCGAATACTACGGACTCCCCGCCGGAAGACGGAACCACGGCGACCGTGCGGCCTCCGCCGGACGAGACCGACGAGCCCCACGACTCCCCTCCCCCCGACGACGACTGCGTCATCGCATTTCCCGCCGTCGTGACAGAGCCGGACGACACGGGCGACCCCGTCGTCGACGATTCCGGCGACCCGGAGCTGCCAGAAATCGACGAAGCGGGCCTGATTGCCCATTGGCCCCTCGATTTCGACTGGACGGACCGCATCGGTGGCTACACGCTCTCTGCTCTCGAAGCAGGCGGTTTTTCCACCTCGGATGTCGCGCGCAGCGGTGCCAATGCCGCGTATGGCCCCACCGGACGCACCACCGCCAATGGCGCGTATAGCAGCGATGTCCCCGCGCTCGACCTATCTACGGGCATTACATACGAGGGTTGGATATTCAAAACCAATAACGACACCGGCGGGACGTGGTTTGGGTTTGGCGACGGCACCTGGGGCACCCCCGCTGTGTTGGTTTCGGACTCTTGGGGACTGATTGGCGTCACTACGGGCGCGTCTTCTGACCGCAAGACCGTTCGCTATCCGCGGCCTTCGACGGGATGCTGGCACCATATCGCGGCTGTGTTGACCGAAAGCGACGTAACGCTCTACGTGGACGGCGTCGCGCAAGTGCCCGTCGATGGCACCCCCGTGACCTCTACCACGGGCCTTTGGGGCGGCGATTTTTCGATTGGGCGCTTCACAGGCAACTACGGTGGAGACATGCGCGTAGACGAGGTCCGCCTTTGGGACCGCGCGCTGACCAGCGAAGAAGTCGGTCTGGCCGCCACGGCCGAGGGTCGCGGGAAAATGTGCCCCGATGCCACCGCGGCATGGGAGCCTGGCCCCCGCTGCGATTGGTCGACGCCCGGAATTCCCGAAACGCCCGTGGTGTGGGGAGAAGTGCGGGTATTGACAGAAGACACGGTCCTCGTCGTCCACGACCCCACGCCCCATCTGCGCCAACGCATCGAAACGGCGTGTGGACCGTACTTGGCGGCGATGGAGCAAGTCATCGCCGACGGCGACGGCCCCGCACTTTGGTGGGCCGCCTACCAGCGTGGGTTTGCATTCCAAGAAGCCGAGCAGACAACGCTTCCGGCGTATGTCGACGCAATTTCTCGCCCCGACCACTTCTTGTTCGCCACCTGCAATGAAGACGCCGCACCAGCGACCCGCGTCACCCATTGGCCGGTTGCGGTGCGCGAGGCGTGGCTCCCACCGATGACCGAAGCGGGAGATTGGAGCCATCTTTCCTCGGCAGAAGTCGCTTGGACAACGGTATTGACACTGCCCTATCCCATGCAAGCCGGTGAGCCATACGCAATACAAGACAAATGGGGCAACCGTTTTGACTTCGTGTTTGACCCTAGCGAGACCGTATCTTGGCTCTTCAAGGTGGACCAAGAAGGATACCTCGCCGACGCGCCAGACAAGTTTGCATACCTTGGTTTTTGGCGCGCCCAAGATGGCGCGTTGGATATTCGGTTTTTGGAGGACCGTCCCTTCGATGTAGTCGATGTCAACACCGGCGAATCGGTGTTTCAGGGCTACCCCAAGCTGCGAAGCGTGGGCACCGCAGCCACCGACCCCATGGGCGTTGACGACCTCTCGGGCGAACAAGTGCTAGAGTTGGACTTTGGCGCCGTCACCCGACCGGGCACCTACACAATCCAAATCGAAGGCGTCGGCCGGTCCTTTGTGTTTGAGATTGGGCAACAGGCCGTCTCCAACGCATTTTTCGTGACCGCGCGCGGTCTCACCCACAACCGCTGCGGCATGGACCTCACCGAAGACGTCACCCCCTGGACCCGCGGCGACATTCACGCCACCTATCAAGGCGGATTTCCCCCCGATTCCACAGACTACCAGGACCACTCCGCCGAGGGCTGGGGATTCTTGGATGAAACCGGCGCATATGTCCCTTATTCTAACTTTACGGCCGTCGCCGCGACCGCGACCGACATCGCGCTCCCGGATGTGCGCGGAGGCTGGCACGACGCCGGCGACTTCGACCGTCGAACCTACCACCTCCTCGGCGTGCAAGACCTCGTCACCGCTTATTTGATGTTCCCCGATAACTTTACGGACGCGCAGCTCGCGATTCCCGAATCGGGAAATGGTGTTCCCGATATACTCGACGAGGCCATATGGGGGCTCGACGTGTTCCGGCTCGGCCAAACCGCCGAAGGCGGGGTCGGGACGTGGATTGAAGCAACGAGCCACCCGCTCACTTATGACCCTGGTGAAGATACGCAGCGTTATTACTTGTCACTATCTACGCGTAACTCCAGTTTGGACTACGCCCAACACGCAGCCCGCCTCGGGCGCACCCTCGTGGGTGCAGGTGCGCAGGAATTGGGGGAGCAGTTCATCGAAAGTGCCCGTCGTGCGTATATTTTCGGGACCGACCCCAGCCGCCGCGTAAGCCATAGCTGGCGGCACGCGAGCGGCGCGACCCATCGCTGGGTCGAGGCCCCCACCCCCGATGCGGGCCGCCTCCTGTGGGCGACAGTACAGCTCTTCTTGGCGACGGGTGAGGCCCAATACGGCGACGCTTTGCCCGGCATGGACGCCGCGTTTCGAAACCAGCTCGCGAACTTGTGGTGGCAGAACCGCATCTTTACCCTGGTGGACGTGGTCCTCGAATCTGACCGCCTCCCCGCCGGGTGGGGCGACGACGCGCTGCGCTCGATTGTGACCCGCGCCGACACCTTCGCGAATGCCGTCGACACCCACGCGTACCGCCGCGCTTGGTATAACCGCGACCACGGGTACTTTACCCTCGAGGGCTGGGGCAGCGCGCGGTATATGCCTTTGCGGCCGATGGTCGCGGCCTGGCGCCTCACGGGCGACGAGACGTACCGCCGCGCCGCGCTCTTGGGCCTCAACTACCTCCACGGCGCGAACCCCTTCGGGCGGGTGCATGTCACCGGCTTGGGCGACCACGCCGCGGCCACTGCCTTGCACCTGCCCTCGTGGGCGGACGAATGGGACGAGCCTGTGCCCGGCATCCCCTTGTATGGGCCGGGCGTCGGCGTGCCCTATGTCGCGACCTCGCGCATCGCCGGGCGCTACGAAGACTCCCGCACAGACCCGCCGTTCGACGGGCTCTCGCTGGCCCTCCTGCCGTCGCCGTGGGACCGCGAGAGCATGGTCGCGAGCGATGTTTCCGACGCATTGAACCAAACCCTGCCGCCGTGGCGCCGGTTTGTGGCGTTGGAGTCCCAAGTGGTCGGCAGCATGGAGTTCACCGTTTGGGAGACCACCTCCGTCGCGGCAGCGGTCACGGGAGCGCTGATGGGGCCGGGGTTTCTGCCCACCGACGCCCAGCGCACACGGACGCCGCGCACCGAAGACGCGCTTCGAAGCGACCTTTGGATGTTGCCCTAACAAATAAGAAATAAACATACAATAAAGGCGAAGTATTCCGTACGCAACAGGTGGGTTTGGGGACCGCAGCACAGTAGACCGCGCTGCCTCCATGGGTGTGGATGTCGGATGGACGGCCGCACGTGGGGAGTGTTTTGATGGGCGCGCCTCGGGCGGCCTCCGCGAACCAGAGGTCCGGTCCCCATGAAGAATCTACCAACCCCGTTTCTTACGCTGCTCTTGGCAGCAACCTTCGCGTGCCAGCCCGCGCCCCAAGCGGAGGCGCCAGCCCCCGCGCCAGTCCCTGAAGCGCCTGCGGCCGCTACGGAAGCGACAACGCAGCTCTTTCGTCCGCCGTCGTTGGAAACGGACCTCCCCCCCCGGTACGCTCGGGGAGACCATTCGGTACGGCCATGAGCTCCTGAGCCGCTTTCCGTATTACCTCGGCCCCAAAGGGACCGTCGGACAATATGGCGGAAATGGGCTTGCTTGCCAGAGCTGCCATTTGGAAGCGGGCACGGTCCCCTATGGCCTCAACTACTTCTCGGTTTACGCCCGCTATCCGCAATACCGTGGCCGAGAAGCGAACATTCTGACGCTCTCCCAGCGCATCAACAACTGCATTGAACGCCCCATGAGCGGCAAGCCGATGCCGCTCGACTCCAAAGAGATGGTCGCGATGGTGACCTATATGAAGTGGATGGCGACAGGCGTTCCCGTTGGCGGCAATGTTCCCGGCGACAAGCTCAAAGACATCACCTTGCCAGACCGCCCCGCGGACCCGGAAAAAGGCAAGCTGGTGTACGAGCAGCACTGCCAGTCCTGCCACCAAGCCGACGGGCAAGGCGTCCCCAACCCCGACGGCATCTCGTATATTTATCCGCCCGTTTGGGGCATTATGTCGTACCAGCCTGGCTCGTCGATGCATCGGGTGCTCAAGGCCGCGCAGTTTATCAAATACAATATGCCCCGCGGCGTCACTTGGGAAAACCCGCTCCTTACCGACGAAGAAGCCATCGACGTCGCCGCTTATATCAACGACGACGAGCGTCACACCCGGCCAACGAGCGAATCAGGCAAAGCGGAGTACCCCGTTATCTCCGACAAACCCGTCTCTTATCACAAAGGCCCCTTCGCCGACCCGTATGAGCAGAAGCAACACAAGTTTGGGCCATGGGCGCCGATTGTGGATTGGCGCAAAGAGAACGGGCAAACCACAGGATACTGACTGCCGCAAAAGCAGCGTCAGATTGCGTTCTTTGGACACAACAAAGCAGAGCCGCCGTTTGCCTCGGCACCCCCGAAAGGCAAACGGCGGATTCTCCCGAAACGCTCAGAATGTCGGCATCACCCACGGCATGACGTCTTCGTAAATAGTGCCGTCCTCGCCGTCTTCACCGGGGAGTTCGTATCCATAAGGACCGCCCACGCCGCCTATCGCGGACATCACGGCGGAGGTGGTGTCAATAGATGTGTCGTAGAACAGCTTGATGCGTCCACCACCCCCACCACCGCCGCTGTCGTTTGCGGTGCTGGTGCCCGTCACGCCATCGCCACCGTCCGCCGTGAGGGTGCCGGAGACAACGATGGTGTCGGCAATCAACAAGATGCCGCCGCCAGCACCACCGCCACCGCACTGCCCGCATCCGCTGGACCCTGTGCCGGTGCTGCCATCGACGATGACGGAGCCTGCAATATTGATGCTCGGTGCAAGCACCGACAGCGCCGCCCCGCCGTTTCCGCCCGTGCTCGACGGATTTCCGCCGCCGCCGGAACCAGGCTCGATGTCCGTGCCGGTCTCCGTGCCATAGATGGGGCCACCGTCGCCAGGCGTATCCGATGCGTCGTAGCCTCCGTGTCCGCCTTGGCCACCATACGAACCGCCGCCACCACCCGAGTTGCTGCTGGTACCGCCGCCGCCCGTTCCACTGCCCGCGGCATAGTAGGTGCCGCCATCGTAGCCAAGGCCCGCGCCGTCTACCATCGACGAGGCGTCGACGGTGAAGGACTGGTAGACTTGGAGCTCGACCTTGTCCGAGATGGACAAGGTCCCGCCGTTGATGACACGGACTTCGTAGTACTGGTAGTCTCCCCCTGCGAGCGTCTCCGTGGTGCCGTCGACGACGAGGCTTTCGAGCGCGGGCAGGATGGTGGTCGAGACTTGGGCAATCGGGCCGTCTTCGTCGCCATCGTTGGCGACGACGGAGCACAGCCAGACCTCGTCCTCTGTCGTTTCACTCGCGGAGACGCGACTTTCCGTCGCTGAATCGAGGGCGCCGCCGTAGGGGAACCCGTTGACGGTCCATCCGAACACATACGTCAATGGGTCGTTGTCGGCGTCTGCGGCCTCGGTGGTGACGCTACAAACAAGGTCGGTCACCTGGGCCAATGCGGGCTCGGTGATGGACAAGGTGGCCGCTTCGGGTGCGGTATTGGCGACGATGAGGGCGTCTGAAGACAAGGGCGCGCCGTCGACCATGCCGTCGTTGGGCGTCACTTCCACCCAGACTTCGTCGCCTTTGTCAAAGTAGACCGCGCCATCGAGGGTGTCGCCGGTGGCCACTGCGGCACCGTTGACAAACCAAGTGTACGTAGCGTTGACGTCGTCTCCATCTACATCATCGACGATGGACGTCGCTGTGAGCACGGTGTTGGTCGTGGCCTCCGTCGCTGACAGTGTGACGGAAACAGCCATTGGAGGCGCATTTTCAATGACCAGCGCATCGCTGGCCATCGGCGTTGTCGCGGCTTCCCCATCGGAAACGACGACCTCCGCGACCACTTCGTCGCCACGCGCGAACGCGGCCAAATCGAGCGTAGAGGTCATGCCGGTTTCGGTAGCGACCTCAAATCCGTTGACCTTCCAAGTCCACATGACTTCGAGGGTGCCGCCGTCGATGTCCACAAGGTCGACCGTAGATGCGGTAATCGAATCCATGACGGACGCGGCGGTGGGGGCCAGCACAACGCCAGCCAAGGTCGGCGCGGTGTTGAGGATGGTCACAGGGTCGCTCGAAACGGGGCTCCCTTCGCCACCTTCCGACAACGGAACCACCGTACACACCACACTCTCGCCTTTGTTGAACGCGACGCCCGTGAGGGTGGTGTCGGTTCCGACCTCGACTCCCTCGATGGTCCATGAAAAACGGTACGCCTCTTCACCGCCAGCAGGATCCATCCACCCTTCGGGAGTGCAGGTGAGCACGGTGTCTTCGTAGGCTTCGCTGGGAGAAATCGTGACGGCAGAAATCGAAGGCGCTTCGGCCTCGCCCTCGCCTTCGCCTTCCCCTTCGCCTTCCCCTTCGCCAACCGTGGTGTCGGTTTCCCCGTCCTTGGTTGTCTCGGTGCATGCGGGCAAGAGGGCAAGTGCGCCCAACAACAATACAAATCGACGAATCATCAGAAGCTTCCTCGGAGACATAGATAGCGAATTTTCCGGCTACCAACCGCGAAAACACCGTACTCTATCCGACTGCGGGTCACAAGTTGTTCTTACCGTGGCAACGGGGGAGTGTTGAAATCCGAGGGGACCGCCACGGAACAGCAAGGTTCTTTCGCCCCCATTTCGACGATAAACACGCAGACAAGACCAGTGATACCATAAGGCTTTCCTCAATACAAGAAAAACCGCATCCGAAGTTGCTTCGCTTGCTGTGGAGAATGCCCGCGGTCGGACGCAACGCAAAACAAATGAGAATTCGTGCGCTATCTTCGTTGCGAGATGGTGGCTGCGGCGTCCCCGTTCAACCAAACGGAACGACGATTCATTTTTTGGCGGCTGCCGAGAACACCTCCCACAGCATCCACACGCAGATCCCGCCCCGCAACGACCAGCCGACCGTACGAATCCAGTTGGTCTGCACCAAAAACCGGACCTTTTCGGCCTCGAGTCCGCCCAACAGAATCTCGTGCGTGGGCACCTGAAACACAGCGGTAGACATCCAAACCGCGGCCAACAGCGCTCCCCCCACCCACGGCATCCACGCGGACACCCCGGCAGGTGGCGTCCAAATGAGCAGAATCGTCGTGAGAAGCTCGACCAGCATCGGTAGCCCCACGACCCAGGAGGTGCGCGCCATATGGGCCCGTTGGTACGCGACGAAGGCATCTGCTCCGACCGCGCCTGCGAGGGGATAGTGCACCACCTGGACAAACCAGATGAGACCCACCATAAACAGCGTCGACGCAGCATTTGCGAGCAGCAACGTCATTGGACCTCCACTGTTGCCAACACGCGGCGGCGGCGCAATCGGATGGGCCCCTTCGCCGTAGACCCATCGACCACACGGCCTTTCTGGAGGATGTCTACCTCCCCCGCATCGACCAAGCGGCGCGCGGCGCATCGCGCGGGCTCCATCAGGCCCCGCCAGTTCTCCGCGTCTACGGCGCGCGCGGCCTCCGAAGGGCAGATGGTCGCACCGTGGGCGCGCTGACCAAGAAGCGCGAGAATCGCGTCGGACAGGGCATGGTCAACAGCCGTCAGCTTGGTCCGGCGGCAGCGCTCCGAGCAATACCGCAGATTCGCCCAGTTTTCGCGCCAAGCGGGCCGCAGCACCATCGTGCGTCCACAGCGCGCGCAGGCCTTTTCTTGGGGAAGGAGCGGTTCAACGTGGGGCATTTGGCGCCTTCTGCAAGGGAAAATCGGGCTTGGTACGTTGCGCAACCGTGTGCACAGACTATGTGCAGTCTATCGGGATGCCGGGTTGGGGCCATTCGCAAGTGGCCACATTTCCAACAATGCCCGCTGCATCTGTCTTAGCAGCGGGAGGCTGTCGGCCACAAAATCCCGCCGAATCCCCACCGCCCCCTACGCTTGCCGGTTAGCCCGCCCGACCCGATTGGAGACCTCCATGCTCGAACAACAGTTGACCGCCTTCGCATTGCTGGGTGCCGAGTGGGTATTGTGGTTGCTGGTCGCGCTCTCGGTGCTGTGCATCGCGGTTGCGGTCGAGCGTGTCATTTACGCGTTCCTCAACGCCACGCCCCAGCGCCCCTTTCAGCAAGCACTCCAGCAATACGTCGATGGTGGCTCGGCCACCCAGCTCGACGGCGCGCTCAAGGGGATGAAAGGCGTAGAGGCACGGATCTTGCATGCCGGCATTGAGGCGGGGCGACGGGGAGGCGCGAGGTCAGCCGAAGAAGCACTGCAAGGCGCGCTCGCGATTGAGAAGGTCAAGCTCGACCGTCGCCTGATTGTGCTCGGCACCGTTGGCTCCAACGCCCCCTTTGTTGGCCTCTTTGGAACCGTCCTCGGCATTATTCAAGCATTTCACGAGCTGGCACTCGACAGCGATGAGGGCGCGAACGCGGTCATGGCGGGCATCTCCGAAGCCCTGGTCGCCACGGCTGTGGGGCTGTTGGTCGCGATTCCGGCGGTCGTGCTGTACAACGCGTTTCAACGGCGCAACAAAGAGCTGCTGGCACGCGTGACGAGTTTGTCCCATATGCTGCTGTCACGGCTGCAAGACGACCCCAACGCAGCGGCCCGCATCGCCGCGGAGGGGTGAGCGATGGGTGCCAGCCTCGGCGGCGAAGATGACGACGCCATCGTCAACATCAACATCACGCCCTTCGTTGACATTATCCTCGTGGTGCTTATCATTTTTATGGTCACCACCACGACGATTGTAGAGCGGTCCATCAAGGTCGAACTGCCCGATGCAGCCACGGGCGAAGCTGTCTCAAAAGACGTATCTATCGCCATTCAGATGCTCGCCGACCGCACCCTCACCCTCGACGGCGCCCCGGTGACCTGGGAGGGCCTGCGGGCGTATGTGCGAAGCGAGCGCGCGCGGACCCAAACAGAAGGCGGAGAGCTGATTTGCTTGATCGGCGCCGATAAAGCCGTGCCCCATGGCGAAGTCGTGCAAATCATCGACTTGGTGCGCCAAGAGGGTGTGGTGAAGTTCGCCATCAACATCCAGCCCGTGCCCCGCCCCGACGAAGCACCGCCGGAGCCTGTTCCGTGAGCCGCTTGGATTTTGGAAATGCAGAGCCACGGCAGGCATGGACCACACGGGCAGCCATCGTGCTCAGTGTGCTCTTTCATGTGTTGTTGGCAATTCTGATTTACCAAAACCCGGAAGCAGTAGAAAAAGTAGAGCAATGGGTAGAGATGACGGTCATGGCGCCACCGCCGCCGCCCCCCGAGCTGCCGCCGCCACCGCCGGAAGTTCCCAAGCCCAAGGCGGAGCAAAAGAAGCCAAAGTCGGTCAAGGCCGAGCAAACCGCCGAAACGCCGCCGCCCGACGCCGACCCTGGCGCGGTGCAAGATGAGCAGCCCGTTCGCCGCATTCAAGGCTTGAGCGCGTCGAGCTTTGGGACCGGCGGCAGCACCGGCTTTACGGTGCGGGCTGGCACGTCGTTGGGTGTAGCCGCCACCGATGAAACGCTCACGCTCGACGAAGCGGCCAAGGCGGTGTCCTATGGCGCGGTTGCGGAGCGCCCCCGCTGCCCCAAACCCACCACGCGCGCGCCCGCGTCGGCCATCGCCGATGAGATTGAGGGCACGGTCGAAGTCCTCTTTGATGTGACCGCAGACGGACAAGTCGTCAATGTTCGGGTTGTGCGGGGGCTTCGCGCCGATGTCGACCAAAACTGCATTTCCGCGTGGGCGTCGGTACAATGCGCGCCCGGTCGACTCCTCGACACTTCTGCCGTCATGGTCACTGACCTGCGGTTCTTGTGTACCTACAAAGGTATCCTCTAAACCGGAGCCATGATGTCCCCCTTGCTTTTGGCCTGGGCGCTCATGGGCGCCATTTCCCCATTCAGTCGGCCCGCGCTCGCCCAAGAACCGCAGGAAGGGGCGACGGATGCTTCTTCCGATGAGCTCTTACCCCTCGAAACAGGGCCGGAGCTTATCACTTTTGTCGACGCGCCGTATCCACCGGCCGCCGAGGCCGCGAAGGTGTCCGGCGCGGTTGGATTGCGTGTGCGCGTGGATGAAACCGGCCACGTCGCCGATGTGCAGGTCATTCGAGCGGCGGGCTATGGCTTTGACGAGGCCGCCATTGCAGCGGCGCAACAGTTTGTGTTTACGCCCGCCCGTACGGCGGAAGGGCCGGTGCCCGTCGAGATTGAGTTCGACTACGGCTTTGAATGGGCGCCCGACCCCGCGACCGCGGTGCCCCCACCCGCCTCTGCAGAAGAGGCCGACCTGCCCGTGCGCATCACCGGCTCCCTCAAGGAAATGGGCACCCGCATCCCGCTTGGAAACGCCACCGTCACGGCGATTTCCGCAGACGGCGAAACCGTGTCCGCCGTGACCGACGCCGCCGGCCGCTTTGCGATTCGCGGGCTCCCGGTGGGGCCAGCCCAGGTGAAGTTTGCCGCGCCGGGATTTCGGGATGCAGAGGTCGAAATTGTCGTGACGGAAGATGGGGTCGATGTGGCGCTTTGGGCCAAGAACCTCAGCTACCGCGACAACGAAGTGGTCATCGTCTACCAGAAAAAGCGCGAACCCGAAATCACCCGGCGCACGCTCTCGGTGGCCGAAATCAAGCGGGTGCCGGGCACCTTCGGCGACCCCGTCCGCGTCATTCAGAATCTGCCCGGCGCCGCACGCGGACCTTTTGGAACTGGCTTGCTGGTCATTCGCGGCGCCAACCCCGAAGACTCCAACGTATATATCGACGGCGTTGAGGTTCCCCTCATTTACCATTTGGGGGGATACCGCTCCGTCATCAACGCCGACCTCATCTCGAGCGTGGATTACTTGCCCGGTGGCTACCAAGTTCGCTACGGGCAAAGCACCGGCGGCGTCATCGATGTGCGCACCCGCGATGATTACCCCGAGCAGACCCATGTGACCTGGCGCACCGACGTGCTGGACAGCGGCTTTCACTTGTCCACCCGCATCGGCAAAAACGACGATATTGGCTTTCGGGCTGCGGCGCGACGCTCGTATATTGACGCGTTCATCCCCTTGTTTGCGCCCAACTCCGGCTTCTATGTAAAGCCGCGCTGGTATGATTACCAGACCAAGATAACGACACTCAAGAAGGGCAAGACCCAACTTTCCGGCTTCTTGTTTGGATTTCAGGACCTCCTGTTCCTCCAAACGCCGGATGATTTCGCACAAGGCGAAGACCAAGACACCCAGGGTGACCTCTCCGCGACCTATTCTACCCACCGAATGCTGTTTCGGCTCAACCACCAATTTAGCGACAAGCTCTCTTTGATGGTGCAGCCTACGTTGGGTGTAGATACGATTGGATTGGGGCTTGGCTCCTCTTTCGCGCTCAACAACGACTTTACGGTGCTCACCTTGCGCTCCGAGCTTGCGTGGTCCCCTTCCCCCACGACCACCCTCACGGCTGGCATCGACGCCACCGCCAGTCGTTTTGTCATCTCCTTCCAAATCCCCTTCGCGCCCTCCACCGGCGACCTCGACCCTACGGGAGAGCGCGAGGAGTTCTCGTCCACCATCAAAGGGTGGCTCCTTATCCCCGACCCCTTCGTCGACCTGCGGTGGCGCCCAGTTGGCGGTTCCGACGCCCTGCTCATCAATCCCGGCGTGCGGTTGACCACCTTCCGCCTCACCAACGGCCAAGTGCTGTCCGCGCCCGACCCGCGGCTCGCCGCACGTTGGCAAGTGACGCCTACGACCGCCATCAAGGGCGGAAGCGGCATCTACCAGCAGCCGCCCCAAGGCCCCGAGTTTGGTCTCAATGAAGACAACTTTACGCTCTCCTTAGAGCGAAGCTGGGCGTCGGAGGTGGGAATCGAGCAAAAGTTCGGCGAGGCCGGCTCGATTGATTGGACCGGCTTCAACAAGCGCTTGGACCGCCTCATCGTGTCCAACCCCGACTTTGCCGACGCAGCAACAGACCCATTCTATGTCAACGAAGGCGTCGGCAGGATTTACGGCATGGAAGTTTTGGCGCGGCGTGCATTGGTCGACCGTTGGTTTGGATGGGTAAGTTATACGCTCTCCAAATCCGAGCGCAATGATTACCCTACGCGTAGCGCCGACAACGGCAACGTGTGGTACGACTATGACTTCGACCAGACGCATATCTTGACCGTGTTGGGCGGCTACCGCTTGCCCTTCGAGTTCGAAATCTCGGGGCGCTTCCAGTACGTCACCGGCAACCCGTTTACGCCCTATGCTGGCGGCATCTTCGACCTTGACGCACGGGAGTACATCCTGTTTCCCGACGCCAGCCGCAACACCTCGCGGTTGCCGCCGTACCAAGCGCTTGACCTGCGCGTGGATAAGCTGTTTACGTTCAAGAAGTGGCAGTTGGAGGTATTTGCAGACCTCCTCAACGTCTACCGCGGCGAAAACCCCGAGCAGCTCCAATACAACTACGATGGAACTGAATACGAATACGTATCGGGTCTACCGTTTGTCCCCTCACTTGGCTTTCAGGCCGACATTTCCTTTTGAGGTGTCCGATGAACATCCGAATGGCCTGGGTCATTTCCCTCGGAATCAGCGGGTGTGGGGCCAGCGAAATGGCGCAGGAGTGGCAGCTCGACCGCTTGCGCATTTTGGGCGTCCGCGCGACGCCGGCTGAACCCCAACCAGGGGATACCGTCACCTTCGAGAGCCTTGTATACGTCCCCCCGGATGTCACGGTAACGGGCGTGGTGTGGTTTGGCTGCTTGCCGGACGGCGGCGTTGGCTTCGGTTGCCCCATCGACCCGGACCTCTTCGAAGACCTCTCCTCGGCAGACCCCGCCACCGCCGACCCCGCCGAGCTGGCTGCGCAGTTCGCCGCATTACAAGAAGCGGGCTTGCTGGGATTCGAGCCGTTCTTGCCCCCCGTCTTCGAGGTTCCCGCCGACGCGCTCGACACACTCGACGAATCCGCCCGCCAAGAGGGCCGCAACGCTATCATCAACCTCACCGCGCTGCCCGAAGGCGCCGAAGCCGACGACATCGAGCTGGCGTACAAGCGATTGCCCGTGAGCGAAGCGGTCACACCCAACCACAACCCTGATATCGAGGGCATTGTCGCGTCGGGCGCAGACCTGCGCGGGGGAACGGGCACAGAAGGCGACCCCTTCCGGGTCCGCCCCAAAGGGAAGCTGACCTTCACACCCGAACTCGCCGAAGATGCGGTAGAGACCTACCAATACCGCACGTCCACTGGCGAAACCGAGGACCGCACCGAAGAGCCGTATTTCTCGTGGTACCTCGAAGACGGCACCTTCGACCAAAACATCTCCTTGCCGCCGTTTTCAGAGACCGAGTACACCGCGCCCAAGGAGGCGGGTTGGAGCGGCGTCGTGATGGCCGTGGTCCGCGACCGACGCGGCGGGATGGGCTGGAGCCAAGTGTGGGTCGCCGTAGAGTGACGGAGCGCGGGGTCCGACACCCACCGGAACGCCCGCCACCGTATCAACGATGCCCCTATTCATGGTCAATGCGCCAATAGGCAGACCCGTCGGGCAGGCGGTCCAAAAACCGGTAGTCCACCAAATAGCGTCGAATGGTGACGTAGTCCGCAAATATTGGCTTGAGGACCAAGTTTAGCTCCTTTTCGGAATACCGTTTCCCGTATACCAATACCGACACCACCTTTCGCAACACGACCAGCTTGTGCTTTTCGCGCTTGGGGATTCGGTCCAAACACAAGGGGCTGTCACTCCGAAAGTACTTGTCCGCCAACTGCGCGTCTTCGTCGTGGGTAATCGCGGTGCGCGCATCGGTTGTGGGCAATGTGGCGTGAAAGTCCACGAACTGTTGCCCCGCTGGTGTAGGGTCGTCGAGGGACTCCATCAGCGCGACCAACAGACGTGCTTCGCGGTATTGCTTGCGGATTTGGAAGCGGTGGTTTCGAACCGTCGAGAGCGAGCGGCCTCCCAGCGCCTCGGCAATGTCCGCGTCGGACTTGCCCGCGGCCAGCAATGCAAGCACGGTGCGCTGCGTGTCGGACAAGCCGTGTGCCGACTTGCCCAACGCAAGAATAGCGTCTGCAATACTACCATGTGCTTGCACAACATGGTGCTCCGCTGCTTTGTCGGGCAAACGAAACACATCGCCGTCGCGGTGAATCACATCCAGGGAAAACTGCGCATCACAAAACACACAACAGTAGGCGCGCTGGCGCTCGGTAAATCCGCGGGAAAGGTCAGAAATCGGGCAAGTGTCCAACAAGGACATCGGGACTCCAATCGTCAAAGTGTGCGGGCATAGTATAGACACTTTCACACGTTGTCTACGCATACGCAAACAGGTGGCGCTGTTGTTTGTATTCTCTCCGATCGGTGTCCCCAACACCACGCGCGCACGATACCCGATGGCTGGCCTTTTCGCGCACGAGCCCCGTTTTGGTCCTCGGCGGGCGTAGACTTCCCCTTTCACCCTTCGGAATGCCGGTGCCTTCCCTTCCGCCCGTACGCCTGACCCGAGAACAGGCCAAACAAGCATACATTCGACGAATGGCCCCCACAATCGCCCGGGAAGACCGCGTGTTTTACGGTTTCTCGGTGTGGGCCTTCGGCGCCGTTGGCCTGGCCATCAACGGAAGCCCCGTAGGCGCGGTGATAGGCGTCGCCCTTGGATTGGCTCTGGGGGCGCTGCTCGCTTGGAGCCGCAGCCCCGCGCGCGGGGCCGAGCAATGGGTGACGCACGCCGAAACCACAGGCACCGGGCCGATTTGCCCGATTTCGGTAGCGGTGGAGGCGGCGACCTTGACCCTTTATCTCGGGGCGGAGCGCGTCACGCTGCGTCGCGATGCACTCCATATCGCGCATATCGACGATGTGTTCACGGTTTCCACCGACGACCAGCGCCACCCTTGGCTGGTCTGCCCGCGGACGCACCCCTTGTGGCACGCTCTGTCGTGTCCCCCCGAAGCAACCCTTACCTTGGGTGGTCCTCCGCCAGATGCCCGCTTCACCGTAGTTGAGGCCGACATCCAGGCGCTCGCGCGTGCATTGGAGCAGCGCACGCAGCACACATGGGCTCTCGTCGCGAGCGGCGTCTCGCTCGTGGCGGGCCCGTGGGTTGCTACAGGAGGCCACGGATGGGGCATCGCCGCGTTCGGTGGATTTTGGGTTGCGTTTTTGACAGCCTATCGTTGGCTTCCGCGCTTGCTGATTTGGGGTGAACCCGCGCCCGAAGCAACACAAGCCTGGACCATCACGCCAGAGGGGCTTTGGACGGAGTGGCCCACGCACTTGGTGTTTTCGCCCTGGTCAACGATTTCGCGGGTCGTGCAAACGCCGGACCATTTGTTTTTGGAGTGCCCACGGGGTTGGAATATCGCGCCTTGGGCGGCGTGGTCCGACCCCGCGGCGGTCGCGGCGGCAATTACCAGCTACACGGCATCGACGGCGCCGCAGCCGACGCCTTGCGCCAGCCCGGGGTGGGCAGACGCCCCCTCGACCAACCCTTATGCACCGCCCCGCTCTGGGGGCAACCCAGCGTCCTGACGAAACGAGGGTACCGACGCAACAGCGTCACAACAAAACCAACTCAAAACGCCTCACCAAATGCCGCGTAAAAGCCGGTGGTGCCGCCTTCGCCGTCGCTCGTCCAACCGAGGTCCAAGCGCAGGTTGATGTTGTTTTCGTCATCCAGGCGCACGCGCAGGCCACCGCCTGTTGTGGCGCGCAACGGCTGGGACGGCAGCGAAAGTACGGTTGGCGACACGACACTCGCGCCACCAAACGCCACCGCACCCAAGCGCCACACCAAATGCTGCCGTACTTCGACTTGTCCGCCGACAAGGTCTTGGTCGCGAAATCGACCCGTATACATCCCGCGCGACAAGGGGTCGCCACCTTGGAGCGCGAGCTGACGAAACGGAGGACTGCCTGCGTGAAGACGCATCACACCCTGCAATGCAAGGCGAACCGGACCCAAGGTCGGATACAAGCGACCATCGACCTCTAGGCGACCAAACCGAAAGTCGCTCCCCCACGCGGGCGCAAACCAAAGACCGCGCACGAGGCCCATTCGACTTTGGGGACCGGGATTGAGGCGGTTGTCCCGACCTTCGACCAGGAGCGCGGCGCCGCTTCCGAGAGACCAGCCGCCATCGGTTCCCAACGCGTGGTCAGGCGAAAGGAGGGTGTCCGCTTGCGCGGGGACGATGTCCCACATTCCGTAGGCTGCGAAGCTCGGGCCAACATATAGCTCGGCGCTCCACGCGCTCATCGGCACGCGCACAACGCCGTCAACTGCTGCGTCCAAGCGCCGGTTGTCGTATTGCTCTTCATTCGCGCGTGGCGTCTCTGCGCCGACCCCCCAATACAGCTCCGGGAAACGCATCACCGCAAAGCGGGTACTGATAAGGCCCTTGTTCTCTGGCAAGAATACGTCTGCGTCGGCGGTCGCGATGAGCTGGCGCCGGGTGGTGACGGTGGTCTCTACCTCGGCTTGGGCTGGCCGTGTGTTGGCAAACGGTCGAAAGGTCATCAGCGCGACCGCACCGCCCGCAATGCCCGTCTCGGGCGTCACATCAAACGTGGGGAGCGGCAAAATAGAAAAGCGGCGCGGCTCGTTGTCCGATGCAGGGAGCGCCTCGGCAGGGTTCCGTACTTCGGCGGCGGCGGATTGCACGAGCGCAGGGTTTCCGTCGCGGTAGTGGCCCACAACAGCGCCCTGGACGCGATATTGAATGGGCGTCCCCCACGCAACGACCGGTCGTCCCAAGAGCACACACAACCAACACAAGCGGAGCCAACGACATCGCACAGGGCACTCTCACGCTGGCGGGGAAGGAATACGAAAACGAAAGAGGAAAAAGGACATATGTTTCCGCGAATAGGGACCGCGCCACGGATAGAGGGGTGGACTACGCAAGCCACCTCCCGCATAGATTCGGGAGATCATTCCCCACGCTTATCTTTCTGCGCCTTTCGCTGCGCCCCCTGCTGGCTCCAAACAAGATACCTTTCCGAAAACCCATCCGTATTGTCGGAGCCAGCACATGAACGCCATCGCCTCATTCATCGGACTCTTGGTCGCCGCCGGGGCCGATGATGCGACGTTGTACGCGGCGGCCCCTCCCCCGGGCTCCGCATTTGTCCGCGTTTTGCAAGCGGAGGGCAAGGCCACCGGAAAGGTCGGTGGGAAAGACGTTTCCGCAATTGCAGCAGGGGAAGCCTCGTCGTATTTTGTCGTCGCGCAAGGACAGGTCAACGTCAACCTTGGCGCGAAAACGCACACGCTGGCGGCAGAATCAGGCGCGTACTACTCCGTCGCCTGGCTCCCACCGGGGCCAAAGGTGTTTACCGACACCCCGCACACGAGCCGCACGAAGGCGCTCGTGACCGTCTACAACCTCTCCGACCTCCCGACCGTCTCGCTGACCACCGCAGACGGCGCGGTCGAAATCGTGGGCGGGGTCGCGCCCGGAACGTCGGCCCGCCGCGAGCTCAATGCCCTGGCCGTTCCCCTCGTGATTCGCAGCCCCGACCGTGTGGTCACCGATCTCTCCGAACAAGTCCTCGAGCGCGGCGCAGCCTACCAAGTGGTCGTCACCGGTGCCGGCTCCGCGGTGACCGCCACCTGGGGTCGCAGCCAAACCCAACCCTGAAGCCGTCCTGTGGTCTTTTCCTCCAGCACATTCTTATGGCTCTTTCTGCCTGTTTTTTGGGTGGTATACGGCCTTTCGCCCGACCGGTTTCGCACACGGGTCATCTTGGCGGGCTCGCTCGGATTTTACGGGTGGTGGCGCCTCGACTTTCTGTGCTTATTGCTGCTGGTCACAGCCTGGACGTGGCTGTGGGGCCAGGTCTTGGTCCAGCGCGAAGGGACCGCCCGGCGGCGGGCCTTGACCACAGGAATCGTCGGTAATCTCGGCGCGCTCGCGTTCTTCAAGTATTGGAACTTCGGCGTCGACAACCTCAACATGGTGCTGTCGGCGCTCGGTTCCGCGCCCGTCGCATGGACCGCGGTCATCTTGCCCATTGGCATTTCATTTTATGTTTTTCAGGCGATTTCGTACCTCGTCGATGTTCACCGAGGGGATGCGCCGCCGGAAAAGAGCTTCCTGACTTTCGCCGCGTTCATCTCTCTGTTCCCCCAGCTCATCGCAGGCCCGGTGCTGCGCTACAAAGACCTCGCCGACCAGTTTCACGCACGGGAGCACCACCCCGCCTTCATAAAAGAAGGATTGCGACGTTTCGCGATTGGCTTGTGTATGAAGGTGCTCGTGGCGGACATCGCCGCACCCCTCGCCGACCGCGTCTTCGCCGCAGAGCACCCAACCTTGGTCGAGAGTTGGCTTGGCGCGGCCGCTTATACCATACAGTTGTTTTTTGACTTCGCCGGATACAGCCATATGGCGATTGGACTGGGCTTGGTGATGGGCTTCCGGTTCGTCGAAAACTTCGACCAACCCTACATCAGTGGCAGCATCACCGAGTTCTGGCGCCGCTGGCACATTAGCTTGTCCACATGGCTCCGGGACTATTTGTATATCCCCTTGGGCGGAAACCGCGGCGGAGAGACCCGCACCTACATCAACCTACTCCTCACGATGCTCCTCGGCGGCCTCTGGCACGGCGCCGCTTGGACATTTGTGTTGTGGGGCGCATGGCATGGGGGTTGGCTTGCATTGGAGCGACGCTACCGCCACCGCCTCCCCGCAACGGGCCTCGATTCCCCCATCGCGTGGGGGCGTACACTGGTGTTGGTAATGATTGGCTGGGTCTTCTTTCGGGCGACCAGCGTTCTCGGCGCATTTGACATGTTGGCGGGAATGGTCGGCCTCCACGGGGTCGCCGTGCGGGACACCCTCGCGTGGCAGCTTCCGCCATCGGGCGTCGCCGCTACTATTTTGGGTTCTTGTATGGTGCTTGCGCAACCGTTATACCAACGCTGGGCCAAGGCCGACTCCCTCCCCTCGGCTTCGCGCTGGACCACCACAGCGGCGACGCTGGGGCTCTCCGGCGCGTTTGTCGGCGCGGTCCTTCGATTGGGGGCCGCGCAGCATTCCCCTTTCTTGTATTTTCAGTTCTAATGCGCATCGCCTCCCCCCATCCACCCCCCGGCGCAGCGACGAACGTGCTCGCGATGGTCGTGCTCGCTACATTGTTCGGCGGCGCCCTTGTCTTGGCCCCCTCCGCGTGGAACGCAGTCCACCAAACCACCGCGGCGTCGCACGGATGGCAACCGTGGGTCAACGGTCGCTGGACGGCGGATTTTACCGAGGCCTTCAATGCCCATTGGCCGGGGCGGGAGTGGGCTGTGGGCGTGTGGGGGGCCATCGACACCGTGGTGTTTGGCCAAGGGCGACCCGGAGTCGCGATTGGCAAAAATGAATACTTATTCACCACGGAGGAGTTTGCGGCAGAACAGCCGGCCGAGGTGCTTCATGAGACGATTGCCAACGTGTTGACCGAAGCGCGGACGCGTGTCGGCCCAAGTGGCGCGGTCGTGCTGGCCGTGATTCCCGACAAGAGCCGCGTGTGCAGCCAGCACATAGGCCGGGTCGGGAGGCCCGATTCCTTGGCCTCCCGCTACGACGACCTGCGGGCGGTCGCTGTCGCGGCGGGCGCCCACGCACCCGACCTGCGCCCTGCCCTCGATTGCGCCGCGCACCCCGGCGCATACTTGCGCACCGACACCCACTGGAGCCCCGAAGGCGCAGAGCGCGTGGCCAACGTGCTCGCCGCAGCCCTCCCCGGCGCTCGTGGCGCTGCCGTCTTTGATGTGCGCATGGGCGAACCCTTCGACCACTTGGGCGACTTGGTGCCTTTTTTGGCGCTGGGACCATTCGTCGACACCCTCGGCCCGACGCCCGACCGGGTCTCCTCTCGCACCGTCACCCTCCGCCCCCAAGACGGCCTCTCCGCGGCGTCTCTCTTTGGAGACGAGGCAATACCGATGGTGTTGGTCGGCACGTCCTTTTCGGCGGAGTCGAAGTGGGGCTTCGCCGACGCCCTCAAGCTCGCGTTTCAGATGGACGTCGTCAATCGCGCGGACCCTGGACAAGGACCGGTCGTGCCGATGCAACGATGGCTGGCCGACGCACCCGACGAGAGCCCTTCAGTTGTGATTTGGGAGTTCCCCGAGCGCTATCTCCAAACGATTTCGATGCGCGAGGAGCCGAATGCGCTGCAGCTTGACTAAGACTCCCGTCATGGGTCTTTCAACGCGCCCGCTGGGGGTGTGTGCGTTGCTGTTCGGCGCTACGGTCGCGCGGGCCGGCGCGCCCCTCACCGTATGCCCTGCGGCCCAAGCACCGACCAAAGACGGCAAGCCGCAGACGGTCTATGTCATCGGACACGACGACTGGTTGTTTCGGCAGCAGCAGGATTTGAACGTCGACTACCCCGACCCCGCTGTCCCCAACCCAATGTTGCGCCAACTCCAGCAGACCCTCGCTGTGCGCGGCACGACCTTGGTTGTCGCGCGTCTCCCCCCACGGGGAATCGTACACCCGGACAAAATAAACCTTTCGGCAACGGGCGCGGCGGGGTTCGACGCGACACAAGCGACCGCGTCCTACCAGGCGCACCTCGCTTGGATTCGCTCCCACAACATCCTCGCACCCGACCTGCTCGACGCAATGCAACGCACAACCCCCGTCCCAGGGGACGCATACCGTGCGCGCGACCACCATTGGCGCCCCGAAGGAGCCGAGCGCAGCGCCTTCGCTATCGCACAGATGATTCGGGACCACGCGGGGCAAACGCCCCTCCCCGCCGCCACCTTCGCGCGACATGACCGCAGCCCGGAGAGCCACCGCGGCGCGCTCTTGCTGCAAGTCGAGCAAATCTGCGGCCCACAGCCCCACATCCCCGACGAGACCATCCCGGTCTCTACCACCGTCGCAGCCGCCGGCGCGATTGACGCAGCGGCCCTCTTCGACGACGCGCCCCAGCCCGAGGTCGTGGTCGTCGGCGACAGCAACACCAACAAAGGAGGCCGCGACCTCTTCAACTTCGGCGGGGCATTGCGAGAGGCCCTGGGCACGGATGTTCTCAATGTCGCGGTCGATGGCGCGGGCTTGTTCCCCCCGTTGCTGGCCTACCTCGCATCGCCCGCGTTTCAAGAGCAGCCGCCGCGCTATCTTGTGTGGGTGAGCGGCGCACACTTGCCCATTCACAACCGAAGCCAGCTCCAACAAGCCGTCGGCGCGGCACAAGGCCCCTGCACGGCAAACCACGTGCGTCACTTCCAGCAGCGCGTCAAAGACGCTGCACCCGATGGGTCCTTCGCGCTCCCCTTGCCCCAAGCGGCCAGCGGAGACGGGCTGCGGGTCGAGGTCTCCGCGACCGCGCCTACCGCGTTTGCGTTGCGTTTGCAACAGAACGGCAAGACCCAACAGGTCGCGGTGCGCCGCTCGCCGCGCGTGGGCGAAGCGTCGCCGACCGTCATCGCCGTGCTCCCCGAAAAAGGCCCCCTCGAGGCCATTCAGATAGCGCCGTGGGCATCGGTCGACCAGCCGTTTGTGGTGCAGGTGTGCAGCAACCCTAAGCCCGCGCCGCACCCGCCAGGCGCACGCTGACCGCGGCGTGTTCCGTTGGGGGAGAGGCCGCCGCATCATGAGCTGCAGCTCATCGTGTGTGGGCAGAGGCCACCCCGTTCGCCCTCGTTACCCCTATCGGAGTGAGCAGAGGCCACCCCATCATGAGCCGCAGCTCATAGTGGGTGGGCAGAGGCCACCCCATTATGAGTCGCAGCTCATAGTCCTCCGAGCAGAGGCCACCCCTTCATGAGCTGCAGCTCATAGTGGGTGGGCAGAGG
>CAZCUX010000041.1:0-6933 GCA_964502005.1 uncultured Enterobacterales bacterium
ACTTTGCACCTGATACCAAAAACCGGCTTGACGTTTCACAGAGCATCTGGCACCGAGGGAGCACGATTGTGTTCGCCCAACGTTGCGGACGCCAAAACCACACGCAACCGAAGCGGCGGACGGTGTGGGTGCGTGGGGCCGCGTGCGAACGAGCGCGGGTCGCAGCCGCAATGGGTAACTGGGAACACCTGGCACTGGGTCGTCGACGTGCGGGGGGGGAACGCAATAGGTGGCCATCGGCCGCGCTTGGCCCCTGCGAGGTTTGTCGTGAAGGTTGTTGTGTTCGGTGGAACCGGACCCACGGGTGCGCTGGTCGTGCAGCAAGCGTTGCTGGCGGGGTGCTCCGTTCGTTTGCTCGCGCGCACGCCGGAAAAGGTCACTTTGCGCGACCCCAACCTGACGGTGGTCGCGGGCGACGCGCTGTCGCCGGAGCACGTTACCCGCGCCGTCGCCGGGATGGACGCGGTCGTTTGCACTCTGGGCGTCCCGTATACCTGGAAAGAAGTGTGCATATATAGCGAAGCCGCGCGCCTGATGGTGGACGCGATGGCGACTTCGGGCGTTCGTCGCCTTATCGCGGTCACGTCGGGCGGCACCCACCCGGGCCACGACCCCAACACAGCTTGGTTTTTCGAGATTCTCCTGAAACCCAGCATCGGTCGCACGCCAAATGCGGCGGATGGTGGCCATCGTGATGGCTCGCGACACCGACTGCACCATCGTGCGGCCTTCGCACAACATCGACCGCCCCGCGTCGGGTGGTGTGCGCGTCGAACCGGACCCAATAACGCTCCCGAGAGGTGACGAGGTCTCACGCGGCGACCGCGCCGCCGTGATTGTGCAATGCTCGCCCGAGCCCGCGTTGGTGCGCAAGACGGCCGCGGTGTCGGTGTAGCGGGGGTTGCTCTACGTGGCTTAGGTGCGCTTTGTGTGCCCGCGGTGGGCGCCTTCGCTGCCGGGCGCCTCCACCTCGTTTGTGGTGCGCGGCTGTATTTGGGGAGCCGCGCCCCCGCAGGGGTCCGAATGCTGCGCACCATAGGTGTTTTCAGAAATATTTGGCGGGATTTGATTATGATAGGCGGTATAGAATTCTATACTGCCTGTTGCAGCGCTGTGTATTGCAACAATTGTCGTTGTGTTCGGGGTATAAGCCCTGTGAGTTGGGGGATAGGTGATAAGACAGGGATTTGCGTGGGTGTATGTTGCGGTTATGGTCACATTTTTGCAACATACAGCCCGTTGGGTTGCGTGTTTGGCCAGTTTGGTGGTGTTTTGGGGGGGACGCCTTCGCGGGTGCAGCTGGGTTCGCGTTTTCGTGGTGGCGCTGCGGGGGCTCGCTCCTCGCCGTGCTTTCCTCGGGAAGCGCGTATTTGTGGGGTGAATGCCGTCTGTGGTGGGCGCGCGTTGTATTGGTTTGCCGGAGGCGTAGGACTCGCGGAGGGGCGGTTCTGGCTTGGGTGCGCGTCTGCTGGGCGTCGGGAAACGGCGGTGGGATGGGGTTTCCGGCGTCAATGGCGTACTGGGTTGGCAGCGCGGCAGCCCAAAGAAGACGTTCTGTTCCTTCATCGGTACAGGGGGGAGGGACGCCGCCTGCCGCGGGGACTTCGTGCTTGACTAACGATGGGATGTGTGGTTTGGTGTTCACAATTGGTGTCGAGGGAAGGCGTGATGCGCTGGTTTTCGGTGATTCTGTTGGGTTTGCTGTGCGCGTGCGGGCAAGTGCGCCCGCCGCCCTCCTTGCCCGCCGCACCGGTCGATTGGCTGGTAGAGGCGCCGCCCCTCGACTTGCGTGGGGCAGCGTTGCCGGAAGATGGGGTGGCGGAGCGCATTTTGGCTTATTCACCACCCCTGCATCGCGTGCAGTTGACGCCCGCGCAGCTTTGCGCGCCTGGCGTTCTCTTCGCCCTGCAGCAGCGACCGGAGGCGCCCATCGTCGAAGTGTCCGAGCCGCCGTATTCGGCGCAGCCTGCGCCCGTGCGGTCGGTGCGTTGGTCAACGGTGCCGTGCGCATCTGCCCTCTCCGCGACGGGCTTGCGTTGGTCCCTTGCGTTGGCCGCATTTGACATGTCCGATTATTCGGGCCTGCCATCGCACATTGACGAGCTCACGCTCGATGTCGGCCCGGCGGGGGTGGCGTGGGTTGCATCGGTCTACCCCCAACTGCGTGTGCTGCGCCTGCAAGGCAACGACCTGAATGACGATTCATTGGCGCCGCTTCATTCGATGCCTGCATTAGAACGACTCGACGTTCGTTGGACCAAAGTAAACGGTGAAGACCCATCGCTTCTTCCTCTTTGGCAGCGCCTTCGCGGCGTGTCGGTGCGGCGTGCGCCGCGGGACGCATTGGTTTGGGACGCAACCCAGCTCGAATTCTTGGATGTGGCGCAGGAGCGAATGGTTCGCGTGGAAGATTTGTTGCGTTTGACGCGGCTTCATACCTTGGTCGCACCGGAAAACGTGGGCATTCACCACGCGGACCCGCCCTCGGTTCGTTCGACGGACTGGTCGTCGGCCGCTGGATTGCCGCTGCGCCGCCTGACCTTGCGCGGCAAGCTGTGGGCGGGCTCGCAACTAGAGAGCTTGGCCCACTTTCCGCAGTTGGAAATGTTGACGCTCGCCGACTCTTGGACAGATGACGCGGCGTTGGCGTGTGTGCTCCCCCACCTTCCGCGCTTGCAGTGGTTCGACGTCCAAGACACCGCCATCACCGACGCGTCCGTGCCCGTGCTCGCTTCGCATTCGTCGTTGGTGTGGGTGGACCTGCGCTTTACGCGCGTGCAGCAGGCTACGCTGCCCCCCGGCCCGCGTCCGGTTTGGGTGTGGGATGCGCCGCGAAATCCCGCGCGCGTCAAGTCGATGCCGCCCGACCGCCGCGTGTCGTTGTCGGTAGATGTTTCCCCTGACCGCCCCTGCGGCCTCCCGTCGCTCCGGTAGGGGCCCACGGGGGGTTGGGGGAGGGTATCGAATACGAATCCTTCGGGTAGATAACGAATATCACCCTGGAGATTCTTATGTTGTTCGCGACCCTTTCCCTCGCGCTTGCGTTGATTCCTTCGGCAGAGGCCACCTATACGCCGAAAATCAAGAATATTCGGATTCGGCAGACAACCGGGGATGGCAATACAGGCAGCTACTTGTCGGTCCTGGTGCAAGACCTTGACAACACGGTGGACTCCGTGGTCGCGGACCTCGAAAAAGAGTCGCTGGCGCTCTCCGCTTCTGACGTATGGCTGCATGGGACGTCGGCCTTGTCGATGCTCCCGTTGGACGGCGACGCCGTCACGCTCACCTTGTATGATGTTGACAGCGTCGCGATGGGTGTGTTTCTCGGCACGGTGTCCGAAGGTGCGTTGGTCTTGACGCAGCGCGACGACCGCGGGGATGGGGGCGATTGTTCGGCGCGCACGGGCTGCACGGAGACGGGAGGTGGCGATTCGGCCATCGACGCTGCGGTGTCGGTCACTTTTGCAGACGCCGAGACGGCCCTTTGGCTCGACTTTTCGGGCGTTGACCTGCTCGACGTGGCCTCCGCCTCGTTGTCGGTGGAGACATATATCGAGACCGACGTGTGCGCCGTCGTGGGTCGCGATGGCAGCTGCTTGTTGTGGGAGACCGAGGCCGTGACCGAAGATGCGGTCGTGGATTTCGACGACCTGGGCTACGTCTGGGACGGCGCGTTCGCGGATTGGGACGGTGCTGCGTCGCTCAAGCTGCGCGTGGAGGACGCTGCCGGAAAGAAGCTAGAGCAGCAGTCTCTCGATGTCGCGCCGGCGTGGGTCGATGAAGGAACGGGGCAAAGCGCGGTTGTGTTCGACAATGCCAGCGGCGCGGTCGTTTGCGTGTGTGACCGCACCCCCAACTGGAACGCGTTTGACGCGACGGCGCAAGAATTGTCGGCGTTGGTGGTGTCGGACGGCTGGCTGCTCGGCGACGACCTCCCCGAGGTCGCTTCCGTCGCCTTGGAGGGCGGCGAGACGTGGGAGCTGCCCGCGCAAAGCTACCAGGTGACGGGCGTAGTGGCGCTCGACGAAGTGTTTGGGGAACCGCTGTCGTTTACTATCGATGATGTAGAAGCCACGGCCATTGTCGAAGATGATGCTGGCCGCTTTTGGGCGACCTGGGAGAGCTTGCCGTATGTCGTCATCGTAGAGGCCGACGCAGACGGCGTCTTGTGGGCATCGGTGACGGCGTGGTCGGCGGACCCCACGGGCTTGCCGGAGTCGGTGGCCTTGGCCTCGAACGGGGTCCCCTTGGCTTCGTCGCTCGAGGGCGAGGAGGTCTCGGGTGTCGCGATGGACAGCGAGATTGCCGTGGTCTTCGGGATTGACGTCACGCTCGATGCGGGCGCGTTTGGGGCGGACATCCTGGGCGAAGTGGTGCTGCAGGGCGCCGCCAACAAAAAAGGGCGACGGGCGGACGTCGTGCGCGGCTCGTTCGCGGGTCAAATCGGCGTAGATGCCGATGGTGACGTAGACCTCGCGTCGATTGGCAAGGGGGACGCGACCGTCGCGCGGGGCGACATCCTGATTGGCGGTGAGCCGATTGGCATCGAGCGGGAAGTGGGCGGCGAGGTGCTCCCCACGGCGCCGCCCGTGGTCCTCTACAAAAACGGCATCGGTACACGAAACATGGCGACGGCCAACACGACCAAACCCGGCTTGTTGTAGGTTTGACGGGGCGATGGGGCGCGCCCCTTTGCTACTCCGGCTGCGCCGTGCGAATCAAGGTGTCGGCCGGGTAGCCACGCGCGGCGGCGCGGGTGACCAGCGTGTCGTAGAGGTCTTCGTCCATCTGGGGCGTGCGCGACAGCACCCACAGCGCGACGCCCGCGCTCGTGACGACGGCAAACGAGTAGGGGTCGCTGCTTTCGTCGCCGTCTAGCTCGACGATGGTATAGGGCGCTGTGAAGCCGAAGCCAAAGTCGACGAGGAGCCGCGCGTAGGTGTCGTCGAGAAACGAGGCTTTGCCCTCAATCTCGTTGAGCGCGCCGTCGAGGGAGCCGATGTAGCAGCGGTTGATGACCCGCACATCGCCGTCGTCGCGCAAGGAGTACTCGGCGGTGGTGCCCGCGCAGGAGCTTTGCTGGAACGACGGCGAGGACGCGATCTCGTACCATACGCCGAGGTAGCGCTCGGGGTCGACCGCGGCGACGGAGAGACCATCGGCGGCGTCTTCGACGAAGGACGGGCCGACGGGAATGTCGGCGCTGTCGGTGCCCGAATCGACGGCGGCTTCTGCGGCCGTTTTGCTTTCGGCGGCGCAGGCGATTCCAAAGAGGACGGACAGCAGAAGGGGCGCGCGCATCGTTGTCTCCAGTATACAGACTATGTTCATACTGGATTCATAACGGTGGTTATTGGTAGAGCAAGGACGCGGGCGCGAATTCTCCGGGAACGTTGTGTTTGTGAGTGTTTATGGGGTTCGGGCGCGGCGCGGTTGTGCGAATGAACCGCCATTCAGTGCGGATGTGCGGGCTGAATGACGGTTCAATTGTGCATTTTGCACACAGTTTGTGTATGCGAGGGGGTATCGTTCGCGCGCGGTCCCCGCACCACACCGGCGCGAGGGGGACACAGCGTGCAGCCCGACCTCGGGGGAGAACAAGTCCCTGGTCGTGGTTGGCAGCGGAGGCGGAGCGGGGCCGCGCGGCGCATCGAAAGCAATGTCGATGCAGCCGCGCGTTGCACCCGTTGTCGCTCAGTACCCAATCAGCCAAGTGGCGATGGTTTGGTCGTTATATGACGAGGTCCCGCCGAACGTGGTGGGCAGCGTGGTGTTGTAAGGGTAGGCACGGTAGTAGGTGAGCACGCTGCCCGAGGAGTTTTCGGTGATATAGGTCGTGGCCGGGACAATCTTGAGCAGCCAGTAGGTTCCGGCGGCGAGGCTGACGCTTCCGCCGGTCACCGCGACTTCATTGAGGCCCGCGACCACCGACGTCGCGGGGGCCTGGGCGACCAATGTGCCCGGTACACCGCCGCTGTCGGTATATAGGCCAAACTGAATGCCGCTGCTCCCGGAGTAGAGGTGTACGCCAAAGCCAGTCAGGGTGATGGGGCTGCTCAGGGTGACGGTTTGGCCGAGCAGGTAGCCCCCGCCATGTAGGCCGTAGCCGCCGGTCGCGGTGGCGCCGGGGCCGTAGTATGCGGTCGGCCCGATGGTGGACGTGGTGGCATCGGCGGCGGCGCCGCTGGTGGTGCCATCGTAGGCGCTGACGGTGCAGGTCCAGTCGGTGGCCAACAGTGTGTCGGCGGCGGGCACGGTGTCGTCGGCCCAGGTGGTGTGGTCGGGGCCGAGGGCGCTCGGGAAGTCGTCGGGGTAGACGAGGGTGTCGGCCTCCCAGGTGAACTGGTAGGTGATGGTGTCGGCGACGTCAACGTCGGTAGCGGCGGTGTCGATGACGCACAGGATGTCGTCGACGCCTTCGGTGGGCGATGCCGTAATCGACAAGCTGGGGGCGGTGGGCGCGGTGTTGCCGATGGTGCGCGCCGAGGACGTGACGGCCGAGCCGCTGGCCGCCCCATCGGTGGGCGTGAGGCGAACAGCGACGCTGTCGCCCTTTACGGCGTAGCTCGCGACCGCGATGGAGCTGGCGGTGGAGACTTGGGTGCCGTTGACCAGCCATGCGGTCGACACGCTGACGGAATCGCCATCGGGGTCGCTCGTGGAATAGCCGGCGGTGAGGGTGCTCCCGTAAACGGGGCTGCTCGGGGAGACGGTGACGCTGCTGACGCTGGGCGCGCTGTTGAGGATACCCACGGTGTCGTAGTCTGCGGCGCCGCTGACTGTTCCATCGTTGGGGGTGACGGTGCAGCGCACGGTGTTGCCCTTGGCGAAGCCGCTCGACACGGTGCTGCTGGTGCCAATGGTGGTGCCGCTGATGGACCAGACGTACGAATAGGTGACCGTGTCGCCGTCGGCGTCGGAGGCGGCGGG
>CAZCUX010000041.1:7033-40061 GCA_964502005.1 uncultured Enterobacterales bacterium
GCTCACGCTCGTGATGCTCGGCGCGCTGTTTTGAATGGTGACGCTGTTGGAGGCGCGTGCGGCGCTGCTGACGGTGCCGTCGTTCGCGGTGACGGAGCAAGCGACCACTTCGCCTTTGCTCCACCACGTATTGCCGAGGGTGCTGGTGGTTGCGGCGACGAGCACGCCGTCGACGGTCCAGGCGTAAGAGTAGGAGAGGGAGTCGCCGTCTCCATCGGACGCGGAGGGCGTACACGTGAGGGTGCTGCTCTCGGTGGGCGAGGTGGGCGTGAGGGCGACGCTGCTGACGACGGGTGCGGTGTTTTGGATGGTGACGGTGTCAAAGTCGGTGGCGCCGCTGACCGTTCCATCGTTGGGGGTGACGGTGCAGCGCACGGTGTCGCCCTTTGTGAAGCCGCTCGACACGGTGCTGCTGGTGCCGATGGTGCTGCCGCCGTTGGACCAGACGTACGAATAGGTGACCGTGTCGCCGTCGGCGTCGGAGGCGGCGGGCGTGCAAGTGAGGGTGCTCGTGGCGTAGGCCGTCGCGGGGGTGATGGTGACGGAAGTGAGCACGGGGGCGGAGTTTTGCACGGTGACGCTGGCCGAGCGCGCGGTGCCGGTGGTGCTGCCGTCGTTGGGGGTGACGGTGCAGCTGACGGTATCCCCCGCCGAGAAGCCGCTGCTGAGGGTGCTGGACGTGCCAGCGGCGCTGCCGTTGACGGTCCAGGCGTAGGTGCTCTGGTCGGCGTCGCCGTCTGCGTCGGAGTAGCCGGAGTACGCGCAGGTGAGGGTGCTCGACGCGGTGGGGCTCGTGGGCGTGACGCTCACGCTCGTGATGCTCGGCGCGCTGTTTTGAATGGTGACGCTGTTGGAGGCGAGGGCGGTTCCCCAGGCGGTGCCGTCATAGGGGGTGACCGCACACGCGACGACCTCTCCTTTGCTCCACCACGTATTGCCGAGGGTGCTGGTGGTGGCGGCGACGAGCACGCCGTCGACGGTCCAGGCGTAGGTGTACGTGAGGGAGTCGCCGTCGGCGTCGGTGGCCGATGGGGTGCAGGTGAGGGTGCTGCTCTCGGTGGGCGAAGTGGGCGTGAGGCTCACGCTCGACATTACCGGCGCCGTGTTTCCTACGGTGACCGATTGGCTTCGGGCGGTGCCGCTGTCTTCGCCGTCGTAGGGGGTGACGGTACACACTACGGTATCGCCCGAATTGAAGACGCCCGCGAGCGCGGTGCCGGTCCCGACGGTGGCGCCGCCGATGCTCCATACGACGGTGCTTTGGTCGGCGTCGCCGTCGGCATCGGCAAATCCGGCTCCGGCGCAGGTGAGGGTGTCGGCGACTTTGGGCGCGCTGGGGCTGATGCTCGCGCTGGTGAGGGTAGGCGCGCTATTGGAGATGGTGACGGTGTTGCTCGTGACCGTAGCGCCGGCGTCGGTGCCATCCGATGGCGTGAGGAAGCAGGTGACTTGCTGGTGCTTGGACCACCAGGTGCTCGAAAGCGTGCTGGTTGTGGGCGAAATGGATGCGCCGTCTACCGTCCAGGCGGTCGACAAGGTGACGCTGTCGCCATCGACATCAGAGGTGGTGCCGGCCGCACACGCGAGGGTGTCGCCTTCGAAGGCGGGCTCGGGGGACAAGGTCGCCGATGCAACGGCAGGCGCCGTGTTGCCAACGACCACCGACGACGACACCGCGGCGCCGGTGCTGTGCCCGTCGTAGGGGGTCACGGTGCAGAGGACGGTGTCGCCCCCTACAAATCCGCTGCTCAGGGTGGTCCCGGTGCCGGCGCTGGCGCCGTTGATAGACCACGCGTAGGTGCTGAGGTCAGGGTCGCTTTCTGTATCTGTATATCCAGAATGGCTACAGGTGAGGGTGTCACCGTAGACCGGGCTGCTCGGAGAAATCGAAACCGAAGCGATAGACGGCGGGGTGTTGCTGACCGTGAGCGACGCGACGACTGCGCTGCCGGCGTCCGTGCCGTCGAAGGGCGTGACGGTGCAGACGACGAGGTCGTTGGTGGCGAAGCTGCCTGCCGACAAGGTGGCGCTGGTCCCCGCGGCGATGCCGTTGACGGTCCAGGCGAAGGTGCTGGCGTCGGCGTCGCCGTCGGGGTCGGAGTAGCCGGAGTACGTGCAGGTGAGGTTATCGGAGAGCGTTGGCGCGGAGGGCGAAATGCTCGCCGATGCGACGCTGGGGGCGGAGTTTGCGATGGTGACGGAGTTGGACGTGATGGCCGCGCCGGTGCTGGTGCCGTCGGTGGGCGTCACGATGCAGGCGACGGTTTGTCCGCGAGACCAGTAGCTGTCGCTGAGGGTGCTGCTGGAGGTGCCGGTGCTGGCCCCGTCGACGGTCCAGGCGTAGGTATATGCGACGGAATCGCCATCGTCGTCGGCGGCTCCCGAAGGCGTGCAGACGAGGGCGTCGCCGGCATAGGCGGGGTCGGGGGACAGCGTAGCCGCGGCCAGGGTAGGAGCGGCGTTGGAGATGACCAAGCTGGCGGTTGCGGGTGTGCCGTCGCCGTAGGGGTCGCTCGGGAGAACGGTGACTTCTACCGTTTGTCCGCGCGAAAACGCAGATGCGGGGAAGGTTGTGGAGGTGCTTGCGCTGCTCAGGATTCCGTCGACCGACCACGCGAAGCTATAAGCGATGGGGTCGCCCTCGGGGTCGATGCTCGCGGCATCGATAGTGACGGTGAGGGGGTCGGTGGTGGTGGCGGGGTTGGGGGACAGCGAGATGGTAGGGGCGCTCGGGAGCTCGTTGACGGTGATGACAAACGACGTGCTGCTCTCGAATCCGTCGAGGTCTGTGGCGCGCAGCGTGAGTGTGTGGTCGCCGGGGCTGAGGGTCGTGGTGAACGTGCTGATGCCCGATGCATCGGCGCCGGCGGTGTCGAGAACGCCCTCGATGTCGCTTTCCCAGACAATCGTGAGGTCGGTGGGGGCGTCGGTGTCGTCGAGGACTTCGGCTTCGAAGTCGATGGGGTCGCCGACGTTGAACCAGTCGCCATCGTTGGGGGTGAAGAGCGTGAGGATGGGTGCGCTGCCAATGCTGATGGACACTGCATCTTCGCAGATGTCGCCCCGCTCGTCTTCTGCGCGCATCACGAGGGTGTGCAGGCCGGGCTGAAGGTCGCGGAGGTCGGCGGAGACGGCGCCCGAAGCGTCGGGGGTGGAGGTGGCCAGGAGGCCGTCGACGTCGCTCGACCATTCCACCACCAGCGTTTCGGGACCTTGCTCGTCGTCGCCCACCGTGCCGGTCGCGACCACGGTATCGGTGCTGGCGGCGCTGGTTCCATCGCGCGGCGTCAGGATGCCGCAAGATGGGGGGGTGTTTTGTTCAAACACCTGGATGTCAACCGCGGCTTCGCCGAAGTTCTCGGCGGTGTCGATGACGGCGAGGGTGATGTGGTGCAGGCCCGGCCGGAGGTTGGCGGGTGTGGAGGTGAGGCCGTCGTCGTCGAGGTTGCCCTCGAACAGCACACCGTCGTTGTCGCTTTTCCAAACGGCGCGCAACGCCGAGGCGGGGTCGATGTCGTCAGAGGCGCGGCCTTCGAGGACGATGGATTGGTCGGCGTAGAGGCGGTCGCCGGACGAGAGGTTCACGATGTCGACAACGGGGGACTCCGATGACACGATATGCAGCTTCACATCGGCCGTAGCGGAGGTGTTCCAGGTGTCGATGACTTCGAGCACAAGGGGAACATCGACGTCGGTCAAAGAGTCGACGCGCGGGACGGTGATCTCGCATTCGATGGCAAAGGACGCATCGGGCTGTGTGCCTGCGCAAATCTCCTGACCATCGAACCACCAGTAGACGTCCATCTTTTCGGGGACTTCATTTGCATCGCTCGCCCGGCCCCGGAACGTAACGGTTGTGCCTTCGACCAGTTCCGCGCCGTCCGTGTGGGAGAGCAACGCAACGGTGGGATCGGAGTTGGTCACTTTGAGGCTTTGGTCCTGTGAACAGGCCAAGAGTACAGAAAGTGCGAGAAGACTCCAGCTTCGATTCATTGGACGACCTAGGGGAATCTTTGGGTGGAAATATTCCCGCATTGTGGGCGACAATATCTGTTGTATTGGCGCGTTGCCAGCAGTTTTCTTCGGACCAACGTCGAAAGTCGATATCGCTGAAAACTGGCCGCTCATCGATAAAGGACGGGATTTGAACGGTGTGGCTATGGTTGCGTATTATGTTGCATTTCTTGTTAGGTATATGTGGCTTCTGCTCCTGTTAGTTGTGGTGACGATTGTTTTGGATGTTTGTGGATATTCTGGACATTGCGTTGTGAGTGTGTTGATTTACTGTGCTTTGCTTGTACGTCGACGCATACGTTCGCGTCGTCGAATGGCCGGCACATGTCCACATGTTGTCCAACAATACCTGTTCTTCGATGGTGTTCGACGCGGGAGTACGCGAGTTGAATCACGCACCATCGCTATTCTCGATGAATCGAATGCACCCAGCTATCGACGTGGGGAAGATTGCTCAATGTCCTCAATGTTGGATATAGCCCACTTTATCAGCGTTCGTCGCGGCTGGTGCATGATGAACATATGTATAAAGGTTGGGGAGGCGCCTCCCCTACGCGCCCAACGGACTGGTATGTGCATGAGGTTGGCGGTGGGGCTGCCGCTGGCCGGCGCGGTTGTCAGCCAGTGGCAGCGCGCGATTCGCGGCCGACGGAACGAGCTGCGGGCGGATATAGGCGTGGCTATACCGGTCGATTCTCGAGTGTCGGGGGCACGAGTCGGTCGGCCAAGTCGAGGGACAAGGCCTCCATGACCATCGTTGGGTTCCAAGAACCTCCTTGGGGCCAAAGGGCGCCGCCGGTCAAGTAGACATTGTCCGTGCCCCGCACGCGGTAGTCCAATCCAATGGGCGCATCCTCGTCTGCGCCGATGTGCATGGTAGAGTTTTCGTGAACGAGGGCGTCTACGCGTCGTGCCGCGACCGACGGGCGCTCGGCGCACCACTTGCCGGAGTCGGCGGCGCCATGCCAGTACTCTACGGAGCCGGGGCCTTTGGGCGACAGCACCTTTTCGAGGACGCCAAACGTTGCGTGGTCCATTGCGTCCCAGGTTGCGAGGTCCGAAGGGCTGTTCGAGGCGACGGCGAGCAACGAGTTGGTGGGGGGGGGGCGGCGTCGCTTGTATTGTGGCGGGACCAGCTTCTGGCATTGCGGTGGTCCAGCTCAGCGAGCACCGCGCAGACGAACACGACATGCTCGGTGCTGCTCTTGAGTTTGGCTTCGGAGGCGGTGGCGACAACATCGGGCATATGACGCAGCGCATTGCCGGCGTTCTTTTCGGGGTCCCGGTCGCTCAACGCGCTTAGCTGAATGTGGAACTGGCGCTTGTAGTCGTCGTTGTCGACGCCGGCGACATAACATGCCGCGAGCTCCAACTCGCCCAGCTGACCGTGGGGGTCGAGCTCGGCGCGAGGGACGCGGGCGACAATCGAGGTAATAAAGTGCGCGGAGAAGCGCTCACCGAGGTTGGGAATCGTTGGAAAGGAGTTGCGGACCAATGTAGTGGGCGGGAGGGTGCCCATCGCCAACACCAACCTTGATTTTCCGAGCGAAAGGACGCCGCGGCTCGTCTCCAATGCCGTCGCCGTGCTTTCTTGGGAGAGAATGCGCTGCACCACACAATCCGTGATGATGTGGAGTGGTGCGCCTTTTTCAGCCTTCGCGCGCTCTCGGCTTTCGCTGACGAGCGCGAGCAGCTCACCCGGGATGGCGAACTTTTGGAAGTCGATTCCGTCGTCGTTTCGTGCGTCGCTGGCGAGTGGCGCGGCCTGCGTCCGATAGACGCTCGGGACTTCTTCGCGGGCCTTCGGGAGACGATTCTGCACGACCTCCTGGAGCTTTCTATAGACCGGTCGGATTGTGCCGACACGGTCCATCATCTGGGGCGGGTCGACCTTGTTTGCGTCCTTTATGTGCAGCAGTTCGAGCGCCGCAGGGACTTGTGTGAGTGCGGCGGCTACCGTCTCTTTCGGCCAGCCGTCCCACTCACGGTTGAGGGGTGTGGGACACCATGCACTCCAGAGGGTCGACCGGCCGCCGAAAAACGGCACCATGCCGTGCTGCCAACGCACGGTGCCGTCCTGACCCGGAGCCGTACGCGCGGAGAGGGTCCACGGAAAGGTCTCGGACAGCCTCCCCGGGTGTTCACAAAGGGCGTTGGCAGGTTTTGAAAGTGCTCCGGCAAAAAGAACGGACCCCGTTCGATGATGAGGATGCGTGTGAAGGGGTTGTTCTCCAAGGCCCTCTTGGCGACAGCTTACGCGCAGAATCCACTTCCGATGATGACAAGGTCGTAGGTGCCTGATTCGCGGGCTTCTTTCCATTCTGACCGGGTCAGAAAGAATGACGTGGTCCATCACGCGTTGGCCGGTGGGGGACTGGGGACCGGGCGCGGGAAAACCATGGCCCAGGTTGGCAGAAGACGCAGCAGTTCCCATTCTTCACGTCTCGAAGTCGGATTTGCTCAAGCTCCTCTCCAGGTGGGCTCGTACATCACCGCCATTGGGCGGTCAAGCTGCGCATTTTCGCGGCGTCGCTTGCAGCCATGAGGTCACCTCCGCACCGAGACCGAGGTTTTTGCCCCGACCGGGGCGGGTCGGTGCTTCGCGTCGTGTCGCCGGGGTGTGTCGTTGGGGTACCTAGCGCCGGAAGTGAACGTGGGGCTTACGGGGATTGTCGGCGTTGGGCGACGTGTGGGCAAGCGAAGGCGCGCGGGCGGTTCAGGCCTCCGTTGCGGTGCGGAGCCTAGTGCTTGCCGCGATTCACAATCGGGTGTGTCGAAGTCTTGGGCGTCGGTGGCCGTGTCCAGAGGTCTCCCGCATTCGGTCTATCGGATGCGGCTGCGCGTTGCCTTGGTGGCATGAAATGGGTCTTTTGGTGGGCGTTGCGAGCAACTCTGATTTTTGTTGACAACCTGCAATAATTTGGTATATTACGACTTGATGCGGCGCGAAGGACATGGAAAATCGTCGGCCTTCGGGGCGGAGTCGTCGTTTTGCTGTCCCTCTGCGTTGGCGCGGTAGCCAAATACGTCCTGGAGGAGTCACGGTAGGGGCTGGGCGGGGGGCGACGGGTGCCTGTGACGCAGGACGCCGAAGGAAATGGGGATCGCTGCACCCGCAGGGTGGGCAGAGTGCCCTTATTTCGCGCGTTTTGGACATACCTCTTCGCGGTCTTTGGGTGGCCGTTTCGCGTTTGGGAACATGCACGAATTTATCGCGTAATTCCTGGCGAATGAAGGGGGTGTGTTCCAGCGGTTCTTGTGCGGGTTGGGGCAGCGGCAGGGCAGGAGAAGTGTGTCACCAAACGCGAAATCGATGTCACCGTAGGAGAAAACATCGTGGCAGCGGGGAGAACCGATGCCGGGCCCTTGCTAAGATGTGGGTGTTGAGAGGCGGAAGGCACATTCGGTTGTTGCCGCGTGTGGCTCCGCGATTTCGACTTCTGGCTCGCGGCTGGGACTCCTCTGTCGAATGAACGCAATTCGGCAGTGGGCGCCTTTATTTGGACATATCGGATGTCCAGATTTTGTACTCTTGGAAAGCATCCTTGCGGATGTTGCGGTGCACACATGTCTAAGTCCACTCTTCCTTTGTCTTTGCTGCTGTTGATTTCGTCGACTGCGAGTGCGGAGTCCTTTCATTATTCGGGCTTTGCATCGACTCCCGACCTCACCATCAATGGTGACGCGGCGGTTGTCACCTCTGGCAGTGACGCGGTCCTCCGCCTTGTGGCGGCGGCGAACAACCAAGGCGGCAGCGCGTTTCGTACCACCGTCTACCCCGCGGCTGCCTTTGAAACGCGATTTTCATTTCGCATTACAAATCCCGGTGGCTTTTCGGACTCCGAAGGCCGCTCTGGCGCAGATGGCTTCGCATTTGTGATTCAGCCCAACTCCAACAGCGTCGGCGGTGTGGGCGGTGGCATGGGCTATGCGGGCGTGACGAACTCGGTGGCCATTGAGTTTGACACCTGGAAGAATGAGTCTGAGTCGGACCCCGACGGCAACCACGTCGCGATTCATTATGAGGGTGTGACCACGCATACATCGGGAGACTCGGCGAGCCTCTCGGATTCGATGGAGAGCGGCAACCTGTGGACCGTTTGGGTGGACTACAACGGTACGACGATGTCGGTCTATATGACCGAAGGCACCACCCGCCCCGCGACCCCCACGCTACAGCAAGACGTTGACCTCACCGCTACCTTGGTGGACGGTAGCAGCTTCATTGGTTTCACCGCGGCCACTGGCGGCGCCTATGAAAACATCGACATCGTTGACTGGGAGTTCTTTGGAAACGAGGACTCGGAGTGTCTTTCGACGTTTGCCTATGGCTCTTTCAATGACACGACGGGCCTGATTACCAATGGGGCGGCGGCGGCCCAGTCTACGGCCGACGGGATGGCCTTGTGTTTGACGCCTGCATCCCGTATCCAAGGCGGCAATTTCTTACACGAGGAGCAGAAGCTCGCGGGCGAGTTCAAGACGGACTTCGCCTTCCGCATCACCAATCCCGGCGGCTTTTCCGATTCGTTTGATGAGCAAGGCGGCGACGGGTTTGCGTTCCTCATTCAAACTCACAGCGACACCTTCGGCTCTGCAGGCGGCGGTTTGGGGTATGCCGGCATTCCTCAGAGCGTCGCGGTCGAGTTTGATACGTGGCATAACGCGGACTTGTCGGACCCGTCCTCCAACCACATTGGTATTATGGTGGACGGCAGCACCACCCATGTATCGGGTGACAGTGTAGACGTTGCCGAAAACTTCGATAACGGTGAGCTGTGGCACGCTTGGGTGGAGTACGATGGCACGAAGCTCGACGTGTACGCCGATATGAGCACCACGCGGCCTGCCAGCCCACTGCTGTCCCAAGTGATTGATATCCCCGCGATTCTCGGGGCGGAGCGCGCCTGGGTTGGATTCTCGTCGGCGACCGGCGAAGCGTACGAGCAGGCCTGCATTTCCGCTTGGGAATACACCGGCGCGTGTGACCCTACGCCCGATGAAGGTGGTGACGACGGTGACACGGGCACCGAAGACACGGGTACCGAGGACAGCGGTGGTGGCGACGGCGGGGGCGACGACGGCAGCGGCGATGATGGCAGCGGAGACGACGGAAGCGGCGATGACGGGACGCCAGACGAAACCCCGGAAGAAGAGGCTCCCGCAGCAGAAGAGGGAGGGGTGGATAAGAATACCGGCCTCTCGTGCGCCTCCGCCAACCCATCTGGCGTCGTGCCCCTGCTCGGCCTAGCCGGCATGGTGGTAGCCTTCGCTCGGCGCCGTCGCGACGACTGATTGCGAATGGGGTGAGTGTCTCTTTGGCGCGCGATGTCGTGTTGGGTGACCGTTTGGTGGTCACCAAGTCCCTGCTCCGAGGACGGCGCTCACCTTATTCGTCTGCTTCCGCAAGTCTCCCCTGCTTATTCCATATGCACCGTTTCTTTTCCGTTATGCGGGGCACCAATGTCGCCGCATTGGGCGCGGGGGACTTGCGCTTGCGGACCATGGTTTGCCAAAGCGTATCAGTGCGAATGGCTTGGATTTTTGATGCACGGATTTCGATTTGCTGTCTTCCAACGGGGGGGGGGCACCCCAACGTTGGGTCGACTTTGGGCGCCGGTAGCGCAGGAAAGGTGTTCTATCGCCGCGCAAAGGACGAAGTAGAAACTGCCCATTTTTGACCAACTAACATAGGCGACCGTTTGGTCGCGATGTGTTCACACGAGAGAGGAAGGCGACCATGGCTGCAACTGCTGCATGTACGGCTTGTGTTATCATTTTCGGCGGTACCTATTTCAAGGACAACAGCGCCCAACTCAATGTGGGCGACCATGTTGAAGGGAGCTGGAACACCAAAGTGGGCGGGGTCAGCTCGATTCGAGTGGGCGACGGCGCCGTTGCGATTCTCTACAAGGGTTTCGATTTTACGGGTACTTCGGAGGTCATCACCGGGGACAAAGACCGCATCCAACTCAATGACCAGGTCCATTCCGTGCGCGTGGTGAAGGCTGCGACCATTTTTGGCGACACTTCGTATGGGGCGCGTTCGATGGACCTTGCAGTCGGGAAGACCTATGAGTTTGAGTCGTGGAAAGGAACCGTGGGCGGTCTTAGCTCGGTGAAGGTCGGGCCCGGCGTCAAGGTCACATTGTACGCCGAAGCGGGCCTGAAGGGCGAGTCGTTCGTGGTGACGAGCGACACGCCAAATGTGGGTGGGTTCAACGACAAGGCGCGCTCCATCAGTGTGACTGCCCAGTAGGGTTTGGCGCCGGACGCCCGCTGTCGAGGGACATCGGGCGTCTGCTTGCGTTGGAATACCTGTTGGATGGGGAAAACGCTTCCCCAGGTCTGTCCATCGGTGACAAGACCTACTTGCAGGTTGGTTTTCGCCGTTTGTGGGTTGGAAGGCCAGGCGCGGCCCGTTGATGTGCCCGCCTGCGCCTGTTGCTACGCCCCCCATCCGCGCAGCGATTCGTTGTACGGGCGCGCTGCGTGCGGGGCACGGAACCACGAGGCGCTGGAACAAACGGTCCGCATGGTGCGGAACCTAGCTGCCTCACTCTGGCGGTAAGGTGATGTAAGGGCCGGTATTGGCGCGTAAGCGACAGGCGGACGGGCATCCTATACGTTCCGTTCGTTCTTGGCAGTCCTTATGGATGCCTGGTGCGCGCACCCAAGAGGACAACGGCGATATGCGCCCCGGTTGCATGTCCGTTTGGTGCTGCGGTGTCTTGGGTGTATCATTTTTGATACGCTTCAACGAAGCGCACTCGTGATTTTCGAGCAGACAACGCGCAAATTGCGCAAACCCAGGAGTTCAGGCCATGACCGCTTTATTGGACGGGACGTATGTTTTGATTGTGGGGGTAGATTGTTACCCGGACGTGCCGCACCGTGCGGGACAGTTTGCTGCGGAGAACCAGCTCCCTGGCACGCTGAACAACGTCCGGGACATGATTCGCTCGATTGGTACTATGGACATTCCCGCCGAAAACTTCCGGGTGCTGACAGGCCAAGGACCCGACTGGAAGGGGCTGCCGCGCATTGCGCGTGGGCGGGGGGACTTCGCGACCGTCGCGCTTCCCGAGCATGTGCTGCACGGCGCGACACGAGAAGACATCCAAATCGGCCTGCAATGGCTTCGTGCCCAGCTCGAAGCGCACCCCGGAGCACAAGGCATCATTTATTATTCGGGCCACAGCGCTGTGACGGCGGCCGGGCATCCGTGCTTGGTTCCCACCGACGCCCGGCCCCGTCGGGCGGCGCAGGCGGGCTCGGCTTCGGGGATGGGCGTCGATGAATACCAAGACTGGTCGCGCTTGTTGTGGGCGATGTCGGCCACTTGGCGCGATGTGGACGCCGCGTTGGGGGTCGTCGATGGGTGGCTGCTTGCCGACCGCGACGTCGCGCGCTTGGTCGCACTGGTCACGGCGCTCGGGGAGGATGCTGCGGGGCAAGCGGCCGGCCCGCGCGCGTGGCTGCAGCGCCACTTGTCTGTTCTGCAGGTTTGCGTGCGCGAGGCGGGCATCGCGCAGTTTTTACCGGCTTGGCCCGACGCCAACGACCAACGGTATGGGGGCTTGGCGTCGAAGATGTTGGCGGCAGTGGTCCCGTGGAGAGCGGAAGTCGAGGCCGCGGGTGGTGAATGGCGCTCCGCCGTGTCGTCGCGTTTGGCGATGATACTCCAAAGCGACCCATTTGCTGAGGACGACGAATTGGACGGCTTGTTGTCTTTTCCTCGCGCGTTTTATGACCCTTTTGTGGGGCTACCGGAGACCAGTCGGGTCCATATCGTAGCGGAGTCCTGTCTAAAGCCGCGGGATGGAGGCTTTATCCATCCGTATTATGCGACGCGTGGCATGGTGGGGCAGCACCCGGGTGACCTTACCCCCTTTTGACGGACCGTTCTTGGGGGATTGGACCGCTATGCGGCTTGTTGGTGGCGGTTCTCGAACGCAACTGGGCTGAGGTAGTCGAGGGTCGAGTGACGCCTAGTTGGGTTGTAGTAGTGGTGGATGTAGGCGCTGACAGCCTTCCTGGCGGTCTGGAGGTCTGCCCAGGGCCGCTCCGGCATGCGTTCCTGCTTGAGAGTGCCGAAGAAGGACTCGGCGACGGCGTTGTCCCAGCAGTTTCCCTTGCGACTCATGCTGGTAATCATCCCAGCTTGCTGGAGTGCACCCTGGTAGGCCGTGCTCGTGTACTGGACGCCCCTGTCGGAGTGGTGGATGGCGCCGGACAGGCTAGGCCGTGAGAGCCGGGCGCGGTGCAAAGCTGTGAGGCAGAGTTCTGTTCGCATTGTGTCGTCGATGGCCCAGCCGATGACCTTCCTGCTGTAGAGGTCGATGAGGACAGCCAGATAGGCCCACCCTCGCTGCGTGGGGAGATAAGTGATGTCGCCTACGATAGCCTGACTGGGGGCGTCGGCCGTAAAGTCGCGTCCCAGCAGGTTGGGTGCCACAGGGTAGTTGTGGTTTGAGTCTGTGGTGGAGCCTCGAAACCTCCTGGCCTGCTTCGCGCGAAGGCCCTGCTCACGCATCAGCCGAGCGACGCGTTTCTGGTTGATGCGCTCTCCCCGCGCGCGCAGCTCGGCTGTGATGCGCGGAGCGCCGTACAGGCCCCGATGCTCCCGAAAGACAGTCTGGACGCGGATACTCGCGCCCGCGTCGCTGTCCGACTGGTGGTGGCTCTTCTGGGCCTTCCAGGCGTGGTATGCGGACCGAGCGACCCCTACGGCGGCACACAGCCGGTGAATGCTGTGTTTGGCCTCCTCCGCGAAGATGAACCTGTAGGCGCTCACAGGGTCTCCTTCGCGAAGAAGGCCGCGGTGAGTTCATACCGTCAACGCAACACCACCTGGAACAGCTCCTGCGGTGTCTTGTAGCCAATGACCTTCCGCGGTCGGGTGTTCAGCTTCTGGGCGATGGCGTCCAAGCGACATTGCGCGACTTGGTCGAGGGGGGTGCCCTTTGGAAGGTACTGGCGGATAAGCCGGTTGGTGTTCTCGTTGGTCCCTCGCTGCCACGGGCTCTTCGGGTCGCAGAAGTAGACGGGCACACCGGTGTGTCGGGTGAGCTCGTGGTGGCGAGCCAGCTCTGTCCCGCGGTCCCAAGTCAAGCTCTGCGCCAATGGTGCGGGGAGCTGCAAGAGCCAGTGGTGAAGCTTGTCGCAAACGGTATGGGCATCTTTGCCGGTCAGCCCCAGAATGACGGCATAGCGGGTCGCACGTTCAACGAGAGTTGCTACCCACGTGTTGCCACGGCCGGCAATCAGGTCGCCTTCCCAGTGTCCGGGAGTAGCTCGAGACTCGACCTCGGCGGGGCGCTCAGCGATGGGTGTCGCGTCGACAATTTGCCCTCTGGTCTGTCCAGATGTCGTCGCGCAGCGAGCTCTGCGAAACTTCCGTCGGCTTCGGAGTGTCTGGCCGCATTCTTTGGAGAGGCCGCTGCGCTTGTGAAGGTACACGGCCCGGTAGATAGACTCGCTCACCCAACGCGCGGGCTCGCCCGGGTAGTGTAGGCGCAGCCATCCGGCAATCTGTTGCGGTGACCAGTCCTCCATCAGCTTCGCCTCTACCAGGCTGCGGAGGTCGCCATTGGTCTCCAGCAATAGCTTCTGGGGACGCTTTCGTTTTCGATCTGCAGCGGGTTCTGCGAGAACTGACCGATACGCGGTTCGTCCGCCGTTGCGTGCTATCTCACGAGAAATGGTGGACGGCGCCCGTCCCAGCTCCGCTGCAATGGCTCGACCGGACAGCCCCGCTGCGATGCCCCTAGAGATTTCTTCCCGCTCCGAGAGGGTGAGCGCGTTCTTGGGTCTATTCCCCGGGCGTGGGGCTATTCCTCCGAATCGGGACAGGAATCCGTGGATGGTGCCAGGCTTGCGGTTGACGGAACAGGCAATCGAGATGAGGGTCGCACCTTCTTTCCACAGGGTCCAAATTCGAGCTGCTTCCTCGTCCTCGAACGCCACCCGTTTCCCCATGGAGCACCTCCTCATTCACCCAGAAGCCGGGTGTTGCGATGACGGGTTGAATCTACAGCGGCTTTTTTTAGGATTTCGCGCTCCTCACGAAGGATTCGAACCTCTTTGCGGAGCTGGGCGAGTTCCTCGTCGGCTGTCATGGGGCGCGTAGGTGAGCGTACGCTACCGAGGCGGCCCTCCTGAGCTGCCTTGCACCAGGCTCGGACGGAAGATCGATCCAGCCCGAGGTCCCTGGCGACCCGAGCGGGTGACATCGACTCCTCTTGAACCAGCCTCACGGCTTCTTGCTTGAATTCGAGCGAGTAGGACTTGCGGGTCATGGGGCCTCCTCTCTATCTCTACCAACTGGTCCGGCTCCTGGGGGCAAGGTCAGCAGCTTGGGCGCCCCCGCCGCCCCGACCTCCCGGCCCCGTCCGACACGGTGCGCGCGCCCTCCTCCACCTCCGCGGAAAAAGACTGGACATCGCTCGCGCAGCGGTGTATTTCACAACTATGTAAAATACGGAGTGATGATGGCCGGTGACCTCGCCCCCGATGCGCTCAGCGCCACGTTGTCCGCTCTCGCCGACCCCTCCCGGCGCGCAATCTTGCTGCGCTTGGCGGAAGGAGAAGCCACGGTCACCGAGCTGACAGAGCCGCTCTCGATTTCGATGCCTGCGGTGTCCCGGCACCTCAAGGTGCTGGAGCACGCAGGCCTCATTGAGCGAAGCCGAGACGCCCAGCGCCGGCCCTGCCGCCTGCGCGCGGACGGTCTCGCCGAAGTGAGCGCCTGGATGCAGCTTCTCCGGCAAACCTGGGAGCAGCGCATGGACCGCCTCGAAGCGTACTTGGCCACGCTCGAAGACGGTCTGGCCGCCCAAGTGCCACCGTCGGCCCCGTCTCCGATTGCACAATCGCCCACCGCCACCCCCTTGGACCTCTTTTCTGTACTGGAGTCCCCCGATGTCCCATGACCCTACCGAGCTTGTGCTTCACCGCGACCTTCGCGCCCCTTTGGCCCGCGTCTGGGAGGTGCTCTCCGATGCCGACCACCTCGCGCGATGGTGGGGGCCAACGGGCTTTCGTATCGAAACGGACGTCTACCAGCTTGTTCCGGGAGGTGTTTGGCGGTTTTTGATGGTGGGCCCCGATGGACGGGTCTACCCCAACAACGTCGTATTTGATGTCGTAGTGCCGCAAGAGCGGCTGGTGATGCGCTATGTGCAGGACGACCCCACGGCGCCGCCGCACCACATTACGACCCTCTCGCTGACCGCGCTGGACCCCGCACGGACGCGCATCACGCTGGTGGTGCGCTTTGCCACCGAAGCTGCGTGTCGTGCGGCAGTAGAACAGGTGGGCGCGGTGGAGGGCGGGCGGCAGACCTTGGCGCGCCTCGCCGGCTTGGTCGAGGCGGAGGAATCGGCCGTCCATCCGGGCTTTGTGATGCGGCGGGTGCTGCGCGCGTCGCCCGCGGTCGTGTGGGCGGCCTGGACCGACGCCGCGCACCTCACGCGGTGGTTCCATCCGACGGTCTGGTCTATCTTCTCGGCCTCCCTCGACCTTCGCGTGGGCGGTCAGTTCGTCTACGGTTTTCGGGGCGCGCACCTGCCCGACACATGGGCGGTTTGGCGCTTTACGGAAGTAGACGCGCCCCGTCGTTTGGCGTTTCGGTTGGCGTTCGCGGACGCAGCGGGCCAGCCGGTCGCGTCGCCCTTTGGGGGCCCCTGGCCCTTGTGGCAAGACACGGTCGTCACCATCGAGCCCCACGCGGGCATCGGGCGTGGCGCGGTGCTGACCATTCAAGCGGCGCCGTGGGAGGGCTCGCCCGAAGAGTGGGCGGCGTTTGTGGCGGCGATTCCTTCGATGGAAGGAGGCTGGGGGGAGACGCTCGACAGCCTCGCGGCGTTTGTGGAGACTGCGATATAGGCGTTGCTGGCGGACGAGTGGGCGCCTGTGCTTTGGGGGGATGCCCGTAGAGGGGCGTGGGCAGAACGTCTGTCCACGCCGATGCGTCCGAAGTGCGCGGGTGGTTACCGCGCATACTCCGTGCGTCCATAATATAAATACTGATAGCCCCCTGCGCCTTCAACATAGTAGCTGGTCGCCCAAATAAGGAGGCCACCGCTATGATAGGTGTATCCCCAGTAATAGCTATCAAGATAAATATAAGGGTTGTAGACCCGCATAACTCCCCAGTAGTCACTCGCTGTTCCGCAGGTCGGTGTGGTGACGTCGGGGCGCAAGGTAACGTCCCATGAGAGATCGCAGGATGCGCAGGAGGTCGGCTCACCGGTAACTATCCATGCAAACTTGCAATCCAACTCAATAACGCGCACCGCGGCCGTCCCTGACAAGGAGCCGTAAATCGCGCCCTCGCCTTCACCTTCGCCTTCACCTTCACCTTCACCTTCGCCTTCACCTTCACCTTCACCTTCACCTTCGCCTTCGCCTTCACCCTCGCCAACGTTATCGCCGTTATCCGTGGTGTCGGAGGTGATTGTGTTGGTCGTCTCTGTAGCGGACTTCTCGAACATACACGCGGGGGCGGCAATTACAAACAGTGTCGCACATAGGGAACGTATATAGGAGAAGTTCACGGCTTCCTCGACAACGGGATGACATCGGTGCAGGCCCACTGTCACGCGAAGAATACCGGAAATCAAGCCATCGTGGGAGACCTTTTGGGGCGGCCGACTCGGCGCGCGTTTTCGAGGTTCCCTTGTGGTCGTGTTTGGAGTCGCGCGACTTGGATTGGGAATCGGAGGCCGGCGCAGGTTTAGGGGGCGCAGGGACCGTCAACCGGGGGCAGTCGGCATAGGCGCCGCAGCGCGGCGTCGGTCAGCTCTCCCGCGCGCGTAATGACAAACGCGTTTTCGTAGACATTTTCGAGAATGTCGATGCAGACGACGTCATAGCTGGACAGGATCGCGTCTAGCATATGCACGGGCGCAGCAAAAACGCCGAGTCCCGCGTCGCCCAGTGCCTTCATGACGGCGGAGTCATCGATGGTGACGGCGATGTCGATGTTTAGATTGTGTTGGGACCACCAGTGCTCAAGCCCCGCGCGTAGGGTGGTGCCCCGCGGTGGAACAAGCCACGGGACCTGCGCGAGTCCGCGTGGAAGGTCACATCCCGCTTTGTCGCGCAGCGCGGGCGTTCCAAAGATTGCAGCCGTCGACTGAATGACGGCGTGGTCGGCGGTTGGCGCCACCACCCACGAAGGCGTAGGACCATCCGAGAGCACGGCATCCAAGCGGCGCGCGGTGAGGTCGCCGAGGAGCTCGTCGGTGGAGCCTGTTTTGACCTCCAGGTGAACCGAAGGCAGGCTCGCGGGGCAAAGTAACTCTCGAACCACGAGCTTTGGCAGCACCGCGCTCGCGCCCACCCGCAAGGGTTGCCGGTGCTCGCCACCTGCGGTGCGCACGATGGTTTCGCCCAACGAAAAGATTTGGTCGGCCAGCACCAAAATCTCTTTTCCGAAGGCCGTCAGCACGATTCCGCGGCCCGCACGCTCGAGCAAGGCTTGCCCGAGGGCGTCTTCGAGCTGCTTGATTTGGGCGCTGACGGTAGACGGCGAGAGTCCCAGCACACGACCGGCGCGGAGCACCGAACCCTCTTGCGCTACGGTGTAGAAGTAGCGCAGATGTTGGTAGTTCAGGTCTCCGAGCCGCATCGTCTATTGTCCTTGGGCCAAACTGAATGCGGGTGTGTTGCCGATATAGAGCAAGGATTCGGTGGAGCAAACCCGCAAGTCGGTGCTTACCCTCGCGGCGAGCGCATACAAGGAAGAAGGCGAAACGGGATGCTCGGCCTCGACGCGCACGCGGTGATGATTGACACAGTCGGTATATACGGAACCGGTAGGCCAAACCTGCGTGCCACGGTTGCTAATCATCGTGACGCGGAGGGGCGGCGCACAGGCTGCGTTGACCAATTCCGCGACTTCAGCGGGCGAGCGGTCGGAGTCGATGAAGAGGTCGATGCCCATCGTGGCCTCCTCTTCGATGCGTGGGCTGGTCATCATGCGGGGCTCGGCGCGGGGCTGCACGACCAGCGGCGGCGAGACCTCTACAATTCCCATGGGGCCTTGTTCGGCGAGGGCCGCAATCACCGAATCGGTAAAGCGACGGGTTTCGAAGGGGCGGGGGGACATGCCAAAGTCAGGCAACCGAAACGCCTCCTCGAGCGCGACGTCGATGGCTGCTTCGATGCGGTCGGCCCACGGAAACAAGCCCAGGTGCCGCAGCATGATGCAGCCGGACAACAACAGCGCGGTGGGGTTTGCGCGGCCTTGGCCAGCGATGTCAGGGGCGGTGCCGTGCACGGCTTCGAAAATCGAGATGAGCTCGCCAATGTTGGCGGACGGTGCGTACGCGAGGCCACCGACGAGGCCGGCGCAGAGGTCGGACAAAATATCGCCTTGGAGGTTCGGCAGGACCACCACGTCGAACTTTGTGGGGTCCATGACAAGCTCCATCGCCAGGGCGTCGACGATGCGGTCGTCGACCCGCAGCTGGGGGTACTCCTGGGCGACCTCGTAAAATACGTCGAGGAACAAGCCATCGGTGAGCTTCATGATGTTGGCCTTGTGCCCCGCCGTGACCCGGCGTGCGCCTTTGCGCTGGGCGACCTCGAACGCGTAGCGCACGACGGCCTCCGAGCCGGGTCGTGTGATGAGACGGCGGCACTGCGCGACATCGTGGGTCTGCATGTGCTCGATGGCGCCGTAGGTGTCTTCGATGTTTTCGCGAATCATCGTGATGTCGACGTGGGGATGCTGGTAGCGGCTCCGTGGCACGCCCCGCAAGGTCCGAAACACGCGCTTGTTGGCGAACGCGTTCCACGTCTTTCGCGCGGTGACGTTTATGCTTTTGACGCCTTTGCCTTTGGGCGTGGCCATTGGCCCTTTGAACAACACGCCGCAGGACTCGATGGTCTCTCGGGCGGCATCGGTGATGCCGGCCGGCACGCCCTTTTCCCACACGGACAGTCCCATTTCGACCTTCTCGAACTGCACGGGCACCCCGGCCGCCGCAAATACGGCCAGAGTGGCCTCCATGACCTCGGGTCCGATTCCATCGCCTTCTGCCATTGCTACACGGTGCATGTTGACCTCCTGTAGAGCGTCTACCGGGACCAATGGATGAGGTGCAAACGGATTGTTTGCGGGTGTGGATTCGGTTTATTCGAATTGTGGGGTGACGCTTGGGCCGGTCAGAGGCGGGTGGCGATATAGAAGCCGTAGCTGATGTGCGCCTGGTGTTCGGTGTACAGCGCGATTTCGGCCTGCTCGGCCGCGACCAAGGCGCGTGCTGCGTCGCCGTGTTGACGCAAAAACGCAGGAAAGCGCGCCTGTAGCGGCCCATAGTAGTTGTCGAGCCAACATTCGACCGGGAGCGGGAAGTAGCCGATGGGGGTGAAGCCGTGGGACTCGAGCACGGCAATCTTTTCCGCCGCCGTGCCGACTTCGGGGTATTCGGCCTTCCAGTGGTCCCAAAGGGGGCGTGGGGGCGATGGGTGTAGCCATGTCAGCTCGGAGACCGCGAGCACGCCGCCGGGCTTGAGGTAGCGACGCCACGCCGCGACGCCGGCCGAAAAGCCGAGGTTGTAGATGGCGCCTTCGGACCAAATGGCGTCGAGGGAGGCATCGGGGAACGGTAGGTCGTCGAAGTTCGTCGCGAGCGTGCGGATACGGCCACCGAGGCCGCGCTGCTCTGCCCGCGTGTGGAGCTCTTCGAGAAAGGCCGGAAATAGGTCGACGGCGGTGATGTCGGCGTCCAGGTTGTCGGCGAGGACGAGGGTAGATGCGCCCGTGCCACAACCGAGGTCTGCGATGTGGAGGTTGCGGCGGTTGCGCAAGCCGGAGAGGTCCAAGGCCCGCAAGGTTTGCTGCAAGCCGCCGGGGCCAAGGTGGGGGTTGGGGCGATGGAGGTCGACGAGAAGTTCGATGGCGTCCATTGTTGCATCCAGGTGGTGATGTCGGGTGACCCGGTACAGGTCGGGTAGCACCGCGAAATTGTTCATCAAATAACAGGTGCTACATAACGTGGAAGGGTTTGGGAGGCGATGCGAAATCGCGTCGTCGCGTGGTGTTTTGGGGACGTGCGCCGGTGCGCGGCGACGAACCGTAGGCGGGCGTGCCGCGAAAGCGGACATCCGGTGAACGCGATTCGGGCAATCCAGATGGGGCGCGAAACGGTAGAAACGAAGGCCGATGTACGAATCGGTGCGAATTTTGCGTACGAAAGAACGGAGCCGGCGTATGTCCCAGTTGGTTTTGAAAGGGTCGCGTCCGCTGTGTTGTGTTGTGTTTGCGGCGCCTCCTCGCTTCTTTGACCGTTTCCCGGCCCTCCGAGAACGCAACAACGGTGTCCATGGGTGCAGGTCGAGCGCGCGGACTTCGCCGGCAGTCGGCGTATTCACGCAAGCCTTGTGTGGTCCCTCCCATCGAATGAAGGTGTGCATATGAATCGTGTTTCTATCGTTGTGTTGGGTTTGATGGCATGCAGCGCATCCAAAAAGGCGCCGGCAGTGCCTGCTTCTGTGCCCAGCGATGCGGAGGACAGTGCGTCGCGGCCGGACCCCTTCGCGGGTGTGGCGGCGTTTGCGGACGCGGTCGCCCATCGAGGCGCGCTCCCGCCGACCAACGACCCCTGGGGAGACAACGCGACCAGCGTTCGGTTGCTCGACCAAAACTGGGGTCCGATCGATGGTCTCTGGTATTGGTATGCCAACCAGGGCTCGCGCCTGATTCGGCGGGATGTCCTGTTGAACCTTGAGACCGTAGACGGCTCCGGGTCGCTCGCGTCGAACGACACTTGGCTGCGGTATCGTTTGTTGCTGCAAGACAAGACGCCCAACAACCCAGACGGCTTGCCGGTCGGCCTTACGCGGGATGGCGATTATATTGGGTTTACCTGCGCCGCCTGCCACACAGGGCAGGTCGTCGTGGGCGACACCGCCGTGCGCATCGATGGTGCGCCGTCCCAAATGGACATGAATGGACTCTTGGGTACATTCGAGGCATCCATAGATGCGACGTTGGCCGATGACGCGCGTCTCAAGCGTTTTTACACTCGAGCGGGGGTGTCGGGAAACACCGAGAAAGAGACGGAGCTGCGCGTCTATCTGGAGCAGGCTGGACAGTTTTTTGAGGGATATAATCGAAACTATGAGACAAACTACGGCGGCTATGGTCGGATAGACGCCATTGGCGGAATCGTCAACCAAGTCATCCGGGTAACCAGCGGCACCGCAAACAGCATCGCGGCGGATGCTCCCACGAGCTTCCCTTTGTTGTGGGACGCGCCTCGACATGACTGGCTCCAATGGACAGCCTTTTCCTCCAATGCAGCGATTGGCTCGTTGGGCCGCAATTCTGGCGAGGTGGTGGGCGTGTTTGGCGAGCTCCATGTGACGGGGATTCACGACCAAGACGAGAACAAGAAGGGCTTCACGACGTCTATCCAAGCACACAACTTGGTGGACATGGAAGAGACGCTGTGGAAGTTGCAGTCGCCGGTTTGGCCCGAAGACTTGCTGCCGCCGATTGACCGGGCGCTCGCGGAGGCGGGGCAGACGGTGTACCAGCAGCAGTGTATCCGCTGTCATGCACTTCTTGACCGTGCGGACCCCAACCGACGGGTCACGGCGATGGTGTTTGGCGTAGACAAGGTGGGCACAGACCCAAGGTCAGCGGACAACTTGATTGAAGCAAGGGCACCCACCGGCATTTTGGAAGGCTCACTCAATGTAGAGGGGAGCGGCGTGCTCGGCTCCACCGCGTCCGCCCTTGACTTGCTGGTGGTTGTAGGCGCGAACGCCATCAAGGAGCAAAAAGGCGCGGCCTTGCGTACATTGGGCAATGCAAAACGGTGGGGCTTAGAAGAGACGGTCAAGCTCGGCGACTACCCCGCCAATACAGACGAGCAGCCCTTCGCGTCGCTGCGTGCGTACAAAGCGCGCCCGTTGAATGGGATTTGGGCGTCTTCGCCCTATTTGCACAATGGCTCGGTCCCTACGTTGTACGACCTCTTGCTCCCCGAAGACCAGCGTCCGAAGACGTTTACGGTGGGGCGCTGGGCGTTTGATGACAAGCGCGTGGGCTATGTTTCTACCGGGGACGGGCCAGGCGTGTTGGATACCACCATTCCTGGAAATCACAACACGGGCCACCTCTATGGCACCACGCTCGACGAGTCGGAGCGGTTGGCCCTGGTCGAGTATCTCAAGACGTTGTGATGCTGGCGTTTGTTGCTGGTTGCGCCAACTGAATCGCGATTCAGTGGTGCTATCCGTTTGGATGGGTCGCCTGCTTCAAACGCAGCGACCGCTCTCTAATGGACATGGTCAACGGGTCGCGTTTCGCCAAGGACCGTCGGGCCACTCCGCTTGCACCCACGCGGCGAGCGCGTCCATTCGGTTTTGGTCCAAGCCAATTTGGAGGGGGTCGTGGGGGCTTATGCTTGGATTTGGTTCAGCCTGGAGCTTTTGCCATGCGTCGTTGCCGGAGTGGTCGACTTGCAACATAAACTTGGCCAAGCGATGCGCGTCTCCGTCGCGTAGGCCCGCGGCCCAGTCGAGCATGGTCGGGGAGGAGACGCCCAAGGTCGCCGAGAGGCCGGCGAGCACGGGTCCAACGCCGACCAAGTCGTCGTTTACATCGCGGAACCGGTGGGACAGCGCCTTGGCTTCTGCGCTCGACATGCCTCCCGCCTGGAGCGCCCCTTGGAGGAAGGGCTGGGTTCGTTGTTCGAACTGTAGGATGGGGTCCTTGCGGGTGAACGCGCGGATAAGCTCCATGCCGACGCCCACCACGGCGCCGATGGCCATCCCCGCCATGGCCCCCACCGGCCCTCCTGCTGCACCAATCGAAGCGCCGATGCCCAATCCGACCAAAGGTGCCGCGGAAGCGGCGGCGCCGTAGAGGTCGCCGTTTTGGTACGCGTCCCAGGTGTCCCAGGCGCTAAAGACGACGGCCGCGACCACCCCGGCCTTTTTGGCTGCTTGGGAGAGGACCGCCCGCGAGCCCAGCAAGCCACCTGCATGGGCGAAGCCCGCGGCGCTCGAGACGGTTTCGAGGTGCGCGCGCACGCTGGCGGGATTCTGAATGCTGCGCAGGCCGCTGCCCACAAGGCCTGCACCGGAGGCGATGCGCCCGAGCTTCGTCGCGCCACCGACGCCATCGGCTGTCTGCTGGCTGGGCTTGGGGTTGAGCTTGTCGAGGGTGCCGGCCGTCGCGCCGCCCGCGCTGAGGAAGCTCTGCAAGTTCGGGTCTTCGGCCAAGGCGGCATAGGCCGAGATGGTGGAGCCCACCGTGAAGCTTGCGCCGATGCTCTCGAAGCGCGCTTGCATCGCTGGGTTGCCACCCAAGCGCGACTTGCCGACTTGTGCGAACGCTTTGCCAATGCTCGATTGCAGCGACTTGAGGGAGCCCATCGCGTCGAGGCCGCCGATGATGCCGCCGCCGGCTTCGAACTCCTGCCACGACGCCTGCATCTCTTCTTGGACCTCCTTCGCGGCGTCCGAGAGCGTGCGGTCGTCCGTGAACGCGGCAAAGTCCGACAGCATCGCGCCGACCGCGCCCAAGTCCCCGCGGCGGGTGGCGGCGTCGGTTTGGGTCGCGGTCGCTTCCAGCAGCGTTTGGTCCAGCGCGTCTGTGTGGGCTTGGGCGGCACCTTGGAGCGACCGGCCCAACCAGCCGTTTTGGTGTTCGGATGCGCGGACAAGAGACGACCGACGGTTTCGCTCGACATCGAGGAAGTTGTCGTGGCCGGCTGCAGACCGCGCCATCGCGTCGACGACCACAGCCGACCCCGCTTCTGTGCGCGCGAGGTCGGGGATTGCGTTCATCGCCATGCGGAACGCGCCGCCGTCTTGGGCTTCGTCGAGACCGCTGGGTTTGCGCAAACCATACGAAGCGCCTTCTAAGGTCGCTGCGAGCACGGCGGAGGCTTTGTCGAGGTCTTCGTAGGTCTCGGCGTGATTGGCAAGGAACGCTTCGGCACCCGCTGCGCGCGCGTCCTCGTCGAACGCGCCGGACCAGCTCGCCGACACCGCCGCCAACTCCCCGTTCCGTGCGTCAACCTTGTCTTTTGCTTCCTGCCATCGCGAATGGACGCGCTGCACGGACGCAGCGGCCTGCTTGTGTACTGCCAGCGCGAAGTCTTCGTGTCCATCTTGTTCCAGCGAGCGCGCCATCGCGGTCGCAAGAAGCGCACCACCGCCGCCTTCAATCGCGTCACCGAGCGCGGACAGGATGTTGTTGCGGGGCATCGCGTTCCTGCCAATGCCTGCGTCGCCCGCCACCACCTCCGGCATCGAGCGGGACATCGTATCCGTTAGCAGCGCGACGTTTTCGCTGCCAGCAGACTCCGCGACCTGGGCCAACGCGGAAATCGCGCGGTTGGTCTCGTTCCGACCCAGGTGCTGCAGTTGCTTCGTGAGCTGCCCAATCTCCGCCCGCGCGCCGCGCAAAATGGCGGCCTGCACGTCTGGTGGCTGTCCTTGCATGAGCGCCGCGAGCTGCTCGGTCGCGGCGACGGTTGCCGCCTTGGCGTCGCGGCTGCTTCCGAGCGCGGCGCGGGTTGTGGCGCGCAGCTCTTGCAACGCCGTGGCAGCGCGCTGTGCGGCTGAAGGCTCGCGCGTGGTGGCGTTGTTGTCCTCTTGCGCGCTCTGGCTGCGTGCGCCCCCAATGCTCCGATTGTCTGCTGCTTGTGCGATGGCGCTCCCGAAGAGGCTGCCGGATGCAGGGCGGCTGGCTTGGGCCTCCATTCGGTCCGCACTTCCGCGGAACACGCTCGACGCCCGCGCTGCGTTTCCTTGGGGGTCGCCAAAACGTGCAGTAGGAGCAGGTGTTGCCTGCGCCGGGAGGAAAAACGGGCTGTTTTGGCGACGGCGAGATGGCATCGTGCCCACCGGGAGTCGTTGTTGCGGCGATGAGAATATGCGTGTCATCCCAGACGGGAATCGACGCGTCCGTACTATACCAAGCGACCTCGGGGGTGGTCGCGCGGGCCTCGGGTTCGCGTGGTCCAGGCCGCGCCCACGGCGGAGACCTGCGGTGTGGGCAGCCTCTCGGCCTCGCCCACGCCAATGAAACGATGACTCCTTAGCCGTGGCGGTTTTCGACGTTATGGGTTTCCCGTTGGACGCCCAATTGGGTGGAGGCTGTCCTTACATGCGCCGCGATTTTCGTTGCATGGCACGTCCACTCAGGCCTGCGCCTGTAGTTTTGGTCGACTCTTTCCCGTGTCGTATGCGACTTTTTGCTCGGTCGCCGTCCCATCGCGGTGTTCCCCTGCGCGGTCGGCTGGCGCATGGTTTCGCGCTGCGTGGGTTGACGTAGGGGAGCGGTCGTCTCTCGCACGTTTCGGCGATACCCCTCGTTTTTTGGACGGCCGCGGGTTTTTACGGCCGGTTTTTGGGCGGTCCCGTTGTCGCGTGGACTGAATCGTGATTCAGTGGCTCGCGCGTGGACTGCATCGTGATGCAGTGGCCGGCGTTCATGGGGCTGCAGGTGCGCGGGCGGGCATCTATTGGCGGGGGCATCCGGTGTCGCACGCGCGACCCCACAGCCGCACAACGATGGGCAGACGCAGCACGAGATGCGTTGAGCAGGTCACCTTCGCGGGCATGGCGGTCACCCTGCTGCTTCGACCGCGCCCCGTGCGGGTGGTGTGCCTGTCGCAGACGCCCTGCGCCGCGGCACGCCCTCGCCGAATGGCCGCTGCGCCGAGCGTTGCCGCCGGGGGCACGCCGATGACACCGACTGCGCGCGGCCTCACCTCAACCTGCCTGCGGATGGGCTCGGTGCGGAGAAGGAGGGGGGCTTTGTGTACCGAAGCGCGCAGCCCGTCCATCTGCAATCACAGGACCGGCAGCTTATGCTGGTCTAACCCCAGCTCCCGCACCAAATGGACAATACTGCGAACCGCCGGCAAGTCCACCGCCCGGTCGGGAATCAAAATCCGCGCGCGGGCTTCGTCTCCCACAATCCCGTCGAGGACCGGCTCGAGGTCGTCACCCAACAGCGAGCCGCGCACTTGGGTCGCGTCGGCGACGAACGCGATGCCCATGCCCGCGTTCGCGAGGGCGCGCACAACATGGGTGTCGTTGCTCTCGACGGCAGGTTCAATCGCGAAGGTCGTGCCATCGGTCTTGGGCCAGAGGCGGCCCCATTCGCTGCGGTAGCCGGTCCATGCGAGCAAGGTGTGTTGCCGGAGGTCCTCTACGCTCGCCGGGCGGCCGTGGGTGTTGAGGTACTCGGGGCTGGCCAACAGGCGCACCGGGTAGCGGTGGTTGACATACGTGCGGTACGCGCCGCGTGGCAGCTCATCTTTGAACTGGCCGATAAAGTCTACCTCGGGATTGGATAAGGCCTCCTCCGCGCTGCAAATCAGAAAACGAAGGCGCGTGCGGTCCATCCGAAAACCCAACAGTTGTGCCGCAAACACAAAGATATTGGGCGGCAAACCCGGCTCAATCGCGACGGTAAGCTGGCCTACCGGCTTCGGTTCGATGCCAAAGCGGCGCAGCGCGTCCGCTTGGGACAACAGCTCTCTCGCGCGTTCGGCGAACGCTTCGCCCAAACGGGTCGGCTCGGCGCCTTGGGGCGTGCGCACCAATAGCTCGACGCCGATTTCGGCCTCGAGCGCCTCCAAATGCGCCTGCAGCGTCGCACGTCGCTGGCCGAGGGCGCGGCTCGCGGCGAGGAAGCTGCCATGCTCAATGACGCCGAGAAATGCTTCGAGTTGTGAAAGTTGCATTCAACTCCTATACCGGAGTCGCTGCGAAATTGGCATACAAGAATGGACCAATTCGCCTATCATCGTGTCCATTTGTGCTCGCTGAGGGGACACGGTATCGTGCGGGTTCGGCGCTCGCGGCGCTTCGGTTCGTGCCGCCGCCGAATGAATGTGCGATATACCGGTGGCTCAGCCGCCCCAAGACGCCGAAACATAGATGCCGCTTTGCTGCCACGTCGGCACGGTGACGCTGTGGCCGTCGGATTCGTCGACCAACACGACGTCCGTGAGGTTCACGCTGACATTGCCGCCGTCGCCGGACTCCGCGGGCGCGACATCGAGCTGCAGCGCCCCCGCGGTCGCCCGATATGTGCGCAAGATGTCGCGCTCACCGTATACATCGACGCACCAGTTCATGCTGACGGCGCCGGTCGCCATTTCAACGTGCACCCACCACGCGCTGTCTGCGAGGTCGACCACCTGGGAGAACGCGCCGTCTTGATGGGCCTGCTGCATGACCCCCTCTGCGGAAATGGTCATGCCCACTTGGTCCGCCTCATCCCACGCATAGACCCAGGTGTCTGTACACGCTTCGCTGCGCGTGAGTTGTTCAACAAAAGACGCGGAGAGTGGGGGCGCTGTGCGGTCTTCCGCTTGCGTGGCGCTGTCGTCACTCTTTGTGCGACAGCCAATCGCGGCGCTGCAAATGATAGAGAGAAGAATTCGATGGGAATAGGTAAGCATCGTTGCACCATATGTGGGCGTATCTTCGCCCGCTATTCGGGTTCTACATAATACATACCACGGCGGCCCCGTATATGTCTCCTTTACATTAGACTTCGCAGGCCATTGCCCGTTGGTCCGGCCGTTTATCGCCTACTCGTCGAGGTCTTCGCCGGGCGTCCTGCCGGTGAATCCCCGGTACATTCGGCCAAAGTAGTTCCGGCTCATGCCCACCGATGCCGCGAGCTCCCCTACACTCCGATGGGTGCCATCCTCCATCAGCTTCCGCGCAAACGATATGCGGTACGCGCGCAGCCACTCGGTCGGCGTAGGGAGCCCTTCCGCTTGCATCTTCAGCTGGAGTGTGCGCGGGCTCATGGCCATCGCTTTCGCGAGGGGGCCGGCGGTGAACGTTGCGTCTGCGATGCGCGCGTCGGTGACTTCCCGCAACCGCGCTTCGAGGGCCGACCGTTCTGGCAGCGGCTCGCTCGGCTGCGCGTCGGCGCCGGGGGGAGCGTGGGCGCGCCGCAGCAGCGCCGCGACCCTTGCTGTGAGCTCGGGGGCGGAAAATGGCTTGGGGAGGTAGTCATCGGCCAGGGCGAGCCCCTCTACGCGGTCTTCGACCTCTTGGCGTGCGGAGACGAAGAGCAATGGCAGATTTCGGTGCCGCGCCGAGCCCCGCAGCGCGCGCGCCATCTCCATCCCATCGACCTCGGGCATCATGATGTCGCTGACGATGATGTCGATGTCGTCGCGTTCATCGAGAATGGACAGCGCGATGCCACCATGTGCGGCGGTCACAACACAAAAACGCTCGCCCAATACCTCCGCCAAATAAGCGCGCAAATCATGGTGGTCTTCGACAATCAGCACGGTTTGATTGCCGTCGTCGCCGGTGCTCTCCCACACCTCCGCCGCGATTTGCGCGCGCGGGACAGGTGAGAGGTCCACCTCTTCGGGGGCCAAATGCGCGGCGCCGCGCGGCAAGGTGAACCAGAAGTGCGCGCCGGGGTTGTGCGCGGTGTCCGAGAGGGTGTCCCGCACGCCGATTTGTCCGCCGTGTAGCTCCACAAGCTCTTGCGCGAGCGCAAGCCCGAGGCCCGCGCCGCCGCCGGGGCGCCCTTCTACCTGAAAGAAGCGTGCGAACACGTTGGCCTTCTGTGTTTCGGGCACGCCGGGCCCCGTGTCCGCTACGCCCACCGTTACTTGCGTCTCGGCTACCGCGATATGAATGCACACGCGGCTTTCTATCGGGCTGTAGCGGAGTGCATTGGAAATCAGGTTGGTCAGCACTTTGTCGAGCCGGTCGCGCTCTCCCCAAATCCAAACGGGCCGAGAATCCGCCGTCAACACGAGCGATACGCCCGCTTCTTCGGCAGGCAAATCGAAGCGTTGGACGATGTCTTCGCACAGCTTTGCCAAATCAAGCCGACGTGCGCGCAGGCGAGCGCCGCCCGCTTGTGCCTTGGACAAATCAAAGAGCTGCGAAATGATGGTGTCCAGTCGGTGCGCGTTTTGGATGGCTGTCCCCAATACGCGCTGCACGTCTGCATCGTGGGTGCGCGTGCGCAAGGTTCCGAGTGGACCTACAATCAACGACAGCGGTGTGCGCAATTCGTGGGACACATTGGCGATGAGCTGCCGCTTTAGACTGTCTAACTCCGACAACTGGCGCGCTTGTGCGGCGATATGCGCGGCGCGTTGCGCCAACATTGTGTTTTGCGAGGCGAGGGTTTGGTTGAGGTCGTTGAGCGCTTCGTTTTGGTCTGCAAGTTCAATGGTTTGCGCGCGGACCAGCTCCGCCAAGCGCGCGTTGTTGCGTGCCAGCCAGCGGCCCCGCACCGACGCAGCCGCGCCAAGCGTCGCCGTAAGGCCAAGCAATAGCAACAACGGAAACGTACTGCGTTCGGAAAACGCAGGCGTGCGGTACATCGAGAGGTGTGTCTCTTCGCCCCACTCATCGCCGAGGCGGGCCTGCAACACAAGAGTGCTGTCCCCCGGCGGCAAGCTCGGCAGGGACAGCGATTTGCTTTGCTGGGGCGCCGACCATTGGCCGTCCGGCGCGATACGATAGCGGTAGACCACTTGCTCGGCGAAGTCCGCGACCGGTGCGGTCCAAGAGAGCTCCACGGGCGCGTGCGCGCGTGGCAACGTAAGCCGCGCGGTGGGGGAGTAGGGCTGTGTGCCCACAAACAACTGCGTCACCACGACGTTGGGCGCCACGGGCAACGAGAGCTGCGCGGGGTCGACGATTGCCGCGCCCTCTTGTGTTGCAAACCACAGGCGGTTGTCGGGCGCGCGCGCGACAGCGTCGGACAAAAATCCGTTGCCTTCCGCAGAGGCCATGCCATGCGCGGTTCCCAACCACAACGGAGACGGCGCAGGACCGCCATTCGCCCAATCGACGAGGCGCGTCGTGGAGAACACACCAAGGCCTTGGTTGGTGCTCACCCACGTCCGCCCAAGGTGGTCGTCGATAGAAGCGTGAACGGTGCCGCGACCGCCAAGGCGCGTACTGTCCAAGCAGCGCACGACGTCTGCTTGTGTTGGCGTCCAAACGCAAACGCCGCGGTCGACGGTAGACAACCAAACCCAACCGTGCCGCGTCTCTGCGTGACGCACTGCGCCGAGGGGCCGGCCATCTGGCAGCAACAGCAAGCCTTCAGCAACGGCGCTCCCGGCACGCACCCAACGCGCGCCAAATGTGCCACCGACCAGCCAGCCGCCATCGGAAAGCTCCGCCAATGCAAACACATCGTTGAGGGGACCGTCGACGCTGCGAATCATCTGCCAGACGCCATCGTGGTAAACGGCGAGGCTGCTGTCTGTGCCGCCGAGCACCATCCCGCGGCGTGTGTTCCAAAAGGGGCCGGAGCGGTTGCGTTCGGGTGGCGCGTCCGCCTGCCAGGCGTCGCCTTGCAATCGCAGCACATGGTTTTCGCAGGCAAGCCACAACGTATGCGCGGCATCGCGGTGGTAGCGGAGGGTCCACGGCGTACACGAAACGTCCGCCGGCAGCGGCAGCGCAGTGGGCGCGACCCCTGGCGGCGACCACGCCGGCCACCATTGGGTGTTGTACTCTTGGGCGTGCAAGGTTTGGGTCGCGTCGTCCCACCACACGCGCGAAATATTGTGGGCCCCTTCGGTGGGCGGTCGCCAGGTGGACACGGGCACCGGGCGCAGGCGCGTAATGCCGCCAGTGGGCGAGAAGATGCTCCAGTACGGCGGTCCTTGGGGGTTGAGGCCCGCGAAGCCATTGGGCTTCGACAGCGCGGCGGCGGCCAGCACCGGGCGGAGCACATCGAGGCCCGACATCGGCTCGGGCGGCGTGTTGACCGGCATTCCCGCGAGGCTTGGGGTCGGCCAAAGCACGCCTGTCGTGGGGTCCAGCGCGACGAGCGCGGTGCCGCGGGTCGTGAGGACCCAGCCCGTCGACAGGTCGCGCCCGACGAGGTCGCCCGAGCCGACGCTGTGCGGCGGGAGGAGGGTCCAAGGGCCGTCGGATTCGGGGCGCACAAACGCGCCGGCGGTGGTGAGCAATACGACTTGTGCGCCCGCGTTTACAAACAAAAAGCTACCGTCTAAGCCATCCAAGAGTGGGGGGGTGACCTCGTGGGGGACGTCGTCGAGGCGCAGGATCCCAGTATCGGACAGCACCCAAATCGCCTCCGAGCCCAGCGCAAAGCCATGCACAATACGGTGGGTTTCGAGGGGCCAAGTGGTGATGCTGTCTTTGGTGCGACGTTGGAGCTGGCGCGCTTCGGTCAGCAGCCACAGCGCGCCATCTTGGGGATGACGGGCGACGTAGCGCACGCGCGTGCTGGGGGGACCATCGGGGTCGGCGGCGCGGAGCACCGTGAAGGACTGGCCGTCAAAGCGAACGAGGCCGTCAAACGTCGCCAACCACACAAATCCATCGGCGTCGGTGGCGACGTCGTTGACTTCTTGCATGGGCAAGCCATCGGACATGTCCCAGTGGTCGACCATCCAACCAGGAATGGCGGAGGGCAGGCTTTCGCGTGCGTGTACCAGGGAAGAAAGGCACGCGCACCACACGAGACAGATGGTCGCAAATGTCCGAAGCACGCGGTTCACTGGGAGAGATTCGAGGGCTGCAACGCAAACAGGAAACGAGAATGCTACCCGGTTGACCGCGAAAACAGCCATAAAAAATGCGGCGATTTCGCGGCGAACGTGCATCGACAAGGGAATGCGGGCGCGGGGATGGCCGCGACATACGGGCGCGTGGTTGGCGCGACGGAAAAAAAGGGGGGGACAGGTCCGCGGGTGTCAGGACCGAGCGACAGCTCGTTGGACCGTCCCCCAGGACGAGGCGTGCGCTGGTGGCGCGCACACACGGGAGGGCACACGGCGCCGGCGATTGCCGCCCGGAGAGGACAGACTGCGACACGCGCAATCGCGGCGACGGTGCAGACGCGAAGGCGCTATTCGACCGCGCAGCCCGACGAGGTGCAGGAGACGAGGTTGATGCTGTTCCCGAGCGCGTAGCTTTGGGTCGATACCGTGCCTTCTAGCACCAAATCCGATGGCGTGTTGTCGTCGCCGGTGGAAGGGGTGCCCCAGTCGGTCGTGCGCATCGACACCACGGGGTTTTGGCCGCTGCTGCTGCTCGCGGCAATCAACATGCCGCCCACGGTGCCACTGTTGCCGAAGAAGTCCATGTTGTAGGCGTTCATCGACACATCGCCCGAAACGACCATACCACCCTCGACGCCGGTGTTGTTGTAGAAGCCGATGCTGGTGAAGTCCACGACGAGCGGCTTGTCGGTGTAGGCCATCACTTCGACGCCACCGCCCCCGCCTGCCGCATCATTCTCCCGAATGTCGCACTGGTTGACCGTAAACGTGTACGGCGCAGAGGCGATAGAAGAAGACGCAAAACGAACGCCGCCGCCCTCGGAGCCCGCCGCGTTGTAGGCCACCTCGACCAAGTTCAGAGAGAGGTTGCAGTCGCTTGCGTAGAGGCCGCCGCCGTAGGACTCGGCGACGTTGTCGTTGACGGAGAGGTTGTCGAGGTGCACGTTCGCGCCATCTGCGCAATACAAGCCCGCGCCAAAGCTGGCGGCGCCATTCTTGAGGTTGACGCCCGAAATCGAGAGCGCGTGGGGGTTGCCCTGCACGTCCACCACGCGGCCGCTGCCCGCGCCGTCGAGGGTCGTCAACCAGGGCGCGTCGGTGGTGATAGAGACGTCGTGGTTGATGTCGAGGTGCGCGTAGTAGGTGCCTTCGCAGAAGAAGAGGGTGCCGCTGTCGGGGGACGACCAAGACACCGCCGCGCCGGTGCTCACAAACGAAGCGGACACGTCGGACACGGTGCCCACAGAGTCGGTCCACAGCACCGATGTAGACATTCCATTGCAGTTCACGTCCGGGCCACCGCAGACGCCAATCGCGCCAGGATGGATTTCCGCGTTGTCGTCGTCGCAGTCTTCGCTTGCGGTGTAGCCGTCCGCGTCGTTGTCGAGCTCGCCTTCACCTTCGCCTTCGCCTTCGCCTTCGCCTTCGCCTTCGCCTTCGCCTTCGCCTTCGCCTTCGCCTTCGCCTTCGCCTTCGCCTTCGCC
>CAZCUX010000042.1:0-11620 GCA_964502005.1 uncultured Enterobacterales bacterium
GACAGGACTTGCTCTTGCTCACCTCCGATCTGAATGTTCATGCTGATCACACCGCGCCTGCGGCGCCCGCTGCGCGGCCCCTCCGCCCCCTGGCGCATCCAACCGAGGGCGAACGGGTGATGGTGCTCGAAATAGTACCAACCGTTACATAACGGCTGCCACAAATCGAAAAGGACCACCACAGCGGCAACGACGGGGAGCGCCAGCCGCCGCCGCGCGTCGCGCGCTTATTTGCCGCGACCCGACTCAATCTGCTCGACATCGGGACGGTTCTCCGCCTCTTTGCCACCCCGCTTCTTCTCGTCGTCCGACGCATCGTCAATCGTGCGAATGATGGTGCCCTTGGCCGCCTCGGCGCGCTCCAAAATGTCAAACTCCACCCGCCGATTGGTCGCGCGCCCTTCCGCCGTAGTGTTCGGCTCAATGGGGCGCGTCTCGCCATAGCCTTTGGCCACCAAGCGGTCTTCGCTGACACCCTTGCCAATCAAATACGACCGCACGGAGTCCACCCGCCGCTGGGAGAGGTCGAGGTTGTAGATGTCTTTGCCGCGGTCATCGGTGTGACCGCCAACTTCGACCTTCTTCACCTCGGGGTGGGCCCGCAGCACGTTGGCCACTTCGTCGAGCAGCTGCTGGGAGCGAGGGTCTACCTTATCGCCGTCAAACTCAAAGTAGACCTTATCGAGGATCACAATTTCGTCTTCTTTGAGCTCGACCAACGTGGGCAATAAACGCACCACGATGAGCTTGTCGTCCCCTTCTACCAACGAGACCGTCTCAACATAGGTGTTATAGCCCGTAACCGTTACAAAAACAGTATGGGACCCAACACCAATCGACTGGCGGCCTTCATGGGTATCGGCCAACACAAGCGGCTCGCCCGGAACGCATTGGGTCACTTCGCGTTCCCACGTCACCACACCACCGTGAAGCGGCTTGTTGTCGGCGTCGTAGATTTCCAGGCGCACGCGGGCGCTTCGCTTGGGTACAAGGTCGATGCGCAGCGGTGCTACGGCGTTCTCCGGCACCACCGCCTGCCCGGTACCTTCCTCACACGGACCACGCACAGCCGACGCAACATACGTGTCGCCGGGGACAAGGTGGAGGTGCGAGAAGGGGCGCTCCGCCGAGCGGAAGTCTACGGGCGTCGGGCCTTCGACATGCGTAGGCACATCCAACACAAGCGCATTGTCGAGGTAGACGGACACCTCGATGCCGCCTTCGGGCGGTGGGGGCGGCGGCGGCGGCTGGGGCACGCGACCAAAGCCACCCCCCACAAACACGCGGTACCACGCCGCAGACGCACCAGGCGAAATCGCGGTCGAGCCGCCGGCCATCCAGTGACCACCGCCCTCATGGACCTTGTGGCCAAAGAGCAAAAGCTCCGTCGGGAGGTCGGTGCCACGCACGGCGTTGGCCGAGAACGGCGCCTCCAAACGACCTTCGACGTTCAAGCCAAACGACTCCGACACCGCGTAGCCAACGTGCGCGCCGGCCAAGAGGCGGTCAGCGCCTTGGATGTTGCCGAGGTCGAGCTGGGGACGGAAGTAGGGGCCCACATTGGCGGTCAAGCGCCAGCGGTCTTCGCCCACACCCGCGGTGAACAACGCGCCGCCGGCGATGCCCCCTTGGCCCAAGAACGCATCGGCGTTCCCCGTGGGGAGGTCCAAGAGGGGCGCCACGCCGACGCGAAGCGGGCCGTCAACCAACGTTGCGTCGACGCTCGCGCGAATATCGCCCAACGCAAAGCCATTGGCGACGTCCCCTTCGCCACGCGATGCAAGATAAAGCGGCAGCGAGAGGTTGAACCGCACGGCCTCGGTCGCGCGCCAACCACCGGCGAGGTTTGCCGCCAGCACGTTGTCCAGCAGCGACACGACACCGCGCTCATCCGTATAGGCGGCGACGAGGGGGCTCTCCGCCCACTCCGCCACGCCTGCAAGGTAGAAGGAATGTTGGGCTTCGCGTCCGGGCGACACCAATTGGAGCGGTACAATGGGGTCGGGCGTAAACGTACCCAACCGAAAGCCGTGGGCATCCAACGACGCGGCAGAGCCGACCGAAGCGCCCAAACCCAAGCCAAGAAGGAGCCACATGACTTAGCCCTCGCGCTCGGAACGGCGGCGCCGTGCCCAGACCGGCAACAGCAAGAACGCGCCGAACATCGCAGCGGCGCTGGAGCCTTTTTCGCAGCTTGCGTAGCCACCGGCATAGTGCATGGCGACGCAGTCTTCGACGGCGGTGTCTTCCGTGACTTCGCCCTCGCCTTCGCCTTCGCCTTCGCCTTCGCCCTCGCCTTCGCCCTCGCCTTCCCCTTCGCCCTCACCGGGCGCGAAGTTGTTGCAGTCCTCGTCCACGGCGCCAAACAGCAGCACGGAGCGCGTGGCGGGGGTGCCGATGGTCGCGTTCACGGAATGGGCCAGAGTGTCGCCGTAGGTGTAGAGCACCGCGGTGTCCGACATGCTCGCGCCGGTGTCGACATAATAGTCCCAGTTGGCTTGGTTGAGGTTGCTCCAATTTCCAAATACAAGAAGGTCGGGCGTGCCGGTCGAGACGATATCGGGAATCGGTGCCGTGGACGTGAAGGTGAGCACTTCGGGCGAGCCGCCCAGGTTCACCATTTGGTAGAAGTCACCGAGCTCGCTGCCCAGGAACGAGTATTCGGTCGTGACGGGGTCGCTGACGGCGAAGGGGTCGCACTCTACGCTCGACCACAAGGGACCGTCATCCAGCGCGGATTGGTAGTCGATTTGCCAACGCAAGCCAACATTCATCGACTCGCCTTCGAGCAAAAACACAGAGACCGTCAAACGAACGCCCGCAGCGGCCTCGGTGTCGCCGAAGGTCACCAGCTCATGGCGAATCCCGAAGACGGTGCCATCGCTATCCATCACTTGCCACTCGGCCTCGACGCCAACATTGTTGGGCTCGGAGGCCGAATCGGGGGGGTCAAACGGGCAAACGCCCATAAGGCGCGCGCCGTCGGTGCCTACACCCTCGTATGGCAAAGAGAACAACTCGTTTGTGTTGTAGTCGAACACACTCACTTGGGAAGTGAGGCTTCGCGGGCCGCCGCTGTCGTCGGCCGCGCCGTAGATGACGTTCTGGGACGCGCCGGTGGCGAGGGTAGTGGAGTGACCCGCGCCCGTGGCAGCGCCATACGAGCCGCTCACACTGCTCATCACCACGTCGTAATACGCGCCCGACGCGACGACATCATTGGGGACATAGACCGACGCGTCGCACGACAACATCGCCGACGCAGAGCGGGGCGCTGCCGCAAGCGCGACCAACGCAGACACGAAAACGGGAACCAAGAGAGGGGTGGTCCTGGACACGAGATTCTCCAAAAAAATGCGGGGAATACTTCTCGGTATCCATGGCATTTCAGACCGTCAAATCGCGCATTATTCCGTATTTGTGGCGAGATGACCTCCATCTCGACTTTGAATTTCAACAAGCAGGCCGGGCTACAACACAAACATAGCGAAGAAGCAAGTCAGGCCACCCCCCCCCGATGGGGGCACAAGGGAATCCGATTGAGGCGCGTTGGCAAAACGCAATGCACTCAAAATACGAATACAAGCAACACAAAAGGGCGCAAGCCACCGCGGAGAGCCCCCCGCCGGTTTGCAGGACCTCACAACGGCAGGGGAGCAGCGTCCGACGCGCGCACCCCAAAAGACACCCACTCGATACAAGACGGCGCGGAATGCCGTCCCCGGCCCGCGAAGCACGAGCGGCAAACCTGCGCCGGCGCTTAGGGCACGCCCATCACGAAGTCCTCGACCACATTGCTCGTGCCAAGCGCGAGGTCGCCATCGGGGCGGGCGCCGCCATTGCCCACCGGCTCGCTGACCTCATTGCACACTTGGTCGAGGTCGGTGTCGGCATAGGCCCATAAGTAAACGGTAGTGTTTGCAGGAATCAGGAGCGAGTACGACACCGACGACTGCCCCGTCAAGTCCGACCACGAAAAGACCTCCGTATCATACGCATCCGACGCAAAGGAGGCCGCCGAAACGCTCGACTGCGGGCGATACTTGAGCGCCGTAACATATAAGGACGTACCGGAGTCCCAGTCGTCAAACGAACCGCCGTCGACGGTGATGGTGCCCGTCAAAAACACAAACGGAACCAAGGCCAAGCCATTGTCGACGTCTTCATCCTCCACCAAGGTGCCGTCTTCACTCTCTACGAGGACCGGCAGCTCCAACGTATGCTCCACCAAGTCCGTATTGGCTATTGTAATGGGGTTTCCATTGACGCCGGGTGACGAAACATACGCGCCATTGGTGTCGGCGGGGTCAATCAAGCCATTTTCATTGCTGTCAAACGCACCCACCAAACGTTTGGCGCCTTGATCGGGACAGGTGGTCATCGTATAGGTCGCCGACGATTCGCTACCATCGGCGACCGCGTCGAACCAAGCCCAATCGGTCGGGCCGGTGCCATCGGTGTTTTGCAACATCGCCAGGCCGCGCCCGGTGAAGGCGGAGTGAATCACTACATCGCCCGTAATCACGAGGTCACAGCCCACACCGCCGGAGCCGCTGCTGCCGCTGCCGCCCGTGCCACTACTGCCGCCGCTGCCGCCGCTCCCACCCGTGCCGCCGCTGCCGCCGCTGCCACCCGTGCCGCCGCCGCCGCTGCCACCCATGCCGCCGCCGCCGCCGCCCCAGGTCGCGAGCCAAACATCCCAATCGAGCACAACCTGAATGGTGACATCCTCGATGACCGCACCATCCTCGATGTCTACCGCCGACGGGAAGATGCCAATGGGCTCCGCCGACTCGATAATCGTATTGCCGTTTTCATCGAGCGACGCATAAACATAGACTTGGCCCGCTTCATCCAATGTAGCGGCAATCTCAAATGCATTGGGACCGAAGGAGGGCGCCGAAATCGCGGTGGTGCCCCGGTACACCTCCACGCCATTGCCCCGCGGGTCGTTATACGCTGCCACAAAGACCGCGCCAAATGGATACCCATAGGCCGCGAGCTCATCGGCCGGCACGGCCTCGCGCACGCCCGACACCCAACGATACGGCTGCACTTCGACCGTGCCGCGCAGCGTCGCGTGGATGGGGTCGGGAGGCGGCGGCTCCGCGGTGTCCTCGGGTTCGCCGGAATCCGCGGTGTCGGCCGTGTCCTCGGGGGGCTGCGTGTCGGTGGTGCCGCCCCCATCGGTGCCCGTGCCGTCGTCGGTGGTTTCGGTGGTCGAACCCACGGGCCCGCTTTTGCCCGGCAACGTGTCCGGACATGCGGTGAGGAGTCCGGCAGAAAGCAGAAAGATGCGGCGCATGGTTCTCTCCAACAACGTTTTCCCCCCCATCATAGAGGCAAAGGGCGGCAGGACATGTCCCGAATGTCAGGAGACACCAACGCGTGTACCGCCAAGCCTCCCGAAACGACCGATAGCTACGTCGTTGTTCGCGGATGGGTTATCGTGCGCGGGTGTGGGTGCGGGCTCCAAAAACACGCGGGCATGTCAAGACTTTCTATACAAGTACGGGCGCGTGGCGGGCAGGGATGGGGATCTGGTGGCCGTTTTTGGGGCACGGGAGCGTAATTCCCCGCAAGCGGCGCACAATGCCAAGCGACATTCGGCGCGACAGTAGACACGCGCGCGAAACAGCGACGGCCCAGGGCGCCCGATTCGGCTTTGCCGCAAACCATTGAACGCATCTTGCCTGCGGCCTGCCCGCCCAAACCAAGCGAAGTCACCCCCGCAGGCCCCCGACCCCAACCCCCAAAACCGTCGAAAACCGCACCACCACCACATCGAATCGGGGGGGCGGGTGGTCTTGCACCACCCCGGACGCGATTCTATCGGGGGGGCGGGTGGTCTTGCTCCACCCCGGACGCGATTCTATCGGGGGGGCGGGTGGTCTTGGACCAGCCCGGACGCCATTCTATCAGGGGGGCGGGTGGTCTTGCACCACCCCGGACGCCATTCTATCGGGGGGTCGGGTGGTCTTGCACCACCCCGGACGCCATTCTATCGGGGGGGCGGGTGGTCTTGCACCACCCCGGACGCGATTCAATCGCCCCCAACCGACGCTGCGGCACCGCGCGTGGCGCGAACCACCCATGACATTCCGCCAAAAAGCGCTACGAGGACCGCACCCGAACCGGAGCCAACATGCAAGACGTCCACACCCGCCCCGACCCCAATCCGCAGCGGCAAGCCGCGCTCACACGCGGTCGCGTGACCGACCATGCCGGCCATGTCACCGTGCGGCCGCTCCCGGACTTCGACCTCAACCGCACTATCTTCCAAACCCTCGAAGGCGCGATTCCGCGCGCGGTCATGGCGGCGCGCATCGGCAAAGACATTCAATGGGACCCCACGGCCGCCGCGCGCATCGGCAAGGCGTACCAAACGCAACTCGACGGGCAGCCCGTGCCCACCCCCGACGCGCGTCTGCTCGCGTTTATGGCCGACTATTGCAACTTTGACGTAGAGCACGCCGATGGCTCGTTCCTCGACCACCTTTGGTTCGGCTACGAATACACGTTGCGGCATTACCCCGACCACTCGCCCATCGTGATGTTTTTGCACTCGATCCTCGGCACCGGCACCAACACCTTCGCGATGCCCGCCGAACACATCCCCGCATTGCGCGCGCTGCTCACGCCCTTCGAGTGGACGCACATTGAGGCGTTCCCGTCGGTGCTGCGCTTGTTGTACGACGGCCGCCTCCGCGAAGAGCTGCGCGACCGCGCCAACCACCTCGACGCCATTCGCGGTCTGCGGATGCACCGCGTCATCGACAACGCGCCCATCGAGCTATCCGCCGACGACCTTTGGATTCAGCTCAACTACCAGCTCATTCATTTGGTCGACTTCTTGCCCGTCGCCAACTGGAGCGCCTGGCAAACGGAGTCGTCGTTCATCGTATTCCGCGACCTGCTCGACCTTTTGCGCGTGACCGGCAAGCTCCACGCAAACGTCGCCTGGGACGGCCCCCGTGGCCCGCGCTTCTTGTTGGGCGAGCGCACGACGCTGGCCGGCTGGCTGTCGACGCGCTTGCCCGTTGGCGTAGCGGAGTCGATGTCGGTGCGCTCGATTCGCGCGTATTCGGCGGCGATTGGGCACGACTTGGAGTATGAGTTGGTGTTGCGGGGCTAAGGCATACGGCTTTTGGGGCGCCGCTGAGGTAGACGCGAGCATTCCCCACCCACAATCCCCGGCGCACGCCAGCCGAAAAAATCGACACCGCGCTCCAAAGCTCAGGGAGTCCAGGGAATCGGCACCATTGGACACGCTCGCCGAATCTGCTCCAAAAACCGACCATGCGCGGCAGGGGAAATCGCTCCATGCCGCCGCAGGCTCTCCGCAAACTCATAGGGATACGCGACCCGACCGCTACCAAGCTCGGAGAGAGCGAGTCGAATCGCGAGCTTGTCCAAAGACGTGAAAACGAGGTCGGTACGTTCTGTCCGGCAAATCGCGATACTCTCATGTTCGCCATAATCCCGCGAAGCGACGTCTTCATCCGGCCTGAGGTGTTGCACCAACATCCGGAATCCGTCCGATTCGATGGGAAGCTGCACCCTTCCAACGATGGGAACATCGCCATCAACGGCGCTTAGGAGCATTCGCTCGGGCGACAGCGGGTGTCCTCTTGTTGCTTCTTCGACAACTGCTTCCGCTAAAAATATGATATTGGCCTTTCGGATTACGTCTCCCTTAAGGGCAGCCGCAAGCCGCGAAAACACACCATTGTCAAGCATCCACAGTTTCATGCGGCTTGCAGCAACTCGTCCAAACGGCCGCTTCCGATGAGTTCTTCCCGCTCGGCGTCGCGGATGATGTCGGCAATCAGCCCAGAGGTCCACGTTGACGATGCACCTTGGGGAAACGCCACACGGAACCGAGGAGGCGTGCCACCGTGCACCCGAAGCGAAGACCGGATTCCGGAGACGTCTGCTTCGGGCAACCGCAGCAAGTTGCGAACGTGCCACGCAGCCCCTTCGCCGCTAAAACCCCATTCATCGACCAGGTGCTGTGCGAGCGGCACGGGGTTGGTTGAATAGGCCAAGACCTCGGCGGCGGGTGCCAAAAAGCTGGGCGCGAAACCGTTTGCGCGTTGCTCTCGCGCTTCCGCAACATCCCCTCGTCGGGATACCGAAGTGACCAGTGACTCGACGTCCGCATCGTAAAGCAGGTGGCAAAGCTCATGGGCAATGGTTGCCCGAAGTGCCCGCTGAGAGGTTTGGCGCCGATTGCGATTCACAAGGATGATTGGAATCGCCCGTTTGTCGCGGATGGCCGCTGCGTACAAGTTCTTGTCTGAAAAATCGACTTCGGCGACGTGTACGCCGAGCCTGCCCAAAAACGCGACGATGTCGACAACGGGCCCACGCACCCCAAGGTCAGCGCGCAAGGTCTCTCCGAGGTCATAGCCGTGCTTCCACGGCACGGTTCCGACCGGAACCTCGCGCGCCTCGGGAATCGGAACGGTCCTGCCGAGCTGCTTGGCCCAATGCCCTGCAGCAGCGCCCACGCCCCGCGCAACGATGAGCAGACGCGCATCTTCACTCGAAAGCGCTGCCAAACTTGCGCCCGTGCGAAATCGAATCGCACCGCGCACGGGATCGGTGTCGGCGACACGAGTGGAGGCCAGCACGCCAATGCTGGTTCCAAGCGCCTGGGCCACACGATGGAGTTGGTAGGCAGAGAGCACGCTCTCGCCGCGCTCTGCGCTCTCAAATGTGGACGGAGGCAGGCCCACCTTCGCCGCCACGTCTGGAACGGAAAAGCCCAGCCGTTCGCGCCAAAGGCGAATTCGCGTACCTATCTGCGCAGTGCTTGCAGCCATCGGATTCCTCGGTCGACAGGGACAACATAGCGCGCGTCACGGCGACTTTCCAGCGCGGATAAGGTATCGACGCAAAGCTATATCCGCATTCATTTGGGCTTAATGAGGCGCATTCGGCAGCTTCGATACGAGAAGGGCGCGCGCTTTATGAAAGCCGCTCGACAACGCGAGTTCGACGAGTTCGTCTCGTACGGCCTCCGATTCCGCCTTCAGTCCCGCCTTCTTTAAACAAATACGCAGTTGATTCTGCGCGTTCTTGGACGGGCTTCCGTTACTCTCCACCATAGCCAAAATAAACAACTCGCACGCGCGGAAATACCGGCCATCACGCTTACAAACATCACCCATCACTTCTCGAATGGATGGCAGATTCCCAGTACCCGTTTCCTCACAAATGGACACGGCTCCGTTCGACAATGCCCAAGCGAGGTCGCCATGGCCGGCCTTCGAAAGTTGGCGCGCTTCGTCGCGGAGGAACCACCATGCAGCCTGCTCTCGACAAGCGGCAATCAACGCATCACGGGCCATCGCTGTTCCACCGCCGACGGAAACCGCCTCATGAACAGCATTCAGCGCCTCAGACAACGCGAGGTCGTTTCGAGCCTGCTCCGCCTCGAAGGCGGACACCTCCTCGATTCTTTCCCGAATTTGCTTCGCAGTGATTGGCGATTTGGCGTCAGCGAGATTCATCCACGATTCAAGTTGGTCAGAATCCGCCTCCACCATGTCCAGGCACACCCAACCCGCCCATACAGCGAAGCCAACGTCACCCAAATCAATTGCCTCGTGCGAGGACGTTCGCCGGGGAGCATCCGGTGCGAGTACAACGGCCTCACGAAAAAGCTCCAACGCCCGCATAGGGTCCCCGTGTGGATAATATGGGCCGGCTTGTATTATTAAGTTTTCGATTTGTGCTTCTGCTTTACGCTTCAACTCGGATTTGGACGGAGATGTCGTCGATGCGGCCTCTGCGGGAGGCGGCTTGGTCTGTTCGGTAGGCGCCTTGGTTTGGTCGGCAGGCAGCGTTGTATGTTCGAGAGGCGGCTCGGTTTGGACGGTACGCGATGGGGTTTGTTCCCTTTTCGACTCGGTCCCTCCAAACAGTTTTTTCAAGAATGCGAGCATGAAACCTCCTTGATCCAAAATAACCTGTCAAGGAAAACGCCACCCGAAGTGCGGCCCATCACCGATGCAGGCGAGGCACGAAATGTTGGCGATGGCACAGAACGCACCAAGATACAGTATCGTTTCCCAACCCAAATCCACCCCCTTCCCGACTTTCCCCCATGAAATACAACGCAACCTCCGTCGGCGACCTCCTCAACTTCGAGTACGCCAAGCTCATCGCCATCGCCATCTGTAACAGCTACCCCAAAAAAGGCACCGCAACCGCCGCACGCAGCAAGTTCTGGGGCACCCTTTGGTCGACCAAACGAAAGCTCGACCAGGGCACGATTTCCCCGTCGAGCTTGCTGCGCGAAAACAAGCTGCTGGTCACGAACGGCCAAGTCTGCGCGTATTGCGGCGCGACCGGCCCGCTCGAATGGGAACACATCATCCCGACCTCGCGCGGCGGTCCCAATACGATTGACAACCTGGTCCTGGCTTGCCGTTCTTGCAACACATAGAAAGGCACCCAAGACATCTACGCCCTCTTCCGAGGCCGCACCCACGACGCGCCGCGCTTGGTGTGGGGCAAGTATCTGAAGCTGCTTCGCGACGCGCACAAGGACGCGGGCACTTGGGACCACGCCGAGTTTCCGGCGGGCATGGGCCTGTTCCGCGCCAACTTGATTCGTGTATTCGAGACATCTCCCCCACCGGCCGCTTGAGCCCCACCGGTCCCGACGTTTCAGGCCCCCAGGTGCCGCTGCAAAAACGCCACGGCGGCATCGGCGGCGGCGGCCCAGTCGGGTTCGAGGGGGAGCAGGTGCCCGCCTTGCGAAAATACGCGCTGCTCCACGATGCCGGGGCCGCTGTACATGGCCGCGTTGGCTTCGAGCACGGCGTGGGGCACCACGCGGTCGCGCTTGCCCCAGAGGAACAACAAGGGCGGCCGGTCGGCGCGCGTCCACGACACTTGCAACAAGCCGGGCTTCCACGAGGCCTGCGCCAGCACCCGCCCCGGCGCCGGCACCACGAGGTCGTCCCACAGCGACGCGCGCTCGCGCTCGGGTACGGCGGCGGCGACGGTTTGGTCGAACTCGTCTGGCTCGATGTGTACCGGCTCGTCCCACTCGGCGAGGGGTCGTGGCGGCCCGCGCCGGTCGCCCGCGCCGGGTACGCCGCTCGGGGGCTCGGAGCTGACGAGTATCGCTGCCGCGCCCGCGCCGCGCCCGAGCAAAAGCTGCGCGACCAACGCGCCGTAGCCGAGGCCCACGAGCACGGGCGGCTCCGCGAACTCCATCGCATAGCCGTCATACGCGTCGACAAGCTCAGGGATGCCCAGGGTCGCCAAGCCTTCGGGGTCGTCGATGCGCAGCTCGCTCGGCTCGCCTTCGAGGCCCGGCCAGTCTGGCGCGTGTACCCGGAAGCCTGCGCTGCGAAAGCGCGGCAACCAGCGCGACCACACGCGCGCGTTGACATGTACGTCGTGGATGAACAACACATCGCGGTTCATGTCGGATTCCTTTGCTGCGTTTCTGCGGCGCGCGTCGAATTAGCGCCCCGCACGCGCCCTCGCCAAGTCTTCCGCCCCCCGCGACCCGGTTCCCCCACGACAAACGCCACCGCGCGTTGTGCACGGTGGCGTTGAATGGTGTGCCCGCCCGCTTGGTCCACCGCCGGCCGGT
>CAZCUX010000042.1:11720-32968 GCA_964502005.1 uncultured Enterobacterales bacterium
CCGCTTGGTCCACCGCCGGCCGGTTTCGGGCCGGGGAGTCCGTTGGGGCTTGGCGGTCGCTCCCTTCGCCCGCCGATTTGTGCTTCTGGCGAAAATGAACCACGATTCAGTGCGGCACCGCGTTTCGCGCTGCCCCCCGCGACCCGGTTCCCCCACGACAAACGCCCCCGCGCGTTGTGCACGGTGGCGTTGAATGGTGTGCCCGCCCGCTTGGTCCACCGCCGGCCGGTTTCGGGCCGGGGAGTCCGTTGGGGCTTGGCGCTCGCTCCCCCCGCCCGCCGATTTGTGCTTCTGGCGAAAATGAACCACGATTCAGTACGGCCCCGCGTTTCGCGCCGCCCCTGCGACCCGGTTTCCCCTCGACCCACGCCACCGCGCGTTGGGCAGGGTGGCGTTGAATGGTGTGTCAGCGCGCTTGGTCCCCCGCCGGTCGGTGCTCGGGCCGGGGAGTCCGTTGGGGCTTGGCGCTCGCTCCCTTCGCCCGCGGCTTCGTGCTTCTGGCGAAAATGAACCACGATTCAGTGCGGCCCCGCGTTTCGCGCTGCCCCCCGCGACCCGGTTCCCCCACGACAAACGCCCCCGCGCGTTGTGCACGGTGGCGTTGAATGGTGTGCCCGCCCGCTTGGTCCACCGCCGGCCGGTTTCGGGCCGGGGAGTCCGTTGGGGCTTGGCGGTCGCTCCCTTCGCCCGCAGATTTGTGCTTCTGGCGAAACGGAACCACGATTCAGTGCGGCACCGCGTTTCGCGCTGCCCCCGAAATGGAAAGCGCCACCGTCGGTTGCAACGGTGGCGCGTGTCTATGTGGGGTGTGGCGAGACCCGCTCCCGTCGCCCGCCGGGCGGTTTCCGGCCGGTGAGACCGTTGGGCTCACCGGCGGCGGGGGAGACCGCAGGGCTCACCCGCCCCGCCGGAGACCGTAGGGCTCCGGCGGCTCCCCTTCTTCATGCCTTCGCCCTCTGCACCGTGCTTCTTGGGAAATGAATCACGATTCAGTGGCGAATGAATGGCGATTCAGTGGCCGCCGCCCGCCAGCTCTTTTTCGTCCATGTGCATCATGCGGGACAGCACGGGCGAAATCGCGAAGACCACGACCGCGGCGATGCCTGCGGTGACGGCGATGATGCCGAACACCGAGCCGTAGGTCTGCACCGTTTCGGTGGGAATGGGCAATGCGGCGCTCTCTCCGCCATCTCCGTGGCCGACGCCGGTGAAGGTCGCGATAATCGCGGCGAGGTAGTTGGAGAACGCGGTGGCCAAGAACCACGCGCCCATCACCATACTCACGATTCGCTTTGGCGAGAGCTTGGTGACCATCGACAAGCCGACCGGACTCAAGCACAGCTCGCCGGTGGTCATCAACAAGTACGACCACAGCAACACGCCCTGCCCCACAATGCCGAACGCATCCGCGTTCTTGGCGCCCCACCACAGCACCACGAAGCCGAGCGAGAGCTGCAAAATGCCCAGCCCGAACTTCACGGGGGTAGACGGTTCGAGGCCGCGCTTGCCGAGGAAGGTCCACAAGGAGCTGAACGCGAGGCCGAAAATCAAGATGAACACGGGGTTTGCGGCCTGGTAGGCGCTGGTGGCGACCTCCGAGCCTTTGGTGCCCATGCCCACGTCGTCTTCGCTGACCGGCCACTCTACGGTGGTCTTCTTTTCTTCGCGCCATGCGTCGATGGTGGCCATCGTGACGACCGTTTCGCCCATCGTGCGCCCATTGAGCGCCGAGGTGACATCCACCGAGATGGTCTGCCCCACTTGGTCTGCGGTGACGACTTCGGTTTCGAATACGCGGTCGACGTTGCGGTCGGTGAACAAGTTGACGCTGCTGCCCGCCTGCTCGAAGAAGGCCCAGAACAGCATCGAGAAGAACATGAGCACCATGACCACGACCATTCGCTCGGCTTCGACGCGCGTGGACTTCGTGGTCTCCATCACCATCATGCCGCCGCCGATTCCGCCGAGGAGCAGCATCAGCAGGCCGATGAGCCGGATTTCGATGTCGAAGACGCTGAACAGCACGCCCAACTGCCCATCGGCGAGCATGATGCCCGCGATGAGCGGCACCACGAGGAACGCGCCCAAGTAGACGACGTATTCAGTGGGAATACCCATCAACGGCTTCTTCAGACGCGCCATATCCGGCGGCTGACCGGCCCACTCGGGCAAGCCACCGCGCGACATCGCCAAAAACGCGAACACGCCCGCCACCATGAGCGCCACGGCGACGCCGACATTCGGACCGAGCGCGTAGATGACCTCGTTGAGGTTCAGCCCAATCATCGCGAGGCCCGACCCGAGGGCCGTCAACAGGATGAGGATGCGCGTGATGCCTGCCGGAACGACGAACACCGCGAGGCCGATGAGCATGCCGATGGTCGCGAGGCCGAACCCATAATGCCAGCCCCACTTCTCCCCGACATACCCGCACAATAGCGGCGCCATCGCGGCGCCCATGTTGATGCCGATGTAGAAAATCGTGAAGCCGGCGTCGCGCTTGGTGGACCCTTCGGGGTAGAGCGAGCCGACGATGGTGGAGATGTTGGGCTTGAAGAAGCCGTTGCCGACGATGAGGAGCGACAAGGCCGCAAAAAACGGCACCTGCGCTTCCCAGGTCATCAGCAAGTGGCCGGCCGCCATCAGCACACCGCCGAGCACGACCGCGCGCCGTGCGCCGAGCAGCCGGTCTGCGAGCAAGCCGCCGATGAAGGGCGTCGCGTAGACGAGGCCGGCGTATGCGCCGTAGATTGCGTAGGCTTCGCTGTCGGACCGGCTCAAAAACCCCTTGATCATATAGAGGACGAGCAAGGCCCGCATGCCGTAGTAGGAGAAGCGCTCCCACATTTCGGCGAAGAACAGCATGAACAGGCCAACCGGATGGCCGGCGAACTGAGGGACGGACGCGGTGCGCGAATCGGCCCCGGCGGATGCGGACATGTGGACTCCGTGCAAGTGCTGCACGGTACCAGACGGCGACGTTTGGGGGGAGCACCGGCGTGCGGGAAGCAGCCTTTCTTGCCCCCGACCGCGCGGCGCGTTTCAGCCAGACCGCCGACGAACGCGTGCCCAACCGTGCTCGACCATGGGGGTCGCCGTGTCGCGCAGGGTTTCGCTGACGGGCCGATAGCGCAAGCCGAGGGTGGTGCGGCCCAGCTGGTTGTCCATTGGCAGCGCGCGGCCGACGATGTGCCACAGTTGCCGCACGTTGAGGGTGGGATCGACGGCGCCAGCCAGCAGCACGAGGGGCTTGGGCAGGTGCATCGTGCCCATGCGGATGTCGGGGAACTGGCTCTGCAGCTCGCTCATCAGCTCGGTCATCCACGCGTTTTCGGCGAACACGAGGCAGCGCTTTGGGGGTGCGTCCGCGGTGAGCGCGGCTATATGCGCATGTGCAACATCCCGCACATCGACCACACTGAGCATGATGCGGGGCACGCCTGGCTGCGCACGACTGAGCACATCGCGCACCAACTTGGGACTTGCCTTTGCGTGTGCTTTTATCAGCGGGGGCCCGAAGACCATGCCGGGGTTGAGGTGGACCAGCTCCCATTTGTCGGCGTCGTCGAGCGCGTCAACATAAGCGCGCGCGGTGCGCTCGGCTTCGACTTTTGCGAGGCCGTAGGGGTCGTTGGCGAGGGTGCTCGTGGTGTTCCAGTCGGCTTCGGTGAAGACATGGCCGTTTTGCGCATCGAAGCGGTAGACGGCGGCCATGGAGCTGGTGTGCACCATTCGCCGAACACACCCAACTTTTTTGGCACTATCAAGTACGTTTCGCGTTCCCACGACGCTTGGGTCGACGATGCCGCGCTGGGGGTCTTTGTGGTTGAACACGACGGAGGCTGCGGCGTGTACGATGCCCACACAGTCTGCGAATGCGGCGTCGAAGCTGCCGGGCACCATGAGGTCGGCGGCGACGAGTTCGAAGCGGTCGGTGGCGCCCACCTCGCGTGCAATCTGCTGCAAGTGTGCGGTTTTTTCCGTGTCGTGGGGGTCGCGCACGGTGCCGCGGACCACGAACCCGGCGGCGAGAAGGTCGCGAATCAGCCAGCTCGCGATGAAACCGTTGGCGCCGGTGACACAAATCCGTTCCCCGGCCTGAATGGGTCCGCTGCGCATGGCACACTCCCTTGGGCCACCCGCTCGTGGGCCCGCTCGGATAAAGCAGCCGCTTACCGAATCCCCCGTCTCGGAGCAAATCATGCACGCCCTCATTACCGGCGCATCGAGTGGCATTGGCGAAGCGCTGGCCTTGGCTTTGGCGGCCCGCGGTTGGCGCCTTTCGTTGGCCGCGCGTCGCTTGGACCGCTTGCAGGCCTTGTCGGCGACGCTGTCGGAGCGGGGCGCGCCGCGCGTGTTTTGCCGGGAGACCGACCTCGCGGATTTGCAGCAATGTGGGCCGCTGGTAGACGACGCGGTCGCGGCGAACGGTCCTGTGCACCTGCTCATCAACAACGCGGGCGTGCAGTATGTAGAGCCGGGCCGCGGTGTGTCCGATGAACGCGCCGAGCGGCTGTTCAACGTCGACTTGCACGCGCCGTTGCGCTTGCAGCGGCGTGTGCTGGAGGACATGCTCGCCCAAGACCACGGCGCAATCGTCAATATCGCGAGCTTGGCCGCCATCGTGCCCACGCCGGGCATGATGCACTACAATGCGGCCAAAGGTGCGCTGGCGGCCGCTTCCGAGAGCTTGGCGGCGGAGCTGCGGGGCACCAACGTGCATGTGCTGACGGTGTATCCGGGTCCGGTCTCGACGGACATGGAGGCGGCGGCGTCGGCGGCCTATGGAAATGGCCTATCCGTGCGCCTCTTGCCTCGTGGCACGCCCGAGGAGCTGGCCGGAAACATCATCGATTCGGTGCACCGCCGGAGAACGCGCTTGGTCTACCCGGCCATCTACGAGGTCACGCGCTGGATTCGGCCGTTGGCGACCTGGGTCACCGCCATCACCACGCCCACCCCCAAAGCGCCGTGATTTGCCTGTTTTTGGCGACGGCGTTGGCGGCCGTTCCCCCTCGTTCGGTGCAGCCGCAGGAGGGCGCGTGGGCGGTGCCTTCGGTGCTCGCGGTGTCCACGGGGCCGGCGTGGTCGGCGGTTTTCGGCAAACGCGCGCTCGACGGCGACCTCACGAAGGTATTGCTGCGCTCGGGACATGTGGTGCGGTTTGCAGCTCGCGCGCCGATTGTGCTAGACGGCGATGCGTCGGTGCCCGCCGATGGCTACCGGTTGTTGGTTTCGACCGACGGTGTCGTTGTTTCGGCGTCTACGCCCCTTGGCCTGCGCGCGGGGGTAGACACGCTCGCGGATTTGGCGCGTGCGCCCTCGGTGGCTGCCGGTGTCTACGCCGACGCGCCGGACCTCCCGCACCGCTGGGCCCATGTGCAGCTTCCGGGGCGCTCGACGGCGGGCGATATGCTGCTGGAGCGACAAAAGGCTGTTGTGCCGGCGCTTTCTTCGGTTTCTGGCGCGGCGGACATGTTGCCGTGGTTGTCGGAGTTTGCCGAAGATACCTTGGATGCGCGTCTCAATGGCGTCGTCATCGAGTTGAACGGCAACTTTCGGTTTGACAGCCACCCCGAGTTGGCGCTCCCGTATGCCGCGCCGTTGTCGTCACTGCGGCCGATTGTGGACCGCCTTCGCAGCGCAGGCGCCGACGTAGTGCCGCTGTTGCCCCTGTTTGCGCACCAAGAGGACTTGCTGGCCCCCGCGTACCCCGACCTCTTGCTGGCGCCGATGCGCGTGTTCCCCCAAAAGCGGGGCCGTGCGCCGGACGCTCTGTTCTACTGGAGCCCGCTGTATGACCCGCGCAAGGAAGCCGTTCAAAAGATAGTGACCGACCTCGTTCACGAGGCCTTGTCTTTGTTTGGCGCGTCCGTGTTGCACGCAGGCCATGATGAGGCGGGTGCGCTGCGCTTTGTGCAGCACTCTCCCAAAGAGGGCGTGGACCTCTTCGTCGAGAGCGTCGAGATGGTGCGCAAGTCCGCCGCCGCGAAAGGGGCGCGCACGGCCATTTGGGCGGACATGCTGCTCGACGGCCACCGCTTTCCGGGTGTTGCGCATGGAAACGAAGCGGGCATCGAGACGTGGCGCGCCCTCGACCGAATCGACCCGTCGGTGCTGCTGGTCGATTGGCAATACGCGGCGGTTCCGCGTCCGTGGCCCGAAGCCGGAGAAGTGCAGGACGTGCCGTCGTTGCGCTATCTCGCGGAGTCTGGACATTTGGTGATGGGCGCATCGCTCGGTCGGCCGGTGCAGCCCGACGCGCCGATGGGTCCATGGACCCGGCAGAGCGCGCGAATGGCGAAAACGTTGGTCGACATTTCCAAGACGAGGCCGGTGTGGGGGCAGCTCACCTGCCACTTCGCGTTTACGCCGGGCCGCCTCAAGCCGTGGCCGGGGACCGACACCGCGGCGAGCTTGTTGTTGGCGGGAAACCTCGGCTGGACGGGCGGAGCCCGAGGCCTACCGCCCACTGAATGACCATTCATTTTCGCGACGAAGGGGTCTGGGAGCGCGAGGCGAAGGGGGTCGGCCTTCGTCCCGCCACATTCATGGAGGTTGCTCGTCGCCGTCGGCTGCGGACAAGGAGTCGAGGGCGAAAGGAGTGGGGATACGCGGCATAGGGGACCTCTCGATGGTGAAAGAAGGTGGGGGACCGCGTCTCGACCCACGCCGCCGCGCGATGCGCGCGAACCGGGGTGTGGACGCTCGAATCAGCCGGGCGTCGGCCCACTGAATCGTCATTCATTTTCCCGCCCGTGCGGGAGAAAGGGGGTTTCTTGGGGCGCGAGACGGGGCATCCGATGCGGCCGTCCCGCGGGATTCATGGAGGTTGTTCGTCGCTGCTGGCTGGGGCTGCGCTGGAGGTGACGACGACGAAGGAGGTGGGGGTACCCGGCATGTGTGACCTCTTTTGGGACTCTGTCCCGAGTGATGGGACTTGCTGTCCCGACCATCCGCACACTGCCAGGAGCGGCTTTGCCGATGCAGATCATAAGCCCCCCCCTGCAACCTTTCGGGGGGACCATCGATCGATGGTAGCCCGAACAGGTTTGTGCTTCGCATCCAAGTTGCAAATATCGATGTACAGACGATTCTGAAAATTGGCCCTGTTTTCCGGCTTGCCAAACGCGCAGTACCAGTGCAGGCAAGGGATGCAACTGGTCCACACCGGTTCAACTTGTGCCGCGGCCTTCCGCCCGGCAGACCCACAGTCCACTGGGCGCGCCTTCCTTTCGGAAATGGAGCGCCGCCTTGGGGCGACCCAAGGTCGCCTTTCCTCGCCCGCGCGAGGAGGAGCAAGCATGCAGGTCACCGAGAATACCCGTATTCGGGCGCTTCTTCGGCGTTTCCCCAGCACCGTTGACCTCTTTGGGTGGTACGGCATCGAGATCGAAGACTTCGACTCGGACACCACCGTCCGTGACGTTGCCTGGGAACATCGTGTCGAGTTGGACGACCTGGTGGGCGACCTCCAGGCAAGCGTCGACGATGAATTGCGCGACCGCGACCCGGACGAAGAAGAAGAGTTTGATGAGGACGAGGACGGCGATTTCGACGATGAGGACATGGACGACAACCTGTCTTCCGACCGCAGCCGTCGCAGCCTGACCTCCCAAGACGAAGGCTGGGGCGACCTCGGCTCCGATTCGGGCTTCGACGAAGACGACGAAGACGAAGACGAAGAAGAAGAGGAAGAGCAGGTTGACTTCGACGAAGACGACGACTGAGCCAAATCCCGTGACGACACCCAACGAAAGCCCGGCTTTGGCCGCGGCACCGCGCGTGGCTCCCGGCCCGATTACGGGCCAGGAGTCGACACCGGACCTCATCAACGGAGCGTTTCCGGCCTTTGTGGGTCGGCAGCTCCGCACCGCATTCCAGCTCATGCAGCGCTGCGCATCGAGCGACCACACCGTCTTTATGACGTTGTCGGGCGCCATGACGCCAGCGGGCCTGCATCGCTCCTGCATCATCCCGTTGGTGCGCGCCGGCTTTGTGGACGTTTTGACCACAACGGGCGCCAACCTGTACCACGACGCCCACCGCGTCATCGGCCACGCGATTCGTGAGATTGCGCCCGATGCTGGCGACCGAGCCCTTCGGGAAGCCCGCATCATCCGCATCTACGACCTCGGCTTCGACGAGCAAGTGCTCCTCGACACCGACAACCTCTTCGCCCGCATTCTGCGCGGCGCCGAGTTCCAGCGTTCGATGACCACCGCCGAGCTGCACTACCTGCTCGGCAAGCACTTGTTCCAGTTGGAGCAAGAGCTTGGCGTAAAGGAACCGTGCCTCTTGTCGGCTTGCTACCAAGCCGGCGTGCCGATTTTCGTTGGCGCGCCCCAAGACGGCTCGATTTTCTTGAACGTCGTCAAGTTGCGCGCGATGCTGGGTCCGTCGTTCAAGTTCCAATTGGACGTAGCAGCCGACGTTCACGCGATGGCTGCCGTGCAATGGGCTGCCCAAAATGCCGGTGAGACGGCCGTTTGGATTCTGGGGGGCGGCGTTCCAAAGAACTACACCCTCCAAGGCGAACCCACGCTGTCCCAAATCTTCGGCTTGGATGCCCGCGGCTTCGACGTAGACGTGCAGTTCTGCGTGGACCCTGTCGACAACGGCGCTCTGTCGAGCTGTCCGGCGGGCGAAGGGCACACGTGGGGCAAAGTTTCGGCCGAATGCGTCGAGATGAGCTCGGTGTACGTCCACACGGACGTCACCGCAGTGCTGCCGTTCGTGGTTCACGGCCTCATGGGCTCCGTAGCACCGCGCGCGCCCAAGCGCCTGATGGAGCGGATGGACGACCTCATCGCAGCGCTCGACGCCGACCTCGACGCGCTTCGGGCCGGTTGGTTTGCGGAGCTGGGCGAATAAGGCCCCCACAGCCGCGCCCCCCTCCCAGACAAGGAGCGGGGGCGTTTTTTTTTGGGCACATCGGGAGAAACAAGCGGCCCGTTGGCCCCACCTACGTTGGGGTGCGTGGCGCAGGCCGCGTCAGTCGTCGTCGAAGCGCATTCCAGCGGGGAAGACGGCGGTGAGATTGCCGTATCCGCGGCTGGCATCGGCCGTTTCGGCGTCTTCAAAGTCGGTCTCGGCACGATCGCGGGCCATCTTGGACTCGCCGCGTTCCCGAAGCTCGGCGAAGACCTTGTGCTCCAAAGCGGCGAGCTGTCGCGCAGAAAGACCAAGCCTGTGCGCGTAGGCGCTAATCATGCGCGCATCTTCTACCGCGTAGGTGCCATCGACCACCGCGACCGTGAGGCAGGCGGACAAAAACAGCTCTGCGTGCGGATACAGCGCATCAAAGGGGGCGAGCACGGTGGTTTCCGGCGTGCCGATGAGGCGGTCAACCACTGCACGACGAGCCGCCGCATCGACGGCATCCTCGGCAATGAAACGCTCCAAGTTCTCCCGGAACGTGCGAGCAACCGGCGCCGGCAACTCGGCTTCGCGAATACGGCGGCGGAGGCGGGGACGTTTGGACACAGGGAGATCCTCTCCAAAATGGCCGCCGCACAACGGAGCACCAGGCGCGCGCGCCAACGACCGAGACATTCCCCAGATATTGCCACAGGAACGAACCGTCCTGTCACGAACGTGACCAAGTCGCGAAAATACCCGCCCGACAATAACGGACACAGTTCCGTCAAATCTGACAAGGGTGCCCCTGGGTCGTCCTTGACAACGGATTAACCCTACTGGCTCCAACCTTTGCTTCCCCTCCCGTATTGTTCCGTTTCGAGACTGAGACGACCTCGTCATTCAGGAGTCTTCTATGCGTCATCGCCCAGTCCCTGCCAGGACACGCGGCTTGCCTACTTGCATCCTCAGCCTCGCTTTGGCGTTGCCGGCGTTGCCCGCTGTTTCCCTCCTACCGAGCACCGCCTTCGCCCAAGCGGGCGCTTTCGCGCAGCCTGTCGTGGCGCTGGTTCCCGGCGGCGAACTGATTCTGGATGGCGAAAGTGAAGTCACCCTGAACTTCGTCGCCTACGAAGCCAACGGCGCGCCGATGACCGGTTTGTCCGGTCGCGTCGGCGGCCTCGGCGACGAGCGCATCACCGAAGTACGCCCCGGTCTCTACGCTGTCACCTTGAAACCCGCCGCCGTGAGCGCGCGCGGCACCGCACAGGTCGACTTCAAGGGCCGCACCGCCAGCAAGACCAACATTGAGCTGAGCTGGCAAGTCGCCGTTGCGCCGGCCCCGAAGAGCAAGGTCGAAGTGACCACCTCCCCCACCCAAGCGGTGCTTGGACGCGACACCACCGTGTCCGTCACCATCAAGCTCACGGGTGGCGATGTCGACGCAGCCGACCTCTTGGTGCGCGCATCGGCGGGTGAAGTTCGCAACATCACGTCGCTCGGCAACGGCACCTACGTCGCGCAGTACACACCGCCCACGCAGCAGTTCCCGCAGTTGGCGCTGATTACCGCGATTGACCGCCGCAACCCGAGCAAGTCCTTCGGGCACGCCGTCCTCCCGTTGGTGGGCCAAGCGGCGTTTCCGGTCAAGGCGGAACCCAACGCATCGGTCATCGTGCAGGTGGGCGACCAGCCCTACGGCCCCGTGCCCTCCGACGCAAATGGTGCGGCGCAAGTGCCCATCACGGTTCCGCCGGGTGTGAGCCAGGCCAAAATCATCAGCGTGGTCAACGGCAAGCGCGTCGAGGACCCCCTCGACCTCCAGGTGCCGCCGACCAAGCGCGTGTCGTTGTTCCCCGTGGGGAGCAGCGTCCCCGCCGACAACCGCGTGCAGATTCCCGTCCGCGCGTATGTTGCGTTGCCGGATGGCAAGCCCGATTTGGCGGCGACCGTCACCTTCTCGACCGGCTCGGGCACCGTCTCCGCCGCGCAACACGAAGGCAACGGCATTTATTCCGCGACGTGGACCCCCGCGTTCGGCTCGTCGGCCACCAAAGCGAGCGTGCAGGTGGCCGTCGCCGACGCCAAAGGCCCCCAAGGCGACGCGCTCGAGCTTGACCTTGTCCCCGGCCTCGCATCGGCCGTGGCCATGGCTTCGGAGCCGCCGGTGCTGTCGACCGGCACCACCAACTTCAAGCTGTTCGTGAAAGCATCGGGCGGCTCGGCGGGCTTGTCCGGCCGCGCGCTCGTCGTCGACTCCGCTGGCGCACGCCTCAACGGCGAGCCCCGCGACCTCGGCGGCGGCGATTATGAGCTCGCGTTCAACTCGCCCGGCAACACGACCGTCGACATCGCGGTGGGCGTGCCCACCAACGCCACAGGCAACGCCTTGTCGCGCGTGCTGTTGATTCCGCTTCGCAACAGCACCGTGCCCGATGGGCAGTCCTTGGTGCGCGTGGCGGTGGTGAGCGTCGACGCCTACGGCTACCCGGTGGCCAACGTTCCGGTCAACCTTTTGGTCAACAGCGGCGACGGCAAGGTCTCCCCCACCGTCACCACCAACGCCAACGGCGTCGCCTTCGCCACCTACACCGCGGGCACCACCCCCGGCTACGTGAGCCTGCGCGCGGCTGCCAACGGCTACATCGGCGCAGCGGGCTTCTTGCAGGCTCCGGCGGGCGTACAGCCAGTGGCCGCGCCGGTTAGCGGCAACGCCGGCATCAACGCGCTGCTCACGTCCTGGCGTGGCAGCATCGGCGGCATCTCCCTCGACCGCGCCGGCGGCCTCGCGGTCGCCGCACCCGAAACCGAAACCGGACCAGCCGGCCCGCCAGCGGCGCTCGCCGTCAAGGCCGAGCCTGCCCAGGTCGCGCCGGGTGGCGGCGTGACCTTGCGCATCGCCGTGACCGACGCCAAGGGTCGCCCGACAGAAGTCAACCCCGCCGACCTCGTGTTCCTCGCAGCCGGTGCCGAAGTCAGCGCCGCGCAGTCCATGGGAGGCGGCAACTACTCGGCGTTGTTGACCGTGCCCGCGACGGCAAGCGGCAACATCAATGTCGCGGTGGGTATGAAGAACGCATCCGTTGGTGCGCCCATCCTCACCATCCCCGTTTCCGGGGCCGCAGCGGGCGCCTGGGGCGCAGCACCACCGCCCGACACCACCCCCACGCCCACCCCCGAAGTGAAGCCAGAAGAGCCGGCAAAGCCGCCGAAGCCCCCGCGGGAGAAAAAGCCCGCCGGTGAGCATGCATGGCTGCGCGCAGGCGCCGGCTATTTGGGTGGTACGTACTCCTACTATCAAGCCGCCACACAGACGGGAGGTCCGATTTACGACCAGCCCATCACCGTGGGTTTCGACGAAACAAACCCGGCAGGCAACGCAGGCTTTGCCGCAAACGCCAAGGCATGGCTCCCGTTCTTCGAGTACGTCGGCTTTGAGGCCGACGTGCGCATGTCGTTCTGGAAGATTCAGCTCGAGCAAGGCTTTACCGAACCGATTGCCGACTCCGTCACCAACCTGAACCTGCGCGCGCATGGCCGCTATCCGTTGGATGTCGGCGCCAACCGGTTCTCGTTCGGCGGCTTCCTCGGCTTCCAAACGGGCGACTTCTTGTACTTCCAGCAGCAGGCTTCCGCAGACGGTACGGGTGACCCCACCATCGTCTACGACCAGCTTTGGACCGTCGGCAACACCTATGGTCTCGAAGTCACCGCGGAGCTCGGTCCGTCCTTCTTTGCGACGGGCACCTACCAGATGGGCTTCACCGACTACTCGGCCATCTTTAGCGACGGCACCGACCTTGAGGTCGGCTACACATTCATTCCGAATATGTACGTCTACGGCACGGCCGGTCGCGCACACCGCGTCTCCAAGGTCTACTACGGCGACAACAAAGACTACGTCGGCGATCTTGAAGACAAGATGTGGATGTTCGGCATCGGCATCGGCTACCAGCGCTAAAGGCTAGCCGCCCCGCCCCCAACGCCTCGGAGCCTCTCCGGGGCGTTTTTTTTGGGGGGAGGTCCACACCCCGCACCGCAGCGGCACGGGCCTTTCGCGCAACGGCTACCGGGTCCGCAAAATCGTTACGCTACGAAGGACCACGTCTTGCGCGGGACGATCCGCCGCCCCCGTCGGCACCGACGCGATGGCTTCGACCACATCGAGGTTTTGGCACTTGCCAAAGATAGTGTGCTTGCCATCGAGGCTGTGCGGCGTCGACCGGTCGGTAATGAAGAACTGGCTACCATTCGTGTTGGGGCCCGCATTGGCCATTGCCAGAAGTCCCGGTTCATCGAACTTCAGGCCGCTTCCCACCTCGTCTTCAAACCGGTAGCCTGGACCACCCCGGCCCGTGCCCAATGGGTCGCCCCCTTGAATCATAAACTTGGGGATGACGCGGTGAAACAACGTGCCATTGTAGAGTGGCCGTCGGGTTTCTTGGTTGGTGACGGGGTCGGTCCACGGGTGCGTGCCTTCAGCCAACGACACAAAGTTGGCAACCGTCATCGGCGCCGCATCGGGAAGCAAGTCACACTCGATGGCGCCCTTGCTCGTGTCGAAGCGCGCTTTCAGCGAAACTCCCGGCACCACGCCAATCCGCGCGAGCGCGAGGTCTTGCCTGGATTGCTTGAGGTCCCGCTCAAGCACCCGAATCTTGGCCCGCCCCGATTCTACTTCGCCTTCTAACGTCGCGTTGGCAGACGAAAGTTTGGCCACTTCCGCCTTCAGCGAATCGCGCTCGGCGACGAGCTCAGGCGGCGGACCACACGCAATACCCAAGCAAACCAACACACCGTATGGAATTGAACGAGCGACACGCATTCTAGCTCCCAAAGATTGCCCCTATCCTACCCGCTGCGGCGATTTCGTACACGTTGCGCAGGTATGCCCTCCAGCGGAACCGACCGCGCGGGTAGGTCACGCCAGAAGCCACGAATAGGGAAGCATTCTCGGCGCGCTGGTACGCGGGCTGTCCCCGCAATAGTGGAAATCGTGTTTCACTGCTCCCCCGCGCGAAACCCATGCGAGAACGGGATAATCCGGCTTCACACCCACCTTGGAGTCCCTCATGATGCCCGTAACCCTCTACTTGCGCGCTCCGTTGTTCGTGCCCCGCGAAGGAGGCGCCGCGCCTGCACGCGCGATGGTGCTGAAGGGACACATGCACGAAAGTGGCCATGCTGGCGGCATTACGGTCACGGTCAACGCTTGGGCCGACCAAGATGGCCGCACACTCGATGCGCCGGGGAAAACCCTTTTCTTGCCCATGGCCAAAATCGACCATGTCGCAATGGAGTCGTGATGGTGCGGCTGCGAGCACCGCAGGCATGGGCCATTTGGGCTTTGACCGGCTGCGGTGGAATGACCATCAATGGCGATGTTGTCGATGCGCGGGGAAAACCTGTCAGTGGCGCAAATGTCACCGCGGCAGGGACACTCTGCACCACCACGACGGACGCCGAGGGCAAGTTTTCGCTCGGCTGCGAGCCGGGCACGCATATTGTGGTCATTAGCGCGGCCGGCTTCACGACCGAAGAGTTCACGACACAAGCCACCGCGTCCGAAGCCTACGCCACCGGCACCCACAAGCTCATCCGTGTGCCCGCGGAGAAGGGCCTGCATCTGTTCGTCAACGACGACTACACACAGATGACGCCGGGGCGCGTTCACCGCATTCTGCTGGAGCAGGGCAAAGTCACGCATCGGCTGGTGTGTCTTGACCGCGACCACAGCACGCCCAACATCGTGCCCGCCGGTGAGGTGCTGCTGTTCGACTACGAACACCCAGGCTGGCGGCCGTTTCGGCTCGATGACGAAGGCTGCGCGTATCGCGACACGCGCGACGAGCAGCAGCGCTGGACCGAGGTTTACAAGGTCAAGCCGCCCTACGAGGTCAAAGAATACAACCGGGGGCGCTCGCTGGCCGTACTCCAAATGGAGCCAGGCGACTACTTCATCGCCGACTGGAAGGGCTTCTTCGTCGGCGCCAACGACCGCGAAGAGAAGTTCAGCTACACGGGCTATTGGGTGAAAGCGCGGTAGGCGCACCCGTTGCGGGGGCCGCGCTGGCCAGTCGAGAATCCGTGGTTATTCTGCGCGATAATCCCCATTGACAGAACGGCCGCGGCGCCTAACATGGTGCGGAATATTCACTCGGGTACACAGCCCGAGTTGCGCCAGCTGGAAACCGGGTGAATGAGTCACGCCTTGGCCCAGAAGGCGGTCGGAGTCGAGATTCATGCAGTTCAAGGTCAACGACAAAGCGGTCTACCCCGGTCGCGGGGTGGGTGTCATCAAGAGCATCGAGACCAAAGACATCGACGGCGACAAGCAGACGTACTACACGTTGAAGATTCTCGACAATGGGCTGACTATCTATGTCCCCGTTGAGAATGCCGGTTCGATTGGCCTGCGTGATGTCATCTCGAAAGAGCAGGTCGGCAAGGTCTATGACGTGCTGAAAGACCGCGACGTGCCCGCCGACAACCAAACCTGGAACCGGCGGTACCGCGAATATACGAACAAGATTGCCACCGGCGACCCCATCGAAGTCGCCAAAGTGCTGCGCGACTTGGCCTTGCTGCGAAAAGACAAAAACCTGTCCTTCGGCGAGCGCAAGATGTACGACCACGCCAGCACGTTGCTCATCCAGGAAATCTCGGTCGCAGAAGACGGCGACGAGAAGAAGGTCCGCGCGAAAATCGAGAAGATTTTCAAGAGCTAGTACGACGGCGCGCGAACATCGAAATGAAAAACGCCCCGCACAGACCGCGGGGCGTTTTTTTTGTGGGACACGACGGGAGACGCCGCACCGTCAGACGGCGCGGCCCCCGCGCAGGCTCACTGAATCAGAACTGCGGCACAAGCGACCTTCTTGGTCTCTTTGCCCGCGCAGTTGGTGTTGACCACGGCGGTCACGACGTTGCCGGCACCGGTCGCCGAGGGGTCGGAGAAAGAGTGCACGGCGTGCCAGTCGAGGCGCTTGCCGCCCTTGCCGTCGTCGGCTTCTTCGGGCTTGAGGCCCTTCTGCAGCGGCTTGCCGTCCAGCCAAAGGTCGTAGCCGTAGGTGCAGCCTTCGGCCGGAGCCATCGAATCCTGGGACAAATACCAGAAGTGGACCTCTTTGCCCGCTTCTTGCTGGGGCTCGGGGCGCATCTGGGTGAGGTCGGCGGGCAGCTCGGCGGAGGAGCGCGGGAACAAGGAGTCGCGGCTCTCGCAGTGTTCCCACAGCAAGTCGCCCATGGCGTTCTTGACGAAGGGGTTGGTGCCGACGGGGTTCGAGTCTTCGAGCTTCTGGCCGTTGTAGACGGTGATGTAGTTGTCGGTGACCCGAAGCTGGCAGCGCTTGGAGTCGAGCTTCACATACAGCACACCGCGGAGCTTGTTGCCGAGGTTGTTGTTCTGCGCGACAAACTGCTGCCACTCGGGCTTGCCCTTGTACTTGTTGACGTTCTCCATGCCCTTTTCGATGCCGTCTTTGAGCTGCTCGGCCGTGGCGTCGGGGAGCATCTCCTTGAGCGAGGCTTCGTCGCACTTCTTGCCACCGGCTTCGAGGGCCTGGCAGAAGTCTTTGACGCGGGGCGTTTCGCGGCAGGTGACGCGGTCTTCTTTGGATTCGCAGTTGTAGGTGTACATATCTGCGACGGACTGCACGTTGTATTTGGCCTTGAGGCCGCCGTCTTCGGTCACGAACTTGATGCGTGCGCTGTGGTCCGGCACTTCGGTCTTGTCGGGGTTGATTTTCAGGATGACCCACTCGGTGTTCGCGAGCTTGTCGGCGGACAAGTCGCAGCCGGTGGCGCCTTCGTCGCCCACGGTCAGGCCGCTTTTCTTTTCTTCGCAACCGACCATGGCCAATACGGCGCAGAGGCTCACTGCACCCACACGATTCAACGACATTTTGGACTCCTTGCACACGCAATCAACGGGTGTCTGCGACCGCTGCCCGAACGGCGCCCGTAGTGGGCGGTCAACCGACGCTTTCCTGACCACCCTACCACATGCGGCTCCGCGCACCGTTCCCCGACGCATTCGAGGCGTTAGGTCCCACCCCAAAAACTCGACAGGAGCCAACGTGAAGGTCGTCCTCGCAACATGGAATGCACACAAAGTAGAAGAAGTGGCCGCAATTCTCGCCGATGCAGGGAGCGCGGTGCCGGTGGTCAGCCTGGCCGATTGTGGCGATATCGAAGAAGCCCCGGAGACGGGCGAAACCTTCGCCGAAAATGCACTGCAGAAGGCACGTTTCGTGTACGAGCGCGTAGGTGGGATCGTGATTGCGGATGACTCGGGCTTGGAGGTTGACGCGCTTCATGGCGCGCCAGGCGTGTTTTCCAAGCGGTATACCGAAGAAGCGACCGCTGAGGCCAACAACCAGAAACTATTGGCGGCGCTTGGCATCCGTACCGACCGGAGCGCACGATTTGTCTGCACGCTGGCGCTCGTCAGCGCTGCGGGCGAGGATGTGTGGGCCGGAACTTGTGAAGGACACATCGCCGAAGCACCACGGGGTGACGGCGGTTTTGGCTACGACCCCTTGTTTGTGCCTGCGGGTTGGGGCCAACGAACCCTCGCCGAGGCAACATCGGCGGAGAAAAACGCAATCAGCCACCGTGGAAATGCATTTCGGCAGTTGGCTGCGCGTTTGCAACGCCACATTTCCCCTGTTGACCAAGAGGAAAACCAATGCGACTCACCTGCCTTCGCTGCACACCGTTGCTGCTGACCCTCGCATGTGCCGAAAAAGGCGCAGACTCCGCCGATGGCGCAGCATTGGCCCTTTGGGACGAAATCCAGGGCTATTCGGCCTATGAGCAGCACCCGGACTTCGCGGGGATACAAGTCTCGGAAGACGGCACGCATGGGCCGTTTGTGCAGGTGTGGCTCAACCCCACCGCGGCGGGCGCAGCGGCAGGCGGCGGCAGCGAGACGATGCCCGACGGCGCGATTGTCGTCAAAGAGGGATACGACGATGGCGCGGGCACGTCACTGCGGTCGATTACCGTCATGAAAAAAGTAGACGGGAGCGACCCGGACCACGGCGACTGGCTGTACGCCGCGTTTACCGAAAACGGCAGCGTACAGACATCGGGCGCCGATGCCGCCGACTACTGCAGCGGTTGCCACAGTGTCGGCCAGGACTACATTCGCGCGTTTACCTGGTAGGCTACCAGCGATAGCCCACGCGCATGCGGCCGGTGTACAAGTAGCCGGGCGCCATGTAGAACTCACCGACGAGGTCGAGCGACTTCACCTTCTTCACGTCGACACCGAGCGACGTGGTGGGGCCGAAGTAGGGCGAGTAGTTGTTGCCCACGACGGCGTCGTCGCCGATGTAAAAGAAGGTGGAGGCGTCGGTCATGCCAATCGCGAGGTAAGGCTCGATGCCGTCCCAATCTTTGCCGATGATGAAGTCCATGCCGAAGGTGGAGCCCATGTAGAAGTCGTCGATGGCGGGGTCGCCTTCGACAAACGGCGTGGCAATTTCGGCGACGGTCTTCATCAACGTGGCGTGGTAGCGCACACCGAGCGCGATGTCGGACTTGCCGAAGTGCCTGCCGATACCCGCTTCACCGCTCATGATGACGTTGCGGGTGCCAAACACCTTCACGGGCGGTGCATAAGCCACGCCTGCATAGGGTGTCCACTTTCCAACTTCCGGGAAGCTGAAAATGAAGCGTGGACGGGGCACAATCGGAGATTTGTTTGTGTCTTCCGTCTTGGTATAATCGAGCACCAAGCGGCGCTCGCAGCTCAACGGCGGGATGATGCCGAGGTCGAGCGACACCGAGCCGTGGCCCGCCAAGTGCGGCACCGCGCCGTGCAAGGGCGACAGGGTGGTGGCCAGCGCGAAGTAGTTGAGCAAGAAGTCCTGCTGGCCTTGCTCGCTGTACCCCGAAGGCGTGCCTTGGGCGGCAACCTCCTGGCATTCGGCGTCGACGTAGGCATGTGCGCTGCCCAAGAGGGCGAACAGCGCGAGAGAAGCAACAGACATAAGGAGCCTCGGAAAAATCAAAAAGGGAAAGCGGAGGGCTTAGTTGCCCCAAGTCTCGATGCAGTAGTCGGCGACCAGCGCGGCTTGGTCGGCGTCGGTGAGGATGGCCGGCATACCGCCAGAGGTGCCGTTCATCGCGATTTCCGCGACGTCGTCGGCATTGAGGCCGTACAGTGCAGAGTCCATCGAGGGAGCGGACACGCCTTCCCCATTCGCGCCGTGGCAGCCTGCGCATGACGACGCAAAAATCGACGCGCCATCGGCGGGTGTACCGGTATCTTCGCCGCCCGAGCCACCGCCGGACGACGTGCAGTCGGCGCCTGCGTCCACCCAGTCTGCGACAATCGCGACGTTGCCGTCTTCCATCAGGCCAGCCGGGGGCATCGGCGACGGGTTGCCTTCAATCCGCTGCACCAGCAAGCTGCCCGCGGAATCACCCGGCACGACCAGCTCGCCGTTCAGCACCACATCGCAGAACGTGTCCCGCGAGAGATCCAAGCCCGCAGACGGCGCGCTGCCGCTGTGGCAGCTCGTGCAGTTGCCCTCCATGACCTGCAACACCGCGTCGAAGCCTTCGCCCGACACAGCCTCGCCACCGGTGTTGAATTTGGTGTCATCGCAGGCGACCAAGCCGACCGCAGCGGACAACGCAGCGAAACGAATCAACAACATCCCGTACTCCTTTTCTACCGGCGGAGTGTAGCCTGCCCCGCCCCATCCGCGCAGGGGATTGGCGTTTTCGGGAAGAATACACTCGCCGGATGTGGAGGGGTGAATTACGGGGGCCGTGTGACGGGGAGTAGCGCAGTCTGGTAGCGCATCGGTTTTGGGAACCGAGGGTCGCAGGTTCGAATCCTGTCTCCCCGACCATTTCGGACGGCCCCCCTTCGGACTCACCTCCGAAGGGGGGTTCGTCGTTTCCGGGGTCCTGGAATTCGGCAAGGTAAACGAACGGTTTCCGCCACGCGATGGTGAGCTTTCCGCCGGCCCAGGACGAGTTCGAAAGTAGGTGATTTAGAAGGTCTCGCTTCTCCTCGCGGGTGGCCTGCTCGAACAGCGCGGGGGCCTCCTGGGCGAGCGAGAGGATGAGCAAGCCCTCGTCGAGGAAGGACTGCTTGGCCTCGTCGTGCTTGCTCATGGAGCGGCGGTGGGCGCGGAGCTCGTCCTGCCACTGGCGGGCGTTGCGGGCGTAGGTGTCGGCGTCGATGATGCCGTCGAGCTTTTCGACGTACATCTGGTCGAGGCGGCGCTGGATGCGCGCGCCGTCTTGTCGGGGTCGCGGCTGATCAGCAGCAGCACGTCCTCGGGGCCAAGCTCCATCTGGGCGCCGGGGTTGTTCGTGTCCCGGGCCTGCGAGCGGATGAGCTCGGTCATCCAGCCGAGCTTCCCCTGGATGAGGTTGAACCGGAGCCCGTCCTGCGACCGACGCGCGAAGTAGTAGTTGATCTCGATGTTCGCGAGGGTGTTGCCCTGGCGCACGCCGCGGCCGTTGCGTTGCTGCAGAGTCGCTGGCTCCCAAGGCAAGTCAAGGTGGTGGATGGCGCAGGTGCGCGTCTGCAGGTCGATGCCTTCGTAGGCGATGGCGTTGGCGACCACGACGTCGAACTTGGGGGCCTCGCCCTCGTCCGGGTGCCCGTCACCTCGGCGGCCGCGGACGAGCCCGACGGAGCAAGAAGACACGAATGGTCGTCCGCACAGCACCAAGCTCGTAGCGTCCTGCGGGAAAGGCCCGCCCTTGTCGCCAAGGTGTTGAAGCTGAGCCCGGCTTCCCGGCCTCGAAGGGCCCACTCGACGACCTGCCGCTTCACGTCAGGCGGGTAGCCGTCGCGAGGCCGTGCGGGCCGACTGTTCTTGACCAGCTTGCGAATCTCGACAACGGCGGTGGACTCCAGCCCAAGCATCATCGGCTCCCGGCGACCGCCGCAATGTCACCTGGCGCCGGGTGGAGTGGCAGGGGGTTCGGGGCGAGCACCTACGTTGCTCCGCCCCCCAAGCCCCCAAAGGGGGGGGGGCACAGACTGAGGAGCGCACAGATCAAGGGCTTGAAGGGCAGGTTCCCCAAACGGGACCAGGCTCGGTCCAGGCGGGGGTGGAGGAGTCAAAAGAGGATGGCCTACTTGAAATCAGACTCACACACCATCCGCTCAAGTCCTGGTTGAAGGCGGTGGCGTCGTAGAACATGGACCTCATGTCCGTGACGCTGCTGGTGTCCCAGCTGCCGATGTCCTGGTTGAAAGCGTCGGCATTTGAGAACATGTCGCTCATGTCCGTGACGCTGCTGGTGTCCCAGCTGCCGATGTCCTGGTTGAAGGCGTCGGCACTGCAGAACATGTAGCCCATGTCCGTGACGCTGCTGGTGTCCCAGCTGCCGATGTCCTGGTTGAAGGCGTC
>CAZCUX010000043.1:0-31159 GCA_964502005.1 uncultured Enterobacterales bacterium
GCCATCCCCCTGCAAAGGGACACCCCCCGTTGAGCATTGCTCCGGGGGGTGTTTTTTTGCGTCTGGTCTGCGGCTCGTGCAGCGTCTCATGCGTTCATTCTTCGGAAGAATCGAAGAATCCAAGCGCAAGTTGCGCGACTTGCCGTTTCCTTGGTGCGCGCAGCGGTACGCCTTTCGCACGCGTGTGTATTTTGGGCGTCGCGCACCAAACCGGCTACAACGTCTTTATGTCGTCCCGTTCCGGCGTTGTCCCACCTGACCTCCTCCTTGAACTTGCGCGCGCGCACTTGGCGTCGGGTAATTCCGCGGCCGCGCTCGCCACTCTGGAGGGATTGCCCGACAATCCAGAGGTCGCGCACATCCGCGCTCTCTCGTTTCTATCGCTCGGGCGGCTCTCGGAGGCCATCGCGTCGTTTGAGGTGGTCGCGCTGCTCTCTCGCGACGCGACGAGCCGCCTTCGTGCCTTCTGCAATGCCGCAGGCGTTGCGTTGGAGGAGGGGGACCGTGACGCGTGCAGTCGTTTTCTGGCGTCTGCGGAAGAAGCGCGCAGTGCATTCGGCTTGCCGGAAGACGCGGTCCTGCTGCTGAATCGCGCCCGCTGGCTGGCGGCAGAGGGGCAATCGGCGGGCGCCGAACACCTCTTGCAAGCCGCGCTCCAAGCGACCGAGGACGCGGACTTGTTGGGCGTCATTTGGCTTTCGCTCGGCGAGCTTCGGGCGCCTTTGGCTCCAGCGGATGCGGAACGTGCGCTTCGGACCGCGCTGTCCCTCCTTCGCGGTCCGGCGGAGCGTGGGCGCGCGTGCTTGGCGCTCGGCGAGATTCTGCGCCACTCTCCGGACGCCGCGATTGAGGCGTTCTCGGAGGCCGTCGTTTGGTTGCGTCAGTCGCGTCAAACGGAGCGCCTGGTCGAAGTTTTGGTGGCGCTTGGCGGTCATTTGTATACGCGCCGTCGCTTGCGGGAGGCACGCCAAGTGCTGGAAGAGGCAGGCGCGTCGATGCCGGCGTCTATGCTTGCATCGGCGACCGAAGCGCGTTTGTGTGGCAACCTTGGCTTGTGCCTGCTCGCTGCAGACGAACTCGACGCAGCGCAATCGCGCCTGCAACGCGCGTATTCGTTGCATCGGGCCGCCGGTCGCGACCGTGCCGCCTGCATTCAGTTGCGTGCTTTGGTAGACCTTCGCCGCTACCTCGGCGACCTTCCGGGTGCGATTGCCTACCAGGCAGAGTTGGCGGCGCTAGAGCCGCAATTGGCAGAAGTGCTTCCTGAAGGCGGTATACTGTACGCGGCGGTGGAAGACCGCTCGCTGTCGGTGTCCGTGTCGTCGATTCGTGCCTCGGGCTATTCACCGGGAACTGGGCCGGTCCTCTTCCTCGTGCCGCCGGCATGGGGCGCGTCGGGCCCGCTGTTTCCGCGGGGCGCGGTCTCGGTAGCGTCGTTTTTGGAAACGCATGGGATTCCGGCCCAAGTCTTGCCGCTCGCGGATGTGCTCTCGCCCAAAGACGACGCCAGCCGGGCCGCACAAAAGGTTCGGGATGCCGTTCGACAGGCGGTAGAGGCCTATCGTCCGCGTGCCGTCGGCATTTCGGTCACCTTTTCGTATTTGTATCCCCAAGGCTGCGAGCTTGCGCTTTTGGCCCGTGAGCTCTGTCCCGAGGGCACGCCGATTCTCATGGGGGGGCCCCACGTCACTTACCTCGACCAAGAGGCGCTCGCGCAGTGTCCGGCGTTGGACATCATTGTGCGGGGGGAGGGCGAGTGGACCGCTTTGGCGGTGTTGCAGGCGCTTTCCGCCGGTGCTGCCTTGTCCGAAGTGGATGGGATTACCTATCGCGCGCCGGATGGTTCTATTCAACGGAACAAGAATCGCAAACTTGGTGACGTGCGCGCTCTGCCACCCGTCAACTTTGGCCTTCTACCCGCCACATTTGCACATCGAATGGATGTCAGCGCACTGACGAGTCGGGGATGCGCCTTCCGCTGCCGCTTCTGCCACGAGTTCCGATATTGGGGCGGCGTTGTTCGGGAATATCCTGTGTCGCGCATTTTGGGGGAAATCGAGCGGCTGGCGCGCTTCGGAAACCATCTCCAGGGCATCGACGACAGTATGTTGGATATGTCCAAGCCGTTGTTTATGGAATTGATTGACGGCCTGGGGCATAGCAACAACATTCCCCCTGACTTCGGTTTGTTGACCCGCCTCGATACGGTGACTGAAGAAGGCTCCCGTGCCATGAAGCGTGCTGGCCTGCGTTGGGTGAGCATGGGCGCAGAGAGCGGCTCGCAAGTTGTATTGGATGCGATGAACAAGGGTCTTGCAGTAGAGGTCGCGGCTCGTTCCCTGCGAATCGTGCGGGATGCGGGCTTAGAGGCTGCTACGTTCTTTATTGTCGGTCATCCAGGGGACAATCGCCACGAGTCGGAGGTCACTCTTTCGTTTTTGGACTATCTCTGGAAAGAAGACCTCGTTTCTTGGGTGGATTGCTCGACGTTTTCACCTTATCCGGGCACGCCGTTTTATTCGATGCCCCATAAGTACGGTGTGCGCATTCTGACGGACGATTGGAGCCGTTGGCGTCGAAGCAATCGACCTGTCGCCGAGCTTGTGGATTACCCGGCGGCGTCAATTTATCAAACCTATTTGCAAATGTTGGCCGTGCAGGCGAAGTATCGGGGCCCGTTGGGTCGTCATCGCGATGTAGTACAGCATCCTTGAGCCCCGCATGGACGTCCTGTATCTGCACCCACTACCGCGCCCGGCAGCGTTTGGCACCGGTGATGGCGCGTCGTATCCCGTCATGCCGATGGGCCTTGTCGCGCTGCTCAACCTGTTGCGACAGGGCGGATATTCGGTTTATGGCCTCAATATTGCCGTAGAACGCACATTGAACCCTTCGTTTGACTTGTTAGAATGGCTCAGAGCGCAGTCAACACCCGCACTTGTATTGATTGACCTGCATTGGTATGAGCACAGTTGGGGAGCGGTGGAGACGGCGCGTATTGTACGTTTGTGTTGGCCTGCTATGCGTATTGTGTTGGGTGGATTGTCTGCAACATTGTGGTCTTTGGAGATTTTGGCGGAGGCGCCTACGATTGATGCCGTCGTTTGTGGTCCTGCTGAAGAGCCGGTATTGCGTCTTGCGCAGCAGGCCGTCGCGGGGCATTGGGAACCAGCGCTGGTTCCCAATGTTGCCTTTCGCGACACGGACGGGCAGCCGTGTCCTCCCCGTTCGGCTTGGCAGACGCCCGCGTCGATGTTGGATTCGTTGGACTCCGTTGACCTCTCGTTTTTGCAGCACGCCACGACCTACCGCGCGATGGTCCATTCGCGCCCGTTGTGCGTCACGGAGCCCGCGCCGCTGGGCCAGTGGTTGCTGTCGGGGCGGGGTTGCGCGTTCGCGTGCGCGTATTGTGGGGGAGGGCGCGCGGCCCATCGTTCCTTGTTGGGGCTCTCTAAGGTTGCGCGTCGCTCACCTGCGGCGTTGGCGGCGGATTGTGACCGTCTCGCGCGCCTTGGTGTGCAGCAGGTTTCCTTGGGCTTGGACCCCGATATGTTGGGTTCGGCTCATACGTCCGCGTTTTTTGGTGGCTTGACGCGGTCCATTGGTTTTTATGTCGAGTCGTATCAGCTCCCTTCGCAGTCGTTGTTGTCTTGTCTTTCAAGAACGGACACCCACCACAGCGAGGTCGCAATCACGCTATTGTCGGGGGACCCTGCGGTTCGAAACCTCCACGGCAAGCGCGCCGACAATGACCAGATTCGTCAATCGGTACGTGCAATTCTTCACGCCGGTGCCTCCGTTTTTTTGTTCTATTCGCTCAATATGCCCGGAGAAGATGAACGTTCCTTTCAGCAGACCTTGGACTTCACGCGGGAGCTCATCGACCTTTCCCCGCACGGGCGCGTGCGTGCCATCAATATTGCGCACACCTTGGACCCCCTCTCGCCGATGTCCTCGTCCCCCGACGATTTTGGAATTTCGGCCATTTATTTGCGTTCGTTTGCCGATTATTCGCGGGCGGCAATCGGTCCTCGTCCATTCCAGTTTGTTGAAAATGAACGGGGATTCAGTTTGAAAAAGCCCCGTAATCTACGTGCGATGGTCGAGTTGTGGGATGAACTTTCGGCGACGATGCCGAGCGTAGTATACTCTGTCCCACGCGTGTGAAGGCCTGCGTCTATTCGTCCATTTCGCCGAGGGGTTGGATAGGAATACCGGAACTGATATTGGTTCGAATAGACAGCGCCTCGCCCCACGGCGTTTCGTGGTCGTTTTCGAATAGCTCCGCGTGAATATCGAGGTGCGTAGAGTAGCGGCTTTCGTCGTTTCGTCCTGCCACCAACTCTGCGAGGGATTCAGCGGGAATGTCCATCCAACCGTCTTCGTCGGGCCAACATACCACCCAGCGTGTGTTGTCTTCTTGCTCTCGGTCTTGGCTTTGGATTCGGATTCGAACTTGGGAGCGCGTGGTGCTGGTGTCGACCTCGGGTACGCTGCCGCTGAGTGTCCATCGCAAGGCCAGCGCTTCGGTGGTGGACATGACGGGGATTCCGCCGCTGTCGTCGGGGCTTTCGATCCAGATGCGCGGACCAACCGGTACGAGGTCGTCCAGCGTGAATGCATCGAGCGCATCCACTTTGTCGCTGCTGGGGACGTCGAGCGTGAGTGTCTGTGCGAATGGATATGCCTCAACGCCGCACTCCAACCACTCGTACCGCACGCCGCCATGGGGCGTTTCTTCGGCCTCTAACACAAATGTAGTGGCGTCCCCCATGAGCGAGATGCTGTCTGGACCAACGACTTCGCCGCTCAACTGCCAGTTGTCGGTGTCCGGCGCGAGGGGCTCGCCCATCGGTGGTACCTCGGAGAACACACAATCTCCCGGTGCCTCCGGCTCCTGTACGAGGGGGGCGGGTTCGACGGGCGCTTCGGTCTCGGTGTCTCCGTCGAGGCTGTCTTCGGGCTCCACAAACTCGGGCAAGGGCTCAAATGCGACCTGCATTTGGCAGCGTCCCATTTGTCGTCCCCAGTCGTTTTCCTGGTAGGCCAAGTCGACGCGCAGCTCGACCCGTGGCGTGAGCGGCGGCTCGGGGTCAACGACCTTCGACATCCCGTGGTCGGAGCTGCAACCCCCCATCATTCCGGCGAGGCCTACAAATCGGAAAAAAGAAAGGCGCATGGCAAAAAGTCTCTCTACAAATGCCGTCGATTTTACACAGGGTTTGTAGATGTTGCGAGCGTAAAATTCTTTGGCCGCTCACGAAACGACAAGCACATTCCGTGGCACTTTTCGTTGAATTCCGGGCAACGTTGACAAATCTCAAAAGGTGTGGGCCAAGCGCGCAGTCCTTGAATCAATCGGAGCGTGTACCGGTGCATGTCTTCGAGGTCGTGGAAGGTGGAAATATGCCGCTTCCCTTCCGCCCAAGAATAGTCGCCACCACAAATCGTGACGTTTCCTGATTCGTCCATCACCGGCACGCTGGTACATCGGCTTTGTTTGACGCGCTCGTCGACGCACAAGGGGAACGAGCAGTCGTATCCAAGGTGTATGCCGTTGTCTTCACAGAATGCCAGCGCTTGTCCGTGGACGCGTTTCATCGCGTCTTGGTCATTGGGCGTAAAACAGTGGGGGTCGGCGCCGCCAACAGGTGTTGCAAAAGCCAAAAATACGCCACGAATTCCGGCGTCCCGAATCTTCCCAAGGGACGCGGTTACGTCGTCGCCGGGTCGCACCGGTAGATTTGCAAAGATTCGCCGAATGTCGAATCCGAGGTTTGGTGCTCTCTCCGCGAAGTGTCCGTTGACCGTCACCGACCAAAGTTTGTCGGCAACGGCTTGGATGCGTTCGGGGCGTCCACCATTGGTGAAAACAACGGGACCCAGTCCGTGCGCTGCGATGCGCTCGACAATTTTCACGAAATCAGGATGGAGGGTGGGCTCTCCCCCGAGCAGGTTTACGGCGCGCGATGCGTACAGCGTAAGGGTGAGTTCGTCGACGTCGTCGCTCCAATGGGGCAGCGGCGGCGCATCCGCGACCAGACGCGCGTAGGCGTCGATGGCCTCAAAAACGGCTCCTCGCGGTACTTTTGGCGCGTTTTTGAAGTAGTCACCGGCGTAGCAGAAGGAGCAAGACTCGTTGCACCCTCGTCCGAGAAACAAATTCACCGGTCAGCCTACGATAACGGTGCCTGCGCCCATGATGATTTTGCCCGATGCCATGCCGCAATGGAGCGTAGAATCGCCGAGCCGGGCCTGGGGCAGTGCATTGGTAAACACGCTGCTGGAGCCGCTCGTGATGATGTAGGTGTTGGGGCCGCAGCAGACCGCGTCCGCGTGTGCGCCGGGGTCGCCGACGCGCGCTGCTGGCTTCTTTTCGATGATGGTATCGGGCGAACCGGCAGTGATAGGGCCGATGACCGGATGGGGGACCGGGCTCCATGGATGCACCGAATGGCAGTGGGGTACACCTTGGGACTTGTCGGTGACTCGGGCTGCGGGTTTGCCCATCGTGGCCTCCTGGATGCGCGGGCCTTCCCGGCCCACACGTTTCCTGTGCAGGATAAGTGAAGCGTCGTCGGGTGCCAAGTGTGGACGATGGCGTCCCGATTGCGCGCACCGATCGGTCGAGGCCACATGCTGCAATCCTTTGTTTCTTCTGGTCGCCTCACATGTCCGGTCTGTCGGGGGCTTGTAGACGGCGGATTGCGCAATGCGCCCTTGTCCTGGTTCGAGGTGCACGCGACGACGCCCGCCGGCCATCCGTGGCAAGGGAGCCTCCGCTGTACGGCGTGCCCTGCGATATTTCCTGTGATTGACGGTATCGCGGTAGTTGTCGCTGACCTTGTTGCTTGGTTGCGCCGCAATGAGGTCGCGGTGTGGGGCCGCGCGGATTTGCATCCTTCGCTCGATGGTTTTTTGCGAAACGCGTGGTCGGACACAGAAGACCGCAATTGGCGTCGCCAGTTGGTTTCGGTGTACTCGCGCGGTCTTCCGGGTGTGTCTTCGCTGCCCCAAGGCCGCGCGGGGGACGCATTGTCTTCGCTGCGCGCGCAGGGGGATGCGTGGCAGGCGTCGCGCGTGGCGGCGTGGGCATCGGAGCATGCAGGGGGCTTGTGGCTCGATGCGGGCGCGAGTGTGGGCACCCATTCGTTGGCGCTGGCGGCGCATGGCTTCCAGGTTGTGTCGATGGATACGGAGTTCTCGGCACTTCGCGTCTTGTCTCGTTTGTTGGCGTTTGGTGAGGCCGAGGTGCCGTGGTGGTCGCGCGGCGGCACTGCATTTGCGCCGGTGACCGCGCGTATCGACGACCCCACGCTCGCTGCGCGTGTCGCGTTGGTGGCCGGCGATGTTTCGGATCCCCCTTTTGCGGCGGCGGTGTTTGATGGCGTGAGCTGTCTCCACGTCGTCGACAATGTGGCCGAACCTGTCACGGCGCTCCGGCAGCTCAATGGGGTCCTCGCGCCGGGGGGCCGCTTGGTGGTCTCCTCGCCTTTCGATTGGGTGCCCGAGGCCACCACGCCCCGCCAGCGCTTGGGCGAGGGGGTCAGCGCGGGCGCGTCTCCTTTGCCGGAGGATGCGCTGCGTGCGTTGCTCTTGGGTGCGCTGCCCGCCCATGCGCCGGAGTTGTCGTTTGCGGTGGACGTCTCGCAGGATGTTCCGTGGGTGTTGGTGCGTCATGACCGCAGCGCCCATGTATTTGTCAGCCGATGGACGGAAGGGCGGAAGTCTGCGCGGAGAGAGGAGCGAGGGGATTTCATGGCGCCCTAGGACGGTGACGCGGTAGAAGGGGGGCGCGATTTGGGTGCCTGCGTTTGCTGTCCGATGTTGGTGGTTTTGCCTCCGATGCAGTGTGGGTGCCGGGCCTGCCTTTCCTCCCAATCCGTGGATGTTCACAATGGCGGAATATATTTTCCAGATGATCGGCACCGAGAAGCGTTTGCCCTCGGGTCGTGTCCTCCTCCAGCCGACGTGGCTGAGCTTCTTCCCCACTGCCAAGATCGGCGTTCTCGGCCACAATGGCTCGGGCAAGTCGACGTTGTTGAAAATCATGGCCGGCGTTGACCATGACTTCAACGGCGAGCTGATTCGGCAAGACGGTAAGACCGTGGGCTATTTGGCCCAGGAGCCGGAGCTTGACCCCAACTTGAATGTTCGGGAGAACATTGAGCTCGGTCTGGCGCACATCCGCGCATTGCTCGACGAATTTGAGAAGGTAAACGAAGGGTTTGGCGACCCCGATGCCGACTTTGACGTGCTGTGCGCACGCCAAGCCGAGCTGCAGGACAAAATCGACGCTATCAATGGTTGGGAGCTAGAGCGCACCATCGAAATCGCGATGGACGCTCTGCGGACGCCGCCCGGTGATTGGCCCGTGACCAACTTGTCTGGCGGAGAAAAGCGCCGCGTCGCGCTCTGCCGCCTCTTGTTGCAAAAGCCAGACCTTCTGTTGCTGGACGAGCCTACAAACCACCTCGACGCCGAGAGTGTCGCGTGGTTGGAGCGTCACTTGGAAGAATACCCTGGCTGTGTTATTGCCGTAACCCACGACCGGTATTTCTTGGACAACGTCGCGCAGTGGATTTTGGAGCTCGACCACGGCAAGGCCTACCCCTACGAAGGCAACTACTCCGGCTGGTTGGAGCAAAAGCAAGAGCGCTTGCGTCAGGAGTCGAAGGCCGAGTCTCGTCGCTTGAAGACGATGGAGCGCGAGCTCGAGTGGATTCGGCAGTCGCCCAAAGCGCGGCAGGCCAAGAGCAAGGCCCGTATTACCGCCTACGAGTCGTTGGTCGCCGACCAAGCGGATGCCCGTCGTTCGACGGGTGCGCGCATCAACATCCCCCTCTCCAAGCGCCTGGGTTCGAAGGTGCTGGAGGTCAAGGGCGTAAAGAAGGGCTACCACGACAAGCTGTTGTTTGAAGACCTCAACTTCGAGCTTCCGCCGGGCGGCATTGTCGGTGTCATCGGTCCGAACGGCGCCGGCAAGTCCACCTTGTTCCGCATGATTGTGGGCCAAGAAGCCCCAGATGCCGGTACGTTGGTGCTTGGCGACACCGTCGACTTGGCCTACGTCGACCAAAGCCGCGACTCTCTCAACCCCGTTCATTCGGTGTGGGAAGCGATTTCCGGCGGCCACGATGAAGTCATGATTGGCACCAAAGCCATGAACTCGCGTGCGTATGTGTCGTTGTTCAACTTCACCGGCCAAGACCAGCAGCAGAAGGTCGGCACATTGTCTGGCGGTGAGCGCAATCGCGTTCACCTTGCGATGCTGCTCAAGCGCGGCGGCAACGTCGTGTTGCTCGACGAGCCCACGAACGACCTCGATGTCGAGACCTTGCGCAACCTCGAAGAAGCCATTGTGGAGTTCCCCGGTTGTGCGGTGGTCACGAGCCACGACCGCTGGTTTTTGGACCGCATCGCCACGCACATTCTGGCCTTTGAAGGGGACAGCCAGGTGGTGTGGTTTGAAGGCAATTACCAGGACTATGAGAAGGACCGCAAGCGTCGTTTGGGCCAAGAGGCCGACCAGCCGCACCGCATCAAGTATCGCAAGCTGACCCGCTGAAAAGGGACGGCCCCTTCGGCGGCGGTGCGCGTTCGTCGCCTGTCGTCGGAGGTCGGTGTTGATGACAAATAGCAGCCGTTATGTAACGGTTGCTATTTTCGATGTGCGAGCAATGCTTCGATGAGCTCGTTTCGTCCAAACGGCTTGTTGAGGACGTAGCGCGCGCCCGCGACGGTAGAGCCGGGGGGCAGCGCGCCGGTCATGAATACGACCGGCAGGTCGATGCCGAAGTGTCGCAAGGTCTGCAGTAGGTCGGGCCCCGTCATTCCGGGCATTGCGATGTCGAGCAGCGCGATGTCGAACTCGTGGGGTGCGCCTTGCACGAAATCGAGTGCGGCTGCGGGGTCGCGGTACAGCGTGGGTTGAAAGCCGACGCGCCGCAAGACCCGCTCGACCATCTTGCCCATTTGCGGGTCGTCATCGACCACCAATACGCGGAGATTTTCGCCGGAGTCGGTAGAGGGCGCGCGGGAGCGTGAGGGCGCGGTGTTGGGCAGTTGAATGTGAGAGACGTACGCACCGTGCGTTTCGCGCCGATGCTGGACTTCACCGCCGAGACCCTGCACCACCGCGTTCATTGCACGAAACCGCAGGTCGTCGTTGGGCGGCGTGAGGGCCGCCGCTCCTTGTCGGTTGTCCGAGAGCCGAATGTGCGTCGTGTCGTCTTTGATGCGGACGCTCACGTCGATCGTCGTCGGGAGTCGCTGCGCGGCATCTTCCACGAGTTGCCGCACTGCGCGGCTGAGGTGGTCGGCGTCGGTGTAGAGCAAGGGGCCACCACTATGGAGGACCTGCACGTGGATTTGCGGTCCCGCGGCGTCTTGCAGCGTGGTTTGGAGCAGGCTTGCCCATTGCGCAAGGGAGGTCGCGGCCACCTTGAGGCCGAGTCGTCCGCCCGTTGCTTGGAGGCGCCAGGACAGCTCGGAGAGACGGTCACATGCGATGAGGATGTCTTGCGCGCAGGCCCGCACCATCGAACTGTCGCCGGGAAACTCGGCCATTAGCTCGGAGTTGCCACGAATGGCGCCCAGCAGGTTGTTCAGCTCGTGCGCAACGTGCCCCGTAAGCCACGAAATCGTCGCGGTGTCGGCTGCCGTTTCTGCGGGATGGTCACGTTCCATGCCAGGCTCTCCAGGGTGGGTCTCGCCGCCCACTCTGGGAACATAGCTGTCTGCGCTGCGAACCGGGGTTTCGCGCTTGTTTCAGGATGTCGCGTATGTCGGGTTTTTGGAGGTTGCGCCTGTCCGGTTTGGCGGGTTTGGGGAGGGCATAGGCGCGGCGTCGGCAGGACGCTTTCTTCGAGACCAAGCGACTGAAGGACGTTTTCAGTATTCGGAACATGTGTCGAGCGAGAGTGCGCGCCTTGTGGCTGCAGAACGCTATTCTGGAACGACGCTCCAAGACTCGGCACCCAGCAGGGCTTCTGCTTCCCAAATGAGGCCGGTGTCGCTTACCACGGCCACCACGACCATCTCTTCAACTGTGGGGTCGTCGTCGCGGGTGACGGCGCCAAGAATGTCGAGTCTGCACCATCCCATTGTGGTGCCGTTTTGCTCTTCCTCCCAATAGCTCCACGTGCCGGCAGCGGTGCCCACGAGGCGCGTGTTGTCCACCATCAGGGGATTTAGGCCCAGGCTGACCGTCCACTCGCGGCTGATGGTGGTGTAGTCGGTGCGGTCTACATTGAAGTCGAGCGACACAAAGCTATCGCCGATTTGTACGGTTCCCGAGCCGGATTGGGGCCAGTCGTTTTCGTCATCGCTGGTGAGCGCGAAGTCATTGTTTTCCGCCAAGGCTTCGGTATTGGTGAAAACGTTGTGGTGCGCAAGGACGAGGCTCTCGAGGAGGCTTTGCTCGGCGTCCGCAACCGTAGTGGTTTTTGCGGTGACCGGCGCGCATCCGCTGTTGCCGAGGTTAGCGGCCAGGAGGGCGGTTGCGATTGCCAGCGAACAAGAAATGGTAGGTGAGTGCTTCCGCAAGGTGACCTCCGCGACGTGGCCGCTTAGTGTAGCGGTTCTCGCAGTGGTTGTGGCGGCCCGGTTTGGACGCCGCACGCGAAGTTCTGGCATTCCCATCCGAAGCTCCGTGGAGAAGAACGTGCAGATTGACCCCCAGTCCGACGTGGCCCGCTGGCGGGCGCTCGTGGAAAAAACGCTCCAGGGTGTTTCTATTGACCGCGCGCTGACCCGCCCTCTTCCTGGCGGTTTGGAGCTTCCGGCGCTTTCGGTGGATCGGCCGGTGGACCGCTCGGTCGCGGAGCTGGCTCCCGTGCTGGCGCGGCAGGGGCGCTGGGAGATTTCCGCAGCGCACACGCTGGGCGCGCCGGACCTCGACGCGGCCATCGAAGCGGACCTCGCACGGGGGGTCGACTCCATCCGGCTTTCCGGTTCGGCTGCTGCGCTTTCGGCCCCGTTGTTGACCCGAATTTTGACACACGGGGTGGGCGTGTTGCTCTACACCGACGAGCCGGCGATGGCGCGTGCGGTGTTGGCCGAAGCAACGGCAGACATGCCGTGGAACGCTTGGAGCGGTGGTGTGCCCGCAGACCCCATCCACGAGATGTTGTCGGCGGGAGCGCCGGCGCCAACTGCGGAAACATGGGACGCGCTCGCCCAAGCCATTCACGGCGCGACGCATCCGCATGTAGTGCTGGTGGGGCTTTCGGGGCGTGCAGCCGTAGAAGCGGGGGGCTCCGTCGTCGACGAACTGGGCTTGTTTTTGGCGTCGTCTTGCCTGTTGTTGCGAGAAATGAATCGCCGTTCCGTCTCTATCGAAACGCTAGCGCGGCATTTGCGGGTCGAGGTCTCCTTGGGCCGTGACCAAATGCTTGGAATCGCCCTGGTGCGCGCGCTCCGCCTGACGTGGGCGCGGGTGTGCGCAGCGTTTGGGGAGCCCAACCCCGCGGTGTCGCGGTGCGTCGTGCATGGCGTGCAGGCCGCCTCGTGGCTCACACGGCACGACCCCTGGTCGAATGTGCTGCGCGCGTCGTTGGCGGGCTTTGTGGGCGCGGTCGGTGGCGCAGACGCGATTACCTTGCTGCCCCATGACAGTGCTGGCGGCGCGCCGGGCCCCCTGGGCCAGCGCATGGCGGTCAATACACAGCTGTTGTTGGCCGAAGAGAGCCACCTCGGCCATGTGTCTGACCCGGCGGCTGGCAGCTTCACGCTCGACCACCTCACCGACCAAATCGCGCGTGCAGCGTGGGCGCGTTTGCAGGCGTTGGAGGCCGCGGGAGGTTTGCCTGGCGCGGAGGTTGTTGACCGCGTGGTCGCCGATGTCGCGTCGGCGCGCGCAGCGATGGCCCGTGACCTTGACCATCGGAAATCCGTGATTATCGGCGTTTCGGACTTTGTGGCGCTGGATGTGCCGCCATCTGGACCCGGGATGCCTTCGGTGCAAGCTCCACTGGCGCCCTTTCGGCACGCCGCTTCTTGGGAGGCCTTGCGAGACGCCGCCGATGCGTGTGACGTGCGCCCCGCCGTCTTTTTGGCGACCTGGGGCCCTTTGTCGCGGCACTCCGCGCGGGCGATGTACAGCACCAACTTGCTCGCCGCGGCGGGCGTCTCGGTGGTGGACCCCGGCGGCGCTTCGGACGTGTCGGCCCTGGTCGCTGCGTTCCAGGCCTCCGGCTGTCGTGCGGCGGTGATTTGTGGCGCGGACGCCGACTATACCGACGTTGTGTCGCCGTTGGCTGCGGCGTTGGTGGCGGCGGGGGCCGCGGCGGTGTGGGTCGCTGGCCGTCCAGGTCCGTCGGAAGCGGCTTGGCGTGCATCGGGTGTCTCGGATTTTGTGTTTATGGGCTGCGCGGCCCGTCCTCTATTGGCCAAACTTCATCAGATTGTGGGAGTGAGCGCCTGATGCCGGTCGTCAACCCCTCCTCGTTTCCTGACCTCTCCAACCTCTCGTATGACGACATCGGCTTGTCCCCGGTTGCCGAACAAGCCGTATTACCGCCGTGGAATACGCCCGAAGGTATCGTCGTAGACTCGCTTCCGAAACCGTTGGAACAGTCACCCGATATTGGTATGCCCGGACTGCCGCCCTTTGTGCGTGGTCCGTATGCCACGATGTATACGCAGCGTCCATGGACCATTCGGCAATACGCGGGCTTTTCGACTGCGGCGGAGTCCAATGCGTTTTACCGCCGGAACCTCGCGGCTGGACAAAAAGGCTTGTCCATCGCCTTCGACCTCGCGACGCACCGTGGCTACGACTCCGACCATCCGCGTGTGTCCGGGGACGTCGGCATGGCGGGCGTTGCGGTGGACTCCATTTTGGACATGCGGGAGCTGTTTGCTGGCATCCCCTTGGACAAGATGTCCGTGTCGATGACCATGAATGGCGCTGTATTGCCCATTATGGCGCTGTATGTAGTGGCCGCCGAAGAGCAAGGGGTCGCGCCGGAACAGCTCGCGGGCACCATTCAAAACGACATTCTCAAGGAGTTTATGGTCCGCAACACCTATATCTACCCGCCCGCGCCCTCGATGCGGGTGATTGCGGATGTTTTCGCGTATACGGCGCGTTATATGCCTCGCTTCAACAGCATAAGCGTATCAGGTTACCATATGCAGGAGGCGGGTGCAACTGCGGACTTGGAGCTGGCGTATACACTTGCAGATGGCGTGGAATACGTGCGTGCGGGGGTTGCAGCGGGCCTGGATGTGGATGCGTTTGTCCCAAGAATCAGCTTTTTCTTTGGCATTGGTATGAACTTCTTTATGGAAGTAGCCAAGCTGCGCGCGGCCCGCCGCTTGTGGGCCGAGCAGATGGCCAAGTTCTCGCCGAAGAACCCCAAGTCGCTCGCCTTGCGCACCCATTGCCAGACCTCGGGCTGGAGCCTCACCGCACAGGACGTCTTCAACAACGTCACGCGGACGTGTGTAGAGGCCATGGCCGCAACACAAGGGCATACCCAGTCGCTTCATACGAACAGCCTCGACGAAGCGTTGGCCTTGCCGACCGACTTTAGTGCACGCATCGCCCGCAATACGCAGCTCTTTTTGCAGCTCGAAAGCGGCACCCCATCGGCCATCGACTTGTGGGGGGGCGCACACCATGTCGAGCGATTGACCGAGGCGTTGGTGGAGCGCGCGCGGGCGCATATGGCGGAGGTGGATGCGTTGGGAGGGATGGCCAAGGCAATTGAGACGGGTCTCCCCAAGCGGCGCATCGAAGCGTCCGCTGCGGCGGCGCAGGCACGCATCGACAGCGGCAGGCAGACGATTTTGGGCGTCAACAAGCTACCGCCGCGAGAGCCGGACGACATCCCTATCTTGCAGGTCGACAACGCTGCGGTTCGCGACGCACAGATAGCGCGTATCCGTGAACTTCGTGCGAATCGGGATGAAACGGCCCTTCAGACGCGTTTGCAGGCGCTCACCCATGCAGCGGAATCGGGAGAAGGCAACCTATTGGCCTTGGCAATCGACGCTGCCCGTGCCCGCGCGACGGTCGGTGAGATCAGCCTCGCGTTGGAGCGCGTGTTTGGTCGTCACCAGGCGGTTCCAGATGTTGTGACCGGTGTATATAAGGGGGAGGGCGGCGTGTCTGCATCGACTTTGGCTACGTTGGAACAGCGGATTGCGGCATTTGAAGCTGCAGAAGGACGTCGTCCGCGTATTTTGGTGGCAAAAATGGGACAAGACGGTCATGACCGCGGGCAAAAGGTCATTGCGACGGCCTTCGCCGACATTGGGTTTGATGTCGACGTGGGTCCGTTGTTCCAAACACCCGAAGAGACGGCGCGCCAGGCCATCGAAAACGACGTGCATGTCGTCGGTGCGTCATCGTTGGCGGCGGGACACCTTACGTTGGTTCCGGCCTTGCGCGCTGCATTGGATGCAGGTGGGCGGGAGGACATTCTGATTGTGGTTGGCGGCGTCATTCCGCCCCAGGACCATGCGGCATTGCGAGAGGCCGGCGCAGCGGCCATTTATGGACCGGGCACCATTATTGCGGAGGCCGCCACCTCCTTGTTGGACACCTTGGACGCGGCGTTGGGGCTGTCTTGAGGCGTCGCCGTTCGCTCACCGTACAAGAGCACGTCGATGGCGTGCTTTCGGGTGACCGTGCGATTTTGGGTCGCACGTTTACGCTCATGGAGTCGAGCCGCCCGGAGCATGGGCAGATGGCCCAGGAAGTGCTTCAACAGCTGCTTCCGCACACCGGTCGCGCCCATCGGGTAGGCGTGACGGGGGTGCCAGGGGTCGGCAAGTCCACCTTGTTAGAGACGCTCGGTATGTCCTTGCTCGAACAAGGACACAAGGTCGCTGTATTGGCCATTGACCCCACCTCGCGCCGAAGCGGTGGCAGCATTTTGGGCGACAAGACGCGAATGGTGCGCTTGTCGAGCGACCCACGCGCGTTTGTGCGCCCATCGCCTGCGGGGACGACCCTTGGCGGCGTACACCGTCGAACGCGCGAGGCGATGCTTGTGTGTGAAGCGGCGGGCCACGACATTGTGTTTGTGGAAACCGTAGGCGTCGGCCAGAGCGAAACCGCCGTTGCGGACATGGTGGACACCTTTTTGGTGCTCATGTTGGCTGGTGCGGGGGACAGCCTCCAAGGAATCAAGCGCGGCATTTTGGAGCTTGCCGAAGTGCTGACGGTCAACAAGGCCGATGGCGACAACCAAGTGCGTGCAGAAGCAGCGTGTGTAGAGTATTCTCGTGCGTTGCACCTATTGCGGCCCACCACGCCGGGTTGGACGACGCCCGTGCGGACATGCAGCGGACAGGGGGGCACTGGCGTGATGGAGCTTTGGGATGAGATTGTAGCTCACAGGCGCCATCTGGACGACTCCGGCGAGTTGGTGCGGCGTCGCGCTCACCAGCGGCGACGTTGGCTTCGCGAAATGGTCGAAGAGGGGGCTTTGCAGGCCGTTTTGGGTACGCCGGCGGTACAAGAAATCTGGCCTCTGGTCGAGGCTTCGGTGTCCGAAGGCTCCCTGACTGCGGTGGCGGGCGCGCTTCGCTTGTTGCGAGCGGCCGGGATTACGACCGACGCGTAAGCCGAAGCCGTCGCCGTAGGAGGCCGAGACCCGCCCAGAGCCACACGCCGAGCGCGCGCGTGGGTGCGGCCTGACAGCCGGTGCAGGTGCTGCTGGCCGCGGGCGCGGGCGTTGCAGCAGGCGTCGGTTCTACAGTTCCCGGTGCTTCTTCAACGGCGGCGGCGGGCGCGGCGCGGGGCGGTTTGTCGATGTGCTGCAAGTTTACGCGGTCTTGGTCGGTCAGGCGGCGATTGGTGGCGCGGGGGTCGGGCTGGTACCAATCAAACTTGGAGAACACGGCTTCGTGAACCGGGACGGGGGAAGGACGTCCGCGGCGCGCGTGAACCGCATCTCGTAGCAGGCGCAGGTCGTCTGCATTGAGCAAGCGCAGGCTCTCGATATCGACGGGGCCGTCGAGCTCTTGCATCACCCGCAGCGCCAATGCGCGCTGGATTCGTTTGCGTCCGTGCGCGTCGGACGCGGTGTCGGCTAGCGCGGTGTGCAGCGCGTTTCGGGCGTCGGGAGTTTGGGCGATACATAGGTACGCTTCCTCGCGACCCGCGGTGCGCACGGCCTCAATCCACGCGGAGACTTCGTTGGGCGGGCAGTCGCGGGCGACAGCGAGTCCCATGAACAGGATGAAGGGGCCCAGCATAGCTGCTCCTTGGGGGTGGAGAGGGACGTCCCGAGGACGGTTTGACGGGAAGGCTACCCGCGAGGCGTCTGCGTGTCGAGACTACCAAAATCGCAGTAGATGCACGCCGATGTCCCGTGAAACATCGTATGATGCACGGAAGCGTAGCCCGTGTGGTTTGGGGAGGTCGGCTTGAATTGGCTCGTTTGGATTTGGACAAGTACGGCGATGGAACCGTCGCAGGCGGAGTGTCGTCTTTCGCCGCCACCGGATGGCTTCGTTGATATCGCGGTCGCGGTTCCGGGCATTGGTGTAGACCCGCGCTACCACGGCGCCAACAACTTTACGGGTGCGCCGCTGCCCGGATACGAAGCGAAGGGGATTTGGCTGCGGGCCGAGACGGCCCATGCGCTCGCGGTTGCCCAAAAGGCCGTCGTGGCGCAGGGCCTCACGTTATTGGTGTTGGACGGATACCGTCCGATGCGGGCCAGCGCTGCAATGGTGAAATGGACCCAAACCACGCACCAAACCCACTTGCTCACGGATGGCTACATTGCGTCCAAGAGTGGGCACAACCACGGTCATACGGTCGACCTCACCCTCGCGACGTTAGACGGGCAAGAGGTCGATATGGGCACATCGTTCGACCACTTCGGGGTCGAGAGCCACCACAATGCGGCGGGGTTGACCGACGCGCAAGTCGCCCATCGAAAGCAGCTGCGGGCCGCGATGGAGGCCGCGGGGTTTGTCGCGTATAGCAAAGAGTGGTGGCATTACCGCCTGCCAATTGAAAATACGCAGGCCATCGATGTTCCGATGGCCTGCGAGGTGCCCTGACTGCGAGGCGAGAAACTGTTTACCGGCGACCTTTTCCGCGCCCTTGTCCCCGGTCTTCCGCGCCTTTTGCGTGTGGCGGTGGGCCTTTTCCCTTTGCGTGTGGGGGCGGTCCTTTGCTCTTTGCGTGCGGGGGCGGGCCGTGACCTTGACCGCGGGCTTCACCGCCATGTCCTGGCGGCGGGGGCTTTTCGTGATGGCCCTTTCCGCGGCCCTTGTGGTCTTTTCCTTCGTGGCCCGGGCCGCCGCGGTCGCAGTCGTCGTCTTGGGACGCAGGCGCCGACGCGGGCTGTGCTGCGCTCGCTTTGGGACGACCGGCGCTCTCGGCCTGCGGACCCACTTGGCTATCGACCTGGGGGCCTTGGGCGGGCGCGACACTGACCAGGGAAGTAGACGGGGCTTCAGCGCGACCTTGGACTTGGCGCACGACGGCGGGAGCGGCCACAGCGGAGCCGAGAGCGGACGTGAGAAGTGCGGCGAGTGCGGTGAATCGGAAGGACATGGTCTTCTCCTTTTGGGGGCGCTTTGGAGGGCGCCGTCGTGTGTCGCGGTGGGGGGACGCCTGCGGTGGTGGTTCCTTCACCGTTCGCGAAATGTGGTGGAGATCGAAGCGGGTGTGCTTTTCTCCAAAATGACCGTTTGGTCGCGGTTTTGTCGAAATTCGTCGAAGCCTGGTTGAAAGGGTGGTGAAATTTGTGGGAACCCCGATTTGGGGGCCGTGTCTCACCTGGGCATCCATCCTCGCGCGTGGGGGCGCTGGCGGCGAAGTGCCGGCGCCTGTTTTCGTGCGCAGCCGGAGTGATGTACATGTCGACCAATCAACGGCCGGTGGCCGAGGGGATGACTCTTGCCGTCGTTTTGCGGGTAGGTGTCATTGAAAACAACGCGCTGGCCTTGCAGTTCCGTGTACCGGTCGACCGTCCACTTTTTGTAGACGGCGACGGCTTGGCCGACCGACCCACGCGGCTTCGTGTATTGCCGAGCGAAGATGGGCCGGTGTTGCGGGTTTTGCCGCCTGCGACCTGCGTGTTGGACCGGAATGGCCAGCGGACGGTCGTCGAAGACGAAGTGCGTCTACAGGCAGGCGACCGGGTGCGCGTCCATGACGGCGCGCGAATCCTCTTGCTCCAGCCGGTGTTCCGTGAGGTGCCGCGGGGGGAGCCGTTGCCGTCGCCGGGGAGCTTTCGTCCGCTGTTGTGGGAGGCGGGAGACCCCTTGTATGCGTCGATGTTGGCGATGGTCACGTCCGTTGTCGCGGTGGCGTGGATGTGGGCGCTCTCTGTAGGACCGCTGGAAGAAGTTGGACCCGTGGTGCTTCCTGACCGTGTTGCGCGGGTGTTCACGCTTCCGGCGCCGCCGCCTGTCGCGCCGTTGCCGACGCTGCCGGCTGCGGATTCGGCGACGCGGGTGAAAGAAGCGACGCCGCCGCCTGCGAATGTTCCAATGGGGGCATTGGCCAAATCGGGTGGGGACCGACGTTCTGGCGTCGTGGCGCGCTCGCGGGTGCTGGGCGCCTTGGGCCGCCTGGATGGCTGGTTGGCCGGCGGCGCGGATGACAGCCTCCTCGCGGGCGCGCTGGATGCGGTGGATGGCAAGGCGGTCATCGCGGCGAAAGGAAGCGAAGGGATGCATGCTGGCTATGGGCATGGCGGTCGGGTGGATGCCGCGGTGGACCTTGGGCCGCGGCCGGACGGCCCCCCTGTGCGCGAGTTGAAGGCGACCGTGAGCGTGCCGCGTCTGCCGAAATCTGCGGTGGCGGCGGCGTCCTCCCAGTCCGACGTATCGGATGTGGTCGCGATGTTGCGGAGTCGCTATTCGGCGTCGGTGCTGCGTTGCTACGAGCGGCGGCTCAAAGAGAACCCGCGCGTCGCTGGTCGCGTGGCGCTCGCGTTTGATGTCGAAAACGGGCGTGTCGTGGCGGCGTCGGTCGTCGAGAATCGTTCCGGCGATGACGCCCTCGCGACATGTATCGAGCAAGCGGCGCTGCGTTGGCGGTTTTCGGATGAAGCGACCGGAACCGTCGAGGTGCCGTTTACCTTTCAGACGGACTGAGCGGCGGCGCGAGCATGGCTTGGAGCATCGACAAGGTGGCCAAGGTGAGGCGTTGCACCTCGTCTGGGGGCAGCACGTCGAGCTTTCGGGAGAACCAGCGGTCGATAGAGGTTCCGGCAGCGAGGGTCATTTCGGTCAAGAGGTCGATAGGAACGTCGGTTCGGACGGCACCGATTCGTTGGCCTACGGTGAGCGTTTGTCCAATCCATTCAGTGAAGGGTGACAGGAGGGTCGGCAAGGCGGCGGCGCCGGCTTCGCTGGTATACAGCGTGCGCAGGAGTGCGACTGCTTGGGTGTTCTGGGCGAGACCTTCCAACAACGCGGTCATCGTGGTTTGCAGATGTTCCCACAGGCCTTGGGCATCTTCAATGTGTGCGACGGAGGGGAGCAGGGCGTCCAGGTCGCCGAGGGTGGCGACAAGAACGGTCGAATAGAGGTCTGCCTTGTCGCGGAAATAGTAATAAAACACACCTTTTGACAGATTGACAGCGCCAAGTATCTGGTTCAACGACGCGCGGTCAGGCCCATGCTCGACGAACGCAGCGGTTGCGGCAGCCAGAAGTTGGGTCTGTCGGTCGGGCGGAAGTTGTGCGAAACGGGGAAGCGGCAGGCGGACCTCCAGGCGAGGCTTGGGGGGCTCAAGGTGTAGGCGTGATGTGCGTGAAGAAGGCTTGTACCCCGCTCCGTTTGCCTTCGTGCTCGACCAGTCGCCATACGACGGCGTACGCGACGGCGTTGACCTGGATGCGTGTGGGAAGTTGGGCGAGGGCGCTGCTTGCTGGCGTTTGGTCGGCGAAGAGGGGCTCCCATGCTTGCCGGAGGGCGTGGCCGAAGGTGGGGTCGAGGCGGCCGAGTGCGGGCGCGAGGTGGCTTTGGGCGTCCAACGTGCCAAACCAGCGCTCAAAGAGGGCGGAGCGGGGCCCAAACGCGGCGCCGTCGGGTCCGATGGTGACAATCGCGACGGGAACAGCATCATACACCCGCTGGATGCAGGCGTCGCGGTCGCGCAGGGCGCTTGTGCGTTGGTCGACCAGCGACCGGAGGTGTCCCCGATGAACGTTGATTTCGAGCGCGTTTTCGCGGAGGCGCTCTGTCGCCGCGGCCAATGCGCAAGTGAGGCCGGCGGGGTCGTCGTTGTCGGTGGACGTGGCCGTAGACAGCGTGCCCGTGCGCGCGATGTTCCACAATTTGTCGCGTACTATCGCTTGCCGGAACAGCCACGGACGGATGGTGCGCCGCACGAGGAGCGCCGTGATGCCGGGAATGACCAGCAAGGTGGGGACCCACACGGCTCCGTTGCGGGCGACGACGCCAACGCCTTCGAAGAGGGCCAGGAGGACAAGAACGACGAGGATGCCGACGCCGGCGCCGACCGACGCGGTGAGCACGAGCAGCTGGGCGAGCGCCTGCTCGTTCGCGGTCAGCTCGGGTTCGGCTGATGGCGGTATAGACGGCGAAGTGCGCGACTCGGACATCGGTGTTTCCGTTGGCCTTTGGGGGGTTGTAGACTCCTAATCGGCGATACGGACCCGTGGTTTCGGTGATCGGATTTTGCTGAATGGTGATTCAGTTTCGACAAGGAGGCGCGGGCCCGACGTCGTTGCCTGCGGGCCCGCGCGCATCATAGGTAGGTGGACTCTTCGGACCACCCTGACAGGAACCGCTCGACTTCGTCGAGGTGGTCGGGCGACTCGTTTGTGTAGGCGTAGGCGATGACTTCGCGGTGGTTGGGCGTAATGGCGGCCCAGAGAGAAGCGTAGCGCGACGCCTGCTCGCGGACTTTGCCCCGTGCGTCCGTGCGTTTGGAGCGTGCCGTTCTGCCGCTTCGGTCGTTGTTGATGAACTTGACCTCGACAACTGCGAAGCTGCCGCGGTTATCGGTGAAGACGAGGTCACCCCGGCCCTCATTGGTTCGGCCGGGCACAACATCCCATTCGTCGTCAATCAGGAACGGGTGGAACGGAAGCAACGTGCGGCTGCGGAGTACGAAACTTCGCTTCAATTTGAATTCATCGTTGTTGTCCCAATCCTTCCCCGCGAAGAAGGCGCGCATCACCGTGTCCCGTTTTTCGAATTCTGTTGGTTCCACGTCTGCTCCTGCTCGATGTTGGGGTGCGGAGGTGGAGACGCGGGGTGCTTCGATTTGTGGACAGGTGCGGTGTTTTTCTGCGACACCAATGCAGGAGCCCCTTGTTTCGAGGAGCCCATGGATGCACCGGCCTGCGGGATTCTCCAAGCGGGAGCCTGCGCGATGTGGACCACCCGTCAGGTGCGGACGCGGGGCCTGGACGCGGCGGGGTCCTGTCTTGGGGAGGGCGGGTTCGTGGCTTGTCACAGCCTCGATTGCGGGTGTCGCGCGGTGGTTTTCGCCTGGAACGCGGAATTTCTACCGTCGTCGCTATCCAATTTACTGAATGGTCATTCATTTCTTGGGTTTTTTGCCACATGCAATCCCTGATTTGGCGCGCACCGCGCCCCATGCTCGCCGTGAATCGTCCTGCTGACGGTGAATCTCTTTGTCGTCCGTGGATTTGGTTTGGGCCGAAACCGCGGCTTGCTACGTCGAGCGACGGCGGTGCGGGATTGACGGGCCGGCGCTGGATTCGATAGTTGCACGTGTGTGGGTTCCGTCTGCGCTGTGCAGTTCGAATACGCGTCATCGTGGCCAGACCCGTTGTCGTGATGCTTCGCCCCGACCTCTGGTGCGCTGCGTGGATCCAATGGAGCCTTGATGTCCTTTGTCCGTCTCTTGGCCCTCGCGGCGCTGTCTGCGTGCGCGAAGCCCGTCGTTCTTCCCCCTCCGGTGCCGCTCTCTCCCGAGCGGTCGGGCGTGTCTGCACCCGCGCGCGTGCCGCCTCTCGATGACCGCGCCTACCGGATTGTACGCCTTGAAAATGGGCTCGAGGCCATCCTGGTGTCCGACCCGGACGCCATCGAAACGGCCGCGGCGCTCGCAGTAAGCATTGGCAGTCTCGCGGAGCCAGATGGTCGCGAAGGCCTTGCGCACTTTCTCGAACACATGCTGTTCATGGGCACAGAGGTCTATCCCAGCGTCGATGGCTTTGGCGACCACCTCGCCCTTCATGCGGGCGAGTCTAACGCCTGGACCGGCGATGAGACCACGCTGTACTACTTTACCGTCGACCCCGGCGGCTTCGACGAAGCCTTCCATCGCTTTAGCCGTTTTTTCGTCGACCCCCTGTTGGCGCGGAAGTACGTCCGCAAAGAGCGCAATGCGGTCGAATCGGAGTACCGTCTCAATATCGAAGACCGCTGGAGCCGCTGGTTTGGCGCGTATGCGCACACCGTCAACCCAGACCACCCCGGCAGCCGCTTTAGCGTAGGCTCCCTCGATACTCTGGCCGACCGACCCGGCGCTCCGGTGCTCGATGACCTGCGCGGCTTTTACGACGCTTACTACACCGCAGACCGTATGCACCTCGCTGTGTTGGGCAAAGCGCCCTTGGACACGCTCGAAGGACAGGTCCGCGCTTGGTTTGCCGAGGTGCCACGGGGGACCGATTCTGCATTTGCCGTCGTTGCCCCGCAGTTCCGGGACGACCAGTTGGGAGTGCGGGTCGATATTTCTCAGAACGAGGACGAGAACAGCCTCTACATCGAGTGGCCCATCCCCGAGCAGCGCGCTTTTTGGCCCGACGAACCCACGGCGCTCCTTGCGCATGTCCTGGGCGACGAAGGGCCTGGCTCGTTGTTTGCGCAGTTGTCTGCACGAAACTGGGTGACATCGTTGATGGCAGGCGCGGACGGCGGACTGAGCGACAATGGCGACGTTTTTGTCTTCGACATGAGTCTCACGGCCGAAGGCGCCGCCCACACCGACGACATCATCGCCGCCTGCTTCGCCGCTATCCAAGTGTTGCGCGACGAAGGAATTCCCGCGTACTTGGGCGCCGAGTCGGCGGCCGTCAATGAGCTGCAGTTCCGGTTTGATGCGCCGAAGGACGCCGGCCCCCTCACCGAATGGCTCGCCGAAGGGATGGTCGACCATCCGCCGGAGCGCGCGCTGGATGCGTGGCTTACCCGCCCGGTCACGGACCCCGCAGCCCATCGGGCGCTGCTCGACCTGCTTTCGGTAGACCGCGCACGCATTATCGTCGATGGCAAGGACCTTCCCACGGACCAGACCGACTCCTGGTACGACGTCGGCTACAGCATGCGACCCCTCACCGATGCCGAGAAAGCCCGCTATACCGCAGGAAGCGACCTGCGCATCGCGTTGCCGAAGCCAAACCCGTGGGTGCCATCGACAACCGACCTTCATACCGATGCCGCTGCACCACCCGTGTTGCTGCAAAGTGACCGTCCCACCGAGGTGTATTACGCGCCCGATGCGTCTTGGAACACCCCACGCACCATCACGCGCCTCGACTTGCGCCTCTCACCGACCGGTTTTGATTCGAACGCGCAGACGGTGCTTTCCACCCTGCTGTACCGCCTCGTCGACCAGCACCTCGTCGACTTCCGCTATCCCGTAGAGCTTTCGGGCTCGTCGTTTGGCCTCCACTTCCGCCCCTCCCGCTTTCAGTTGACCGTCGACAGTTGGTCGGATGTCCATTTGCCCCTCACGGACGCAATTCTCACTGAGTTGCGCGCGTTTGCGCCAAGCGAAGAAAACTTCGATTCGCAAAAAGCGGAGCTGCTCCGCCAGTGGTCCAACCGCGTGCATGACCGTCCCATCGAACTCATCAGCGATATTCCGTTTGAGGCCATAGACCCGGAAGATTCGAGCTATGCGGAGTCGATTGCGATTTTGCAAGCTACGACGTTCGCCGACCTCTCTGCATTTTGGACGCAATATTGGCGTCCCGGCGCGTTGCGTACACTGACGTATGGCGATGCGACGGAAGAATTGGCGCTATCGCTCGCGACCCAAGCCGAGGCGCAACTCTCGTCAGGTGCGGTCGAGATGATGCACGACTACCAACAAGTGCGCTGGTTGCCCCCAGGAACCGAGCGCACCCATGAGCGTTCTCTGGACCACGACGACTCGGCCATCACGATGATGTGGCTCGGTGAGCCGGGCAACGCCGCATCGGGGAAGTGGATATTGTTGGCGCATATGCTGTCCACGCCGTTTTTCGACGAGCTTCGCACGCGCCAGCAGCTTGGCTATATTGCGACCGCTGGCCGGTTTTCGCGGGTGAGTGTGCCCGGTTTGTATGTAGAGATTCAGTCGTCGGTGGCCGGTCCCTCCGTATTGAAAGACCGCATCGACACCTTCCTCTCGGGCTGGCCGACCCATTTGGAGAAGATGGACCCCGCGACATTTCAGACCTCGCGCGACAAGCTCGTCGCGGCGTGGCGCGAGCCGCCGTCTACGTTTGCCGAGCGGTGGGACGAAGTGAGCGACCAAGTCAGCTATGGCGCGGCCGGTGCGCGAGACATCGAGCTTGCCGCCGCTATCGCGTCCGTTACCCAAGACGAGCTGGTCGCCCTCGCTCGTTCCCTTTTTTCGACGACCAATCCCACGCGCATCGTCGCATGGTCCGTTGGGAATGCTCATCCCAACGACCCATTGAAGGGAGCGGCGGATTGCGTCGACCGTGCTTGCCTGGCGGAAGGAATGGAGGTAGTATTTACAATGGACTACGCCCACCCCCATCCGTCGGGAGCGGTGGTCTCACCCTAAGAACGGGCCTCGCGAACATCAGAGCGCCTCGAAGAGCAGCCGCAGCTGCGCGAGGTCTTCGGGAGTATCGACGGCCGGACCCAACGGGCGCGGCGCTTCTACCGTGCCCACGCGCCATCCCGCCTCCAACGCGGTGAGCTGCTCGAGGCCGGCGGTCTCTGCGAGCAAGGTCGGTGTCTGGTTTGCCCAATCGGCAAGGCGTTCGCGCCGCAATCCGTAGATACCGAGGTGCCGTCGAATGGAGGTCGTTGCGTCCAAGAAAGCCTGCACCCCCGCTTCGTCTTGTGCCTCTAACCGTGCGGGGACCCGCGCCCGCGTGAACCATCGCGCTTCGCCGTTTTGGTCGACCAGCGCCTTCACGACCGAGTGCTGGCGCCACTCTTCGGCGGTGAGTCTGCAAACGGCGGTGGCGAGGTCCCAATCGCGCGCGCAGTGGGCCACGCGGCCGAGTGTTTCGACGCAAAGCATCGGCTCATCGGCCTGCACGTTCACCACTACGTCGATTTCGGGCGACAACGCGCGTGCGGCGTAAGCCACCCGGTGTGTGCCCGACGGGAGCTCGCGCGGTGTAGGGAGTACACAGAAGCCGCCGTTGATGGCGGTCTCGGCGACAATGGGGTCGCCGGTGGCGACATACACCGGCCCAATCTCAGCACGCCGCGCCATTTCGAGGGTGTGCAGCAATAGTGGCCGCCCGCCGATGGGGGCCAGTACTTTGTGTGCGAGCCGGCGCGAGTCGAGCCGTGCCGGGACCACAATTGCGGTGTTGTGCGCCACGAAACGCCTTCTTTTCGGGCGCTGTTGCGCCAAGTGGGGTTGGGAGGCAGGCTATCCTTTTGTTGGGTTATAAGGGACGTATTGTCGTCGGTCGGTCCGACAGGGGAGCCTCTATGCCTCGTTTCTCAGGGACGTTGTCGCGAACCTTCATTACTCCTGCGTCTCCCGAGCGGGTGTTGGCGCTGTTGTCCGACCGCCAAACGTGGGTGCGCCTGCAAGAAGAAATCGAGCACGCGACCGAAGTGGGCGACGACTCCCTCGACCTCGTCCTGCGCGAGCATGTTCACGGGCCTGCACGCTTTCAGGCGCGCTACCGCTGCCGCTGGGCGCGGGCTGCCAATAGCGCCAGTTGGGACAGCGTAAACAGCGACAACTTCGGCGTTCACGGCACCGTTCGGGTTCGTTCGGTCCCCGGTGGTACCGAAGTCGTTTGGAATGAGTCCGTAGATGCCGAAGTGCCGGTTCCGCGTATGCTGGTGCGGGTGGTGCAGCCCATCGCCGAGACCTTGATGGCGCGGGGGCTGAACCGTTTTGTCGACATCGTGATGGCGGAGCTGGCGCGGTCGTAGTGTGCTTTTGCCGCGGTCGGCCCACGTTTGATATCGGTCGATATATAACATGTGGGATATGAAGCGCCATTCATTGTAGACGGGCAACCAACGGGGCGTTCGTTCGTCGTGTCGCGCTGCCGCAGGTCGTACGGGGCGCGGGGAAGGCGTCGCGTTTTTTTTGAGGTACACTCGGTGGAGAGGAGCCACGTTGGACTTCACCCTTGCCCCCGAACAAGCATCGCTGCAAGCCACCGTCCGCGCGTTTGCGCAGCGTGAGATTGCCCCGAGAGCCGCCGAGATTGACCGTCTGGACGAATTTCCAGCGGACCTTTGGCCCAAGCTCGGCGACCTTGGTGTGTTGGGTTTGGCGGTCCCCGAACGTTGGGGGGGAAGCGGCGGCGATGTGTTGGATTGTGCGTTGGTGGGCGAAGAGCTGGCTGCCGCGTCGAGTGGTGTCGCCCTGAGCGTAGGCGCGCACGCATTTTTGTGTGTCTACAATCTCTATCGCAATGGCTCGGATGCGCTTCGCGCGCGGTATCTTCCCGACTTGTGCGCAGGTCGAAGGGTGGGTGCCTTGTGTATTACCGAGCCAGACGTCGGCTCCGATGCCGTGGGAATGACGACCCGCGCAGACCCCGATGGACAAGGCGGTTTTGTTCTTCGCGGCGGAAAGACGTGGATTACCAACGCCCCCATCGCCGACCTTTTTTTGGTGTACGCCAAGACCGATATTCATGCGGGTGCGCGGGGGATTACGGCATTCTTGCTCGAACGCGGCATGGCAGGTCTTGAAACGTCGCCGCCTATCGACAAGCTGGGCTGCAAAGGCTCGCCGACCGGTCGCGTATTTTTGGACGGCGTGCGGGTGTCCGCCGACCAAGTGGTAGGCCGTGTGGGCCACGGCATCGACGTGTTGATGCGGGGACTCGACGTCGAACGCGCCTTGTTCGCGATGTTTGCGGTAGGACAAGCGCGGCGCGCATTGGAGCTCTCGGTTGCTTATGCAAAAGCGCGGGTACAGTTTGGGCGACCGATTGGTGAGTTTCAGCTTGTGCAGGCGCGCCTCGCCGATATGTACACGCGGGTTGAGGCGTCGCGCGGTCTCGCGTTGCGCGCGGCTGCGCTTTGCAGCACGTCGGAACGCGGCGGCAAAGGCACCGATGTCCACAAAATCGCTGCCGCTGCGTTGCTGTTTGCCGCCGAAGCCGCGGAAAAGGTGGTCTATGACGCGGTGCAGATTCACGGTGGAAACGGATATGCAACGGAGTTTGAAGTGAGCCGATTGTACCGAGACGTTCGCTTGGGGACCATCGGCGCGGGCACTTCGGAAATACGCCGACTCATCGTCGCGCGGGAGTTGCTGGGACAGTGACGCTTTCGCCTGCGGCCCTCGCGCCCTTTCTCCAAAGTGTTGCCGTAGACGCCATCTGCGTGTCTACGGAGCCAAACCAGCGCCAGCTGGTCGACGCCCTGCGCGCGGTTCTCGAAAACCCGCGGGGGCCCTTGGCCGACATCGTGGTCCACGTCCGTCCCCACGCCGACGCGCCCGCGTTTGTGCCGGGCCGTTTGCCGGTCCCGTTGTCGCCCGATTTGTTGTTGGCCGTGGAAGGGGGGGCGCCATTGGGCAGCCCCGCGCGCGTGGAGTTGCTGGCCCGTTTGCTCCTCGGGCTGCGCAATCCCGACGCAGTGGCGCTGTCTGCGGCGGTCTTCGCCCACCCTCTTATTGCCGGCTTGGTGCGCCACACCGGCTGGACCCCCTGCGCGTGGCCCGACCTCCTGGACGCCTTGTTGGTTGACTACCCCTTCCTTGGCTCGTTTTCGCGACCGGCGGTGTGGTCTTTGTGTATGGCGTTCTTGGAGCTCGCGGGCGCCGTTCGCTGTGAAGGCGACCAATGCGCATTCCAGATTGCGCTCGAATGGCGCGTTCATGGCTTGGCGACGCTCTTGCGCCGCTTGCCCCGCGCCGCGGATTCCGATGCGGTGGCCGGTGCGGACGGAGAAGCTCCCTCTGCGCCGGCGATGGTGTGCCGAACCTGCGGTCTCGACGGAATCGGCGTTGTTTTTCAGAACGGTCGGCGGGACACTTCGGCGGGTAGCGTCACGCGGGCGTTTCGAATGGGTTCGCCGGGCCGCCGTTTTTACGCATCGGTGGGTGGTCGGCGCGAGGTCGGGCCACCTTGTCCTGTGTGTGGCGATAATTCGTCGATTTCGCCCGTGGGCGCGCCCGCGCCTGCACTGTTCGCGTGGTTGACGATTGGCGCGACGTTTACCGCGAACTGTCCGATTCCTTCGATTCCGCCGGGTCTCGGCCCGGCAATCTCCCGAATGGACCTTCGCTTGGCTGTTCGCGATGCGGTCACCGACAACCCCTCGCGGCTCACAGACGTTTTGGACCGCGTGGTCGCCGTCATCCGAGAGGGGCCGCCCACGGCCCTTCAGGCGGCGCGGGACGGCGCGCTGCGCTGGGGTGCCCAGTCGGAGCTTACGGTGGGGGCGAGGCGGGGCGCGAGCCTGCAGCGCTTGGGGCTGGTGGTCGTTGCTCCCGAACGCGCGGCCATCGACCGGATTGCTCCGGCACGACAGCGGGATGCGGTGCGGGTCGCCTTGGCGTTGTTGTCGGCGGGCGCCGTCTTTCATGCGTCGCTCGAAGGTTTTTTGACATCGGGTGGCAACGCCGCGCTCTTGCCGTGTCCGGTTGGCGACAGCCCGGCGCCCCCCGAAGCCCTCGTCGAAGGCGCAGGCGCTCTGTGGAACCGTCTCGAAGCCGCGCTGGACGAGTCTCCCCACGCGCTTTCGGACCTCCTCGCAGACCTGCGCGCGGCCCGTGTGCTGGTTTGGGCGCCTGGCGGGAGTGGGCAGATGTGGGCGCCCGAAGCGGTGATGGTGGCGCGCTTTGGCACGACGCTCGGGTGCGCGTCCAATCACCGTGGTTTTGACGTGACCGACGACCTCGTGGACCTTTTGGTGAATAGTCCCTGTCCGGTTCGTGGGTGTGGCTTGCCGTTGGTGCCACGGCCGCGTCCGTATGGGGCGATGGCCCGCTGGCTCGAATCGGCGGAGCGGCTGCCGTGGACGGTCGCCGAAAACGTAGGCCCCGCTTGGTCGGTCGAAGGTCCCGCAGGACGGCTGACCGTGCGCATAGAAGGTTGACCGCGCTCGCGGACCGCCGACCTCGCCGGTGGGTCGGTGCTCAATCGGCCAGCGGCGGGGGCTCGGCGACATCGGCGGGTGTCGGCGCGAGCACGCCAGAGGTGCTGTCTTGGGCGATGCGCAGCTCGATTCCTGCCGCTGCCGCCCGAAGGGAGTCGCGCGCGGTCGAGAGGCGGCGCAAGGGGTCGGCTTGTTGCCGGGTCCACCGTGCGCAAGCGTCGCGCTGCTCGTGCCACCAGACGTCGTAACGGGCAAGCGCTTGGGGGAGGTGGGCGTCGAGGGAGGCTCCGAGGTCCATTTCGGCACCGTCCAGGCGCGACACCGCTTCGTCCATGAGCTTGGGCGTGAGCGTCTCAAATAAGGCGTTGATTTGGTCGACCAGGGCCGCGCGGCGTCGTGGCAGGCTATCGCTGACGCGCTCTGCGAGGAGCCCCGCGCCGGCACCCAGGACCACGCCCAATGGACCGAGCAATGCACCCCCGAGGGCCCCCCCAGCCAACGACGCGGGGGTCACCAGGGCGGATTTGGGGGCCTCTATGCCGGCCCGTACTTCTTGCAGCACGGCGTCGCACGAAGCGGTCTCTGCGGCGGGCAAGGGGGGCGGCTGGTCGGGTGGGCTGGTGGCCCGCGCCGTGAGGCGCACACGCTCGGAGAGTGGCGCCAGCGCGAGGTCCAGCAGGTGTTCGCCCGCTTGGCTGAGGCTGCGCCAGGCAGAGTGGGCGCCCGCCCTGCGGGTATCGTCGACAATGGCTTGCAGGCGGTCGGGAATCGCGCTGCGCAGAGCTTCGAGGGCGCTGGCTTCTGCCGCGCGTTGCACCTCGGCCACCCACACGGAAGCTGCGCGCTGGAGCACCTTTTGAACGCTCGCTTTGACCTGTTCGCGGGCGCGCGACGCAGCCGGCGCAATATGCCGGGTGACGGCGAGTGTGCGCTCGGCGGAGAAGCCCTCGAT
>CAZCUX010000044.1:0-31098 GCA_964502005.1 uncultured Enterobacterales bacterium
CCTGTTGCAGGGCGTGTACGAAATGTACCGTCACTGGCACGCATTCAAAGCCGGAGGCCTCACCCGCAGCGAACTGCAAGCGTCCGTCGCGCCTTTTCGTACACAACTGCACGCCTGGGCCACCGCCGCAGCCGCGTCGACAGAGAAGGGAAAACGGCGTGGCCTATCGCGGGACCTCATCCGACTATGGCCCGCGGTGTTTGTATTCATCGACCAGGACGGCATCGAGCCGACCAACAACCAAGCCGAACGCGCGCTTCGCCCCGCGGTGCTGTGGCGAAAAGGCAGCTTCGGCACCCGCTCCGACGCGGGCAGTCACTTTGTCGCGCGAATCCTCTCGGTGTGGGCCACCTGCAAACAGCAGGGGGTGCCTCTGATTTCGTGGCTCTCCGATGCGATGGCGTCGAGTTTTGGTCTTCGGGAACAGCGACCGTTACTGGTGACGTAGGGAGTTGGGCGATGGTCGTGGATGAGGGCCTGGTTTGGCGAGCTTATGCTAAACCGGCCTTTTTGTTATGCGCGTGTTGAATCGGGGTGAACGATTACAAAAAATCATACACAAACGCAACCAACACCAACAAAAGGCTTCGAGCGAAGCAACACCCTATGCCCCACTGGGGGCTGAGAGTCATCCATTACCCAAATCTATCCATATGCGATAACCAATCAACCTCCCGCCAACAACTTCCCCGCAAACTCACGGAACACGGCCCTCACATCCGTGGCTTCCGACAATGAGCGGTGGACGCCCGTTTCCACACCTGATTCCCAATCGGACAGCAGAAGTGCGGCGCCACTATACAGCCTGCGTGCCATAAGACGTTCGCAAAGGAGGCGATATCGGTCAGCATAAGATGCACCTTTAAACTCGGGGAACACTTCATAATGGGGTTCTGCGACACCGACAGGAGAAGTTGAACCTGGACAGTCTTCGAGCAACATCAACCATCCAAGAAAAGGTGGCCTCGGATCTGCCTGGTAGGCGGGATTTAGCAACGGAATACCATCATCCGTCTCTGACGCATACATTGGACTGCGCCGACCACCGAAGGCTCCATTTCTGCTAGCAACCCAAAGGTCGGCCGCAGCGCCAATCGCCTCTTCGGTTCGGTTGTTGAAATTGTTGCCAAACGCCCCTACCTGCGACTTAAACTCCCATACGGCGAGCAGTCTTTGTCTATGAATAATGAGTACATCCCAATTCTTGGTGGCACGAAAATATCCCGGCAGGACGACGTCGCGTTTGCGCGTGTGCACGCAGTCTTCTGGCAGTCCGCAATGCTTGACTACACCACTGACAAGGTTGATAAAGCCGTCCATATTTTTGCCACCGATTACAGCTCCTCGCGTTCCACCTTGATTTCCCGAATTGTTTCGTCGCCGCGATTGCCAGAATTCTTTGACAGCTTGGTTCAGCTTGGATTCAAAGTCTGAGGGCAACAAGTTGGGCGGCATGAACTCTCCTAATGGCCTCGTTTTCCAACGGGCCGAACCTGAGCCTCTTCGGCAACCATCGTCACCATAGCACTCTCTGCCTGTGTCAATGCAAACAGACGGAACACCGGCTGGTCGATAACGGCCTGCTGATGGGACTCAGCAACGGACACGAGCTCACTCCTCAAGTCAATGGGAATGGTATGCCAATGGGGCACACGAATTCTTCGGAGGTATTGCGCCTGAAATCGAAGGAAGCCGCCCGCCATCCGCACGCAATAGGCTGCGATAAACATCACGGCGACAGAGGACCGAAGAACCGCCTGCAATGCACGCAAGTCCCACGTTTCAGAAGTGACGAAGTACAAGTTATGGTGGGGGTAATAGGAGCCCTTATCGTAAACGACCGTCGCAGTGCCTTTGATGTCGGGGATGAGCAACTTGGGAGTAAACGTTAGGCTGGGGTAGATTCTGTCAATCGTACGATACCATCGCGTTGGATTCTTCTTCGCTACATGACGTCCCTCCACTTCCGCGCGATTGTTCTCCAAGAAGGCCGCAAATTGTGGAAAACCAGACAACGGGGCGAGGCTGCCGTCCTCCAAAAAGGGGTTCACCACGCCGCGACCCTTCCATTCAATTTGGCCGTCTATAAGGTCCGGAGCCATAACGAGAGGAAGCTTTCTGCTTGGCTCAACGGGAAGTGCATCAAAATCGCCAATAAATACGCGGTCTACGCCCGTTGCGACACCAATTCCCACATTGCAGCCCGCGTCCTCCAGACTGGGAAACGTATCCTCCAATCTCCGAATAAGTTGCAGTTGGTCGGGTTGGTCGAGGAGCCAAGGGTCACTGCCATTCGTTACCTTCGGTACTTCCACCACGCGGGTGTCCGACGTTGACCCATCGGTGCGCATCGCGTGAGACAATCGCGCCATGGAGTCAATACTGGGCTCCGGCTGAATCGCAATCCGTGTGCGCCGCAGTTGCGACGCCTTGGCTGGTCTGCCCAGGACGGTGACGGCTGGGTACGCAATCACCTCAACATCAAACGCCTCGACATTCTCCATATCGATGTAGTAAAGCAGGTGGAACTCTTTGGCCACCTTTGCGCGAAGTGGTCCTCCATACCGATTCTTCACCCATCGATTGGCGCAAATAAAACCCAACATACCGTTTTCGGCGAGGAGGTCGAGGCATCGCTCGTAGAACGGCACATACAAGTCGGCGCGGTCATAGATGGTCTTGTACCGCTCACGATAGGCCGCCAAAAGCGGCGCGGGGATACGCTCCTGCCGTACATATGGGGGGTTTCCAACCACCACGTCAAACTTTCCATCCAAGTCTGCGAGGAGGAAGTCGTCCAGCCGCAGCCAAGTATCGCATAATATTCTGGCCTGCTCCCTTGCCATCCCCCAATCTATAAGAATCGACAGTACTTTGTCGCGGGTCTTGCTATACGTGTCGGCATGAATCTCAACGGCACGAATGCAATGAGAAAGCTCTTCCGCCGCAAGTTCGTGTGTGCCGCCACAATCTCCGTAGGACCGAAGCAAACGCTCCAAAGCCGGAACAAGGAACGCTCCACCTCCAAAAGAAGGCTCCAAAAGGCACAGACGCGCCAAATCTCTGTCATGTGTGTATCCGGCCAAGTCGAGGATTGCGTCCACTACACTACGTTTCGTGAATACTGCCCCACGCTCGGACATATCCGAACCCTCGGAAAGCATACGGATGGATTCATCCACTGCCCCCCCGCGTGAACGGGTCGCGCCAAAGAGTCCAATCTGGTAGGGCTGGTTCACTCTGTGTCTCCTTCTGGAAAAGTCGGCAGATTCTCCATACCGAACGCGTACACCGAATGCGAGGCGTAACCAGCCGACAATCGTACCGTTTCAAACGCACTCCCGTTGGTATATCAACCTCTTCGCCGAATTCTCCCCGACACAAGAGACGCGAAGTTGGAAAAGTTGGCGCCCCGAACCCACGGCCTTTTCCACGACCCACCCCCAAAAACCCCACCACCACCACATCGAATCAGGGTCCGGGTGGTCTTGCACCACCCCGCTCGCGATTCTACCGGGGGGTGGGGTGGTCTTGTACCACCCCGGTCGCCATCCCAACCGCAAACCGGGTGGTCTTGTACCACCCCGGTCGCTATCCCAACCGCAAACCGGGTGGTCTTGTACCACCCCGGTCGCCATCCCAACCGCAAACCGGGTGGTCTTGCACCACCCCGACCCCGATTCGATCCCCAAAAGCCCGCCGTCGCCTCAGAACACCACGGGCAAAAAGCCGCCGCCGTCGAGGTTGCCGGCGTCGGAGAGGGGCACGCCGACCAAGAGCCAGGGGGTGTCGCCAGGCACGACGTCGAGGGTGGCGCCGAGTTGTGCTTCGCCCGAGGCGCTGTCGCCGACCACGAGGCCCCAAGGCTGTGGGTCGAGGCCCGCTTGCCCGCTGCCTTCGGGGAACCACCGGTAGACCCACACGGCGCCCGAATAAGGCGAGCCACCGGCGGCGCTATACGGCGCGCCGACGGCGAGGCGCCAGGATTCGGTGCCGTCGGGGGGCACGAAGGCGACGGCGGCGCCGAAGCCAACGCCCGCCTCTTGTCCGATGACGCCGACCAGGCCTTCGGGTCCGTCGGTGTCGAGCAAGGAGTGTACGGTGGGGTCGTCGGGCCACGCGCCGGGGGCGTGGGCGTCGGCGTCGAGGGCCAACAGGTATTGACCGGGCACCACCCACGCCGCGCCGACCTCGACCAGCTCGTTGCGGTAGGCGGCGGCGCCCACGGCGAGGTCGGCCAGTCCGTCGCCGTCGACGTCGGCGCCGGCATCGAGCGCGGTGCCGGCTTCGGTGCCGATGACATCGAGGCCCAACGTGATTTGCCGGTATTCGTCGCCGCACGTGCCGTAAAACACGCGCACGATGCCCTGGTTGGACGCGCCGTCGGCCGCCTCTTCGCCGCTCGCCGCGACCACTACTTCATCGCAGCCGTCTTGGTCGAGGTCGCCCAACACCGCGATGCGGGTGCCGAGGCGGTCGAAGGGGGAACCGGCTTCGTAGCGCTCGCTGTCGCACAGCACGACGGTGCGTCCCGCGGGGTCGCCTGGGCGTCCGTAGAGGAAATCGACGCCACCGCCGGTGGCCCAGAGGGTGCTGGCGATAGCGATGTCCCCGTATCCATCGCCATTTCGGTCGAACGCACCGACGACGATTTCGACGAAGCCGTAGGCATCGGGACCGTAGTAGACAAACGCGGGCGTCGGGTCGAGACCATCGGCGCTGCCGCGATACAGGTACACTGCCCCCGCTTGGGTGCGACTGCCCGCGCATTCGTCGGGATTGGCGTACACCTCGGCGTCAAAAGCCGCCGGACGGCTGTCTTTGCGCGCGACGACGGCGAGGTCGTCGAAGCCATCGCCATCGAAGTCCCCGATGTTCTCTACCGCGTGCGCGTACCGGTCGGTGGCATCGTGCGCGTCGTGTCCGCCCAGCAGGCTTTGCGCCACGTTGTCGATGCGTTCGCCGTCTGTGGACCACGCCAACAGCACGCCCGCATTGGCGCCCACTTCGGCGTCGCCTGCATCGGGGGCACCGGAGAGCACCTCGCGGACGCCGTCTCCGTCTACATCGAACCAGGTGAAGGACTGCCCGATGCCGTGCCCCGCCGACTCGCCCGGAAGTTCGAGGAGGGCAGGCGCCGCGCTATCTTCGCCCGCGAGAAAGTACACCGCCCCCGTCTCGATGCCTTCTGCGCTGTCGTAGCCGGCCAGCGCGAGAATATCGCCGATACCGTCCCCCGTGAGGTCGCCGAGCGCGCCGACGGCTTGCCCCAATCGGTCCTCGGCGTCGATGCCTTCGATGACCATCCACGCGTCCGCTTCGCTGGCTTCGGCGCCCGTTCGCAGGTCTGCGCCCGCGAAGACCATGACCGTGCCTTCGTTTACACCGCTGCCCACCTCGTCACGGTAGGCGCCAATGAGCACATCGGCGCGCCCGTCTTGGTCAAGGTCGGCGACGTCGATGCTCGTCCCCACTCTCTCGTAGCTGGTGCTGCCAAACCGCATCCAATCTGCGTCCGCGAGGTCGCGCTCGATGTCGGCGCCGCTGCGGTTGGCGCCGAAAACACCCCACACGCCCCCCGCGCCCGTCGCGCCGGTGTCGGCCATCCACGCGGTCAAGAAGAGGTCGTGTCGTCCATCGCCGTCTACATCGCCCATCGCCAACCGCCGCCCGAGCTCGCCGCCGCTCGGTCCGCGCCATTGCGCGACGGCCGCGCGCTCGAGTCCGACACCGACCGCGTCGCTGCCGAGGTACAGCCACGCCGCGCCATCGCCATCGTTGCTCTCGGGGGCACCCGCCGCGAGGTCGCACAAGCCGTCGCCGTCAACATCTCCGGCTGCGAGGCTGTAGCCAAGGCCCATCCCGGCTTGCGCATTCCAAGCATCGCCGTCCCATATTTGTCCGTACAACACAAAGTCGGCCTCGTCGCCAAATGTGCCTTGGTCGCCCAAGAACACATGGATGGCTCCTTGCTTATCGGCGGGCACGGCGACGTTTTGGTCGGCGTCGTCGATGGCGCCAACGGCGAGGTCCAAGCTGCCGTCACCATTGAAGTCACACACGGCCAAGGCGCTGCCCAATCGCCCATACGGATTGGAGCCGACCAGCGTGCGGCTGGGCGTCTCGCTAAAAAACTGCCCCGGCACGCCATCGTAGATGGTGACGACGCCGTTGTTGGTGGCGCCGCGGTCGGCGCGGTCGGCACCCACCACGAGGTCCACCCAACCATCGCGGTTGAGGTCTGCGGCGGCGACGGCGCGACCGAGGGTTTGCTCGCTGTCGGTTCCGCCGATGACGCGCACCGGTTCGGTGGACAGCCCGCTGTCGGTGCCCGCGTAGATGGCGACGCCGCCCGAGGTCCATGCGTGAATGCTCATCTCGATGAAGCCCAGCGCAGCGTCGGGAAAGCCGTCTCCATCTACATCGCCCAGTCCTACGGCCACGCCTTCGCCCGACCGCTCGCCATCCCGCGGCAAGTCTGCCGTGCGCAGCGCCGTTGCCGTGACGGGCACGTCGCTCGAAAAAGTAGGGACGTAGCGGTCGACCAATCGAACGAATCCCTGCCCTTCTTCCGTGGCGCGTACCCTGCCGTCTTCACTTATCAAAGGACCGGAAATCACGGAGAGGTCCCAAACGCCCGAGCCGCCCGTTCCCTCTGGAACCCAACCACCTCCCAAGGGGAGGATGACACCTCCCCACCCCTCGACCATCAAGCGGTGTTCGCGGGCAACAGACACCAAGACCTGCGCTCTTGCCCCCGTGCCATTGTCCTCCACTTCAATGATGTCGACGCCTTCTTGGTTCCCTGAGGTGTATTCGCATCCGTCGCCCAAGGTGCCGCCGCTGTTCGCTTGCACCCACGCACAGCTCCACCTGCCGGTTCCGCCATCCACCGACAGGTTCAGCGCCGTCTCAAACGCAAGGTCCACACGCTCCGGCGCGACCCGCATCGGGGAGACGACCTCGATGGTGCGTTCGTCTTGGCCCGCACAGCCGAGGTCGGTCACACGAATACGGTCGATAGCGCCAGCCTGTTCCCCGGCGACGTATCCCCCCGAATTCGCACCGAGCATTGCACCCGACGCAGAATAGAACAATTCGTATACATATTGCCCCGTGCCGCCTATAGCCCATACCTGTGAAAAGCCTCCTGTTTCTACGACTTCTTCCGACACGAAGAGTTCCAAGGCAGGCGAGCAAGACGCGATCCCCACACCCGTGTCATCGGTGTTCATCGATAACGACGTCTCTTTCCCCGCACACCCGACCAATACTACCCACACAATCGCCGGATTCCCATTGTACGAGCGCAATATTCGCATAACGATTCCATATCAAAAACGAAACGTGGCAACACTTGCGTTCGGTGTACTCGTTGGTTGTGGTTCTGACAAACTAGACTTCGCTGCCTTGCCGAAACAAAACCTCTGGGTGGAGGTGCTGTCCACCGACCGCCCCCAAGCATTCGCCCCCGTCCATGACGACGGCCTGATTGGCGAATGGACGGACGGTCTGGCGCACCGTGATGCGCGCGGTGGCCGCACGTTGCTGGACGGCACCGGCCTCGCGCTCGTTTCCGCCGCGTCGTTGCCCACCGGCGAATGGCTCGTCGCGACGCCCGACGACCTCCGCGTGTGGGTGGACGGCGTGCTGGTGCGGAGCGCGCTCACCGAGGCCATTGGCGCGCCCGTGCAAGAAATGCTGGTCGAAGGCGGTCGTTTGTGGCTGCATACCGGCGACCAACTGTTCTTGGTCGAAGACGACGCGCTGGTTGAGGTTCGTGTCGCTGGCGCCAAGCTCACGGGCCCCTTCGCGGTCGACCCCACCCGAGGCGGACAAGCGTGGGTCGCCACCGACCAGGGCATCGTCGCGGTCGATTCACAGCGCGTTCACGTTCAAGAAACCTTGCCCGACGTCAACGTACAAAGCATCGCTGCGGACTGCACCGGGCAAGTGTGGGCCACCGACGGCGAGCGCCTGTGGGAGCGCAACGGGCCGGATGACTGGACCGAATACCGCCCAAGTGAGCAAGTCACCGCCGTTCGCGCCCACCCAGACGGCGAAGGCGTGTGGATTCACACCCGCGGGCCGGTGGTCATCGCCACGTCCGAGGGCCTGACCGCTGGCAACCGCACCATCCCGGGCACCGCGCGCGTAGACACCCTCGGTCGCCTGCTCGTGCCCGACGACGCGGGCCTGCTCCGCTATGGCACCGGCCCGGCCCTCGCGATTGCCGGCCTCGCCGACGAATCCGTCCTCTCCGGCTCCTCCGAGGTCGTGCTGGCCCCGTCTACCATCGGCGCCCTCTCCGAACTCTCGGCGTTGGTCGATGGCGTCGCGGTTCCGGTCGACATCGCCACCGGAACCTTCACCCTGGACGCCACGTCGCTCGACCCCGACCAGCCCCACACCTTCGGCGCCACCGCCCAGTGGGAAGACGGCGCCACCGCGACGGCGCGCACGCTCCGCTTCACCATCGACCGCGCGGGCACCGTGACCTGGGAGGACGACATCTGGCCCATCTACGCCAATCAATGCGCAATTTGCCACGGAGGCAGCGCCGAGACGCAGTTGGACACGCCCGAAGCGTGGTCCAGCCGCATCGATACCCTCCTCGACCTCGTGACCCGCGGTGCCATGCCCATCGGCGGCACGCCCCTCACCGGCTCCCAAATCGCCGCCATCGAAGCATGGCGGGAGGCTGACTTTCCATGATGGTCCACCTGTTGTGGGGGATGCTGGCCGTCGCTACGGCCGCCGACACCTGTCCCTCCGAAGAAGAGCTGCTCGACGGACAGCGCTACCTCCGCAGCCTAAGCCTCGACTTGCGGGGCACTCTGCCGACACCCGCTGAGGCCCAACGCTTAGAAAACGGCGAATCGGTCGATGATTTGGTCGACGAATGGATGGACGGCGCCGCCTTCGCCGACCAAGTGGTCCGCCACCACCGCTCGCTGCTGTGGCCCAATGTCTCCGACATTCGGCTCTTGAGCAACCGCCAGCGCCTCACTTACGAGAGCGAGTTTCGCGGCTATTGGCGCTATCTCGTCGCACCGAACTACCGCGGTGGCCCCGTCCATTGCGGCGACTTCGAGGCGACCTGGGACGAAAATGGCCGTCTCAACACCATCATCGACGAAGACGGCTACACCCGCGAAGGGTGGACCTGGGTGGCTCCGTATTGGGACATCGAAAACCCCGTCCGCGTCTGCGCATTTGAAGCGCAAGAAGCCCGCGTCAGCCCGTGGGGCACCGAATGCGACACCTACGACGGCAGGTACGACCCCCAATGCGGCTGCGGCCCCAACCTCGCTTGGTGTGACACGTTCAGCTTGGGCCACAATGGCGACAACCCGAATCCGCCCGTCGCAGCCGGGATTGTGGGCGACTTGGAACGTCGGGTCGCGCGCGTCATCGAAGAAGACCTGTCGTATCTGGAGCTACTGACGGGCCAGACGATGTTCGTCAATGGGCCGCTGGTCCACTTTTACCGCTACCAAACCCGCGTACCGGCCCACATTCGCTTCAACGAAGTGCCCGTGCCCCCCGAGCGCCTGCCGGACCTCGCCTTCGCGGACGCCGACACCTGGGTACAAATCGAAGGCGGCCCCGAACAGTCCGGCGTGCTCACGAGCACCGCGTTCTTGATGAAGTTCCAGACCCGCCGCGCGCGGGCCAACCGCTACTTCACCGCGTTTTTGTGCCAGCCGTTCCAGCCCCCCGACGGCGGCCTGCAAGACCTCGACAATCCCCAGGCGACGCTCGACCTCACCATTCGCGACGGCTGCAAATACTGCCATGCAATCCTCGAACCCGCCGGCGCCCACTGGGGCCGCTGGGGAGAATACGGCGCTGGCTATCTCGACCCAGAGGACTTTCCGGCGCAATCGGACGCTTGTAGTTGGTGCGCGGAGACGGGCGAAGACTGTCCGGTAGAATGTGTTCAGTACTACATCACAGACCCACTGTCAAGCGAAGAAGACCCGTGGGTGGGCTGGCTGCAAAGCTACGAGTTTATGGAAGACCGCCACCAAGCCAACATCGAAGAAGGCCCGGCGAAGCTCGTCGCCGACACCATCGTCGACGGCCGCCTCCCCCAATGCGTCGCCCGCACGACCGCGACGTGGTTGCTGGGCCGCGAACCGGGCGACGTCGAGCAAGAGTGGGTGGATTCGCTGGCGGCGGAGTTTGCTGCCACCGGTTTTGACTACAAAGCGCTGGTGCGCGCTATCGTTCTGGACGAACGCTACCGGGAGCGCCGATGACAAGCCGCTTTTTGCCGCTGCTCCTCGTCACCGCCGCGTGCGGGGGGGAAGCGAAGCTCACCGCCTCGTCGTCGCCACCTACGCCGGTAGAGACGGTCCCCGACGACTTGGGGCGCCCGTATCGCCGCATGAACCTCGACCAACTGCAGGCTGCGATGACGCAAGCTACCGGCGGCATCGGCTGGACCGAAGTGCGCGACGGCCAGACCATCGACCTGTTCGAAGCCCTGAGCGTCACCCTCGGGCGGCCCGACTACTTGTCCACCACCCACGAAGACCTCGTGCCGGGGCTGCTGTTCCAGAAGTTCCTCGAAGACGCGGCGCGTTCGGTGTGCCCCCAGTGGGTCGCCGAAGAAGCGCGTCGCGGCCCGAGCGAGCGCACGTTGTTCGTGTATGGCGAACCCGACGACCCATCTCTGCTGTCCGCCCACTTGTCTGCGGCGCTGCTGCGGGTCCATGGCCGTTCGGTGTCCGAGAGCAGCCCGGAGCTGCAAGCCTGGACCGCCCTTTACGAAGAAGCGGCGCGCCGGTCTTCGCCCGAAACCGCGTGGACGGCGATTTGCGTCGCGTTGTTTACCCACCCCGACTTCTACAGCATCTGAGTCCTATGAACCCTCTCGCCCGAATCCGCCGGAACACCGGCCGCCCTGTCCCCCGGCCTGGCATTTCCCGTCGAGACGTCGCACGGGGCCTGGGTGCATTGGTCGCCGGCACGGCATGGGGGCCCCTGGACCCCTTCTCGTTGGCACGCGCCGCAGAAATGAATGACCGTACATTTTTGTTTTGTTATTTCTCGGGCGGCTGGGACCTCCAGCTTTGCCTCGACCCGCGCGACCCCGCCTTGTTTCGCGACGACCTCCGCAAAGTCACGCGCATTCAGCCGGGCTGGGGCGAACTTTCGACGGCGTACCGGGAAATCGTGCCCACGTCCGTCGCGGGGATGGAGTTTGGGCCCGCCATCGGCGACCTCGCGCGCCACGCCGAGCGCTTGTGCGTCGTGCGCGGCATGAGCATGGACACCCTCACCCATGAGGTTGGACGGCGGCGCTTTCTCACCGGCCGACCGCCCGTCGGCCTGCAAGCCCGCGGCAGCTCCGTAGCGACGCACCTCGCCCAACTGCTCGGCGCAGACCAAGCGATGCCGCAACTCAGCGTCGGCGTGGAGTCCTACAACGATGGCTTGCCGAGCTGGGCGAGCGCGATTCGGGTGCGCTCGGTGGACGACCTCGTGCGGGCCTTGGAGCCGTCCGCAGACCGCCTCCCGAGCGACATTCAGGACTTGGTGGACCGCTTTATCGAAGACCAAGCGGCCTGCTCCACCTTGCGCGCGCCGTTTCACCAAGACGCCCTCGCATTCCGGGATGCATCGCGGGCGCTGGTGGCCCAAGGCCTCGGCCACCGCTTCGACTTTGCCGCCGAAACGCCCGAGATGGAGGCCCTCCGCGACCTCTACGGCATCGACCCCGAGGAGCTGGACTCCGGCGCCGCCCAAGCCGCCGCCGCCGTCACCGCCATCACTTCGGGGATTAGTCGGTGCGTGAGCATTGTGGTGGCCGAGAACCTCGACAGCCACGGTCCAGAATGGGCATCGGAGCACGCGCCCCGCATCGAAGGCGGCTTCAACCTCATGGCCGCTATCATGGACGACTTGGACAGCCGAGAGCACCCATCGGGCGGCTCGTGGCTCGACCGCACCACCATCATCGGCTTCTCCGAGTTTGGCCGGTCGCCCTTGCTCAACAGCAGCGGCGGACGCGACCATTACCTCCACAATGCCGCCGTTCTCGCGGGTGGAGGCATTCGCGGTGGCCGGGTCATCGGCACGTCGAGCGATGTGGGCATGGCCCCCACCCCCACCGACCTCCGCACGGGCTCGCCCAGCGATTCCGGCGAGACCATTCGTCCCGAGCACCTGTTCCGCGCTCTGTTGACCGACCTGGGCGTCGTTGAAGATGTCGCCGAGTACGGGGTCGAGCCACTCACTGCCTTGTACGGCTGACCTCCCCTCCACAGGCGCGTCTTCGTGAAACTGGTCCACCCCATCTGGCTGTGGGCCGTGGCTGCCCTCGGGGTGGCGTGCGGTCCCGATACCTTTGCTGTCACCCTCAACCTGCAGGACGACGCAGGCGCGCCTTTGGCCGATGGCTGGGCGCGCATCGACGGCGTGCGCTTCGACGCAAACCGCGATGGCGCCGTCCGCTTGGAAGGCTTGACCCGCCCCGTGCTGGCCCTCGTGGGGGGCCCCGGTCGTATCGTCGAGCCGGTCCCTGTGGGCCGCGACGACGCCGAAAATCCACTCGCTGTGACGGTAATGGCCCGAAACGACCGCCGCGTGCTGCACTTTGGCGGCGACGTGATGCTTGGGCGCCGGTACCTGGAGCCGTCTGAAGGTGCGCCATTGCTGCGAAAGGGACACCTTCGCGCCGACGCGCGGGCGGTCATGGGGCCGCTGGCGGAGGCCTTCGCCGCCGCCGACCTGTCGATGGTCAACTTAGAGACGGTTCTGGGCGACGCCGACGCCGACGCCGCGTATCCCGCGAAACGATGGCTCCTCCAATCGCCCGTCGAGACGGTTGACGCGCTTGAGGCTTTGGGTGTCGACGCCGTCACGCTGGCGAACAACCACTTGTACGACTGGGAAGAAGCCGGCATCACGAGCACACGCGACGCCTTGGCGGCAGGCGGATTGCCCGCGGCGGGGGCTGGCGCCTCCGCGGCGGTGGCGGAGATGCCTCTGATAGTAGAGGTAGACGGCTTCAAGGTGGGCGTCGTGGCCCGCACGAGCGTAGACGGCGACTGGGTCAACGACCAATACCCGCAAGACGACGACATTCTCCCGGAGCCCATCGACCCAGCGACCGCCGCTTTGTGGACGTCGCGCGACTGGGGGTGGCAGTCCGCCGACGGCTCCGCGTCGATTCCCGTCGAGGCGCGGCGCATCGGCAGCGCGTGGAAGCTGCTCACCCGCCTCGAACGCGACCTCTCGGCCAGCGACCAGCAGAGCCTCTGGATGTCCGCCCGCGCGGTCTACCCGGAGCTGCAAGACTGGGTGGCACGCCGCGGGCATGGAGGCGCCGCGCGCTGGTCCGCCGACCAAAGCCCCGCCGACATCGCCGCGCTCGCGTCCGAGGTCGACTTTGTTGTCGTGCAACTGCACATGGGCTTCCAGTTCGCCGAAGCCCCCGCCGACGCCGCACGGCAGGCCGCGAAAGATGCCGTCGCAGCAGGCGCGGACCTCGTCGTGATGCACCACCCCCATGTTCTGCAAGGAATCGAATGGGTGGACGGGGTGCCGGTCGTGTTCAGCCTCGGCAACCTCGTGTTTGACCAAGACTTCCTCAGCACATTTGGGAGCGGCATCTTGCGCGTAGTGGTCCAAGAAGACGGCACCATCGACCAAGTACGTATGCTGCCAGTCTGGATTGACAACTACATCCCCGCACCGGTAACTGGCGATTTGGGCGACCGCTTGCTGCACCAAATGTGGGAGCGCAGCCAACAAGGTTGGACGTCCATTCGCACCGACGAAGGCCGCGTATTTCCGCAGTGGGAGGCCGATGCCGCCCGCGCGCCCCAACAGGCGATTTGGGAATACAACACACTGCGGTTCGTCGACAATCCGACAACGCCGGTCGAACGCACGGTGCGCCTCGCGGGCTCTACGCCCACCTCCCTCCCAACCGGCTGGCTGCTCCAGCGCCCACTGCCGGGCGGCGAAGGCCTCGAAGTAGGGCGCGCGCTGCTCGGTCTCGGTCACTTTGAGGACGAAGACACGGACGGCATTGGCGACGAGCTGGTGGGCTGGAAGACCTACAGCGACGACGCCCACCTGACCCGCGACGACGCCGACCGCGGCCTCGCGTCCCTCGAACTCGTGGGACGCCCCGACAAAGAGCGCACCACGGCGCGCATGTGGGCACGGGCCCCGATTCCGGCCCACCGCGTCTACGCCGCCGACCAAACCCCCTTGGACGGCGACGCCCGGTACTCCATTCACCTGCGCGCATGGGGCGCGGGAGAGACCGACATCGGCCTCGTGCGGGTCGCCCTCTACAACTTCGACGACTCCGACCCGTCTGCCGCCCCCATCTCCACGTTCATCGACGAAATCGCCTTGCCCTTCCCGCTTCCCGACGAAGAATGGACCACCGTGGACCTTGAACTGCCCACCGCGCGCCTCTCCGATGCCAATGGCCTGCGCGCCAATTTCGCGCTCGTTTATGTGTCCGCACGCCAAACCGAACGACGGTCGAGCGTGCTCCGATTCGACAACCTTGAGCTGATTGAGTGGCGCAGCGCGGCGGTCGGCACCGGGAGCTGGGAGCGCGCCGACTACCTTCGCGGAGGCTACGGCCCCTTCACCGTCGACGTATTGTCGTGGAGCGCGCCATGAACCGCCGCTGGCCGTGGCTGGGCGCGGCAATGGGCGTCGTTACGGCAGCCGCCACGGCGGGCTTGGCGGGTCCGGCATATTTTTTGCATGACACTGTCGCCCGCTTCTCTGCGCGTCCCCAGCTCCCCGTGATGGTGGTCACCATCGACGAAGCCCCCTCCGCCGCAACGGAATACGCGCGGCAAGCCGGCGCCCGCACGGTGCAGATGGCGCTTCCTCCCGGCCACAGCCTCCTCGGCGACGCGCCCAGCGAAGCCGTGGGCCTCGAAGCCGGCGCCGATGGCCGCATTCGCGCTGCGGACGGCCGCCGCTTGCGGGTGCCCGAGGCACTTCCGTCATTGCGGCGAATGCACGAGAGCCAGCTCCGCGACCTCGGCATCCACCAGCCCTTGACCGGCATGGACGTTGTGCTCGTCTACGCCACCGAAGGCTTGGGGCGCGCGGTGCTGCTTCCAGGACAGCGGCAGCCCGTCGACCGTGGCGTCGCGCTCGCGATTGCACAAGGCTCCACCAGCGCGAGCATTTGGCTGCACACGCTGCCCCTCTGGCTCGCATCCACCCTCACCGGCCTGATGGCGCTGCTGCTCACCCAGCAAGCCAACCGCGTCAACCCGACCCGCGCCTGGGCGTGGACCCTTGGTGTATCGCTCGCGGTGCTCCTCGTGGCGGTCGGCCTGCGCTCCCTCGGCGTCGATGTTCCCGTTGGCGGAATGCTCCTGGCCGCAGCCTTGCCAGGCCCTATTCGTCTTCTCACCGCCAGCAACCGCACGATGGAGGTGCTCGATGGCCTGTCGTTGCGCATTGGGGGACTCTACCGCTGGACCGACGAGAACGTGGGCCCCATCGAGGGTCTTCCCACCCTGCTCTCGATGAGCTTTCCGGGTGTGTCCGTCGCGGTATTTCGCGGCAAGGCCGGAGAGGCCCCCCAGCGCCTCTCGTATGCAGGGCCCGACCTCGGCGCGTCCCCCCTCGAACGCCTGCCCGCAAACGCTGTGGGCACCCCCTTGCGTCACGAAGAGCCTATCTACGAACAAGGGCGCCTGATGGGCGCGCTCGTGCTGCAACATCCGAGCGCCCTCCCCACCGGCGCCGTCGACCTCGCGCGCGTCGCGGCACGGCGGGCGGCCTGGCAATACGGCATCGAAGACAACGGCACCCAAGACCCCGTCAACGTGCGTCTCAACGTGCTTCGGCGCGGCGTATTGCACACCGTCAAGACGGTCACAGCGTGGCAGGCGCTCTTGTCGGGTGGCGAGCTCCCGATTGGCATCTTCGACCGCTGCGGCGACCTCGTGGCCGGCAACCGGCCCCTCCGCGCTTGCCTGGGCCAGACCAAAGAGTCGCCGTTGGTCAGCGTGCTGCGCGAGCTGCTCGTCGACGAAGACGCCGTCAAACAGGCCCTCGGACAAGTCCAACAAGCCCCGCAGACCCTCACGTTGCCGTGCAAGCAAGCATCCCACCACCTGCGCCTCAGCCCGCTGTTTTCGTCGGAAGGCCCGGCGGGCGTGTTGCTGCAAGCGGAAATGAGACCGATGACCACGCCGTCGGTACCGAGCGAGGCCTAAATCGTGCTCGACTTGCTGCCCACAAGCTCGATGGACTCGAGCATCGTCACGCCAGTTCTCATCGGCGTGATATTGGTATGGATTTTGCAGGAAACACTTGGCTGGGGACTGACCGGCCTCGTCGTGCCCGGCTACCTCGCCAGCATCCTCGTGATTCAACCCACCGCCGGCGCCCTCGTGTTCGTCGAAGCCGTGTTGACGACGCTCATCGTGCGGGTGCTCTCGGACAATGTGCCGCGCTTTTGGCCGTGGACACCCTTTTTTGGACGCGAGCGCTTCTACCACATCGTCATGGTCGCCGCGGCCGTTCGCTTGGCCCTCGAAGCAGATGGCGGTCTACTCGACCTTCTGAGCCAGTGGACCGGCATCCCCGACTTTGGCGACTTGAACGCGATTGGACTGGTGCTGGTCCCGTTGTTGGCCAACACCTTGTGGCGAACCGGCCTCTCGGTGGGCATTCCCCGCCTTGGCCTCCCGGTCCTTTTGACCTGGGCGCTGCTCGAATATGTGCTGCTGCCTTATACAAACGTCAGCTTGTCGAGCTTCCAGCTCACCTACGAAGACCTCGCCCTCGACTTTGAAGGCAGCGCCAAGGCCCACTTGCTGGTGCTGGTCGGCGCAACCTTGGCCGCCGCCGCCAACCTCCATTGGGGTTGGGACATGGGCGGCATCATCGTCCCCGGCTTGCTCACGCTCATTTGGCTCGAACCGTCCAAACTCCTCGTGACGCTGTGCGAGTCCGTCATGGTCGCGATGCTCTTGCGCGGCACGGTGCGCCTTCCCGTCATCCGACGGTGGAATCTTGCAGGTGGCCGCACGCTCATGGTGGGCTTTGTCCTCGACTACCTCCTGCGCACCGTCATCGCGTGGACACCCTGGGAGTCTTCGGGCTTCGTTTTGTCGGCGCTCGACCTCCAAGGCTTCGGCTACCTCTTGCCCACGCTCATGGCCGTGCGCATGCACCAACACCGCGAAATACTGCGGGTTTTGGTTCCTGTCGCGACCACGAGCCTCGTGGGATTCGCGGCGGGCTCCGCGTTGGGCCTTGGGCTTTGGCTCGGGATGGGGACGCACGAAGCAGAAGCAGAGTCGGCGCCCACCGGAACCGCCGTACCCGCAGGCCTTCCGCTCTTTGTGAGCAAGGTTCACCAAAACGGCGACTTGCCACCCGCGTCGGCGGGAATCTGGCTCACGGCCCACAATGGCGAGACCACCAGCTTCACCGGCTCCAAAGGCGCGCTCCACGCCCGGTTCCAGTACAGCGTAAACGCCGTGGTGGTGGCCATCCAAAACGCGCCCATGGTACCGCAAGCCGCATGGACGCTCGCCACCCTCGGCGACACCCGCGGCGTGCTCTTGTGCCTCGAAGCCGACGACGTTTGCGCACAAGCCCAAGATGCACTGGTCCGCTTGGGCGTCACGTTGTGGCACGTCGAGGCCGTCGACCAGCCATCGCGCCTTCGATTCCGGCACACCCTGACCCCGTCGCTCACGTTGCGGGAAATCGGCGATGCGTTCGGCGATGTCGCAATCGAAGCCGAGCCCCCGCCCGAAGGTAGCTTGTCGCCAAACCCTTATGAGCTGGTGATGCAGCTCAACCTGCCCTCCCGCATTCAAGCGTCGGCCTTGCTGTTCGGTCCCACAGAAAATGACTGGGAAAGCTGGACGCAAGTGCCGCTCATCGAGGCAAAAGACAACCAAGCAAACGTCGCGCAGCTCGAACACGCGATGACCACCCTGGTCCTGGACCCCTGGATGGCGTGGTATGATACCGGCTCTGAGAACGCACAGCAAGCCGCCGCACGCGCTGCCGCAAATCTCGGATTGGTGCTTGTTTCCAAAGGAGAGAACACGATACTTCGCGGTCCATTTTGGCGCGCATCCCTCGACCGCACCGGCAAGCCATTGGTGCTAACGGTCCCCGATGAAGGGCTCGAACCCGGCTCTGCCGCGACCGCCGAAACGCTCGCCACAAGCCTGCACGCCGCCGCGGTTGTGGTGGACCACTTGCCCCACCATCCTATTGGACCGTCGATGGAGCATCGCCCCGCACACCTCGCACTCGAGCGGCTGGTCGAACACATCACGCGACGACACGGCACCATCGGCGCGGCCACCATTCGCGGAATGCGGGATGTCACGGACCCCGGTGTCGAGGTCGTGCTGCACACCGGCCGGGTCCAGCGAGAAGACGAGCCGATGCCCGCCCTCGCTATCGCTCTTGCGCAGCTCTTGAAGGCCGCAGGACACCCGAGCATCCCCTACGACGGCAGCGCCGCGCTCATCTCGTTCACCGACGCCAACACGCTCGCGCGGCCTCTCACGCGCGCCGCAACCGGCACCGACCAACACATTACGGTTCATGCCAGCACCCGCCTGCGGGACAGCTTCTCGTCGGTGCGAACTCCCGGTCACCCCTTCGAAGCGGTCGTTCGGCAAGCAGAACTGCCGCATTCTACGCTGCCGTTGTCCGATGTAGTGGCCATGGTGCAAACCGAATCCACGCCCCTTCCCGACGCTCTGCGCGCCGCACACCGGTCGCTGGTCACCCGCGGGCGCGCCGTCGACCTCGCCGATGTGCGCTGGCAAGCACGCGCGATAGGGCACTGGACCGAGCTGTTGTGTACCCCGGAGCTTGGCTGCCGCTGGCTGCGCGCTGCCCAATGTGCGGACGGACGCTGCACGGGAATGTTGCTGCCCTTCCGCGCCGGCGAGACGGTGCTCGGCGGCGCACCGGCCCTCGACCAAGTGCTCTTTGAGAGCCGGCCTATCCCCGTCGCCTGGGAGGACGGCGCATGAAGCAGGTCCTCCAATTCGTGTTTGGTTGGTCTGCCTTGGCGTTGGGGCTGGGCGTGCTCATCCGCCACGGACAAGCCCACCCCGAGCTTCGTGTCCATCCTACGCGGCTTTTGACGTACTCCGTTTCCCGCGACAACCCCTTGCGCTTCCAAATGAATGGCGATTCAGGCGCGGTCCGCCTCGTGACATGGCGCACCCTCGCGACGGAATGGGCGCCCGACCCCCGCATCACGACGCCGTATTGCCTCCAGGCCGCGCTCCAGGCCGCCGATGGCAGCACCCGCGCCACCTGGACCCGGTGGCTCAGTACGCGCCGCAGCACCGGTGTGCTCCCCGAGCTGCCCCGCCTCCCGGCCGCCTGGATTCCCGACGCGCCCACGCTCGTTTCGGACGACCGGCAGACCGTATTGGTGCTCCCTGACGGCGTGCGCTCTGACGACACCCTCCTCGTTCGGCGCTGTGACGAAAACCCCGAAGACTCCGTGCTGCTGGTCGCCTACGCAACCTCCGAGAGAAACAGCGCCGTACAAGCGCGCCTCGCCAATACCACCCGCACCGAGGCCGCCAACCGGGTGCTGTCCCAATACAGCGCCCGCGACTGGCTCGACCTCCCCGAAGACTGGCGCCTCAACCTCGTCGCCGAGCGGTGGGCCCGGTTGGCCGCACTCGACGCCGGCGACCCCATTCCCACCACCGAGGTCCACACCACGTTTGCGCGCACACCCTGGCGGGATGCGTCCCCCACAGGCGTGCGGATTCCGCCAGGCGGGGCTGCGGTGTACAACCTCGAAGGGGAGACCCGCCTCTACCTCGCGTGGAAAGACAGCGACGGACAGGCCGTCGACCCCATGCCCATGCGCATTCAAGTCGTGCGTGGCGACGGCAAGACAGAGCAATGGGTACGAGACACATGGGACCCCGCGCTCGCCGCCGGTCCCGGTGTGCGCTCGGTCCACATCGGCTTGCCCCCCGACGCGGCCGCCCCCCTCGGGCTCGTCGCGTGGACCGAAGGCGGTTCCCTCGACCGCGCGTGGGGAGACCCTCCGCGGTCCCCCATCGAAGACCAGCGCCAGTGGGTGTCCCCCGACGTGCGCAATGAGACGTTGGCACGCGCGCTGCCGGAGGAAACGCCCTTACGCTACGCGCTCGACGGGAGCACCGAGACGGTTCGGTTTCGCTTCGTCGTGCCACTGGCGCCCGACTTGCCCGGCTTGTCGGCGCTCGCGCCCCCCGAAATCCCCGGTCCTACCGTGAACGTCACCGCGCGCGATGCTGCGGGTGCGGCCCTCGACACCTGGACCCAGAGCCTCCTGGTCCAGCCTTCTATCTACGAGCGCTATACCCAGCGCGACACGCCCGCAACCGCAGCGGCGTCGTTGCCCATCGACGCGTTCTATTCCCCGCCCCTCGCGACCACCACGCTCGACATTACCGCGACCGCGCCGGTGGACGTGCTCGTGAAGGTCAAAAAGGGTCTAGAGGGCATTCACGACATCCCCTGGGACGGCTACGACCGCACCACCACCTCCGAAGCGCGGCGACGCTTTGTGCCATTGCTCCGCAGCGAATGGGAGGTGCGCGCGCCACAGGATGCAGAAGCGCTGTTGTTGGCACACCGCTTGCCCCGGCTGGACCTCCAGGTTCGCCTGGAGCCCCTCGACGCCGAACCCGAAGGGGAAGACAACGACGGCCCCGCCAAGTGGTCCTATTTGCCCCTCACCTTCTACGGAAACAGCAATACCGAGCGCTTTCCCCTGGAGATGGTGGCCGAGGCCGACCCAGATGGACGCGCCAACGCAGGCAGTCGCGTCCGCATTGGCACCCGGCGCGCTGTCGTCGACATTCCCGCATCGGGACGGCTCACGATGGACTACGTCCTGTCGCCCGAGCGCCTCCAAGAGCCACTGGTGCTGCGCGTCGCCGGCGAGGAATACCCCCAAACCCTACGCACGACAACCGGCAGCCTGCTTGTCCACAACCTGCCACCCGGCCGGCAGGATGTGTCCGTAGATGTACCCGCGGGTTCCCCACTGGCACGCGACGAGTTTTTGCTCGCCCGAAGCGAGGGCGGCTGGCCGCTATGGAACACCCGAAAAGTGCGCCAAGTCCAGCCGGGACAAACCTTGTCGGTCGCGCCGCTCGCAGCGGGACCCGCGCGCGTGCGGGTGGTCGTACTCGGCGCATCGGATGTCGCACGTCTCCAATGGACGCTCGAAGTGCCGGATGGATTCGACGCCACAGGGGTTCCGTTGCAAGGAGAAGAGGCACTGCGCCCTTCGACCAACAAAGGCTGGCTCGTGTCCCAAGGCGCGCGCGTGCTCGACCAGTCGATGCCCGTCACCCTGCGCCTGCCTGAAAACCTGCCCTATGGCGCACGGCTGCACCTCTCCGTCGCAAACACCCGCGGTCCCGTCTACTTGCGCGCGCTCGCGACGTGGTCCTCCCCGTCCACCGAAACTGTGCGCTTGTGGGGCGCAGACACGCCAGAGGCAACGCCATGATGCCCGTGTTGCCTTTGTTTTGGAGCGCCATCGCGCTGGCGGGACCGACCGCCCTGGAGCGCGTTCAAGCCGTGCGGGCAGATGCTTCGTTTGCGTTGCCAACAATCGACGAAAACGCTGCACTGTCCGAACTTTGTGCCGATATCATGCGCCTTGCGCCCCAAGGCCAAGCACCGCCAGACCTCGAAGCGCGCGCCGCCGCTGCAGGCTACACGGCGACGCTGGGAGACGGCCGCGTTTGGCTCACCGACGGAAAAAGCCGCGGAGGGGGCGTCCTTGGCGTTCGCTTGGGCCCGTTGGACCACGAAGTGTTGCTGCAAGCACCGCATCCGTTTTTTGACCAGAAAACGGGCGCGATTGTCAGCGATATGTTCGATGAGCAACCCATTCGCGCGGTGCTGTTCGCCAGCGCCCAGCGATACGTCGCCCCCGAAGCCGACGCAGCGCATGTCCCGATGCATGCCTTCAACGCCGCCACCGACGGCCTCGTGCGCGGCTCCCCCCAACTGCTCGTGGTGCAAATCCACGGCTTTGCCGCGCGCAGCGACCGCACCGCCAACATCTATGTGAGCGGCGGCCGTTCATGGTGGACACCCACGCAATTTGCGACCATGCAGCAGGCGCTCCAAGACGCGCTCCCGGGCCGAAATATTCAAGAGGGAGGGGCCGAAAACGGCTTGGCCGGCGTCACCAACACCCAAGCGCGCCTCTTGGCGGGGCGCACCCACGTCTTGCTCCTCGAGCTCGACCCCAACGAGCGGCGCACGCTCGCGGAAAGCGCAGACAACCGCGCAGCCCTGTGGCGCGCCCTCACCGCCACCGCGACAGACCTCCACCGCAGCAGACAACCGATGCCCCAGTGGGGCCTGCCGACGCCCCTTCCCGCGCTCCAAGACGCAGACGGTTTCCTCGTGGTGCCCGCCGGACGCGCCCTCCGATTCAAGGTCCTGCAAGATGGAGTCATCCCCCGGATTGTCGATGAACAAGGCATTCTCATCGACGCATTCGGACTTGAAGAGAGCTGGGTCCTCCCCGCCGCATCAGCGCAACGGCGGATTCGTTTCGAAGGAATCGACGCCGCAGACGTTTGGATCTGGCGCCAAGTCGCGCGCAAACAAGACGCCGCGTGGGACCAATGGGAACGGACCGCCTTGGCCGCCATCCGAAAGCAGACGCCGCCCCCCACCGCCATTGCCGGCGCCGAGGCCATTCGACGCGAAATGGTCGCCCGGCAAGAAGCGGGGATGAAACCGCAGGTACAAGCGCTCGGATTGCTCCACGACCTCGCGCTCCACCGCCCCGTCACCCCGGCTGCGTTTGCGCCGGTCATCGAAGTCCCACCCGACCCTACGCAGCCCACGACATGGAACGTCGAAGGCCCCGCACGCGTGCGCATCCGCGTCGACTGGACCACCGAAGCGCGCGCCCACCAAGGCACCCTCACCTGGAACCTCGACGGCGCAACCCAACGGACAGTACCTTTGCGCACCACGAGCGGCGCCGCGCGCGGACACATCGTGTTTGTGCCCCCCGGAAGCCACGTTCTGCGCAGCACCTTCGCGGGAAGCCCAGCGACGCTCACCATCGAGCAACGGCACATGCGCCCCTCGACGGCGTGGCCGTCCTTTCGTTCCCAAGCGCGAGGAACCCTCGACGCCGCCGAATGGGCCTACTTGACGGGTCAATGGACGGCCGCAGAGGCCGGATTTCGGCGCTTGGCCGACCAAGAAGGACCGGTCGGAACCCTCGCGCGGGCGCGCTTGCTCACGTTGGGCGCCGACCTCGCGTCCGTCGACCTGCGATTGCCCCATGACGCCGCAAACGGAACCACAGCGCTGCTCGCACATTCGCTGCTCGAACGAGGCGCAGAGCTTTCGAACGCGCAAGCAATCGAAGCAAGACAACACGGCACCGCCTTGGAGCCCGCGCAGCTTGCGCTCTGGCTAGACGCAAAGAGCAGCGAGCGCCCCATCGGTGCGGCGGTATGGAACCAGCAGCTTCCCTTCGCGCCCCCGTCACCCGTCGAAGGACGCGAATATACCGCCCATTTGCGCCAAGCCACAAGCATCCGTTCGATAGACCCAGAAGGGCCCACGGTCGACACCTGGCGCGCCAATCCGCCGGGCATTCCACGGGCCAAAGTAGCGCCCGGAGAGGCCTATACGTTGACAGTCCCCGAAGGCCCCTTGGGCCGCCCAACGGTGCTGCGGCTGCGCTGTACGGATGACTGCTCGTTTTCGCTCCAAGACACCGAAGGCAAGCGGACCCCCTTTCAGGGCCCCGCTGGACGCTACGATGTCGCCGTGCGGGCTGGAACCGCGACCGTTTCCGTCGAAACCGGCACGCTGTTGCTGCTCGACCCCGAACTGGTCAACGGGCCGACACTCGTATTTGAGAGCACCGGCGGAACACTGCCAGCACAATGGAAGCTGCCCGGCGCGGGCGTTCCCGTCGACCTGCGCCCCGACGTGCAAGAAGGCGGCACACTCACGCGCGCGATTTTTGACGACGGCACCATCCGCGACGTCGTACCCGGCGGATTGGTCGCACCCGCCGAAGCAACCTCCGTGTGGTTTCAAGGCAGCGGCGTCGCGAGCCTCGCGATGCGCATCAGCCGCACCGACATCCTCGACCCGCACCCGCGTCCCGTCGAATGTACCGACGCGAGCCTCGCGCGCCTCGAAGCGTTCAGCCAAAAGGTCCACGCAGGGGACGTTGCTGCGCGGTGGGAGTGCGCACGCGTGCTCGGATGCCTCGGACTACCGGGAATGGCGCGCACCGAGCTCGATGCCCTGCGAATGCTCGACAGCGTCGCCCCCGTCGAAGTACAGCGCCTCGAACGCTGGCTCATCGAGTCCCTGCCAGACGCACCGACCCCAGGCCCCATCGGCCGCCTCGCGACCACAGCGGCGCTTGGCGCAGCGCCGGGCGCCACAGCAGCGGAGCTACAAGAGCTCGCCGCCACCAAGTATCCCAACAACACCGCATTGTGGCGCGAAGTCGCGATGGCGTGGGAAGAAGCGGCCACCACAAGCGACCGGTCGGGAGCCGAACGCGACCACGCGCGCTACCTCGCCCTCGCCGCCGCACAGCGCGCAGGACTCGACGGGGAGCTCACGCGGGCGCGCCTCCTGGCGCAGCTCGACTGGGACGACGTGCGCTTCGCCGAAGAAAGCGCGGGCATCGACCAAGCCATCCTCACGCCACCCCTCGACCACGGCACGACGCTCGCGGCACAAGCGAGACGCGCGCTGTGGGCCTGGCCGTGGCCCGCCGACGATGCGCTGCGCTTGCGGGGCAATGCGGCGGCATCTATTCAGCTGCCGACCCACGAAGACGCCGCGCTTGACCTCGCGTGCCGCGATGATGCGAGTATCGAGCGCCCCTGCACCTTTCGATTGACGATAGATGGGCAAGAAAGCGAGCTAATGGTGCCCGTCGGCGCACCTCTGCGCTACCCGCTCGCGCGCGAAACGGCCGCACTCGACATCAAAGGACCGGGCGAGCAACACACCGCGTCGATACGGCTCATGGTCGACGGCAACACCGTCACACCCACCACAGAACGGCAAGTGCTCCGCGCAAGCGCGCAACAGCCCATCGTCTTTGTGGTCGCAGCCCCCGCCGCACTCCGGTTCCAGTCACTCGACAACGAGCCCCTTGTCGTACACGCAACGCCGCTGGACCCCACCTTCGCGCCCCTGGGACCGGTAACCCTGCCGCCCAACACCCGCGTCTTGGCCGGCGCGCCTCCCGACCTCCTATTGCCCGAAAACCAAGGCCCTACCCGCATTGAAATCGCGGGAAGCGGGCGGGTGTGGGTACGAACGGCGGTATGGAAGCGCCAGGACGACAACGCAAGCGAAGACGAGCTCCTCGACGACGCCGTTTATCACGCAAGGGTCGACAAACTGCTCCTCTCAACGGCCCAAGAGCTCGGCGCGCACACACGCATGCCCGAAGACTGGGGACATTTGCCCGGCAGCGGCGGAACCTGGGAGCTCGCCGCAAACGCCGGTCGCGACCAAGTATGGAGCCCCACGGAGCCATGGCCCGTGGCCGCGCTGTCCTTCGACTGGCACAAGCGACAAGACCGCTGGTGGCAGCAAGCAGGCGCATGGGTGCACGGTCCCAACGAAGCGGGCGGCTTCGTGCTCGAAATGGGGCGAAAGGGCGAAACAGGTTGGACCGGCGGGCGGTGGACCGGGCGAATGGGACGCGACATTGCCAACCAAAACGTACGAAGCACCGGCCTCGTGTGGTTTGGTGTGATGGACCGAACATGGAACGCAGAAAGCACCATTCGATTGGACGCACGCGTCGATGCGCTTCTTCAATCCGCGCCACCGATTGTCGTCGCCGACCCCGCCGTGTGGACGGAATACCGCGACAGCCACCCGCTCTATAGCGAGGCTGGGCTGACGTGGATGTATACACCTGCACGCGAAAGCCGTATTGATGCTGGCTTTCGGATTCGCAGCAATACGGGACCAAGCATCGACCGCCTGACCAGCCAGCTTGGCTTCGACCGGTGGTTCGGCACAGCGACCCAGCTTTCGGCCCAAGCCGCCCTCGACCTGCGGCTGGCCGATGAAGACCGCGCAGAGACCAACCTCAACCCACGCCTCAACCTGCGGCTGCAACAGGTGCTGCACAGCACGCCAGACGCGCACCTTCGCGCATGGACCGAGGCCGACTGGCAGCCCCGAATGGGCGGATACGAAGCGTGGATTGGTCTTCGCTACTTGCGGTCGGATGGACGTGGACTGCGCGACCTCGCGCCTTATCGCGAGCTCTTTCGCACCGAGATGGAGGGGGCATGAACCCCAACGACCCACCCGACGTACTCGTCGGACTGCGCGAAGGAGGCCAAGCACGCCTCCGCACCAAAGGCGGAATGGTCCTCCAGGCCCTCGTGCGACCGCTTACGGCGCGCGTGCGAGCACAAGAGCTGGACGAGCTAGGAGAACGTCTCTATACCAACGTGCCGGAGACCATCGCGGAAACGCTAGCCCGCGCTATGTTTACCGACCTCGCGACAGCAAGACGGTTGGCGGACCGGGCGGAAGTGCTACGCTATTCCGTTACCCGTGCGACACAAGAAGAGGGCGTAGTGCTGCTCGCGCGGCACTTGCGCGTCACCGTAGAAGACCGATGGCGTCGCATAAAAGACGAGTGGGCGCTCCAAAAAGGGCAGATTGACCTCGACTGTCTATTGGAACGAGAAGATAAACTTATCGACCAAAAAGAAACGCGCCTCGAAGTCATCTGTGAGGCGATGCGCGGACTGTTGCGGCAACACGATGACACGCTCGCAACGCTGCGCGCAGCGGGGATTTTCGCTACGTTGCCCGAGATGGCGCGCACCAGCCGCCGACGAGCAACACGGCGCGCCGCAACACAAGTGCTGGTCGAGGCCGGCCACGCAGCAAAGCGACGCAACATCCCCATCGACAACGGCATCTTGGCCACGCTGGACGCACTCGCGCACAGCGAAGACCCGTGGGTCTCCCGCGATGCGCTAGACATCGTTTGGGCAAGGGAAGACGGGCAAACATGGCTCCTCGAACTCTATCGGAAGCGAACACAACACACGGACGACCGGCTGGTGCGCGCACGCTGCGTCGAGTTGCTCGCACAAAACGAGGCGGTTGAACCCGAGAGCATCCGCGAAGCCGCCGCCACAGACGACAGCGAGCTTGTGAAGTTTACCCTTGCGACTTGCCTCATCGCGCGCGGTGCTTATCGTGCATTGGAAGTCATCCAAGACAAAGAGACCGCGCCTACTGTGCGAGCATGGATCGCTGGAAGCCTCGCTGAAGGGCCGTCTACACTGTATCCGCTATTGGCGACGTCGCTCAATGGAGGTCCACTCGAGCGAAAGCACGCCATCGCCGCGTGCAAACGACTCCACCGACAAAACACCGCGCTCCCCCCGACGGTGCGCATTCGGCTCATCCAGCTTGCGGACGAGGGCGAAGGCGCAGAACGCAACGCAGCGCTGGAGGCCCTGGCCCTGCGCACGGCACGCGGCAACGTCAACCAGGACCTTGTCGACCGCTTGCGCGGCCTTCCCGAAGGCGCGCAGACTGTCGTGACACTTCCTGCAGGGGGAACCGCCGAAGAGCTCGCAGAGGCGCTCGTACCTGCCGCCATCGATGGATTTGGGTACTGGCTCGAACCCAAAACAAACGGACGGGTCAAGGTGAGCCGCGGAGACCAGCCCGCAACCGGCATCTGGCGCATCGCACATGAGCTCCGCAATCCCGCACCCGCAAAGCGGCAAGGGGCACGACACGCTATTGTTAACCAAGACCTCGGCGCAATCCGCGTCCCGCCCTCTACATTGGACGAAGCAAGTCCAACGGAAGTTCCGGGACAGCGCGTACGAAGCGCGAGAAACGGTAGCTGGATGCCTGCGGTGCCGCTACCGGACGATGCGCTCGATACGCTTCGACGCGGCAACGTCACCCTCGTCAGCGCGCATGGCGTCACCCAAATGCGCGCCACACAAGGCATTGCAGCGCGCGCGTGGTCATGGGTTCGACTCAGTCGCTCGTTTGCACAATACAGCAGACTCCGGCGCGAGAGCCTCGATGCAATCAAAGAAGATGCGCAAAACGCATATACAGCGGCGCTGCAGCAGCTTGGCATTTCCATCGAGCATCGGGCCGCCAAGCACGGAGACGTAGAGCTACACGGCGTCGACGTTTTGACATACCTGCTCGGACTCGGGACCAACACCACACGGCATCTATTGGGTGCCCTCGCAGTATTGGCAGCGGTGTTTTATATTCAAGCAATGGTACAACTCCGCAAGTTACGCAAAGACCGGGCAACGATTCCACTGGTCATCGGTGGATGGGGAACAAGAGGCAAGAGTGGTACTGAGCGTCTCAAAATGGGACTGATGACTGGACTCGGAATTCCTACTTTAGCAAAGACCACCGGCTGCGAAGCGATGGTGCTCCATACGCCGCGCGGGCGCAGCACCGAAGACCTCTATTTGTTTCGGCCATTCGACAAAGCGACGATATGGGAGCAGGTCGATGTAGTGCGACTCGCAAGCGGTTTGGAAAACCGGGTGCTGCTGTGGGAATGTATGGCGCTACGGCCCGCGTATGTGGACCTTTTGCAGCATCGGTGGATTCAAGACGACCTCTCGACCCTCACCAACGCCTATGCAGACCACGAAGATGTAATGGGACCATCAGGCGTCGACGTAGCGCGCACGATTGCGAGCTTCTGCCCAGACAACGCTTGCCTGCTCACCACCGAAGAGCCGATGTATCCCCTCATCGAAGGCGAGGCGCAACGACGCTCAACCACCCTCAAGCAGCCCCATTTGCATGAACGAGAGCTGATTCCCGCCGACCTCCTCGAACGGTTTCCCTACCGAGAACACCCATCGAACATCGCGCTGGCGGCGGAAGTCGCAAAAGCGCTCGGCATACCACGAACCGAGGCCATCGGGCTCATGGCAGAGTACGTCGTGCCCGACTTGGGCGCGCTCGTGGTATATCCCGAGCTCCTTGTCGACGGCCGACACATAACGTTTATCAATGGCATGTCGGCCAACGACACCATTTCGTTTTTGCATAGCTGGAATGCGGGGGGCATGAACGAAGATACCGACAACGACCCGCTTCATTGGAAGGTATCGGTCGTCAACAACCGGGAAGACCGGGTCGCGCGGTCGCAAGTGTTCGCGCGAATTTTGGTACAGCACACGCGCGCACATCGACATGTATTGATTGGAACGAACCTAAATGGATTGCGAAACTGGGTGCAAGAGGAGCTCGAAAAGCACGCACAAACACTGGCGCCCCAAGCGAGCGCGGAGGAGCGCAAACGCTTTCTCGCGAGCGCGATGGTCCTCGACCCAGGCGCACTTGCACGGACATTGGCGGCGGAACACCGATGCACGGGAGACAGCCTGCAGGGCTTTCTCGACGTGCTCGCAGCGACACAAAGCGTCTCCCGCGGACTACCCACCCGCGAGCAGCTCCCCCAAACACTCCGATTGGCGGCACGCGCTGTCGCCGAGGCATGCAAAAACGACGCCGTGGGCGAGGCACTCGAAGAAGCGACACGGCGATGGCTGCTGGCCACCGGGGCCACGCAAGCGGGAGTCGAAGAAACGAAAACGGCGTATGTAGCGTTGTTCTTGGCCAACGTGCACATCGTCGCGGACGCCAGCTCCACCGGCGACGAAGTCATCGCAGCCATCGCGCGCGTGGCGCCACCCCGCAGCAAGATGCGGGTGTTTGGCTGCCAGAACATCAAAGGGACAGGTCTCGACTTCGCGTGGCAATGGGTCTGGTGGCGGCACGCGCACCTCGCGCTACCGGGACTCGCGAGCGACAACCAAACACAACGCATCGAAGCACTCGCGCGCCTCGAAGCCCTGCCAATTCGCGCAGCCGCGGTGTGCGACGCGGTGCACGCTGCACTGGCGCCGCTCGTGCATGACCCCGAGCTTGGGCGGTCGGCACAACAGCTGCAACAGCGCCTAGCGCAGCGGGCGCAAGAGCTTGTGCGTGCGCGAAACGAAACCAGGCAAAACAACTTGTGGACCCGCGCGCTGTTGCACTTCGAGCGCGCACTCGACCCCTTCGACGCCATTCTTCGGCGCCGCGCCGCGCGCAAAATCTTCCGCGACCTCGCAGATGCACGCATCTCGCACGGCGCAGCCCGGGAGCGCCTCAAAACACTGACGAGTCGGCAAAAGGGCGGCTGGATTATCGGGCGAGACCAGAAGCCGCGCACACCCGACCTCGGCGTGAACGACCCGGAAGTGTTTGGATAACAGCGCCGGTGACGCGCGTTCACCCAAAACGTCCTCCTCACCAAGATGTTCAATGTACGTTGAACCAATTGAAGCCAACACCACAATGATGCACGGCATGCTGGGTCAGTGAAACAGCCGTCGCAGCGCGGTACGGACCCTCCCGCGCCGAAGCCCGCCTCCGCGTGCCACGCGTCATCCACTCCAAGGCGCGGCGAAAGCGGGGTGACGTCCGACCAAGCGCCATTGCCGAAAACCGAAGTGAACGGCATAGCCGGACTCGTAGAGAGCGCGCGCAACTGGAGCGAGTCAGCCCACTCCCGAAACATACGCGCGACAGTCCGACATTCCATGCCCAGGTGGGTGTCGTGGCGTGCTTCCCAACGCAGGCGCAGCACCAAGAAGACATCGCAACATCGAACCTCGCGACGTTGGAGAGATGCTTCCGGAGGTGCGCAAAATCCAGGCAACTGGCACACGGGCCAAACAAGGACTGTGGTGGATGGCAGTCCTGTTTGCACCCTTCGAGAAGTCGGAGAGGGGACCTACCAAATCCCACTCGATTTGCGGCCAACCGCACTTCGGGAAAACCCAAGTGAAGAACAACGCATCAACGCGCCTGCGACCGCCAACAGCAACGCTGGCTAGCCCTCTTTCAGCTGCCACACGCCCTCGTCCCCGCCATCCGCTTCGAGGTCCAAGTTGACAAGGACGGCAATGCGCAGGCCACTGCGCCTATTCCTATCGGAAAAGACCCCAAATACAATATCTGAACGCAGCTAAGGAC
>CAZCUX010000045.1:0-30830 GCA_964502005.1 uncultured Enterobacterales bacterium
ATTGCCCCGAAATCGGACCCAAACCCGCCGAAATCGAACCGAAACAACCTGAAATCAGACCCAACGCCCGCGAAACGGCCTCGCGCAGACCCGATAGTGGCCCATCCACCGGGCGAGAACACGAACGGGGAGAGGGGACGGGAGCCGCAACCTCGCGCGCGGCGATGGGGGTCCGAAATTCGGGCGGATTGCCCCGAAATCAGACCCAAACCCGCCGAAATCGAACCGAAACAGCCTGAAACCAGACCCAACGCCCGCGAAACGGCCTCGCGCAGACCCGATAGTGGCCCATCAACCGGGCGAGAACACGAACGGGTAGGTCACAAGGACAACGCCGCCACCTTTGGGCGATGGGAACTGGAACCGCAAAAAGCGCTCCGTGATGCAGGACTCGACTTCGGGTGCGCCGAGGGTGGAGCCGCGAATGGTCGCCGTAGACACCTTTCCGTCCGCGCCAATCGCGAACCGCACGGTCACTTTTCCGCCGAGGTCGGGGTCGCGCACCAGCGCCTTCTGGTAGCAATAGCGAATCTGGTTGCGCTGCCGCTGAATCACAGCGTCGACGAGGGCTTTGTCGAGCGCGCCGAGGATGATGGGGTCGGAGTCAGCGCGTTGCAGGCGCCCCGTGCCTTTGCCGAGGGGGTCGATGCCACCGTCACCGGGGCCTGCCCGCCGGTCCCGCCCGCCGGCGCCGCCGGGCACACCGTCTGCGTGGCCGCCTCCGTCGCCCAAGCGCCCTCCCCGCGCGCCGATGCCGCCCGCGCCGAGGTCTACACCATTGGACGCGACCATCGACCCGATGCCGCCCAGGAAGTCGGCGTTCAGAGACGCTTGGCCCAGCACGCCCGCCAGCGCGCTGTCATCGAGCGCGCCAAGCAGGCCTGGACGCGCGGCCCCTTCGCTCGCGCGCTTCGCCGTCTCTCCGGGCCGCTTGCCGGCCACACCACGAGCGGGAGCAGACGGCCCCGCAGCCGCTTCTTTGGGCGCTTCGACGGGCACCGGTACAGGCGGGGGCGCAAACACCAAGCGCACGCCGTCGTGGGGTTCGTCGACCACCACCATGTCGGCTTGCACAGGGCTTGTCCACGCTACCGTGATTGCGAGCAGAAAGGCCGCCAGCGCAGCGCCGACAATCCCGCCCGACGCGGGGTCGATGCGCGACCGCCAATCGACCGGCACCGGCGGCGCCGCTGGAACCGCCCAAACCACCACCGTCGCCGACCCGCGCCCCAGGACCACGCGCATCGCCGCCGTCGGCACGACCCGCAGCACGCCGTCGGCCTCCCACGCCGCATGCCCTGCCGCGCAAAGCGCTTCGACGGTCCACGTCTTGCCATCCCCGTCCACTTCTACCGACCACGACGGCGGCACCCGCACCGCGGACACCCCTTCGTCGTTGACCACGAGCGAAAACGACGGCTCGGGCAGCAGCTCCGACGGCACAAACAGCCCGCACCGCGCTTCATCGCTCACTTCCGACAAGAGCGGCGCCAAGCACCACCCCAAGCGCGCAAACGTGCGCGGCACCCAAGCGACGGGTATTCCCATAAACCGCCACCGAAGGCCGGTGGTGCTGCCGGCGCGCAAGGGCGCGTGGCCAGCGCGGGTGTGCTGCACATCGACCACGGCGTCGTCCCACAGCAGCACCACCTGGAGAACGGCCGAAGCACGCGCGTCATCGAGGACGGTGACTTCGCCAGGCCGCGAGCGAAGAAGAGTGTCCAGCAGGCCGTTTTCAACGAGCCGACGCGCGGCAGATTGGGGCTGATGGGTGGACGTGTGCATACGCGAGCCTCCCCGACCGCCCGAACAATCGGGGGCCGTCGTGCCCCCGATTGTTCACAACAACACAACGTATAGCGATTGTCAAGTGAACCCGCAGCAAGACAAAAACCAAGCTGCCGCGGGAAGCTGCGTTTCACAATCGCCTACGATTCTTTCCACCCGGGGGGCATTTCGGGTGGCACCCCTACCTGACCACCTCCTGCGCCCCCGGTTCCCCGCAGTTTGTCAGCCGCTTGTCATGGCTCGATTTTTTCGTCCAAAACTTCGACATCGGCCTTGCGCGCTTCCCGCCACGCGGCAACTCGCGCGCGCAAGCCCTTCGGCGCTTCCTGCGCGACGACGTCCACCGGCGCAGCTTCGGTTGGCGCGAGAGAGGCGGTCGCCGCAGCCAGAATCTCGTCCAACGTCGGAGGCGTCGCGTCTTCCGCCAACGCAGCACCCGGAACCGCGAGACAAACGACCATCGCAATAACCTTGCGCATGAAGCACCTCCGAAGCACGGCGCAGCCCGCTGGGTGCAAACCCAGACGAACACCTGGACGCCGCGTTGGCCCGCGTAGGGGCTACGTTGTGGACACAAGCCAGGCACTTGCGCCCTGTCAACCCGTCGATCGCGCGGCGTGTTCCCTCGCGCCCCCAACCGAACGGCTCACGCCGCGCGGAGTGCCGCCACCGAGGCTTCACAGGCTTCTTTGCAGCCCTTGCATTCGGCGTGGTGGTCGGCGTGCTTGGCGCAAACCTCGGCGCACGCTTCACATACGCGCAGGCACAAAGCCGCCAAATCTTTTCTGAATGGCGATTCAGTCACCGCCAACCGCTCCATCGCACCGCAAATCGCCAACATATCGGTGACCGACTTGGCGCAATCGGCCATCGACGTGTCGCCGCTAGAAAGCAGCCGAATGCAGTGGGCCATACACGCATTCCCGGCAACCCCGCACTCTGCGAGGGTGCGCGCGAGGCTGAGGTCAGGGGCCGCCGACGAATGGCCTGCGTGACCGGCGTGGGGGTCCGCCGGGGACGCGCCGTGGCCCGCGTGACCGGCGTGGGGGTCCGCCGGGGGGTCCGATGCGCAAGCCACTGCAAGCACCGTGGCTTTTGCAGCCAATACACCCACACCCGCCATCAACAAGTCTCGACGATTGGTCGGCATCTCAAACCTCCTGCTGCCCATGGCCACGCCCTATCGGTGCGGCCAGGCGTCGCGTTTTGGAACCGACGAAGCAACCGCGCTTCGTCCGTTCGGCGATTGTTTCCCAAGCCTTTCGAATGGGCGCGTCAACCCGCACAACACTTCTTATTCAAACCAAGGCACCACAGCACGTCAGTTTACCGCATCTGCGACGACTCTTTGAATGGTGTCGAGCAGGCCCCGGCGTTGAAATGGTTTGCTGATATACGCGGCAAATCCAACCGCAAAACAACGGTCGCGCGTCGCCGGCAATGCATCCGCGGTCGCTGCGACCGCAGGCACGGAGACGCCCGCTTCTAACATACGGATGAGCGCGGCATCACCGTTGAGGCGAGGCATATTCAAATCGAGCACCACAACATCAAAACCACCGCGGGTCGCCGTGTCTACCGCCGCCAAACCATCGGCCACCAAGGTCACCTGTGCGCCGGCACTGCCAAGAATATGCTCCACGACCATCCGATTGACCGCATTGTCTTCCGCAACCAACACGCGCACCCCAGCGAGCGACGGCTCACCCAATACAAGCGCGGGTTCCACGCGCGGCTCATCTACGGCGGGGAGGCCAATTCGCACCCGGAACGTCGAGCCGACGCCCAATGTGCTCTCGACCTCCACAGAACCGTCAAAGAGGTCAACCAAGTGCTTGACGATAGCCAAGCCAAGGCCCGTCCCCCCAAACTGGCGCGAAATCGAGACGTCGTCTTGGTCGTAAGGCTGGAAAATCCGACTGGTGTCCGCGATGCCGCGCCCCGTATCACTCACCCGAAACCAGATGTCGTCGCCTTCCCGCTCCACAACGACGAGCACGACACCTTGATGGGTGAACTTCACCGCGTTTCCAATCAAGTTGACCAGCACTTGCTTGAGGCGATGCCCGTCGCCTGCTACCCAACCGCAGGTGTTCGGGCCTGCATCAAAAATGAGCGAAACCCCCGCAGCCAGCCGCTCGCGAAAGAGGGACTCGACCTCATCCAAGAGGTCTCCCAAATGAAACGGCTCCACGGACAATCGAAGGGCACCTTCGCTCGCCTTTGCAAAGTCCAAAATATCGTTGACCAGCGTAACCAAGCCCTCACCCGCCCGACGCGCCACCCCCAACACACGCTGCTGCTCTTCGGTGAGCGGCCCCTCGCCGAGCACTTCGAGCAAGCCCAAAATACCGTGCATCGGCGTACGAATCTCGTGCGACATCGTCGCCAAAAACCGCGTGCGCCCCCGCGCGAGCTCCAACGCACGAAACTCGGCTTCTCGTTGGGCGGAAATATCGGTGTGCGTGCCCGTAAACCGGATGGGCCGCCCGTATTCATCGCGTTCCGCGACGCGGCCACGGTCAAGAATATGCACCCAATGCCCATCGCGATGGCGCATCCGGTGTACGTTTTCGTAAAACGCCGTGCGGCCTTCGATATGCGCCTGAATATCGGCGTAAACTTGCGCGATGTCGTCGGGATGAACGCGCGAAGACCAGCTCTCGAGGGACGGCGAGATTTCGCCCAACGAATAGCCCAGCATCTCGGCCCACCGCTCGTCAAACACAACTTCGCCGGATTGTGGGTTCCAATCCCACAGGCCGAGCCGTGTGCCCTCCAGAACCAGCCGGAGGCGTTCGATGTGTTGCGATGCGTCGGACATGAAGATCGGCAAACTCCCTGTGCGAATGGCGCGAAACGATAGCTGAATTGTACCCTATTGTTCCTCATTGAATCTATGCCCCATGCCCCGTCGTTCCCCCCCATAAAGTGGAAAGCACAAACACAAACCGTCGTCCTGATGCGCTCTCTCGCGACTTGAAGTCGCGCATAAAAGGTGCCTACGGCGTGGGGGTTCGGGGTTTCCCGGTGCTGACTCCTTCGAGCCAATCGGCGCGCACGCCCGGTTCGGGTCTGTTTGACAAAACGCGCGCTCGGGAGCCATCTCGATAGCAAAGCCCCCAATCTATGGTTCCCAATGATGCCCGATTGCGCTACACTTTCCCCATCCCCCGCGGTGGTGGGGACATGTGGAGTATTCGGATGCGTCCTCGCCTTTATTCGCTTTCCTTCTACCTTTTCGTGGGCGGCCTCACCGCATGCGATGACGTCGCGAAAGTGAAGGAGTTTTCGGAGGCCGGAGGTTTGACGGACAACTCCACCGATGCCGATAACGACGGCATCCCCGCGTCCGAAGACTGCGATGATACCAACGCTACGGTACAACCCGGTGGCCCGGAGCTTTGTGACGGCATCGACAACGACTGCGATGGTGAAATCGACGAAGATGGCGACACGCTCTGGTTTCCCGACGCAGACAGCGATGGTCATGGCGACGCCACCTCCGCAGGCCGCCTCGCGTGTGACCCGACCGACGGCGAAGTCGCCAGCGCCGACGACTGCGACGATGCCAACGCCGAAATCTCGCCCGATGCAGACGAAGCCTGCAACCTCATCGATGACAACTGCGATGGGGACATTGACGAGGGCGTCGGCAGCACCTTCTGGGCCGACACCGACAACGACGGCTACGGCGCCGTCTCCGACGCGACCACCGCATGTGAAGCGCCGGAAGGCTTCGTCGACAACCCCGATGACTGCGACGACGACGACAGCGACATCTATCCAGGCGCCGAAGAAATCTGCGACGAGCAGGACAACAACTGCGACAACCGCGTGGATGAAGGCGTCACCAACACCTTCTTCATTGACCTCGACAATGATGGCTTCGGCGACGTCAGCGCGACCACCGAAGGCTGCGTCGTGCCCGGCGGATACGCTGAAGTCGCCGGCGACTGCGACGATGGCAACGCTGACATCTCCCCCGCCGGCATCGAAGTCTGCAACACCATCGACGACAACTGCGATGGTACGGTCGACGAAGCCACCGCCGTCGACGCGCGCACGTTCTACGCCGACTCCGACACGGACGGCTTCGGCGACGCAGCGTCTCCCCTCGTCGCCTGCTTTTTGCCCAGCGGCTACGCAGAGGCCGACACCGACTGCGACGACACCAGCGCCGCTGTGAACCCCGCCGCCGCCGAGGTCTGTAATAGCGGCATCGACGACGACTGCAATGGCCTCGCCGACGACCTCGACGCGGGCGTCACCGACCGGCAGACTTGGTACCAAGACAGCGACGGCGACACCTACGGCACCACTTCGTCCGCTGTCCTGGCCTGCGTCGCACCCAGCACCTATGTCGCGGCGCCCGGCGACTGCAATGACGCAGCGTATTTCGTGAATCCGGGTGTGACCGAAATCTGCAACAGCGGAGTCGACGACGACTGCGACGGCTTGTCCGACGACACCGACCCCAGCCTCGACCTCAGCACCCGCACCACCCACTACGATGACGCCGACAGCGACGGCTACGGCGACCCCACGACCGGCGCCACCACCTGCTCCGTGGGCGCTGGTGAAGTCACCGACAACACCGACTGCAACGACCTCGCGGCCTCGATTCATCCGGGCGCCAATGAGGTCTGCAACGGCGTCGACGACGACTGCGACCTGCTCACCGACGACGACGACAGCTCCCTCGACCTGTCCACCGCGAGCGACTGGTTCGACGACATCGACGGCGACGGCTATGGCGACCCCACCGCCGTCACCGCATCCTGCCTCGCGCCGTCTGGTGCCGTAAGCGACGACACCGACTGCGATGACACCGACGACGGCACCTACCCCGGCGCCACCGAGGTCTGCGACGGCGCCGACAACGACTGCGACGGCACCTCCGACGACGGCACCCACGGCACCTCCGCCACCTGCGCGGCAATCAGCTGTGAAGACGTGCTCATCGACAATCCGAGCGCCACAAGCGGGGCATATTACCTCGACCCCGAAGGCACGGGCGCATACCTCAACTACTGCGACATGACCTCGGACGGCGGCGGCTGGACCCTCTTGTTCTCCTGCTCCGCCCCTGACGCGACGTATGGCTCGGGTTTTGCGGGCTGGTGGAGCGACGGCTCTACCTCCGTGCTCGATAGCACCAGCGACCGCGGCAAGTCCAAAGCCTACGACGAAGTCGACTTCTCGGAAGTGCGCCTGGCAGCCACTTACCCGAACACCAGCGCGATGGTCTACAACGTCGGCTCCGTGGTCGACGATATGCATGTGCTGGTGGGCGCGCGCATCACCACTTGCTCCGGCTTGATGGGCACGGGCCGCCACAGCTACACCGCAAGCCTGACAGGCAGCTACTTCCGCAGCAGCACCGCGACGATGGTGGTCTGCGACACCGACAGCACGTCCTTGGAGACCACCAGCGCCGGCAACTACGACGCCGCTATCTTTAGCAGCTACACCAACCACGGCGACCACAACTACGCCGAGGGCACGATTGGCGCCGAATACACCTGCGGCGGCTCGTCGAGCGGCTACGGGAGCGTGTCGTCCAACATCTTGTCGGTTTGGGTTCGCTGACCCGTTGTTTGCAAGATACTACAAACCTTGCAAACATCAAAATCAGTCCATATAGCCCATTGACCGCAGCATATTGGCGTCTTCGTCGCTGATTTCTGCTTCGGTTTCTGGGTCACTCTGCGTGGCTTGGGTGGCGGCGCCGCCCCCGGCGAGGGAGTCCCAACGCTGGCCGCGCGCTTCGAGCTCTTCCCGCTCCGGCGCGGGCACATGGTCGCGCAGCGCACGAAGCAACTCCGCGACCGGCGCATCTGCGGGAGGCGCATCGGCCAAGTTGTTCAACTCATTGGGGTCCGCTTCGAGGTCATAGAGCTCCCAGACGCCCCCTCCCTTCCGCGGCGTCAGGTGCAGCTTCCAGCGCCCATCGCGCACGCCACGCACTTTGCCCAACGTGCCTTTGATATACCGCCGTTTGTTGGACTTGAAGAAAATCTGGTCGGACTCCAACAACGCAGGCGGCGCGCCCACCGCGCGGAGGGTGTCTAACGTTTCGCCGTCTACTTCTTTCGGGACCGGCAGCGCCATCCAGTCGAGGAGGGTTGGCAGCAGGTCAATCGACCGAAACTGGAGGGACTCTACGGAGCCGGGTGCGGCGCGGCCAGGTGCCCGCACGAGCAGCGGAATGCGCAGCCCCGGCTCATACAAAAACGCGCCGTGGTGGTACCAATACTCGTGGTCCCCCAAGTGGTGCCCATGGTCGGCGGTAAACACGACCAGCGTGTCCTCGGCGCGTCCGTGCGCGTCGAGCCAATCCAACAAGCGGGAGATTTCATCGGCGTTGTGGTCGACCTCTTGTCCATACAATCCGATGGCTTCTTTGTTTTCATCGTCGCGCAGCGGATTGTTGAAGATGAGGTCGCCTTTGCTCCAGCGGGTTTCGTGGATGTTGTTGACGCGGTTTTCGGCGTCGACCCCCGGCGGACGATACGGCCAGTGGGGGTCAAAATAATGGACATACAGATAAAAAGGTTGGTTATCTGGCGTTTCGTTCAACCAAGCGAGGGCGCGGTCTGTGGAGTCCGTGGCGTTGGTGTTGGGGTCGAAGGTGCGCACCCGATGGGTGACGAAGGTGTCCAGGGCCATCACGACGCCGGTATAGCGAAGCGGCCCCCACGCGCGCTCAATCTCGTCAAACGACCAAAACTGGTCGAAACCTTGCTCAAAGCCGCGACCTCGACGCACCCACGGATTGTGGACCACCGCGCCGGTGCGCCAGCCTTGGTGCTGTAGGTGCTCGGCCAAGGTCAGCTGCCCGCCCTCCAGCCGATCGTTGAGGGTGCGGACGCCGTTGTTGATGGGGTAGCGCCCGGTCTGAAACGCAGCGACCGATTGGGTGGTCTTCGGAATCACGGTGATGGCATTGTCAAACCGTAGCCCTTCGGCTGCGATGCGCCGCGTGCTCGGCGTGTCGACGTCCGCATAGGGGGCCACATGGTCCAACCGCAAGGTGTCGACGAGGATGAACAACACACTCGGAGGACGCGCAGGCGCCGCCGTAGACGTGCGTCCTATCCACGCCGTCGCTGCGAGCCATACTACCCCCACACCGACAATGCCCGCCGATGAGACCCGCACAGCAGGCGCTTTGCGCCCCGCCGCGAAGGCCACCACCGCCGCCAACACGAGGCCGGGAACCAGCGCCAACGCACGGTCTGCGATGGGCACGGCGCTCGACGGCACGCGGCCCCATAGGGCAAATACCGACACGCAGGCCGCCACCCCCCAAGCCGTCGATGCCCGGCGCGGCAACAGCGAAACACCGAGCGCGAGGGCCGGCAGCACCAAGGTGCCCATTGAAAACCGGTCCGCTTGCACCACACGCCCCGCAGCAATGACGCCCACGAGGGGCACTACGCCCATCAGCGTCCACCGCTGCCCCATCACCCCTGCAACGGCCCAAGCGCCGAGGTTCACCGCCACAATCGCCAGCACCCAGAGCAAGCCGACCAGCACCCGCTGGGGCGCCCAGTCCGACATCCACCAGTCATAATGGACAATCGGAATTGCCTCGGCGAGCCCGCAGAGCAGGCCCGTCAACAAAAACCAACGAAAGGATTCAGAGCGGCGCATGGTCCCCCGCGCATATCGCGGCGCCTCACAGAACGTGGGCCAACGACGCGCCGTCGAATACGAGACGGTGTCAACCGAGGCGAAGACCCGCGTGCAGCTCCGAATTCCGAGAATCGTTGTGTTGATTGCCGCCTTGGTCGTCTTGGGCGCTGCGTCCAGTTGGGCGATTGACCGGCACTTGTCCGACCCGCTGCATAGCGCGGAGACCCTACCTCCCCCCGCCGACCCCCAAGGCCGCTCGCTCTACATTCTGCTGATTGACTCGTTGGCGCCCGCCGATGTCGAAGCGATGCCCGCCGTGCTGGCTCTGCGTGACGGCGCGTTTTCCGCGACCGTCGAGCCTTGCGCCGACAACTACACCGACCCCTGCACGTACGAGGCGCTGACCGGTCGCAGCACGTTCTCCCTCTTCGGCTTCCTCGACAATATGGGCGTGCTCGAACGAGACAAGGGCGCGAACCTCATCCACGATGCCATGACCGCCGGCTGGCCGGTCGCGGTGCTGTCCCGGCACGATATGGACGACTGGGGAGCCCAGGCCACCGTCAACCTCCGTAGCCACGAAAATCGTATCAACGAGGAGCTTGAAACGGGCCTATTGGCCGCACAAGACCATCGACTTGTATTTCATCATTATGTGTGGCATGATGTGGTAAGCCACAAGTACCCGCGTGGAAAACCAGCGTATACACGCAGTCTGGATACGCTCAACGATTTTGTCGCGAAGCTGGTGGCCGGGCTCCCTCCCGACACAGACCTCCTGATTACCGGCGACCACGGCCACCTCGACGATGGACGCCACCTCCAAGGGCTCGACACGCCCACCGAGGTCATCGTTCGGAGCCCGCGGGTGGTCGCCCAGCGTGTCGAAGGCCGCGTTCCGATCACCGCCGTGCGGTGGCTCTCCGCATTGTCGACGGGCCTGGGTACCGAAGCCGGGCGGGTTTCCCCCGATTGGCGGGATTGGGCCGCCGACAGCGTGTCGACGGCGGTGCGGGCGAGCGGTGCCCCCCCGGAGCGCGACCCCACCCACACCACCTCGCCGCTATGGGGCATCCTGACGGCGCTCGCGCTTGGCGCCGCCAGCAGCTTGGCCCTCGGACCCCGCGTCGGGCTCCTGGTGTCCGCGTGGGGCTTGTTGGTGGGCTGGGCGTACCCGAGCTTGCACGAAGCAAACCTCGACAACCACGGTCCTCGCGCGTTTCTGGACTTCTTGCCGCTCTTGCCTATCGCCAGCGCCATCGCAGTTTATGTCCGCATGCGAAAAATGAATGCCATTCAGCGGCCGGTTGTCTGGACCTCCCTCGCCCTTGGCCTGTTGCTATTTCCCGTGCGCGGCAGCGAAGGAGTGCTGCGAAACATTGAGCTAATCCTCATTCCCGGCGTCGTCGCAGCGGCGCTCCCGTTGCTCCCCCGCCTCCGCACCGCCCCTTGGCGGGAACGCGCTCTGCCCATCGCCCTCCTCGGTGTCGCGGCGGCCCTCGTCGCTTGGCTCGACTTCCGCGCCAATGACGTGCGCCTGATTTCGCTTCCTTGGGAGCCGCAGCTCCGCGGTCATTCGACGGTCGCGGCGCTCGGCGCGGCCCTCGGCGCTGGCGCGCTACAAGCGCGGGTATTGCGCCATCCGGCCCCTATCGCCGCCGCCATCGCCCTTGTGCTCCTCGCGCCGCAGCTTCCCGGCGCGGTGCGGCTGGTCGCGTTTATCGGCGCCCTGGTCGCCCTTGTCAGCCGCAGCCAGCGCGTGCGCGCATGGGCGTGGGTGCCCTTGTTGTCCGTCTGCACGGCGACGATGTTCAAGCCCGCGTTTCAGTTCGGCATCCTCACGACCGCGGCGTTGTTGAGTTGGGCCACCTACGGCGTGCAAAGAGCCAACCAAAGCACCCGCGAGCGAGACGCTTACGCTTGGCTTCAGGCCATCGTGCTCGCATTCGGGGCGTATGCCGGCCTCGCGTGGACCCTCAAGCTGGCCATTGAGGGCATCGACTTCGGCTTTATGTTGGACTGGATTCCCGAAGGCTCCCACGAAACGTTGTGGTGGGTGCTCTTCGCTGGCGTCGTCATCAAGTCCTTTCTGCCCCTCTTTTTTCTGGATGTAGGGCTGTTTCCCCAATTCAACGACGAACGGCAGACCGCGCTCGGGCGCGCCACAGGTATTGCGGGCCTTCGCTTTGTCGTGACGATGCTGTTTGCGACCGGGTGGGTCACCGCCCAAGGGTCGAGCGCCGCAACACGGCGATTGCTCCGCACCCTCCAAGATGGCTATGGTTGGCTCATTCTCGCGGTTGTTCTCGCGGCACTTTGGGCGCTGCGTCCGCGGCATACGCAGGAAACACCGCAAGGTGTTGTCCCCATGTCAAGTGGAGCGTCCGCCCGTCGCGAATAACCACAAGCGAAGGTCCGTCTCTAAACGTAAGTAATCCGGCTCCATGTGCGCGCATAGTCGATAAAACGCCTTGTCATGGTCCTTATGACGAAGGTGCGCCAGCTCGTGCACCACAATCATGCGCAAGAAGTCTGCCGGAAGGTCCCGAAAGACCATCCCTACGCGCAGCTCGTTCTTTCGCTTGAGATTTGCTCCCTGCACACGCACCGCAAAAGTGTGGAGGCCGAGCGCATTGTGAACCGTGCTAATCTTTTCACAATAGCGGACCTTTCCGAGCGGTGGAGACGACTTCATGAACGTCTGCTTCATGTCTTGCACATACACATAAAGTGTGCTATTATCACGAACATTATGCGCTTCGTTATACCGCGCCTGTAGACGCGGCAACAACGCACCCTCCGCATGAAGCGCCATCGCGCGCTCCCGGAACTCTTCGGGGTATCCGGCCAAATAGTCGACAGGCCCATTTCGCATCAAGCTCTCCACACCGTATTGCACGCCCCAACGTAGCGAGATGTATCCGCCCCTGCACACGCACCTACCGACGATGCGTAGAGAGGACGCCACAAATTGCCACTGAACACGAGATTGCGGGTGGTCAGGCCGACAATTTCCCGCTACCGGTCCGGAATGATTCGCACACCAAAGTGAGGAGAGATGACCGTGAAACGTTGGATGTGGACTGCTTCCTTGGGCGTTGCTTGCGCGACTGCTCCGAAAGAAACCGCGGGTACGTCAACCACAGACACCACCGCCGCCGTTCCCGAAGGCCCCACCTACGCCCGCGACATCGCGCCCATCCTCGCGTCTCGGTGTACCTCTTGCCACTCCGAAGGCAACCTCGCGCCGTTCGCGCTCGACACCTACGCGGACGCGTCGTTGTTGGCGGAGGCCGTTGCTGGCTCTGTCGAGAGTGGCGCGATGCCCCCGTGGTTTGCGATTGAAACCGACGACTGCACGCCGATGTTGCCCTTCAAAGACGACCTCCGGCTCTCCGACGAAGAAATAGGGCTGCTGCGCGCCTGGGCAGATGCAGGCGCCCCCGAAGGCGACCCTGCGTCCGCCGCGGACCTCCCCGCGTCGATTTCCCTTTCGATTGAGAACCCCACCTTGGAGATTCCGTTTCCCGTCGACTACACGGTCGACGGTGAAGCCGATCAGCTCGTATGTTTCGTGCTCGACCCCCAAGTCACCGAGATGCAGTGGGTCACGGAGATCCAACTCGTGGCGGGCAACGCAAAAGTCGACCACCACGGCCTGATTGTGCAGGACGTCAACGGCGAGTTGGCCGATGGTCCCGAGGTCTTCGATTGCTTCAACGCGCCCAGCGTGCCCAGCTTCTTGATGAACACCTGGACGCCCGGCGCGGTCCCGATGAAGACCCCCGAAACATCGGCCATGCCCTTGTATCCGGGCTCGCGCCTCGTCGTGCAGATGCACTACCACCCCAGCGCCGACGGCCCCGAGGTCGACCGTTCCACCGTGCAGCTCGTATTCTCCAACGAGCAACCCGAGTGGGCCGCCGCCCAAGCCCTCATCGGCAACGACTCCCGCCAGTCGAGCGATGGCTCCGGTCTTCAACCCGGCCCCGATGATACCACATCGGATGCCGAGTTCGTCATTCCCGCAGGCGCTCGCGGACACACCGAAACCATCCTGTATGTGCAGGACTTCCCCATCCGCGTCCCCTTGTTTTCTGTCGGCACGCATATGCATTACGTCGGCACCGATATGCAAATCGACTATCTGCCGCGAAACGACGAGAGCCGCGAAGAATGCCTCATCGACACCCCCTGGGACTTCAACTGGCAGCGCACCTACAGCTTTGACGTTCCCATCGACGAGTTGCCCAAAATGGGCCCCGGCGACGCGCTGCGCCTCACGTGTACCTACGACAATTCGATGGACAACCCCGCCGTCCGCGACGCACTCGCCGAGCAAGGCCTGACCGAACCCCAAGATGTGCGGCTGGGCGAATCCACCCTCGATGAAATGTGCCTCGGGCTCTTCGGAATCCTTATCCCGCCCGACCTTGTGGGTGAGCTGTTTTGAGGAGCTAGGCGCGTTGCCCCGCTCGCCCACCCTTGGCCTGCCGCGGCTCCACCACCCATGTCTGCAACGTGCGGGCGAGGGTCAGACGGTCGACGGGCTTGGTCAGCAGCTCTTGCATTCCGGCCGCCAAGCAAGCCTCCCGCTCTGTCGCGTGGGCGTGTGCCGTGAGCGCGACAATCGGCACTGCGGGCAGGCCGCGCGCGCCTTCGTCCAAGCGAATGGTTTCGGTAGCCGTGATGCCATCCATATCCGGCATCTGAATGTCCATCAGGATGAGGTCCACATCATCCGATGCCGCCTCGACGGCGCCACGCCCATGGGACACCACGACAACCGTGACGCCGAGGCTTCCGAGCAGCTTCGACAGCACCACCTGGTTGATGGGGTTGTCTTCTGCCACCAATACCCGAATGCCCCCATGAAAGGTCGGGATGTCTTCTTGGGGCTCTAAGTCCGCAGAAACCAACGCAATCGGTTCCAACGCCAACCCAAACGAGGCGGTAGTACCAACACCCAACGTAGACGAAATGGTCAGTTCGCTGTCCCACAGCGCCAAAATCTGTTGCGTAATCGAGAGGCCGAGCCCCGTTCCCCCAAACCGATGCGAGGTCTTTCGGTTGCCCTGCTGGAAGGGCTGTCCAACCCGTTGCAGCTCCTCTTCGGACATACCCACGCCTGTATCTTTCACGGAGAAGTGGACGCGGTGCTCGTCCTCCGTCACCTCAATGCGTACGCCACCGTGTTCCGTAAACTTGAGTGCGTTGCCAACCAAATTGTGTAGGACTTGCTTCAATCGCAACGCGTCCACAAGGCGACCCGGCGGCCCCTGCAATTGAACATGAACATTGAAATGCAAGCCTTTCGCACTCGCCCGAACCGAGCCCAGTGCAGCCACCTCCGAGACAATCGAAGAGAGGTCAGCCGGCGTGAACTCCAAGCTCATCCGCCCCGCTTCTATCTTGGAGAAATCCAACACATCGTTCAGAATATCCAAGAGATGCTGCGCCGACCGCTCTACAAGGTCAAGGTGCTGGTCACGGGTTTCCGCCGAAGGCTCCTCCTTCGCCAACGACGCCAAGCGAATAATCGCGCCGATAGGATTTCGGATTTCGTGAGACATATTGGCCAAAAATGCCGACTTTGCATCACTTGCGGCCAGTGCTGCCGTGCGCGCCTCTTCGAGCTCCGCTTGGAGCCTCCTGCGCGATTCGAGCTCTTGCTCGAGCGATTGCAGAGCAAGCCGCTCTTGTTGCTGCGCCGCTGTGACACGCCAAGCCATACCCAAGCGGACCGCCGGGGCGACCAACGCCAAGAAGCCCACCAATGCTACGTCAAACCAAACAGGGAGCGCGGGGTCTCCAATCGAGTTCCCGAGTGTGCGCAACGCACCCGATGCGCCGATTATCGCCACCACCGCGCCCGCAAACGACACGCCCAGGCCCCACCGACGCTCGCTGGGCAACAAGACCTGAAACGCAAACGTCGACAAAAAAACCAATAGCACCCAAAACGGGGATTCGGGCGTGGTGAACTGCATCAGGGCGACGTGTGTGTACGCCAGCACCACCAGTGCTTTCCGCGAAAAATCCGGAGATGTACGATAATAAATGCCAAATACAAAGTATCCGATGGCGCCCACGAGCGAGATCCCCAACCTCGCCGGCGAGTCCAAGAGGCCGAACACCAAGGCCAACCCAAGCGAAGCCACCGCAGAAACCCTATACATTACGCGCGTATACCACTCTTCGGGTGGTGGAGACGCAAATGATAGCGGGGAGGGGTGCACGTTCGGCATACCAAGGTGGAAAAGCAACGGGAAGCAAGGGAGCTACAGACCCAAAGATGCGCTGTCCAGGCATTCGGCGGGCGGAAATCAAAATGGCAATCCCCCCAACATCGGCGGCGTCGATGCAATCTGAAGGTCAATTTAGACCTTGCGGAGTGCGCAATCCCCCCCAAACGTGTCCCCCCGTCCTTACCCAAGGGAAATCCCGTGCGTGGCCCACGCGATGCGACGAACCCAGCATTTTCGGTTCGTTCGCCGCATGGTATGCAGTCCCGTTGTTGCCCCGATGGGTCACCAACGGCGCCGCGGAGCCAAGGTCTCCGCGGCGGCCGGCGGAGCCAAGGTCTCCGCCGGCATCTATTGGTGGGGAGAGCCCCCCGCCCCGACACCGACCGAGCGGCCCCGGAGCCTCCTGTGAACCCACGCCGAACCGAAGTCATGGCACTTCGCCGCGCCCACGCGCTATTGAGCCTGCATGGCCTGCTTCCTTCGACCGGATTGTCCGAGCTGGCGCCCGACCTCGCAGCCGCTGCGTCTAGCTTATACACCCAGGCATGGTCACGGGCGCACGAATGGACACCCCCACACGAGCGCATGCAGTGGGGCGGCGACCTCGTCCTCCCCGAATGGGCTGCCACGACGCCCGCGACCTTGGCCCAGCTTCGACGCTTGTTGTCGGAAGTAGAAGCAGTGTTGGTGCAATTGGAGGTGCTGGCGCGCTTGGAGGATTCAACGCCCGTCGTGCCACCGGTCGTCTGGATGTGGGGGACGGCCATCGACACACCTGATGTACGAAAATCGTTCATGGATGCACTCGAAACGTACACACGAAAACAGTTTCAGGAGCTGGATTTCGTGATTCCAGCGAGCCGCATCACCGCGCAGCCGCACGGCAGCCCGTATGCGTGGAGTTTGCAGATTCGCGGTGTTGTCTGCCAAAACGGAGACTGGACCCACGACGAACCGACCGCCGACGCTATCGTTTCCACCTTGCTGTCCGCCCTTCATGCCCACCGCGCCACGCTCTTTGGCTTCGACGCGCTCCAAGCGCTGCTGGCGCCCCTCGATGCCACGGCACCTATCGCCAGCGAAGCCCTCGCCCAACACGGCCTGTTGCCGGTGCGGCTCCTCGACCTCTGCCGGGACATGCTCCGGGCAGACATCCCGTTGCGCACCTTCGGGATGGCCGTAGAGGTGTGCTTGCGCGCCCCCTCCGCCACCACCGATGTTTGGCTGGAGATGCTGCGCCAACCGGCGACTGAATCGCCATTCATTGCGCCATAAGGGCCCCGCGTCGCGCGCAACAGCTCCCCCCACCGACTCGGTTTCCGCGAACCAGCCCGCGTGTGGTACACTACGAATCTTTGGAGGCGATGACCCGCCGTGAACCGAGTACTGCCATTTTGCCTCTTGCTGTGGACCGCTTGTTCGCCAGCGGCTTCCCGCGTCGCCCGCCCACCCGACGCCGAAGCTTCGGCTGCGCGCGCCCCGTCGCCTCCCCTCGTCTCCCCCACCGCTACGATGCTCACGACCGAAGCAGAAGGCACGGCGTTTGGAGCGGTCGTCGCCGGAATCGGCGATATCAACGGCGATGGCTTTGACGACGTCGCCGTAGGGGCACCGGCATGGAGCGACGAAGTGCTCGCACAGGCCGGCCAAGTGAGCATTTACCTCGGTAGCGCCGATGGCCTCGACCCCACTCCCATTCGCCTGCTCACCGGTGGCGCCAGCGGCGACCGCTTGGGGTCGACCATTGTGGGCGTCGGCGACCTCACCGGCGACGGCTTTGACGACGTAGCCATCGCGGTGCCCTACGCCGATGTAGAAGGCATGGGCGATGTCGGCGTCGTCCACCTCTACGCCGGATCTGCGTCGGGTATTGGGGCGGCACCGTACCTCACGCTCCAGGGCTCTTCACCGAGCGAATGGTTCGGCACCTCCATCGATGGCGGCGACGACATCGACGGCGAAGGCACCCCCGACCTGGTCATCGGCGCGCCCGGCTACGACAGCCAACGCGGCCGCGTTCACGTTTATCTCGGTACGGCGGGCACCTTGCCCAGCACGCCGGTGCAAGCCCTTGAGGGCAGCACCTACGGCGAGCTGTTCGGGCAACGGATTCTGGTGGTCGAAGATATGCACGGCGACGGCAAGATGGACCTTGTTGTCTCCGCGCCGCATCGCGCATCCGACACCAGCAGCCTCGCGGGACAGGTGTTTGTGTTTCCGGGCACCATCTCGGGCTTGTCTACTGCGGCGGTGTCGTCGCTGTCTGCGGGCACCCACGGCCCGGAGCGCATGGGTTGGCAGCTTTTGAGTGATGGCGACATCGACGGTGACGGCTTTGGCGACGTCCTCGCCAGCGGTCCCTACGCAAGCAAAGGCGGCGTATCCAATGTTGGCCGACTCGCAATGTTTCGCGGCGCCAACACCGGTCCCGTAGAAGAAACGGCCGCATCGGTCTACGGCTGGACCCAAGACGAGCAAATGGGCCTGTCGATGGCTCTGGTCGGCGATATGGACGGCGACGGTGTCGCGGAGTTTGCGGTCGCGGCGCCAACCTATGACGGTATCCGCGACAATAGCGGTCGCATCGACATTTTTAACATACAAACCCTTCCGTTTGCGCCCGTGCGCAGCCTCGAAGGCCCGTCTGTGGGCGTGCAGCTCGGGACCGCGCTGGCTGGCGCAGGAGACGTCAACGGCGACGGCTTTATGGACCTCTTGGCCTCCACCCTCGACACCACCGGAATGCCCGGCGAGGTCTGGGTGTTGTACGGCACCGACGACGAGACCGTCGACGAAGCCAACCCCGACGATTCCGGCAACATCGACGACTCCGGCACCAACACCGACACCGTCTCCGGCGACCCAAGCCGCGTAGCCGTCGACCTTCAGACCTCGACCAGCAGCTCGTGCAGCACCCTCGCAGGCGGCACGGGCCCTTGGCCCCTCGCACTGCTTGGCTTGCTCGGCCTCACCCGCCGTCGCCGACGCGCATCGTGGGCTGGTGCAGCACTTCTGGTCACGTTCCTTTGCAGCGCCACCGCCGAAGCAAAGAGCGAACCCGACGGCATCACCGGCCTTTATATTAGCGGCATCCGATATTCCGGCGACGGCTTGGTCGGCGCCCGCGGCCTCCATACGCTGCGCACCAACTTGGCCGTGCGGGCCGGCGACCGCCCCCTCATGCTCGGCCTCGACGTTGCGATGGCAGGCAGCCAATGGACGCGCACCCAATTCACCCCCCAAACCACCCCCACGTCTGCCCAGAACGACAAAATGGTCGGCGATTGCTGGTTTGACACCTGCGCCGCCTATGCGAGCCACGAAACCGTCAACGTCACCCACCTTCCCGTAGGTTTGACGGCCACCTGGATTCACTCCGTCGGCCCAGTCCACCTCCAAGCAGGCGGCGGGCCGGCCCTGCACTTCTTCCGTGCCAGCGGAAACGCCGCCGTCTCTATGGCGGACGCCGCCGGCGGAGACGCCGATGGGATGCGCACCTGGGCTGGCGCCACGGCTTCTGCTCCTGTTCGCGGCCGCACCATTGGCGCCCGACTCGTTGCCGCTTCTGCTGTAGAAATCGGCGACCTTCCCGGAAATGCGGGCAGCTGGGGCTTGTCCCTCCAAGGCACTTGGGACCTCGCGATTTCGAAGTACACCATCTTGTCTGCGCCGCTGACGGCGTCCCGCTACTATGACACCGGAAAGCGCGACCTCGAAGCCACGCCGGTCGACGCCCAATGGCAGCGACCGGTCAACCTCAATGGCTCCAACCTCTCGTATGGCATTGGCCTCGTGTGGTTCAAATGAGAACGGCATCTGCTCTCTTGTCTTGTGTTGCATTGTTCGGTTGCGCGACAGAACCGCAACGTTGGCTTCCGCTCAAGGCCTCCATTGTCAACGAAGAGCTGCAAGGCGACGGACCCGCACTCCTTGTGCTGGGAGACGCCCCCGAAGCACCCGTCACCGAAGAAATTGACACAGGACTCTCCACGGGCCCCGCTACCCCCACAGCCGCCCACCCCGTGCTCGTGACCAACGTAAGCGACAGCCCCGTGTGCTATCTCCATGTGCACGGCTGCGACGTCGAGCCAAGCATCGAGAAAGAGTGTGGCGCTGCGTCGCCGGGCGCGTCGAGCGTCGTCCCTGTCGCCGATATATTGGGGCGCCAGTCCCTCGAACCCAACGCATGGGTTGAGTTGTGGCTCGACGCCGATTGTGTGCGCGTATTTGCGGTCGATTGCACCGAAACCCGATGCGCAGACCCTGGAGAAATCGACACCACACAAGGCGTGACAACCGTAGTGTTGGGCCGCTAAGACACCCTACGCCATCTCGGGTGTCGTTTCGGAGTCGGCGACACCGCCCCACGGGGTCGGCGGACAGATGGTCCATCCGAGGGGAAGCTCCACAGGCGGACCTTCGCTCTCGAGTGGCACGACGCGGACCTCTCCATTGTCACGACGGCGAAGCCACACAAATGCCGTGTCGGTGTGCTCAACGACATGGGTGCCATCATGGGCCGCCGGCTCCCACCCGCGCTGGGCCGTCCGCCGCACCGTTGCCCCCATCAAGCCGACGAGCGGCCCACAGGGTGCGGGACGATGCTCGGCGCCAAACGAGGGCGCAAACGACGGCCAAGCGCCATCGGCGCGGCGTCGAAGCAGGCACTCGCAGTCGACTTGTGCTCCGTCTTGGTTTTCGTACAACACAAACCAAGCAACAGGCACTCCCACGGGCTCTTCCGTGGTAAACGCCTCGACCACGGCATAACGGGGCCGTGTATCCAAGCTCACTGCCGCCCGCCGCAGCGAGCGCAAAGGATAAGGCGTAGAGACACAGCTTGCATCCACCAGCCGCGCGAACAAGCGGTTTTCGGCATATTGCTCCCGCACGACCCGGTGCAGATAGACGAGGGGGAGAGCCGGTGGATTGTGTGTAGGCCAACGGGCAATCGTTGCCGAAAATGCGTCGCGACGCTGAAAGTCGGAGAGGTCCGCCAAGGGTACTGGCCGAAATGCCCACTGTTGCAACGCACCACACGCATCGCGCCAAAAACAAACGATAGCCAGCGCGTCATGGACGCACGGGCGGCCGGTGGTATTCGAAAATAGCGCAACGGTGGACAGCAAAGCGCCCTGCGCCGTCGCAACGACGGACACCAGATACCATCCGGTAAACGGATAGGGGCTCGCGAGCGTCCGTCCACTCCGCCATTCGAGATAGCGCGCCCGCTCCTCTTCCCGACGCTCCGCGCCCCACACCACCTCCTCCGGGGCCCCTGGAGGCGCTGCCCGCCAGCCCATCGGCGGCGAGGACTCGGGGAGACCGTCGAGCGAAATATTCCATTCCGCAGGCTGGTCAGCGGTGACGCGCGCGCTGTCGAATCTATCCATTCCCGCTTCCCCTCATCCTTCCGCCACAAACCGCAGCCAATCACTTGAACCTACGGTCTGCTGCCTGCTCCTATGCCCGGCCAATATAGCGGCCCCCCACCCACCTACGCAAACAAAATGCGCAGCTTCCCGGATACCTACATGGCGTTGGCCTCACCGTTGCTGATGCACGCGGAGCTCCGCGCACAAATCCACTGCTCGCGCCAATATCTGCGTGACTTGCCCGCGGTCATCGCCTGGATTCGCAGGCCAATCGTTAGAGAACGGAAGCTCCCGCGACCCGACTCCAAACAGGCCGGGCACCAAACAGTCGGGGTCGTCATACGGGGAGGGCAGGTCGTCACACCAAGCCGCATCCGGCGCCCCTTCGTCCGCGAATTGCTGCGCGACCGCACTACAATCGACACACGACGTCGAAAACGACGTTGGGGGCGTGCCCGGACCAAATGCTTCACAGCAGCAATTGGCCGCAAATGTCTGCATAATATTCGAAGGAGAGGCATCCGAAGTTGGCTGGTCTACGGCACAAACATGGTCTAGCCCAAATGCATGGCCCAACTCATGCTCCACCGCGCCCTGTACAAAGTCAAGTGAGCCGGAGACGGGGAGACGTTCAACGTCGATAAACACCATGACAAGCTCGTCAAGACCCGGCGTATCCGCAACAATGTCCCGCGTATTGGCGGCAAAGCTAAACCGCTCACTTCCCGGAAACGTGCTGTCATAGAGATACAGATTGAGCATGTCCGGACGAACAACCGGCGCGCCACACGCAGCGGTCGCCCGAACCAGCGCAGCTGCATAGGCGGAAAAGTCGGCGAATTCTCCCGAAGGAGCGTCGGCGCGCCACAAAGCCTCGTCGCAATCCGCGGACACCGAAGCAACCTCCGCACGCGACAAACTGGCCCCCAACACAAACGTAATGCAACTTTCGTCCCCCGCCCCATCGGCGCACACAGGCAACGAAGCACCACCGGCACCCTCCATTCGAAACGCACGGTTGAGGGCGGAGGGAACCACACACGGCCAATCCGTCGGGCGACATGCCAGCGAAGACGGTATGGGCGCGTCGGGATGCGCCGTGAGCACTACGACATTGAGCGGAAATCGCGCCAACTCCGCACGGCAAACCTCTCGGGCTTCTGCCCGCGCCGAAGCAGACTTCGGGTCTACACCCTGCGCACACCCTCCGCCCACGATGATCGCGACGACTCCCGCCCACCCGCTCGCGCCACTGACATGTGTTTTCATGTGCGCCCCGATTTCATCGAACGACAGACCGATGGCCCCGGCAAAGTGTCGCAAAAATGGTCCGCCAACACGCAATTCACAAAAGCCGTGTTTCGCGATTCCCCCCCTTTGCTTCGGGCCGGTGGAAAATACATGACAAATTCCTCCCGGCATGTCACGGTAGTTTTGACAACTTTTGTCTATCCCGCCCCGCTATCGCTTCCGAAATCAACTCGCATGAATCCCCCCAACTCCCCCCCACGATTCACCTGCATCCTCCCTCCTCGCTCTGGGGCGGGAGCGCGGGCGCGACACCCGCAGCGGGGGGCCGCCGCGATTGAGTTTGGCCTTGCCTTGCCAGTTCTTATGGGAATGACCTCCGCCGTGCTCGACCTCGGCGTTTACCTGGATGCCCGCACATCGATGGTAGAGGCCGCCGAATCCGGCGCCCGTGCCGCCGCCACCACCACCATTACCGATGGTGCGGTGGAGCTTGGCACCACACGCGCGCTCGAGTCCTTGACCACAAGCATGGTCTCCATTCAAGATGCCAAAGCGGAGTCCAACGTGGTTTGGGATGCCGACCTCAACGCGAATCTCGTGACCATCACCCTCACAGGAAACACCACGCCCTTGTTTGGGCTGCTTCCTATGCCCACGGAAATTACGGCCCAAGTGACCGTACTGGTGGCCACATGATGATGTCTGGTTCCCCATCCGAGCGCGGCTCGATTGCCCTCATGCTCGCATTGTCGCTCACGGTGCTGATGGCTGCGGGCGCACTGGTCATCGACCTTGGGCACGCCCGCGTGGTCGCCGCCGAGCTCCAAGCGGGCTTGGACGCGGCCGCCGTTGCCGGCGCATCGAAGCTGCGCGATGGCCCCGATGTGGCCCGCGCGGCCGCGCAAACCATCGCGTTCGCAAACCGCGCAGGTGGCGCGCCTATCGAAGTCGCCGAAGCCGACATCGAAATCGGCACCTGGGACCTCGAAACCAACACGTTTACCGTCCTTTATGGCGACGACGAAGCACTCGGAGACTCCGTGCGCGTGGTGGTCTCCGAGCAAAGCGTGCCCGTATTTTTGGCCGAAGTCATGGGCGTCGACCGCATGTCTATTGCCCGTGAAGCCACCGCCGGCAGCTCCGGCTCCGACCCCGTCACATGCGGCATTGTCGCTATGGGCGACGCAAAGGTCACCGGCTCGCTATTTGTCGACGGCTACAACGGCGACGATGGCCCCTACAGCTCCCTCAGCACCGTCGATGACGCGGGCATTTGCTCCAACGCCGACCTCGAAATTGCAGGCCACGCGCGGGTCGAAGGCTCTGTCTTCTCCGGCCCCGATGCCGCAATGGTGTCCATCTCGGGAGCGGCGGTCGTCACCGGCACCATCGACCAGCTCGAGTCCGACATCGTGATGCCTGCCGTCGATGCGTCCACCGCCGCGCTCCACAACGACAATGCGTCGATTGGCAAGACCTCCAAGGGAAAGAGCCCCCTCGACGGCCAAAAGTTCGATATGCAAAACGGCTCGCTCACGCTCAATAGCGGCACGTATTACTTTACCGAGTTCAACCTAAACGGCTCCGCGGTGCTCACGGTATCGGGCGCGGTTTCTATCTACGTCAAAGGCGACGTACACATCAATGGTGGCGGCATCGTCAATGGCGGCCACGACCCCGCGGACCTCACGATTCTGATTGACGGGAGCCACTCCTTTGAAGTCAACGGAAACGCCGACTTCTATGGCTCCATCATCGCACCGAAGAGTGAAGGCCACGTCAACGGCAACTCCGACTTCTACGGCATCATTGTCAGCGACGGACTCGAGCTCAACGGCAATGGAGATATCCATATCGACACCTCCCTCGCGCAAGACCTCGGAATGGTCGTAGAGCAGAGCCGGTCGGTGGTCATTCGTCGATGAAGTCCCACCGCCGGGGCGCCCATGCCATTGAAATGGCGCTGATTCTCCCCGTAATGATGATGCTGATTACAGGCATTATCGAGATTTCGTGGTTTATGTTGGCGAGAACCGCAGTGCGGGATGTCGCCCAGCGGAGCGCGCGGGCCGGCTCCATCGTCACATCTACCGATGCCGTCGAGGCCGCTGTGCTCGACCAATCCGAAGTGGTCATTGCGGCGTACCACCTCGAAGAAACCAGCGTCGTCACCAACGTAGAAGCGGGCCCGCCTCCCGTCGTCGTGGTTACCGTCGACATGCCCTACGCCGGCCTTACGGGCATGTTGCCCGTCCCCGAGACCATTCACGCTTCCGCGCGCCGAATGCTCGAAGCATCGGAATAACAAGTCCCAAAAAACAAACGCCGGATTCCCTCCAAGGATTCCGGCGTCAGCGTCGGCCATGCTCCCACCGTTGCAACGGCGGGAGCCCAACCGCCGTCAGAGAGTGCGGGCCGCGTCGGCGTACTCTTCGATTTGGTCGAAGTTCATATACCGGTAAATGCGGTCGGCGTCCTTATTGATAACGCCCATTGCAGCGTGGTATTCCTCCAACGTGGGGATGCGGCCCAGCTTGGCGCAAATCGCGGCCAGCTCTGCCGAACCCAAAAACACGTTGGTGTTCTTGCCCAAGCGATTGGGGAAGTTCCGCGTGCTCGTGGACATCGCGGTGGAGCCTTCCCGAATTTGCGCTTGGTTGCCCATACACAAACTACAACCGGGCATTTCCATCCGCGCACCTGCGCCGCCCAAAATCGAGTACATGCCTTCTTTGGTCAGCTCGCTGGCGTCCATCTTGGTGGGGGGCGCTACCCACAAACGCGTGGGGAGGTCCTTGCGGCCTTGCAAGAGAGTGCCTGCGGCCCGGAAGTGACCGATATTGGTCATGCAGGAGCCGATGAACACTTCGTCAATCGGCGTGCCGGTGACTTCGCTCATGGGGCGGGCATCGTCGGGGTCGTTCGGACAGCACACGATAGGTTCGTGAATGTCGGCGAGGTCGATTTCGATGACCGCCGCGTATTCTGCGTCGGCATCGGGCCGCAGCAGCGCAGGGTTTTCCAACCACTGCTCTACCGAAGCAATCCGGCGCTCGAGCGTGCGACGGTCGGCATACCCGTTGAGGATCATGTTCTTCATGAGAACGATGTTGCTGCGCAGGTATTCTTCGATGGGCTCCTTGTTGAGCAACACCGTACAGCCCGCCGCCGAACGCTCCGCCGAAGCGTCGGTCAGCTCGAAGGCCTGCTCGACCTTGAGGTTGGGCAGCCCTTCGATTTCGAGAATCCGACCCGAGAAGATGTTCTTCTTGCCCTTTTTCGCCACCGTCAACAGGCCTTGGCGAATGGCAAACAGCGGAATCGCGTGGACGAGGTCGCGCAGGGTGATGCCCGGCTGCATTTCGCCCTTGAAGCGCACCAACACCGACTCCGGCATATCGAGGGGCATCACGCCCGTCGCCGCCGCAAAGGCCACCAAGCCCGAGCCTGCGGGGAAGCTGATGCCGATGGGGAAGCGGGTGTGGCTGTCGCCGCCGGTACCAACGGTGTCCGGCAACAGCAAGCGGTTGAGCCAGCTGTGGATAACGCCGTCGCCAGGCCGAAGCGAAACGCCGCCGCGGCTCGAAATGAAGGCAGGAAGCTCGCGATGCATCGTGACATCGATGGGCTTCGGATACGCCGCAGTGTGGCAGAACGACTGCATCACGAGGTCGGCGGAGAAGCCCAAGCACGCGAGGTCTTTCAACTCATCGCGGGTCATCGGACCGGTGGTGTCCTGGCTGCCTACGGTGGTCATCCGTGGCTCACAGTACGTTCCCGGCCGAATGCCCTGGCCTTCCGGCAAGCCGCATGCGCGTCCCACCATCTTCTGCGCAAGCGAAAAGCCCTTGGTAGACGCCGCCGGAACTTCGGGCAAGCGGAAGGTGTCCGTGGTGCCCAAGCCCAAAAACTCGCGCGCCTTCGCGGTCAGCGAGCGGCCGATGATAAGGTTGATGCGGCCGCCAGCACGCACTTCATCGAGCAGCACGGGGCTCTTGAGGCTGAATTCGGCGACCGTCTCGCCGTTCTTCACCACCTTGCCTGCATACGGGTGGATTTCGACCACGTCGCCCATTTCAAGGTTCGAAACATCGACTTCAATCGGCAATGCGCCCGAGTCTTCTTGGGTGTTGAAGAAAATCGGCGCGATTTTGCCGCCCAACGTCACGCCGCCGTACCGCTTGTTCGGTACGAACGGAATGTCGTGGCCCGTGGCCCAAACCACGCTGTTGGTGGCCGACTTCCGCGAAGAGCCAGTGCCCACCACGTCGCCGACATACGCGACGAGGTTGCCCTTCGCCTTCAAGTCTTCGATGAACTGAATCGGGCCGCGCTTGCCGTCTTCTTCGGGAGTGATGCCAGGACGGGCATTCTTCAACATCGCCAAATAATGCAGGGGGATATCGGGGCGGCTCCACGCATCGGGCGCGGGGGACAAGTCGTCGGTGTTGGTTTCCCCCGACACCTTGAACACCGTCACCGTGATGACTTCCGGCACCGCCTGCCGGCTCGTGAACCACTCGGCGTCGGCCCAGCTTTGTACGACTTCTTGCGCGAAGGTGTTGCCCGCTTTGGCTTTCTCGGCGACATCGTGAAAGAAGTCAAACATCAGCAGCGTGTTTTTTAGGCCGCGTGCCGCCACAGCCGCCACTTCCGCGTCGTCCAAAAGGTCGATGAGCGGCTTGACATTGTAGCCACCAACCATGGTGCCCAAAAGCTCGGTCGCCTTGGCGCGCGAAACCAAGTCCACCGCAAAATCCCCGTGGGCCACCGCTGCCAAAAACGACGCCTTCACCTGCGCGGCGTCGTCTACGCCGGGAGGCACACGGTAGGTGAGAAGGTCCATCAAATAGGCTTCTTCGCCTGCCGGCGGCGCTTTGATAAGCTCCACAAGCGCGGAGACCTGACGGGCATCGAGCGGCAGTGGCGGAATTCCGAGCGCGGCGCGCTCCGCGACGTGCTGGCGATAGGCTTCGAGCATGGTGCGATCTCCTCGGACAGTGTGTCCAATGGGCCGAAACGGGGGGCGCAGAGTGCTGCGCCGCAATTTGGACGGTGGGAGGGTGCACCTAACCGGGCACCCCCAAGAACCCAGCGGTAGGCTATTCCACGGGCGACCAACGAGCATCCCGATAGGCGTGCAAATCCATCGACGAAACAAAGCAAAAGGAGCACCCATGCTACGTTCACAATCATACGGCTGGGCGATATGCGTGGGACTACCGCTCGCTATCGGACTGGGCAGCGCGCACCTGATGGCCCCATCTGCCGCGCTTTCCGCCGAACCAGCCGCTCCCGCCAGCGAAAACGCCGCCACAATCGCGGTATCCGTCCGCGGCGAGCCCCAAGCATACACCTTCGCCGTGCAGGTGCGCAGTCCCGACGCAGGCTGCGCGCACTACGCAAACTGGTGGGAGGTCGTCACGCCAGATGGGAAACTCCTCTATCGGCGCATTCTCCTTCACTCTCACAAAGACGAACAGCCCTTCACGCGCACGGGCGGTCCCGTACCGATTACCGCCGACCAAGAGGTCATCGTGCGCGTTCACGTCCATCCCGAAGGGTACTCCCGAAACGCCCTCCGCGGCAGCGCCAAATCAGGCTTCTCCCCGGTCCTGCTCGCCGAGCAATGGGGGCAAGACCTCGCACGACAAGCGCCTTTGCCCGACTCCTGCGCATTCTAATACACGTCCCCGACGATTCCCCCCAACTGAATCGCCATTCATTGTTGTACAACCTGCCACTGAATCGCGATTCATTTTCCGCAACGCCTGGTGCTGTCCGTAGCGCTATTTTTGGGGGACCCCCGCAGCCAAAGTCTGCGGGGGGGCCGGGGAGCCCAAGGTCTCCCCGGCCGCCGGGGAGCCCAAGGTCTCCCCGGCACGAAAGAAAAGAAAGGACGGGCCCGGCTATGGGCGATCCCCCCATCCACCGCGGTGCCCCCCCCCAACGCGACTTCCTGGCGGCTTTTGCGCGTGGTAAGTGTGGAATTTGGCGTCGCCCCCTATCAACCCCGAGGCTGGGTCCGATTACCCTGTCGAGGCCCCAATGGACAACGCAAGCCCAACCACCCAAACCGCATGCACCGCGTGGCGCCAATGCCTCCGAGAGTCGGTCGCGTGTAGTCCACGGCTTCAGGCGGCGCTCCTCGCGCTCGAGGCCGAGCCGGACCATCCGATTCACGTCACGTCCGCGGTTGTCCTGCTGGCCATTGAGCAAGCGCATCTCATTCCCGCGCTGACCGACCTCCCAGGCCTCGCCGGTCGCCTTGCCACCGCAACCGCCGTCGCCCGTGGTCCCAACATCGCTGCCGGTCGACTGCTGCTCGACGAAGTAGTAGCCGAGGCCCGTCTCACCGCGAACGAGCCCGTATTGACGTGGGCACTCACCGAGCGCGGTCGCGCACTCGGCTTGGCGGGAATTGCGTCCCGCAGCAGCCAGGACCTCCGCGAAGCCCAAGTGCTGGCCGCACGCCTCAAGATGCCGGTCCCCGAGTGCCACGCCTGGACGGGCCTTGGAATGCTTTACGCCCAAGAGGGCCGCGCCGAAGAATACGAGCACTTCACGACACTTGGCCTCACCGTCTGCGAAAAGAGCGGCGATGTGCAAGGCGAGGCGCACTGTTGCTGCAATCTCGCGTCGGCATTGGTCAGCCAAGACCGCGACGAAGAAGCCCGGTCCTTGTTTGCGCGCGCGCTTCAAATCGCCGAAACGCACTCCCTGACCTACGTTTCCTGCCTCGCACAGTCCGGCATCGTAGACCTGCACCTCAAGCACCGGTCCTTTGAGCAGGGCCTCACGCTCATGGCGAGCATTCGAACCCAGCTTCGCGAACTGGGCCGCGTGCAACAGCTTGTCTGGAACGACATCCGGGCAGCAGACCGCCTCATCGAAGCCGACAACCCGGCATTGCTGCAGGTGGCTGCCCCCTTTGCGCAGCGTGCCGCCGAAGAAGCCCAAAACGCCCACCTTACCCAAATGCGCGTGCGGGCCCTCGAACAGCTGTCGCTTATTCGGGAACGCCAGGGCGACCTCACGCGCTCCCTCCTCGCAGCACGCCAAGCGCTGCAACAGCAGCGCGCCGACTTCGACGACGAGCTGCGGGAGTCCAAACGCGCGAGCGAGCACGCCCAGGCGGTATTGCTCGCGACCAAGCAAGCCGCGTGGGAACGCGCGCGACGGGCGGAGCTGGAAGCCACCAGCGCGGCCCTCCAAGCTGCGCTCGACAATGAAGCCCGCTTGCGCGCGGAGCTTGAAGTCGTCGCCCGGCAGGATGCGCTCACGGGGCTCTCCAACCGGCGAGCGCACGAAGAGAGCTTGCGGCAACTCCTCGCCGACGCGCGGCGCACAAAACGGCCCGTCGGCCTCATCTTGGTCGACATCGACCACTTCAAGCGCATCAACGACACCCACGGCCACGATGTGGGCGACGTTGTGCTACGGGCGGTGGCCCACCGACTTCGAAAAGCCGTCCGGGAAGCAGACCTCGTCGCGCGTTGGGGCGGCGAAGAGTTCACGATTGCAGCCCCAGGCGCCGATGTCGACGGCCTGCGCCGTATCAGCGAGATGGTTCGACAGGCGATTCGCGAAAAGCCCGTGCAAACGCGGGTTGGCCCCGTATATGTCACCGTGAGCGTCGGTGCTTCCGTGCATCGCATGCACTCCACCGACACCGCGCTCACGTTCCGCGCCGCCGACGACGCGCTCTACCGCGCAAAGCGCAACGGACGAGACCAAGTCCACATCGAAACGTCCGAAGATGGGACGGCGGTGGCTGCTATCTGACGACATCGCCGTCGCTGCCCAAAACCAGCCGATTCGAGGCGCACGACGCACGGTAACAACCGTACGCAAAAAGGCCGGCAAGCGTCGCTTCGAACGCCGGCCGGCCTATCGACAATCAGGGGCTATTCGTCTTCTTTGCGCGAACGCAGCGACGCCACTGCAAACGCAAAGAGCAGGCCGGTGCCGATAGAGAGCGGCACAGCGGCGCCGGAGACACCCCGCGCGCGAGCGCCCCACCAGCCGGAGTCCCAGCCGCCGCCGGAGTCACGGGGGAGCGTGTCGCCCTCATAGATGCTGAGGACGTACTCGCCGCTTTCGTCAGCGTCGTAGGTGTCGAGCACAATCTCGTACGTCATGCCACCCGTCACCTCCAGCACGAGGCCGGACTGCAAGCCGAACATATCATCGTTGCACTCGAGGTAATCACCGGCGCAATCTTCGGGGAGGATGGTCAGCACGGTGTCGTAGGACGAGTCTTCGGTGGTGAAGGTGTACCAGCCCGACATCGGCGCGGTCCACTGGAACACACCGTCGACGCCGCTCCCCCAATCGGTCGAGCCGCAGGGTTCGTGGTCGTTGGTCCAACCCGTGGTCGTGCCGGTGGAGACGCCGTAGCCGACTGCGCTGCCGAGGACCATGTCTGCGCATGCCTCGCCTTCGCCTTCGCCTTCGCCTTCGCCTTCGCCTTCGCCTTCACCTTCGCCTTCGCCTTCGCCTTCGCCTTCGCCTTCGCCTTCGCCTT
>CAZCUX010000046.1:0-29598 GCA_964502005.1 uncultured Enterobacterales bacterium
TGCGACCTTCGGGTTATGAGCCCGACGAGCTGCCAGACTGCTCCACTCCGCACATTGCAATGATTTCCTGGCAGAAACCTTGCGTTCAACCAATCAAACGCGCGTTCGCGGGGTTTGAGTGGAAGCATCAGCCGCTCTCCGACCGACCCCTTCCATCTATCTCGATTCTGGGTTTCGTCAATGGGTTTTTCGTTCGTTCGCAGACGTCCGTCGAGGAACGGCGCGGGGTGAGTTACGGGGACCCCATGTCTGGACGCCCTCTTTTTGTCGCTACCTGTGCCCAGGGCCTTGAGCCCCTCCTCGAACAAGAACTGCGCGAGCTCGGCTTGCCGCGGGTTCGGCCGCTGCGCGGAGCCGTCGTGTTTGGTGCAGACCGCACGCATGGCTACCGCGCGCTGTTGTGGAGCCGAATCGCCAGTCGTGTTCTCCTGGAGGTTGCACGATTTCCGTGCCACGACGCGGACAGCTTGTACGACGGCGTGCGTATGGTTCCTTGGCATGAACACATTCGCCCAGAAGGTACGCTGTGCGTAGATTTTGTGGGCGTTTCGCCGCAACTCCGTCACAGCGGCTTTTCTGCACGCCGAACGAAAGACGCTATCGCTGACCACTTCCGGGAAGAGCTGGGAGTTCGGCCAAGCGTAGACTGTGATCGGCCCGACCTTCGGATTCATGTCCACTTGAACAAAGGCCAAGCAACGGTCGGCATCGATCTTGCAGGCACGCCGCTCCATGAGCGTGGCCTCGACCGAGAGGCGGGACCCGCGCCCCTCAAAGAGACGCTCGCGGCGGCATTGCTCCGCATGACTGGCTGGAACGCAGCTGCGCGCACAGGGCGCCCGTTGATGGACCCAATGTGCGGTTCGGGTACGTTTTTGCTCGAAGCGAGCATGGTCGCCCGAGATGTCGCGCCTGGTCTCCACCGTCGCCGGTGGGGCTTCGACCAGTGGCTTCGCCACGACGCGCCCTTGTGGGGACGCATGATGGATGAAGCGCGGGAGCGACAGAAAGAAAGCGCGGCCGTTCCACTCGCCGTCTATGGCGGCGACTCCGATCCCGACGTGCTCGCTATCGCGTTGCGCAACGTCGCAAGGGCGGGCTTTGCGGATGTTGCGCGTACGCTGACGTGCCGCGATGTCTCCGAAGCACGCCCTGTTGGGGACCAACCCGGGGTCTTGCTTACAAACCCACCCTATGGTGAGCGCATGGACTCCGAAGCGGGTGCTGCTGCAGTGACCCGCCAACTCGGCGATGTCTTGCGGCAACATTTCTTGGGATGGCACGCATGGATTTTGGTTGGCAGCCCCGGCCAAGCGCGCTCGCTCGGTCTGCGTCCGGCCGGTCGCCATCCAGTTTGGAATGGTCGTTTGGACGCCCGCTTGCTGGAAGTTCCAATTGCTGCGGAAGCACCGCGCGGCGGGCCGCGTGGACGAAACAATCGCGGAGAATACGCCAATGACGACGGATAAGACAGAACTATTGAATGCGATGGCGCCTTTGTTGTCCGTACTTTCTACAGTGAATGTCGACGACCCTACCCTGGCCCAACAACTCAACGCGCAGTTCCCGGTAGAAGGCGAGCTGTTGGCATCCATTCGCGCGAAGCTCGTGGCAGCGGCCGAGGCGGGCTGGTTGACGCCACGGGAGGCCGATGGCGTGAAGTTCGGCCGCCTCGCAAAGCCGACTCCCGAGACCTACAACATGTCGATTGATGCTGTTGACATGAACGGTCCAGGGCCAGGACACACCCATCCCAACGGCGAAATCGACCTCTGCTTCGCCCTCTCCAACGACGCAACATTTGACCGACGCGCCGAAGGCTGGACAACCTACGGGCGCGGCTCCTGGCACGTTCCGACCGTTCGCGGCGGGCGCATGTTGATTTTGTACTTCTTGCCAGGGGGGGCGATTCGGTTCGAGCCACATCCAGGGTAGTGGCACTGGAGAGTTGAACAGGATAACAGTAGGCTGGAGTCTGAAAACCGGGGCATCTACATGAACCAGCGGGTCCAACTCACTGTCGGCATATCGGCACTATTTGCGATGTGGCCGGCGTTTGCGGCTGCATCAGATGGTGCTGCTGCGGAAAATGGATCGATGGTGCTCCTGTTGACGATTCTCGGTGCGATTGGCGGTGCTTATCTCGTCGCGCATTTCTTGGTCGATCGCCTCCAGCGCCGTTTCTTGTTTACGAGTGGGGCAGAATATGTCCTACTGGGTGTGCTCCTGGGGAGTTCAACCGGCGTGCTTTCGGACCACGCCGCGTTGGCGCCTGTCCTCGCCTTCGGGACTGGCTGGATTGGCCTCTTGGATGGTGTGGGTCTGCGGATTGAACGCCTCCAGCGGCTTCAACGGTGGTCCATGCGCCTCGCCTTAGTAGAGCTACTGGTGGTCGGTGGAGGCGTGGCGGCAGCGTCTTGGGCGCTGTTTCGTTTTGGCCTGAACGTAGACCCTCACGAAGCGCAGCTCTCGGGCGGAGTGCTCGGGTGTGCAGCAGCATCGGGAGCAAGGTCAGCGAGCCGCCTCCTTTCGAAGCGATTTCCACAGCTCGCGCCGCGTGTCGTTGGCGATGTTCCTCTTGCCGCGGCAACAACCGAAGAAACGTCTCCCGTCGCCACGTTCGACCATCCTGCGTCCCCTGACTCTGTCTTGCGGTTGGTCGACGATGCCGCCCGTTTGTCGCAGACACTGGCAATATTGGCGTTTGGCGCATTGGTGTGCGTTTTTCATCCAGAAAACGTCACTTCTGAACGAACCCCCGTAGCGTCTGAGTGGATATTGCTAACGATTGGGTTGGGATTTGCGCTTGGCGGCCTCTTTCGTCTCCTCATTAGCAACGAGAGCACCGACAACCAACGCTTTATGGCTCTGGTGGGGATTATCAGCTTTGCTACGGGTGCGGCATTTTTCTTGGACTTGTCCGCGCTTGCGGTCAACCTCCTGTTGGGTTTCGTGCTCGTGCAAGGTAGCCGCGGTGTTCAGCTAGAGGCCACCCTCACCGCGACATTGGGCCCTGTGATGCTGTTGCTGCTGGTGCTCGCGGGGGTCGTATGGACTCCCGTAAACGGGCCGATGGCCGTTGGGTTGATTGGTTTGGTCTGGTTGGGTCGTGTGGTGCTCAAACTTCTCGCGGGGTTTGTCGCGGCCGCAGGAACGCCTGTCCGACCCGACATTGGGCGTGGATTGTTGGCACAAGGTTCCGTCGCCTTATGCATCGCGCTCTCGTACCGGCTGGTCTACCAAGGCCCCGTTGTCGACATGGTGTTCACGGCCATTCTCGTGTCCGTAATCGTCTCGGAAGCGGTTGCTCCGCGACTTCTCAAGGGCTTGCTGGTGGACGCGGGCGAGCTTCGGCAAGACGTTGCGATGGAACCCGCGGCTCCGGCTGCTTGAATCCTTGGAGAGGTTCGTATGCATGTCATCATCGTCGGACTCGGACAAGTTGGCCTCGCCGTCGTTCGCGCGCTGGAGCAGCAGGGGCACGATATCGTCGCCATTGACCGCTCAGCCAGCGCGCTCGCAGACGCGGAAGAACATCACGATGTGGCGACGTTGGAAGGATATGGCGCGAGCGCGAGGGTCTTGCGGGCAGCCGGCTGCGCGAATGCCGACCTAATTGTTGCGGTTACCAACCAAGACGAGACGAACTTGGTCGCCGCGCTCACTGCTCGACACTTGGGCACCCGCCGGTCGGTTGCCCGCGTACAGGGCGCAGATTGGGTCGATATTGGCGGTGAAGATGGCGTCGCTATGGGTCTCTTGGGTGTAGATGCCGTCTTCAATCCGCGGGTCTTGGCTGCGCGGGAGCTCGCACGGATAGCGCGCTCGCAAGGCGCACTTGAGGTGTTTGAGTTGGCCGAAGGACGCGTGGAGGTTGTGCAGGTCGAACTCGCAGAAGGGGCGAGGGCTTCGGGGCGCCCCCTCATGGACCTCCGCTTGCCGCGTGGAATTCGAATTGGCGCAGTTGTCCGCGCAGGACGTCTATTCGTACCAGGCGGGGCAGATGTACTTCGACCCAAAGACCGTGTGTTTCTGGTCGGTCTTCCGAGCGTGCTTCGCGAGGCATTGCCACGCTTCGCGGACGCGCGCCAAGCGGGCAGAGTCACGATAATCGGTGGCGGCGTTGTTGGTTCGACACTTGCGCGTGCGCTCGAGGGCACGGGCGTCGAGGTGACCCTTGTTGAGCGAGACGCCAAACTGGCAGAGAGCCTCGCTATCGAGCTACCAAAGACCACCGTCGTCGTAGGCGACGGCACGGACTTGCAGCTCTTGGAAGAGCACGGTGTCGGTGAGTCCGACCTCCTGTTCGGCGTCACCGCCGATGAACAAGTGAACTTGATGGCTGCGCTGGTTGGCCGGCGGCTCGGTGTGCGTCGAACGGGCATCATTGTGTCCCGGCCCGAATATGAGTCGATTTACCAGCAGCTCGGAATCGACATCATTGTTTCGCCCCGCAGTATGGCCGCGGACGTCATTTTGCGCCATTGCCGCGGAGAAGAAGTCCGTAGCTTGGTGGCTCTCGCGAACGGCCAGGCCGATATTGTCGAACTGACGGCCATGGCGGGCGCCCGCGGAGTTGGAAAGCGCTTGGCAGACCTCGACGTTCCTCGTGGTGTGCTGATTTCCGCGATTCTCAAGCGCGGAGAGGTTGTGGTTCCCGGTGGCGACGACATCATCGAACCTGGCGACGGGGTCATTCTCTTGTGCGCGGCCACCGCGCGCCGTGCGCTGGACCGCCTCTTTCGTTCGGCGACATCATGAAATCCAACGCCGTGCACCGTCCTGCTGTACATCGAATGGTAGCCCGACCTGTGGGCCTCGTGTTGCTTGTGGTCGCTGGTACGCTCCTCTTGACCGGATTTGCCGAGGTCATCTTCGGTCTTGCGGGGTTGGCTCCCGCCGATGCGATTTGGGCTGCGATGCCGGTATTTGGTGCCGCACCGCTATCCGGCCTCTTGGGTGCGCTGGGCCTTTGGTGGGCAAGGCCTGTACCCGACTCGTTGTCGATTGACCGCAGGGAGGCCAGCGTAGCCGTCGCAGCCATTTGGACCCTCCTCGGCTTGGTGGGCGCATTGCCCTTGATGATGGGAGCGGGCACTCCTTTTCCCGATGCATTTTTTGAGTCGGTGTCTGGCTTTACGACCACCGGTGCGACAGTCTATGGCGACATCGAAGGCACGCTGTCCCCTCCCCTCATTATGTGGCGGGCTGTCATGCATTGGCTTGGCGGAATGGGAATTGTGGTACTGTTTGTCGCAATTTTCCCCAATATAGGGGTAAGTGGAAAGCACCTATTTCGCTCGGAAGTACCTGGGGTGACAGCCGAGGGGCTGCGTCCCCGTATTACGGATACGTCGATAGTGTTGTGGCGGCTATACCTTGGCTTGACAGTTCTGGCATTTGTGGTATTGTGGTGGCTGGGATTCGACCCCCACGACGCGGTTGTACATGCCTTCGGAACGTTGTCAACCGGTGGGTTCTCGTCACGCGACGCCTCCATTGCCGCCTTTCAGTCTCCCGCCGCAGAGTGGGCGCTGTCGGTGTTGATGCTCATTGCTGGCGTCAACTTTGGTTTGTTTTATGGACTGGTTCGCACCCGCAGTTTTCGCGTGTTGTGGCGCTCTGCTGAGTTGCGCTTGTACGTTGCCATCATTCTCGGCTGCACAGCCATTCTCACGGTCTCCCTCGCCGATGCGCACAACGGAAACGTGTTGGAGTCTATGCGGTACGCGTTTTTTCGCGTGGCCACCAGCTTGACTTCGACTGGATTTGGCATCGATGACCACCGGGCCTATCCCCCTATGGCACTCGCGATTACTTTGTTGATGATGCTGGTGGGTGGTTGTGCAGGCAGTACAGCCGGCGGCATCAAAGTAGCGCGCCTTCTGATTCTCGTAAAAGCCGCTGGCGCGCAGATTCGTCGAAGTGTGCGCCCTGCAGTGGTTCACGTTGTGCGCGTAGATGGAAGGCCCATCGCATCTCCTGTGGTAACAGACGTCACCAGCTTCTTGTTCGTATATATGGCGTGTTTGGTGTTATTTACTCTTTTGGTTATTGCAACAGATGGCGCACCCGTCCCGGCAGCATTGGGTGCGGTGCTGTCATGCTTATCAAATATGGGGCCTGCCCCTTTTTATGTTGACGTAGACAATTTTGGCGGCTGGACGGGTTCGGCAAAGGTGTTGTTCTCGGTCGCCATGATTTTGGGTCGGCTCGAGTTCTTCACGATTCTCGCCCTTCTGCTGCCGGAGGTCTGGCGCCGATGAGCCGTGCAAACTCCGCCCATTCCGTTGATATTCTCCGCAAGTCTCTGATCGTTGTTGCCTTGGTCGTCGGCGTAGTGGTGCTGCACTTGTATGCCGCGCCCACAACCACCGACCCTCGCGGACTGATGGCTTTGGGCTTCGTTATCCTCGCGGCCTATACCATTGGCGAGTTGGCGGAGGTCTTCAAGCTTCCGCACATCACCGGTTACCTCATGGCAGGCTTGCTCTTGGGACCAAGCGTAGCGCATGAGCTTGCTCATTTCTTGCCTATCGCGTTGCCGCCGCCGTTTGACGAAGGAATCCTCTCCGAAGCCGTCATTGGGCAACTGTCCCTGTTGGACACCCTGGCGCTTCCTCTGATTGCGCTTACCGCTGGCGGCGAGCTACACGTCGATGAGCTGAAAAAAGGCCTCAAGCCCATATTGGGAGTATTGACCGGTCAAACCATTACATTGATGCTTGCTTTTATGGCGTTTGTGCTGGTTGTGGGCGGAGCCATCCCGGGCATCGGCCTACCTGCGCTTTCGGCCCTTGACCTTCCGGGCAAGCTCATCGTCGGAACGGTACTCGGCGCGCTCGCTTTGGCGACCAGCGCTGCGGCTACAATCGCAATTATTCTTGGCGCTGGCGCACGCGGACCAATGACGCGCACGGTGCTATCGGTCGTCGTACTCAAAGACGTCGCTGTTGTCGTATTGTTTGCAGCCACGACCGCAGCGGCTGCTGGTATTTTGGGGACAGGAGCGGATGGTGGCCTCCTGGTCTCCTTGGGGCACATTGGACTCAGCGTCGTGATTGGGGTAGCCGTAGGTGGTTTGGTTCACATTTATCTGCGGTTTATTGCGGTTGAGCGTCTTCTTTTTTTGGTCGCATTGATATATACAACCGCATTTTTGTGTGGAGTATTGCACGCCGAAGTTGCGCTGGTTTTCATCGCAGCGGGCTTCGTGGTCGCCAACTTTTCCGACCAGGGCGAAGTTCTCATCCATGATGTAGAACGTCTTAGCCTTCCCGTCTTCGTGGTATTCTTTACGTTGGCGGGCGCACGCCTTCATGTCGATGTCATTGTACAGATGGCAGGATACGCGACCCTTCTCGTATTGGTTCGAGCAGCCGCAATTTATGCCGGCGTCAAGATGGGGGGGCGGCTCTCCGGGGCTGACGAAAACACCCAGAAGTACGGCTGGATGGGCATGATTGCCCAAGCGGGCCTCGCGATATCGCTGGCGGGTCAGCTCCCCGCAGCCTTTCCCGGGCCCCTTGGCGAGGAGCTGTTTGCGTTGGTATTGGCAGGCGTCGCCGTGCATGAAGTTGCCGGCCCTGCGCTCCTCCAAGTCGCGTTGGGACTTGCCGGCGAAATTCCAACGGATGCCCCTACGTCTGTTGAGGACGCAGTAGATACGCAAGAACCGCATGCGTCCACTGGCGAAGAGAGCGGCTGGGGCGCGCCTCTCGTGTCTCTATCCGTCGAGCTTCGCGAAACCATGGGAGAGCTGGAGACCGACCTCAAACGTCTCGTTTCCGATGTGCGTGTTGGCCAAGCAGGCAACTGGTCTGCCGATGCGCAAATATGGGTGCAGAGCATCCGCAAGGCGTTCGTTCGCGTACACCGGCGAGCTGCACTCCTCGCCAAAGACCCCCACACCGACGAAGCGCGATTTGCAGCGCTGGTCGTGGAACTTGAGTCGGCCTGGCGAAGTGCCGTTTGGGCGCGCGCAGCATCGGAGCCCCTCGATTCGGTGGACCCCACCGCACTCATCCGCGTAATTGACCAACGCTTGGATGGCATCCCAACCAGCATAGCGGTGCCCGTTGCGCCGGAAACTCTGGCCCCCCGCGCGGAGTCAACGGCGCGCGCGATTGTTCGGTCTTGTGTGCGGTTTCTCAACGACGTTTCTCCGCGTCCCCGGGAGGTTGCTGTTCGCGACCTCTGCCGGTACCACATTGGTGGTGTCGCGATTGGTCGCCTGGAAGGGGTCGTGGCCCCGCAACTTCGCGCCGAGCTCGATATGGGGCGTCGGATAGGCGTGATGTTTGCAGAAGTCGTCCGGCGGTGGCCGCATTCGGGCGGAGAAGAGGCCGAAGCACAGCTCTTGAAACTCCGAAACGACGTTCTCGGTGCTCTCCAGACTATCGTGGACGAATTGGAAACTGCCGGACAGGATGTTGGTGACCGACTTGACTCCATCTTGGGCACCAGCATGGGGCAAGTCAAGGCGGAGTTGCCGGTGCTCGGAGGCATCGACCTTCCCCATTGGACCCGCCGGTTCGGCCGCGTGTACAATGAGCGGAATGATGCGGTAAACGCACTCACAGAAAACCTCCAGGCCGCACGCGATGTGCTCGCCGCCCGTTTCCGCGCTGTAGGTGCAGAAATGGAAGTCGCATCCTTGCAGGCCACTGCAGGGGCGGCCGTTCGTGTCCGCGCAGCGGGTGTTGGGCGTCTCGTCGATGATTTGGGTGTTCGACCTCTGCGGGCGGTAGATTCATCGGTTGTGTTGTCTCTTACCCGTATCGACGAGTTTTTGCGCACGCCAACCGAGCCGAACGGAAGAGCCCTCGCCCAACGGGTGCGGGAGTCCATCCGCAATGTCGAAGTCGCTCTTGTGGAGGGGCGCCGCCTGCTCGACCTCTTGGAAGACCAGCTCCACCAAAGTTGCACGATTGCAGTAACAGACGACCTCCACACACAAGTTTCGCAGCTTACCGAAGCGGTCGACGTTCCGTCCGGGCCTGTCGAAGTGGGCGATTGGACGCTCCCGCGGATTCGCCCGCTCGTGACCCTACAACTGCGCGAAGGGGTCCGCGCATGGTTGGATACCCGCGTCGGTGCGGCCTTGGACGCGGCCGCAGCCAATGCAACGGAAGTCATCACGGCTGCGCGCGCTGCGGTGATTGACCTCGAGCGTGTGGTGGCCTTCAATACGGACCTTGCCGTCGCAGAGTTGGACGTCTTTCCCAACGAGCCGCCAAGCATCGACACACGCGACCTCGTTTGGGAGATGCTCCATGGCGCCATCGGTAGAAGCCACCATCGTGTAACGCGCACGGTGGAGGCGATGATTTCATTGCAGCGAACACTGCCCCAAACTGTAAACCAAACTGTGCCCCAGGTCATCGGAGAGCTTTGCGCGGACCTTGTGCAAGGCAACATCGCCCCCCTTCGGCGCCTGACAGACCGGGAAGCGCGTTTCAAGCGCGAACTTCGTCGCACCGCCGGTGCGCTGGGCATCCCAACGCCGCAAGCATTCGCGGGCTTGCGCGATTCTGTGCAGCACGTGCTCGGAATCGAGCGCTGGCAGCAAGTCACCGGCTGGTTGTCCGACAACAGCCGGGAGGCAGATTGGGTCGATGTTTCACCGCCCCAACCCCTTCTGGAATTGCCGCTGGTTTACCGTCGGTTGTTCACCGACCAAGTCGTCGCGGGCGTCGAGCTGTCCCACCATCGCGAGCAAGACCTTTCGCGCGCGGCCGCGGTGCTCCAGGTGTCGTCGGGCCTCCGTTCGGTCGTGGTCGTCGCCGAAGATGCCGCTTCCCAGGCGATGCTTGTCGACCGGCTACTTCGCAAAATCCATGGCGCGGCTGTGGTCGTCGGCGTGGGGCGGGACGGCTTGGCTTCTTTGGCTGCAGCACCATCGGGCCCTGCGCTCATCGAAGACATTGGTGCTTGGTTTCAACACACCCCCACGGGCATGGACCTCCTCTCCGACCTGTCGGACGCCATTCTGGCGGGCGACCGGCCATGGATACTCGCGGCGACCCCTGAGGCTTGGGCGACGGTTGCGCGGCACTCCCCCCTCGGACGCGCGGTTGTTCGTGTGGTCGACGGCGGAGTCTTGAACGCCACAGAGCTACAAACGGCGATTTTGGGACGCCATGCGATGAGTGGATACTCCGCAAACTTCGACGTAGACGGCCTCTTGGGTATTCGACTTTCCCGCGTGTTGCGTCTGGAAGGGGAACGTCATGATGCCGACCGAGACGCATGGTTTCGCCACTTGCATGTACGAGCAAAAGGACGCCTATCAGACGCTCTACAGCTTTGGATGGCGGCCATCCAGGAGGTCAACGAGGAGCTTGGATATATTCGCATTGGCCCCATTCCACCGGGTTTGCCGCGCAGTATTTCTCATATTGAGGACGAAGACTTGCTTTTGCTTCGCCGCGCAGCCGTCCAATCCGGCCTTACGCCCCTTGGATTGGCAGAAGTGGCGGGCCTGTCAACCCGCGATGCGCGGGCGACATTGGCGGCACTCACGAGCCGTGGACTTCTCGCAAACGACGACGGCGACGTGTATGTAGTACCCGGCCACTTGACCGGACCGGTCCGTGACGCCATTCGACTTCGTGGATGGTCGCTATGATTCCGATTTGGTTGTTTTTGGGGAACGTCGTATTTTCGGGCCCTATGCCCGAAGACGCCGCGCCGGAGTCCGCGCCCGCCGAGGCGTCTTCGCCAGACAGCGACGTCCCCCCGCCTACTGCCGCGCCGAGCGACGCTGCGCCGGAAGCGCAGCCAGATGCGGTCGAGTCGTTGCCAGACGCCATCGAGCCGCTGCCTGCCGCCATCGAGCCCTCGCCAGCCCCCGCCCCCCCCAGCGGTGCGCCTCCGGTCGAGAGCGGTCCCCAGCCGTCAGGGCAAACCCCCGCAACGACCCCTGATTCTGTAGCCACCCCCGTAGCGGCGCCTACGCCCCCCATAGCGGTCGACGCGCCCACCCCGCTACACGACCCCTCCCCCGCGCCCACAACGGCATGGGAGCCCCCTGGCAGCCCGCCAGACGCCATCGCGGCGGAGGCCCCGAGCGAACTTCCGCCCGCGGTCCCTTCCACACCGTCCGACGCCCCTCGCCCTCCTGTCTCAGCCACCCCAGAAGCCTCTGTGGAGACAGCCACCACAGACCAACGACCCGCGCCACCATCCGGCGCATCGCCGCGAGCGCCGTCCACCGGATGGCAGCGCCTTCCGACCGCCGCGACGAGCTTCGTGGACCGCTTTCTCCCGAGCGCGCCTCCCCCGACAGCACCCGCTTCGTCGGCCGAGCCTTCGTTGGTTCCGATGATTCCCGCACCGGAAGACCTAATGGCGCGGGGGCCCGATGTTGCATCGACCCGCTTGCTATGGTTCCTCCTGTGCGCCCTGGTCGCTACCTTGAGTCGGCGGGCTGCGGAGCGTACCCCTCCGGGCGCTGCACGACGCCTCATCGACCGCGTGCGAGCAGCAGCGCGGGCTGGCACCTTCTTGGCAGGCGCCGGCGTCATTTTGGCGCTCGTTCCCTTGGGGTGGCTTCCATGGCTCGCTATCGTCGCGGTGAGCGCCGCGATTGCAGCGGGTTGGTCGCTGCGGCCCTACGCGTCGGACGCGGTCGCGGGACTCTACCTCGGCTTCACCGGTCGCCTTTCACCGGGCGTGCGTGCGCATGGCCCAGAAGGCGAAGGAAGCATTCATGAGCCGGGTCTGTTTACGTCCGTCATCAAGACCGACGATGGGCACTTCTTGGAGGTCGCAAACCGGCACATCGTCGCCCGTGCCGGCGTTGCAGCCAGCCCAAAGTGTACGAGCGTCGAGGTGTCCGTGGACCTGCCGCCCGAAGTCACCGCGGTCGAAGGTTTGTCCGCCATTCGGTCCGCCATCGACATGCTGCCGTGGAGCGCGGTCGACCCGCCCCCGGCATTGACCCCCGATTCCCAGTTACCGAATCGGTGGCAGGTGAAGCTCTTTTTGCTGGGACGAGCGCCACCAACAGCAAAGGTGCAAGCGTTGCTGCCCCAGTTGGTTCGCGCGACGCTGCTTCACCGCACGTCGTCCTAAATCCCCACCGGTAGTGTCCGGCGGCCTGCGGTACCCGACTCAACCAAGAGGTCCGTCATCCAGCGAAGGCGGGAGTCCAAATCGACCAACGGCGGCATCCAGGCAACGGTATTCTCGGCTGCCTCTTGTTGTACCAGACCTTCGAGCGTTGACTGGAACAACCGTTGGGTCCAGGGGTTTGCAGACCGCACGCCATCGCCGACGAGCGGGATGACGCCCCATGGCAACACGACGATTCGGTTCAAACGGGCGGACCGTGCGCGCGCTTCGGCAAATCGACGGGAAATCACTGCCGGGTTGCTCACCAGTCGGTAGATAAGCCAAAATGCCGCGTGGTCCCACGGGCTGCGGTCGGAGACAAATCCGCCGTGGGTTCGCACGGCCTCCTCTTCGCGCGCAACTTGTTCGTCCCACAAGTCAAACACGAGGTGTTCAAATCCATCGTGATTGAGGCTGTGCATGTCCAAGCCTGCCTCTACACGTTCCCGCATCCCTTCGGGAATGTAGGGTACATCGAGCTGTTGCGCAAGGCGGCGTGCGAGCGTGGACTTTCCGGTTCCCGCGCTCCCGGCCATTGCAATACGAAGCTCGGTGGTGCGCTCCGCGGCAGGGGAGTACACCGCTCCCGCCGCGCCGGGGTCCGAAGCGAGGGGGCGCTCACCCAGGACCTGCACCACCGCGCCTGCTTCGGCAATCTGTAGCCATGTATGGGTTCCGGGAAGTGGCGAGAAGCGCAATGCTTGGTCGAGCGGCAAGTCAAGGCCCCAACATAAGATGGTCCGCAACACACCCGCGTGCCCCACCAACACTACACGTTTCCCAACAATTGACGGCCAATGCTTCGACAAAGTGCGCATTACACGTTGGGCCAATGCCGCCAAGGACTCCCCGCCAGGTGGCGTCGCGTGAACATAATCTTGCCAAAATGCACGCGTTCCAACGACATCTTCTGCAGTCAATGCAGCCCACGAGCGCCCTTCCCAGTCGCCCATATGTTGCTCACGAAAGCCCGCATCCACAATCAAACGCGCGCCCGTTTCCTGTGCGATTTGCTCGCCAAGCAGCGCTGCGCGTGTCAGATCCGAGGCAAAGACGAGGTCGGGCTTGGGTAGGTGATGACGCGCCCAGTCGACCAACGCGCGTGTTTGCCGCTCTCCTTCGATGGACAATGGAATGTCTGTGTGTCCGTAGGCAAGGCGGACCCCGCCTGTTTCCGCATTTCCGTGCCGCAGAAGATGGAGGTGTGTCACTTCGGTGGACGGGAAAGCCTGAAATGTAGTCCTATCCCACGTTTTCATGGTGCACTTCCTGCAGCTTGAACCAAGTCCTTGTAAATCGCCAGTGCCCAGCCGAGGTCCTCTACGCGCACCCGCTCATTCGTGCCGTGCACGCGCCCGAGGTCTTCTGGTCGCATTCGAACGGGGGTGAAGCGGTAGATTGCATCGGAGACGGTCACCAGGTGCCGAGAATCGGACGCTGCGATAAAAAGGCCCGGCGCAACGACGCTTTCGGGGATTTGTCGCCGAATGGCGTTGGCCAGCATTGCGTATCCAGGCCCATCCGACGGACTCGCTTGCACCGGGTCAACGTTTCCTGCCTTGTCGCGAATGGTCACATCTACGTCCAATCGGGCTTCTGCCAATAAGCCTTCGATACGTTGTACTGCCGCTTCGATTGTGTCGCGCGGGTGCAAGCGAAGGTTGACCGTACCCTGGGCGGACTGTGGCAGCACATTGTCTTTCGGACTTGCGGAAAGTTGGGTCGCAGCCTGCGTCGTGCGCACCAACGCATTGGTGGAGCGGCTCGCTGTGAGCTGGCGCAATACTATGCTGCGAAACACGCCGATATTTGAAAATATCAATCGTTCGGGGAAGCGCATATCGGGGGCCAAGTGCGCAAACATGCTTTCGGCTGGGCCATCAAGTTTTGCAGGAAATGGGTCCTGCTCAAGTGTCGTGATGGCACGAGCCAAAACCCCGACGGCTGTTTCTGGTGGAGGCATAGAGCTATGGCCCATTTCCCCGTGGGCGAGCAAATCCAACGTAAGGTAGCCCTTCTCCGCGACCCCAATCAACGCAACCGGCTTCTCCATGCCGGGAACCAGACCGTCGGTGAGCACCAATCCCTCGTCGAATACCACCGCCAGCCGAGTGTTGGATTCCGCAAGGCGCCGCGCGAGCGCTTGGGTCGCTTCCCCTCCCACTTCTTCATCGTCGGAAAACCAAAACATCAGGGTACGCGCAGGCACCCAACCCGCTTGCGCAAGAGTATCGGCAGCGTCAAGTAAACCGACGATTCCGAGCTTCATGTCGGCAGCGCCGCGTCCCCAAACACAATCCGCCGCTTCATTCCCGCATGGTGCGATGGCGCCAGAAAACGGTGGAAATGCCCAGTCTGTTTCCGTTCCAGCCTCCACCGGAACAACGTCCTGGTGGGCCAAAAAAAGGATTGGCGACAAGCCTGGGTCAGTCCCTGGCCAAATATACATTCGCGCATATCCGGGGCCCACTTCTTTGCGAAGTACGGTAGCGGCCGCAGGAAAACGGGAATCCATCCAGCTACCCAGCGCTTCAAAGTCGGCGCTGTGGTCCCCTGCTCCCGAAACCGTCGAGAACGAAACCGCTTCGGACAAGAGGGTGGCCGCCCTCGTTGTATCTGCGGGGGTTGGCGGACCGTCCGGCGCGACTTGTACGGAGGGCAGCAGCGCCGCCCGAATCCCCATCAACAGGACCAAAGTAGAGAGGCCGCCGGTCAAAATTCCGGCCAGTCGAACATGGGACGACATTCCGCCTCCGGCTAGTTCCGGTCCTCATAGCCTGTCGGTGAGGTATCTGCCGGTCTGCAAAACCAGCGGCCCCATGACGGAAATGCGATACGGGGGAGAGAACGAGGTGATGATGTCGACAACCCCCCACCGTCCATTCCTGCCAATGACCGTCGAAGAAGCCGGCGGCGAGCTGGATGTCATACTTGTGACCGGCGACGCATACGTCGACCATCCCGCTTGGGGCGTCGCGGTAATCGGCCGCTGGCTCGAAGCGCATGGTTTTTCCGTGGGTGTCATTGCCCAGCCTGATTGGCGCGATGTGGAGGCATTTCGCGCGCTCGGCCGCCCACGCCTGTTCTTCGGCGTCACGGCGGGAAACATGGACACCATGGTCAACAAGTACACCGCTGCGCGCCGGATACGCACGGAGGACGCGTACTCGCCGGGAGGAGAGCCGGGAAGGCGCCCCGACCGGGCAACCATTCCGTACACTGCGATGTGCAAGCACGCGTACAAGGGCGTTCCCGTCGTCGTGGGCGGCATCGAAGCCAGCCTACGCCGCTTGGCACACTTTGACTTTTGGCAAGACAAAGTGCGCGGGTCTATCTTGATGGAGGCAAAAGCCGACCTTCTCGTACACGGAATGGGCGAGCGCACGATTCTTTCTATCGCGCGAGAGCTAAAAGCGGGAAAAGGCGTCGAATCATGCCGAACGCTTCCCGGCATTTGTTATGCATTGGGCTCCAAGGAGCAGCCGCCACAGGGTGACAATGTACTGCCCCTCCCTTCCCTCGATGCCTGCAAACATGACCCAAAGGCCTTCAATGAACTCACGGCCGCGATGTACCGTGAGAGCAACCCGCACTGTGGGCGCATTTTGGTGCAGCAACACGATGCGCGCTGGGTGGTGCAAAATCCACCGGACCAACCGCTCGACACGGCAGACCTCGACCGCGTCCACGAGCTCCCGTATGCATGGGCGGCACACCCTTGCTATCGACAACCAATTCCCGCCTTGCAAAGCATTCAAGGAAGCGTCACCGTCAATCGGGGCTGCTCGGGAGGCTGTTCGTTTTGCGCGCTCACCATTCACCAAGGCAAGGACGTCACGTCTCGAAGCCATGAGAGCGTTGTCCGCGAGGTCGCAGCCATGCGCGACCGACCCGGCTTCAATGGTACAATTTCCGACTTGGGCGGTCCAACGGCGAATATGTACCATATGAACTGCCAGGATGAAGCGGCCAATAAGGTTTGTCGACGGGTATCTTGCTTGCATCCGAAACGTTGTAAGCATTATGGGACCGACCACAAGCCCTATATCGCGCTGCTGCGCGAAGTGCGTCAGATGCAGGGCATAAAGCATGTTTTCGTCAACTCTGGCATTCGGTATGACCTCGCTGCTCTTGATGATGAGTTCGTCGAGGAGCTGGCCGCGCACCATACGCCAGGCCAACTGAGTGTCGCGCCAGAACACGCGAGCCCCGCCGCGTTGACGCATATGAAGAAGCCTGAAATCGGATACTTTACTGATTTCGCGCGCCGCTTTATCGCTGCAAGCCAACGTGCAGGCAAGCAGCAGTTCCTCGTGCCGTATTTCCAATGCGCGCACCCGGGAACCGGCCCTGAGTCCTGTATAGAGCTTGCGCTATATATGAAGGAGCATAGTCTGCGACCAAGGCAAGTACAAATGTTCATGCCTACACCGTCTACGCTCGCAACTGCAATGTATTTGACGGGAAAACACCCCCAGACCAACGAAGAAGTCATCGTCGCAAAAGGTGACCGTGAGCGTTCCCGCCAGCGTGCGCTGCTGTTTTATTGGAAAAAAGAAGAGTGGCCGCACGTTCGAGAGGCGCTCATGGCGTGGGGCCGTCCCGACCTCATTGGCCGCGCTCCCAGTTGCCTCGTGCCTCCCGGCCCAGCTTATGGTGCGTGGACCAAACGTCCCCGCACGGACGCAAAGAACCGGTATGACACCCACATGGGCATGAAGGTCGAGCGCGCCTCGCGGGAGGAGCAGGCTGAAGAAACGTGGGAAGCCGTCGCTTCACCGCGGGCATGACCAGCGCGCAAAAAAGCGTAACCCAATCCTGAGTTACGCTTCAAAAGGTACGCTGTGGCTGCGTTCCGGGCAGACCTTCAGTCCGATGTTTTGCACATCGGCTTGAGGGTCTCGACCGTCTTCGGGCCAACGCCCGTTACGCGGCTCAGCTCTTCACAGCTAGAAAACGGCCCTTTTGCCGTGCGGTCATCCAAAATGGCCTGCGCTTTCGATGGCCCAATCCCCGGCAAAGACTGGAGCTCCGACAAGCCCGCGCTGTTGACATTGACCGCAGCACCCGATGCGGCTTTGCTGCTCGCGCCAGTGGACGAGGCCCCAGTGCTGGGGGCGCCTTTCGTTACGGTGGTCCCGTCGCCGACTTCCGCTTCTGCGCGCAGCGCCTCGACAGTCTTCGCGCCGATGCCCGGAACTTTCGAAAGTTCGTCAACCGTATGAAATGGCCCGTTGTCCGTTCGATATTGGATAATCGCAGCCGCTTTGGAAGGACCGATGCCGGGAAGCGACTCAAGCTCCTTGCCCGACGCCGTGTTGACGTTGACTCCAGCCCATGCTGCGAGAGGAATGGCCATCGCCAGGAGAGCGGTCACAAAAAAACGGCGAATGCTACCCCACATTCCAACCTCCAGTACATGGATTAGAGGGAAAAGTCGTCGCTGATGTTGGCCTTCGCCTGAAGGCGAGCCAAACGGTCTGCGACACGCTGCCGCGAGGTGCCGTCCGCGTCCAACTCAAAGCGCACCGATTGCCCTTCGGAGATGCCTTCGGGCAATGCAACCAAGGGGATGTCGTAGGTGTCGTTGCCGATCGAAAGCACGGCCATATCGCCTTCAATGCGGTCGACGACAATGTGTGCTGGGGCGTTGGTTTTGGACATAAGGACTCCTTCAGCGCACTTCTGCATGCTGCATAAGCTGGCGAATCAGCGCGGGGCCAATTCCCGGAACGGCATCCACGGCATCGAGGCTCGCAAATGCACCATTTTCCGTACGGTATTGCACAATCGCCGCTGCGCGCGATGGCCCAATCCCCGGAATGGTCTGCAGCTGCTCCACCGTGGCTGTGTTGATATTGAGAAGCTCCCCCGCCTGCTGCACGGGTGCAATCGCAGGCGCGGCTGGAGCCGCAGGCTTCGCGGGCTCCACCTCCTCCTCTATATCGGGCGCAGAGGGCGGGGCGCCGTGGCTCGCCGCCATCGCAAGCGCGGCGGGGCCTTCTCCTGTGGGTTCGGGGCGCGGTGGCATCTTTCGCTGCACGCCTACGGGGAGCCCGCCCCCTTCTGCTGGCTCATGCGCGACGAATACCTCCAGCTTTTTGCCGTCGGATTCAAACAGAACCCGCCCGTGGAGGTCGGTACGCAGGACGGTGGCGCCGGACTTCTCAATGCGACCGAGGGTCGTGGGCGCCGGGTGCTTGTAGCGATTGTTGCGGCCAACGCTGATTGCGGCCCAGGTTGGCTTCACCGCCTCCAAAAACTCTTTGCTGGTGGCATATGCGGAGCCGTGGTGGGCGACTTTGAGAACGTCACATTCCGCCAAGCCCTTGGCCATGACCCGGTGCTCGGTTTCAAGCTCTGCATCGCCCATCAGCAAAAAACAGTTTTCGCCATGGTCGACGCGTGCAATGACCGAGTTCGAGTTGAGGTCCGAGCGCGTTCCCGAGAGCAAAGGCTCGTCGGGGCCGAGAATGTTGATGGTGATGCCATCGTCCAAGCGAAACACCTGGCCGCCTCGCACCGCTTTATAGCCGATGTTCTTTTGCTCAATCAGTTGGACGATTTTGAGGTATGTCTCCGTGGTATGCGGAATACCGCCGTCCACAAAGTTGGAGACTGGCAAAGCCTCGAGCACTTCATCGAGACCACCGATATGGTCGGCATGGTTGTGCGTCGCAATGATGAGGTCGAGCTTCGTAATGTCCCGCACCTCTAACATACGCACTACATTTCGCTTGCCTGTCCCACCATCGATGAGGACGGTCTTTCCAGCAGGAGACCGGAGGAGCAGGCTGTCCCCCTGGCCAACATCAAGAACTTCGACCTGCAGTGTACCTGCGACGGCAGCAAAACAGGTCAAGAGGAATAGGAGCAACATGTTTAGTTGATAGCCGAGAACCATACGGTGCGGTTGGTATAGTCATAGCAGCCTGCGTACACGCGGCCACCCGTCTCTACCATTTCGTTGAAGAAGCCCATCGCACCGCTATCTCCAGCAATGGTCTCGATGTCCCAGCCATCAGAAATCTTTGTGGCGACTTTCATGTCGTTCATGTAGCCGTCGAAGTAAGCGATGCGTGGGTTTCCACCGACGAGCAAGAGGTCCGCGTCCGCGCCGACATACTTGCCATCGTCAACGACCGAGAACGTGAAGTTACCCGGTTCCCCTACACCATAGACGAGGTCTTGATTGCCGACGTCGTGAAATGCCATGTGGACCGTGCCATCGCTTACGACCATATCGACCCACGCGCCCACATCGCCTTCGCTGAGCACGACTTCTGTGGAGTACGCGCCGGAGTTGCCGCGCGCCAGCAACAGGTCGCCATTCAACTTGTCGTAGTAGGCGATGTACTCTACGCCCGATACGATCTGTAGGCTGGGAAACTGGCCGACATCCGGCTGGGGCGCAGTTTCGCCTTCGGGAACTTCGGGCGCCGTTCCCGCATCGACCACTTCGCCCGAAAAGCCGGCACCTTGCCAATGTGCGACTCGCAGCTCGCCATTGCCTTGGTCATAGTGCGCGACAACGGGGTTCCCGCTCGAATCCAGCTCAATTGACGGAAAGTAGCCGCTGGACGTTTGGGAGCCAGATCCGGCATCCGCGAGGCCATTTTCCCAAATGCCCGACAAGAAATACCGGCGCGCGTACCGAAGGTTTTCATTTTGCAGGTCTTGGTACGCCAACCAGACATCGCCATTGGGTGCGACCGCCATGTCGACGTACTTTCCGCGGTTGCCAGCATCGAGCCCCCCCGCTTCGGGGTAGCCATCGGGTTCCTCGTAGGACCACGAAACCGATCCATCGGCACCGATTGTGGCAATCGCGAAACCGACCCCCCCGACCGTATAGTCGTAAAACGCCGCAACAGGCCGGCCATCGGGCAGAACATTGAGGCTCAACCATTGCCCCCAGTCGTTGGTAAACGGTTCAACTTCGACAATCTCCTCCTCTTCTACCGGCGCTTTGGTCACGATGTTGACATCGCTCTTGCATGCGCCGAGGACCAGCAACGCGGATGCGGGTAGCGCGCGCGCGAACAGGGGAAGGTGAACCGTGATGGCATGGCGGGGGTGCATCGTGCCTCCAAAAAGGGCCCGGAATCGGCATTCTTGCGTCGACGCAGGGGGGCAAAGACCCCGACCGCACGCCGCCGCACATTCCGGCAAACGGAGTATATCGGGCGCCTCGCCCGCTTGCCGACCTCTCGTCAATCCAGTAGTGGAATTGTGTGCCGACGCTCTGGAAAGCGACGGCAACTGGATGCGCTCCCGTAGCTCAGTTGGATAGAGCGACCGCCTCCTAAGCGGTAGGTCGCTGGTTCGAATCCAGTCGGGAGTGCCATGCATCCGACCGACCATTGAGACCAAAGGTTACCTGCCGGTCTCCTTGGTCCTCCTTTCTTGACGGTATGTTCCGCGCGTTCGTACATCGCAGCGGCAAAACGGGGCACCGTCCGTAGCTGGGGGCTCTCGGCAAGAGTGGCGCATTCGTGCGAGGTCGCGCTTGCGATGCAGGTTTCCACGTACCAATAAATATCTTGCGACACCGTTCGAAATCGGCCAAAGGAGCCCATCGCGATCTCCCAAGTGGTGTCGCGGTCGAGCAATCCAACGCCGTGTCGGAAAGGAACCCTCCCATGCATCGACAGTTTCTGCTAGACGAAATCCCAAAAGGTGGTGTGGGTTGCGAGATCGGCGTGTGGAAGGGAGACTTTAGCGTCCGACTGCTCCGCGCTACAAAACCCCGTCGATTTGTTGCCATCGACCCTTGGCGATTCGCACCCGAGCATCCCGACCGACTTTATGGTGGGGTTATCGCTGCAGACCAAGCGCAAATGGACGGAATTTTTATGTCGGTTTGCCAGCGGCTTTCCGCGTTTCCAGGGGTGCAAATATTGCGCGGGCCTTCGGTGGAGATGATGGAGCGGCTCCCCGATAAGAGCCTCGATTGGATTTATATTGACGGGGACCATTCAACGGATGCTGCGCTCGCGGACCTTCGCTTGGCGTGGCGAAAAGTACGTCCCGATGGATTGATCATGGCCGACGATTGTGACTGGCAGCCCCACAACAATTTTCCCGTATTGCAAGCGGTGAAGCAGTTTGTCAGCGAAACGGGCGTGCAAGGCGCGAGGATTCTGAACGGCCAGTTTGTTTGCATTCGCAGCCGAACACCATGAACATCAAGTACCCGTCGTTGGCTATCAACAACTCGCAGGCGTAAGAGACCACAGCCACGCTCGAGGGGCCACTTCGGTTGCGCGCAACACTAGCAACGCACAATGCCCCATTTACGGGAGACAATCTTATTTCCCAGCGTGATAGAGACACAAGCCCAGAGGCCGCCTGCCCGAACAGCGTTTTCGCGTGCATGGGTCTGGCACCCACTGCCACATCGACGCGCGATTTGTATCCGGGTTCACACCTTCGCCTACACATCGGCTAATGTCGCAACGGTTGGGGCCGCTACCACCACCCCGGTCCCCGTTGAGGCTGCCAATGTACGCAGGAGCATTCCCTCCCCTATGGTACCGACCGACGAGCTCCATTGCCGAGGCCGAACGGCACCACCATTGGCTCGCGATGGGATACGATACGATGTCTGGCGCGGATTCTATGGCCCAGCGAATTTGGAATGGGGAACCCGAACCCGCCAGTGCGGCGCAAACAGACATGCCTGGGAAACTGTGCACCCGCGGCCGAGTTTCTGCGACGCGACGGCGGCCTTGGCCCGCAGCGAGGAAGCTGTAAGGAATCGCCGTTGGGGCCTATATTATTGGTTTGCGCGAGTGCCCATCTGCGCGCCATCGCATGGAGAACATGCAACGGCTCGTGGAAACGGGCTTGTAGGGACGTGCGGAAATAGCTGTGCCAAGCGTTCCTGGCTCTCCGCTGCGCCCGCGACGTCACCTGCATCGGCCCGACAAAGGACCTCTGCCGCAAGCAACTCCGGGTGCATATGCAACGCATAGCGCCGCGCGCCCAAGTGAAACAAGCACTCGTCAACTTGCCCGTCTTGGCGCAAAATCTCCGCCTGTATGGCCCACAAAGACGGGGTCATTCCACCGTGTCGCCGTGCGCGTTCTGACGCAAGCCAAGCCGCGTCCCAATCGGAATCCCGGATTGCGGCGACCATAGCCGCAAGGTCTGCCGAAAAGTGCTGCTGGCCATTTCGGGTCGTGAGGAAGGCTTGAAATAGGTACTCGTCCTGGTCGTTCATCAACGCGGCGGACAATGCAAGATAACCATGCGTGCTCGCCACCCCGGGCGCGGTCCACGAAAGCGTCTCGGAAGTCTCGCGCGCGTCGGCCCATTGGCCTGCATGGAGGTGGTCCAACATCACGTTGTAAAGTAGTCCTGCTATACGTTCCGGCGGGCCGGATGGATCGGCGTAATCCCAACGCAACTCCGTTGCTTCGTGCTCTCGACCCAATACACGCAATGCGTTTCCGTGGCGGTAAACGGACGTATTTTCGTACCACTCCGAACCGATTGCCATTTCAAATGTATCGACTGCCTCCTGGGGACATGCCGCAACCTCCATCGCCGCGGCGTACCACGCAAAAGCGTCCGGCATATCGCCATTGGCGCGAATCATTTGCGACGCCCGGTCGGCCAACCAAGCCACCTGGCCCCTGCGAAGTGCGCGCCGTACCGTGGTGGTGTCCATACGGACCGGCCCGGCACCCACCAGGGCGACGGCGGCGAGCATCCCTGCCCATCGCGTCCACATTTTCATCGGCACCTCTGGATGTCGCAGTGAGACTGAATCACGATTCAGTGGGAGCACAAGCGATTGTGCACCTGTGGGTAACCTACACTTTTCGTGCAGGGCCTTCCTCCCCGCATCCGCGGCAGGGATACGATGCGGCTGCAACGGCCACAACCACCCAAGGGCGCGGGTGCCCCTGGGCTGCCCCAGTCGGAACACACATGAAGTTCAATCGTGCATTTTCTGTTTGTGTCGCTGCCGCGCTGTATGCGTGCCATTCGGTCCCCGTGGCCCCGCCGAAGCACGCGCCGTTGCTCCGTATTGAAGAGCCTAAAACCGGCCCTTGCCAGCTCGTGAGCGTGACTTCTGACGGGCAGGAGGGCCCCTTGGGTTCGCTACCTTGCCATACGGATGCGCTCGTGTTTGCGCCGGACTTCTCTCGGGCTTGGACAGACGGCCAGCTCTTGGCGCTCGCGTCGGGCGCGGTCACGGTGCCTTCATCCCTTCCCACCCGGATGCCCGCAGTCTCGGATGAGCGCACATTTTCGGAAGACGGTCTGCCGATGGTGTTTCAGTCGTGGGGAGTCGGTGAACCGGAGATGGCGGAGGGCGAGAGCTGGCGTATTGTGCAAACGGAAGCATGGGTTTGGAGCGGCGGGTCGTGGGAGTCACGCGGGCAGCACGCGTCTGGGCCCGATGCACCACGAAGTCCTCTCGAAACCGAGGCTTGGTTGGAAGCGACACGCCATCGCTCGCTCTATGTGGGACGGTTTGGTGGCGGAGCCGATGACATCGACGTTCCGTTGTCGGTGGATGCGGGAACATTGTCCACGATTGCGGGGCGGGCCTCCGACACCGTAGATTGGCGCGGATTTGGGTCGCCGACACTTGCCGCCGCTTATGAACCAATGGGCGAAGGCGAGTGCCAAGTGGCGCTCCTGGTCGACAATGGGCAGGGATTCGTACCCGTTCCCCTCCCTGCGTTTCGCGGATGCTTGTCATTCGCGCGCCTTGGGGACTCCTTGTTGGTGGGGGGCGTCAATACCTGGAACCTAGTACATCTTCCAACCAACGAGGTAATTCGGACAGGGACGGGCTTTGTATCGTTCGACCCACGACCTTCGAGCGCCAATACGGCCTTGTAGACTGCGGCCTCAGGGAGCTGCCGCTGACTCCGCCATCACGCGCGCTCGATTTCGGATTTCTTGCCGCGCGGTCGCGCCGGCCGGAGGGTCCCAAGGAATTGCCGTAGCCGCTTGCTCGGCAAGCGTTTCGAGGACTTCTCGCCGCGTGTCTATGGTTCCAGGCCCCGTCGCGACCCGCTCGGCCTCGGTGCGCAACCAAGACCGGACCGCATCGGTACAAACCCGGTCAAACTGGGCCAATACCGCATTCGACGCCGGACCTTCGACAGGTGGACCCGCCGGTATTCGGCCATCTTGTTGCGCGCGCGTCCATTCCACAACCGCGTCATCATGGGCGCGTATGGCCGCTTGCACGCGGTCAATCGTAGGTAGGTTGGACGAGAGGGCTGGCAGAATCGCGTTATCCAACGCATCGCCCAAAACAGGCTCAGCGCGAATCAAAACATAGACGGATGGGTCAAGGACGCCAGGAACCGGGAACGAGGGCATGGGAGCCTCCAAGTCCGCGCCGTGAACCGAGCAGGCAGACAGGCAGACAGCAAAAATGGCAGCAGGATAGCGCAAGGGTCAGTCAGGCCGGGCAAGGCGGTAAATCAGACCTCGCCCCATCGGGAGGTTGGCCTGTTGAAATTGTGCGGTGGTGACCCATTGTGTGGTGCCGGACCAAGAGTCGTGAACCAAGAAGGTTCGACTCGCGCCGCTGCCGTCAACATTGGTGATGGCCATGGCATGCCCTCCCGAGCCATTCCAAAGTACGCCGAACCCAACATCGTAGCCTTGCTCAAGGCGGTTGGCGGCTGTGTTGAGCAGTGCGGTAACTTGGTTGACAATGTTGGCCGGCAGTGTTGCAGGATAATTTCCACCCGGCAGTGTGCCCCGATATCCTTGTAAGGTCGCATCGACGTCTGCGGCATATGTGGCGCCCGTCGTGGCGTCGACATTGAGCCCGGCATCGTTGTTGTATTCGTCGGCGATTTCTTGCGCGCCCATGCCTGGCTGGTTTCCACCAATGACGCCTTCACGGGCAAGCCGCATGGCTTGGTCGTTGGGGTGACCATTCATGTCAAGGTGTTCTCTTACGCGGGCGATGCCGGCGTCGTAGTCGGCTTGCACGAACGCGAGCCCCGACAAATAGTTGGTGACCGCGGTGGCCTGGGCGGCCGACAGGTCGGTTCCTAACTCGGCAATGGCGGTATTGACGTCCGAAGTGACGCCGCTGCTGTCTCGCGCGACGGCGACCTGGCTCCCACCGTAGCGCTCCAAGACCTCTTCTGTGACCCGCGCGACTTCCCCGCCGAGGTCGGTCGTGGCAGTGCTGCCTGTCGTATTGAGGCGATACGCCAACGTCGGGTCGGCCTCGGCCCGCATGACCACGCCCGCCGTCGGCGCACAGCTCATCGTGAACTGCTGCTGAAGACCCGTTTCAGAGCTGCGGAGACCCGTGACCTGCGTGAGAGCCACGGCCGTTTCCGGGTCGAGGTCGCGAATGCCATCCGCCATGGCTTCGATGTCAGCGAGAGAGTCGTTGGTTGGGTCGGCGTCGGCCCACTGGTCGAGACGCGCGGCGGTTGCCTTGAGCACCAAAAACGACTGCTCGAGCGCAGACTGGGAACCCGTCATGGTGAGCAGGAGCACAACACGCGCATACTCTTGGGAGGGCATCGTCGTGAGCGCCATCGCCGCACGCTCCGCCTGGACGGGGGACAATATCCCCTCGCCGCCATTCTCCGCGCCTTCCAACCGCGGCAACGCTACACCCAATGCAAGAAGCTCGCGCAAGCGCGCAGTAATGCGAGGCGAAGAGTGATTGACATCCGCTGCTGCGACAGCATCTACACGGGCCAACGCATCGCGTCCACGGCTGCTGTTCTGTGCTTGCTCGATGCGCTCTTCCAGGGTATAATTGCCATCTTGTCCTTCTTGTGCCGGTAGCCAATCCTGTATCATCCCAACTTCGGTTTCATCCAAGCTACCCAGAAACGCCTCCCATTCGCCCTGGTCGCGCAACGCGAGCAAGGCTGAACGCCGAGGCTCTTCATCGGATACGAGCAACGTGGTAAAAAAGACCTCATAGTCGGTGGGAAGACAGGTCAGCGCTACCTCTTCCGCCATCGAGCGGTCGATGAAGCGGTCTATCGCAGCGGTATCCATTTCTTCGACGACAGTTTCATAGTGCTCGTCCGAAACAGGAACCGAGAGGACCGGCAACGTAAGCTCGGTTCCTGCAATGATGAGGTGCCCCCCGCGACGAACGCGCCCCGGGTTTGCATCCCGAATCTCTGGCCAGAACCGCGTGGCACCATACGTGCGCATACTGATGCTTGACAGTGTGTCGCCCGCTTGAACGGTCCATGTGCCGCCGCCGCGAAACTCCTCCAGCTCGCCAGAACCGGAAGGGTCCAGACCGCCCCCTTCCAGCTGCGCTGCTGCATGTTGATTCCCGTAGCCGCCGCTGGCGGTCGCTGGTGCTTCGGGCGTAACATCCGAAGTAGGGCCAACTGTCGGAGTTTGGTAGTTGCGCATTTTGCCCTCGGCAAAGAGGTAAGGAAGGCATCCCGCTGGCACGGAACCTGAACAAATCAACCGTAACGGATTCATGTCATCGGTGCTACGGGTGCGCAAGCCCATGTCCGATATTCAATCAATTTCCCCGGAATAGCCCCATTCCGCCAAAAATGGCGCAAGAATCGCCATATGTGGTGCCAGAACATCCGCGAACTGGCGCCAGCGCCCCACCGCCTCTCGATGAACGGGTCGGGAAACATCGTAGCGACTCGGCGTGCGAATGCTGCGGTGTTGCGCGCCAATCTCGTGCGCGTGGGCGTCCGCATGGTCTTCTACACCAACAAACGACAGTAACTTCGTGATTTCCGCGTCAGGTGATGCGGTCAAAGCCTCATACGAAAGCTCAAGAAAAGGCACCGTTAGGTGGCGTCGGCGGTCCAGCCAAACCGACATCACATCTGCATACAGCTCGGCGGCCCCCGCAATACTCCGAAACTGCATCATCGCGGAGTTGGGAACGAAATCCTGGAAAAAATTCGATAGCACACAATCACGCGGGTCACGAATGCAAACAATCACACGCGATTGGGGGAACAGGTGCGTCAACACATCAACAAGAATGATGTTTAGCGGCATCTTGTCGACGACAATCTGACCATCTGACCAGCCAAAGCTGCGCGCATCACGCCACCAATCGTCCTGAAGATTTCGCCATTCCGCGGGAGAAAACGAATCAAAACACCCCGGAAAGGAACGAAAACGACCGGGATTCGCCTTCTGCCATCGTCGCAACACACTGCGCAGTGGGTCTCTTTCATCGAGAGTAACCAAATTGGGGTGGGCCTGCAGCACTTGCTGTACGAGCGTGGTCCCCGAGCGGGGAAATCCAAGCAAAAACACTGGCGAATGCCCGCGTTCATCTGCCGAAAACGTCGCCAACTGCGGTGTCCACGAGCGGATTGCCCGTACATTTTCGGGAAATATCGTGAGGTCCTCCTGTCGCTCCCGGCTTGCCTGCTCCCGAAGCGCATGGCCTTGGTTTGCGGCAGCGACGGCAGCGTGGGCGTTCCCCAGCCGACGCTCCAGCAATGCGACCTCCATCCAAATTTGGGCGTGGTCGTCGGCGGGCACCGCCAATAGCTCATAGCAACGCTCGATTGCACGTGCGAGATTGCCTTCTTGATGGTCAAGACGCACAAGCACACGCATCGCGGTGCGATTGGGCGCGCATGCGATGGCGTTTTCCGCCGCTTCTCGGGCGCGTGCGACCTTTCGCGTTTGTTCCCAAAGCACGGCAAGTTGCGCCCATGCAATGACCCACCGGGGCCGCAAGTCAAGTGCCGCCTGCCAAGCGGCAATCGCGCGGTCCAGTTTCTCCTGGCGCGTCCAAAACCGCGCGAGGTGACCATAATGAATTGCATCGGTCGGCTGACATGTCTCGGCGAGTGCTGCCGCTTCTGCATCCCTTCCCAATGCAGACCAAACGGCGACTTGCATTGCCTGGAAATTACCATCATCAGGAGCCAGTTGTTGCGCAAGCGCCAAGGCTTTGTTCGCGTTGCTCCAATCCTTCGCCTTGGCCCATCCGACCGCTGCAGCACGGACATGTGCCAAAGCGCGCGTGGAATGGCCCAACCCATAGCGCGCCCGCCCTGCCTCCCATCTCAAGTCCGGCTTGGCGCCCAAGACTCCTTCCGCGCGAACAATAGCACGCTCAGCATCTTGTGGCTTATTCAGACACAAAAACACTGCCGCGGCGGCCAACTGAATCCGGGGACGCTTGGGGTGCTGCGCACACAATTGCGACGCCGCGGAATACAGTGCCGGCGATGCCGGAAGGCGCACCATTGCTTGCAAATAGCCAAGAGCTGGAGCCGGTTCCTCGGGTTGGTGCTGCACCATCCGTGACCACCAAAACGCCGACGATGAATGGTCATTCAGTTGGGCATACATCTCCGCAGCCATCCACCACAATCGTGGTTCCTGCTGTATTGCGGTGCCCAATCGCAACCAGCATTCGCGGGCCTCTACCCAACGCCGCGCAGCCCACGCAGTAAGGAAAGCATCCAGCAGAGTGGATGACATCGACGACTCCAACGACGCCAGAAGACGCCACGACCCAACCGCACCGCGTTTGCCTATCCGGTTCCACCGCATGGTGGGTGCAGGTCACTCTGTCGCACAGATTTTCCGACTTTTCGTTTCGCGTCAGGTGAGCAATTCGACGTATAATCGTACAACGCGTCCAGGGTATGTCAAGTTACTGGCGATGCGTCGTGAAGGCAGGCTTGTCCTGCACATGGAAGAATAGGCGCATATCACTGGCATTCACCCGCAAAGTGTGTATGCGCGCCGCTCACAGCAAAGACAAGTCGCCCACACCCTCGCGAATAATCTCGGGTTCGCTATACGTCATATCGACGACGGTGGTTTCCACACCAGGGAGAGGTTCGCCGAGGTCGACCACCAAGTCGAGCCCGTGACCATGGTGTTCAAACACTTCATAACCAAGCGTGGGAAGGCTTCCGTCGTCCATTCGTGGTACCGAGGACACCAACAACGGGGAGCCGAAGTGGTCGACAATCGCCATCGCCAGTGGGTCGTCGGGAATACGCACCCCGATGACCGAGCGTTTCGTTCGCATTCGAACCGGCAGCTTGTTGGTCGCGTTCAACAAAATCGTGAATGGCCCTGGCCACACGCGATTGAGGATACGAAACGCCCGGCTGTCGATGCTGGTCATGGTCGTTGCCATCGAAATGTCGCGGCACAGCAACGAAAATGGCACCTGTTTGGAGCGGCCTGGTTTGAGCTGGAGCAATCGCTGCACCGCCTTCGCAGACGATGGGTCGGTACAAAACGCCCAACTTGTGCCTGTGGGGATCGCGATGACGCCGTCACGCCGCAGAGTTTGCGCAATTTGGTCGAGGTGCCGGCGGTTTGGCGGATCGACAAAGGTGTAGAGGTGTTCGCCCATGGGGCCTCCAGGCGAACGTTTGTAATCGGTTCTCGAAGCCGGGACCGCAACCTTCCCTTGGGAATGCGGGTCTTGTCAAAAGAGCTGATACCAGATCAGAATAACTGCTCTCGGAAACGACACTACTCATGAAGATC
>CAZCUX010000047.1:0-28547 GCA_964502005.1 uncultured Enterobacterales bacterium
CTTTGACCTCTGCGCATGAGCTCACCCAACAAGGTCGAACGAGCTTTGACCTTCGTGCATGAGCTCACCCAACTAGGTCGAACGAGCTTTGACCTTCGTGCATGAGCTCACCCAACAAGGTCGAACGAGCTTTGACCTCTGCGCATGAGCTCACCCAACAAGGTCGAACGAGCTTTGACCTTCGCGCATGAGCTCATCCAACAAGGTCGAACGACCTTTGACCTTCGCGCATGAGCTCATCCAAAAAGTCGAACGAGCTTTGACCTCTGTGGTTGAGCTCATCCAAAAAGTCGAACCAAACGGGACTGCCAAACTGCCTAGCTTGCACCCGTTGTCCTCTCGCGTCGCGCAGCCATGACGTACCGTGGGCCTATACCACCGCGCTGACAGCGTTCGAGCGAAATGAGACCGACACGGCGCGGGCGCGGAACGGTGTCGCGGTTTTCCGTTGCGGCGCTGCGTCTCCGATGGATTGTAGGTGACCATCACCCGTTTCCAACATGTGCTGCGCGGGGAGATGGGGTGTAAACGCCCGCGCCGGACTTTTACACCGATGCCGCCTCCAGGGGGACGCGTGCAAGGTCGCGCTCAACCTCCTCCCACGGGCGCGCCAAGTCCAGTGAACGCACCCACATGGGGTGGCCCTGCAGCCGCATACGAAGGTCTAAGCTGCGTCCAACGGTCGCGTAGAGCAAGATGCCTTCGACACCTCTGGCTCCTCCGGGGTCATGGACCTCCAGGTAGGCGAATAGCTGCCGAAGGTGCGCAGACTGCAGCTTCTCCCGCCCGAAGTGCCACACGGTGGGAGAGGAGACAAACTTGGTTTCCACCACCAAGCTGCGGACATCCGATTGAAGCAGAACATCGGTCTCCAAGCCAGGGACGAGCGCCGAAACCTCAGGTGACGCCGCGACCGACCATGCCACCGAAGTGTCGGTCTTCCGTACCGTCCAGTCGGTTAGCCGTAGCTCCCAAAAGCGTCTCACGAAGGCCTCGAAGAGCTGGCCCATCTGCCCAGCATCGCGCGTAAAGTCCCGGAACACCATTCGGTGGGGTCGCGAAGGGTCGGGCATCATGCAGCGGTGCACCAACGCGCAAAGTTCAAGGGGAAATCGATAATCCGCAATATTGGCATGCAGTTGCACGGCAGCGAGGTCTGCCTCTCGCACCACTATGGATGACACGCCCCGCATCTCGCCGACCAGCCGCCGCAGCCGCTCCACCATTTCGCCGTCCAGTTCATGAACGGTAGCCAATCGCTCTAGTGTTGCCCGCAGAATACGATTGTGGAGGACGTCGGGCGTCCGGTTCGTCACAGTGCAAACCAAGCGTCCACGGGCGAGAGTTGCTCTCCCAATGCTACGGCCAATCTCGATGCGCCCCCGCGGCTCCGATGTGGTGACCTCTGCCCCGCGGTACCCCCGGTCGAGCCCGCGAGTCACCAAGCGCTCCACAGACGCGGCCAACACCTGGGCCACCAGCCCCTCCATTCGAGGCGCATCCTCGGTTCCTACGGGGATGAGCTCGCGCTCGCCCAGACGATCCCAGGCATAGCACAGCATGTGAAATGCATTGCGAACGGGAACCTTCACCGACTTACCCTGCGACCAAGTCGCGATAGGCTTGGAGGACCTTCTCCGGGGCGGAATACCAATACTCCCGAAGCAACGGCACCAACTCCTGCTCGACCACGCGTCGGTACCAAGCGTCATGTTCGCGGCGCGGTGGGTGGCAAAACGGGCTGTGGCCGATGCAGTAGCCGGCGCCGAGGTCGCGGTCGGCTTCGATTTTTTCGTTCAGCGCCGTCATGCGCGTGCAGATACGGTCCACCAATTCGGCGGGCACGCCCTCCTCGACCAACCAATCGGAGAAGGTCCCCGAGGAGAACGCAGGCGGCACAGTGACAAAGGCGAAGCGTCGACGAAGCGCGTAGTCCACCAACGCAATCGACCGGTCCGCAGTGTTCATGGTCCCAATTAGATAGAGATTCGGTGGCACGAACCGAGGCCCCTCATCTGCCCGCGGTTGCGCCAATGGAACCGCCCACCGTACGTTGCGCTTATCGCCTTCGATGAGGGACAGAAGCTCTCCCAGGACCCGCGCGAGGTCTGCTCGATTCAACTCGTCAAGGATGAGCACGACCGCACCCTTGCCCTCCTCCGCTTTCTTGCACGCCTGCAAGAAGGGCCCATCTCTCAGCTCGAAACCACCTCCGCTTGCCGGCCGCCAACCGCGGACCAAGTCCTCGTAGGCCATCGACGGATGAAGCTGCACACGGAGAATCTCCGCGTTCGGATCGAGACGGCATGCAAGAATGCGCGCGAGGAATGTCTTGCCGGTTCCCGGGGGGCCCTCCAACACAATATTTCGGCGTTCGCGCAGTCCGGCCAAGGCCTGGCGCAGGTCGTCGTCATTGAGAAATAGGACCGGTTCGGGTTCGTGGTCGCCGATTTCTCCACCCGATACCGGTTCCTCGGTATCCTTCGTGTCGTCGACGTCGTCATCTTCGTCCTCCGGCTCCCAGGCGCAAGCGGACTCGAGACCGAACAGGTCCAGTCCGAGAGCGGCTGCGAGCGCGGTGTAAGCCTCGGCAAAGGCACAATAGTCTTCCGCGGCATCGCCGGTGTGTGTGAACAGCTCGTCGTCAAGGAGCATGTCTCGCGCGCTCTTGTAGTACACCGGCCAGCGCGCAGGTTGTTGGACATGCCAAAAGGCCGAAGCCACGGACGCGAGTGCGTAGGGCTGGACCTGGTTGGTCCGCACTAGGCCCGCTGCGACCTGTGCGGCCAACCAGTCCCGGAATGCCCCCATCCGGGCACGTGCATCGGGAATATCGGCGGGTGCGGGGAGTAAGGACCGGAGACGCCGTTGCAGCTCATCTGTGTCGGGGAGGTTCTTCACCCACATGTTCAGCACCATCGCGAAGCCCACTCCGCCAAACCCAAAGCAACGCCAGCCGGAGCGCGTGTTGCTGTCAAAGGTCGCCTTGAGCTGCAAAACGTCACTCTGCTGGCGTAAGAAGCCGTCAATCATCGCACGCATTGCGGGCATGATTTGCTCACGCGTGGAGAGGTTCTGGCGGCGCTCTTCGGCGTAGTTGGAGTCGGCGAGTGATTGCTGCAGGTACACGCGCCACTCGTCGATCATGCGGGGGGAAAGAGTGGACATCAGGGGCCTCCGAAGATGGAACGACACAAGGTGTGGGCCGTGCGGATTGCAGAAGTGTATCGGGACAAGGGGGAGTACAGCCCGTCCGAAGACCAGGATTCGGCTCGGCATCGGAGACTCGGACGCCGTGTGTCTGACGGTGGCCGTCCAGGCGCCACCGGGTCGGCGAGTGGTTCCAGCCACAGTGCGCGCGGCTGAGGTCGTCGACCTCGATTTGCGGGTCCGCCTTGGGCAAACGGCAGCACCCGAGCTCGACTGCTCGCGCGTTTGGGAAGGCGCGGAACCCATGAAGCGGCGCAGGAGCGCTGAAACATGCACGGAGCTTTGGTCTACGGAACGCCTGTGACCGGAACCTCGCCAAACATCCGCCAATCGGCATTTTCGGCGTGTGGCCGAGCATGCGGGACGGAGGGCTATAGATGACCGCTCGAACTTGATGCGTAGGGTGATGTTGCGGCGCGGATGCCTAACATAGGCGGATTGCTCCCGTTTCCGCGAGCAATCAAGGCAACGAAACAGGAGAAGCGGATTCGAGTTCGATGCGAAGGGTATTGAACACACCTTCAATCGCATGGCGCTCCAAGGCGTCCAGCGTGAAGGAACCCTCCTTCGACCCGACCCTCCAGCGGATGCCCTGGGCGGTACCGACAAGGAAGCCCAAACTGCGACCATCGAGCACCAGAGGCTCCCGGACCTGCCATCCAGGCTCCCACCTCGGGGCGCCCTCGCGGAGGTGATGCAGGACGCGCAGCAGCTCGATGTGTCGCACATCTCCACGGAGCAAGAACACCGACTCTGCCAGGTCGAACACTCCGAGCGGGACAAACATCGGCCCGCGGGGCCCCCAGTCGTAGCCCTCGATGGAGGGGTCCAGAGCCGAGTACCGCCCCAGCTGGACGCGCCAGTAAGGTGGCGTGCGGCCTGTACGGTGTCCGCCGAACCGAGCCTCCCGAGCGACCCGGTCGTCATCGACTCGCTCCCAGCCATCAATCGTCCATAGGTGGCGGATGGCGGCCCGCTCTCCTCCTTCGTACGGCGCTAGGTGTGTCGGACGATGGCTGTCAAGGCGCCACCGGGTCGGCAGGTGGTACCACCCATCCTCGAGCATCTGGGAGAGCTGCGCATCGCCGTAGCGCAGGGGAGCTATCATGACGGTGCCCGCGCGTCGCTGCGGGGGCAGTGCTGCATAGGGAGGGCCGAGCCGGTCCAGGCGCACGTCGCTCGCATGAAGTAGTCCGGCGAGCCACTGGCGGAGCAGCTGGCCCTGCCCCGGAACCAGCGGCACCGCGCCGACGCCCATGCGCTCAAAGTCGTGCCAGGCCGAGCCTGGCGACCGCGCGTAAGCCTCTTCGTTCGGGTGGGGGAAGAGGATGACGCCGCCGTACACCTTCCGCTCCACCCGCGTCGCGCCCTGGGCGATAACGGCGTCGCGGTAGCGGTGAATCGCGTTGAGTGCCTCCTGCGGTGGCCCCGGCTCTCCTGCTGACCAGCTCAGGCGGTACTTGGCGTCGAGGACCAGCTGGAAGCCGGACTCTCCCGAACGGCGGGGCGCCGGCCGGCGCAACTCGAGGAGCAGGTCAGGCTGGTGGACGGCTCCGCCGGTGTCTGTGTCCGAGCGATGCTTGGCCGTAAGCACTGTGCCGTCGCGGAAGACAACGCGCCCACCGAGCACAGGCCGATAGGTAGTAGGCGGTACAAGGCTGCCTTCTCCCGGGCCAAGAAGTCGGGTCGCCTCCTGCTCAACCCGTACCGCGCACCATAGCTGGTACACGTACCAGAGGTCCTTGAGACCCATGCGGATGTCACCGGCGAGGATGGAGAACGCGAGGAGCGTGCGGCGGTACCACTTGAGCACGTCCCGGTAGCCCGGAGCACGCTGCACGACGAGGTCCGGCGCCTCTATGCGATCCGGTACGTCGCGGAGGAAGTCCTGGCTTAGCCAACGCCGCAGCACGCGCTGTCGGTCATCCACGAGGGCGCGGAGCTGGGGGTCGTCCCAAGGTGATTTGCGTTGGGCGCGGACAACGGACAGAAGCCCCGAGAGACTACGGAGCGCCCGCGCGACGTAGCGGTTGGCGGGCGTGCTGAAGGTGGTCTCCCGGTGGCCATCGGGCAGTCGCGCAGGGAGCACGCGGGAGCCCACATAAGTTTGAGGCCCCCCCGCCCGACAGGCCGCTCGGCGCGTCGCTGCGTCGGGCCTACGCAGCCGGTCAACAGCGCGCGGCACGGCCACACGTGCAAGCTCTGTATGCGGCTGCCGGGCGATCTGCCGAAGTGCCTGGTCGATGGGCTCGAAGAAGGCGTCGAACACCTGGTAGCGCTCGAGCAAGGTGAGAGCGCCTCTCTGCTCGAGCTGGCGGGCGATGGCCGTCGGGGGCAGGAGGCGAAGCACATGGGGGACGCGGTGGCTGCCCAGCTCCTTCAGCATCTGCTCGAAGTCCTTTCGGAAACCCAGCTTGGACGGGAAGACCTCCAGGCGCAGGCGCACGACCGGCACGCCGGCACGCCGGAAATCCAGCTCCAGGAATCCGACGTGACTCTCGAGATCGAGCGTCCCCGCGAGGACGCGCCCTCGGGAAGAGGCGTCGCGCAGGGCGTCCCGAACGGACGCATCCGCGTGATGCAGCGTCAGGGGCGGCCCCGCCCCGTCGTGCTCCCACACCACTTCCAGCGCCTTGGTCTCCCACAACAACGGTCCGGGCAGGTCGCGCTCTACGCGCCGGATGGACTCGAAGCGCTCAATGCCGGGCACGTCTACAGTTACCGGGCAAGACGCCTCAATCAGAATCGACGAGGGCTCGGGCTCGAAACCTCGCAATTGGGCTCGTTTCTTCCAGCGGAGTTCGAGTACCCAGGATTCGGCGAAGACCCGAAGCTTCAGCATGGTCAGGCCCAGAACGCGGTGAATCCGGCCCGTTCCAGCCTCTGCTGCATCTCGTTGATCTTCCGGACGCAGCGCGAGAGCCCTCGACTGGACAGTATTTGGTGAAGGGCCGCCAGCAGCTCTCGGATCTCTTCACCGCCCTGCAAGCGCGGAAGTACCTTGTGGTACACGGCCAGGTCGAGGGCGACCGCCTCGTCAAGCAGGGCCTGCTCCGCGTTGTGGAAAATAAAGATGCAGACCTCGTCACGTGTGCGGTAGCCGACCTGCAAGGAGGCCTCAGCGAGGGTTCCGTTGAGTTCCACGAGCAGGTCGATGGCTGGCTTGAAGAACGCCTCCCGGCCCGCATAGACCTGTGAGAGCGACAGGTGGGGCGCGTCGAGTTCGCTGCTTCCCACGGAGATGCGAGTCGGTGGCTCCTCTCGAACCGGCACGGCACGGAGATCCACCGTCACGAACTCGAGTGTCATGGCTCGGTCCAAAACCTTCTTCGAGAAGGGGTGAGTGCTCTCGTCCATATTGACTGTCCCGACGAAGCAGAGATTGGGTGGAACAGTCAAGCCGCGGTCGGACAGCAAAATCTTGAGGCTACTGGCGAGGCCCGCGTCACAGTGGAAATCTGTCTTTGGGCCGATGTCGAGGTTCAAGGTGTCGGTCACGACCCGGTCCCCCACTGTCCTTCGGGTCTCCATGACGCTCAGCAAATCAGCGAAGTAGTGCTCCACTCGCGCGAGGTTCATTTCGTCGAGGATGACGAAGTAGGGCCGGTCGGGCCGGTCGGCGGCTTCGACCAGACAGGGAATGAGCCGCCCCGGCACGAACGCGCCTTCCAGATTGCGATAGCCAAGGAGCTCCGACGGATCGCTCCAGTCAGGGCGCACGGCGATGAGCGGGGCCGGGAAGCCGCAGGCCTCCGCAAAGCGCCGCGCCAGGATCGACTTGCCCGTGCCCGAAATGCCTGCGAGGAGCACGAAAGGCTTGGTCCGTACCGCCAGGTAAAAGTCCGCAACTTGTTCTTTTGAGAAGTCCAGGCCCTCGGCGGAGAGTGACAGCCAGACATGGTCCACAATCTGCTTACCGCTGAGGGAGCCTGTCTGCTTCTGAACATCCGCGAGCCCACGCAGTAGCTCCTCCACCCGCTGGGTGGCCGAGTTCGGCAGAATTATCCGAAGTCGGCCCCCGCGGTGGGCGCCGTCCATCCGTTCGGCGGCGCGATGGAGCGCCTGGGCTGCCTCGTAGGGGCGCTCGAGCGTCGCACCCGCGTCCAAGGGAAGGCCCTCCAGCTTCATGTAGTCGCGGCGTGAAGGGTGGTAGCCCACCTCGCTCGGGCTCATGTCCGCTCGTGCGAGAGCCGCAAGGAGGGCCGCCAGACCCGGGCTGCGATCGGGTCCGCCTCCCATGGAGTTCACGACGATCGATGCGCCGGAGTTCCAGGGCTCGACCCAGACCTCGCAGTCGCCACGGATGCGGTAGCGCGTCACCTTGCTCTCCCCGTCGAAGAAGTCCGTCACTGCGGCGCGGTCGGCGTCATTGGTCGAGGCGTCCATGCAGCGCGCCCGCAGCTCTTCGGGAGCGCCGCTCAACCAGTCCCAAACCAGAGCGTCGAACTCCGCAATGTGGAACTTCTCGTCCTTTTGCCGCCAAAGGCCCCGCCAGCACTTGTCCGCGACTGTGCGCTCGTCAATCCCGCGGCGATTCGCTGCTGCCTTGGTGACGGTCTTTCGGTCGGAAGCCAGCGCTTCTATAGACGCCGGAGCCGCCTCCCGGATGCCATCCAGGACCTCGAGAACCTGTTTGATACGTTCGCTTTGCTCCATGCCGATCAGCTCTCGCTAACGACCTGTGGAGGTCGTCATGTTTCGCCATCAACAGCGGCGAAGCCACTTGGATTCAATTCCAGCAACGCGACAATCCGCGTCCGGACCCCGTTACCGTGCTCGATGAGATTGTCGACCAGCTCGCCGCCGTCAATGAGCGCAAAGGCGCAGCGCCGGTAGCAAACGCAGCCTCGCGGGCACCCTTCGCGAATCGAGCAGTGGAGACGATGAATCCTTGTACCGCGTTGAAGCGGTAGGAGGAGCCGCGTAGCGGGATGAGGTCCGTGCGCTGAATATACGAACTTCCCGGTCTGCTATCCTACTCCATTAGTGCCTTCAAAAGCGCATCCCGAACGTCGGAATAGAACTGTACATCTACCTTGGTCGCCATTTCGTCGGACAAGTCGTATAACTGTCGCCGGCTTGCTACGGGCATGAGCAGTGCTGTTGCACCCTTCTCGACGGCCAATTCTGCGACGCTCACCGCATTGTAGAGGGTCTCGATAGAACCGCCGAGGTTCACCCCACCGACCACTACCAGCCCACCCTTTACAGACTTCTTGAGCAAGGCGGAGCACAACGCAATTACTACTCCCACACCGACTTGACTTCCGGTCTTGGAAGCGTCGAAGGCGCGAAGTTGCAGCGAAAACTCGTGACTGCGAGGGTCGTGAAGCGGAGGAGCAAGACAGATTTGCTCGAGCCCGGCGAGGACTCTCTCAATGTTTCAGTTTTCCGCCCGTGGCAAACGAGCTCGCTCAGCGTCGAGCACCAGAATCTTACCTTCGTGAAACACGAAGGAGGCGTCGTGCAGGCCTATCTGGCTTCTCTTATAGAACTCCTCCCCCCGACCGAGAACGAGGCTGCAGCGCCCGAAGCATCCCACCCTCCACCAACCCATCGAACTGTCGTCGAACCCGCTCGGCCATCCGCTTGTCGTCGAGAACCACCCCGGCCTCGATGTTCCGCTCCTGGGCTGCCTCGGTGAAGTTGGCGGAGGAGAGCAGGGTCCAGCGGTCGTCGACCACGACGCACTTGGCGTGCAAGACGGACCGCTTTTGCCCCTCCTGCTCAACCGACCGAGGGTCGTAGAACACTTCGGGGAGCCGCTCGCCAGGCCAGACCGCGTCGCGGAAGTGGCGGGCGAAGGCGCGCACGAGCTCGGATGCGGGCGTGTCGTCCAGGTGCTTGCGGTGCACGTTGACGTGGAGCTGGACGGACAGGTCCGGGTCCGCGTCCATGCGCCCAGCCAGCTCACCGAACAGCGCCCTTGCCCTGTCCCCTGCGTCCAGCGCGAAGCTGGCGATCAGCAGGCTGTGCTCGGCCCGTCGGAACAGGTCTCGCACCACCACGCTCGTATCGCGGGCATCGACCCGGTCCATTTCCGGCGGGGAGAACACCAGGTCCAGCCGGTCCGCCATCCGCTGGTGGGCGGCACGTTCTTCGGCCAGGACGTCCAGCAGGGTCGCGAGGTGCGGGCCGCTCATGCCCTGGTTACTCAGCTCCACCAGGACCGCCCTGACCGGGTCGATGCGGTCTCCTGGCACCAGCCCGGCGAGCGCGCTCCGCGGAAAAGGTGGTCCGAGGCGCCCGGCGCGGAGGGCGCCCGAGAGCCCGTACATGGAGCTTCGCCCCAGCCCTCGTAACGGGTGACTCACCCGACCTCCATGAAGAAGGCCGCATCGGGTGTGGCCACCGTGGGCACCACGAGGGCGCGGTCCAGCAGCTCGTTCCGGCGCTCGCAGCTGGTCTCGGCGATGAGCAGGCAGCCGTGGCAAGCCGCTCCGTGCAGGTAGCGCTCTTCTAGCGGGTCCGAGGGGTCGTGCTGGGCGCACACGGGGTCGTTCGAGCACAAGTGGCCCAAATCCAGCGCTCTTTCCAGGTGCCGCCCGATGTTCTTGCCCATGTCCACCAGGCCGCCCAGCGTTCCTTCGGCCCCGGGCGTCCCCGTGTAGAGCAGGATGCCGTAGCCGTTTTCGCCGGCGTAGATCCGCTCGCGGATGGAGTTGGCGGAGTAGCCGCAGTCCAGTGACAGGGTCGTGATCATCAGGTGGGCCAGCGAATGCAGCATGATGTAGGGCAGACCGGCGAAGCTGGCGTGGGATCCCTTGCGCTCCTTCCAGACGTCAAAGCCCGCCTGCAGCAGCCTGGCCCGCTCCTTCACCGCTTCGCGCTTCAGCCATTTCTCGATCTCAGCGGTGTTGAACGACAGGAAGATGCCCTCGCCGCGATTCTGGTAGGCCGGCAGCCAGTGCAGCTCTCGGGAGAGGGGGGCCAGCTCGATGTCGAGGTCCAACTCGCCGTCGATGTCGGGGAAGGTTGCGTCGAAGCGGGTGAAGCCCACCTGGGCGACGACCTCGCGCAGACGATGCACGAGGACGAGCCGGTCGACCTTGCCGGCGGCCGGGCCGGGCAACGGGCCGATGGGGTGGGTGCGCGCGTAGAAGTCGCCCTCGGGCTTGTCCTCACCCAGGGTGTCCTTCTGCGCGAGGAGCGTGTCCAGCTCGGCCTCCTTGATGCCCTTGTCCGGCGGCGCGATGCCCTTCTGGCGGCGCTCGATCTCGGCCCACACCGCTTCGTTGGAGAAGCCCTCGAGCGCGGCGGCCACCTGCTCCTTCTTGCGCTCGTACTTCACCTCGAAGGGGCTCTCGCAGTTCATGAGGAAGGGGTCGTAGACCCGGTCCACGGCGTCCTTCAGCGCCTGGTCGCCGTCGGGGATAGCGATGACGCCCATGGTCTGCGAGAAGTAGGCGTTGGAGGCGGAGCGGGTGAGCAGCCGGTTGTGCTTGTCGCAGGGCTCCCAGATCCGCGGCCCGAGCCAGGGCTTGCGACCGCTGCACTTGCCCAGCACCTTGCTGTCGGGCACCGAGGCATCGGACAGCGGCCGCCGCATCCCGGTCTTCACGCAGCGGACGAAGATCTCGGCGAAGTCGTTGCCGGCGCCGCCCTCGTCGAACCACAGCTCGCCGGTTCGGTCGGTGTCGAAGTCCTGTCGGACGAAAGCGTACCAGTCGATGTCGCTGATGTGGCCCTTCACGCAGGCCTGGACGAAGCGAACGGGCACGACCGACCGAACCTTCCGATCGCGGTCCAGGTAGCCCCCCTTCACTAGGCGGTCGTAGGCGATGAGGGGACGCGTACGGTAGATGCGCCCATCCGGGGCGGTATAGGTCTCATCGACCTGGCCAAGGAACCAAGCCGGGAACTGAAAGACGGCGATGCCCGTCTGCGAGGCCCCCGGCTCGCCCGAGTCCACGGGGGGCGCGTAGAGCTTGAGGTCGGGGGCCTTCAGCTTTTCCTGGAGCCAGCCCTCCAGCCGGTCCTCGAAGATGCGCTCCCTTTCACCACTCCAAGTCTCGAGCCCCCCGACAAGGACTGAGTGGTTGGGCAGGTCAACCATCGCACCCGGCCCAAATGTCGTGATTAGCTGGCTCTGGCGCAGCTCGCCCGTGGGCGGAATCCGTCGCTTGCTCATCCCGCGTCCTCCTCAACCAGCGCGCCCTCGGGGGAACGCAGCCACAAGTTCACCGACGGCTCCACATCACGCAGGCTACGCCCGACTTTGAACTGCTGGGCCTCCCGGCTCTGCTTGGCCAGCTCGGGTGACAGGGGGTCGAACAGCAAGGGAGGCGCCACGCCGACCTCTCGCTGGTACTGCAGGTCGCCCTTCTTGGTGGCGATGTTGGCCCAGGCGTCGAGCAGGCCCGTCACCCGGTCCTTGACCTTCTTGCGGAGGGCCTCGGCCTCGGCCCGGTCGAGCTGGGCGTCGTGCCCTTCGGCCCGGCGGGAGATGACCTCGGCGACGAAGTCGAGCTCGGGGCGGTGGGCGTTGATGTTCAGGGCGCCGCGAGGGGCCGTCATGGCTGTGTGCCCGAGGCGCGCCAAGGCAACGGTCACGCCGGCGACGCCCCGGTCGATGGCCCGCGGGGAGAAGGGCGTGACGCTGGTGGCCTCGACCGCGCGGTAGAAGCTCTCGTGCCAGGCCGCGAAGCGCTCGTAGTGGCTCCGGTCGCGGGGGCGGTAGACGTTGAGCAGCGTGACGACGAGTCCGGGGCGCTCGTCGTCGCGACCGACGCGGCTGGTGGCCTGGATGTACTCGGACGCGGTCTTGGGCTGGCAGAGCACCACCATGAGGCCAAGCCGAGTGATGTCGAGGCCGACGGAGATCATGTTGGTCGCCAGCGCGACGTCGATGTGCTCCTTCTCGTTGAAGGCCAGCGCGAGCCGGCGCTTGGTGTCGGCCACCTCGTTGGTGCTCACGCGGCTGGTGAGCTCGCGAGGCTCCGTGACCCGCGGCCGGTCGGCGAAGAGGTCGTTGACCATGCCGATGCGCTGTCGCCGGAAGCCGTAGTCCTTGAGTCGTGTCGCGACCTCGTCCTCGACGATGCGCCGGCTGCCACCCAGCTCGCGCAGCGAGTTGAAGTAGCCCAGGACCGTCATGTACGGATCGGCCGGGTTGTCCGGGTTCTTGGCCCCGCCGTGGTCCAGCCAGGCCTTCTGGGCCGCCGCCATCAGCGCCAGGGAGGTACGGAGGAACACGACCTTCAGGTTGCGCCCCTGGGCGGCGACGCCCAGGTAAGTGCGCGGGTTGCGCTGGTCGGGACCCACGGTCTCGGCGAAGAAGGAGTCCCGGCGGTCGGGGCCGGGCGGCGGGAAGACCTCGACCGCGCTGCGCCCGAAGAGGCCGCGGATCTGGCGCTCAGCCCGTCGGACCGTGGCGGTGGAGGCCACGATCTTCGGGCCCGGCGCGTCCCCGCCCACGGACGGGCTGGCGAGCGCGTCGATGGCGGTCTCGTAGAGGCCAACCATGGTGCCGAGCGGCCCGGAGATGAGGTGGAGCTCGTCCTGGATGATGAGGTCGGGCGGCGGCAGCGGGCGCTCGAGCGGGCGGCCCCGCCCGGCCGCCCCGGGCCCGTAGAAGCCCTCCTGATCATGGCGCTCGACCCGCCCGAACAGACCCGCGGAGTCACCCACCCAGGGCAGGTTCGCGAACTTGTCCACCGTGGCGATGATGAAGGCCGGCAGGCGGCGGTAGATGGGCTCGTCCACCGACAGGACCGGCAGCCCTCGTGGCTGGCGCCGACCGTGGAAGGCGCACTGGCGGTGCACGCACATCACCCGCAGGTCGGTCGGGTTGTTGCTGTCCGGCAGCAGCTTGAAGCTGTCCCGGGTGAACTTCCAGCCGCACCACGGGCAGTTCTCCAGGGGGATGGGCGACGGCTTGCGGCCTGAGTCGTTCTGGAAGGAGATGGTTCGGGCCCGGGCGGAGTACTGGTCGTTGTCCCCCTTGCGTCCCATGCGGTTGGGCGTCGCGGACTGCCCCACCCACAGCCCGATCTCGAAGGGCCAGGCCCCGAACTTCTCGATGTCGTCCTGCCGAAGCAGTTCCATGGCGCAGATGAGGGTCGCAGCCCGGCCGAGCTGGTCCAGGGTGAGCAGCCGCAGGGTGTAGCGCATCAGTACCGTGAGCCCAGCGGAATGGATGGACGGGTCCCGTAGGCGCCGCAGGAACATGGAGAAGGCCGCGAGGCCCAGGTAGGCCTCGGTCTTGCCGCCGCCGGTGGGGAAGAACAGCAGGTCCACGACACCGCGGTCGTCGTGGTCGGCGTGGGCCGTGCCGCAGATGTTCATGACCACGAAGGCAAGCTGGAAGGGACGCCACGCCGGTGGGTCCAGGGCCTCGGGTTTCTGGTCGGGCTTGTCGTGGCAGGCGCGCTGCCGGATGGCGGTCGCGATGGCCCGGTTGGCCAGGCGGAAGGCCTCGAGCACCAGCGGGTCGTCCAGCGCGTCCAGTCCAGCCTGGATGCGGCGCTTGGCCCGGCCGGCGTTGGCGAGCAGCGCCTCGGCGATTTCCTTGCGGCCTGCGTCGGCAGGGAGCAACGTGCTCTGCTTGGCGAGCCAGGCCCCGTAGGCCTGCACCATCGGCCCGACCAGCGCGCGCACGGCGTCTGCATCGGTGGCCTCCGCGAGCACCTCCATGCCGAGCTGCACTGTCGGCAGCTTGCGCGGCACGACCTTCTCGACGTCGGCCGAAGGCATCCACGCCGTCCGCACCGCGCGGCAGGGGCCGCCCGGCTCGCGAACGGCGAGGGCCGAGATGTTGTGCCCGACCGCGTACTCGACGGCGTCGCGGTACTGCAGGTCCGCGACCTTCTCGTCCCAGTCGTCGCTCTCCTGGCCGTGGAGGTCCGGCCGCGGCACGAAGGGTTCCAGCGTGTGCAGAGACAGCTCCGGCTGGAAGATGTAGGCCGCGTCGCGGCGCACGTCGGGCGCCGGGGGCCGGTGGTTGACCAGGAAGACCGACACCGAGCGGGTTCCCTTGGGCACCAGCCCAGCGTCGCCGACCGCGCGCACCGAGACCACGAGCTTGAGGTCCGTGTGGCCCTTCAGGTCAAAGGTGGCGGGTGGGCCCTCGCGCAGGGTCAGGACGCATTCCGCTTCGCGGGGAACCCGGCGCCAGCGGCCCCCGCCGGCCCGCTGCTCGGGAGCGACGTCGCCTGGAAGCGCCTCTTCCTCCGGGTCGGGCTGGGATCGGCTGACGGGCTGGTAGTCGCCCCAGGCCACGCGCGCGCGGAGCTGTGCGGTGTCGGCGGAGACCAGGACGGACAGGCCCATGGACGAGGGGAAGAAGGCCTTGCGGGCCGAAGCCTGCTCGGGCGTCGACTCGTCGTCGCCGTCCACGATGCGGCCCACTTGGTCGATCTGCTCGTCGCCGTCGTCGTCGGTGCGCTGGGTGACCGGCGCCTCGTAGGGGACGAGGAAGCCGGTCAGGTACCACTTCGAGGGGGAGATGGGCAGCGCTTCGTCGGCGTAGGCGGCGTGGGGCGCGTGGCCGGGGCGGGGGCCGACGAGGTCGAGGCGGACGGCGTCGATGAGGTGGGTGCGGATGTCGGCGGATGTGGGCACTTCAGGACCCCTTCGACTTCTTGTGGAGCTGAATGCAGAGCCGCTTGGCGGCCGGCCAGACGAGGGCGGCTGCGATCTGGCCGAGGTCGGAGAAACTGTCCCCCTTGGTGGGGGTTGGCAGGTACCAGGCGACGGACTGGTGGTGGTCGAGACGGTCAACATCGTCGTCTGGCTCCACCCGAGCTGCGGCCTCCCTGATGGCGTCCCGCAGACCGTAGCGTGCCCACAGCGTGGCGTAGGGCCGAAGTGCGCCATCCAGATCGTCGGAGAAGCCGAACGATACGGACGCTCGATAGGACGTCGCCAAGTAGAGCTGTGCGTACTGCCAAGGCGGCTCGCCGCCCGGCTTGTATCGGGCTCGCTGGAACCGTTCGAGTGCTGGAGCGCGGCTTCGAGCCGCCTGGGTCCTCAGAGCCCCGTGCGCCGCCCGGAGGTAGCAATCGATCGATTCACTGAGGTGCGGGCGGGCTGCCTCGAGCGCGCGCCACTCCTGGTCCGTGATGCCCTTGATCTCGCCTTCCTCTTCACGGTCATGAAAGAACAGCCCGGACCACAGGTCCGGCTGCGTCAGGGCGAAGGCGAAGACATCGGAGACCTTGCCCATCACGGCCTTCCTGTCACGAAGTCGAGCGCCGAGTGCTGGTACCCAACAGTCCAGGTTTCGAAGGGGCCTTCGTGCGTGAGGTCGAGGACGTAGCGGCCCACCGTGGCGAGGTAGCTCGCAAGGTAGCGATGAGCGGGGCTGTCGGTGCGGCAGGCAACCGGTAGTAGGGCGCCCAGGAGCTGCTGCCACGTGACGTGGACTGCCGGTGTCTCCCCTGGTTCGTCGTCCGCGTCGGCGGTCAGGTAGACCAATACGCCGACCGAGCCTTCCGCAGCTTCGAGTTTGTCCAGGTAGCAACGGTACGCAGCGAGCTGGCCGGTGTGCTCGGTGCTCTCGATCTTGTTCTCGATGAAGATCCGGCCCCTCTCGAATTGAAGTGCGATATCGATTCGCCTACGGGTCGTCAGTGGGTGCTCGGAGCGAACGGCCTGGAGCGACGATGCGGGCAGCTTGTTCAGCTTGCGACGATGGCCATCGCCGTTCTCGTGCAGGACGGACAGGAGGGCTTCGAGAGGGCCTGTGGCAAGCGCCCCGTTCTCGTCTGGGTCCAGGCACCATGCCAGGGCCTGCGTGTGGTGAACCTCACTGGTCTGAAGGCCGAGCGGCGCGAGCAGGTCGGGATCCATGCTCAGGACATCGAGCATCCGGCGTTGGTCGTGCGTGAGGTTGGCGACCCGTTCCGCAACGACGCCGCGGAGCCGCCACCTTAGGTTCTGCGCAGCCGGAATGATGAGGTCGCGGAAGGCTGCGAGTGGATCACTTCCAGCGGGTGCCGGTACTACTGGTGGCTTCTTCGAACTCATAGCTGTCCCTTCGGCCGAGAGATCGGCTGCCCGGTGTTCTTGTCGAAACAGCGGCGGTCCGTGCCCGGAAACGCTTGATCCAAAGCGAGCACGACTCTCGGCTCACCGGCAAAGACTGTTCGCCATACCTCCCACATGCCCCATCCCTTGGCGCACACGATGATGTCCTCCAACCGACTCTGAGAGGGGTCTCCCTGCCACTTGGCGAGTGAGAGCACGGCCGCTGTCCACACTTCCGCCCGCCGCCTTGCCCTACTGTCACCCCGTTCAAATCCAAGCATCCGAAGTGTTGCTCCCGCTGTGGTCTGCTGGGCGGGTGGGAGGAGGGGAGAGGCATCGATGGCCCCGAGAGGCAAGTACTTGAAAGCCCGAAAGGTGTTATCGGTGTCGGGCCAGAAGTAGCGGCGTCGGGCGGCTGCACGGTTGGTGTAGGGGGTGCTATCCTGCCGTTTTGACATGTAAATATTGCAACTTACACAGGTAAGAAGGAAGTTGGTCCAGGAAGTCTTCAGCCTCGCGTGCTTGTTCTTCCAGGGAAGAATGTGCTCGACCGCGTACGAGGTTGGACGGCCACAGTAAGAGCAATAGTCACCCAGGCGCTCCATGAGGGGAGACTTGGCATCCTGGTACTTGGACAGCCGCTTCCAGTATTTGCCGCGTCTGACAGGCCTCACGGCTCACCTTCCCGCGACTCTCGCACCATACGCAGGAATGCCGCAAGGGCGGGGTTGCCCACAAGATGCTCCTGGATTTTCGCGAACTCTGCCTCTACCTCCCGCGCAGCCGGACCGGCCGGCCCTTCCGACTGTACAAGCTCGAGATACCGGCTTGAGAGGCGCTCAAACTCCCGGTAGAGCGCGCTCCGCGGAACCACTTCGTCCGCCTCGAAAGCCTGCATCACTTCGACCGAGAGGTCTTCGATTCCCTCTGTGTAATAGTCCCGCTGCTCCGTTGGTGTAAGGCTGATCACCTCCTCGCGTCGCATGCCCTGGAGTACGAAGGCGGAGTGGGTGGTCGCGAAGAACTGCAGGTTCGGAAAAGCCTTGCGAAGGTCATCGACAACACGATGCTGCCATTTGGGGTGGAGATGCAGGTCGATTTCGTCGATTAGCACGACGCCGCCAACGTTGCTTACCGCCACGCGCTGACTCGGGTTCAGGATTGCTGCACGCCATGCGATCTCGCCCACCATAGCGATCATTGTTCGGAAGCCGTCGGACAATCGCCATATTGGATCGAGGTCGCCGTTGGCGCGCCGCAACATCACGTCATTGAACCGCGGAATGAACCGGATGTCGGTGCACTCGGGCAAGCACCTCAGTACTGCCTCGCGTGCCTTTTCAACATGGTCGAAAGTGCGCGATTCCACCAATGCAGACTGATCATGCTCTCGGAGCCAATCCGTGAACCCTCGTATGTCAGCGTGTAGGTCTAGCGCATCGTCGTACCCTTCAATGCGGCGCGTTGGCCCAGCCTCACGACGCTTCGGGCGCTGCTTCCGAGGCGGTTCTCGCCATGGCGAAAACGAGACTAGCAATGGAAGGGGGATGTTCGGGTTCCGCTCGGCTTCCCCGATGTAGCGTCGATTCCGGGGACGGGCAATGCGCTCAAGTTGCAGAAGATCGTTTTCAGATTCGAGTGGTGGCGCATCGAGACTACTGAATGGCATTCCGTCGGGTGCCTCTCCCATCACCCCCACCAACGCGGGCGACTGTGGCTCCTGGTAGGCTTGCCCATCGTGTTCCCTCAGCAAGAGACGCTGCTGGCCGCGTGGGAACACGGGCTGCGGGTCCGGGGTCCACTGGGAAAGGACGGCTCTCAGGGCCGTCAACACTGACGTCTTGCCAGAACCGTTGTCACCGATGATCACGTTGAAGCCCGGCTGCGGGTCGAAGACGACACGCTCAACGCCGAGGTAGTTTCGAATATCGAGGTGGTCGATCTTCATCTTGGTACTTCACCTTTGCGACATCGGCAGTTACGGCCTCGATAGACGCGGGTTCGAGCGACGCGAGACGAGGTCATTCATCGTCTCCCACTTTCGAACTGTTGAAGAGCGACAACGTGGTGCCTGGAGGGGTAGCGGCGGGCCGCGTCTTCCGGGCGGCGGGCTTCGGCTTGGGCGTGGAAGACGTCTTCGCGGGGGTCTTCTTGCCGCCCTTGTCGTGCAGCCCTGCGGCCACCTCCTCCTCGTACCGCTTCTGGTTCAGGTCGAGCAGGCGGGCGAGGACCTCGTCGTGGACCTCGTCGGGCCAGCGGTAGCGCCAGGGCTTCTTCTTGTTGCCCCAGGTCTCCTCGTCGATCTCGTAGTCGAGGAAGAAGTCGCAGTCGGCGAGGATGTCGGTCCAGCCGTAGGCGTCCAGGACGGCGCGGTCCATCTCAGCGTGGAGCTCGCGGAGGCGGAGGATGTCGGGGGAGCGGTCGTCGGGGTCGTGGAAGCGGTTGTAGGTGGCGGTGAGGCCTTCTTCGTTGCGGATCATCAGGGCCGCGCGGAACTCGTAGTACCCCCGGCCCACGGCTTCGATGGTGGTGCCTTCCTGCCAGCCCGGGGGCAAGGGGAAAGTATCGAAACAGTCGGACCCGACATATCGAAGCCGGTCTTCCAGTGTTGACGAGAACTCCCGGCACCACCCTTCGTGCACGAGCGACTGGAGGATCGCAAACATCGAGAAATGGTCGCTGGTGAAGCACACCACGCTATTCGAGGGGACTACACGGCCTGATTGCCGCACAACAGCGTGCCACTTACTTGTCTCCGGCGTGCAGAGGAAAGCTCCCCAGTGGTTGCCCGTCATGTGAGCGCGGAGCTCCTTGGCGCGGCGTGCGTGCCAATGCCAGTGACCTGGACCCGCCGCCCCCAGCATCTCGCCAATTCGCGTGAGAAGTCTTGGTGCCCGCGACCTTGCCTCGGCTTGCGGAATCTCTCCAAAGTCGACGATTCGCCGCTGCGCTGCCGGTTCAGCGTGTGACAAGAGGTCGTCGCCCGAGAGGTAGTCAAAGAGCAAAGCCTTGGCTGCAGGCTCCTCTTCGGTGAGCTCGGCCATCTCGATGCTCGAGAACCCCGCCTTGCCGCTATCGCTGACCACAAAAGCCGCCGATCCTGGCTTTGTGCCCAATAGACACGACACACCGTTCGAGAGCTTCATCGGGCTGCGGTCGGGGCCGAATGGCAGCAGATAGGCGCTGATGCGGTTCACACGCTTGCCGTCCAGGACTGCCGATTCCAACGGCCCACTGCGGCTGATGTGGACCACTGAGACCGTCACAGCTGCCGCTCCGGGCCATTGACGTCTCCTTGTGGCGGCGTAAATTTGGCCGCCGCTCTCAAGAATTGGCACCAAAGCGGACTCACGGGTGTCCCCTTGCCTGATCGTGTTGGTCGCAATCAACCCAAGAGCGCCGCCGGCCGCTAGATGGTTGAATGCGCCTCGGAAGAAGAAGGCAACGAGATCCGCCTTTCCTCCACTCGCGGATGCGCGAAGCCGAAGCCAGGTCGTGTACTGGGAGACCGTTGACCTGGAGAGTGACACCGAGCCCTGAAACGGCGGGTTGCCGACGAACACATGAAATCCCGGCCTTTCCCCGCCAAACACCTCCGGAAACTCGATCTCCCAGTGCAGCGTCGGCACCGGTCGCTCCCCACCCCGCAGTTCCTCGACGATCCTCACCAGCTCGGCCGCATCCCTGCGCCCCGCCTTCCACTCATCCACCAACCGCCGGTACTCGACCCGCAGCGCCTTCCGCTCCTTGTCGTTCTCTGCCCCGAAGAAGGCCGCGATGCACAGGTCGCCGATCAGCCGCGCGTCGTGCAGCACGTCCTCGGCCTCGCGCCACGCCGCCCGCCGCTGGTCGTAGTCGCCCTCGCCCAACGACTGGATCTCCCGCCGCCAGGCGCTCGCCTCGTCCACCGACGCCGTCACGCCCGTGAAGAGCGGTCCCCAGTCCCGCTTCGGCGGGTCCCAGTGGAAGGCGCCGATCTGCTCCCGCGTGAGCCCCACCAGCGAGTCGCCGTGTTTGAGCGCGTGGTCCAGAAAAGTGAAGGCGTGGTCCTTGGCCAGGGTGACCAGCCACAGCGACAGCTTGGCCAGGTTCACGGCGAAGCGGTTCTTGTCCACCCCATAGAGGCAGCGCTGGGCCACCAGCCGCCGGGCGTGCAGCAGTGGGTCCTCGTCCGGCGGGAGCGCCGGCAGGCAGTCGTGCACCTCCCACGCAGTGACCAGCGCCACCGCAAGCTGGCGGCAGGCCTCGACCAGGAAGGCGCCGGAGCCCATGGCCGGGTCGCAGACCTTGAGGTCCAGGATCTGGTCCGGGGTGGGGCGTTCCCCCAGCCCTTCCAACACGGGACGCAAGGTCGTCCGCACGATGGGCTCAGTCAGCTCGCGCGGGGTGTAGTGGGAACCGGAGCGGCGGCGCTCCTCGCCGGGCTGGAGGAACAGCGCCCTGGGAGGCAGCGGGCGGGTGGTCTGCGGCGAGACACGGCGGTCCAGGGCGGCGACCAGGTCGTCGATGCTCTCGGCGTCCTTGAGGGCCTTCTCCCCGCTGGACGGCAGGTCCGTCTCCGCCTCGTCCTTGAGCCACTTCGCCCGCTCGCCGGCGGGCTGGGCCAGGAGCTTGTCCAGGTCGATGACGATGTGCTTGGGGCGCACCGCGATGGCGCGGCCGGCGGTGGTGCGGACGTCGAAGCCCATCATCGACTCGTAGACCGAGCCGACCTGCTCCACGTCCAGCGCCCGGTAGGACAGGCGCTCGCCGCCGAGCACCAACAGGCCCTCCAGCACACGCCACACCACGCCGTCCGAAACCCGCGGCGCCTCGAAGATCTGGCCCACCACCCGACGCACGGCCGGCGGGCGGCCCTCAAGGAACGGGTATTCGTCGGGGTTGAAGAGCTGGCCGTGCCGGGTGGGCAAGCGCAGCCCCCCGTGGCCGCCGCCATCAAAGACCATGCGGAAGGTGGTGAGCAGCCACGCCCACGCGCCGAATCGCTGGTCCATTGTGTCCGGGTAGCGGCCCGCGTCCTCGCGCAGGCGCTCGTAGAGCCCGCCGATGCTGTAGTTGCGGGCGTAGACCTCGCTGTCGGGCATCAGCCCCTGGTCTTCGGCGTACAGCAGAAAGACCAGCCGCATGATGACGGTGAGCAGGCCGCCGTAGATGGTGTCGGGCTCGGTGCGGGCCAGTTCGAAGAGCACGCGGCCGTTGGCGGCCTCGTCGGCAGCCTGGAAGCCCCGCAGCAGCTCCCACAGGGCACCCAGCACCTGCTCGGAGAGGCGAGTGCTCACCTCGCTCTGGTACTTGCGGCTCTCGGCCATCAGGTCGAGCAGGCGCTGACCGTCCGCCGCGCCCATCAGGCGGTGCTCGCTCAGGAGCATGTGCAGGGCGGCCAGGATGGGGCGACCGCCCACGGTGGCCATCTCGGCGACCGGGAAGCCGATGTGCCCGGAGGACTCGCCGCGGGGGGCGTAGACCAGCCGCAGCTCTTCGCCGTTGCCCAGCAAGCCTGCGGGGACCTCGGCGTCGCGGAGCAGGCGCTCCAGGCGCGCCTGGGGGCTCGCCTGCCAGCCATGGTTGCCGGCCTCGCGGGGGGGCTTGTCGAGGTCCGCGCCGGGCTCGACCACGGCGACCAGCAGCAGAACCTTGCCGTCGGCCATGGCGTCCACGACGGCGTAGGTGGGGCGCAGGGTCTCGCCGTAGTCGGGCAAGTGGACGGCGAGGCGCTCGGGCAGCGCGGGGCCGCCGGGCCCGCCGGCGAGGTCGCCCGGCTGCCAGCCCATCACCTCGGTTGCGAAGCGGGGGAAGTCCGCCAGCACCGGGTCCGGGTCGGTGTAGACCGCGGCCGGGCGCTCCAGGACGGCCTGGAAGGCCTGCTGGACCTCGGCGATGGCCTTGTCGGGGAAGACCTGGGCCTTGACGAGCGCGGGCGGGGCGACGACGAGGCCGACGGGCTGGACCAGGCCCATCCAGGCCTTGTGGGACTCGAGCTCGGGGTCGAAGCGACGCTTGGAGTTGTGGGCCATGGTGTTCCTCAGCTCGACAGGGGCCACAGGTAGACTAAACCGACCGGCTCGACCCGGGCCGCCTTCACGACGTAGCTCTGGCGCACGCGGTCGGGCTCGCTGGCCAGCTCGCGGGCGATGGCGTCCAGGCGGGCTAGCCAGTGCTTCCGGTCGGCTTCCAACTGGCGGACCTCGTCGGGGTTGAAGCCCAGCACCTGCTGGCGGCTGGCCTCCTCGACCTCGCGCTGGCGGTTCTCGATGCGCTCCCGCTGGGCCTGCAGGATGGTAGCCATCTCCAGAGCCTCGGCCTCGGCCCGCTTGCCCAGGTCGCGCTCGGCGCGCTCGGCGAGCACCTTGGCTCGGCGCTCCAGATGGGGTGTCAGCTCGGAGACGTCGCGGGCGGCGTTGGCCCGAAGGCGCTGCTGGAGGGTGGTGGCGCTCTCGCGCAGGCGGGGCTGGGTGAGGGCTTCTTCAACCAGGCGCAGCACGTCGGCCTTGTCGCCCTCGCCCAACGGACGGAGGGTGGCACGGCCTCGGGTCTCGGGCGCGACCCAGGGGGCCGCGGCGGCCAACACCTCGTCGTGGAGGCGGGCGCCGCCCTCGCCGAAGAGGGAGAGCCGGCCCAGCAAGACGGCCATGGGCTCGGTCTCGTCGGTTCGGAGCACGCAGGCGCGCCGCAGGTCGTCGTCCCGGAAGCCCATGGACAGGAAGCGCCCAAGGAGGCGCTGGACGACCCGGTGCTCCAGATGCAGGTGCACGACCTCGCCGTTGAGGTTGCCCGGGTCGCGGAAGACCACCGGCCGGATGGGGGCCTCGCGGCGCCACTCGGCGTCGGACTGGCCCTTCTTGCGGGGGGCGCGCAGGGTGTCCAGGGTTGCGGCCCAGGTGGGGTCCGCTCCCTTGCGCTCGTGCAGGCGGGGCAGCGCGTAGCGGGCGCGGGCGGCGTCGGTAGCGGCCTCGGCGGTGCTCAGGGGAGCCAGTCCGCCGGCCCCTAGCGTCTCTAGCGACGCGGAGAGGGCGTCGCGGAAGTGGCGGTCGTCTAGCCCAATCCAGTCGCGGGAACGGCCTAGCAGGGTCCGAAGCTCCTTCAGCTCCCGCTCTAGCTGCTGGCGCCGCTTGTCGGCGTCGTCGTGACCCATCTCTAGCCGCATGGTGCGGACTCGGCCCACCGCGTCGCCGTCGTCCTGATCCACCATGTCCAGGGCGCTGGCCAGGGCGTCGGCCTGGTCGTGGGAGATGCCGTGGCGGAAGGCGGCGTCCATGCGGCGCTCGATGACGGGGGAGAGGCTGCCGAGCTGCTCGTGAATCTTGCGGGTCTTCTGGACCAGCACGTCCAGCACGCGGTCCTCGGCCCGCTGGGGCAGCACAAAGTAATGGCAGTTGACCTCGTCGCTCTTCTGGAGCTTGCGGTCGATGCGGCCATTGCGCTGCTCCAAGCGGCCCGGGTTCCAAGGAACGTCGAAGTGGAACAGGTCGTAGCAGTGGTTCTGGAGGTTGACGCCCTCCCGGGCGGCGTCGGTGGCGATGAGGATGCGGAGCGGGTGCTTGTCGGGGTCGGCGTTGAAAGCCGCCTTGATCTCCTCGCGCCGCTCCTCGCCGATGCCGCCGTGGAAGGTCTGGATGCGGTCGGTGTCGCGGTCCGAGCCGCGGATGGCCGCGCCGAGCTGCTGCTGGAGGTAGCGCTTGGTGTCGGCGTACTCGGTGAAGATGAGCAGGCGACGGGGCTTCCAGGCAGCGCCCTCGGTCCCCAGGTCCGGGCACTGGTGCTCCTTGATCCACCGCACCAGGACCTTGAGCCGGGCGTCGGCGTCGTAGCGGCTCTTCTGGGCAATGTTCGTCATCTGCTTGAGCAGGCGCAGCTCGACGCCCAGGGCGGCGGCGTCCCCGGCGGACTGCCGCGTGGCGGCTTCCATCTGTGCGTCCTCCTCGCGGCCGACCTCGTCCTCGGACAGCTCGGCACGGTCGTCGTCGGCGCCGGTGCTGTGGTCGAGCAGGTCGAAGGCCTCGGGCGACACCTCGCGGGCGGCGTCCTCGGCCTTGGCCGCGCGGGCCTCCATGCCGCGCCGGTGGACGTCCAGGGTGCGGGCGAAGGCCTCGATGGAGGACAACAGCCGCTTCTGGAGCGAGGTGACCACCAGCATGGCGGAGGCCTGTTGGGACTTCGTGGCTGCGGCTAGCCGGGCCTCGCGGGTACGGCGATAGTCTTGGAGCAAGCGGGAGAGGGCCAACTCGGGCGCGTCGTCGGGCAGGCAGTCGATGACGACGCGGAGGATGTTGCGCTTCGGGAACTGCTCGCCGATGGCCCGCAGGTCGGACTTCAGCCGCCGGACCATGACCTCGTCGCGGAGCTTGCTGTCGACCGGGACCCCGCGGACGAAGCGCTGCGGGTCCAGGATCTCGAGCAGTGCCGAGAAGCTGTTGCTGTGGCCATTGTGCGGGGTGGCCGAGAGGAAGAGCCGGTGCTCGAAGCGCGGGGCCAGGTCGCGCACCGCGCGGGTGAGCTTGGAGTCAATGGCGTACTTGGAGCCACTGGCGGGCGCGACGTTGTGGGCCTCGTCCAGGATGAGCAGGGCACCGCTGCTGAATTCACCGAGCCAGTCGCGGAGCGGGCCGGCGTAGCGCTCGTCTCGCACCAGGGCGTGGGAGATGATGAAGCGGGTGTGGGTCTTCCAGGGGTTGATGGACCAGCCGCGCTCCTGGCGCACGCCAGAGACGTAGTCGCGGTCGTAGATCTGGAAGGTCAGGCCGAAGCGCTCCTCCATTTCGTCCCGCCACTGGCGGACCACGGAGGGCGGCACGCAGATGACGCAACGGCGGACCTTCTGCCGCATGAGCATCTCGCGCAGGATGAGCCCGGCCTCGATGGTCTTGCCCAAGCCCACGTCGTCGGCAATGAACAGGTTCACTCGGGGGCGGCCGAGCGCCATGCGGAGGGCCTCGAGCTGGTAGGCCTTGACCTCGATGCCGGCGCGATAGGGCGCCTGGAAGAGCTTCGCGTCGGTGGCGGTGACGCAGTTCCAGCGCAGGGTGTGCAGGTAGGCGGAGAAGAGGTGGGGTGCGTCAAAGCCACGGCTGGCGATGCGGTCCCAGTCGGCGTCACGGATGAGACGAGCGTCGATCTCGCGTTCCCAGAGGACCTCCAGGCGGTCGCCCTGGGCGTCATCTTCGAGGCAGGAGAGGCGGACGAGGGTGCTGTCGCCGGGTTGGGGCGGGAGGTGCACGCCTTCGACCAGGTACTGGCGGGAGCGGACGCGGACGATGTCGCCGGTCTGTGGGAACATCATGCTACTCCTACGCGAAACCGAGGCAGGGAAACGACAACGAGAATCTGCAAAACAGTTGATTCATGGCGATATTGACCTCGAGTCATGTATGCCTCGATAAAAGCCAAGGACCTGCAAACCCAGAACCCCCTATATTTCATCATGCTACACCATACACAAGCCCTGCCCCGGAGGACGCGTACGAACCAACTACGGGAATACACCGCTGGCCGGCCATCGAAAGGCGCCCAACGATTGCCAGACCTTTTCGGAATAGACCACTGCAGCTTCCCCCTGGTGGGGCAATGTCAGATAGATGGGTGTTGGAACGGCAATGCGCCAGAAGCAGCGCGAACTGTCCTTGCCCCCAATACCCGCACCCCTTGGGCAAGATAACGAAACCAAGCCCGATGCATCGCTACCCCTGCGCGCTCAAAATCGAGTGGGGCGCGCAAACCGCGCGCTACCTCGGTATAGACCTGTCCTCACTGCGCGCGTTCTACCAGGCCGCGCAGGAAGGCCGCCTTGGTGACGCGCGCTCACATACCCGCCATTCCCACAATGGCAACCAAAGACGCCGCAGCATTGTGGGCAGCCGCTTCTATCGCCTGGGGGTCCGCTCCATCAAACGCATCCGTTAGCGCATAGTTCTTACAGCATAAACGCCCATCCAGCTTAGCGTACCTCCGATACGTTACCTCCCACCCCCCGAAAAGCTGTTGGAGCGCGCCCCACGCAGGAGTGTCTGGCTCCTGATACGCGACTCCGGTAGGCGCGCAGATACTGAGGTAAGGCGTGCGGACCATACCGCCATACCCGGCTTCGAGGGTCACCTCCCAACGCACCCCGCCGCCGCCCACACCGCGTAGAGGTGCATATTTGTCGTTCGCCCTCTGCCGAACCTGGACTCCCGCCCCCAACTGATCCAGTTCGCCACCGAGCGCCGCAAAAAAGCCATTATACAACGCATGGAGGGGGTTCGCCGCGACAACCGGCGCTTGGGCAACGGTACCGCCGTGTGGCGCGGCCGCATGCACCACTGGAGCTGCGCGCACAATCGCCGGCCTGTTCGCCAGCTCGATTCCGCATTCACGGTACTTCTCCAAGGCATCCTCGCGAGACGCACCCCGCTTGGATTTGTAGCCTTTGTTGTTGAGTACATCGTTCTCTTCTCGGGTAATCCACGCCGTTTGAAAGTTGTGTTGCAGCCAGTTGGCGACGTCTTCGGCGTCGAGGGTTCCATTGCCGGCCGAGAGCTTCTCCAACACATACTCCCGAAACATGAGGCCGGTCGTCACATGTTCCAAAATGAGCCCGCTTTGGGAGATAGAGCAGCCGTCCACCTTAGGGATTTCTTCACGCTTGAGGGTCCAAATCTTATCGGCGTTCTTGCCCCAACGCTCGTTGGCATATGCGAGCGCTTTGGTAGAGACCAAGACCGGTCGCTCGACCCAAACGTCTGCACAATAGAAAAAAGCCTGCCCAAGCGCATATCTTCCTGCCTTGTTGCGTGCTTCTGCATGGGCCTTTGTCTCACCCGAGACCTGCCGAAAATCATGCTCCACCATCGGCAAACGAGACCGTACGAAATCCAACAAAGGCGACATTCGACCTCCAAATCCACTCGTAGGAAATACGAGACAAAACCCGTAGACACAAAGGCCCCAAGGTCAAGCGCGCGCGAAACCTATACGAAGTTTTCTCCCCCAACATGTCCGCCCCCCTCGTGAATGGCTCCACCCGCTATTGGCGGTCACTGAATCCGAGAGAGCACCCTTCCCTGCGCCCCCCACAACGCGCCGACCCTGGCCAAGCCGCGTTTCACCACGCGGCGCGGGCTGGCGCAGGTCTGCCAAGCGCCATTGTGACACTCTGTCATCCCTAAGCCAACGATGTCGAACGTCCCAAGACATTCTGTCATCCCTAAGCCAACAAGGTCAAAGGTCGTTCGACCTCGGTGCCTTGGCTATCGGAACAAGGCCAGAGCACGGCCAGCGACCACCGCGCAGCTCTCCCCGCGCATACAACGGGGGACCGACCGGTGCGCCAACGTGCGCGCCAAGGCGAAGAGACCGCTGTACGCCGCCGCAAGCGCTGGCCACGCCGTCCCAACCGCTCCACGCCTGGCCCCTCCCCTCGCCCGCGCAGTCCGAGCCAACATAGTAATTTTGCATAGACTGAGCCAACGAGGTCGAACGAGCTTTGACCTTCGTGCATGAGCTCACCCAACAAGGTCGAACGACCTTTGACCTCGGTGCATGAGCTCACCCAACAAGGTCGAACGAGCTTTGACCTTCGCGCATGAGCTCATCCAACAAGGTCGAACGTGCTTTGACCTCTGCGCATGAGCTGAGCCAACAAGATCGAACGAGCTTTGACCTCGGTGCATGAGCTCACCCAACAAGGTCGAACGAGCTTTGACCTTCGCGCATGAGCTCATCCAACAAGGTCGAACGAGCTTTGACCTTCGCGCATGAGCTCACCCAACAAGGTCGAACGAGCTTTGACCTTCGCGCATGAGCTCACCCAACAAGGTCGCCTCCCCCCACTCCCCAACCCCCTCGAAGCCCCCCAATACAAGACCCACGTCCCACGCCCCGCTTCGCGGTCCCATTTCGCATCTGTGCGCACGCCGTTCGCGTCTGTGTGTACGCCGCCCCGCCCCGTTTCGCCGTCTGCGCCCAGTCCGACGGACCTGCCTTCGTTCTGCGCTCGTCCCCGCGCGCCGCGCCTGCACCCGTATGCGAAAGAGTTGCCCCCAATCGCGCAAAGCTGCGTCCTGCACGATTTTTTCGCGTCCCGAAGAAGTAGATTGCCCTTGCCGCGACGGAGCGTCTGTCTCCTGACCGGCCGGCGAAACCTGCTCCCTTGCACCTGCGCGTCGTTGCGCAGTTGTGGGGTCTTCTCGTGCAAACCACCTGGGACTCCTTGTCCCGAAAGGACCGAACCATGCGCATCCAGAACACCCTCCTCGTCCTCTCTACTGCTCTTGCCTTCTCCGCTTGTGTCCTCGAAGAAGTGAAAGACACCACCACCAGCACCACCGACGGCACCACCGGCGAAGGCGAAGGCGAAGGCGAAGGCGAAGGCGAAGGCGAAGGCGAAGGCGAAG
>CAZCUX010000048.1:0-27357 GCA_964502005.1 uncultured Enterobacterales bacterium
GGGCTGGATCCGGCACGCTGGCTACCGTCCATCAACATGACCCCGGAAGGCTGTAGCCTGCAAGATCACCCGAGGTCCCCATGGGCACCCCCCTCAAGGTCGCGCCACACCTGACCGCCCGGAACCTGTCAACAAGATTGAGACACATCGTGGGTTACATTACCTGACGTTCGCGACCCGACCGGGCTCGCCGGCACCCGACCGCCCGTCGCCCCGGAGGGGTACCGCAGGCGTCGGCTTCGGCAACGTCGCGTCCTCGCCATCCTCCCCATGCTCGCGCAGATCGCTGCGCGTGGGTCCGGGTGGCTCCGGGCGCTCGGTTACCTGCGCCGCCACCTCGCGGACCGCACTTCGTGCGGGCGACGGACGGACGGATGCCTCCGGCGGGGGCTCTGCGACCCCGGATGGCGGCTCTACGACCTGCGCTGCGGGACGGTTGATCCAGTCCTCGGCCGGCGGTCGCTGCGCCCGCGGCGCGCCGTGCACGAACCGCTCCGGGTGGGCAGCGTGCGCGGCATCGAGGGCCGCTTGACGCACCCCGAGCACCTTGTCCACTCGGCCGGCGTGGACCACCGCGGGCGTCAGCATCGCGACGCCGCTGTGGTGGTGCTCCTCGTTGTACCACCTGAAGAAGAGGCGGAAGAACTCGCGCCCTTCTTCCACCGACGCGAAGCGGCCCGGGAAGAACGGGCAGTACTTCATCGTCTTGAACTGGCTCTCCGAGAACGGGTTGTCGTTCGACGTCCTCGGGCGGCTGTGGGACTTAGTCACCCCGAGGTCGTCGAGCATCTCCGCGACGGTCCGGCTGCGCATGGACGTGCCGCGGTCGCTGTGCAGCGTCAGCGTGCCGCTCGCCACGCCCTCCTTGTTCACGGTCTCCGCGATGAAGCGCTCGGCCAGGAAGGCCGACTCGGTCGCCGCGAGCATCCAGCCGACCACGTACCTGCTGTAGATATCGTTGACGACATAGAGGTGGAACCATACCCGTCGGTCCGGACCCTGGACCTTCGTGATGTCCCAGGTCCAGACCTGGTTCGGCGCTTGCGCCACCAACTCGGGCCGGGCGTAGCTCGGGTGCCGCCGCACCGCGCGGCGCTCTCCGTCTTCGCGGTTCGCACGCGTCGAAGCCACGCGCAGGTCCGCGCGTGGCTCCCCGCAGCCTTGTCGAATCGAACCCCGACGACACCGAAGCGCGACAACCGTTGCAGGGCGTGTACGAAATGTACCGTCACTGGAACGCATTCAGATCCGGAAGCCTCACCCGCAGCGAATTCCAAGCATCCTTCGCAGCTTTTTGTACGCAAATGCGAGCTTGGTCGGCCGTGGCGTCGAACAAAATGGGCAACGGCGTGGCCTATCGTGGGATTAAGGCCTACGGCGTTCGCGTTTATCGACCAGGACAGCCTCGAACTGACCAACAATCATGCAGAACGCTTTGCCTCGTGGAGCTTTGACGAAAAGGCAGGTTCGGCGACCGCTCAGATGCGGGTAGCCAGCTCGTCGCGCGAACACTCTCCGTGTGGGCCACCTGCAAACAGCAGGGGGTGCCGCTTATTACGCGGCTCTCAGTGGCGATGGCGTCCTGTTGTGGGCTTCGGGAACCGCGACCGTTGCGGGTGGCGTAGGGAGTTGGGGATTGGTCGTGGACGAGCGGCCCGGTTTGGCGTGGTTATGCTAAATCGGGCTTTTTTTAGCGTTTCGAGTTGGGCTGAACGATTACGGGGTCGCTTCGTTGCGCTGTGCAGGTTTGTGACGCACCTATGCGGTTGCGGACGCCCGGTCAGTCGTATTTCCCCGCGAACAAACCCTTCAGACCCTCGACGCCCTGGCATCGCACCCAAAGCACGTCATTCCTGACTTCGGTTTCGAACTTCGCGCCATTTCGCGAGGTGCTTACGCATACGGCTCCAAACCGGAGTTTTCCAGCGGAGACGCGTCGAAGAACTTCGGTTGCATGGCCTTTTGCTGCACGAAACGCTTCTTCTGCAATACAACGCAACAGTTCGCGCCGTTCGGCCTGCCGTTCGTCGCCTTCGAATCGCTCTTGGAGCTTCTCTTTGGCTGCGCGTGCCTGGCGTGTGCCATCGACTTGGCCTGTGCCGCCGCTGCCTTTCGACTCGATTGCGACCAGCCAGGCTGCATCGCTCTCGTTGTCGGGAAATACCGCGAGGAAGTCTCCGCGCGTGCCACCCCGGCGGGTCCATGTCCATCGTTGGAGTCGGTCCATAGATAGCAGCACTGTCTCTTCTGGAAAAGGATCTGTCAGTGCTTTCGGCAGGTCGTTGTGTCCTTCTAACGCGGGTCTTTCGGGGTGTATGAACTGCGCTACGCCAAGGTGGCCGATTCGTTCTGCGTCAGGGTTGTGTTCGGGGTTTTGGTGGAGCCGCCATAGCTCTCGGGTGACTTCTGGAATCGCGCGGTATGTAGACGCGTAGCAGATGTCCGCGATTTTTTGCGGTAGGCCAGGGAAGAGTACAATGGCTCCGGACGCTGCGGCTTCGCGTTCACGGTCGGCGTGCTCTTTGATTGCCAAAACAGTGATGCGCCATCCCGTGGGTCGGTGGAAGTCGGCATAAGTGACGGCCAGGCCGGTACTGGCAACGGCTTCCGGTCCCCAGACCGTGTCACATACGACCACCCGTCCTGTGTTGCATGCCGCTTTCTTAATTGTGGCAAGAATAGCCCTGCCAGCGGGGTGTTCGGGGTCAGCTTCTAATGAAAGCCCGAGTACACGGGGTTTCTGGTCACTCTCTCCCCGCAGCCGCCGGACAACCAATGTATCGAAGCACTTCTCTGCTTTGGTTGTTCCACTCGATAGGCGACGGTCCCAACCCAGTGTAACGGGATCCCAACACATGGCGTCAACGCTGGCCTCTAGACCTTGACCATCTTGTTCCCGCACTATGCGCCGCGTTCCGAGGCCAAACGGCCGTATGAGAAGGGCGATGTGGGCCCACGAAGTGTCCGTGTGGGGGCGAACCTCGATACCCATTCGCGGCTCGTCGGTTCGCGAACGGGTCATCGCGTCTTCGATGGTGCCCAAATCAAGGTCCAGACTCGAATGAAGCGCGGCCAAGCCAGTAGAATTCGCGGGGACCTCGGCTGGCGCGTAGATATCTATGCCTTTCGTTGCCGCTCCATCGCCTGCGTCCCGAAGGAGGTCTGCCAGCAACAGCAGGGGGCGAACTCCGGCAGCGGTCTTGGATGCAGGTTCGATGCGCACAGCGGCCCGGCGTCGCATTCCTGGCATGACGACACGGGCGAGCGCAGAGAGCAAGGGCCGTAATGCGACGATGAGATCGGGCTCACGGTCGCCCGCATGTGCGAACGGAGCGTAGATATCGGTCCACGGATTTTCCCGTTCGGTAGGAACGAGGAACATCTGGTTTTTCGCGTGGTCTTTGGGCCAAAGGGTCGCAGGTACTTGGCCCGGCTCGATGTCGAGCGAGAGAGGCACATCCCGTAAGGTGGCGGGGGTTTGGACGCACTCGTGGAGCTCTTTGATGGCCGCTCGCTCTTGTCGCACCTGCCGTTGCAAGCGGAGGGGGTGGTAGCCCCAGACGCGTACTGCTTCGCCTGCGAAGCGGTCGGTTTCATCCCCATAACGGGTGACGCCAATGTCCAAGAATGTATCGAGGGGGCCGGAAGCTACGCGATGGGCGAGATTTCCTACGGTACCAAATGCATTGTCAAGCGCGAAAGCCAAGTCGTTCCAGGCTGTGATAACGTTGCTCACTTCGGACAAGGTGCCTGTGGGCGTTGTGAGACCAGCCCATTCAAATGGTGGACTCGTTGGGAGTGCGTTCCAGCTTTCTTTTAGCTTTTTTGCGAGTGGGGCAGCTTTGGGGAGCAGGTTTTCAAGCTGTTCGGTCAATGTCTTTAGTTTCTGTTGCTCCTCATTGAATGTGTCGGCGCGGCTTGCCGGTGGCTTTCCCCATCGCCAGCCAAACCCGAACGAAATCTCGCACGGCTCCCCGTTGATGTCTGCCGAAATGACAACACAGTAGTGGTTGTCTCGTGCGGAAAATCGCTTAAGAGTGTCGAGGTGCGCGAACAGTGCGCGCCCAAACCCTGCGAGGTCCGGGTTTTGGTTGGGGTAGACTTCCCATTTGCTGTCGGTAGCGAGTTCTGGCGGTGCTGCACCGGATTCATCGACGGAGCCCGGTAGCGCGAACGCAACGGATTTCACGCGAATGCCTTGCTCATCCTCGCGGGCGCTCAGGCGACCCGGAAAGCACTCCTGGAGCGCTCGAATGGTCCAAACCGCTTCCTGAATCGGAATCCCCGGCGTGACCTCCGGGCGCTGCGCCCCCAGTCCGGGGACGGGTGCGATTCGGTTGAAGTCCGCGTCGCCCACCACCTCATACAGCGCGTCGAGTGCTTTGACCCGTTCTCGACGCAGCTCGAGAGGCCACCGCGACGCGTTTTTTTGCATCATCTCCAGGCCGGTGTCCTTGAACGGTCGGCTTCCAAGGATTTCCGCAACCAAGGAGGTATCGCTTGGTGTGCTGGATGTGGCCTTTTTCACTTTGCTGGTTTCGCCTCGCAATAGCGAGAGCAACTGTTTCGCGTTTGTGTTGGCATGGTCGACCCCCAACTGGTTGCCGTTCAAACCGCCACTTTGGGCGAGGGCCTGCGCAAACGCCAGCCAGGGCTTGGAATACCATTCGCTCGGGTGTTGGTTGGCGAGCTGGAACAACGCCGCCTTGCTGGCCGACTCTTTCACTTCCTCTTGAAGGGATTGAAGCAAACGCCGTGGATTGTCTTCACCATCTGGCCACCAAGCCTTGAACCAATCCGCGGGCGTTGGAGGAATCGTCGCGTCGACCGCATCACCGGCGGCCAAGAGTGTCTCCCCCATCAGCTTGTCGCTCAACACAAGAAATACGCCGCCGCGCGTCCGTCGGTCCACGTGGTGTACCGCGTCCTGCAGTGTGTCCGCGGGCATGGTTCCGCTTTCGGTCCAAACCGACACTCTTTCATCGGTGACCGTGAACACTGCGCCATAAAGGGGGCGCAGGTCGACCTCGCGCACTTCCGCAAGCTCCGACAGTGCCTTTAGGGTGCTTTCCGCGGCCAATCTGGACGCATCACCCGGAAACGAGTTTTGTGATATCCGAATGCATAGTGTAGGAGGTCGCTCGCCGCCGTTTTTTAGAAAGGCCTTCCAAGAGTCGTTTTCGGTGAGTGTCCGTGCGGCCTCGAAGCCGATGTATCGCGCTCGGGCGTTCTTTTCCGTCGAAAGAGAAGTCACCGGGCCTCCCAAGGCGAGCGAATGAGGTTTGCGCCGTCCGAACCGACGTCCAGCAAAGACAATGCGACGAGGCGCTCGCGCAGGTCTGCATCAAATAGATGGGAATCGGGAGCCTCTGTAGAAATGGCCCCCTCGGGCAAGCGTTCCCGCACTTCAACCCCGCCATTGAGCGTATACAGCCCAATGTCGAGGAGAAAGCGCTGGAGGCCCTCTACGGTTCGTTCCGCAGCGGGGCTGGCGCAGACTTGCCAAGCGGCAAGCCGCACCAAGTCCACAATGCCCGGACAGGAAGAAAGCGACATTTGGAAGTTACGCGGCAAGGAAGGGGGACTGAGGAAGCCAGATGCTTGCCCAATCGCAATCGCGTGGTTGGCATTCCGTTTGTTGTTGAGGAGCCAGCCATCTATCGTGCGCTGGTAGGCGCTTTGGCCCGCTCCGCTTGCGGCCGCGGGCAACCATACGGGGCGTTGGTGACGCTCGTGGAGCTCTCGCACGGCCTCGCCCATCAAGGCCCACGCCGAGAGGACGCCCACAAGCCACCAGCGCTCGGTCCCGGAAAAGGGCACCCGCCCGAGCAGCGCAGACAGAACCTGTTGCAGTGCGTTTCCCCCTTTGGGGGCCGACGACCGCGGATAGTCCCCAAGCTGGATTCCTGCGGCGCCCACACCCAACCAGTCGTGGACCAGCAACGAGCTCGGGTGTGTGTCGAGTTCTGGTTCGTCCTCTGCATACGCTGCGCAAATGGATTCTTTCCAGTGCTCGTCCAACCCCAACGCGCGGGCGATGCATGCGCCCAATGTGCTCGTTTCTTTGCGGAGGTCACCAAACGAGCCATCGCTTTGCAGGCCTCGTCCGATCAAATGGTTCGACCAAGGGAACGCGATGGTGCGGTATCGGGTGCGCCTATGGAGTGTGTGCAGGTGTCCATTTCCCAATGCGTCGCGCAAGTCAAATATAGCTTCGGTGTTTCCCGCGGGACATTTCTTTGAAGGCGCAAACCCAGACCACACGAGCAGCGCGTTTGCGCAGGCCGCCGGCGTGATGGCCAGATTTTGTTTCTCATTGGATGTGATGGGCCATAGTTCCAACAGAAAGTCGTTTATGCTTTCCACATTTGTGCATAGCAATGGTTCGCCGCTTGGCTGTTCGCCCGGCTTGGGCGGCCGCAAGGGGACGCTGCGTTTACTCGTTTGCTCATTGATGAGCGTCTGGTAGACGACAAAGCCTGACTGCGGCGTATTCCAGGCCGACTCCCACGTTCGTACGACGGCTTCTAGCCAACCCGCGACCTGGGGCCCGCGGTTGCCCAGCTCCGGGGGGTGGTGACCGCGCCCGATTCGGCTCAGTAGGTCGAATATTTCGAGGTCGAGTCGCATCGGGGGGCTTGCGGGAAGGTGCGCGGGTCCGTCCATGACAAGCTCGGGAAGGACCAAGCCACATTCGACATATTCGCCAGGGTCGAGCGTTTTGACACGAAATCGCGCTTGCTCCAGACCGATGGCTGCGCGGAGCACACGCCAACGATTGGCGCCGCGAGACGTTCCGGGCTGGAGTGGACTGGCGAGCGGCAGTACATCATGGGAAAGGGCACCACCCGACGCGCCCCACGCGACGCGGGACAAGCCGCGAAACAAGTCACTGCTGTCTTGCTCATTGCCTGCAAACGGGACTGAACTCTCCACCAACTCATTTTGTGTGCGTGCGAAGAGCTCGGCGAGCGGTTTCGACGACTCCTTGAGTTTTGCCAACGTGCGGAGCGCGTTGACGGCAGCACGGTTCGCGGCTCCGACTTGTTTGCATAGGTCCAGAAAGTGTACCGCGCTCGCATACGGCAAAATAGGAAGCTCGCCCCCTATGCCGCAAAACAAGTCCACCAGTTTGTCCCAGCCGTCTTTGCGCACAGCGAAGTCTCGGTCTGACTGCTTCTTGAATCGCAAGTCAAACTGAGGTGTGGCCACGCGCGCGGGGTCCATACGTCGAAGCAAGGGCTGTATACGCTGCAGCGTCTGGGGTCCTTTGCCCTCATGGAACAGGGTTGACCAAGCGGCTTGCTCGGACTTCGCCAATGCCGCGACGACCGACGCGCCGAGGGCCATCGACTCGCGGAAGGTGACGTGGTGCCCGGATGCCTCCACCATCGCAAGTGCAATGGCGATGCGCCGCGCCCAGCGGTCCTTCTCGTCGGTCAGAGGCAGGGCAGCCTCCGTGAGAATTGCGTCGGCAAGCTTGTAGCAGGGGGCTTCGGTTACCCTCTTTATGTCACCTGGCCCGGGCACCAGAGTGCGCCGGTCAAGGGGAATCGCCAGGCGACCGTGAATATCGACATGGTGGGTGTCCGGCGCAAGGGAATACGCGGCATTCAGCCACTCTTTCGCGTCTTTATTCAGTCTCTCTTTCGCGTCTTTTTCGAGGGAGGCGGTATCCGCGTTGAGGATAATATCGCGGAGCAGCCCTCGGTTCGCAGATGCGATGAAGATGCAGTCCGACGAAGGCTTGTGGAAGGCGGCATTCAAAAAGGCCTGTCGCACCTCGGGCCGCGCAGGGGTCGGGTCGTTGAAAATGTGTATTCCCGGCTCCGTGAGCGGCACGCCGTCTTCGGGATACCAAAAGACGGCGGGTTTGGTCTGCGTGTCCTTGGAGTGTTCCTTCAGGGAGTGGGAAAGGATTTTCTTCAGGAAGTGGGTCTTTCCATCACCGGCATGCGCCACCAGCAGCACCGAGCGAATAGGGCACCCATTCTCGTCTTCTCCGCGCGCGAGGTGTTTAGCGAGTGTGTTCAGCTTGGTCTCGACAAGCAGCGAGGGCCTGTCTTGGAGCACCTTCTGCAGCGCGGCATCATCCATATTTGCGTAGCGAAGCTCATTGAGCCACGCGAGGTCGCCACTTTGCAGGGACGATACGATTTCGGTTTCAGCGGAGGGCGACACCGGGGCATCTCCTGGTAACTTGCGTACGGGAGGAGCCTCGATATCATGCTTTCGCATCAAATTGGAGCGCGGGGGAAATCGGCGCTTGACAATGGCGAGACGGGCACCGCGCTACGTCCAACCTTTCCTCCTTCACCGCAACGTGACAAACGCACCCTCTCGCCGTGCGAGATGAAGTTCCGTCGCCTTCCCGAACCGTGATATCCGGTACAACCTCACTGTTTCACCAAAGACAGCCGAAAGCACGCACGCGGCGCACCTCGACTCCCGACCCAACGACCTTGGCCTGACGTCCTCGCCACACCCAACCCGCCAATTGCAGCCCAGCGCGACCCCAAATCCGGACTTTGCGACGTTTTGTTCAGGTGTGTCACCCCAAAAACGCTTCATGCCCGACGTAAAATCAGTAGCGCCACCTCGAAAACGCGCTAACCCGGTCATTTTCTGACGGCGCACGCCGCAAGACGTACCCCATACTGTGTTTTGTCCAGGAGCGCCAACCGGAAAATGCACTATGCCGGTCATTTGCTGACGGCGGCCAATCGGAAAACGCACTCTGCGTTCAGTGGGGTATCAGGCGCGGTGGGTGAAACGCCCAGCGGTCTCCTTCGCGGCGCGTGCGCGAGGGCTGGCATCGGGGGCTGCGCTGTCCCGATTGCGTGCGCCTGCGGCGGTAAGCCACGCGTTGGGGTCGAACCGGCGGGTGGGGCGAGGCAAACGAAGTCGGAGGGCGCCCATGTTGTATACGCGCGGCGACACCCGGCTATGCGAAGCCGCCGCGAACCGCCAAGTCGCGATGGCCCCGTTGGGGCAAGTGTTCTCGTGCGTGCATCGGTGTCTTTTCCCCATAGCGGGCACCATTTGGCGGGCGTATGCGAAAACGGGGCTATGGCGATGGATGTGTCGGAATGGGTTGGTCGATTGCGCGTGGGCAACGGGGGGGCGCCCCGCCCCTTGCGTGCTACCCCTCACGCTTGTACGCATGCGCCAGGGGTAGCTTCGCTTATTGTCCCCAGTTGCCCAAAAACGCCATGCGCGCGGAACCCTCGGCAACAGTGGGCACGACGAGTGCGCGGTCGAGGTCGCGGTTCATGCGCTCGCAGCTTGGCTCCGCGATGAGCAAGCAGCCGTGGCAGGCGGCGCCTTCGCGGCGGCGGCCTTCTTCGGGGCCGTCGGGCCGGTGCTGTGCGCAGACGGGGTCGTTCGAGCAAAGCTCGTTCATGGCGACCGCGCGTGCGAGGTGCTCGACGATGTTTTTGCCCACTTCGACCAGCCCGCCCAGCGTGCCTTCGGAGCCGGGTGTGCCGGTATAAAGGAGGATTCCGGCGCGCGACTTCGCCACCGACGCGGCGACTTCTTCGGCCGTTGGATTGTCGCCGACGGGCTCGCGATAACAATAGATGCGCTCTCGAATGGAAGCCGCGGAATATCCGCACTCCAAGCTGATGGCGCGAATCAGCATATGCGCGAGGCTGTGCAGCATCACGAGGCGTGCGTTGGTGGCCGATGGGGCGGAAAAGCCCTTGCGATTGGCCTCCATTCGACTGCCTTCTCGAAACTGCTCCTCTCTTGCTTGCACTTCCGGTCGCGCTTCCCATTCGCGTATTTTGGTTTCGTCGAACGCGATGAACAAGCCCTCGCCCCGAATCTCGACGGCCGGCACCCAGTCCTTTTCTTCGGACAAGGGTGCGACGCGCTCCGCCTCGATTTCAATGTCGCCCTCGGCGTCCATCGGGAAGCCTTCGAGCCGCAGAAAGCCCATCTGTGCCCGTACTTCGGTGAGGGTCTTGACGAGCACCACGCGGTCGATGAACGGTGGCAGCTCGACGCCATCCAAGCGGTGCGCAAACCACTTCTTTTCCTTGGGGGGGAGGTCATGTGCGGCGCCGTATTCGGCATCCATGATGACTTGCCATTCGGCTTCGCGAATGGGTACTCCTTCCCCCGTATCTCCGGCGCGCTTGCGTTGGATTGCCGTCAATACGTCTGCGAGGTCGAAGTTTTTCAACGCGTCGACAACGTCGTCGGGGAATACGTTTTCGCAGGCAAACTCTAACTTGGGGAGCGTGTCGATTTTCCCGAACAAATGCCAAAACTGGTCAACGGCGTCGCGTTCATTGGTATATGGGTCGGGGATGCTGAGTACGCTGTAAATAAGGGGAAACCACGCGTTGCTTCCCGTGCGGACCAACAGTTGCGCGTCTTGGTCGCAGTGGTTGTCGTTGGTTTTGAGCCACGGCCGCCAGCCTCGGCATACGCCGAGCGCGTTGGGCTGCACCAGCTCTTGCAGTCCGCGCCGAACGCCGCATCGCCGGCACGTCATCACCAAGTCGTCCAGCTCGCCGCTGGTTCCTTCGGTTCGGAGCTGCAAGTCTGCGCGGTATTGCTCACCATCTGCCGCTTCGAAGAGCGTGAGCTCGGGGTTGCGTTGGCATCGGTACGGCTTCTCTACGGTGGCGTCAAACTGCCCGTGGTGTACGAATGCGCGCCAGTCGATGTCGCGGAGGTGCCCGTTTTTGCACGCGGCCACAAAGCGCACGGGCACCGTGGGGGCGGCCTTGGATTTGGTGGTGTCGCTGTCGGTGCAGTGATGCTCGCGCTTGTCGGTCAACGCTTCCCGCTGGACGACAGAGTTGCACCGCTGGCAAATGTACCAGCGGGGAAACTCTCGCGCGTGGATGCCGCGGTAGCGTTGCGGGTCTTCTTCTTTTCCTTCCGGTGGTTGGCGGAGGCGCACATGGTTTCGCTTCCAATGGTTTGTTTTTTGGAGCGCCCGCAATACTTTTCGTTGCAGGCGTCGCTCGTCAATAAAGCCCACCTCATCGCTGTGGTAGGACCATGCGTCGGGGCCCTTGATGATGACCGCGTCGTTGACCAAGTCGACCATCGCGCCGGGTCCGGCGGTTGTGAGCACTTGGCTGCGGCGAATGCTGCCGTCTTGACGAAGGTGTCCCATTATTTGCCCCTGCTTTCCGGTCGGTCGACCCAAATATGTACGGAAGGTTCTACATCGCGCATCGAGGTGGGAACCCGAAACCGCTCCAAGTGCTCGACGTAGTCTTCCCCCTTGAGGGTATCGACAGCGGTGGAGAGGAGGGTCGTGTTTTTTCCCTGCGCTTCCCATGGAGAGTAGTGCAGCTTGTCACCGGCGGCTTGTACGGCGCGCACGAGGTCGGTCCAGTGTTGGAAAACCTCTGCAACCCGCTGTTGCAAGTGGGTTGCCATTTGTTGGGAAGGCTTATCCGTGTGTTGCGTTGCGCGCTGCACCAAAAGTTTGGCGACGATATTTTCGATTCCGGGTTCGCGGTTGACACGCTCCGCATGTTCGGAGCGTGCCATTCGCAGGGGGAGGTGCCGCGCCATACTCACGATGACCCCGGCCAAGCCGCGGTCGATAGCGCGGGCGGAGAACGGGGTCACCGAGGCGGACTCGACAAACCGGTAAAACGACTCATGGAACGTCTCAAAGCGCTCGTAATGCGAGCGGTCGCGGGGTTTGTAGAGGCTGAACGCCGTGACGACCAAGCCGGGGGAGTCGCGTCCGACGCGCGACGATGCCTGAATGTACTCCGCGACGGTGCGGGGCTGCCCGTTGACGACCATCAGCCCAAGCCGCGAGATGTCGACGCCGACCGAAATCATCGAGCTGGCCAGGAGTACGTCGGTCTTTTGCTTTCGTAGGGTCGCCGAATACGGCTTTCGCAACCGCTCCGTCGCTTTAGTGATGTCGTCGGTGTTCTGCCGGCTGGTCAGCTCCAAGATGTCGTAGCTGACGAGTCGGTCGGCGAAGTGCTCGCTGTCGGCATCGTCCAATGGGCGGCGCTCGGAGAGCTTTCGGGTTCGTCCGTTGACCTCCTCTTGGAGCACGCGCTGTGCGCCTCCCAGCTCTCGCAGCGCGTTGAAGTACGCTACCAAAGTCATGAAGGTGTCGGCAGGATTGCTGCTTCCAGGCGGCCCACCGGCCTCCCATTGTTTTTGTGCCGCGCCGAGGAGGCACGCAAAGAGGCGTGAGGACAGCAGCTTGAGCGCCCGTCCGGGTGCCGCGGCACCTACATACACTCGGCTCTTCGCCTCGGAGCGGTCTTGGAGCGCGAAGAAGGTGTCGCCGTCGTCGGGGCCTTGGGGCGGAAACAGGTGCACGTCTTCCCGCGCGAAAATGGCGCGGATTTGTTCGGTGGCGCGGTGTGCCGTTGCCGTGGACGCGATGATTTTGGGCCCGCGCGGAACTTTGTCGCGGCACAAGGCGTCGATGGCGGTCTCGTACAATCCGACCATCGTGCCGAGCGGCCCGGTGATGAGGTGCAGCTCGTCCTGAATGATGAGGTCTGGCGGCAACAGCCCATTGGGGAGGGGGGTGGATTCTGGGGGCGGTTTTTCGTTGTTGCCGTAAAACCCATGCTCGTCTTCGGCGCGCACCCGCCCGAAGAGGTTTCCGCTCGCCCCCCGCCACGGCAGCGACGCGAACTTGTCAACCGTTCCGATGAGGATGCTGGGAAGCTCGTGGTAGACGTGCTCATCGACCACTACAAGCGGAATCCCGCTTCGGTTTTCGGGTTGGTTGGGGTCGAAGGAGGTGTTGAATTCGCAATCTTCGTTGGCGCAGTTGACCACCAACGCCTTCGGCGCCCGCGAGCCGATGGGGTAGAGCTGGTAGGTGTGGGGGTCGAAGGGGGTGTCGCACCACGGACACGATTCGAGGGGCACTGGCGCTGGCTCGCCAAACAACGGCCTCTTGTTTCGGATGGCTTCAATCGTCTTGATGAGGTCTTTCAGGTTGTTGGCGGTGGCCTTTCGTCCCACCCATACGCCAACGGTAAAGCGGTGGGGGCCCAGCGCCGCGGGGTTCTTTCGCCGCTCTAGCTCCATGGCGCAGGTCAGTTGTGCGGCGCGCTTGAGCTGGTCGAGGGTGAGGAGTCGCAACGTGTACCGAAGCAGAACGCCGATACCAGCGCCTTTGTGCGGCTCGTGTTGGTTTCGTAGCCGCCGGTTGAACAATGTAAATGCCGCGACCCCAAGATAAGCTTCGGTTTTACCGCCGCCTGTGGGGAAGAACAAAAGCTCGACGTGCTCACGGTCTGCGTGCGCGGCATCTGCGGTGCCTTCGATGTTGAGCAGCAAGAATGCGAGCTGGAACAAGCGCCAATGGGGGTCGAGGTTGGGCCGCTGCTTTCGTGCCGTGACCGCCATGACCCTGTTGGTGAGCTGGAATGCCTGAAACGCGATGGGGTCGGTGACGAGGCGCTCGATGCCTTGTTCGATGCGCGCCATCGCCAGTCGGGCGCTGGCAATCAGCTTGCCTGCTGTGTCTTTGTGTCGGGGATTGGATAACCCATCTGCGGAGACGGCTTGTTCCGCAATCCATCGGGAATACTCCGTCATCAGGGCAGCCATTCCGCCGCGGAGCGCTTCTGCGCTTTGCAGCTCTGCCAGCCGCTCCATGTGGGTCTCGACACCATCGAGGTCGCGGGCCTTCATGCGGTAGACACGCGCGACGGGAACCCAGGTGGTCGCGATGCGCGTACAGACGGCGTTGTTGCCTTCGCCGCGTACTTCTCGTGCGACGGTCGATACGCCGTGCCCGACGCTCCATTCATGGCGATTTCGGAACTGGAGGTCGTTGCGAAGGTCGTCGATATGATTGGATGGGTCGTTGTTTTTTCGTGGTACGAACCCTTTTTTGCATTCTACTTCAAGTGTGGTTTGAAAGAGGAAGCGCTCGTCGGAGGCGTTGTGTTGGTGCTCGCGCCCATTGACCAAAAACAACGACACTACCTTGGTTCCGGGAGGACCGTCGCGCTCGGGCGCCGGTCGCACCACTACCTGTATATATACGTCTTGTTCGACGGTCAGCGCGACTTGCGGTTTGGGTTGGTCGAGCCGGATGGTGACGGTGGGGCCTTGCTCTGCGGCCCGCCGCCAATACCGATAGCGGACGCGCCCTTCTTTTGTATTCGCTTCGCTTTCGTCTTCGCCTTCGGTTGCTTTGGGCTGGGTCCACCGCGGGGCGTCTTTTCCGCCCGCTTCTGCCCGCGCGATGGCTGCGAGCCGCCTTCGTTCGCGCTCTTTCTCCGCGTAGGAGAATGTCTCTTCGTCGGTGAGCTGCCGGTAATCGGCCCAGCGTGCGGTCGCTTCGACTTTGTCGACGCCCGGTCCCACCAAGAACGAGATTCCCATCGAAGACGGCAAAAATGCGCTGTGTGCCTTCACATCATCGTCGGATTCGTCGCCGCGGTCGGCGTCGATGCTCAACTCTTCGGCGACGCTGTCATCTTGCCGCTCTTCCATGGGTGTGCTGCTGGGCACCAAAAACCCGGCCAGATACCATCGGGAAGGACGGCTCTCGATGACTTCGTCGCGGGCCATTGGCCCCACCAAGTCGGCTTGTATTGCGGCCAACAGCGCATCGCGCACTTGGATTTGTTGGGCGACGTCGACCGCCTTGTGTGGGTTGCCCATTTACGGCTCCATTGTCGATCGAAGGATAGTCATTGCCTCCGAAGATACGTCTGCTCCGGGGCGAAGCTCTAACATTCCAAATCCGTGTTTGTTTTGGAAGGGGGGCGCGAACCAATCTGCCACTTTGTCGCTCTTCTTTGGCGCCAACAGAAAGCCTTTTCGCGGCTTTCCGCCGTATTCTTCCCACAGCAGCGCATCTCGATAAATATGTGCGCTCGCCATCGCAGATCCCAAGTTTGCAGCCCCGGCCCGGTATTTTGCATCAAGCACGAACCAATGTTTGCGCTCGCTATCGTTGACGCGCACGACAAAATCCGGCCTTCGCTCCCCCGAAAGAGAGTGGGGGTGATTGTCCGACTTTCGCGAAAAATACCCAGGGAATGTTCGGTTGAAGTCAACAATCACCTGCTGGTTTCTGCTCCCGGTGCCAATGGCCTGGGTCCCGTTGAAGGTGTGGTCGTGCCGCAGGAGCTGGCGCACCTTTTTCCATTCCCACCGCAGCTCCCAGTGCGCGACCGCCGCGCTGAGCACTTGGGGGAGCCGGTAGAAGCACCACAGCTCGTACAGCGTAAAGCTCGGCCGCGTGGCGACTTGCGCCGCGTCGCCGAGCAAAAACCGCGTCTGGAGGATACGCCGCCCAATCCGGTGTACCCGCCCATAGAGCGGATGGTCCACCACCACGAGCAATGCGCCCTCCGATGCCGCCGAAGGCGCAACGCCGCGCAACGCCGACCGCCGCCATATGGTCTGGACCCTTTGGGCTGCTACGAACGCGGCGTTGGCCCTGGCTCTCGCCCAGGCCCCATTGTCGTTCAGCTCGCTCCCGTTGTAGCGCAGGAGCTCGTGGCCCGCTTGTTCGAGCGTTTTTGTCACGCGGCCGACCAACCATGCCAAGTGCCGATTCGCGGGGTGGTCGAGGGTGTCTGTGGTGCTTCGCTGGGGCAGGGTCGGGAGGGGGCCGTTGCCCGCTTCGGTGTTTTCGGGGCGCACCCACCGCGCAGCCGCCGGGTGCCGCGCCAGCCAGCTCACCGTCTCTTGGTCGGCTGCCCGGGTTTGGTGGAGTGGGGTGTCTCGCCTCCGGTCTTCGGCGCGGGTGCGGGGCTGCGCCAACACCTGCGCGAGCGCTTCTTCGAAGACAACCACGAGGGGCAATATCGCTTCGACAAGGAAGGGTGAGCGGGCGCCTTCGTGTCCGACCGCTCCTTGCCGTGGACCCTCTCCGCCCGTCGTGATGCCGCCCAACCATGCTTCGAGGTCATGGAGCATCGCCATCCACGCGGCGGGGTCGAGCTTTTGCCCGGCGGGCGCGATGCGCAATGGCACCTGCGTGGTGCCCTCGGGGTGCTGTACCGCGAGGGTGAGGGCGCCCACGGCGAAGGGGGCATCCACCCAGAACCCATTGATATCGGCGGTCCACGCGAGGGGGAGCCCTTCGAGCGCGGCGGTGCAGGGGCCGCCTTCGACCCGCACCCGCCATCGCCTCGCTTCCTCCAACAGCCAAACACCCCCTTCAAAGCGAGCAGGATGATTGTTGGTGTCGAAAATTGTAACCCGCATCTTTATGACCAGAAGCTCGTGACGCCCGTGTCTTTCATGCGCGTTATCATGTTCGCGATTTTTTTCTTGCAGATGTGCAGGTGATGTGTTTCACACACTTTTTCGACCTGCTGTAGTGTCTGTTGCAGCTCCGCAGACTCGGTGCCGCGCAGCTTGGGCAAGACTTTGCTGTAAATGGCCTCGTCGATGAGGCTCGCGAGCGTTGCTTCGGGGTCTTGTTCGCGACAAACGCCAATCCAGTCGACGACCTCTTTTGCGGTTCGGTAGCCAAAGTGGCGTCGAATGGGGGTCAGTGTCTCTTGAAGGTCGAGCAATGCGGCGCGGATGGCGTTGTGTTCTGCGTTATCGCCGAGTTTTTTGGCGAGGAATCCGCGCAGGTCTACATCCCAAAACTCGAATGTAAATGCGCGGTCGAGAACCTTATCGCTAAATGGGTAGGTCGTCTCGTCCATATTGACCGTTCCCCCGATGCGCAGGTTGCTGGGCCACGGCACCGTCGGCGGCACGCCATTGATGGGGTTTGCTTCTGCGTGGAGCCGCAAGTGGTCGCCGGTTTCCATTGCGCTCAAAAACGGCGCGAAGTATCGCTCCACCCGGGCGAGGTTCATCTCGTCGAGCACCAAGAAGTACGGGAGCGTGGGGTTTTGCGCGGCCCGCATGACAAGCTCGAGGGCGGCCTCTTTTTGGAACGTCGGCTCGGCGTGGAGTGCGTTGAAGTAGCCCAATAGGCCCGTGGGGTCGCGCCAGTCGGGCCTCACGGGAACCACGAGGGTATGTCGCTTCCAGTCCAGCCCCATATGCTCGCATATGAGCCGCGCCGCATGCCGCATGAGTTGGGTCTTTCCGGTGCCGGAGAGCCCGCTGATGATGAGAAATCGCTTTTGGGACGCGAGGTTCCATGCGGCAAAGAGGCTGCGGAACTGCCTTGTGGTGAACACATATTCCCGCAGCTCTTTATCGGCCTGGTAGCCCGCCCAAAGCTCCGCGAGGGTCGGATGGGGACGGGCTGCCGCCTCCTCTACGTTCTCGGGACCGCCGTCGAGGTGGTAGTCCTTGGGGGAGAACATCGTGGCGGGGAGCCGTTCGGCCCATTGGTGTCCGAGGGGGGTGAGGCTTCGATGTTGCCGAGAATCTGTCTCGAATATACCACAAATATGGCCCCATTCCATGATGGCGACCCAAAGGTCGATTCCGTGCCCGCCTGCTACAAACTGTCCGACAAAGTCCCTGCATGCTTCGTCGGTTTTTGGCTCGGATTGTAGCAGCTTTATTACATTTGCAACCGCGCGCACCCGCACCACGAGGGCTTCAATCAGCTCGTCGGGGGGACCTGGCTCCAAGAGCTGCTCCCCGGCGGTGGTGGTGGTGTAGCGCCCGTCGCTTTCTTCGACGAGTCCAAATCGTCGGAGCTGGGCGACCATTCCCCGCAACGTCCGCTCGTTGGCAAATGCGGGCCCTAGCTCCGCATGAACCGCGGCTTGGAGGTCGTCGAAGCGCCGGCTCTCAACACACTCCCGCAGGATGACCTTGAGGTGGTGGACCGTTCCTTTGGTTCGCCCTGGAGAGCCGTATTGCCGCTCGGGCGTCCACAGCACGAGGGAGGGGATGGCCTCGGGCGCGCCTTCGTTTGCGGTGGGTTCGCGGCTGTCCTGGGCGGTGTCGGTCGCGTCGTTTGGGGGTGCATCGTCGGTGGGGGGCGCGTCATTGGCCTTGGCTGCCACGGGCATCTCGCCTGTGGCCACGGTCGCTTTGTTTTCATAAAGCCACCACAAGAAGGTAGACCGCACCATATGGTCATAGAGGCTGGTTTCGGTTCCCAATATGTCGCGCAGCCGCGCCCGAATCAGCACACTGGCCGCTATCGTCGGTTGGTATTTTTTCCCCAGCACGAGCGCCCGCATCACGCGCTTCGACTCCGGCGAGAGCCCGACGTGGTGGTCGCTTGGCCGCAGGAGCGCGAAGATGCGCTGCAATCGCGCTTTGGGCGCGTTTCCGGGGAGGGCCGTCGCGAAGTGCGTGAGCAGCTCGTCATACAGCCGTTGGATGGCTTCGGCCCGCCGCGATGCATCCGAGGGCCACGCGTTCCTCCGCAGGTACATCAACTTTTCGATAACATACGGGTCGGTGAGCAGGGGGTCTACATTCAGGCTCTCCGATGGCCCCGCCCCGGCGAAGCTGCCTTGGTTCCACAGCGCCTTTTGGATTTCCGGCGTTTGCAACGCCTCATCGGTGAGCCCTTGTGCCCACGTTATCGTGGCCACCGCGTCGCGAATCCAATCGGTCCATGTTGGCCCGCCGATTCTTCCTTCGTCAAACCGTTCATACAGCTGGCGAATCTGTGTGTGCGTGAGTGCTTCGGACATCGCTGTGCTCGTGGGGGCAAAGGGGGACTATTGGCCTTCTGCTGCGTGTGCGGCTTCGGCTGCGGCCCGTTGGGTGTTGAGCCGCCGCAATCGGGCCATGATTTCGTCTTTTTGGTCGGCCTGTAGCTGGCCCCATCCATATGCTTCCAATACAACTCTGTCCATCGCATCGCGGAGAGTTCGGAGGGTCTCGATGCCGGGATCGGTCTCGTGGGGGTCCATCACCCGGTTCCAGATTTTGGTCATTCCTTCGCCAAACTGCACCATCATGGCCTGCCGATGGGAATACAATGCCTCCCCGGCGTGGGCGAGGGCGGCGCTTTGCCGGGCATTGGGCCGGGGGAAGGGGAAGGTTTCGAAGCAGGTGGATGGGGTGTAGCGAGGCCGGGTTTCCAAGGAAGACCCCATCGCGATGGCCCAATGCTCGTGAACGCGGGACTGGAGGATGGCGAAGGAGGCCCAATCGTCGAGGGCGAAGACGTTTGTGGTATGCGCAAACACCTTGTCTGTGGGTTGGAAGCCGAAGAGCAGGTGCTTGCTTACGCTTGAGTTGACGAGGCAGCGGGGGAGGGGGGCGATGGCCGCTTCGAGACCACGAACGCTACGGCCAAACTGCCACCAATAGGCTTTGCGCTTTCGACCGTCAGGGTTGTCCTTCAACTGGTCGCGCTCGGGCTTTACCAGTCGCCGTACGATGTCAATCAGAGCGGGCCATTGCTCCGCTTCTTCGAGGCTGCGGTCGCCGAAATTGATGACATAGCGGCTGTGGGGCACCGGCTCGTTGGGGTGGGCGGGCACATTGTTGTTGAGCTCTTGTCCGCCCAAATAGGGCCGAATGATTTGGGCGCGGGCGGGGTTTTCAGCGATGAGGCGGTGGGCTTCGTCGGGGGTGAGGAGGAAGCCTTGTCCGTAAATTTTGCTACCAAGGAAACATTTGCTTTTATTTTCTGACAATGCAATAGGTGCTTGGCTTTCTGTTGTTGATGTGAGCGTGGAATTGATGGTAGTAACCTCCACGTCGTTTAGGAAGCGAGGGCCTCGCCAGGGTCCATTTTTTCCACAAACAATGTCTACCACAACTGCTGCACCCGAAACTGGCCATTTCATGTCTGTCGTGGCGCGGAAAAGGTGGGTGCGGGTATTGGCAAGAATGTGTCGCAAACCCGTGTCGAGGGTGTCTCCTTGCTTGATAGTATTGGATGCAACGAATCCAAAACAGCCGTTTGCCCGCAATATGGTTGTCATTTGCAAAAAGAAATACGAGCATAGGTCGGCATTGCCGTGGGCGTGGGGCCAAAACTGCTGCAGCAGCTTGATGTACGTTGCGCCGCCATTGGCATCCCGAATGGTTTGCTGTCCACCAAAGGGCGGATTGCCCACAATCGCGTCAAAGCCGGGGTTGGCGCGGCGAAACACCTCGGGGAACTCCAACCACCAATGAAACGGGCGCATGGGGAGGGCCGCCAACAGGGCCTCGGCCTCGGGCGGCATCGGGGTGTGGACCTCGGCGGGATACCAGCGGCGGGTGAGGTCGCCCATGGCTTGGATGCGCTTGCGCTGCTGGGTTTTGGTGCCCCCGGCCCACGCGCAGGCCACGAGGAGGTCGCCTACCCGGCGCTCGTCCCACACTTCATCGTCGGCGTGGGTGAGCCAGTTGGTTTGCTGGAGGTACTCGTCGCGGGCATAGGTCATCTCCCGCTGGCGGGCGGTAATCTGGGCGCGGGTGCGGGCGGCGGCGTCCATCGCGGCGCGGAAGAAGGGCTCGCGGGTGTGCTGCTGGGCGTCGGGGAAGAAGTCGAAGGCCACCATCTGCGGGAGGTTGACGCCCACCAAGGCGTCGCCTTCGCGGAGCGCATGGTCGAGGAAGGTAAACGGGAGGTCGGCGGCCGAGGTGATGAGCCACAAGCTCAAGCGGGCGAGCTGGACGGCGCGGGGGTTCTTGTCGACGCCGTACAAGCATTGCTCGGAGACCTTGCGGCGGGCGACGAGGGTGGGGTTGTGGTGGGAGTGGGGGGTGGCGCCCTCGCGGGCCCAGGCCAGCACGAGGGCATCGGCGAGCTGGCGGCAGGTTTCGGCCAAAAAGGCGCCCGAGCCCATCGCGGGGTCGCAGATGCGCAGGCCGAGGATGTGGGCGCTCGAAGGGGACGCGCCGAGCAAGGGGGCGAGGGTGTGGCGGACAATCGGCTCGGTCAAAGAGCGGGGGGTATAATGGGAGCCGGAGCCGCGGCGGGCGGAGCCGGGCTGGAGGTAATGGTGGCCGGGCCGAACGGGGGAGCGGGAGGGGTCGAGCAAAGGAGACAAGGCCGCGCGGAGGGTCGCGCGGTCTTTGTCGGGGTCGCCTGTGGGCGTGAAGGCTTGCACGGCGGGGAGCTGGGCGCGCAAGCGGGCGTTTCGTTCGCCCGTAATCGACTGCAAATAGAGGGTGGGGTGCTCGGCCTCGGCCAAGGCGCCCAGCTCGACCATGACACCGCCTTTGAGGGCGACGGCCTCCGAAGCCGCGCGCTCGACGGAAAAGCCCATGAGCGCTTCGTAGACGCTCCCAATCTGCTCGACTTCGAGGTTTCGGTAAGAGATGCGCTGGCCGTCCAAAAACAAGAGGCGGTCGAGGGTTTGGCGCAAGCACGCATCGTCGACCGGGGGGACGTGGACGGGGTCGGTGCGGTGGTTGGAGGCGAGGGGGCGACCTTCTAAGAACGGGAAGCGGTCGGGGTGAAAGAGGTCGCCTTGGCGGGGCGGAAGGTGGAGGGTGCGGCTGCTGCCACCGCCCCAGATGAGGCGAAATAGGCTCAACAACCGGGGCCAAGCCGAAAAGCGGCGGGTTTGGGCCTCGCCATGCGCGACGGCGTCTTCGGAGAGGGTTTCTCCCAAACCGACTACGCTATAACCGTTTTCATATAAGCTATCTGATAAAGGCAGGAGTCCATAGTCTTCTGCATAAAGTATAAAGATAAGGCGGAGCAAGACGGTGGACAAGCCATCGTAAAGCATAGGGCCGGAGACGTCTTGAAGCAGGGCGCCTTGGGTGCGGGCGTTGGCGGCGTCGAAACCAGACAGCAGCACGCGCAAGGCATCTTCGACTTGGGCGGCGAGGGTCTCGGTGACTTGCTCTTGACGAAGGCGGCTGGCCTTGAGGACATCGCCCAAACGCTGGCCTTCGGGGACCGCGAACAAGCGGCGGGAGCCGAGCAGCATGAGGAGGGCATCCACCAGCAAGCGGCCATCGGCTTTTCGGAGCGCATCGACGGGGAAGGTGAGGCGACCGGGCGCTTCGCCTACGGGGGCGTAGATGAGGCGAATGGCGGTGGGGGTGACGAGGAGGCCGGTGGCGTAGCCGGTTCGATGGAGGAGGCGCTCAAAGCGCTCGGTGTGGCTGGCCGGCCAGTGGTCGCCTGAGGGGGTAGCGTCGGGGTCAGCGTCGAGCCAATGGACGACGATGCGGACATCGCCTTGGGGCGACGTGCCAAGGGCGGTGGGAGAGAGGGTGACGCCGACATCGGGAAGGTCGAGGACAACCGGCGGGGTGACCGAATCCGGGGGCACCAGGCGGGCGGGCTTCCAGCCGAGGATGTCGTGAAGGAGGACCGAAAGATTGGGGAGACGGTCGTCTTCGGTGCAGGCGCGCAGGTTTTGTTGGACGGAGGAGTCTTGTTGGACATAAAGGTCCATCTCCTCCAACACCGCCGTGCTGACGACAAGGCCGTCGGGTTGGACCATGCCAATCCAATCGGCATGAATCTGGGCGGCTTTGGACTTTGGTTTTTGGGTACGGGCCATCGGTTAGCTCGCCGGCCAGAGGTAGGCCATGCCAATGGGTTCAAACCGTTCCAATACAACGGCATAGCTTTGCAAAATCGCAGCGGGTTCTGTGTTTCGCTCGACTTCGATGGTTTCGAGGCGCTTTTCCATAAAGCGACGGTCGCGGTTGAATTGGTCGCGGGCGGATTCGTCCATGAAACCAAAGCGAGACTGTTTGTCTTCGTCGAACTGCTCTAAGATTTTGGCGCGCTGGGCCGTGAGCAACGCCTCCATCGCGATAGATTCGCGGGTGCCACGGTCGAGCAACTTGGTGCGGGCCGAAGCGGCGGCGGCCGTGGCTTGGTCGCGCAAGGAGGGCCACAACGCGCGGAAGTCGTCGCCGGCGCGGTGGCGGACGCGGTGGCGAATCTCGGCGGAGGGGTGGGGTTCTGGGCGGTGGGCCAAGGCTTCGCCCAAACGCTCGAGGGTGGTGGCCTCGCCCGCGCCGCCGACCGCAAAGGGTTCGAGGGCTGAATTGCGGATTTGGGCGGCAAAGGTGATGATTTCTTCGTGGAGACGGGTGGCGCCTTCGCCGTAGAGCGACAAGCGGGCGAAGACGACCACGCGGCGGGAGGAATCGCGGGTGTTTTCGATGAGCGTGACCCGCGAGAGGTCGTGGCGGGCGACGCCCTGGGCGCGAAAGCGGGCGACGAGGCGCTTGACGAGGGGATGACCGAGGTGGAGCTGAACGGCCGGGGCATCCAAGCGGTGGGCGGCGCGAAATGCGACAGGGCGAACGGGGGGCTTGGCGTTGCGCTCGGTGGACGGCTCGGTGCTGCGCATGAGGTCGAGGATAGCGTCCCAAGATGCGTCGAGCGGGGGGAGGTCGAAGGTTTGGGGGTTCGAATCGGAGGGATTGCGGAGGCCGGAGCCAGCGACCATTTCGAGGCCGAGGTCCACCAGCTCTTGCAGGTGCTCGGGGCGGTAGTTGAGTTGGCGCTCGGAGCGTTCGCGTTGGCGGTCGAGGGCGTCGAGGTCGCCTTTGAGGAGGGCCGCGCCGGTGCCTTCGAGCTCTTCTTGGGCTTTGCGGGCGAGGTCGCCGGGGTCGGACAGGCGGTCGATGTCGCCCGTGCGCAAGCCGCGCAAGCCGACCTCCATGCGGGCGGCCAAGCGGTCGGAGACGACGGCGGACAACGAGCCCAGCTCGTCGCGAATGCGGTGGAGTTTTTTGATCAAATAGACCAAGACGCGGTCTTCGGGGCGGTCTACGCAATCAAAATAGTGGCAGCGAACGACGGGCTCGGGTTGGAGGACGCGGTCGATGCGGCCATTTCGCTGCTCGACCCGCGAGGGGTTCCACGGCAAGTCGAAGTGGAACAGGTCGGCGCAGTGGGCTTGGAGGTTGATGCCTTCGCGGGCGGCGTCGGTCGCCAGCAAAATGCGCAAGCGGGACGATTCGGGTGGGCTGTTGAAGGCCGCCTTGAGCTTCTCGCGGTGGGCATCGTCGAGGCGGCCCGTGAACGGCTGCATCGCGCTTTCGTCTTGGGCGAGAAGGAGCGGGGGCAGCACGCGGCGCAACCAGGACAGCGTGTGCTCGTATTCGGTGAAGATGACGAGGCGACGCTGGTTGAACGTGCCGGTGGGGCACATCTCGCGGTTGATCCACGCCGCCAACTTGTGCACGCGGGCGTCGGCAGCCGCGCGGGCGCGTTCCGCAATCGACAACATCTCGGACAAGATAGTTTGGGCGCGGGCGCCGGCATCGAAGCTCGCTTCCAAGACGAAGTTGTCTTCGGCGGTATCCAAGGCGTCTTCGGAGAGCTCGGTGTCGTCGGCGCGGCGGGGAGGGGCTTGCAGCTTGGGGGCATCGCGCAAGGCCACACGGGCGCCTGCTGCGTGTTGGCGAAGGGTGTGGTGAAAGGCCCAAATAGACGACAGGAGGCGCTTGTGAAGGTTGATGATGACGAGGCTGCGGGCGTTGGCCTGGCGCTCGGGGAGGTGCGACAAGCACGCGCGATAGAGGCCGTCGTATTCGTCGAGGAGGGTGCCCAGGCGGACTTCGGCGCTGTCTGCGCCAAAACGGACCTCGTGGTCTACCAGTTCGCGGCGGGGCAAGCCGCTCACGTGGTCGCGCAAATGGCGCTTGAGGCGGCGCACCATGATGGGCGACAGCTCTTCGGCGGATTGGATGGGGACGCCGCGGGTGAAGCGCTGGGGGTCGAGCAGGTGCAGCAAGGAGGCGAAGCTGTAGCTGTGGCCGTTGTGGGGCGTAGCGGACAAGAACAGGCGGTGGCCTACGCGCTCGGCGATTTGACGGATGGCGCGGGTGGTGCGGCTATCGATGGGGTAGGCCGAGCTTCCCGATGGCGCGACTTGGTGGCATTCATCGACGATGAGCAAGGTGCGCGCAGCCTTGTCGCCGAGGTGCTGAACCAACAGCTCGAGGTGCTGGGAGCCATGGCCCGACGTAGAGCGGGTGCCGCGAAGCAAGGCGAAGGAGACGATAAAGCGGTTGTGGGTGGTCCACGGGTTGACGCCAAAGCCGCGCTCACGGCGTCGGGCGGTGACAAACTCGCGGTTGTAGCGCTCGAAATGGAGGCCGAAGCGTTGCGCCAGCTCGTCTTGCCACTGGACGGTGACCGTCGGCGGACAGATGACGATGATTTGGTCGATTCGCTGGCGCAGGACGAGTTCTTGGACCACGAGGCCCGCTTCAATGGTCTTGCCCAAGCCCACGTCGTCGGCGATGAAGAGGTTGACGCGGGGAAGCTCCAGCGCCTTTCGCAGCGGCTCCAGCTGGTAGGCCTTGAGGTCGATGCCTGCGCGAAAGGGCGCTTGTAATAGGCGGTGGTCGGTGCTGGTGACGGTGTTCCAGCGCATCGCGTGGAGGTAGGCGCCAAACAAGCGCGGTGGGTCAAGGGGACGCGCGCCGCCCAATGCTTCGGACTGCTCGGAAACGCAGGCGGCGTCGATTTCGTGGGACCACATGACCTGGAGCGTGTCACCGGCCGCATCGTCGTCCAAGCACGCGAGGTCGACCACGCCCGATTGGAACCCAGGGTTGGGGTTGTCGGCGTGGGTCACCAGCCACGTTCGTTGGCGAACACGGACGACGGAGCCTTGGGTCGGAAATGGCTGTGATTCCACTGCGGTAACCTTCGCGGGAGGCATGTGGCGGAGCGAGCGGGAGAGTCTGCCGGAGGGGGATGGCCATTGTCAAACGGTCGGTTGCCGCCATATTTGTGGGGAGGCAACCAGCGGCGGGGAGATTGGGACAAGAGTGCTGTGGGCAACACAAGCGAACGGTAGCGGGCGCAATCGAAGGCGGGGCGCGCAGCGCGCACGAGGGAGCGGATGGTCGGCGGGGGCAGCGAGCGCGGTTCGTGCGCGGAGTATATACCTGAACGTCGAGTGCGTTTTTCGAATGGCGCTCGTCAGGAAATGACCGGCATGGTGCATTTCCCGAGTGGCGGTACTGGTTTTTGTGCGGTATAGGGTGCGTTTTGGGACGTGCGCCGTCATAAAATGACCGGGTTTGTGCGTTTTTGGAGTGGCGGCGCTGGTTTTTTGAATGGGTAATGCGCGTTTTTGGGGTGGCGCACCTGAACAAACGCAGAGGCGGTGGCGTTTGGGGGGCGCGCGTGGTTGGAATTCGCGGGTGGGGTGTGGAAGGGACGATGGGCCAGGGCTGGTGGGTGGGGAGTGGCTTGCGTTTCGCGCGCGGCTTCGGTCGCCGTTTGAAGAGACAGGGTGGTCAGACCGGCTGCGGTTGGCTTCGTCCCGCGCGAATTGCGGCTTCCTGTTCATCCGACCCAAGACGCGTGGTCTTTGCCTTGTCGATAGGACCACAACATGAAGGGGAGGCGGTGGCGGGGGGCGTGCTGCAACGGAGGGCGTCCTGAACCTTGCCCCGAATTGACGGACCATCGGGTCAAGCCGTAGGCATGACTGCATCGTGGTACAGTCGCGCCGAACGGCGTTGACCGACTCGGGGGGGGGCGCGCCGAAGAGCGGCGGGTGTTCAGGCTGCATCCAAGCAGGTCGAGATGCCAAAGCCCCATCCGAAAGAGCTGCGAGAGCGCGTGGTCGCGGCGTAGCAAAGCCGGCGAGGGGACGTTCAAGTCGCTCGCCGGACGGTTCATGGTTGGAGACGCAAGCGTGAGCCGGGGGGTGTCGCTCGCGCGCGTAGGACGTGCTCCGTCGCGGCGACGCCAACGGGCAGGTGGCACGGCGCGCGGAAGGTGGATGAGGCTGCGAAGTGCTCCTGCGGCACCTCATCGACTACAACGAGGAGGCGCGTGGCGTAGCGGTGGCTTCCCAGACGATGTCGGACACCTATCGACGCCTCGGGTACACGCGAAAACGGGGGGCTTCCGCGGGAGGGCGGCCGACCGGGCCGACGTGGTCGCGGCGCGGCAAGCGTTGGGAGCGCCCCAGCCAGACCTCGACGTGTCCCGGCACGTCTTCCGCGACGAGGCCGGTGTGCGCGTGGCGGAGAGCCGTCGCTACGGGTGGGCGGCCCGCGGTGAGGCGCTGGTCATCGGGCGCCCGGCCCGGGGCCTGTGCGCGCTCTGCGCCCCCTCACGGGCTACGTCGACGGTGACGCGTTCCTCGCCTTCCTGCGAGACGACCTTGGGCCAGCGCGCAAGCCGGGCGACATCGTCATCATGGACGGAGCAAGGATCGACGAGGTGGCGGGCGTGAATGAGATCCTCGTGAAGTGCGGCGCAACGGCGATCCACCTGCCTGCCTATCGCCCCGAACGCAACCTTATCGAGATGACCTGGGCTTGGCGGTAGAAGCGCGTGAGGGACGTTCTAAAGAGGACTCTTGGGCTGCTTCGCGGGCTCGTCGGCGACGTATGGGAGAGGGTCACTTCTTCGGTGTGCGCGGGCTGGATTGGGCACGCCGGCTACCGTCCATCAATGTGAACCCGGAAGGCTGTATTTCCGCCGGGACGAAGCGTGCGGACGCTGCCCCTTCTTAGCCCAAATTGCGCGATAGCTGGGAATGAGCCCAGCGCGCAGCTCATCCATCGCCCAAACCTCGACTATCGCGTCGGGAT
>CAZCUX010000049.1:0-4669 GCA_964502005.1 uncultured Enterobacterales bacterium
TTCTCGCTTTCGGCGACCGCTTTGCCAGGGCCTTCAAATCTGCGAAAATGAACCTTGAAAGATGGCCGCTCGTTTTTGGCGGTGATAACGACCTGAGGACCCTGCGTTTGGGACGGCAGGGTCCCTTCCCGGCCGAGAGGCCGGGCCTCATTGAAGCACATACGCGTGCCAGTGGTACCCCCCGTCCAGACCGGCGGTCCCTTCCCGGCCGAGAGGCCGGGCCTCATTGAAGCATGAGGCGTGCGCCGGTAAGGTCTGCGCCCCGCATGTCGTCCCTTCCCGGCCGAGAGGCCGGGCCTCATTGAAGCGGTCAAGTCACGGCCCTCCTTGGCGAGCGCGTAGACGTCCCTTCCCGGCCGAGAGGCCGGGCCTCATTGAAGCTCGTGCCCGCAGGCCCCCGCATCCCAGCGATGAGCGTGTCCCTTCCCGGCCGAGAGGCCGGGCCTCATTGAAGCAGACCTCCGGAGCCGCGCGTGGCGGCGGGTAGATATCATGTCCCTTCCCGGCCGAGAGGCCGGGCCTCATTGAAGCAATATTGGTGGGGTTGAATGATTCGTCGTTTCCGAAAGTCCCTTCCCGGCCGAGAGGCCGGGCCTCATTGAAGCCAGCGACGGGCTGTCCGGTTCGATTGTTGGTTTTTGTCCCTTCCCGGCCGAGAGGCCGGGCCTCATTGAAGCATAGCTGCGGCTGCAGCGATGCAAGCGCGTCCCAGTGGTCCCTTCCCGGCCGAGAGGCCGGGCCTCATTGAAGCGAGATGCTTTCCGGGGACATTGAAATCGACAGGAGGGGTCCCTTCCCGGCCGAGAGGCCGGGCCTCATTGAAGCTCACATCGAAGCGCGTCAATCGAAAATCCAATCATGTGTCCCTTCCCGGCCGAGAGGCCGGGCCTCATTGAAGCGACTCAATGCGCTCTTTCGCTGAAGCGGCGGGCACGTCCCTTCCCGGCCGAGAGGCCGGGCCTCATTGAAGCTGCGCAAAGCGAGTATTCGTCCCACTCTGTGCTGATGTCCCTTCCCGGCCGAGAGGCCGGGCCTCATTGAAGCATCCTCTTGTCCTCCAAGAATTTGGGCAGCTTGGTGGAGGTCCCTTCCCGGCCGAGAGGCCGGGCCTCATTGAAGCTCCGAAGATGGCGTACCAGAGGATGAGGAGCGCTGCAGTCCCTTCCCGGCCGAGAGGCCGGGCCTCATTGAAGCACCTTGGGAATGAGCGGGTTGATTTGATCAATCCGCGTCCCTTCCCGGCCGAGAGGCCGGGCCTCATTGAAGCACGCGGCCGTTTTGGCCGATGATTTCCGGTGGCGTCGGTCCCTTCCCGGCCGAGAGGCCGGGCCTCATTGAAGCCCCGCATCGGCATTCGTCACGATATACCTGTACAGTGTCCCTTCCCGGCCGAGAGGCCGGGCCTCATTGAAGCATAGCTGGGGGTGCTGGACACCAGCGGCGATCGATGTCCCTTCCCGGCCGAGAGGCCGGGCCTCATTGAAGCGCGAAAAAGTCCGCCGCGTCGGCAGTCGCGATGCCGGTCCCTTCCCGGCCGAGAGGCCGGGCCTCATTGAAGCTCGGAGATGAGGGGTAGGACACGACGGGACGCAAGGCAGTCCCTTCCCGGCCGAGAGGCCGGGCCTCATTGAAGCTATTGCCTGTCTAGGCTTCGGGCATGTGGCTCCCGGTCCCTTCCCGGCCGAGAGGCCGGGCCTCATTGAAGCGTAAGGGCAAGGCCGAGGAAGCTGGAAACGAGCATGTCCCTTCCCGGCCGAGAGGCCGGGCCTCATTGAAGCTGGTGCAGCTCTGCCCGTTTGGCCTTGAGCTCAACACGTCCCTTCCCGGCCGAGAGGCCGGGCCTCATTGAAGCATCCGTTTCCCCGGCCCCGGAGGGGCGCTGACTTGTCCCTTCCCGGCCGAGAGGCCGGGCCTCATTGAAGCCTGCACCGGTTCGACTCGCCACCCTCGACCGGCGGCGAGTCCCTTCCCGGCCGAGAGGCCGGGCCTCATTGAAGACTGCTGCCACGCTTAGTCCCGTCGTAGCGTTGATGTCCCTTCCCGGCCGAGAGGCCGGGCCTCATTGAAGAACGTCGCCTTCTGTCATTCCTTCATAAGGTGTGGGCGGGTCCCTTCCCGGCCGAGAGGCCGGGCCTCATTGAAGCGTTGGGCTTTGACCAGGATCTTGTGGCCTTCGACGGTGTCCCTTCCCGGCCGAGAGGCCGGGCCTCATTGAAGCTTGACTTCCTCAAGCCTCTCGTGCTTTCCTCCCCGGTCCCTTCCCGGCCGAGAGGCCGGGCCTCATTGAAGTCACGGCCCGGTGCACGGTCTCGTACACGGCCCAGTCCAATCCCTTCCCGGCCAAAAGGCCGGGCCTCATTGAAGCCCGAACACCTGGGCGTTTCCGGATACCTGGGCGTGGTCCCTTCCCGGCCGAGAGGCCGGGCCTCATTGAAGACCGGATACCTGGGCGTTGCCGTACACCTTGGCTTTGCCGCCCGTCCATTCCCGGCCGAGAGGCCGGGCCTCATTGAAGCAAATAATGCCGAAGGGCTCGGATGACGTTGGCCGGTGTCCCTTCCCGGCCGAGAGGCCGGGCCTCATTGAAGTCACGGCCCGGTGCACGGTCTCGTACACGGCCCTGTCCAATCCCTTCCCGGCCAAAAGGCCGGGCCTCATTGAAGCGCTCCATCGGGATATTCAACAGCAGGACCGTCAAACGTCCTTCCGCGGCCGAAAGGCTGGTCCTTCATCAACCCTGACAAACGCTCCGACTCGAACGCCGACCCATCACCTGGCCCTTTCGCGCCGGAGGTCCTTCAGTCACATCGGCATCTTTGAAAGACGATAACGAGCCACTGTCTTTCCGTCGCTGCTACGACAATAGCGCGCGTGTACCGACGCCCGCAGCGCCCCCGACGTACGCCTGTCACTTTAGTTTGGACAGGTAGCGGACAACCAGCTCGGTTTGCGCCGCACCTTGCGCGGTGGTGTCCACCCGGAGCGGTAGGCCGAGGTCATCTTTGCCGAAACGGACCCCAATGGCCCCCGTTTCGGCGTCGATGACCTGCACTTTCGGGCCGCGATGAATGGCTTGTTCGTAGCGAACGGAGGTGACACAGTCAATGGCGCATAGGCGGTTGACAAACTTCTCCCAGCCTTCGGGGCGGTGGTGGCTGATGGCGGAGACTCTGAACTTGTCGGAGGGCGGGCGCGAATCGGCTGCCGGCCATTCGGCTCGGGGGCCCTGTCCGCGACGCTCTTTGGCTGCGCGGTAGAGCAAATCTCCGGCAGCCGAAAGATAGGTAAAGCCTTTGTCGTCGTCTTCGACGAGATTGCGGAGCTGCGGATTGCCATGAAGCCATGATTCGACCTCCACACTGGTTCGCGGCTCCTCGTCGTCAATCCAGGAAAAGAACGCTTCGTGTTGGGAAACAAACTCCGCGTCCCATTGTAAGGGTAGGCGCGGCAGCCGCACGAGGTCGCGGTGCAACTCGTGGAGGTATACGACCTCGATTTCGAGCAATGCGCCGAGAATATTGAGAAATGCAATTTCGGCTTTGAAGCCACCTGTCGCACACAAGATGACTTCCTGTTGCCTCTCCTGTGCGTGCTTCACGCGTAGAAGGGTGATGGACACGAGGGACTTGAGCCCCGTAGTGAAAGCGGCCGCGCCGTAGCCGAGGCGACCGAGCCGATGGGTCTCGGTCATGCACCCTTGTGTGTGAAAGTACGCCGCAAGCGATTCCGCACAGAGCGCGCCCTCCGGAGTGTCAGAATGCAAGAAGGCGATTTGGTCAGTAGAGCTGAATCCCAATGCACGGAGCGTGTTTGTCTCGGCGCTGGCTTTCACCAAATCCGCATCTCTGAACCAATGGGCAACCTCGCTCCCTGCGGGCAGTGCGCCAGTGCCTCCCGCGCGCCAGCCACCCCACGGGCGGTCATCTCGGTTGGTAAGCAGCGAAGTGCCAACGGTACAAATAATGAAGCGACCCATGAATTGTTCCCCTGATGTGTGGGCCCCCCGGCGGGGTGGGCAAGGTACCGAAGCTGTCCATTTCACCGGACCCGCGCGAGAGCGCGAGAGCCTTCCGTGATTGAAGGTCGCACACGATATCGGAATCAAAAAGCCAACGTGTCGCTCGCAGAATGGCTTGCGGTACATTCCTGCACTTTCTTGCGTTTGATGGACCAAAAGGACGAAAAAGAGGACCGACAATTTCTCGCATACGACGACTCCACCGCGCGGAACCGGCGGCGCACTCCACTCAGACGGCAGGAACACAATCGTAGCAGCGACAACACACGGATTTCGATGCAAAAAGCGTTGTTCCCGCCCGTCCGCCTTGTTGAAGGGCCAGCCGAGACGAGGTGTTCCATTGGTCCCATGGGCGTGAACGCCCCAAACCCTCGTTTGGTCTCGCATCCGCAGCTCCAATTCGAACGGCATCTGAGCGCCACAGCCACGATTTACAGCAAATCACTGCCCCCCCTGGTGCGGTTGGTTGTCGTGCCCAACGAATGTACCGCCCATCGCCAAAAACCTCGCCCGGCCTTGGGCGGGAACACCGTTCAGCCAATCAACGCCAGCCCCGCGCTCGCTCGCCATCGCGTCCAAACACCAGCTTGTGTCTGAGCTCACCCAACAAGGTCGAACGACCTTCGACCTCTGTGATTGAGCTCACCCAAC
>CAZCUX010000049.1:4769-22443 GCA_964502005.1 uncultured Enterobacterales bacterium
AAGGTCGAACGACCTTTGACCTCTGTGATTGAGCTCACCCAACAAGGTCGAACGACCTTTGACCTCTGTGATTGAGCTCACCCAACAAGGTCGAACGAGCTTTGACCTCCGTGCATGAGTTCATCCAAAAAGTCGAACGACCTTTGACCTCTGCGCATGAGCTCATCCAACAAGGTCGAACGACCTTCGACCTCTCTGCATGAGCTCACCCAACAAGGTCGAACGAGCTTTGACCTCTGTGATTGAGCTCATCCAAAAAGTCGAACGGCCTTCGACCTCGGAGCAGGAACGGGCACAAACGCTCCAAATGTCGCCCGCGTCCTCACCAAGCGTAGGCGCAGCAATGCCTCGCTGTTTATTTTCCAACTGGATTCGTGCGAGCACACTCCCTGGCCCCATTTTACGCCTGTCCTATGCATCCACGGGCGTACCCCCCATGCACGCTGGTCGCTTACCAAGCGCATTGCAGAACACTCTTCGGCGATTCAAGATGAAGCCGTACAACGGTTGGTTCAGCGCAGATGGACACAAATGACTTCGTTAGAAGCGCATGCACGGGGCAGAGCACAATCGGAAGGACACTGCCGCTGTCGCTGCCGCCGCGCGCCGAGTCTGCCCCCTTCATAGCCCAACCCGTACCAGAATCGTTCCGCCCCTCGCGCGCCGATACAACGCGCGATTCGTGGTCATTCCGGTCACCCCGCGCACCAACGTCGCATTCTCCGCAACCCTAGATTACTCCGCACTTGCGCGGCTTGCAGCACGCAGTCCGCCCAAGCGAACTACCCCCGTGCATGAAGCGCGCCCCGTCCTTTGCGCGCAAGCCTGGTCGACGATGCCGGCAGGCCGTGCAATATCCACGCGAAAGAGTAGGGCAGGCAAATTCGGAGATGGTAGAGTGCCCCTTCCTGGCGTTCGGCCGGGCCTCAGTGAAGCAAGATTGGCACATGAAACATTGGTACCTGCAAGATTCCCGCTCCCGACCTCTTGGTCGGGCCTCATTGAAACATAGCTGGACCATCGAGTCGATGACGCGCACCACTTTGGGCTTGCCCCCCGAAGTGCCCACCACGCCTTCCCGTTCGATAATACCCTTCAAACATCAAGGTTGAACCAAAACCCAACCGGAGGAAATGCAAACGAACCAACGACTCGCTCATCGCGTGCACTGTATTCCGTCACCTCCTGTAGAAACCGCGTTCTCCTATGGCCGCCGAACACCCCGAGGGACCTTGCCAGCCGCAACAAAAGAACCGCGCCTACCTGCAGTGTAAGCTGGGATGGCAATCCAAAGGCAAAACCAACAAGCCCTACGCGGCACAATAGCGCGCTGCACCCCGCCCCCGGTAGACCGGCTCGCCCAGCGCGGTCAGGAAGCGTTGGGTCCGTCCTCCGCCTCCACGATCTACGATTGCGCGAGCGAACCTCCACGGGACTCTGCCGCGTACGTTTCGGTTGCGCCAATCCCTGCGCGCGTCCATGGGGCAAACGCATAAACGGAAAAAATTTCCCATGCGCAAACACACGGCTCGACGGCATGTTCTCTGTAATGGCTGTGGAATTTCTATCGCGACACATGACACGAAGGTTCCCTTTGCCATACCTTGCACATCCCAATGCGTCGCAGTCTGGGAGTGACGGCACGCAAGCACCAAACCCACGAGTGTCCAAGATATGCAACCGGCAACCCAGCATGGCACGATGCTGCTTATCAGCCTTGGGCCTATCCAAGACTTCATCAACAGTGCGCGACGCTGCCAAGACTTGTGGTTTGGCTCATGGCTTCTGAGTGACCTCGCCCGAGCCGTTGGAAACGCAGTACAAGCCACTGTCGCAGACGCAGGCGGAAATGCAGCCGCCTGCATCATTTTTCCCGCGGGGCTATCTTCGGCACATGCGGAAGAGGGCGCCCAAGAACGCCCAGGGGTTTCGAACCTCATCTTTGCACGCCTGCCAGCCGGCTTATCTCCGAATGACGTCGCTTCTGCCGCCTACGACTCCGTGCAACAGCGCTTGCAAGACGTAAGCGAACAAGCATTTCGTAAGCTGCACAATGACAACAACTTCAAACGTGATGTCGCGATGGCCCAAATTGCGGACCTGATGGAGTTGGCTTGGGTATCTGTCCCCGACACGGGCGCTTACCAAGGCGACCGGGACGCGCTCTATCAACGCATGGCAGCCCTCAAGAACACTCGCCGCTGGGCCCAGCCGAGCTGGGACCCTGGCCGTGGCGTACCCAAAAGCTCGCTTGATGGTGAACGCGAGAGTGTAATCGACGAAAGAATTTACAACCCAAGGTCCAGTGAATTTGTAGAGCCCACCCTTCGCAGACAGCGCTACGGCGTGAAAAAATCCGAGCGCCTCTGCGGTGTTGGCCTGTTGAAGCGCCGCGGTCTCGAACTGAGCGACGACGTATTTACATCGTCCTACCGCCGAGGACGGCCCCCCTTTCACAGCACCGCCCATATCGCAGCAGGCCCTACGCTCACCCGGCTTGCAAAGAGACCCAAGTCTGTCGCTGCTGCACTCGATGCTCTTGAAATGGCTGGGCTTGACCTTGACCGCTTCCAACTCGCCGAAATCAACGGCGACGGCGACGGCCCGCCTACGCTCGGCGGCTTCGACGGAAACCTGCTCTACACCACCCGCATGGTCGAGCATTTTGCGGAGAACGCGCGTGATGAAGCTGCGCCAGGAAACATTCGAGACGCAGAGCGCGCAATCAGACAACTTCTCGCCGAAGCGAACTGCGCGGAACCCAGCCCCTACTACGCATTCTTGTTGGCCGACGGCGACAACATGGGGGCAGCAATCGACTCCATCCACAGCGCCGAAGGACACCAAGCCCTCGCGCAAGCCCTCAACGACTTCGCCCTGAATTGCAGAGGGATTGTGGCCAGGCATGGCGGTTCGCTCATTTTCGCAGGCGGCGACGATGTACTGGCACTATTGCCACTGCATACCGCCCTTATTTGCGCCCGAGAGCTTGCAGAAAGCTTCGCTCGCGCCCTCTACCCACAGGTGCCTTCGGGCGTCGCCGCTCCCACCCTTTCGGTAGGTCTGGCGATTTCCCATGCCCGTGAACCGATGTCCACGGCCCGTGAGCTGGCGAAACGCGCAGAAAAGGCTGCCAAGTCCGTGCCCAACAAAGGTGCGCTTTGTGTGCTGTTGTCTCGCCGTAGCGGCGGCGACCTCCAAGTGAGCGGCCGCTGGAGCCAGGACGCTCCCCCCCTTGTATCAAGCGCCCAGGGTCCCTTCGCCGCCGATGCGCGAATCCAGGCTTGGGTGAAGGTGGTCCACCAGGGAGGCCTGTCCGCCAAAGCCGCGCACGACTTGGAAGAAGTCGCGGCGCACTTCGCGACCCTGCCCCCAGCGGAACTGGCCCTCCGTCGCGACGAGGCGACAGCATTGTGTCAGCAGGTGCTCGCGCGAAAGCGGCGCGTAGGCGGAGGAGAGCGAAACGAAGGAGACCCCGAAGTCAGCGCGCTCCTCGGCCGAATTCAATGGAAACAATCGTCCATCCTCGAAAACATCCGCGCGATATCCGCTGAACTGCAACTCGCGCGTCTTTTTGCAGAGGCCGAGAGGCAAGCAGGTCTCGCGTCTGGCTCCGCCGACGATGCCCAAGGAGCTTGGTGATGCGCTGGTTTACCCTTGAACCCCGCGACCCGCTCATGGTCCGCGACGGCCGTCCCTTGGGGGGAGGCGTCGATAGCGTGCGCTCGCAAAACATGGTGCCGCCCTCGGTGACCGCCGGCGCGCTTCGAACCCGTGTTTGGCATACAAAGGGCGGCTGGAACGTCGAAGAAGCAAAGGCCACGCCGGTACGCGGTCCCCTTCTCGGCGAACTCGACGGAGACGACCAGCTCGTGCGCTGCTGGTTGAGTGCGCCCCGAGACTGTGCGCTCTTCGACCCCGACGAGTCCGACCCAAAAACCGCAGGAGTCCACCTCCACCGCTATGCCCTCGGTCCAGGGAAGGCATGGCCCGAAGGTATGAGCAGCCTTCCGGGCGGTCTGGTCCCGGTTGTTCCGATTGCATCCGGCGGAATGCCCAAAGCAAAGCCGGCCAAGAACCCGCCAGCGTTCTGGAGCAGCGAAGAAGTTGAGCGTTGGCTGCGCACTTCTCCACCGGGCCAGTCTTTCCTTTCTGCGTCTGCAGGTCGTCCAAACTTGCACCATGAGACACGACTGCACGTCGCGATTGACCCGCTCAACGGCACCACCAACGACGGCGACTTCTTCCAAAGCGACGGTCTGCGATTCACCGAGCGTACCGCGCAAGGCACCTATAATCGCCTTGCCCTCGTGGTTGGATGCGACCGCAAAGAACTCGCCGCGGGCTACCTCCACCTGGGTGGCGAGCGCCGTTTGTCTGCCTTGCGCCCACTTGCTGGAAAGGGCCCGCTGTGGGAATCGCCGAAGCTGGGTGGTCCCCGCGCGCGGGTGCTCTTGCTGACACCAGCCTGTTTCGCCGAGGGCGCCGTGCCGAAGTCGATTGGTGGAGCGCCGGTGATTGCCGCTGCGGTCGGCAGGCCTCTGACCCTCTCTGGCTGGGACATGGCCGCAGGCGGTCCCAAACCCGCGCGCCGCTTCGCCCCCGCCGGCACCGTTTATTGGGTCGACCTTGAAAGGGTAAACATTCGTGATTGGCGCAATGCCGTACATTTTCAGGGAATCTGCAGTGACGCACAAGACAACCGCGACGGCTTTGGCCTCGCAGTGGTGGGGGTGAGCGAATGAGCCGAATCCAAAGCGCGCGGCGCAACCCGAAGTTCTCGAAACCCACTCTAAGCACCAACACCGAGAACCTCTACGAAATAAACGCAGAGCTCCACTTCATTACACCGATGTTTGGTGGCGGCGTAAAGCTCAACGCTGACGCACCGCATCAAAAAGAATACGACGCGGTGACCCCTGTCCGCGGTGCGAGCCTCCGCGGGCAGCTTCGGACTTGGTGGCGCCGGATTTGCGACCCTGCGCTCGACCCGGACATCTTGAGGGCGCGTGAAGCATTGCTTTGGGGCTGGGCGAGCACCAAAGAGAAGCCGGCGAAAGGTCTCGTGTCGCTTGCAATCGAGCAGGCCTTTCATGCGGAGCAGGTTGCTGTCTACAAAAGTGACAAGCCGAAAGAGCCCATACAAGGTTTCGGAGACCCCCTTGCGTACGGCGCGTTTCCCCTTCAATCCCCAGCGAACGCCAGCCAGGCAGGTACCCTTACGCGGCTGAAAGGCGACTTCTGCGTTCGCGTTACGTTGGCCGACGTTCGCAGCAATGACAACGGAAACAGTCACAAACGCGAAGGCGGCAACGAATACCGTCGCCGCGCTGAGGAGGCGTGGAGCCAAAAAGGGGATGACCTCCAAAATACGATGTGGGACGAGGTTGAACGTGCATGGCTGGCGTTCGCCACTTTTGGCGGACTTGGGGGTCGAACACGACGGGGATTTGGGGCGGTCATGCAAGTCAATCCACTTTCGCTCGATGACGTGCTCCAACGACTCGGCTGGGCTGACCGCGTCGCCCGTTTCAAGGTCAATGGCGATGCGGAGGAAGCACAAAAGAAAGCACTTGGCAAGCTGCAACGCTTTCGGCAAGGAATCGAGGTCGGACGGAACCGACAAGACCATCAAAGGCGCCCGGGCCGCTCACGCTGGCCCGAACCGGACGAACTCCGACGAATAACCGATAAACACGCGAAGTTCAGCGACCGCAACCATGCACCTGTGCACAAAGTGCACAAATTCCCCCGCGCTGCATTTGGAATGCCCATCATCTTCCATTTCAAAGACACCAAGGAAGGCGACCCCGAAGACCGAACGCTTTCTCCCCTCCAAGCGAATCGACTTGCTTCGCCGTTGGTCATTCGTCCGGTCCGAGACGAAACGGGCATCTACGCGGTCGCACTCAAACTCCCCGGCGAGGCCGCAACCAATACCGTGCTTGAAAAGCTAAAGGTTAGCGGAAAAGGGAAACAGGACACCAACGTTTGCGGCAAGATCACCCAACAAGAGCAGGCCGACATCAAACCACTCAAAGAGTACCGAGGCGCCCCCGAGGAAGGCCTGAACGCCGTCCTCAACCCCTTCCTCCGCTTCTTCGCCAACTAAGTTTGCTGAAATCACCTATTCTTTCACGAGGTCTATCATGACCACATCTCGCCTCCTGATTGTTCATGCTCGGTCACCCCTCCATGCAGGCACAGGCCAAGCAACCGCCGCCGTCGACCTCCCCATCGCGCGAGACCGCGCCACAGGCTTTCCGCTGCTGCCCGGCAGCTCTATCAAAGGCGCGCTGCGGGGCCGGGCACGCGAGGGCGCCCAACTCAGCCATGATTGGGTGCGTACATTCGGACCAGAGACCGAAAAAGCGTCCGAAAATGCTGGTGCGGTGGCCATCTCGGATGCGCGCTTGCTCCTTTTGCCCGTACGATCGGTGGCAGGCACATTCGCTTGGGTGACCTCGCCGTATTTGCTTGCTTGCTTTCTTCGCGACGCAAAGCTTGCGGGAATCCAGCAGCTTTTTTCGTTGCCAAAGGTCGTAGCCCCGGAGGCTGCATTGGTAACCGCGAAAACCACACTGCAAGTCGAACTCAACAATACAAAGAAAGTCGTCCTGGAAGAGTTCGACCTTCACAGCATTGGAAGCGCCGACGCGGTCGCCGACGCACTTGCTCCATTGGTGTTCGCCGACGAAGATTGGCAGAACATGCTGCGGCAGCGACTTTGCGTGGTCCACGATGACACCATGAGCTTCTTGAGCCAGCACGCGACCGATATCGTCACCCGCGTGTCTATCAACCCAGACACGGGCACCGCAAACGACGGTCAGCTTTGGACCGAAGAGAACCTGCCCGCCGAGTCAGTGCTGGTGAGCTTTGTGGAAGAGCAGCGGAGCAATGGGGTTCCGGCGGGCAAGCATCTCAACCGAATCAAAGACTTGCTCCTCAACCGCCCCATTCAGCTCGGCGGTAAGGCGACCGTTGGGCGCGGCCGCTGCGCACTGCACTTCGTTCCGGTGGAGGGAAACTGACATGAAGACGCGAGCCCAACAATGGAGCGCCTCAGCCTACAAGTGTGTGTGCAGCGCGAAAAACGATGCAAACGTGCGCAAGTACAAGACGTCATGTATGAAGATGCCAGGCTTGATTCACCAAAGCGGAGCCCTTCAATCGCTCGTCTTTCAAGTTGCACGCGACGCCGACGGCGAACGTTACGTCGACCACATCGCGAAGACCTATTTTGGCGATGAGCAATCGACGCACAGCGACCTAATCAAGCGCGCCCAGGAGCTTGACGTCAAGCCATACATGGCGCTGACCCATGACCTTGCCCACATCGCCCAATGGTTTCGTCGCTTTGCCCAAATCGAACTCCAACTCGTTGAAGCCGACGAATAGGGGGACGCGATGGCGCACAAAAAATCGGAAGCAAAGACGCCGCCCAATCAAGGTCTCCGGCCTGCCCTTCTCGAACTGGTCGACCAAGTTGGCGAAAGTGTTCACCCGGGACTTTGGCTTGACCGCTTCCTAAAACTGCAAACTTGGCACAACAACGAACCAAAAGGGTACAACAAAACATCTGCCATCGCCGCCAAAGACCAGCTTGTAGCAAAGGTCGACCAAGGCACCTTGGCAAGCGGCTACCGCATTGCCTACAAGCAATGGGAGGCCGACCTAGCATCCGAAGAAATGCGGTGCTGCGTCGAAGTCGGCCGGGCCAAAGGACGAATTGTTATCGGTCTCGGCCAAAAAAATCCTGCAGAGTTCGGCATTACGCTTCATCGAACGTGGGGAGTGCCTATTTTGCCTGGCTCGGCGCTCAAAGGCATTGCGAGCCTCGGCGCAGACCGCTATTTCGAGGACGATAGTTGGCGCAGACGACCTACGGCGGCCGAGGCGCGCAAGAATGGCCCCAATGCCTTCGATGCCCTGTTTGGCGATGTTGAAGAGCAAGGCGCGGTGATTTTCCACGATGCGTGGCTCCAGCCAGACTCGACCAAGAAGAATGGCCTTCATCGTGATGTTCTCACCGTCCATCACCCGAAGTACTACCAGAGTGGCGCGGAGCCTTCCGACACCGAGGACCCTATCCCGGTACCCTTCATGAGCGCGAAAGGGAGCTTTTTGGTAGCCATCGAGCTCCACCCGTCCCTCGACCCAAGCCAACACGGCCATTGGCTTGAAGCAGCTTGGGAATGCCTTCGCCTGGGCCTCGAGCATCATGGCATCGGCTCCAAAACCAACGCTGGGTATGGAAGGGTGGCGTTGCGCTCTTTCGCGGAAACCAAAATCGGACAGGCGCAACAACGCGCCAAGGAAATTGCTGCGCAAGAAAGGGAAACGATTGCGTTCCTCACGAGCATGGCTTCGATGGCCCCCGATGGCCGGGTCGACATGTATTGCCAAAAGTATAGCCCGGAGAGCCTAATTGGCTGGCTGAAGTCCAACGGCGCGCAACCTGCACCGGGCTTGGTATTTGACAGAGCCCACGTCATCGCTGCGAATCAGGAGCTATTCAAACGGGAAATGGCAAGAGGGCTGCAGCGCGAGCTCACAGGCCAGGCGCATCAATGGTGGATTTCGGCAACGCAACCGAATTCGCCAGCCGGAGCACAGGTGAAAGCGCGAAAGCGCATTCAACAGAGTCAGTTCGACAAGTTGCTCAAAACCTGTCAGAAGAAAAACAAGACTGACTGGCATCGTTACAGCCGACAACTGCTGGAAATGGGGCCAGACAACGAGAGCATCGACCGTGCCATCAAGATGATGACCGAAGGACAAGCCCCCGAGGGGCCAATCGACACCCTCCGCGCCTACAAGCTAAGCTAGCCTTCCCGTACGAACATCTTGAACCGAATGCAGATGCCCAAAGCCCCACGACACACCATTAGACTGGATGCCGTGGGCTAGGGCGATGGGAATTGACGAACCCCGCTCCCCGCAATCTTACCACCTGCTCGTATCTGCGGCGGCCGCCCGACTCCTTGGCGCACTGCCGTTTTCATCGCGGCACGGCCACGAGCTCCTGCCGCCTCTTGTCGACGGGCACCAACCAGTTTTCTAAGTCTTCGCGACCCTTGAGCCATTCTATACCCAGGGCGATTGCCCGCTGGTGAAATGCACGAAATCCGGCATTTTCCGCGCCATACTCCGGCGTAAAGATATAGGCAGCGTCTACTTTTCCCAATGCTCCCGCAGCAGAATAAAGCTTGTTGGCCGCATGCGTGGTTTGAAAGTCGGTTTGGGGTCCCGCTTTTACCTCAAGCAGCCGGAGACGCCCCTTATAGCGAAACAGGATGTCCACTTCGTTGCCAGGGTCATTTCCATCGGCAGCGCTGGTCGCCTGGCGCTGAACCATTACATTGGTGATAACGTCTTCGTCTTTGAGGCCGAGTTCAAAAAGCCAAAGGCGAACCAATTGCTCGTACCAGTCACCTTTGAACCAACGTACAAAGGGAAACTCCTTTTTCTTTCGCTTCCTCGGAATCCAAATCCCATTTCCATCGACAGTGGGCGCTCCCTCCAACGACAGTTGTGCAAAAGGACGAAACCATTCAAGCTCCCATGGTGATTCGGCAACGAAGGGCACCCATACGCGGTGCGTCTCCACACGGATTCCTGGCACCTCAGGCAACTTTTCCGCGTATTTATCTGCCTTGTCCCCATCCCAAAGCTTCAAGAGAACTTCGGACATGCGCCAGTATTGGCTCATGGGGTCCGATACCAGCAAATAGAGGTAGTCGAGTAGCTGTCGGTCCACTTCCGCGCTAATTTGCTTTCCGACGCGGATTTGGTCGCTATACAAACGTGCCTGACTGAGAATCGGAAGGGGCGCGATGGGATGCGTTTCAATCGCATTACCCTCGGCGTCGACCGTTTGTAGCAAGGTCTCCCCTTTTTCGAAGGCAATATATTGCCACTTTGCGACGATGCCACCTAGGCCGCCGAACAGCGCCCATGTCAGCGCCTTCGTTCCTCCAGTGAAGTTGACAATCACGGTGTAATCCGCGAAGCGATTGTTCTGGAGATGTGTGCAAAGCGTGCCGCTCACCCAATCGCGGCATTTGGAGAGGGTGCTTCCATCTAAGCCTCGCCCCAAGTCTTCGACCGTTGTGTCGGGCGACAGCTCGCGCACCGCGTCTACGAAGCGCGTGAAGGCAGGAGATTCGCCATTCTTACGAAGGAAATCGCTGACGATTGCCAACACATGTGTAGGCCGTAGATATTGCACAGCTTGCAGCTCGGCTACGTTATGCTCCGACAAGACACAAACATACAACACTGATGATGACATGAAAAGCTCCGCGAGAACGACGGTTACAACAGCCTTTTGAAAGAAAAGCCTCAACTCAATCCGATGGAGGCGCGGCTACCGGCTTTTTGCTGTGGCCGTGGGTCGTTCATATTTCGCACCCCGACCTGGACGAACGTTTGAGAGATGGGAGGCGACCCGCAGGTAAGGCACAAGCAGTGGATTTTTCACCACAAACTCGGCGGCGTTGCAAATCACCAGCACGTCTTTCGCCCGACTCGCGGCCACATTCACAAGACGAGGCGCAACGGAGCTAGCTTTGATAAACCACTGTGCTGCCTGCCCTGGGTCGAAAATGCAAACCGAAGCCTCTTGCCCTTGCATGCGGTGAATGGTTCCTGCTCGAATGCGGTCACGGTCGGCGAGGCCGCGGCGGATGAGGGTTGCCTGCGCGCGATAGGGCGAGCAGACCAGAACTTCCACCCCATTGTCGTCGAGCAATCGAGCGAGAGCGACGGTGTAAGCAGCACTCTGGGGCTGTAAACCTGGACCGCTTACCTTCGAATAAGGCAATGAGAAGGAGGGGATAGAAGGTTGGTTGACCGTCGGGTCAAGCAAGCAAACGCCGGAAGGCAGCCCCCATGGCAAACCTCCGGGCGGCGCTGCATCGGTGGCCAGCAAGTCGCCCTCGTAGCTCTCCGCGCTAACAATGGCGCAGAGAGTCGGGTTCATGCGCGACTGCTCGTTCAGCATCACCGTTCGCGAACGCGCGCCAGGCTGTGCCATCACTGTCGACAAAATGTCCACCTCAAACCAAGGAGCGAGCTGTACGGGTGCAAGCGCGCGGTCCTCGACGCCTTCCGCCTCCCCGGAATGGTTGGCAAGCGGCGGTACCGGGCCGAGCTGCTTATGGTCCCCAAAGAGCAAGCAAGAGCCACGCCTGCCAACGCCCTTCTCTTGCTGTGCGAGCAGCAATAGGCCGTCCGAGCGCGAGACCATGCTTGCCTCGTCAATGATGAGATGCGTGAAACCGGAGGCCAGCTGTCGATTGATTGCGCCACGCACCGTTGAAACCACCACCTGCGCGGCCTGGATGAGTTCGGTTTGTCGACGTTCCCAAGCTTCGCGCAAGGCTTCGAGACTGTCCGCAATGGACACAGCCTTCAGCATCGCTTTGTCGCGCAAAATGCCCGAGCCCTGCAGAATGTCGCGACGGGCCTCTTCGTTCGCGCGCTGCAAGTTCACCTGCGCACGCGAGAAGTAGGCCTCCTCCTCCACCCAAATCAGCAACTCGGGTCGCTGGTCCTCAAATTCGGCGACCAACTGGGGAAGCTGATTGCGAAGCAGGTCCCCCTGCCTTCGGAGCCGCCCGTTGGGCCATTGCCGGTCGATAGCCAAACACGCACCATCAGCCGCCACGCGCGTAGGAGCCACCACCAAAACACGTTCACCGCGCGCCACCAGCCCCGCTACGAGACACGCCAGCGTGGTCGTCTTGCCTGTACCCGGCGGTCCCCAACAAATAGCAAGTGGCGCACCTGCGAGCTCTATCGCTTGGGCCTGCCGTTCACGAAGCTGGAGTTTACCGACTGCGCCGCCAACAGCCGCGTCACGAGGGCCAAACGCACCCGCGCCTTTGGCACCACGCGAACCGGCAGCACCGCGCGGGCGAGAAGCACTGCCCATCCCAGAACCGGTGGGAATTGAAGCTCCAAGGCGGTCGCGGAGGGGGCCATCGGGTCCGCCAACTCCTGTGCCAACGGAGTTGTTCGCCTTCAACCATTCGAGGGCCGGCGCCAAGAAACTCGGCGGCCGGATGCTGAGGCCATCACGCGCGGCGGGCGGGCGCCCCGCCTTGACCTCTACTGTCATGGCCCCTTCGCCTTCCACGACGACGCGCACCAATCCGTTCATGGAGACCTTGCCTCCTTTGCTCACCCAGCAAGCGCCACCTTCGACCGTGCTGTCGAGACGACAGTCCTGACCATGAAGCGCGCCCCGTCGAACCGAATCCACGTTGTATTGTATATAATAAAGAGATTCCTGCACCCGCCGGGCCGCGCTCACGGGTAGCCAGATGGGCGTTGCTTCAACCTTTACCGCGGCTTCGAGCGCCGCAATCCAGTCCGACCGGCTCATCGCCATGCCCCCTCACGCCGAAGACCATCCACAACGGCCGCCGCGCGCGCTGCGGGAGCCATAGAAGACGAACGAAGCGCATCGAGTACTTCCTCCGCACCCAATCCCAATTCATTCGCCTCCTCCCCAAGGGCAAGCACCTGGGAGTCATCGCCGGAAGCCAATGCTTTGGCAAAGCTGCGAAGAAACAAAGCCGCACGCCCCGCCAGCATGCTCTCGCACACCTCATCAAAACACGAGGCTGCAGCATGAAAGGCACCTGCTTCCAAAAGTGCTGTGGCCGTTTGGCGTCGTTCGATACCAAGTAGGCCCGCAGTGTCCGCCAAACCGTGTCGTTGTTCGTCCATATAGTAGCCGGCAACGATGTGGCGCCCCTCGATATAAGAAAGACGAAAGCCGAGGCCACCGCCCAGCGCCCCCAACGCGGCCGTGGTGGCCTTACGTCCGCCGCTGACGTCGATGGTGACGTCAATAGGCCAGGGGTCACCCGCCCATAGCATCGCAGCGCCCACCGCTGCGCTCACCCGCGCGCCATCCAGTCCATCACCAATGCTAAATAGCTCGATAGAAGGTATGTTTTCGCCCCCAGGCCAATCCGAGCGGACAGCAGCAATCAACTCGTTCGCGGTAGGGCGGCTGCCAGGGCTGCGGTAACCGTCTCCTTGTGGCTCGGTCACCAAAAGCGCCACGCGAGGGGCGCTGGTGGCAAGAATCGCCAGCAGAGGAGAGTAGGGCTGCGTACCCACAGGTACGATGAGCAACTCAGCCGTGGGCGCATCTCCGCGCCCTGCCCAAGTAGCCTCGGCGGCCAACGGGAAACAAACCGATTCGTAAATCGCCTTACGACCGGACTCGGGAGCACCGCGAAGTGCCGCCTCGGCTTCGGTCGGATGGGGGCGGACTTGGGCCGAGGGCCAACGTAGATTCAGAGGCATTGGAATCTCCTTGCGCGAAGGAGCCAGCTATCCCAAAACTGCCAACCGACCACCACCTTTGCCTACACAACCGCCATCTCACAGCCTTAGCATCCCCATTACCCCATCGCCCGCATCTTCCAAAGGAATCGGTCTCAACGTTGCATATTGCACAATCGCACCCCCCTTGGCCTTCTTTGCCAACCACATATGCACAGCCATGGCTTGCGGATTCCCAGCCTGCGCTACCGGGTGCTTATAAAACACCGGATTCTTGTGTAGGTCATCCTTGTGGAACGCGACCCAATAATGCCACGTTTCCACCTTCACACCCAGAAAGTCGGCGACCATCTGCAGGCGAATGGACGACGCCTCCAACTGTGCAAGGGCACTGGTAAGCGTTTTCCCATTTAGCGTGCGCTTGATTTCCAGCACATGCCCTTCCCATACGTCTTCCTCGCGCCATATAAGAATATGCCCATCGGCGTTTTTCGCCGTTTGAAATAGATTGAGCTTTTTGTCGCCCGAAAGTTCAAAAGATTACCCCTTACACTCCGTCGCGATGACTACCCCCACCCGCACCTTTCCTCCTTTTTCAATCTCCTCCACCCAAAGCGTCTCACCACTCGCTGCTTGTTTCGAAACATCAGGATGAAGCAGTTGCAGCCGCCGCTCATTCATTCTTCCTGCCCTTCTCGCAGAGCATCGAGTCGGAAGGCCTGGTCCGCGAGGTCAATCAGCGCGTCGCCGAAGCTGGGCAAGGAGATACCCGCGCTGTTTACCGACAGCGGTACAACTTCGGTGCAGCCGTCGTCCGCCACCCGAAACTCATACGCAGCCACCTTCGCCGGGTCAATGGGCGTTATCGCGGACATATCCCCCAGGTCGCCGAGTCCAAATGCTTTGATTTGGTTGTTGAGTTGCTGTGCAAAGTTGTCGCTGTGTGTCGTCAGCAGCATCGTGGCGCCTTCGGCGATGAATCCCCCCACCACACCCGCAACGACGCGCTGCAACGCGGGGTGCAAGTGCGCCTCGGGCTCCTCATAGACCACCAGATTGGGCGCGCGCACGCTGCCGGACTGGGCCGAGCGCAGGGCGATATTGGAGCGGTGGGAACCGGAACACAGGGCGGCTCGAGCCGCACAGCGGGGGCTTCGCACTTCTGGGGGGCGGGTGCCACCGACCCCCAGTCTGCGAATCAACGACACCCACCATTGGGTCCATTCGCGCGGCACCGGCCGTCCGCCGAACGACGCCGCTCCAGAGTCCGCGCCCATTGCGCACGCAGCCATCGAGCCGCGACGGGAAAGGAAGCTCGCTTCTGTTGGACCGGGCGCCGCGAACGAAGCGTGACCCACTTTGGGGGCGCGACAAATGCCCTGATTCGGCTCACGTCGGGGAGGTCGTACTCGGCTTCGCGTACAACTCCGCGCCAAAACGGTGCTAGCGGGGCTGGTTTTCAACGACCACGCGCATCGTGGCCATTTGCAGGCGGTAAGCGGCGAGACAACACGCAGGATGGGTAACAAACCCGCGGACGCGTCCCCCACGCATCCGGGAGTGTCGTCCATCCACACGCAGCGCGCCACCCTCACGCGCCCCCGTCCGACCGTCCAAGCTCCCCCTCGACCCGGTCGACGACGGCACGCGCACCGCCGTCAACACCCAGTCCGCCGAGCCCGAACCGAACTATGGGAGCGCTGCCATCGCCGCCATCGCCGCCTCAAGCCAATGCTTCGCCGCAGCGACGTCCTGTTGTGGTGGAGGAACGTTTCGGTTCGCCCGAACAAGGGGCGCCGGTCTCCACGCTACAATACGGCCGGCATTGCCTGCGCGTTCAATCCCAATCTGGCGATTGACGACAGCAGCACCGCGATGGGTTGGATGTTTGTCAAGGACAACGCCTCCCTGCGGCGTGGTGCGCCAAAAGCATTGGTCTTCGGGGAAGTGTTCAGCAGAGTCAGCCTGCTTGCGGTTTTCGTGACCCGACTGAAAGGGAACGTTCGCCGCAACCAACGCAGCCCGCATCGCAATCGCTTTCGCCTGACGTGCATCCGGCCCACCGAAATTGGCAAAGTCGAGGTCAAATCGCTCAACCTTCAACGCGCGAGCATTTGAATTGCCATTCCCCGAAAACCCCACCCACACGTAACCGCCACCATTCGGTAAGGAAAACGGCCGCGCGTTGTCGACCGCCCCTCCAGCACCCACGCCCGCGTCTATCCACACAGCGGGCGTCTGGAGGTTCGCGAAAAAATGCTGATAAAACTCTGCCCAAGACATACGCACTCCTACTGACGTGGCGAGCGGGCAAGTGCCCGCGGTACGATAGACCACTTAGCGAGTATCGCAAGCAATATTTCATCGCGCTACAAAAAAAAAATCCCGCGATCGCACCACCAATCGGCGGGAAACCGCACCACAACAACGGGGAGCGCCAAGTCGGAACAGGAGCACTTCACCCCGCGGTCCCAACGAAGCCACCCGCAACGGCAAGCCACCGAAGCGCGCCCAACACCAGCGAGCGGCACCGCACACGGGTCTCCGACTGCATCGCCAATCGCCACCCGCCCCAACACTGCGCGCCCCCCCCCGACCGGGAGACCGCGCGAACGCGCCGCGCTGTCCGGTGTGATGCGGGCACAGCGCCGCCCGCGGCCTCCCCGGTGCGCGACAATGGCCCGCCTCATCCGGCACACCCGCGTTGCACGCGAGCCAACGCGCACACTCCCGCGCGCCCAACGCCCCGCCTCTGCGGCGATGGACCGCGCCAAGAACCACAAAGCACCGCTCGCGCCCTTCTGTGGAAGTGAATCGGACGAGTGACCTCCAGTGTCAGACGGCGACTCTGCCGTCAAAGCGGATGGCGAACTGCTGGAGCGCGAGGTCCCAGCGCTGGATGGGCATGCTCCATCGGGCGGTTGCTTGTCTCAAGGACAACCAGAGTAGCTTCATGGCCGCCTCCTCGCTGGGAAGAGCCCCCTTGGTCTTGAGAGCCTTGCGGAGCTGCCGGTTGAGGGCCTCGATGGCGTTGGTGGTGTAGATGGCGCGGCGGATGTCCTTCGGGAAGTCGAAGAACGGAACGATGCGTTCCCAGTTGGCGCGCCAGGAGCGGACGATGGCCGGGTAATCGCCCCCTTAGTGCTCCTCGAAGGCATCGAGGGCGCACTCGGCCTGCTGGACCGTGTCGGCCCGGTAGATGGCTTTCAGGCCCTTCGCGAGCTCGCCCCGTGCACGGTTGCTCACGAACCTCATCGAGTTGCGGACCATGTGGACGATGCAGGTCTGTACGACTGTCCGAGGAAAGACGGCCTCGATTGCCTCGGGGAAGCCCTTGAGACCGTCCACACAGGCGATGAGGATGTCGTCCACACCACGATTCTTCAGCTCCGTGATGACATGAAGCCAGAACTTCGCCCCTTCGGTGCCGGCCATGTAGAGACCCAGGACCTCCTTCTTCCCATCCATGTTGACGCCCAGGGCCACGTAGATGGTTCGATTGTCGACCACACCGTCCGTGCGGACCTTCACGACAAGGCCATCGAGGTAGACGATGGGGTAGCAGGCATCCAGGCGGCGCGAGCGCCAGGCTTCGACGTCTTCGACCACCGCATCCGTCACCTTGGAGATGAGACCGGTCGAAACCTCGGCCCCATAGGCCTCCTCGAAGAAGCCCTGAATCTCACGAACCGACATCCCGCGGCTGTAGAGGCCGATGATGCGCTCGTCGAAGCCTTCCAGGCGACGTTGGTGCTTTGACACGAGTTGCGGCTCGAAGGTGCCCTCACGGTCTCGAGGAACGCGGACTTCGACCCGACCAGCCTCCGTCAACAGGGTCTTCGGGGTGGACCCGTTCCGCGCGTTCGCGTCGGGTCGGCGGCCGCCCTTGTCGTAGCCCAGATGCTCCGACAGCTCGGCGTTCAGGCCCCTCTCCACGAGTCGGGCTGTCAGTGCGCGGACCAGTCCGTTCTAGCCGAAGAGCTCGTCGCTGGACTGGACCTGTGAGAGGAGCTGTTCGACCATCTCCTCCGAGATGTCGAACTGCGGATTGGTCGGGTCATTCGTACTCTTTCGCATGGGGTCTCCTGGTTGGAGGAAATCACCCGTCAGCTCCAGCCTGTACACAACGTTCTGAACACTTCTAGTCCGCCAACATAGTAATTTTGCATAGACTGAGCCAACGAGGTCGAACGAGCTTTGACCTTCGTGCATGAGCTCACCCAACAAGGTCGAACGACCTTTGACCTCTCTGCATGAGCTCACCCAACAAGGTCGAACGACCTTTGACCTCTGCGCATGAGCTCACCCAACAAGGTCGAACGACCTTTGACCTCTGCGTATGAGCTCATCCAAAAAGTCGAACGAC
>CAZCUX010000050.1:0-22263 GCA_964502005.1 uncultured Enterobacterales bacterium
ACGTCTCGGGAGGTTGACCCGCGACCCCGGTCGGGGTGCCGCGACGTCTCGGGAGTATGACCCGCGACCCCGGTCGGGGTGCCGCGACGTCTCGGGAGGTTGACCCGCGACCCCGGTCGGGGTGCCGAGACGTCTCGGGAGGTTGACCCGCGACCCCGGTCGGGGTGCCGAGACGTCTCGGGAGGTTGACCTGCGACCCCGGTCGGGGTGCCGCGACGGGGGTGGTCTGCGGCTCCCCCCGTTTGCGTTCGACCCGCGTGGCGGCGGCCCAAACGACCAATCGCCCTAAACGCCGGGCCGCTTAGGGAAAAAAGGGCGCCTTTGACACCATAAGCCAGCCGACGGCGCTAAAAGGGACCATCACGAGCGTGCCCCACAGCGACCACGCGAGGAGCGCGCGCCGCACGCCGTCTCGGTCGCCCTGTTGCGCGTGCGCGATGAGGCGCTCTTGGGCGGGCAGCACGAGCGTCACGGACAAGACGGAGCTCACCAGCACCAGCGCGACCGACTCGACCAGCCACGGCTGCGCAGGTACGCCGCCCAAGTGCGCGCCGAGGAAGAGGCCGTTCCATAGCGTTAGCTGCACGCCGGGGGTGGTGAGCCAGATGTCCGCCGCTGCGAGGGTTTGGGTTGCCCAGCGGAGGTGCGCGGGGTCGTCTTCGGCATATGCATAAAGCACCCACAACGGCCCTGCGATGAGGTTGCCCATAAAAAGCAGGACGCCAATGATATGCAGCAGCTTATGCGCGGTGTAGCCGAGGGGGGCTGCCGCGGGAAAGCCGTGCCACGCGGCGACCAGTGCGCAGACGGCCACGGCGTTCGAGAGTACGGAGACCCACGCTGACTTGGACCACCGGGTTGTTGCGTGTGTTGTGTCCATTTGGCGCTCCATTGGGGGAGCTTACGTTGTGCGAAGCGGTATGGTGTGGTTTCTCTACCCCCTTGGATACAGCGAGGGTTTGGATTGCCGTGCTGCGCGCGCGAAGAGCCCGGTGTTGGCGTGCGTTGCGGGAGTCCCACCTGTTTGCGGGGCGGCTGTCGGGGACACCCCCGCGGGGCGCCGGATTTGCGCTGGCAGGGGAAGCCCGCGGCGCGATTGCGCTTCCCCCACAGCCGACGCCGTTGTGGTTGGCGTCGCGGCCGGCGGAGAGCGCCACATCGGGGGCGATGGGAGGTGGCGAAGAGGGGCGTGTATGCCGACGAAGGCGGGCTGCATGGGCCACAATAGGGCGCCAGGACGGATGCTGCGGGGGGGCGCCTGGGTCGCGTCGTCGGTCGGTGGGCGTGCGTTGCGGTCTGCGGGGCGTGCGTTAGGACATAGGTATGTCTTATGTATAGGTGCCCACGAATATGCGCGCAATGGACTCCTGCGCGGCTCTGCGGCGGTTGCCGCGTGGCCCGTCCACCTCCGTTTGGGGGGATGGCTTCGGCTTTGACGCGCTGCCCGCCGCCGCTGCGTGTGCGCGCAAATCGGCGTGGAACGACGTGATGCCCACTCGCTTCGTGGCCATGCGCGCACAGAACGGCGCCCTGCGACGTGGTGGGGCGCCTTTCGCCGCGTTGTGCGCGTGTGGGCGAGGTGGCGAAGGGTCGGCTGGGGCATGGGTGCGCCGGACGCCCGGCAAGAATCCGCACCGCGTCATCGCGATAGCCACCGATATCTGCGCGCGGCAGCCCGCTTCGCACACGTCATACGCTTCGCAACGGGGCGCCGCGCAAGCGCCCGTTGTGGGCCGCCCGCTCCCCACCGTCGGCCATTTCGGCGTCGGTGACCCCCCGCTTATCCCCTGAGCGCGTCGTCCAATGGAACTGTTTCTCTTTTTGGTTATTGTAGGCTTGGTAGTGCTCGTGGGCGTGGCGTATGCCGTGCAACAACAGCAGAATGGGGCCGAGAGCTTCGGCTCGCTCGGCGCTATCGCGTGCGCCATCTGCGGCTCCCAGGGGGTTTCCGAGCACGGCGCCGGCGGCTACCGCTGCGACACCTGCGGCTATGACACCGACGTCGCGCAGCCGCCGGAGCAGGCGCGCCGGGTGCATCAAATCCAAGAGCTGTCCATCGCGGAGAGCTGTCTATCGCTCGCGCTGCATGAGCTTGACGAGAGCCGCGAGCGCGTTCATATGGTCCCTGTCGAATTCAATTCCCATAACCACGGGCGTAAGCGCAAAGAGACCCTCGGCCCATTCCACGACCGGTACCTTGAAGGCTTCGAGCAATCCAGCGAGGCCATCGGCATCTTGCGCCGACTGGTGGGCGAGCTTCCGGGGCTGGGTGCGGCGCTGACGGCCCTCGGCTCCGTCGCGCCGCCGCCGCGCGACAATACGGGGTTCAACGAAGCGGTGAACGCGTCCTCCGCTGCGGTGGAGCGTGCGCGCGCAATCCTCGACACCGAGCGACGCGCGCTGGTGCAGGCGTTCCGTCGCTGAGGCGTGGCGGTGCAGCGCCGCGGCGTTTGGGCGGCGCACCGCACGCGGTATTTGCTTCCGGTCTTCTGTTTATGGCTTCCGCGGTTGCCATTTGGGGAACCCTATGGTGGTCGTAGGGCGCCTGATTGGCGTGGTCGGGCGCTGGCGCGGGGGGCGCAGCGGCTTCTTTCCGCGATAGCTGCCGTTTCCCAACCACCCGATTGCCGCCGCCCAACTTTGCGGAAGCCATAAAAAAACGCATCCGAAACGAGGGGATGCGTTGGTGTGTGGGACCGCGCGCGACCCAACGCGGGTCGGAAACACATAGGGCCGCTGGGAACACCCGGCGCCGGGTCAGAGGAGGTGACAAAAGGGATCCTGCGGTGTTGCAGCGGCCAACGCGCACGCACCGTCGCGCGGACGCCGGAAATGGTACTATTGCGGCTTCAGCTTGTGAAATGCCGGAGAGGCGCGTTGGAATTTTTCGGGGGGGCGATGGCCGAAGTTGCTGCCAACAGTGGCTCTTTTCGGACAGAGCGGACATATGCCTCCCCTCTTCGACGCCGGGAGACCACTTGACCGCTGGCCGCGCGTCGATGCGCGGGAGTGGTAAGGTCGCGCGCTGCTTGCGGCTCGCGCAACCTGGGAGATTCACCGTGTTCCATTCCTTTTTCCGGCACCACCAACCAGACGAGTCCCTCGCAATCACGAAGGACGAGCTGCCCGCTGCAATCCAGCAGGCGGTCGACATCGAGATTGCGACGATTCCAACATATTTATCGACCTATTACTCCATTGTGCGCGTGCCCAATCAGGCTGCGTTGGCGGCGAAGTACACGAAGATGCTGGGCGGTGCGGCGAATGCCGCAGAGACAGCAAAGGACCTCAGCGCGCAGGTCATGGTGCTGGCAAACCGATGCGGCGCGGTCATCATGAGTGTAGTGGTCGAGGAGATGCTGCACATGGCGCTCTCGTCCAATATTCACCAAGCACTCTTCGGGGCGCCGGAATTGGTGGGGCGCTCCCCGCGTGTGTGGCCAACGCAGCTGCCCGGCCAACGCAACCCCTTCGACATCAACCGGGCGCCGCTCTCGTTGGCGCAGCTCGCGACGTTTATGCACATCGAGGAGCCCGAGAGCGACGCGCCTGTGCCCGCCGGCCTCCTGGGCGCGCCGCTCCCGATGACCACCATCGGCGAGTTTTATGACGCAATCGAAGCGGCGCTTATACAATACTATCCCCACCCCCACTCCTATAACACGGAGCGGCCGCAGCTGATTCCGGGCAAGCGCTACTACGCCCAAAACAACATCAACACCAACCACTACAACAAGGTCCATGAGCCGACCTTCGCCAATGACGCGCGCAGCGGCGACTTGATTCAGGTGGTGGACCTTCGCACCGCGCGCCTTGCGATTCAGGAGATTGTGCGGCAAGGGGAAGGGGCCAAGAAAGGGGAGAAAGACGCGCCCGGCGAGCTTGCGCATTACTACAAGTTTGCGTCGCTCCACGCCGAAATTGGGGAGAAGAACCGGGAGTTCGCCCAGAAGTTGGGTGTAGAGAGCTATGACGTGCTCGCGGACTTTGTGCTCCCCCAGGCGGTCAATCCCTTGACCCAAGACTTCCCGGAGGCGGTGCAGGCCTCTTCTAACCTAACGAACGCGCTGTATACCTACCTCTTCGTGATGACAGTGGGCTGCTACCACAATGGTGGAAACCGGCAGTTCGAGATTTTCATGATGGGCATCCACAAGACCATGATGTGGATTTTCGGCCAGATGTGTGAGAGCCATATGGCCACCTACCAATACATTGGTGCAGACGGCCAAAGCTACCATGCGGCGCCCACCTTCGAGGAGTGGTCCTTCCACACCGAATCGAGCCCGAAGCAACAGATTGTAGAGCTATGGAGCAAGGCCTACAGCTACGACTCCTCACTGCGCATCGTTGGCAACCGCATCCTCGACCTGCCAGATGTGCCGCTCCAGCCTTACCTTGCCCGCTCCGGCGGCGCGCTCCTCGCCTGATTTTGCTGTCTAAACTCGGGAGAACCAATGTCCAATTCTAACGCAAATGGCTGCGGCGCGCCCCCTGTGGTGCCCACGTCGGCCGCCGTCAACCCACCGCTGGAGCTGCATGCCTGCATGGGCCTCAACGCGTGCAAGGGACATGACCGCTGGGGCAGCAACGACTGCGCGGGCCGGGGCAAGTGCGCCACCCAAACCCACGTCTGCCACACGCTCAACAACTGTCGGGGGCAAGGTGGCTGTGGCCTGTTTGGCACCGCCGACGAGCAGTGCCATCCCGCCGAGAACGATTGTGCGTTCCAAGGTAGCTGCGCGACGCCAATCCAGGCCGAGCGCTTCTCTACCCTCGGCCCCAACGCCGGAAAGAGCGTGTGGCTGCTGGCCCGCAAGCTCTTTGAGGACCGCATGGAGAGAGCCGGGCGCACGGTCGGGCCCTCTCCCTTTCCCGCCGGACCCCCACAAGCCTGGCTGCAAAAGGCCCTCGGCGAGTACGACTCCTGCGGCAGCAGCGGCAACAAGTATTGCAGCTTCGGCTTCAACAATGCGGCGGCCACCGCGGAGGCGCGCATCGAAAAGAGCAAGCGAGAGCTTCCGCAGACCCTCAAAGACTGCGGCTGCAACGGCGAGTCGGGCGAGTGACGCCGGAGGAGCAGGCGGTGGCGCTGTTCGGCCTTGGCCTGCGCAGCGCACACTTCGACCATGTGTTGGAACACTGGCCGAAGCTGGGCTTCTTCGAGGTCATCTCGGAGAACTTCATGTACTCTGGCGGCCGACCGCGCTATATCTTGCGTCGCATCGCCGAGCGCTACCCCATTGTATTGCATGGGGTGTCGATGTCGATTGGCAGCACGGACCCTCTCGACATCGACTATATCGACACACTGCGGCGACTCGCTGATGAGGTCGGCGCGTTGTGGGTGGGGGACCATTTGTGTTGGACCGGTGTGGCCGGCGTACACACCCACGACCTGCTGCCGCTGCCGCTCCACGCCGAGAGCCTCGACCATGTGACCGCGCGCGTGCACGCGGTGCAAGAGCGTCTCGGCCGCCCGCTCGTGTTGGAGAACCCGAGCACCTACCTGGAGTTCTGCGATTCGACGCTCAGCGAGCCCGATTTTTTGGGCGCGCTCGTGCGACGCACCGGCTGTCGGCTGCTGCTCGATGTCAACAACGTCTTCGTTAGCGCCTCCAACCATGGCTTCGACCCCTACGCCTACATCGACGCGCTCCCGCTCGAAGCGGTGGTGCAGATGCACCTCGCCGGGCACCAAGACACTGGCCGCATCCGCATCGACACCCACGACCGGCCGGTGCTCGACGAGGTCTGGCCGCTGTTCGCGTATGCGTGGCAAAAGACCGGTGGGGTGCACACCATGATTGAGCGGGACGCCAACATCCCGCCCTTCGATGCGTTGCTGGCCGAGTTGGACCAAGCGCGCGCGGCCGTTGGCCTGCGGGGACCGGTCCCGCGGGAGCCATCGGCGGCGCAGGTCGCCACGGCGTCGGTGTCTACGCCGCTCCAGTTTCTCGTCCCCGACGTGCAAGTGGCCGCGCCATGAGCCGCGTCACGCCCTCGCTCGCGGAGGTGCAGGCCTGGATGCAAGCGGTGCTCATCCACCCCTTCGCGGAAGGCAGCGCGCCCGCCCGCGCACACCTGCCCGCGACGCTCACGGGAGACCCCGTCGCCGCGGTCATCCGGGCCGGACGCCTCGGCCCGCGCGAGCACCTGGCGGTCTACCAGCATAGCTACCTCGCACGGCTCCAAGAGTGCATGGCGGCGCAGTTCCCGGCGTTGCGGCACGCGCTCGGACCCGCGCTGTTCGGTCACTTCGTGGACCAATACCTCCAGGCCTACCCCTCGCGCAGTCCCACCCTCGCCAACCTCGGAAAGCGGCTGCCAGAGCACCTCGCAGCCACCCGACCCGACACCGACGAGACGTGGCCGCAATTCCTCATCGAGCTGGCGCGCTTCGAGGTCGCCATCTCCGAGCTCTTCGACGCCGAGGAGCCCGCGGCCGACGGCCTATTGCTGCCGGTGCGGGCCCTGTTTGAACACAGCTTCCCTGTGGGGCGCTACTACTTGGCGGCCACCCGGGGCGAAGCCCCCGCGCTGCCTCTATCGGCGCCAAGCTGGACGCTCGTGGTGCGGCGTGACTTGCGGCTCGCTGTGTTGGACTTGCTGCCAGAACAGTACGCGCTCTTGCATCTTCTGATGCAGGGGATGCAAATCGACGCAGCATTGGATTCGGTGGCGGCGCAGTGGCAAGTCACGCCGTTGCAGGTGCGCGCGGTGTGGCCGGTCTGGCGCACGTACCTCGCGGTCGCGTTTCGCGACTGAACTGTGTTGGGTTGGGTTGTGCCTCATGCAGCGGCGCGCGTCCGCCGTTTGTGTGCACCGCGGGTGCGTGGGCCCATTGACCCCGGTCGGGGTGGGAAGACGCCTTCCCGGTACACCCATTGGCCGGTGCAGAGCACACGTTGGGGTTCCCGGCGCCTGGAATTCGTCGTATGCTCTTCTTTTGGCTTCCGCGGTTGCCATTTGGGGAACCCTATGGGAGTCGTCGTGCGCCAGGTTCGCGTGAACATGCGCTGGCGCGGGGGTCGCAGCGGCTTCTTTGCGTACCGGTTGCCGTTTCCCAGACACCCGATTGCCGCCGCCCAACTTTGCGGAAGCCATAAAGAAACGCATCCGAAACGAGGGGATGCTTGGGTGCGTGGGAGCGCATTCTGATTTTGCGCGGGTCCACAACGCTGTGGGGGCTGGGGGACCGCGGCCATTGGGGAGGGGAGGCGTACTTGAACGTGCGCTATTTGTTAGAATGGCGAATTTCGTCAATGGCGGCGAATGGAGTCGTCGTGGGGGCGCGTCTTCTGCCTTACCTGGACGGAGTTTTGTCTTTTTTGGTCTGGGTGTTTGACGTCAGTGGACGATACACCGGTCGGCGTCGTAGAGTCGTTTGGGACATTCTGGGTCCCTTTCGCGGTGAATCTGTCTTTCGTTTCCCCCCCCCGGAGGCCCGTTATGTCCCTGGTTGCTCGTCCGTTTGCTTCGCTGTTTCTGCGCTCCTTCGTTCTGCTCGTGCCCGTGGCGGCCTGCTCCGGGAAGGGCGGCGAGTCCGGCGCTTCCGGGGACACCCAGCCCACCGATGGAGGCGGCGACGGTGGCGGTGACGATGGCGGCGGCGATGGCGGCACCGACACCGCGTTGGACGGGGTCATCGGTCCTGCGGGCGGCGCGCTCGAGGCGGATGGCGGCGCGCGGGTGGACGTGCCCGCCGGAGCACTGGGCAGCGATGTCGCGCTTGCTATCGAGCAAGGCGTTGCCCCTGGGGACGTCGGTGCGGCGAACCTGCCCGCCGAGTTCACACCGGTCGCTACCGTGGTGTTGACGCCCCACGGCACGGCGTTCTCGGTGCCCGCGACCCTCTCGCTGCCGTATTCGAGCGCCGACCTTGGCGCCGCCGAGAGTGAGCTGGTCCTGTTGCGCCTCGACGACTTGTCCGACGTGGAGTGGGCGCCGTACCGCTATATCGAGAAAGGCAGCGACCATGCGAAGACGGAGATTGATGGCTTTAGCGTATACTCCTTGGCGAGCGTGGCCGCTGGTGCATGTCCTTGCTGGAGTGGCGCGGACTTGCAGGGCTGGATGGAGGCCGCCGACGCCGGCGGCTTGACGCCCCGTTATTTCGGTCTTGGCGTGGGCAGCGCGTCCGTCGGCGGCTCGTCCGTCGGCGGCTTTGGCAACTGCACCATCTCGGATGGCGGCACCTCCGCCGCCGTGCTGTCCACTAGCTACGCCGAGTGGTCGAGCACGAGTGGCTCGGGCGCTTCGTATAGCTGCACCCGGTCGGGCAACAGCAGCTACGGCGGCGCTTCGCCCGCGACGACCGAGTCCCTCACCAAGTCCCAGCACGCGGTCTGCGCGGCCTTGGTGGCCTCGGGCTGCTACTTCGACCGCGCCGCGCTGCAACTCGGGGTCTTCGCCACGGGCCTGCCCACCGGCGAGTCGATGTCTGTGACCGTAGCCACGACGTCCTCTGCGGGGACCACTTCGTCGACCGAGCTGACCCTCAGCGTCGCGGACGACCTGGTTTGGCTGGGCGCCGTGCTCGGCTCGGGGACGACCTACACGGTCACCATCGGCACGCAGCCCAGCAGCGCCACCTGCGCGGTGGTCGATGCCACGGGCACTCTCGACAAGGACAACGTCGCGGTCGAGATTGCCTGCACCCCCACCGGAACCACCGTCGAATGCCCCTGCGCCGACTTCACCGAGGCTGACGTCAAGGCGGCGTACGATGCCGCCATTTTGCTTGACAACCAAGAAATCGGCTGCTTTATGGGGGCGACCCAGACCTCCTTTGGCGAGCCCGCGACCAACAACGAAGTCAGCGCTCTGGAGGTCCGCGGCGAGACTGGCACTACCAAGGTCAGCCGCTTGTGGATGCTCGGCAACTTCGACAGCGTGCTGGTCTGTCGCGCGATGGATGGCGAGACCACCATCACGAGCGAGCAAGGTGGCATGACCGCAGAAGAGTTCGCCGCTTGCCGGGACGAAATCCTGGCGGGCATGGCCTACGCCGGCGTGGACCCCGCGACCTGCACCAACTGAGTCCGTGTCGACGGCCCTGCCTGCTGCGCGCGTGGTCAACGTGTGTCTGCGGGCGGGCCGATTGGCCGCGTGTATGTGGCTCGCTCGGGGCGTGCCGCGGCACGTGTTGCAACGTCTGGCCCTTCGGGTCGCGCGCGCTGCGACGCACGAGGGGGGCCGGGAACGCGGGTGGCCTGTGCAGCCCCTCGCGCTCGCGCGTCAGTCCGCGGTTTTGACGCTTTCCGCGTGGGCGCGGGAATGTGTGCGGTGGTGGCCGTGGCTTGGCCGTCGGTGGCGGCAACATAGGCCGCGTCGTTTGTGAGGAGCCTCACCAGCATTGCGTCTTGGGCCACGCCGGTGTTGTCATCGGCCACCTTGCGCGGGTCGATGTCGGCGCGGCGTTGCAGAGTGTCGTTGGTCGCGTCGGGAGCCTCGGCGGACGCATCGACAAACGCCGTCGTGGCGGTATCGCCCGCCCGGGTGCCATTCTCTTCGCGCGTGCGGAGGTCGGTCTCCGCCAGCGTGCGCGGGAGCGGGGGCGCGCGCTTCGCGGTCGCGGGGTCGTCCATGTACCCGAACGCGGACGGCTTCCCCACCCCGCGTGAAGAGGCCACGGGCAGCGAGGGCGCTCCGGGCGCAGTGGCCTCGGTTTATAGGTTTGTGTAATCGTCGATAGAAGCGGCATCTTGGCCGGCAGGGTAGGTCCTTTGGTCCGACGGGATGTGCGTGTAAGGGGCGTACCGCAGGTGCCGGAAGATGGTGCCGTAGGTGGTCCAGGTGCCCGTGTTGGCATCTCCAACGACGGCAATAGACTGGCCAGCCACGTCCAAGTGGGTCTCGCCCGGAGCGGTCCGTGCCAAGCGCATCGGGGTTCATCACGCAATAGGCGTCGAAGGGCTTGGAGGCGTCGCCGTCGAAAGAGAGCACGCAGACCTCACTGCGGAGGTCGCGCGGTTTTCGGTGTTGCCCGTAGCGTTGGCGTGGTCTGCTAGCGCCACGCGCTCCTCCGCGCCGCGCTAGAGAGGTCTCTCCGTCAGATTCGGCGCCTTCTTGCCCTTGGGGTCTTTGCAGGCCGCGGCAACGAGGCGTCCGGCCAAGGCCGCCGGGTGGGCTGCGTTGTGGAGCGCGCGGCCCCCCAGCTGGCGGGAAACGAAGCGGCGCATCGGAATCCTCGGTACGTCGAAGAGACGGCGGGGCCCCTCCGCAGCGCGGAGACGATGCCATGGGTTTAGGAACACACAGTCGGGCCCGGGGGCTCGCGCTTCGCAACGCGCGTCGTGACCGAAGCCTTGTGGGGAAGGGCGACGCGGAAGTCCCGCTTCTATTTCGGTTGTTTGGGCTTCCGCGGATGCCAGTTGGGGAACCCTTTGGTGGTCGTCATGGGGTCCGAACCGCATGGGGGGACGACTTGGCGCTGGGTCAGATAGTTTGGCGCTATTCTTTGGTGCCCGGCAGTATCTTTTTTATGCTTACTTGTAGCCTCTCGATGATACCCGTCCCCTTTTCCACAGATTCGGTGAGCTTTTCTATCGATTGGGTGACCATAGAAAGGTTATTTTTTCCAGCGGTCTGCTCTGGCGTGGCCTTTTCCGCGCCAACGAGCTTGATAGAGAGTCCCAGCAAGATATAGACGAATAACATAGAGAGAATAGGGCGCAGCATATAGGCCCATACGGCGATTTTTATTGGGTATGCGTCTGCAACGTCCTTATTGGCGCTAATGCTCTCAATCATCCGAAGCGCGGGGGCCTCTGGATTCGTGTTGCCGTTGCATACGAGCCACATCCCGAAACCGACAGCCACGACGGAGCCTACTGTACCCAGCGCCAAGCGTGTATAGAGCCGATGTCTCTCGAACTTTACCCGCGGGTCATCGTCCCGACTGTAGCCCGTGGGGTGGTCGTCGGCATAGTCGTTGGCGTATAGGTTTTCTGGCACCGCTTTGTTTGTGCCGGTGTCAGGTGGAGCCTGGTGTATTTCTTCCGTGTCCGAACTACCGTTTCGGTCCAATATGGGGGGCGGGGAGTCTGTGTTTGTACATGGCTCGGGATCCGAATCCGCGACATCCCCCGCATCAGAATCAGAGTCTGGGGCCAAGGTAGGTTGCATTCTTCCTCCGCGTCGCGGGTGCTGCGCTACCGTACAAACTTTCTGAAGTACGAGTTGATTCTGATGGTCATCGACTCCGACGATACGTCAAACTGGGCTGCCAGCGCATCTACGTCCCAGAGGTAGTAGGGGCCCCATTTGGCAAGCAAGCTGTACGGCATCAGCAGACCCGCTCCGTATCCGTTCGCTTGCGCCTCGACGCGGTTTTCATCCGCGTGGAAATCGGTGTCGCGGCTGAGGTTGGCCGGCTGACCAGGCACGAGATGCAGTACGGCATGGGCGAGCTCGTGCGCGATGGTGAATCGTTGATGGTGCCGTGAGCGGTTGGAGTTGACGAATATTTTCGGCGCAGTAGCGCCATCGTAGACGATTTGCCCAGAGATATTGCTCTGGTATTTGCCCCAGTGGGTTACCGAGATGCCGAGCTTCTGGGCAACTTGGTGGATATCAACCGGGGTTTGCAGGAGGCCGAGCCGATCCAGCAGTTGATCCGGGGTGTGATGGTTCTTGTTGAAGGCATCCCACATGTTTGGATGAGAAGGCTGGTTCTCTGCGTGCGGCACTTTCTCCTCCAACTTAGCGCGCTGGCGCATCAACAGGGTTGAGTGAACGTTCCTCGGCTTCACGGCGACACTTCGATTCTGAAACATTCGTAACTGTATGTAGATACAGTATTCGAGTTTCGGGGCTGCTGCAACAGGTTTTGTAACATCGAGAATGTACGTCACATTCACCAACAGACAAGGGGGTCGAAGCGACTACGTATCAACGGCGAGAATATTCGCTTCTGTGCCTCGCGCGAGCGTGGGCAGCGCGCGGGGTTTTGCGCGCGGATTCGGCATAAGGAGCGGTGGTGTTTGGGATCGGCTTGGCGCAAGCTGCGGCGCCGCGTGATGGCGCCAGGATGCGACAGGGGGAGAGGCGTGCCACGGGACCTCCACAACGCATTTTCCCCGGAAGCTCTCGCGGGCTGCGTGTGTCGGTGCAACAGTGTGCGTGGGCATGGCGGTTTCGATGAACACCGACCGCGACCAACACGGCGTCGTGCGCGCCGATGTTGTGTTGGCTGCCCAACGGAGGCGGCAGGCCATGGGGCGGGGGCTGTGCGTGCGGGCGCCGTGTGCGAGGTCCGGCGCGCGCGCCACACAGCGGTGTTGGCCCGTGCACGGCGGCCACCGCGCAGTGCCGCGTCAGACATTGCCCGTCAGACGCTCGCCCGCCCAGGCCCCCGCCAGCGCGACCACGAAGCTCACGGCGCACGCGGCCAGCAGCTTGGCGCCGCCGAAGCCGTAGAAGCGCAGTGGGGTCATCCACGTCAGCACCACGATGAGCAGCATGCAGCCCACCGCGCCGAGAGCAGGCTCGACAAGGCGCAGCTTGGGCGACACAACGCCGATGAGCGCGCCGCCACCGAAGAAGGCCGCGAGCTGTAGGCCGTTGCGCAGCAGCAGGCTCGTGCCATCGGAGAGCAAGCGGCCGTGGAGCAGGTGGGCCAAGCCTTCGCCCAAGATAAGCTCCAACACAATAAACACGGCCATACTCAAGAAGACCCAGCGCCAAGCGAAGGGCTGTACAGACGACGATGCAGGCATAGGCGCTCCATTGGCTTGCACCCCTACGAGACGGGCCGCCACAGTATTGCCGCGTGGATGAGAACAAGCAAGCAAACAACCAGAACGGTGTCCTGCAGGTCCATCACGAATGAAGAAACGGGCCGTGGCCTTGCGATGCGCCCTCCGATTCGAACAGCGACCCCGACGTCACCTGGCCGCCGCAGCGCGTATACGTCGTCTACGCGGCGCTCGCGTCGCTGGGCGCTTGGGTGGGTGCTGCGAGAACCCACAGCAACCCGAGACCCCGGTCAGGGTGGGAACTCGGTCTCCCTGCGCGTTTGATGGGTCCTATGTTTTTGTTTTGGCTTCCGCGGTTGCCATTTGGGGAACCCTATGGTGGTCGTATTGTGCCAGTGGGTCACGGCGGGGCGCTGGCGCGGGTGTAGCAGCGGCCTCCTCCCGCGATAGCTGCCGTGTCCCAAGCACCCGATTGCCACCGCCTAACTTTGCGGAAGCCATAAATAAACGTATCAGAAACGAGGGGATGCTTTGTTGCGTGGGACCGCGTGTGACCCAACGCGGGTGGGAGACGCATAGGGGAACACCGGGCGCCCCACCGGTGCCGCAGTAGAAACTCTGGGTGCCGCTTCATTGGCGCGGTGGGGAGCCCTCCGGGATGGTGGACGTTTTAGTCCGCGTACCGTGCAAGCCGGAGGCCGACGACCAGGTACCGCGCAGTGGCGGGCCCGCTTCTCCGCCGCGCGACCCTTGCCTTGGGAGGGGTATCGATGTGAGAGCCGCCGCGAAACACGCGCCTCTGACCGCCTTCGAAACCTATGGGGTCTTGGGCTTGCGCAGGGTACGGACCGTAGGCGTCCCACACCCACTCCCACACATTGCCGGTCATGTCGTACAGGCCGAACGGGTTGGGCTGAAATTCGCCCACATTCGCGTATCCGGTGCGCTTGTCATCGCAGGGAAAGACGTCCCAATAGCTGCGAATCTGGAGGGCAGATCGGTCAGCAATATTGCCATGCGAGCAGATATTGTCCTTCGATCGACCACCGACATAGGGCCCGCCGGCACCTGCCTTCGCGGCGTACTCCCATTCCGCTTCCGTTGGGAGCCTGTAGCCATTGGCTGTGCGGTCCCAGGTCACACCCGTGCCTGCGGTGGTCGAGCACTGCCCGACATTGCGGTAGGCCGGCTGAAGGCCTTCCTGTTCCGACAGCCAATTTGCGTATTCCAATGCTTCACACCAGGAGATACTGTAGATGGGCTTTTTGTCCCCGACCGGGTTGGAGCCAAAGATTGTGTCGTAAGGTTTCCAACTCGGTTGGAATTTCTTCCACTCGCTTTGGGTCACCTCATGTGTTGCAAGCCAAAAACTTCGCTGCAGGGTCACGGGGTGGGAGGTCTCATCACGCTTGCTGTGTTTCTCCCGCGGCGCGGCTCCCATCTGGAATGTAGTGCCGTTCGGCTCAAGGCGCACCATCGACGGGGTAGGGGATGTCTTGGGTCCACGTTTCCATGCCGCAACCCGGGCCTCGGTTGCGCTACGGTGCGTTGGTTCGCTGAGGCGTTGCAACAATTCCCGTGCCTCTTTCAGCTCGGGCGGCGAGACCGTCTGAGCGGTCGCGAGAAAGGCGGGCCTCCGAGGACCACACGTTGTGCTGACAGGAACTTCCGCTTGCGGCAAAGTGACCGACATCGCGTCGGCCTGGTCAATCCAGGCTTTTAGCTCCTCAATACAAGGCTTCCGGTCCGCCATCGGTAGCTGTGAACAGCGCTCCAGAGTTGGCTGGAGGCTGGCCCAGGATGCGCTGACCGCGTCGCGGGCCTGTGCGACGAGCTCGGCCAACGCTGCTGCGCGTGTACGTTGTCCGGCCTCGATTGCATCATCGCGGCACGTTTGGTCACGTAGCTTGGCGTCAATGTCGAGGCCTTCGCCGGTGGGGAGGGACCAACCCTCCGCTGGTCGACCTGTCGCGGCGGTTGCCCGCTCGGTGCCGAGAAACCGAAGGAGCGGCTCGGCGCGGTAGCCAATGGGGACCTGCGCGGGACTTTCAACGACGCATTCCGAAGCAAACTCGGTGTTTGCACCGGCGAAACCAACTACCTGTCCCTTTGCGTCAACCTTCTTGCACTCCCGCGACCAAATTCGCGCGACGAGGACCTCATAGACGATGACGGCATCCGATAGGTCACGGAGGCGTGCAGCGTGGGACAGCTCAGTCTGACAGACCTCTGTGGGAGTGAGCTGCCCAAGGGGTATGGTGCGCCTCTCAGGGTCGACGAAGGTGGTTTTGCGAGTGACCGATGTTCCCGCCGTTCCGCCCACTGCAGCGATGCGGGCATGCACGCCGACCGCCAGCGTCGTCGCGATTTGCGAATCGGACATGACTTTGGTGATGACCTCTGCGGAAACGCAGTCCGGTACGAGCTCGTCGTGTCCACCGGGGCGTGGAATCAAGACAACTCCGGGGCGATACGTGTCGTCTTGGGTTGGTGTCGGCGTGAAGCCAGCTTCGGTCACGACCTCTTCGATCGTTCGATCCAAGACAAGCGCGTCTTGTGGTGGGCGTTTCCCGGAGGTGACGGCTGGTAGGCACAATATCGTAAGTGTTGAGATGAGTACGGGACGCTTCATTTCGGCTCCCCGGGGAGTATTCGGTCTTTTTGAATTGGGGATATGATTGAGTTGGGCGTCGTTGATAGCTCTGTTCGTTCCGTTTCGCCAGGCGCGTCGCATACAAAGCCCTGTGCTGTCGGGCGTTGCGTAAATCTCGTTCGTTTCTGGTGGGACCGGGCTTCCGCGGTTGCCATTTGGGGAACCCTATGGTGGTCGTATTGTGCCAGTGGGTCACGGCGGGGCGCTGGCGCGGGTGTAGCAGCGGCCTCCTCCCGCGATAGCTGCCGTGTCCCAAGCACCCGATTGCCACCGCCTAACTTTGCGGAAGCCATAAATAAACGTATCAGAAACGAGGGGATGCTTTGTTGCGTGGGACCGCGTGTGACCCAACGCGGCTGGGTGACGCGTGGGGGAACACCGGGCGCCGGGTTGGCACCAGGTTCGGCGAAGCCTCCGCGGCTTTCCCGGTCGGCGGGCGCGGTTTGTCAAATGTTGGACAACGGAAACGCCAAAAGCGTCCATGAACCCACGTTCGGACGTGGAGGCGCAAAATTGGGGTTAGCTTGGGGGGGTGCGCACCGTGCACGAGTTCAAGCTCCCATACAGGCCGCCTCTCCAGGTCTGATCGAGGTCTTCGCTCCATGAGCTATCTGTCGACCCCTCGCATCGTCTTCCATGGTCAGTTCCAGGCCGATGTTTCCACCGTCAACAACGATGTTCGGCACTTCTCGAACCAAGACTTCGAGGAGCGCTTCCAGGACTTTCAAAAGCAAGTGTTGGTGAATGGCGCGCCGCAGACAATCTGGAATGGCTGGTGGAACCCGCGCGGCTCTGGCGCGTTTCGTCTGTCGGGCTGTGTGGTCCAGAGTGTCGTCTATGGCGATGGTCAGGTGGTGCGCAGCCAAGATGAAGACCCCATCATCGGTGCGCAGGTGCTCGGCGCGGAGGGGCGCAGCCCGGGCAAGCTCGTCGACATCGACCCCCAGTGGCAGCTCTGCAGCCAGATTTGGGGCATGGGCGTTCGGCTCGTGCCGGAGCGGGGCCCTTCGTGGATGCGCGCGGAGTACCTCCCGGCCGCATTCCGCGACTTGTACTTTGGGCGTACGCTCAAAAAGTCGTCTGACAGCGGTGCCTCGGCGGTGTTCCCGTCGTCGCTTACCGAGGTGCAGTGGGCACACCGGGCGAAGCAGTCGCGGATTGCGCGCGAGCTACAGCAGGCCAGCCAAGAGGGGCGCTTGTCGATTCGACTCACCACCTATGGCTATGCCAATGCAACCAATAAAGACGACTTCACGTATGGTATGGTGAGCGGCGTCATCGGCCCAGCGCTCGAAGGCGAGCCGGACACCTTTGTGCTCGGTCGGCGCATGGTCGCTTCGAATGGCGTGTCGACCGCGGCCGGCTTCAACTTCTTCGACTGCCGGGTCGATGGGAGCACCGTGCTGGCGGACCTCGCCAACGCATTGCCCCTCGAGGGTGCCCGCGGCCCCTTCGCCGACTTGGGAGAGCTGCGTCTGGCGGTCCTCCTGGACGCGTCGATTCAAGAGGGCCAAGTCCTGACGCCCGAACAGTACCACTCCATCGGCACCATCCCTTATCTTGCGCCCGGTTTTCTAGAAACCGACGCCGCCATCTTCCAAGCTACGCTCGACCCCCAAGCGCGGGCGCTTATTGGCGACCACCCGCTCGCCGTGCTTGGTCGCCCAGGCGCGCTGTCTTCGACGTTCCCTGCCGACTCTCGGGTGCTCATCCGCGAGTCGCCCAAGGGTCGGTTCTTGCGGGTGGACAACTTTGTGCAGCGCCTCGACGCGGGCGAGACCGGCGCTATCCACATTTGGGCGGCGCAGTATGGCAAGCCACTGGCCGACGAAGCGGTGACGCTCCGCGCGGGGCCGCCGATGGCGGACCTGGGCGGCGGCCCCTCCAACGAGTACGACGCGCCGTCCGCGCCAATTCCGGTCGCCAACACGCCCGTCTCCGCGCTGCAAATCCCCGCGCCCGTGACCACCAACCACCAGGGCCTCGCAGTGCAGTCGCTCGGCACCTCCGACCCCGGCAACCCGCGCGGCTATATCGAAGGGCAGCTCTATGTCCTCCAGCCGACCTTCGTGGAAGAGCCGGTCGTGGCGCAGCAGTTTGATGTGCTCGCGCTGCTCCTGCACGATGCCGCTGCGGTGCCCGCGCGGCCGAAGTGGGCCGACATCCAGGACTGGATGCAGCAATACGCCAACCTGTACCCCATCATGAGCCGGATGCTGGTCGACCTCGGCGACCGCAACGCCGTGCTGCGGATGGCGCACGTCATGGAGATGGGCTTCGCGCTGCCCATCGAGCACCCCAACCACATGCCGGTCACCCGCGACCTCAGCGGGCCGCGGCGGGAGACGGTGCTGCGTTGGCTGCGGCAGCTCGGGGAAGGCGACCACGACGGTGATCTTGCCCACTTTGACGACGCGGCGCGGCCGGCGGAGGTCGCGTCTGCGGCCGACCACGGCGCGCAGGCCCGCGCGGCGGTCGCTGCGGCGCACCAAGAGCGGGCGGCCCAACCGGGCTCCGTCAGCGAGCGGGTCATCGAAGGCAAGTCTCGGTTCTACAGCACACTTCAGCGCGCCCGCGGCGAGTCTTGAGGAGGCCCTATGCTCACCCTTCCCCGAAGCACGTTTCAATCCATCCGCTCCGCAGGCCACGCGCGCGAGCTGTACCCGTGGCTCCAGAGCGCCATCGAGCTGGAGCACGCCACGCTCCCACCGTACCTGACGGCGTTCTACTCCATCGCGCCCGGCGAGAACACGGAGGTCGCGGGCATCATCCGCAGTGTGGTCATGGAGGAGATGCTCCACATGATGATTGCCTGCAACGTGCTCAACGCCATCGGCGGCTCGCCGGCCATCGACCAGCCCCGCTTTGTGCCCCGATACCCCGGCCACCTCCCGATGGGCGTTCGGCCCGACTTGGAGGTCTCCCTCGAGCCCCTCTCTCGCCGGCTGGTGAAGGACGTGTTCATGGAGATTGAGGAGCCGGAGGACCCCCAGTCCTTCCCCCGCACTGCGCTCCGCAAATCCGCCCCCCAAGCCGAAGAATTTGGCACGATTGGGGAGTTCTACGAGGCCATCATCGAGAAGCTAGCGGAGCTGGGCGACGCCGCGTTCGTGGGGGACCCCTCTCGGCAGGTGGTCGGCGCGGGCTATCCACCCGATGCGCTGTTTCCCATCACCAACGTCGAGACCGCGACCCGTGCGCTGCGCCTCATCGTGCAGCAAGGCGAGGGGTCTGGACGCAACCCCCTCGACCCCGAGGGCGCTCCCGCGCACTACTACCGGTTCGCGGAAATCGTACAAGGACGCCGGCTGCGGCGGGACCCCCAATCACCAGGGGGCTTTTCGTACTCCGGCGACTTGGTGCCGCTGGACCCGAACGGCGTGCTGCCGCTGGCGGCCAACAAGCACCTCTCGGACTACACGGTGGGCAGCCCGGCTTGGTACCGCGTGAGCGCCGCCAACCGGGCCTATTCGTCGCTGCTGGCCGCGCTCCACAACGCGACCAACGGCGCGCCCGCGTCGCTTCGGGATGCCATCGGGCTGATGTTCACCCTGCGCCTCGCGTTCTTGGCCTGCACGGAGGTTGACGGACCCGAGGCGGGCACCAAGGCGGCGCCGACCTTCGAGTTCGTGCCCCAAGAAGCCCGCTGAACGGTCTGTTGGTGCGCTTCGAAGTGCCTGAGCGCCCCCGTTCTCGCGGGGCGCCGGGCAGGTCGCTGCGGTGCAGGGGGGGCCCGTCAGCCTTGCCCCGGCGGGTCGGAGCCGCCACGGGCGTGCGGGCTGCGTCTCCAGCCCGCGTAGCCCAGCAGCGGCAGGACCAGAGCCACGACGACCGGCCCGCCGACGCCTGCGCGCGCACCGAGCTCGGCACCCGCCCAGGCGTACACCGCGCCGAGCGGCACACTGCCGGCCACCGTGAGCCCGAGGAACTGCGGGGCCGGCATTCGAAGCAGACCGGCCAAGCAGCTCACCGTCTCGGTGACCATAGGGACCGCGCGGCTGGCAAGAACCACCCATGAACCGCGCGTTTCGAATTGGGCGCGCAGGTGGGGCAGGTCTTGGCTGCCGACCAAGCGTGCGAAGGCCTTCGCGCCGAAACGCCGGCAGAGCCAGTACCCGAGGAGCGCGCCGCACACGCTGCCTACGCCATTGAGGATGGTGCCGCCGACGACGCCGAATGCCATCCCGGAGACCGACATCACCACGCTGGATGGCACGGGCAGGATGAGGTCGCCGACGAGCAGGACGAGGAGCAGCGCGCACAGGGCGGCACGACCGCGCTCGTCGTGGAGGAGCCAGGCTTGCAGCGCCGCTTCATCGGTGAAGCCGAACGCGGTGCCGGCTGCAAAGGAGGCGGTAAACGCAGATAGCAGCACGATGGTGGTCAGCGCGAGCACGCGCCGGCCGGCGCCGTTGGCGCGCGCGGGGGGATCGGGAGCCTGAGGGGTGGGATCCATGGGACAGCGATCCTACCACGCGGGGGCCCCAGGTTGGGCGTTGGGGGCCGTAGCTGCCCAATGTAGCGGAGCGAGTGTTGTCTTTTTGTCCGTCGCGGGCCGAAGTGTCCGTGAAAGTGCTCTTCGGCAGCAGCCGAACGGAAATAGAACGGTTAGTTTGTCCTACTTACAGGGAGTGATGATGGCTACACTACAACGTTGGCGCGTGGCGCAGATTGCGTGGGTACTGTTGGCAACGGCCTGCTCCGAGAAGTCAGGTGGTGACGCTGGCGGTGACGCTGGCGGTGACGCTGGCGGCGATTCTGGTGGCGACTCCAGCGGCGATTCTGGCGGCGACTCTGGCGGCGACTCTGGCGGCGACTCCGGCGGCGATTCTGGCGGCGACTCCGGCGGCGACACCGGGGGCGATTCGGGCGGAGGCTCCTACGGCGACCCGGAAGGAGACGGGTTCTACCTGGACAGCAATGGTGTCACGGTCCGCTGCCCCGGTGTAGCGGTCGGCGCGACGGGGGTGGTGGGGACGACGACGTACACAAAATACGATGGTGAGGGGCTTCGAGGCCTGGATTTCGGCGCAAGTGACTGGGCGTCTGCCTGTACGAGTGACGTCACGAGCATGAGGCGCTTGTTCTACGACGCCCGCGAATTCAACCAGGACATCGGCAGCTGGGACACGAGCAGTGTCACCAACATGTATGGCATGTTCGCCTACGCCTACGCCTTCAACCAGGACATCGGCAGCTGGGACACGCGCAGCGTGAGGGATATGCGCGCGATGTTCTTCGGCTCCGTCACCTTCGACCAGGACATCGGCAGCTGGGACACGGGCAGCGTCAGGGACATGAGCAACATGTTCGGCTACGCCTCCGCCTTCAACCAGGACATCGGCAGCTGGGACACAGGCAGCGTCACGACCATGAGCGCAATGTTCAACTACGCCTCCGTCTTCAACCAGGACATCGGCGGCTGGGACACGGGCAGCGTCACCAACATGAGCAACATGTTCGCCTACGCCTACGCCTTCAACCAGGACATCGGCGGCTGGGACACGGGCAGCGTCACGGACATGAGCGCCCTGTTCGAGTGGGCGATGGTCTTCAACCAGGACATCGGCGGCTGGGACACGGGCAGCGTCACCAACATGCGGAGCATGTTCGATAACGCCTACGCCTTCAACCAGGACATCGGCAGCTGGGACACGAGCCGTGTCACAGACATGAGCGCGATGCTCGGCTCCCAAGCCTTCAACCAGGACATTGGCGGCTGGGACACGAGCAATGTCACCGACATGGGTTGGATGTTCATTGGCGCCGAAGCCTTCAACCAAGACATCGGCAACTGGGACACGGGCAGTGTCAACAACATGAAAGGCATGTTCTTCGGCGCCGACGCCTTCAACCAGGACATCGGCGGCTGGGACACGGGCAGCGTCACGTCGATGGACTCGATGTTCTCCTCCGCCTACGCCTTCAACCAAGACATCGGCGGCTGGGACACGAGCCGCGTCACGTCGATGAACTCGATGTTCCTCGTCGCCAAGGCCTTCAACCAGGACTTGCGTGGATGGTGTGTGAGCCTGATTCCCAGTGAGCCGTCCAACTTCGACGAATTCGCCGACTCCTGGACCGAGCCCCGCCCAGTCTGGGGAAGCTGCCCGACGCCCTGACGCGCCCTCGCAGCTTCAGTCTGCTTTGGCGGTGGGCGCGGGCGTCGTGCGGAAAGGGGGCGCGGCGCGAGGGGGTCTCCGGCAGCGCGGTGGGAAGCGGCCCCAGCGCGTGCGCCGTGCAGACGGTGTGGCGCAACCGCGGTTCGATGGCGGCGACGGCGACCGCGCCGGCGGTGGGTCGGCGGGGGCCGTGGGTTGGCCGAGAAGACCCGCCCCCCGCGGCATACCGGTTGCTGCGACAGTGCGCCGCGCGGCGCGGGCGCGCTTGCCGGGCGCAACCCGAGGCGCCGGTGGGGGCGGAGACCTGGGTCCCCGGCACTCCATTGGCGCTTCCGTAGCGCCTTACCGGTTCTCCCGACGCGATATTTGCGCCCCGCCTTCTGTTTTTGGCTTCCGCGGTTGCCATTTGGGGAACCCTATGGTGGTCGTGGTGCGCCTGACTGGCGAGGTCGGGCGCTGGCGCGGGTGTCGTTGCGGCCGCCTCCCGTGTTGGCTGCCGTGTACCAACCAACCGATTGCCACCGCCCAACGTTGCGGAAGCCAAAACAACCAACCTTTCGTGCACTCCGAACGCGGGGGCGACGGCTACGCGTATCTGCAGGGGCGCGCTCCGGTTTGGGGGATGGTGGTGCGGGGCGGGGGTGGACAACCGGGGAGGTCGCGTAGGGCGAGGGCGAGGGTTGGACGACAGGTTTTGGATGAGCTCAACCACAGAGGTCAAAGCACGTTCGACCTTGTTGGATGAACTCATGCGCAGAGGTCAAAGGTCGTTCGACTTTTTGGATGA
>CAZCUX010000051.1:0-21137 GCA_964502005.1 uncultured Enterobacterales bacterium
GGTTGGGGTGCCGAGACGAATCGGGACCTTGACCGGGGTGTCGGGTTGGGGTGCCAGGTGTGCCCGGTAGCCCATTGGCACCCGCCGTATCGCCATGGGCGGGTGCCGTTGGCGGATAAGGTTTGGGAGCGGAGAGCGGCGGCGGCCTCGCGCGCAAGTTGCCGTTTCCCAGACACCCGATTGTGTTCGACCAACATTGCGGAAGTCAAAAACAGACACGTCTGTATGGGTTGCATGCGTTGTGGTTTGGACGGGCGTGCCGTGCAATGTTGGGCTGAACATCGGTAGGCTGCTGGCAATGCCGATTACCGGACCCCGTTGCGGGAAGTGGGCTCCCAAAGTGAATAGGATTGCCATGTGACCGGCTGTTTGGGTGGGCGGTTGCGTAATTGTTGTGTTTTTTGGGGGTTTGTGCGCGGGTTGGGGCGGGTATGTTGGCGTTGGGCGTCATCGCTCACGCCGTTCCTGTGCCATCTGGGGCTTGAAGTTCGAGTTTCCCGGCCATCATCATTTTGTAATGGGCGGCGTGGTTTAGTTTCTCGAATACCATGCGAAATACCTCATGATACCGATCGGCAGTGGAATCATAGTGAGACACGAACATCTCGTCGAGCACGCTATGGGAGCCATCATTGAGCCAGGAGAATAGTGACTGGCAAATAAAGCGATCCGGTCCCTCAAACTGTGCAATGACTTCCTCCTTCGGGACTTTACCCAGTATCATGAAGTATCGTTCGAGAATTCGTCGCATCACGTTCTGCAGTGCAACTTCATCGGTTCCAGTTTGTAGTGACTTCCAAAGCATTTCGTAGGAGGTACTGACAGGGTTTTCCGGACATTCAATGATTCGCGACACGCCGCCTCGCTTTTCGATCCGCCAGAAAGTCTCGTTCGAGAAGGGGATTTTGCCGTTCCGCTTGACGGAGAACGTCACCTCTTTATGGAAGTAAACGTTGTGGGTCAGAACTATAAGTTGTTGGACTTGTGAGTCGTCTGTGCCCACCATGCGCACGATGTCTCGAACGAGAGCGCTCACTACAAACAGGACGTCGCTGTCGAGGCTAGTCACTGGGTCGTCGATGACCACCACACGATCGTTGGTCACTCCTGAGTCCTTCAGACTTCCCCGGAGAATGTGAAAGAAGTAGAGGAACGTGACAAAGGCCTTTTCGCCTTCGCTCAGTGTGCCGAGCGCGTCGGTGCCGTCCTTCCGAACCAGTCTATAGGTGTTTTGGTCGCTGACAGACTGTAGACTGAAACTCGTGAATCCGAAACTTGAGAGCATTTTGTTGATGTCTTGGACGGTAGGCTGTGTACTCACACTGACCCGTTCGAGCGTCGAAATCTCCTCTTGGGCGACCATAATATCGGCTTTTAGCTGTTCCTCCCCTTTGCTCATTCCTAATAGTCTAGCATCAATAGGCTTTCGTAAAGCCTGATGGCTTTCAAATACAGAGTTGAGTTCGACGACAGCCATGTAGGTCTTGGCGTCTATCGCAATCGTCGAACGTGATTCCTTGAGGGTCGCCACAAGATGATTGTGCTTCTCTCTCCTATATTTGATCGCGGCGAGGTCCTGTTGGACTTGACCGACTAAGCCTGCAAGCGAGTCCAAATCGACATTGGACGTAGGATTGTCAACCTTCTGCTGAATCCGGCTCAGGTTTACCCGGCCGACCGCGTATATGCTGTCGAGTCTCGCGGAAATTGCGTCTGCCTCGGGTTCACCCTCCACTTCATATAGAATACGGCTGCCAACTTCAGCGAGGATTCCACACTGTTTTTGGTAGTCTAAATAGAGTTTCCGAAGCCGCCCTACCCACTCGTTGTACTCATTGCTGAATAGTTTGTTTAGCTCATCGGAAAGCGAGGGGAGAGTACCCTGCTGGCAAAACGGGCAGACCTTTTCACCCAGTCCTTTGTGGTGATGACGGCCCTGCGCAACCCAATCGCGAATGGCCAATTGATCGACCACCGTGGCCAGCACAGAGTCCTTGCCGCCGGCTATCTGCAGCGCGATATCCGGAGACTTCGCAAGAAGGTCAGCTTTGGCACAGTCAAGTTCGCTTGGCAGTGGCATCGGCTTCGGATCGGTCTGGAAAACACTGGTGAGGTCCGCGACGAGCGTGTCCCAATCCTTGGTAGGTGTTCCTGTGGTGTGTGCCCTCCATATATCTTGCATTGTGTTGAAGAACACGCTCCTATTGCGGTGTGACCCCTTGAGCGCCTCCCGGAAGAGTGGCTGTTTCTGCTCGATAGAAGCCTTGATGTTCCAGGCCTGTTCTATCATGGTTTCATTCACGGCTTTGGATCGGTCTTTTGTCGTTTGGATGTTTTCGACAAGGTCTTTCAGCTTCTTCGAATTTTTGTCGCAGGCCTCCTTCAGGTTCGCAATCTTCCTCTTGTTCTCGACGTTCTCCTCGCCCAATGTGAATACACCGGGGATCTCTTCCGACTTGTCAAAGTTCCGTTGAACGAAATCTCGGCTGTAGACTACAACATCCGTGGTCGGTCCCTTCCACGAAACACGCTTTGGATTACCTTCAGCACATGTACGCGCGATGGTACTCTTGCCAGCTCCGTTTGGCCCGTACACGAAGTTGACGGCCTTCAATCCGGTCAATGTTGCTTGTTTGTCCGAGTAGGTGCCTAGGTTGGCAACGGAAATCTGTTCGATCATTTGAACTCCTCTCCCTTGCGGTAGCACGGTCACCGTGTGTGGGCACGTATTGTTGTGGCATCGTCGCAATGGCGCACAAATTCGCATAAACGCCATATTTTCGCTATGGTCAGGACCCAAAGCCGCATAAGCTCGGTGCCAGGTGTGCCCGGTAGCCCATTGGCACCCGCCGTATCGCCATGGGCGGGTGCCGTTGGCGGATAAGGTTTGGGAGCGGAGAGCGGCGGCGGCCTCGCGCGCAAGTTGCCGTTTCCCAGACACCCGATTGTGTTCGACCAACATTGCGGAAGTCAAAAACAGACACGTCTGTATGGGTTGCATGCGTTGTGGTTTGGACGGGCGTTCCGAGCAATGTTGGCCCAAGCAACGATGGGCTACTGCTAACGTCGAACGCCGTCCTACGTTCCGGCCCCCAAATCGCGGGGATGGGCCAGGGCGGGACGATCATCTTTGTCCGATCGACTTGCACGCTGTCGTACGGCTTGCTACTGCGGGCTCGAACTCGGCAGGAGAACACAATGTCCGAACAAACCGCAAGTAAGCCTACGGGCCAAATTGAATGCAAGGTGATCGCGGTCATGTACACCGGTGGCATCATCGGCGCATTTTCCGATCAAAAGATGAAGCTGCAGGTTGCCATCCAAGAGATGAACGATGCTGGCTATCGCCTCAATTCGGTGCTGCCGCCGAAGGTCAACATCCTTATGGCGCTGATTCAGCTTATCTGCCTCTCTGTTACGTTTTTGCTTTGGGCTCCTTTGCCTGGCGAAACGCTCATCTTCGAGCGGGAGACCTGACCGGGGTCTCGGGATGGAGTGCGGAGACGTCTCCGGACCACGACCGGGGGCGCAGTGTTGCCCGATAGCCTATTGTCACCCGCCGTATCGCCATGGGCGGGTGCCGTTGGCGGATAAGGTTTGGGAGCGGACAGCGGCGGCGGCCTCGCGCGCAAGATGCCGTTTTCCAGACACCCGATTGTGTTCGACCAACGTTGCGGAAGTCAAAAACATACACCTCGGCATAGATTGCATATGCCGTATTGCGGACCCGCGTGCCGTTCCACGCGGGCCCGGGCGTTCATTGATTTCCGGGAGCGCCGGATACCAAGCCCATGCAGGGTTGGAAACCCGCGACCCCCTTGCTACTGCGCGAAGTCGGGCAATACGAACAATGCACCGTCCCGCGCCCAACTGTCAAAGTGAAGCGGGCTCGTGAATACGAGGTCGGGGGCGCCGCTGCCGTCGACGTCGCCCACCACAACGCGGTCGGGCGCGGACATGGTTTCCCATTCGCCGTATACGCGCCAGTCGCCGTCCGTCATGACATCGATGGTGCCCGTAAGACGCGTGCCGCCTTCAAACATAATGACCGCGCCGCCGATGTCATTCGCGAACGTCGTGGTGTCTTCGCCGAGTGCGCTGATGATGAAGTCCTCGATGCCGTCGCCGTTGACGTCGCCGCGGGCTGGGTTGTAGTTATAGGCGATATACGAGGCCGAAGACATCGTCACATCGGCGTCTTCGACGTCCACCTGCCCAACGAGGTCGGCTGAACCATAGAACAACCAGCCGCCAGCGGGGACGGGGGTGGCGGTCCAGATGACGTCGGCTCCAAGAAAGAGGTCGTCGTAACCATCGTTGTCTACGTCACCCACGACTTGCGCGAGGTCGCCCAGGCGATCGACCACGGAGGGGTCTCGGGTGCCCACGCGGAGGTCGTAGCTGATAGGGAGGCCGCCCCGCGAGGCGCTTTCGCCCAAAACATCCATCCACGCGTAGACCTGCCCGACATCCGTTCCATCGCGGTCGTCCCGCTCGCAGCCCCAAACGGCGTCGCTGAGGCCGTCACCGTCGAGGTCCCCAAACGACAGCTCGTCGCCGTCGGAATAGAAGGCACAGTTATAGTTTGGCTCCTCCAAAAATGCCGCAGTGTGGTCGAGATGGTCGGTCTGGAGGCTGCTTACGGATGAGGTCCCCAGGAGCAGCCACACGCCATCCGCGGTATAACGGGAGTCATAGCCGTATAGCCAGAGGTCGTCATAACCATCGTTGTTCAAGTCACCGGCCGGACCCACACTCGAAATTCCGATGCCTGCGGTGGAATCGGCGAAGAGTAGAGCGTCCCCGGACGACAACAATGCCGATGTGGTGGTGCTTCCCGTCAGTGTGGGGCTGCCGGCAATAATGGTGAAGTCGCTGGGGGAGGAAGTGCTCTGCTCGGCGAGCGCGATGTCGTCATAGCCGTCCGCGTCGAAGTCGCCGACGATAAATGCGCCGTCGACCGTCGTATCGGTGAGGATGACGGAAGGTGTGGACCATTCCGTGGCCCAAGAAGCGGTACCATAGTGGATATAAGCGGTGTCGTAGCCCGGGTCATCGGTCATTGTAAAGATGTCGGTCAGGCCGTCGCCGTTGATGTCACCACTCGATAAGTAATAGCGTCCGAGTTGTGACCAATCTTGGCCCGCTACGGGCTTGATGGGTGTCGAGCCGCTCCACTCGAGAACGTGCCAGTTGAGCGGCGTGCAGTCGTCCACCAGCCCATCACAGTTGTCGTCGACGCCATTGTCGCAGACCTCGTCGGCGCTCGGCCGCACATCGCGAGAAGCGTCGTCGCAGTCGTCGATGAGCGCAGCGAAGCCAACCGGCACCTCACACGCGTCGACGGGTGACGCCGAAGCGTCGCCATAGCCATCTCCATCGGCGTCGGGCCATGACAAAATCCCGTCGTATCCCACCACCAACGCGGGGTCTTCGTCGTCGACCAGTCCATTGCAATTGTCGTCGATGTCGTTGCAGACTTCATCTTCGCTGGGGTTTACCAAGTAGTTCGTGTCATCACAGTCGCCGCCGATGCTTTCGTAGTGGGTGGGCCTCATACAAGCATAGCTGACCTGTGACGTGTCTCCATATCCGTCGTTGTCGCCATCATAGTACCAAGGTGAGAACAATGAGGGGTCGACATCGGGGTCGTAGTAGCCAGAAATGCCGTCGCAGTCGGCGTCGAAACGGTTGCATTGCTCCGGCGCGCCTGGATAAACACGCCCGTCTGTGTCATCGCAGTCTTCGCCGCCGTCGAGGTTGTCGACGTATCCCACTGTAACAGCGCAACGGCGCGATTCACTCGAGGCCACGCCGAAGCCGTCGCGGTCTCTGTCCTCGTATGCAAGGTACGGCAGCTCGCCTGTGAGGGAAGAGTCCGCGTCATCGACCTTTCCATCGCAGTCGTCGTCCAGCCCATTACAAATCTCCAATCCATCGGGGTTGACCGAGGCCAGGGAGTCGTCGCAGTCCCGGGAGTTGTCCACAAAGCCGCTGGGGAGCTGTTTGCAGACGGCTGTGGGGAGGTTGGCGTCGCCAAAGAGGTCGCCATCCGCATCCGGCCACGCTGTATTGGCTTCTGGCCCAATCGGCACGAGTTGGGGGTCATCGTCGTCAATCAGACCGTCGCAGTCGTTGTCTCGGCCGTCGCAGGCTTCTTCGGCACCCGGATACACCGTAGAGCGGGCGTCATCGCAATCGCCTGCCACGGTGGCCATGTGCAGCAACTCGACGGCATCGGCGCAGACCGTGGCGGCGGGCCCCTTGCCGAATCCGTCGCGGTCGTCGTCGAGGAAGGCCTCCACCAAGTCGCAGTCCGCGTCTGTGGCGGCGTCCTTGCTGCCCGAGACGCGGCAGCCGGTTCCAAGAGAAGGCGCGAGCAGCGAAATCACGACCGTGACCAACATTGCGTGGGTGTCGACAGAGGTTGAGCCTTCGTGCGGTTTCATCATTGTACCTCCTGCTGTTCCCAACCTATAGCACCGCGTGCGGGTGGGGAGTCAACCCCCTGCGGAATATTTCGATCAGGAAATATGATGGTTGCGCGAGAACGTAGGTCTGGTGGTGCGCCTCTACGTTTTGTGCATCCGCCGCGTGTGTCCTCGCTTGCGTTCTTCGTCGATAGGGCGAGGTGCCAGCGGGCGCGTCCCCGTGCCCCCGCCCAACGTATGGTTGCTATCGTTGGAGCGCACGCGTGCCGCCCTGCTTTGGATTCTCATTGCGCGCGGTCCGATTTGACAAATCGCTGCGAGACCCGAAGGCAGGGGGCGCGTTGTCGGCATCTTCGTCGCGGGGAGGGGATAATACACGCGTCGGCTTGGCTCCTTTTGTTGGGGTTTCGGCATTATATTTGTTTGCCTTTTTTGATTGCCGGCCTTTGGCGATAAAGAGAGGGGCGCCAAAGCCCGTTGGTCTTTGGCGCGCCGCGGAGCCGGGGTCTCCGCGGCTGCGGCGAGCCCAAGGTCTCGCCGCTGGGAGACCCCCGAGGGGAGGGCGTGGTGGGGCTTCCGACGCGCAGAACCGCGTAGAATTGCGTGTCTCCACCCCGACCGGAGGGCCCGGATGCCCTCCTCCGACCTTGACCGGAGGGCCAGGTGTCTCCGATGGTCCGTTGCAGCGAGGGCGTGCTTGGATGGGGTCGTTCCCCACAAACGCGAAGTTGGTCGGGCGGCCTCGCGGCAGGCATTTCAAATCAGACCGCCGCCTATATTGGGTCGGCTGTCGGCAGGGCGCACGCGACCGGAATACAGTGGCTCCCAAACAAGCCGCGCCGTGCTCAGTCCGCCCCGCAGCTCGGCGCGTGCACGACTTCCACGGCCACAGAGCCGGTCAGGTCGACGTCTTGGGGCAGTGTGAGGATGCCGTCGGCGTAGGTCCAGCCGGTGCGCGCGACGCCGCCTTGGCGGACGGTGATGGACGCGGCATCATCGACCAGCTCGTGCAACACGACGCGCCGGCCGGCCTCGGCGATGCCTGCGGCAAGGTTGGTGAGGCCGGCGGCCCAGTCATCGGTGCAGAAGTCGAGGAAGACGCCCGCGGTGGCCTCGGTAGCCTCGATGACGCCGGAATAGTGCATCGCCGCGCACGTCGCGGACACGCCGCCGCCAATGCCGTGGACCGTGAGGGGCACGCCGGGTTCGGTGCGCGCTTGCATGCGTGCGACGTAAACGCTCCAGTCGTCGTCGCTTTGGTCGGGCTCGTCGGAGAAGGCGAGGACGTGGAGCGGCGCGTCGGCGGCGACGAGCGCCGCGTTGCAATCTGCTTCGAGCGCGCGCGCGGACAAGTCGAGGAGCTGCTCGGTGTACCAACCCCACTCGCCCGCCCAGTTCTGTTGGGTCCACAAATTAGCGCGGAAGGTATCGTCGTCGAGGGTGTCGTCGAGCACGATAGAATCGCCCAATACGCAGGCGTCGTCTTCGACGACGGCAGCCATTCGCAGCGAGATGCCCGCGTCGCGGAGCTGGTCGCGCAGGACGGGCCAGTGGGGCGCCAAACGGGCCATGTCGTCCATGTTGCAGCTTCGGTCGACGGCCAGCAGGAGGTTGGCGTCGGTGCGCGGCGACAAGTCGAGGTCGAGTTGGGTGGTGGGTATGGCGGGTGTCGCGTGAATGTCTACAGTGACGCTGTCTGCGTGTTCGAATGCAATAACCAACGCACCGGCGGGGTTGTTTTGCGTGCCGTCCCAATAGAAGGTGAGGGGCACGGTGGCGCCGGCCGCGAGGGGCGGCAGAGCGTCGGTGGACCAGCCAGGGGGCGCGGTGAGGGTGGCGGCGCCGGGCGCTTCGTCGCCGACCGCGGTGAGCTGCACCGTGACCGCGAACGGGCAGCGGGGGTCGGTCTCGCCGCGTTCGAGCACGGCGGGCGTGGCTTCGACGGTGGTGGGGGTGGCCGTGTCGGTGTCCACCGGTGGGGCGTCGTCGTCCGGTTGTGCGGTGTCGACGGCCGTGTCGTCGGCCGCTTCGGCGCGGGAGGGCGTGCCTTCTTTGCCGCTGCCGCACGCGCTGTCGCCAGAGAAGACGATGAGGGCGAGCAAGTGGCGTGGGCGCATGGCGAAATCCTTGGCGGTTGTGGAGGGGCGGCGCGCTCCTGTCCACGCGATTCGGGCCTGCAACGGGCGCGTAAAAGGACGGTGGGGACGGCTATCCGATGGCCTACAGTATCGGATGGCGTCTCGCGATGCAAGTACGTGCCAAGTGTTCCATTGCCCATTGGGCGCGCGATGTGCAGGCGATTCCGCGTTCCCAATACAAATCCGGCGCCCCTTTTGTATGTTGGCTGCGGCGGTTGCCGCACGGGGCACGCGCTGGTGTGCGTTGGGCGGTTGGTTTGCGTGCTTGTTTGTGGGGAGTCGAGAAAAGCGACGGGTTCGCTGGTCTTCCGGCGTGTTTCACAAATCCGATGGTGTTCGGCCAGCCGTGTGCCATGCACAACAAAAACCGTCGACGTTGGCCGCGAACGGCGTCGTGTGGACCTGCACACCAACCGAACATCGCCCAATCCGCGATGCGCGGCGGGGACGCGGTGCGCGGGGAGCGCTTATTCCTCGTGGCGCAGCAAGCGCTCAATCTGCAGCGCGCCCAGCGGCAAGAGTGACCACGCCATGAGCCCGCTCGGTCGGCCGACGCCCCAGCCGCGCTCGCGCCATGCGAGCACGAGGGCCAAGGAAAAAGCGATAAACAGCACGCCATGGGCCATTCCCATTACCCGTACAAACTGCGGCATGTCGAAGCCGTACTTGAGCGGCATAGCCACAAACACGAGCAGCACGTAGCTTAGGCCTTCGATGGCGCTGACTGCGCGCAGCCGGCCGACCGCCGTAGACAGCAGCGACGCAGTTGTGGGGGAGGCGGGTTCGGAGGACGCGGGCTCTGCGGACATCGGGGGGCTCCGGGGAGGGGGCCCACGGGACCTAACATCGTGTGCGTGGCTGGCGGTTGGCGAAGTGTGCAGTGGGTTTGCGGAGGATGTGTTGGCTCATCAGTATAGCTTGTATATTCGCGCATTGCGTTGATTTTCAGGTTGTTGTCAGCGTGGGGTGGCGCGTGTTGCTTTGGAATAGAGACCAACGGCAGCTTCACGCATCATTCGCCGCTCCCCGTACACCCGATTGTGTTCGACCAACATTGCGGAAGTCAAAAAAAATACACACACGGGCGCCAAGTGTGCGATGTCGACGGAATTGCGGCGTCGCGCGGCCAGGCCAGCGTACATGGCTTGGAACGCGTTATCCTAGGCGGGTGCCGGAGGTGGCGATGCGCCCGTTTGTCCTTCTGTTTCCCCTTGTTGCCTGCAAACGTGAGAAGCCAACGTCAGACGGTGTATGTGTTTGGAACCAAGCCTACCAGGAGCACTTCCAACCTGACTCCCTCTCTTCGATTCTTGACAATGCGCAGGGCTGCTATGTGCTGGTGGACCCCGCTGCGCCGAAGGTCCGCGATGCTATCCCCGCGATTCATGCGAAAGGAAACACTGTCGGCTGCTATATGAGCGTGGGCACCTGCGAGGATTGGCGCGCGGATTATGCCGCGATGGCGCCGTATTGTGTCGCAGAAGCGTGGGGTGCATGGGAGGGCGAGTACTTCGTCGACGCCGTGGATACGGGTGTACTCGCCGTTATGGAGGCGCGACTGGACGCGTTTGCGGCAGCGGGCTGTGATGGGGTCGAGTTCGACAATATGGATTGGGCCTTTGACGCGCAAAACCGGCAGGCTTATGGCTTCTCGGTCACCGAGGAGGAAGCCATCGCTTATACTGGCGCGTTATGCGCGCAGGCACGCGCGCGGGGGATGGACTGCATGGCGAAAAATACGGCCCGTGGCGCAGAGGCGTTTGCCGGTGGCACGTTCGAGTCGTTCTCTACGGAGCCCGACTGGTGGGAGCACGGCGACCTGCAGGGCTACCTCGATGCGGGCGGGCTGGGTATTGTGGTGCATTATGGCGCTTGGGACTGCGACGAAGTATTTGGACGTTATATTGATATGTATAGCGCAAATCTCTCGTTTATTTGCGAGGACCGAAACCACCACGGCTACCGCCATTATAACGGTTGAACGGGGCGCAGGTTTTGCGTAAGTGCGCTCAATCGGCGTGGCTTTCGTCTTCGATGGCCGGCGCGTCCGCTTCGTCCAACGCAACGGCTTTGCTGCGTGCGCGGGGCCGCTCCGCCGCCGGAAACACGTCCCGCAGCGTCACGCCCAGCTCCGGCCGCCACGCTTCGACAAAGCTGCAATAGGCGCGTGCCGCCGCGGCGACCCGGTTGGCGCGCGCGCGTGCAGCGTCGCGCTCGGAGTAGGCCAACGCGAGGGCCGCCGCTTCGCTGCGCACGGCCGCGCTGGCGTGCTCTACCGCCGTCACCAACGGTTCGAGCCGCGCCGCCGCCGCCGCCGCCCAGGGGATGCTGGCCATGCTTGCGATGACGTTCTGCGTAGCCAAAACCAGCGCATCCGGCGTGTCCGGGAGGTTGCTCGTGCCGCCCCGTGGTGTCCAGCGGTCGAGGAGCGCCTGCCCATAAGCGGCGGTGTCGGGGTCGCTGAGGTTGCCGTGCTCATCGGTAGTGTGCAGCACCAATTCACTCGCGAACCGGGCAAGGCGGGCCCGCAACGCGCTGCGCAGCGCATGCACGGCCGCATCCCGCGCGGCGCGCAAGCTAGGGTCATCGAGCATCTCTCGCACGACGGCGCGCGAGGCGGCTAGGAGCGCCTCGGTTTGCAGGTCTAGCTCGGCAAACACCGCGTCGGCGGTTGCATCGACAGCGCGCAACTCTGCCGCGCGTTGGCTCGCGCGTTGTGCTTGGCGAATGAAGAGGCTGTCGCGCTTCGTGAGGGCCATCGTTTGCTCCGGGGTGGTGGGCGCCTGGGTTCACACCTTACGCAGTTATCGCATACGCATGGGCGCAGATGGCGTATTTTTTCCCGGAGCGGGGTGTTTTCGGGTGTGGGGAGGGTGCGACACCGCGTTGTCTTGCGAGCCTGGTAGCGCAGGTGGGGGTCGAGAACGCGTTGTATAGGGTACCTGACATTTGGGGGAGGGGTCTGCGACGTATTATCTTGCGAGCCTGGTAGCCCAGGTGGGGGTCGAGAACACGTTGTATAGGGTACCTGACAGTGGGGGGAGGGGTCTGCGACGCGTTGTTTTGCCAACAGGATAGCCCATGTGGTGATGAAAGGCGCGTTGTCTTGGTGTCTCCATAGAAAACACGAGGGAGAAAACGCGTTGTGTTGGCAATCAAGCAGCGCAGTAGGCACGCAGCTTTTTGCTGTCTCCCGGGTGGTTATGGCTATCGCCGTTGCCCTTTGGGGCAGCATTTGGAGTGGCCGAGAATCGCGCGGCCTTGTGTTCGGAATACCTGTCTCCAGCGGTTTCGGTCGATTCCCACACGCGCGAAGAAGGCCGCGTGCAATAGCGGCCGTCAAGCGAACACACAGCGGCATTGGCCGGATGTGTCGTCGTCGGGAAGGACCTGCCGACGGACCTTCTTCCGCGCCAGGATGGGCATATGGGAACACCTGCCACCGTGGCCGATACCGACGCGGTCGCCGCCGGTCGCTTGCGGGCTTTACCGGGGGTGTCGCGATGGGGCATACTGCGGGTGTCCGGGTGTTCGGCGGCGCTTGGCGGTGCGGAGGTTTGATGCGACGGTACGGATGGTTGTGGTGCCTGGTGGGCTGCGGCGCCTCGCCGGGTACGGTGGGGTCGACCAAGAGCGTCGCGGATTCGGCGGTTACGACGCACGCCGACTCTGCTCCGCCTCCCGACACCGCCGCAGACACGGCCGCGGACACCGATTCCGGGACCGATGCGCCGGATGCGCCGTCGTTCGCGTTGGCCTTTTCGCCGGACCTATCGCGCACGGATGGAAACCCGCTGTCGGGCTTCTTCACGTCCTACCAGTGGGCGGAGCCAGCCGTCGAGATGCCCGCAAGCATGGAGTACCTGGTGCTTCCGTTGGCGGACCTCATGGCGGGCCCCGAGACGTTTTCGTTTGAGTCCGGGCTCGAACCCCACCTCGTCGCGGCGGAGGCGCGCGGCAATCAGGTGGTGCTGCGCACGTACATCGACTACCCGGCGCTGCCGACCGGCCTTCCCGCTTATCTGGAGGGGCTCGTGCCGCTGTCGCCGTATACCGAGCACGGCGGCGGTTGGTCGCCCGACTACACCGACCCCGACCTGCTCGCAGCCATCGACGCCTTCATCGCCGCGCTCGGCGCGCGCTACGACGGCGACCCGCGCATTGGGGTGGTGCAGCTCGGCCTGCTGGGATTTTGGGGGGAGTGGCATACGTGGCCCCACGTGGAGTGGTTCCCGGATGTCGGCATCCAAAACGACGTGCTGCACGCGTATCACAACGCATTTCCCACCACGCTCCTACAAGTCCGGGTGCCCAACGGCGACAGCCCTTCCTTGCGCATCGGCTTCCACGACGACTCGTTCGCCTACTCGACGGTAGGCGCGGTGGATTGGTTCTTTTTGCCGCTCCTTGAAGCGGCGGGCGCGGCCGACCGCTGGATGGAGGTGCCGGTCGGCGGCGAGCTGCGCCCGGAGCTGCAGGAGGTGGTGTTCGACGAATCGTTTGAAGCCGGTGAGTATCAGCAGGACTTTGCCGCGTGCGTCGCGGCGACCCATGCGTCGTTTTTGCTCAACTACCATGCGTTTTCGGGCGCCTACGACCCCGAAGAGCAAGTGCGTGCGCAGGAAGCGGCCCGCACCATGGGCTACGCGTATCACCTCGCGACCGCGCGCCTGGAGGATGGCCGCCTCACCCTCTCGGTCGAAAATCTCGGCGTGGCGCCGTTCTACCCCTCGCTGCAGGTGGTCGTGACCGACGCCGCGGGGGCCGTGGCCTCCAGCAATCTGCCGCGGGTGCTGCCCGGTGCGCCCCTTGTCGTCGAGTTGGCGGCCTCCGCGCTCCAGGCGCCGACCGACCGGGAGCCTTGGACGGTGTCGCTGGCCTCCGCGGCCGTGCTGCCCGGTGCGGTGATTCGCTGGGCGACGGCGTCGGCGGACGGCCCGCTGCGGGTCGACGGAGCGCCGTAAGGGGGCGCGCTTTTTGTGGGTCCGTTGGGTTGGGTTGTTGCGACGGGGAATGTAGGCGGAGCGCGATAATGTAGGTCATTGCGGCAATCTATCCTTGTGTTTGTTCTTTTGGCTTCCGCGGTTGCCATTTGGGGAACCCTATGGAAGTCGGAGTGCGCCAGGGTGGCAAAGCAGGCGCGAGCGTCCCAGCGACCTCCGCACCCGCAGCCTGCCGTTTCCCAAACACACGATTGCCACCGCCCAACGTTGCGGAAGCCAATCTTTGCGGTGTCGACTTGAATGCGGCGCCCACCTGTCTATCGCAGGGCCCATCTTTCACCGTATTCGGGGGTGTTGTACGTCGAGGGGTGCAGATTGGAGCGCCTCTGTCAGGAACTACACGCGCAAGGGCGTGAAATTTTGGATTGCCCCGGATCGGGAATCACAACGAACAAATCGTGACAAGCGTTTCCAATATTCCTCAATACACTGCGAATGGTACCGAACAGGCGATGCCACCAACATTCTTTCATGGGTTGCGGAAATGCGAGCGAAGCACCAACAGAAGTCCAACACGCCATCCCCAGAAACCTCGCCCTCTACTCCCAGCGTGTCTGCATTTGGCAACGCGCGTGGGAATGCGGCGTTGCAGGAGCAGCTTCGGCAGCGGCAGCAAGCGCCGCGCAAGGGGCCGCTTCCGTTTCGCAGCCAAATGGAGAGCGCGTTCGGAGTGGACCTCTCGGGGATTGAGGCGGTGTTTGGGGGTTCTTCCGCAGGCTCTTCTCGCAACCGCAAGCCCAACCTGAAAGCAGGCGATGGCGCGGCACTCCCTGCGGGCGCGGCCACCGATGGCAAAACCATCTGGTTCGCTCGCCCCAACCCGAAGTTGGAGCAGGTGGCCCATGAGGTCACCCATGTCGTTCAGAACATGAACGGCGCTGGTGCTTCGGGAATGAGTCGAATGGGCGACTCCAACGAACAAGAAGCCGGCTCCGTGGCCCAGGCGGTCGCGCGGGGTGCGCAGAACGTCGAGGTGGCCCAGTCTGCGAGCTCGGGTCTGCACGGCGATTGGCTCGATGATGTTGGCGATGCGTTGGGCGACGCCTTCGACATGCGCGACAACGAAGAAGCGCTCGACTGCCAAGAAGACATCGCCGAGTTCAAGTCCCAAAACTACGGCCCCCTCACGTACACAAGACCCAACATCAGCGGTTCGGGCTTCGAGGCCTCTTACCAGCCCGGCGCAGACCGGCTGCTGGCCGAGGTCCGCGCCAAGGTGAACTTCGCGGATGCGTTGGTAGTGAGCGGTACGACCGTGTCCTCGCCCAACCACTTCATGAACCAAGGGCAGCTCATCACCACGCTCAGCACCTTCCCGGCATTGGCCACACAAGTGTTGCCGTACTTCCAGTGGTCGGCCGATGAAAAGGAAATCACCAAGCTCCGGTTTTTCGACAATATGTCGGCGACGGCGTCGTTGTGGGAAGACACCGGCATGTCTCTCCAAGTCGATGAAACGGGCTGGGAGGGTGTGGTCGCCCGCCCCGACGTAGACATCAAAATCTCCGAAGGCACAGCGGTCTCCGCGACCGAGAACTACGGTCCTTTCGGTTTGCTCGAGAGCTTCGACGAGCAGGGCAGCGACCACCTCCAGCTCGAGATTGTGAAGCAGATGAACGCGGCCGATGCAGCGACCGTCAACAGCATCATCTCGGCTTGGCTGACCGCCAACGCCCCTGGCGTCGCGGCGCCGCCGCCGAGCGACACCACCGCCGTGCGCTCGTATTTGGGCAACGACAGCGGCGCCGCGCGAAGCGGAAACCCCGCCGGGCACAACAACTTTATGTCGCTCGAGAGTGACCGGAGCAACGACACGGAAGGTCGTACTTACAACCACTCGGTATACTTTGAGCATGGCGAGACCGCCGTCAACGCGTCGGAGCAGGCCAAGCTCGACACCTTCCTCGCCGACCCGCTCGTCCTGCTGCAAAACCCCACGGGAACGGTCACGGTCGAGCTCTTTGGCTTCGCTTCTGCGCCCGGCTCAACAAAGTCCAACGAAAAGGCGGTCGCAGAGCGGCTCACGAGCGTCTCCGACCTCATCAACGCCGTCATGGACTCCTCGTCCACCAACATCCAAACCCACGTAGACCCCGCGACCCAAACCAACGATAGCGACCGCACGGCCGAGATGCTGCCGTTCCTCGACCCCTCGTTCTTCCGCAGGGTCGATGTTCGCATCGAGCACACGGGACGCGGCGGCCAAAACGTCATGGCCCACGAGTTCGGCCATATCCTCGGCCTGGGCGACGAGTACGTCGAAACCGCAAACGGCTACAACCGGCCGGCGGGCGCGCTCGCCGACCACGACCAGTTGGCCAAGGATGCCGGTGTGCCGACCGGCGCGGTGGTGGGCGATGACAACCGCATTATGTCGACCGGCAACAGCGTCGGCCCGGCGCACTACGCGACGTTTGCCGACGCGCTCCGACAGCTTACCGAGAAGCCGTGGAAGGTCGTCTGATGAAGCGGTGGACACCATATGTGCTTGCCCGTAGAGCTTTGCTGGTGCTCGCGCTGTGCGCCGTCCATTGTGTTGGAACCAAACTGCCGGAGGGCAACATGTCCGAAAAGGCCGCAACCGACGACGCGGTGGCGTTCCTCGCGTTCCGCCGTGGTCTGCAAGACGCCCACGTGTCGACAGAGCCGCTGCTCGAACAAGTGACCTGCCGACCGGGTTCCCGCTGCCAGGCGATGCGGGTCTACGCGGATGGCGCGCTGTACCATGAAGACCAGCGCGACCCCGACGCGCCGGGCTGGTCGTACCTCACCCAAGTCAAGCCGGAGGGCATCGAGGCCTTGGGCGCCATCTTCCGGGAGGCCTGCGCACAAGCGGCGCCACCGCGGCGCAGCGGCAACGACGCCGGCTCCGTGACGTACCGGTGGAAGTCCGGCGATTGTGCGCGCGAAGTCACCATCACCGGCGTTTCTTACGATGGCTACGAAGCCCTGCGGGGTGTGACGGCGGCCGTGAACGGCAACTTGGCGCCGCGTCGCTGATACGGCGAGCGTAGGCCACGAAAAGGTGCGGTAGCTGCGGGATTTCGGGTGCCGTATCGTCGCGGGCCCGCGCGTTGTCGCCCCTCGTGCTACACCCTGCCGCAGTGCGCCGGATATGCCGGCCAGCACGCGTATCTCGTTGTGCGTCGCGGGTATCCGACAGGCCGCGCCTCTCCGCGACCCAGTCCACGGCTTCGTGATGCAGCCCGCCGTGGGCCTTGTCGACGCCTCGCGCCGCAACCTGTGGCGATTCGCCGTGACCCTGCCGTCGCCACTTGCCGATGCGGTGGCGACCTGCCGGCGCGCGTGTCGCTGTGGGCGTTGGGTTTCGCGACGAGCGATGCGCCCCCACGCGCCAGGTGGAGGTCCGAAGCGCGTTGTATTGCCGACTTGAGACCCCAGGTGGGGGTCCGAAGCGTGTTGTGTTGCCTACCTGATAGCCCAGGTAGGGGTCTGAAACATGTTATGTTGCCAACTTGAGACCCCAGGTGGGGGTCTGAAGCGTGTTGTGTTGCCTACTGGAGCGCCCAGGTGGGGGTCTGAAACACGTTGAATCGGCTTCCGCAAGGTTCCGGAAGGGTCCAAAGCGCGTTGTATTGCCGACTTGGTAGCCCCGGTAGGGGTCAAACACGCATGATGTTGCCCACTGGATAGCGCCACCGGCGAGCAGGGAGCGCATGCACGCCTTGTTGTTTTGGCTTCCGCGGTTGCCGGTTGGGGAACCCTATGGTCTACATGGCGCGCAGAGCGGCCTCGCGCGCAGGCTTCCGTGTCGCGAGACCCCGCTTGCGGTCGACCCACGCTGCGGCGGCCAGAACCCCATACGTGGCGGCGGCGACGTCGGTGGGCGGCAGTGCGCGTGCGGACGCTCAGTTTGCCGACACCATGAGGGTATACGGCGTGTCCCAGTGGGCGGGGCGGCTGGGGGAGTCGTCGGTGCGGCTGGCCCAGGCTTCGTTGGCGCCTCCCTCCCACTTTTGCACGGCCACGACGTAATCGCCGGGTGTCACGTCCACCTCCAGGGTGGCCGAGGGCGCGCTGCTGCCGCCTGCGTAGACGTTGTCGGTGCGGTAATACGGGTCGTCGCCCAGCGGGAACACCGAAACGGCGACCGATGCGTTGGTCACGGGGAACGACACGTCGACCGAGAGGCGGCTCGTGCCTTCGGGCACGCGCACCCGGTAGAAGTCGTCGGTGCTGCCGAAGTAGTAGGCGTCCTCCGAGAACGCGGCGTGGGTGCCGATGAGGAAGGCCTCAGCGACGGTCTGCAAGGGGAGGTCCACGGGCGCGTCGGGCTGGGAGTTGTCCTCCCAGCAATCCGCCACCGGCGTCCAGGAAAACGCGACTTGCAGCGTGATGGGGTACTCTTCGTCGAGACCGGGGCCAAACTGCGTCGCTTGCAGGTCGATGGCCTCGCCGGCGCCGAGGGTGGCCTCCGCGACCATCGACGGCGTGTCTTCGGGGTAGAGTTGTGCGGAAATCCGCGCGTCGGCTGCGTTGACGAAGCCAATGTCCGGGCCGCCGGCATAGCTCGACCAGCGCACGTCCGCGTGCAGAATGCCGTGGCCGCGGTTCATGGGCGAGGTGAACGAGGTGCGCGCGTCCGTGGTGTCGGGGGAGGTGAACGTGAGCGTCTCTTCCCAGGACTGGGGCAGGTCGTCGACCGCGACGCAGCCAGCGACGAGGTCTTCGCCCAGCAGGGTGTCGCCCGAGTCTTTGTCGGCGCCCGTGGGGTCGCAGCCGGCGGCGAGGCAGACAAAGGTCAGGGTGGTGGACAAGCGACGGGCGGTGGTGTTCATGGTGTCTCCGTTCGACGGTGCTCGTGGGTTCGAGCACCCCCCCTGTAGAACGGCGGCGTCAGGGGACCGTCAGGCGCGCGTCAATGGGGTCACCAGGGAGACGGGCTGGCTGTGCAAGATGCGCAATGCGACGGCACTTTCGTTGGACAGGCCGATGCAAAGGGCGGTGAGGCAGTCGTTGTGGCGCGCGGTTGCATCGGGGTGGCCGTGCTCTTGGAGCAAATGCCAGGCCCTCGCGCGCTCAGGTGTGTCGGGGACTGCTTCGGCGAGCGCGACCAGCGTGGCGATGGGTGGGGTTGGCTGCAAGCGGTGGCTGCCGATGCACTCGGCCAGCGCGAGGCGGGGATTGGCCGGTTGCTCGCTGGGGCGGAGCTTTAGCGCGAGCGCGACGCCCTCCGGCACGGCAGACCACACGAGCACGTCGGCGATACACTCCAAGGCGAGCATATAGTCGCCGTCCGCGAGGAGCGCGTGCAGACCGTCGTGCCAGTCCGAGAGGGCCGTGGCGTCGCCTTGCTGGAGCGCGAGCGCGGCGAGGTTGAGCCGGGCCAAGCGCAATCGCGCGGTGTCGTGCAGGGCCGCGGCCAGCGCGCGTACGTTCTGCCAGCCGTGGGTGGCGTCGGGCAGCCTGCCGAGCGCGCGGGCGAGGTCGGCGCGCACCTCCTCTACCGAAATCTGCTGCATCGGCGTGTGCGCGTCGCCGGTGCCTTCGAGGCGCTGGAGGTCTTGCCGCGCGTCGCCGGGGCGGCCCCCGCGGAGGCCGGCCAACGCGGCGTTTCGGAGCACGGTCGACCAAACGGTTTGGTTGCCGTCGAGCAGCGCGAGGGTGGCCGCTTCTCGGTACGCGCGCGCGGCCCGCCGGTCGCGACCCAGCCGCACCGCATCGGACGCGACGCTGTTGAGCAAGCGCGGGATCTCGTCGCGTAGGCCAAGCTCTCGCGCGCGTGCGAGGGCCTCTTCGTGGAGCCGCAGCGCGTCTTCGAGGCGGCCTTGTACGGCGGCGACCGCGCCGGCCCCGTTGAGGGCGACGACAATCGTGCGGCCGCTCGCGCCGGGCACCAGCCGCGCTTGATTGAACCAGCCGTCTGCTTCGGTGGGCTGGCCCGCGAGGCGGTGCAGCTCGCCCCGAAAGAGGCGCGCGCGGCCTTGCTCGTCGGGGGTGCCGTGGCGGTCGGCGAGCTGGAGGTATTCGTCGGAGGCGTCCCGCGCGTCGGCGAGGGCGTGCGCGCGGAGGTGGTCGAGGAAGCGGTGCTGGACCTGCTCAATGAGCAGCGGCGGCGCTTGGGTGTGCAACGCTTCGGCGTCGAGGCTGTCCCGGCAGCGCCGTAGGGCCTCGCTGTCTCCCGTTTGCTGCCCGCGCGCCATCCAGCGCGCGTACACCTCGCGTTGGCTTGTGGGGGCGTGCCGCACGGCGCGCAGCAAGCGCGGCCAGCTTTGGTCGCGGGCGGCGAGGTCGATTGCGAGGGGCCAAGTGTCGGGCGCAGTGAGTTGTGTCGCGAGGTGTTGGTGCAACGTTGGGTATGTGCCTTCGCCGAGCAGCGCGACCAGGAGGTCGATGCGGGTCTCGGCGCGGAGGTCGGCGAGGGTGGGCCGGATGTGGCGCTCTGCCAAGACCCCGCCATGTACGGGCAGCTCGTCGAGCAGCTCGGCGATGTGGGTCGGGGTCTGGCAAAGAACCGCCGCGAGGAGGGGCACCGGGACAGAGTGGGGGGCGGAGAGCGCGAGAATGGCGACCAATAGGTCTGTTTGGTGCTCTTGTCGCCGCGCGTGGGTGGCCTCCCGGAGCGCGCGCTGTGTGTCCAACCAGTCTTCGAGCGCCGGCGTGCCGAGGGTGGACAGGCCCTCCAAAAACGTGGCTGGGTCGGCGTCGCCGGGCTCCCGCAGGCGCACATGGCGCAACGCGACCTCCCCCCGCGTGAGGTGCAGCCAGGTGTCTGCGCCCGGTAGCTGCCGTAGATTGTAGAGCTCTTGCCGGAGGTTGCGCAGGCGGCCGGGGCCCCAGATTTTTTCGGCGAGGGCGCCCCGCGACAGCGCGCGGCCTTCGACGGCGAGCACCGCGAGAACTGCGCGTGCCCGTGGGCCGGCAGGCGTGATGTCGACGCCGTCCCACGCGACCGTCAGCGGGCCGTGCAGGTCCAAGAGGAGGGTGGTCTTGCCCAAATGCCAGCTTCCATGCGTCGGCGGACGCGCTGGAGGGGGGAGGAGGCCGAGGTGCTGCACCCCGGCGCGCGGTGGTCGGAGCGGGAGCCGTGGGGTCAGTCGGTCTGCATGTTGGGGCCTCGCTTGGGAAAACGTGTACTCCGGCGCGTAGGTAGCGCGCCTGCGGGCGTGTGTCATGGTGGGTGTATCGGGTGGGGTGTGTTGGGCGCTTCGGTTGGGTGTTTCGCGGCGCGGTGGGGGTGCCGTGGATGTGGTGCTGGATGCACAGCGTATTTTTTTGGCTTCCGCGGTTGCCATTTGGGGAACCCTATGGAAGGCGGTGTGCGCCAGGTTGGCGAGACTTGGCGCTGGCGCGAGCGTCCCAGCGGCCGCCTCACCCGCAGCCTGCCGTGTCCCAAACACACGATTGCTACCGCCCAACTTTGCGGAAGCCAAAAAAACACGCAACCGAAACGAACGGCTGCTTGGGTGCGTAGGACCGCGCGCGACCCAGCGCGGGTTAGAAACGCGGGGGGCGACGGGCGCCGGGTATTCCCGGTCGGGGTGCCGCGACGTCTCGGGAGGTTGACCCGCGACCCCGGTCGGGGTGCCGCGACGTCTCGGGAG
>CAZCUX010000052.1:0-20971 GCA_964502005.1 uncultured Enterobacterales bacterium
GTATAACGAGTAGACGCCAAATAAGTCGGCATCGGCGTCGTTGTAGTCTTTTACTGCGCATTCGGTGTCTATGCCGTCATACCAAGTGTCGACTGCAATCGGATTGACCGTGGGGTCGGTGTCGTCGCAGTCGCCGCCGCGAAGGTGCCCCGAGCCATTCAGCCCATTCGTCGCCACCTCGACGTATTCATCCGGCACGAACTGGTCGCCGTCGGCATCGTAGTCATCGTCGCCGAGGCAGTTGGCGTCGATGCCGTCGTACCAAGCATCTTCGGCATCGGGGAAAATGTTTGGGTCGTTGTCGTCGCAATCTTCGGGCGACGAGAAGCCGTCTCCGTCATTGTCGACCGAACCTACTTTCTCCGCGTAATCTTTGGCGGACACCCACGTACAACCAGGCGTCGCCAAACCCAAAACCATCGCACAAACGCCGAGGCGCGCGCCTAAGGTCGAACGTGTGTGGTGCACCCTGCCGTCTGACAGGGCGGACGACCGTGGATTCCCTGGGGTTCCTACGGTCTTCAATGTGCGCCGGTGCGCGTTCATGGGTGCTCCTCCGGGTCGTGTCCTGCAGGCAGGCCACGCGGATGGGAATTGTAGCACGGTCGGGCCCCGGTGGGCGTACCATCAAGGGGTGGTGGCGGGTTCAATGTCCAAATCCTCGCCGTCGAGGATGTCGTCGTCCAGATCAAGGTCGTCCGAATCGTCGCGGAGCGGACGGGCCGCAATCGGAAGGGGGGTCTCCGAAACCGCGCGTCGAAGGCGGGACGACCGGCCCAAATGCGCGACGGGGGGCGCGGTCTCGTCTGCCTCCAAGCGGAGCTCTTCCAGAATGTCCTCGTCTGTCTCGGCGGGCGTCAGCGGGGGACGTGCGCCGGTCGCGGTGATGGTTTCGTCGAACCAGCCTGCATTTCGGGCGACGCGACCGCGATGGCGCGACACGATCCATCGGCGTCCGTGGCGCCGCAACAGGTGTTGGCCGTCGCGAACGCTCCATCGAAGCTCGGGAGCGACGGCGACGGCAGCGTCGAGTGCCCGCGCGACCTGGAACAAGCCCGGGATATCATCGGGAGACACGGTGGCTTCGCCCTGCACGCCTGCCGCGCTGACCCGGCAGCGAATGCCCGTGCTTTGGATTGCCGACGCGAGCCGACCGGCGCTCTCTAAGTTGATGGGGGAGGTGGGCAACGCGCGCAAGCGGACATGATTGTCGGGCGGCGGAGACCGGAAGTGTCGCCCCGCGACCAGTGCCCGGCGGGCCGCCAAGCCGGCCTCGTTCGTCGACCGCGCCATCGTGCGCAAAGGCGCGACAGCGCGTTGGTCGCCACAGCGCGCCAAGGCCAAGCAAGCGGCCAAAACGACCTGCAAGTCGGTGTCGGCCAATCGCTCTACCAGCAACGGCGTTGCACCGGGAGCGCCGAACCAGCCGAGCGTGGCGGTTGCTGCGGCGCGAACTTCCGCTGTTCGGTGCTGGAGGGCGTTTACAACGACCGTCCACGCATCGAGGCGGTCGCGGTGACCGATAGTGACGAGCGCCGCTGCGGCTTCAGAGGGGGGCGCTTCTGCCAACCAAACCGCCAAAAGCTCGGTGGGCAGGTGTACGGCAAGGCTCGAGCGGGCCGCGCGCGCAACGGCAGGCACCGCATCACTCGCGAGCCGTTCTAACGTCGCGCGCACGTCGTCCCCAGAACCGACGCGTGCAAGCGCCCGGGCCGCGGCGGTGCGCAACGAATGCGACGTGCTCTCCGCAAGCGCCAAGATGCCGGGCAACGCGCCAATATCGCCAATTCGCGCGGCAGCTTCTGCGGCGACTGCGGCGGAGCGGGGACGGGTCAGGGCGTCGCGCAGGCCTTCGCGCGCGAGGGGACCTGCATGACCGGCGAGCGCTTCGGCGGCAGCGCCGGAAACGTCGGCGTCCGGTGATTCGAGGGCGTGGCGTGTGAGCCGGCGGGTGGCCTCGGGGGCGGGCATGCGGCCCAGCGCCAACGCCGCCAAGCTGGCGTCGAGGGATTGGTCGGGCGCGCGTGTGTCGAGAATCTCGACCAGCGCATCAAAGGAGCCGGGGGGCAGGGTGTCTGTCTCCGCGGGACCACCGACCGCCAACAACGCCAGCGCGCCCGTTCGTCGCGCGCTCGGACCGGCCGAGAGCACTTGTTCGAGGCGCTCGGAACGCGACAAGACCGGCAAATCCGCCAACGACGGGCGCGTCGGCCACGGCCAGTCGGAGTGGGCGGGGAGCGGTGGCGGCAAGGCGGCGGCGAGGGCGCGCCACGCACGACTGCCTGCGGAGGCTTCGCCGGTGAGGGGAGCCAGCGGCATCTCCAAGTCGATGTCGTCGGAGCCGTCTGTCCCCCGTGTGCTTCGGCGTTGGGTGCCGAGTCCGGCCCATGCGGACCGAACGGTGTCGCCTACCGTCGCGAGCCGCGGTCGCAAGGTCGTGGACTCCACCGGCGGCGTCTCGCTCAGCGTGACCAACAACGCGCGCGCTGCCATACGCTCCGCATCATCGCCGTCTGCGAGGCGCGTGTGCGCAAGCTCTGGCAGGCCCGTAGGGGGGATAATCCTTGCTTCTACGAGCGTCTGTAGGGCGCGCAGGCCCGCTGCTGCCAACACGCCCCGCGCGACAAGCGAGCGAAACTCAAAGCGCGGGTCCATGACGGGGCCAACGGCGAGCGCTATCAGCTCGTCCCGCTCGATGGTGCATGCGTCAAGCACGCCCAAGAGGTCGACCAGTTGCCCACGATTGGCGGGAGGCGTCCGCGCGCGTGGGCCGCGACCTGCGTGCCGCAAGGTGCCGGGACGGGGGCTCCAGCCAGCAGGGAGGGCATCGGGCCGAGAGCCGCGGTCCGGCTCGGCGACAAACCGCGCTCCATGGCGTGAAAAGAGCGCGAGCGGGTCGTCTACCTGCACGCGGGTGCCCGGGAGTGCGCGAAGTATGGACGTGACGAGGTCGGCCAACGCCGTAGGGTCGGCTCCGGTGGTGTCGGGGCCTTCAATGCGCCAAACGAGGAGCGCGCGCTCTGGCGCATTGCCCTCCAGCAGCACAATATCGACTTCGTGGACATGACTCCACGTCGTTCGACGTGCTTTTTGGCGTGTCGCGACCAAGCGACGCACTTCTTCCGCGCTGGGCGCCCGGTCGCGCACGAACAAGACGCGTCCGCGCTGGCCGCGAACGGGATGGTCCAACCGAATCATGGAAGGGGTCGCCCCTGGGCATCGACCCGAATCCAGTCTCCGGGAAGAGCCTCTTTGACGGGCCCCTCAATGCGTGCAAGGTCACCGACGACGACGACCAGAGATTGGTCCATCGACAAGCGGTTGAGGGTGCTGTTGATAGCAGCCGCGTCCACCCGACTTGCGAGGTTGAGGTCCGCGATGATGCCGTCGTGGGGGCGCCCGTCGAGCACCAGGCCAACGAGCGTATTGGCGGTGGCGCCGCGGCTTGCGGCCGTTTCAATCGCGTCGGTGCGACGCGCGGCGCGGCCCTTTCCGGCTTCGTCTTCTGTGACGCCTTCGGGCAACTTCTTGAGCTCGGCTACGAGGTCGGCCAGGGCAGGACCCGTTACATCGATGAAGACGTTGGTCCGCACGACCACGACACCGTAGCCTGGGCCGGTAACGAGGCTCGCGCGTGCGCCGTAGGTATAGCCCTTCTCTTCGCGGAGCAGCGCGTTCAAGCGGCTGGTGAAGGTGCCCCCGAGGACCACGACGCCAAGGTCGCCGGCTACCCGCTCGGGGCTTCCGGGAGCCCATCCTGGAAGCATGACACTGAGCACCGTTTGGCTGGCACCAGGGTTGTCGACCAGCACCCGCGCCCCTGGCGTTGCAGCGACACCTGCAGTCGGCGGAGGGACGAGCAAGGGTGCGGGTTCACCGCTTCCCGACCACGCACCAAAGTGCGTTTCAATCAGCGATTGGACCTCTTCGGCGCTGATATCGCCCACCGCAACCCAATGGGTGCGCTCTGCATGGGCCCGCTGGGTCCAGCTCGCGCGCAGCTCTTCGGCAGTGGGTGCGGCCAATCCCTCGGCGGTGCCATCGGGGTTGTGGGCGAGGGGGCTGTCGGGGCCGAACCATTGTGCCCACGAAACATTGGACGCGACCGTGCGCGGGTCGTCGAGCGCATCGCGGCTGGCCTGTACGACCTGCGTGCGCATCCGCTCTACTTCGTCCCCGTCGAAGGACGGGCGCAAGATAGCGTCCGCGAACAATGCCATCGCGTCAGGCAGCGCATCGCGGGTGCAGCCAATCTGGAAGACCGTGCCCGTGCGGCCTGTGGACACGTCCAATTGAATGGCTTTTTCTTGCAGTGCGGCAGAAAACGCGGCGGCGTCGCGGTCGCCCGCGCCTCGGAGGACCATCGCATCCGCGAAAGACGAGAGGCCCGGCTGGTGGGAGGGGTCAAGAACGGCTCCCCCCGGCACCACAAGCTCGATGCTGACGAGCGGGAGGCCCGGCTGGGTGTCTACCCAAAGCGGCGCACCGCCGACGGTCGTGACGACCTGGGGGGCCGGCGGTGACCAAGAGTTGTCCGGGACAACGGTGGGGATAGCCGCAGGAAAGTTGGGATTGCCGACCGGCCCTGCCTTGGGGCAGCCGGTCAGCAACGGCAACAACAGCAGCCCGATGGCCGCGAACGCACGGGTGTGCGGAAACGAAGAGCGGCTCATGGCGTGGCTCCTTCCGAAGGTGCGGGGCGTACCCGAATCGTCGCGCGGCGGTCGGCGGATAGAGCGGCGGCGGCCGCTTGAATGGCTGCCTTGTCAACGGCGTCGTAGCGCGCGAGGTCGTCGGCGATGTAGTCGGGGCGCCCGGCGGCGACACGGTATTGGTTCAGGAGGGTTGCGCGCACCTGAATGCTCTCTAAGCTCCACAAAAACTGTACGCGCAAGTCGGCCTTGACGCGCGAGAGCTCGTCGTCGGTGGGGCCTTCGGCTGCCAAGCGGTCAATTTCGGCTTGGGCGAGCTTTTCGACCTGCGCGCAGTCGCCAGACTCGTCCATTTGTAGTTCGACGATAAATACGCTGCTCAATCGCTGGGAGTACTGCGCGGCATCTACGTCCGTCGCGACGCTCTCTTCGACAACGAGGCGGGTGTAGAGGCGACTGGACAAGCCGTTGGACAAAATGTCGCCCAGGACATCCATGGCCGCGTCACCATCCGCGAACATCGCGGGGGTATGCCACGCCAAAAAGCTACGCGGCGACGACACTTCGTCGGTCAGCTCCGACATCGGAACGACGGGACGCTCGACGGCGGGAGGCGCTTCGGCATGCACGGGGCGGTCACGCTTTGGAATGGTCCCGTAGGTTTCCGCAATCCATGCCTTTGCTTTGTCCGGGTCGAAGTCGCCTGCGACCACCAGAGAGGCATTGCTGGGGACATACCAAGCATCAAAGAAATTGACGACGTCGGCGACGGTTGCCGCCTGGAGGTCTTCGTGACTACCGATGACCGAGTGCGCGTAGGGGTGGCCTTCGGGGTACATAATGGTGGGGAATGCGAGCCACGCGACGCCATAAGGACTGTCCTCATACGATTGGCGCCGCTCGTTGCGCACGATGTCGCGCTGCTTTCCGAGCTTGGTGTCGGTCATTGCCCGCGACAGGCCGTCCATTCGGTCGGCTTCCATCCACAGCAACAGCTGGAGGAGGTGACTTGGGCCTACATCGTAGTAGTCCGTCGCATCTTCGCTGGTCCAGGCGTTGTTCCAGCCTCCGTGCCGCTCCATCTCGACATCGTAGCCGTCGTCGGGGAGGCGCTCGGTGCCCATGAACATCAAGTGCTCAAACAAATGGGCGAAGCCGGTGCGACCGGGCACTTCATCCTTCGAGCCCACGTCGTACCAAGTATTGACGACCACCTGCGGCGTGGTGTGGTCTACATGCAAAATGACATCCAGTCCGTTTTCGAGCTGGTAGCGCTCGAACGGAATGGCGAGTGTCGGCTCGGCGGCAAGCGCCACTGGCGCGGTCAGCGCCAGAACAACCATCATCACAAGGAACTCCTACTGCCGAAAGAACAGCGAGGACGAACAAGTCCGACCCGGCTATCCCGTCTATCTTTGGTTTCACCTGTCCTGAACGCGAAATCGACAGGTCTTGGTACAACAAAACCGCCGTGCCATCGGCAACTCCACGCAAAGGCGAACCCTGGTCATGATCGTACATGTGGACACAGACCCCGGTTGGCGCGGCGGACAGCAGCTGCTCCATCGCTTGGCGCTGGGGCTGGTCCAGAGGGGATGGCCAACCGCCGTCGCGTGCCCGCCCGCGGGCTTGCTTTTTCAAAAGCTGCGCGCAGCAGGTGTTTCGACCATCGCTATTCCGCCTGGGAATCGCGTGCAGACGGCGCGCCTCCTCTCCCGTCTACCGGCGACCTTGCTGGTCGCGCATACCAGTCACGCGCATGGCTTGTGCCTCTTGGTGCCCCGTCTGCCTCTTTTGGTCGTTCGTTGGGTAGATGCGCCCGTGCGGTCTACGCCATGGTCTCTTTGGAAATATCGACGGGTTGGCCAGTATGTCGCGTGCTCCGCGGCCGTTTCCGACGTGTTGGCGGACGCAGGGGTGTCGCGCGCGCGAATCTCCGTGGTGTACGGCGGCACCGACGTGTCTTTGCCTGCCTCCGCCGCGCCGGATGCGCCGGCTGTGCTCGCGGTGGGGGCACGGGTCCATCACAAAGGGCACGATGTCCTCGCTGCTGCGGTTTCTCGTCTACGGGCCGAGGGGCTTGCGCTCGACGTTGGCGTCGCGGGCACCGGTCCATTGTCGTTTCCGGGGCTGCGGTACTTGGGCGAGCGAGCCGACATTCCCGCGTTGTTGGCGGGCGCGCGCTTGTTCGTTCATCCGAGCCGAAGTGAAGGACTTGGAATGGCGGTGGTGGAGGCAATGATGGCGGGGGTTCCCGTATTGGCGTCGCGTGTTGGAGGTATCCCCGAAATTGTGCAACAGGACGGCATTTTGCTTCCCCCTGGAGATGTTGACGCATGGACGCACGCGATTCGGGCAGCTTGGCATCAACCGCCGCCTACGCAGGGGAAAGCGCGCGTACAAGCGCACTTTTCGACAGACGCGATGGTGATGGGTTTTGACGGCGTATTTCGACGTATGGGGCTGCGTCCAGAGTCCCCCGGTTGAACCCTTTCCACGGCGAACCCCACCCGAATCCACACAACAAACCCATCCAAGAGTACCTGTATCGCGCGTTATTGCTTCGTTGCCTATAGACGGTCAAGCACACGGCAAGAGAGGCATTGGGTAGGGGCGAGCACGCGCCGCTTGGCCAAGTTCGTCGCCGACCGTTCGAAGAGCCCGTCGAGCGCACGATTTGCGGATGGTAACACGCGCTTTCGCGGCCGAAACTTGTGTCTACAACGACGCGCCGAAAGCCAACGCGCGCTCTTTCCGTTTGCGGACGGTGTCGCGCTTCGGAATGTTTCGATTGCGTGGCCTTCGACGCCTCCTCACCACCTTGGAAGTCGCGATGAATGATGTTTGGACGGACGACGAAGACTGGGTATTACAACGCGCGCCGGTGGTAGGCCCGCCGAAGCACGCAGCAGGGGGAGCCACCTGTAAACAAGCGCGAAACACGCACCGCGCCGCCAAGCACGCCCGAAAGGCAATCCGCGCCTCCCACGGACAGCAGACGCTACGACGCCGTCGTCGTTGAGGGACGGGCGGGGTCATTGGGGCTCCAGTCGTCCGCGGGGACCCCGGTGAGGTGCTGCCCGTCATCCAGCCATACGTCGAGCTTTCCAGCATGGAAGCCATGGACCTCGCCCGTCTCGCAGGAGGGCGCATCGGCCGCAGGGCCCGACCAGCGCACGCGCATTCGGGCGGACCAGGGCGCAGTTGTGGGCGGGTGTACCCATGGTCCTCCCGCGTCGACCCAGCCACCAAAGCCATCGGGGATGCTGTACGCTCGCGAATGCCCGCTCAGACGGAGTCCGGCTGCCGCATCGAGAGAGCGCATGCCAGCGGCGCATACGAACACGACGGGCCGGTCTCGTGGCAAACGCCCCATCCAATCCCGGTGGTTGGACATCGGGAGCAGCAACGCGCCCGCCGGGACGCCCCCCCACCACTCATGGGGCTGCCGCACGTCGACCACGCACACCGCCACGCCATTTTGCTGCCACTCTTGCACCTGCTGCCAACCCACCTCGGCGTCCTCCAAGTCGAGGGGAGGGGATTCGTCCGGAGATGCCGGCCCTTGCTGCCATTGTTCCCGAGATTCTGGCGGACGACGTGGGCCTCGCGCTTCGCCGGGAATGCGCGCTCCGACCACCTTTCGCACGACACGACCGACCAGTCCTCGCCATCGACCATTCATCAGGACAACCTCGGATGGAAGCGGTAGAACCGTCGTCTACGGCGGCAAGAAACCTGTAGTAGCGTGATGGAGAAACGACGCCAGAAAAATCCGGGGCCGGAGGCCATCGCGTGGAGGTGCGAGAGCCCGTTTCGGATCTTCTTGAAGTGCTATCGAGGAATCGACTTGACATGCCGATAGCAACGAATAACGAAATCTTTTGTCCTGGAGGCTGCAATGGTTCGCAGTGGACTTGCCTTGGTCCGTTTGCTCAATCCCGTATCGCGCGAAGACCGTGGCGCAGCCGAGCGACGCAGCGAGCAGCGCGCGAGCGGACAAACCATTTGGAGCATCCAGGACGAGCTTGTCGCCGATGATTTGCGCGATGTTCTGGGCTCTGAGCGGCCTACGGTCCCCGAAGCGGACTTGCTCTCCGACTACGACCGCCCCGAGCCGATGGACGGTCCGCCGGACGAAGAGGTCACGGAGCGCCTGACAATCCTCCGCGTGGGCTAAACCACCGCTCGGCTTACGGATTCCCCTGGCGCACGATGCCGGGAAACTTCGGGTGCTGCTCGATGGTGGTGACGCGGGCACCTGCGATGTGCAACACGGGTTGCTGCCGCGGACGCCCGACGAGCCTCACCGAATCGGCGAGGGTGCCGTCAGTCACTTGCATTTCCGCGCTGTCTACGAGGGTGGTTTGGCCGCTCAGCTTTGACGCCTCTGTATACAGCATCGCGAAGCCGCCGACGTGTACGCTGCCTGTCACCGTACAATCGTGAAGGCGAACCTCGCCGCGCACGAGGCCGAGCGCTTCGCCGGCGTCAGCGCGGTTGTTTTCGAACGTAACTCCAACCAAGACTACGCGAGAGTCCGCATCCACCCGGAGCCCGCCCCCGAGCTCGCTGTGGCCGCGGGTGAGGGTGACTTGCTCGATTTGCACGGTCGTTCCGTCCGTCGCAACATGAATCACGCTCCCGCGTCCGCCCGCGTCGAGGATCGCGCCGGGCTCTCCCCGAAGCGTGACGGAGCGCTCCACAAACAAGTGGCCAGAGTGTCTACCCGAGGCCAAACAAATGACCGCATTGTCGGGGTATTCGACCGGAAGCGGCGACCCAACGGGGACGTGCAGGGTGCAAGGGGACGTCATCTTGTTTTTTTCCGGGGCAAGGGCCAGGAGGCCCAGCACGAACCAATCGGCCAAGCTCACTTCGTGGTCTTTGTTTTGGGAGCGGCGTTGGTGGATAGACTATCAAAGTACCGCAGGAACTCTGCCGCGGTAATGGGCTTTGGCTGGTAGGAGCCCCAGGGATTGTAGAACTGAAGGAGGTCTTTCCCGACAACGCCTTCAAACGCATAAGCGTGGTTCCCAATCAAGGTCTTGGCGGGGTCCAACATGCCGTGGTATTCGTAGCGAACCTCCAAGTCCGATGCTGTCGCCGGGCTTTTGCCGTTTTTGTAGGCGACGCGAACGTTGTTTTGCTTGTATTGGATTTCTCCCGACGAGACGTCGCGCCCAACAATGTCCGCCTCTTGGTCGCCCTCTTCGCCTGTGTCTCGCGCGTCGGCTACCTTTCGTCCTTTGTCCGAGATTTGCAGCGTGCCGGGTTCGACTTCGTTCCAGTCATGGATTTGCGGCAAACGACCGGCATACGCACCGCCACCTGACGCACGCAAGGGCGTTTGCGTAGCCATCGTACCTGTGTTTCGAACGCCAGCGTAGATGGCCATACCCGACTTCATCGCATTGACGAAGTACGGGACAACATCTTCTTCCTTCATGCGCGTAGGGTCTTTGGACTGGGAGCGTACGCCCGTCAGCTCGGCCATCGCCTGATGGCCATTGCCACCCTCACCCAACACATCATAGCCGCCTTTGAACTCGGCATATGCCTTTTCCATGATTGCAGGCCAAAGAGGGGAGCCAGGGTCACCTGCGTACGCGGGGTCGTTGGCGCGGCCATCGGTGGGGAGGTATGCGTCAACATCGATGTAGACGGGCTTCATCCCTGTTCGCGTCTCTTCGTAGAACCGAACCTTGTACCGCCCCGTCTTAGGGTCATATTGAATGGCATCTTTGATGACTTCGGGTGCAACATTGGCAACCGCGGCCATGCTGGCGATGAAGAAGCAGTCGCCGAGCGCTCCTTGGGCTGTGTCCGTTCCCTTGGGGTCGACGGGGCTGTGGTCACCCGAAAAATATGCGTACTGAAAGGCTTCGGGGAGGTCTTTGCCGTCTTCGGTCTTGGAAATATAGGGCTGGTCGGTGAAGACAGAGCTTTCGACCCAACCTACGCGCATCTTTTCGCCATCGCGCACCCGCACGCGAACCGCACCACCCGACACAGACACCACTTCGGCGGGAGAGCCGTCGGGCACGCGGAAAAGTTCGCGGCTTCGGCTGGTCTTTCCGCTTCGAATCACCACCTCTGTACCGGTGCCAATGAGTGCGCCGCGGTCTCCTTCCCGAACATCCGTTGCGTGTTCGCGGGGGTCGAACCCGGGCTTGACCTCCGCACCTTTGTGCGTCGGCAATGGGCGCCCGTCGTCAAAGGTCGCGCCGCCAAACTCGAGGGGCAGGCCAAGCTGGGCCTCCGGCGCTTCCTGAGCGACGCGATCTGCCATTTCCTGATTGCCCACCGCGTCCGAAGCGCCACCATGGGCTCCAGCCCCCCTCGAACGAGACGATGATGCGCCAGAAGATGGGCGTTGACGGTGCAATTGTTGCATAGTGGCCTCGGTGGACGGCAAGTCGGTCCACGAATATCAAACGTCGAGGGAGTGTACCTGTCGGCGCGAAAGCTGAAAAGAGGATTTTCCCGCGATGGCATGTCAAGTTTGCCACACGCGAGGCCCATTTGGACTTTCGTTGACAGAAGCAGGCCGACGCGTCATTCTGCGTGCTGGAGGTCGACACTTCGTGGGTCGCAATCGGTATATTTGGTGGACGGGCGGATATATCCTTTCTGCGGCAGCAGTCGGGTGCGGCGCTTGTCCCGCGTCTTTGCCGCTCGAAGACCCCGCGCATCTGTTGTCCAAAGAGGAGATTGCGCTTCTCTCCCAAGTCTGGACCGACTTTGCCAATTGGACGGGAGGCGACCGAACTTGCGTCGGGGAAGTGCGCGCCGAGAATGTCGACATCGTCCACGCCGACTTTTCGCCGCGCGGCAGGCGCGCAGACCACTTCACACTTGCAGCAAAAGAGGCGGACCTCTCCGCGGCATTGCGGTGGGGCTTGTGTGCGTCCTTGGTGGAAAGCGAAGCAGGCATCGAAGACGGTGCGCCGTACCCTATCCGCGATGCGGCATCGTTCGCATGGGAATGCCGCTTGCCCCCCGAACCGGGATGGGCGCGGTATTTGGAGGCTGCGTGCGGGGAGAGCGGGCTTTCCGCGCTGGATGCGTGGTTACTCGATGAAGTGTACGTCGACTTGCCCGCGCTATCCGTCGATTCCACGCCGCTGCGCCTCGGAAGCCCTGTGGCGTGGACCGTAGCGCTGCCAATTTCGGAATCGGCGCGCGTCGAAACGGTCGATGTCGCAGACGATTCGCTTTGGATAGCGGTCGCGGAACCCGACGAACACAGGGTCCGCGTGTTTCGTTTGTCGATTGGCGAAGAAGAGCCGGTCGAACTTGTGTCGCTTTCCGAAGTGGACGGGTCGGATGTATTGTGGTTTGGCGGCGACCACCTTGCCTGGACATTCCAGGGCGGCCAAAGCCTTTTTTGGATAGATGACGATGGAAGCACAAATACTACTGCGTTGTCAAGCTCGCTGGGTCGGTGGGGTCGCGTCATCGAATCCGTGCTCGTGAACCAGCGGGACCCGCTGACAGACGCTTCCTGGACAGCCGTTTCGCTTATAAATGGCGTGGAAACGGTCCACAGTCTTCCCGGAACCATTGGTACTCCATACCGATTTTCGGGCCCGCCCGTGCCCACCTCCGAGGGCATGGTCGCGGGTATGTACGCGGCTGATGTTCAGGTGGATGGCGATGTCGTTGAAATTGCCCTTGTCGACGCGACATTGATGGAGTTTTCGTTCCGCGACCAACGTTGGACACCTTGGACGGTGGGCGCGCCGACGCAGCCGCTGGGGCGCTTGTCTTGGGATGCGCTCGCGGTTCGGTTGCCGCATTCGGTGGGAAGCCTCGCAGCCGCCATCTCTGTTGGAGGTGACCGATTGATGTTGTCCACCGATGTGTGTCAAGATGGGGGCGCGTCGTGGGTAGTCGCGCGCGACCATTTTGTGTCCTGGTCCGTTACTCGCAGTTCCGTATCGTTGACGGCTTGGCCCGTGGAGCGCCCATGAACCGCCGCAAAACCATGTTGGCGATGCTACTCGGGACAGCGTGCAGTACACCGCAGCTGACGTTGCCTGGAGCACCCCAAGAAGCCCCCAAACCAACAGATGGGGGGGACGAAACCGTTACGGAGAGCCAGGAGCCGAGCCGTGTCTCCGCTCCGACCCCACAGCCAGAGCCAAGTTGGAACCTTGTATCGCTCATCGATGCGTCGGTATTGTGGACGGGGTCTGGTTCGGGTCCGTATCAGTTCGATGGCCAGACAGAAGACTCCACAGTCCACATCCGCATCCACGACGATTGGTACCTTGCAACGGGAGACCCAACGCATGCCTGCGATTTGACATTTACGGTTGTGCGGGCAAGTGAACCTGGGTCCGGCCATCACGACCTGCTGCTCGCCCTCGCGCTGGAGACAGGAGAGGTCACGTCGACCTGCGACGCCGGCTTCGATGATGGCCAATACGGGATTTCTGGCTTGGGTTTGTCCTCGTTCGTTGGCACAGACGCTGCACGCGGAGGAGTCGTTTTGCCGGTTTCGGACTCTCTCGCGATGGCATTCTGGCTTGAGCTTGGTGGAGAGTGGTATCCGGTTGGATATACCATCACGTTGGAGACGAGCGCGACCGGCGCGCTCATCACTGACGTGGCGGGCGTTCCTATCGCCGCTGAGATGCAGCCGGGGCGCGTGCGCACGGGGCTCTATCGCGCTGCCAGTTTGCAAGTGATTCGTCTATCCGAATAGACGAATTATAGGTTGGTTCGGCGGGGCTACGGAATAGAGAGCTCTACTGTGTCCAATGTATACACCGGGAGACGGTCGGAGAGGTCGCCGACACCCAACGCAGACAACAGATGCGGAGGGAGATTGCGGTATCGAAGTGCAACGGCAATCTGCGTGCGCGATGGGCAGGGCAGGCGCCACGCAACGGAACGTGTCTCGCCGGGTGTCAGGGACTTTCGCTCTATATACTGGGCTTCGAATGGAAACATTGTGGTGCCCAAGACGGGCGCAGAAGAATAGTCAAATGCGCCATCCTCCTGGTATTCTCGCGTGACAGTGTGGTTGACCGACTGGAAATTCACGAGATGAATGTCTTGGGAAATGTGACCGGCGCGCACTTCTTCGCTGTGCTCATCGCGGAGGTCGCCATTCTTGTCGAGGTCACCTGTAGCGAAGCACAGGGTTCCATCGGGCGCGTAGGCGGTCACAGATACCCAAAGCTGTCGCTCGCTTGTGAAGCCTGTCGGCACACGGTGCCCGTTGGTCAAGCTATGGACGTCTACCATCAACGTGGTTCCAGATGTGTCGGATTGGATATCGGCGCTCGAAATCTCCACCGCGCGCTCTAACAACGATTGCGTGCGTGCAATCGATTGCTCGCGGGCAGCGGCGTTTTCGGCCAGTCGGTCGGGTCCATAGGGCCATGTATCGAGCAATGCAACGTCGGGACCAACAAAACGATGGGAAGCGCGCGGACGCGCTGGGTAATCGCCGCCAACTGCGACCGGCTCCACCGGACGCGGAGAGGGCTGCCCAGGGTCCGGCGACATATGGCAATCTTGGCACGTCGTGCCACTTACGGCGCTTGGGGACTCCAAGTGCTCGGTATATGCCTGCTCTACCAATAGGCCAGGGTACTTGAATACATCGTGGCAGCTTCCGCAAAGCGCAGGCTGGGTGAGCAAGTTCCCTTCTTCAACGGCGTGGCGTTCGTCTATCGCGTCGCTATGGGGAGCCTGAATGGGTGCATTGGAATCGAGCACCAAACCAGCATTTCCGACGATGCTACTGTGGTCTACTGCTTGGTGGCAGACGGAGCAAGTGATGCCTTCGAGCGAACGTACGGAGCGCGTTTCTGCGGTGCTGAGACCACTTTCGCCGTCCAATGCACCAAGCGGTGTGTGGCACCCCGTGCAAAACGTCCCAATTTCGCCGGATGCGTCCCGATAGGCACGCAATGCCATCGCGTCAAAAACGGGGGAATGGGCGGCATACGCATGCATCGACTCGCGCCACTCGGCGAAGTGGACCGGATGGCATTCTCCGCAAGTCTCTGCCGACGCATAGCGCGCATACACGTCAAAATGCGCACCGGTGTCCATCCCTATAGCGCTATCGTCAACGCCTGCCTCCGCTTGCGTATCCCCTCGTTCGGTGGGCCCACCGGCATAACGAAATGTAGGCGCGCTGCAGCCTGCGGTAAGCAGCAAGCCCCAATAGACCTTCACCATGCGGTCACCTCGCCCGATTCCCGGATCCAGTAGCGACCACTTGACAAGTCGATATTCATTGTAGTTCCTGATGGAAATCGAACGTCGACGTTCGCCTCGCGTTCGTCTCCGAGGCCCACCAAAAGGGGCGTGTCATGGGCTCCAACAGTGGTTCCACCAATTCCAACGCGGTGCCGCGTGGTTCCGTATTTGGTGGTGACCCAAACGTCGGTACCGATTGCATCGCGGTTCGACACAGTTCCTTCGAATCGGAGCGTCAAAGTGTGCCCTGTTGGGCCATCGTTGCGCCAAACATGGGGAACTCCGGGCGAAAGGGTGCCGGCGGCCGTCTCGGTTCGATTGAACGCGCGATTGGCGACGACGACGTCGACATCGCCATCCTCGTCCAGGTCGCCGACCGATATCGCCCGACCATCGGCGTAGGTGCCGTCAATATGGGTATTGACCATTCCCGCCGCTACGGTGAGGTCGGACCACCGCCCTTCTCCATCGTTATGGAGATAGGCTCCCGGTCCGGCACCATGGGAGGTGTCGCCGATGATGTCCATCGGTGGGCTGCAGTTGTTGCTGGTAAACAGCACGTCTGGGAGGCCGTCAGCGTCGATGTCGGCTGCGACTGCGCCCCAGCTCCAACCAAAGACGCGGGTCCCCGATGTGTCGATGAATGGCGCGTCTACATCGTCGCCCGGCATTTCTTCGCCGACCCATAGCTCCATCGGCGCGGGATGAGGGCCTTCGGGAAGCTCCGTTCCGTCAAGCATCGTGTGAAACGGATTGGTCCACGCACGGTGCACTACCGGTTGGCGCAAGGGTTCGTCGAGGTCCAAGTAGCCGAGGATGTCGCCGGTCTTTCGCTCGGCGAAATCGTCGTAGCCGAGCTTTTGGGGGGACAGCCCCTGGTTTGTCGCGTACACCTCAAACGCACCGTCGGTGTCGAAGTCGCCGACAGCAAGCCCCATCCACAAGCCGTCCCCAGAAAGTCCCCAGGCCATGTCACGAACGAAGTGGCGCGGCGCATCTTGGCGCCAAAGCTCTACACCGCGTCCGCCTTGACCGAGGACGAGGTCCGGAAGGCCGTCCTCGTCTACGTCCCACGACGCCGCCGTAAAGCTTGTGAGTGGGTCATCGAGGATGAGGACCTCGTCGAAACCGCCGTAACCATCGCCAAATAAGACAGTATTGTACCCTTCATTTGACGCCTTGGCAAATATCCAGGGCGGGGCCACATCGGGGTCCTGGCCATTGAGGACGACGACATCGAGTGCGCCGTCGAGGTCGAGGTCGAAAACGGCGGTAGAGATGACGCAACCGCGCAATGCTCGTGCTGCATCGGCGTCTGCGGTGGAAAGCGGCCGCTCCGTGAAGTGGCCGAAGCCATCGTTTTCCCAGAGAGAATGGCCGCCGTCAGCCAAGCCATTCCCATCTTCGGCCCAGCTCCCCGTTGTGCACTCGTGAGACAAGAAAAGGTCGGTGTCACCGTCGTTGTCAAAGTCTCCACCGGTGACCGCGCCCACCAAAGATTGGCCGTAGAGCCCGGAAGCCACGGTAATATCCACCAAGGTGCCGTCGGGTCGGTTTTCGTACAAAGCGATGCTATGGTTGAGGCCATTCCCAAACAGCAGGTCGGGACGGTGATCCCCGTTTAGGTCACGGATGAGGACGCCGGCCCAAATGCCGTTGGCATGGCTAAACGGGGGAGTGAGTGGTACTTCTTGGAATCGACCGCGGGGGGGAGGCAACGAGCCGCTATCTGATGCCTCCGATGAAATGGTCCACGGTTCAACCCTATTTTCGGTCAGGCCACCGCAGCCACCCAGCAAAACGACTGCCAATACAGCGCTTTCTAACATCCGTGCCACCTGGCTCCGCCGCTGCTGGTCCGGGGAAAAAGACTGCAGCCGAGGACTCGACGGGCATCGTGATTGTGACCGCGACAGGATGCCGTGGGCTCGGCCAAAGGCAACCGTTGCTACCGGAGAACACGCGTCCGGAACTGTATCGTTTGTCAGCATAGTCGCTATCTTACGATGTTTGCGTCCTATACGTCCCGCGCATGACCAAATCTTCGCAATTGCGTGACAAAAAGTTGCGCTATGGTGCGGCTGCGACGGCCTATGCTGCGGAGACGATGGAGAAGCACGTGATTCCAAAAGTGATAGCCATTTTCATTTGCGGACTTGTCGGTTGCGCAGATTATGCTATTGTGCTTCCATCGTCGTCGTCCTTTGGGGAAAATGATACCGCACAGGCAGCAGACTCCGGTGGCGACTCCGGACTGGCTGCGAATTCCTCCGTATGCCCAGGTGCGGATTATTCGGGAGCCGCTATCGGCGAAATCCAGTGCGAAAATGGAATATGTGAGATTCCCGGGGGCGCCTTTGTGCAAGGTGCAGACGACCCTTTCGCGCCAGATTCTTGCCCTTGGCGATGGGTCACGCTGGGCGCCTTTGCAATTGACGAAACAGAAGTGACGCGGAAGCAATGGGGCGATTGTGTGCGAGCGGGGGTTTGCGAGGCGCAAGCAGCCGCATGTTTGCAGCGCCTCCCCGACGCGACTCCCGCAGACGCCGAACGCCTCCCGGCATCGTGTTTGACATATGCCCAAGCCGAAGCGGTTTGTGCATTTCGGGGTGGCCGGTTGCCGACGGAGGCGGAGTGGGAGCATGCCGCGCGTGGACGCGAAGGCGCGGTCTTTCCTTGGGGGAGCTCGTCGCCGACATGCAATCGCGCCAACTTCCGCTTCGCCAGCTCGTTCTGTGCCGAGGGCCCGGTGCCAGTCGCCAGCTATCCTGAACGCAGCCCGTACGGCCTTCGAGACACTTCTGGAAACGTGTGGGAATGGACTGCGGACAATTACGATTTTGCTTACTATAGCGATGCCCCCGACACAAATCCTCCGGGACCGGAGCGATGTCGGGAAGGCGCCTCCGCGTCCCTGGGTGCTTGCCGGTTTCGCGTGCTGCGCGGTGGAAGCTTTCTGACGACGGAATCTACATTGCGGACATTCGCCAGGAGTCCCGCATTGCCTGACACTATCGACGAATCGATTGGGGTCCGCTGTGCATTTGACAGATTGGATTAGTGTTGCTATTATCGTGGCTGCTGCGCGGTCATGGTGCGAAAGGGCAGCGGGGATGCTACCGTGGTCGGCAATGAGGTAGAGGATGCGCCAGCTTCGATTGCTTTCCTTGTTTTCTGTGTTGGGTATCGCCTGTACGGAGCCCGAGCTCTCCAAAACATCCACTGCGGGTGGAGCGACTGAAGAAGGCGACGCCGACACTGATACCGACACAGATACGGACACCGACGCCGATAGCGACGCGGACACGGATAGCGACACCGATTCGGACGCGGACACCGATGCAGATACGGATGTCGACACCGGACCCGATACAACGCCTCCTGATTCCGTACGCGATTTTACTGCCGACATTCCGTGGGGAGCGCGCGGCGCATCCTTGGCGTGGACCAATCCTGCGGACCCAGACCTCGCCGGCGTTGTGGTCGTGGCCGGGCTTCGCCGCATCTCCTGGACGCCCACCGCAGGTGAGTCGTATGTTCAAGGACAAGACCTCGGAAGTGGTGTCCGGGTTGCTTTCGCGGGGGCTGCCGATTCTACATCGGTTCCCGTTTCGACGATTGGCGTCGATATGGCCTATGCAATATGGGCATATGACGAGAGCCTCAATTATAGCGAGAATGAGCGGCGAGCCACGGCACGCCGAGTCGCATTGGGTGACCAAACCGCGACGCTAACGGTCGACATGACCGCGGCGACGGTTTCGGTGGTGACCCAGCCCGATGACCTCACGGTAGCCGCCACGAATGTAAATATCGATACATCGGCAGGCACTGCCACCTTCGACCTCGAAGTCACCAATGACACTTCGCGTGTCATCTACAACCTCAAGGCAATCACCGACAGCCTCAGCGACGGAACCGTCGCGGCCGCTACCTTAGCAAGCGAAGGAGACCGTCCATATCTTGCTCTTGGCAAATATGGGATGCGCACCACCGCCACGCGAACGGTAGAATACGCGGTTTCAGGGATTACGGATGCGTCCGTCGACATTGGGCTTTATTTCGTCGACGCTCCGATGCTGTTTGGCGGCATGCGGGACGCAATTGTTGCGGTGGACACGGCGGGAATGTCCCAGCTTTTCTTTCAATCTTATGGCGATGCACTGGGCCGAGCGGGACATCCCCGGGAAGGCGTAATCGACCGGAATGGCCGTTACATCTATATCGCGGACCAGTCGTCCCCGTACCCAACCGTTGTCGACGCCACAACCATGCAGCTCCAAACCATCACAAGTTTGGACACGCGCGGCTTTGGCGTCGGCAGCGTCGGTGGCGTGGCCGTCAATCATGATGTCACGGATGTGTTTTTGCTGTATAACAACGGCTCTACCGTTCACGGTCTCGATTTGGCCGAGGCGCCCGTTGACCACGATATTGAAATGGTTGTGTTGGACCCTGCTGCGTCTTGGGCGTCCACCTTACGGTTTATCATTCGCGGAAATGAGACCACCTCCATGGCGGGGCGAAGCCTCGACTACCACGCCGACTCGGAATCCCTTGCTTTGTGTTTGTCGGATACGACGGGCGCAGCATCGGAAGTCTGGCTGTTTGACGCTTCCGCGAAGGTTCTCCTGGATGCCAATCCGTCCACTACCGACTTCGACGCGGCAACCTTTTCTGCGAATGGCGCGGTGGAGTCTTGTCGTTTCAACGAATCGGGTACCCATGTTGTAATTACCCACAACACGCATCGTTGGGGCGACGATACGGCCGTTTCGGTCACTATCCTTGACCTTTCGACGGGTACCGCCACGACGACTACCCCCACTACAGGCGGTTCTGCGAGTAGCGTTCCGGCCGTATGGGACAACACCTTGCTGTATACGTCCCGGTCCACCGGAAATGGTTCTCCCGCGGTGCTTATCGACATCCTTACAGGAACGGAGCGCGCTATCGGAAGCACACCGCTCACGGAGTCGAACGGTGCGGTTGTCGAGCCATCTGGTGCCCGCTATTGGCTCACTTCGAATGGCGTTTTGGTGCCGATGGAAATGGCGACCCACACGCAGCTCGATGCCGATGGCGACGGCGTCGGTGATACGGTGTCGACGCGAACCGACTTCCGTGCGCATTTCCTTTTGGCAACGCCGTTTTGATGGAAATCCCCAAAAACGGGAACCTCCATCTCGGATTGGCTGTGTGGGGTTATCCTGCATGGCTGGGCAACTTTTTGCCAGCAAATACACCGAAGAGCCAAGTCTTGCAGTGTTTTGCGGAACGGGTATCCACGGTCGAGGGTAACGATAGCTTCTATGGCGTTCCCTCCCTCGCAACGCTGGTCAGTCGTGCTGCGCGGGTTCCTGCTTCGTTTCGATTTTGCCCCAAGGTACCGCAGGCAATTAGTCACGCAGACGACCTGTCCCAAGTGGGCGATGCGCTGTTGACGTTTGGTGATTTGATGCGCGACGGCTTGGGGCAGCGATTGGGACCCCTGTTCTTGCAGCTGCCTCCGCGTTTCGACCCCCGAGGCGGCCCCGCGTTGGCCCGCCTTCTCAACGCGTACCGACGGCATACGGAACACCCGCTTTTTGTAGAGGTACGGCATACAGATTGGTTCGAAGGGGAAGCGTCGTCGCGATTGGACACGCTGCTTCAACGTTTGGGACTTGGTCGCGTTGTGTTGGACACGCGGCCAATTTATTTGCATACAGACATAACCGGCGGGTATGTATTCCCAGACCCCCAAGCGGGAAATCCGCGCAAGAAACCCCAGTTGCCAGTGCATCCAACCGCTCTATCCCAGCAAGCGTTCGTCCGTTATATTGCCAATCCACGTTTGGAAGTCAACCAGCCCTTCTTTGACGAATGGGTGGAGCGCATTGCGCAATGGTTGTCTCTTGGTTGTGAGGTTTGGTTTTTCGTACATTGTCCCGACGAAGCGCAGTCGCCGGGAATCTTGCGCGCGCTTCAACAGCAGATCTTGGCCCGTGGCATCCAACAAGCGGCACTTCCATGGGACACAATTCGTACGCCTGTGCAACGTCATACCGAATCTCTTTAATTGATCTCGGAAAGCGCATCGATCCACCAGTGGT
>CAZCUX010000053.1:0-18202 GCA_964502005.1 uncultured Enterobacterales bacterium
ATGAGCTGCAGCTCATGTTGCCCCCAGCAAAGGCCACCCCACTATGAGCTGCGACTCATAATGGGTGGGCAGAGGCCACCCCACTATGATCTGCATCTCATGTTGCCCCCTGCAGAGGCCACCCCGGCCCCCCAACTACGTCTCCGCCTCCAACCAGAGGCCACCCCGGTCGCCCTTACTACGACTCCGCCTCCGAGCAGAGGCCACCCCGGTCACCCTTGATGCGCCTCCGCCTCCGACCAGAGGCCACCCCCGTCGCCCTTGCGACGCCTCCGCCTCCGAGCAGAGGCCACCCCCGTCGCCCTATCGACGCCTCCGCCTCCGAGCAAAGGCCACCCCGGTCACCCTTGCGACGCCTCCCCCTCCGAGCAGAGGCCACCCCGGTCAACCTTACTACGCCTCCCCCTCCGAGCAGAGGCCACCCCACTATGAGCTGCGACGCATAATGGGTGGGCAGAGGCCAACCCTCTATGAGCTGCAGCTCATGTTGCCCCCTGCAGTGGGCACCCCGTTTGCCCATGCGATGCCTCCGCCTCCGAGCAGAGGCCACCCCACTATGCGCTGCGACGCATAATGGGTGGGCAGAGGCCACCCCTCTATGAGCTGCAGCGCATGTTGCCCCCCGCAAAGGCCACCCCACGATGCGCTGCGGCTCAAGTTGCTCTGGGCAAGGTCCACCCCGGTCGCCGATACAACGACGATTGCTCTGGGCAAGAGCCACCCCGGTCGCCAATACAACGACGGTTCCCCCGAACAACGACCACCCCGGTCTCCAATCCAACGCATCATCGGGTACCCAAAACCGCCCCACGATGCGCTGCAGCGCGCCTTCGTGCGGACGTAGACCACGCCTTCATGCACCAAATGGGCACCGGAGCCTTGGCCGCCGCGCCACCCGGACACTCGCCCCCCCGCACCCTCCCATCAACGCCACCCACCGACCCAGCCGCGCGAACGGCGCGGCAGAAACGCCCGCAGGAGAAGCATTCTCGCAAAGAGGCCGGGAGACCGAGAGGCCACAACGGCAACCAGCGAAGGCTGCGGCCGTCCTTCGAAGGCGACGAAAACGTGGCCGTGTACGACCGCGCAGCCCGTAGCAGGCGCGCCCCTGCAGCGACCGCGCTGCCGCCGGTGTGCTCGCTACTCCGCGCGCGCGGCGGGTGCGTTGTCGTCGCGGAAAGGTCGACGAGGTGCCCCTTCGCCGCGACCAGACCGGGTGTATGGGGCCGCGCCGCGCGTCCATCCTTGCGATGTCGAGCGCCGTTCTCGCCTCGCGCGTGTGGAAACGACCGCGCGGAGCCTTGCTGGACGACCTGTTTGTCCGACGTACACGCCGGCTGCGAGCGCGTCCGCAACGCCATCGCGGCGCCCGTCGCGGAGCTGCACACGCGCTGCCCGACGCGCCACACGCCTACATGGAGGAGACGAGCGCGGCGCAGACTGGCAAGCGACGCTGCCTGTAGACGGCCTCCACCGACGCGTTCTCGGTCGTCGCGCTGCACGCGCGCCGAAGCCGTGCGCAGGTCCGCGCGTGGCGACCAGCGGGACCGACCGGCGCTTTGGCGGCCGCCCGCTCCAGCGCGTACAACCACCCGCTGCCCGCCCGGGGTGCTGGGCGTTTCTCGAGCGCGACCCGCAGTGCCTTGTCGATTCGAACCCCAACGACACCGTGGCACGCAACCCGTCGCAGGGTGTCCACGGCATGTTCGCCACTGGCGCGCATACAAAGCCGGAGTCCGTACCCGCAGCGAACGCCAAGCATACGTCGCCGCCTTTCGCACACAACCGCACGCATGGGCCGCCGTGTCGTCGAACGAAACCGTTGACGGCGTGGCCGCGCGCCGGACCTCGTCCGTTTCATGCCCGCGGTGTGCGACGTTATCGATGACGACGGCATCGAACCGACCCACCACCCAGCAGGACGCCTTGCCCCGCGGAGCGTTGGCGAAGCGGCCCCATCGGCACCCGCGCGGACGCGGGCAGTCCCTCTTCGCGCGAATCCTCTCTATATGGGCCACCTGCAAACAACAGGCGGTGTCGCTTGTTTCGTGGCGCTTGGACGCACCGGCGTCCAGCGTTGGTCTTCGGGAACCGCGACCGTTGCGGGTGACTTCGGGAGTGGCAGGAGGGTCGTGGAGGAGTGACCCGATGGGGCGCGGTGTTGCGAAATCGTGCTGTTTGTGATGCGCGCGTCGCATCGAGCGGAACGATTGCGGCTGCGCTACACCACCAGCAGTCCCTTTTCAACGAACCATGCCGCGAGGCGCCCGGCCTGGGCCCTCGGCATCCTCCGCGACCACCGGTCTACGACCACAGGCAGGCGCCCTGCGTCGCGTGCTTCTTCGAGGAGCGCGACTGCGTCGTAGCCGTCGACAAAGGCAAGGGGCCGCTGCAGCCCCGCGCCGACCAACGCCGGGCGCTCGACCACCTGGTCGTCGACCACGCTCAGCTCTCGCGTCACCCGGAGGTCTTCGCTCACCGAGAGGTGCCCGGTCCATGCTGCCGCCACCTCCGCAGGCGACCAAGTAGCGACAGGGAGCGGCGCAGGAAGCGGCGTGCGGCTGCGTTCGAGGATGTGCCGGGCCGGCCCCGGTCCCGTTTCTGCGACCGTGCCGCTCGCGCGTCGTTTCCAGAAGTCACCGTCGCACCAAGCTCTTTGGTAATACCCCCGCGTCCAGCGGAGGTGTTCGACCAGGGCTTCTTCCATGCGCTGTTGGACGAAGGCGTGGCACATCTCCGGTGAGCCACCCCGAAGCAGAGTGTGGACGGCTGTGGCGACATGGAGCCCGGAGCGAAGCGCGCGCTCCACCCCCGTCGATGACAGCGGGTCGAGCGAAAACGCCGCGTCACCGGCGCAAAACCGATGCGCAGACGAAGCGGACGGACCGAGGCTTGGCGTGCAGTCACAGCCTCGGACATCCGATTGGCTCCACTGCGTTGTGTGGGGATGCTGCGGCGCAATATAGCGGCTGTGTCCCAACAGTGCGCGAAGGGCGCCCTTTCCCGAACCTGCATCGACAAAGCCCATCAGGCGAGCGCTTCCGCTCGGGAGGGGCGAGGCCCAGAGCCAGCCATTGGGGCAGGCCTCCACCATCGTCGTGCGCAGAGTGGTGCGCTCGGGCAGGTCCACCCACAGTGCAAGTGTCGCAGGTGCCAGGGCGGTCCGTGCACGGCTGCGTCCTCTCGCATCCACCACAACCCGTGCAGCATCGCGGAGCTGCGACCTTGGCTCGTGAACACTGTGTCCGCAAACTACCACCACCCCCCTCTCCGCTGCGAGCTGGAGGAGCGCGCCATCAAATTGGCTCCGGTCGACAACGACATGGCCCGGTCTCGCCGGGACCTGCTGGGGTGTCCCCTGCTCCCACGCAATGACAGCACCCCCGTCCGGTCTCATTGGAACCCTCCGAAGGCACTCTCTGGCCTCCAGAGCCTCGATGGTGGGCCACACTCCAGGGGTCAGCGCCTCCCCGGGGCTGCGCGCAGGCGCGCGGTTGCGCTCCCGCACCTCCACCCGATGTCCTCGATGGGCGAGCCAACAGGCCGCAGCCAGCCCCGCCGGACCCGCACCCAACACAAGGACATCGACACGCGGCCCGCTGGAGCGCAGAAACACCTCCTCAGCTTTGACGCAGGAGCTCGGGCACGCGTCGCCCGAGCCGTCCATGGGCACCGATGAGATAGTGCAGCCACCCACGAATGTAGCCGCAGCTCTCGCGCCCCCGCTCCAAGACCTCGTGGTGGCAGCCTCCACCACACAAAAAGCGCGCCCAGCAGCCCGAGCACGGCTGCTGCTGCAGCACATGGCGGTCGGCCAGCCAGCGGTTCTGTCGCTCGCTGTCGACACCCTGGGCAAGGCTACCCAGCTCGCCGGCCGCATCCCCCACAAACCGGTGACACGCAGAGAGGGTCTCACGCGAGGACACCGCGAGATAGCCGGCTCCCGCTCCGCATGGATAGGGTCGGGTGGTGCCGTTCTGTAGTTCCTTGAGACCGGTGAGCATGTTGGAGAACGGGTAGCGGCGGCCCTGGAGCGCGGCCATCTCGAAGGTGAGCCCGCACGCAATCATTGCGTCCAACATTTCGTCCAAGTCCCCCTTCCCCAGCTCCCCCGCCCCATTGGGGGACCGAAGCAGCGGCGAGAAGCCCACGCTGTAGAAGCCCGCAGAGATAAACCGCTCCAAGGTGTCGACGAGGTCGAGGTTGGCAGGGGTCACGGTAACTCTTGCCGAGACCTGCATCTTGCGCTGCTGCTGGAGCAGGGGCCGGACGTTGGCGAGGATGGTGTCATAGGTGTCGCGACCAGAACGGGAAGGCCGCAGCCGGTTGTGCACCTCTGCCCGGCCGTCCAGGCTGATGGTCACCGCAAAGCCGTGCTCCTCGAAGAAGTCTCCATCATCGGGTTGCACCAGAGTTCCGTTGGTGGTGATGGAGTAGGTGGCGACCACCCCCGTTTGCTGGGAGAGCTGCTCGGCGTAGCGGGTCGCTTGCCGCACCACCCTCCGCCGGGTCAGCGGCTCACCACCGAGAAACGAGAGGTTGACGCGGTCTCCGGCCTTGCGGTCAGCAAAGAGCAGGTCGATGCTGCGCTTTGCCGTCTCTTCGGTCATCGGGCTTGGCGCGCCCCCAAAGGTCCCTTGCTGTGCATAGCAATAGGTACAAGCCAAGTTGCATCCCGAAGCGACCGCGAGCGAAAGAGCGTGGAGAGGTGGACTCTCTAAGGGCGCCTCATCGACGAGGACCCGGTCGAGCAGGCCAAGCTGCTGGAGCCCCGCCACCAAGTCGGAGTCCGACGAAGCCAGCCCGGCAGCAGGCGCGCGCCCGGAGGGGCTCGCAGCCCCGCCCGAGCTCGCCCCGATGGCCGCTTCAAGCCACAACGCAACCTCCGGCGAGACGTCCACCAGGCGGCCTGACTCGACAATAAGCGCGCGGTCGCCGCGGCCATCCCGGTGGAGGTGGAGCCGCGGAGAGCGCGGCAGAGACCCCTCCCGAGACCTCTGCCCCAGTACCTTGGCAACTTTGCGGAGGTCGAAAGTATTCACCCGCAGTCCGGCTCGTAGGGCTTCGTGTCAGCAAGGTCTGAGGTGGTGGCGTCCTTGCCCTTGACGATAAACTCCAGCTCGCCTTGCCAGTCCTTGAACAGGTCATCGTAGGACCAGAGCCGAGAGTCGGTGCGGTTGTCCGGCACATACTCCCCCGTGCGCTTCTTCTGAAGCCACATATCGCCGCGGCTCAGGCCGTCGGGCCCCGGCTCTACGTTGACAAAGTCTGGCCGGCTGGCCGCCCAGTAGTAGCAGGCGCACTCCCGGTAGTCGTTCTGCCAGGGAGCACACAGTCCTTGGGTGAGCTCTCCCGGCTGGAGCAATCCCTCCGCAAAGGCCGCCGAGCCATCGTCAAAGAACCGGCGCACCTGGAGGCTTCTCCGGGTGACCTGGCTCTCTTCGAGGTCCGACAGCAGCACCTCCTCCACCGACCGCTCCGCCGTGAACACACACTCGACCATCTGCCCTTGCCGCTGCAGCACGTGGGCCAGTGAGTTGGACCACTCCATGAACGACACTGCGTTGGGGTTGGCTGTGGTGTTCAAACGCGCGCTGTCGCCGCCGGGAAAGACCGGTCCCTCGGTCACCACCATGGTCGGCCGCCCCCCAACAGACAACAGACGGTGCCCAACGAGGTCGGCGAGGGCCGGGTCTTCTGCCGCAACGACGTAGTTGTTGTTCTCGAGAAGGACGAGGCCCACGAGTGCGCGCCGCCAGAGGTTGCGGAAGTCGTACTCTAGCCCTGGGAAGCAGTTGGAGATAGCGGAGCGCGGAAGCACCGACTCGGGGTTGCCCCTGCCGCGATAGCCAATTTGGCCCACCCGGTTGTCGGCCTGAAGCGGCGAGACGACCGGCACTTGGTCCACCGCTTGTCCAAATAGCCCCTGCATGGCCGCTTGGATGACGGTGTTGATCTGCCGATGGGTCAAGCACAGCGCCCGGCCGTCTGCATTGCGCATTAGACCCGGCATCTTCCGCCGACCTTCATCCGAGAGGTCTCCGATTTCTTCGGGCCGCCGCAGCGCGTCGGCAAACCAGGGCCCTGCCACCCCGGCCAGCGCCGAGAACACCCGCTCGTGGAGCGCTCGCACCGCCAGGTTGTCCACCAAGGAAGTGGCCATGATGGGCTCGTAGAGCCGGCCGAAGTCGTTGGTGTCCTGGCGCACCATCGTGCTGGCTACGTTGTCTCGACCGTTGACGGGGTTGCCATTCATCACGGCCGTGTTCATCAGCCGCACCGACTCCAGCGCACGAAGCACGATGTCCTCGGCCTCGTCGAGCGGCACGGAGCCCACTACCTCTGGCCCGAGCAGAATCTGCGCCAGCTCATCGGAGACCACCCTGGGCGGCAGTGTGTCGGGGGCGAAGGCCGGAGGACCGGCACCGATGTGGGCGGAGGTCGACAGGACCCGCCCGTCGGCCAGGGTCAGGTGGACGGTGGCGAAGCCGTCGCACTCGTCGTCGAGATAGCCCCAGCTCACCTGGGCGTCGCCCTCGCTGTAGCCCGCGAAGATTTGCGGCGGGTTGGTGAGCGCTGGGCCAGACGACTCCTTGTAGCCCAGCCAGCCGCCCTTGTCGGGATCGTAGAGGAGCTGGTCCTCGCTCTGGATGACCGGGTCGGCAACAGGCGGCTGTCCCGCCTTCTCGATACGTTCGCGCCGAGAGCCATAGACCTTGCCGCTGGCTGGCGTGTAGCGCAGGCGCAGCTCGGGAAACTCCGCCGAAGGCCGGATGAATTGCACCCGCCCGAGGTCGAGCGTCTTCCCTTCCCGGAAGTTGCGACACTGGCCGGCCAACACATGCTCGGAGTGGTCGACGATGTCGAGGCGTGCTTCGATGCGGTCCTGCGCATCTCCCGTACGCCGGAAGAGCTTGATGTTGGCGACATCCACAGTCCAGGAGACCGCACCGAGGTCGAGCCCCTCCGCGCCGAGCAGTCCCGTCGTGAGGGGGACCAGGGTGTCTGGGTCGGCGTCTGTTCGAACGAAGACCTCCAGGAAGGGCGCAACGGGCCGGATGACCGACGAGCCTCCCGGCGTGGGGTCCTTGAATGTGATCTTGTCCGGAACATAGGATCTCAAAATTACGCCGGACTCCGCATCCACCTCGAAGGTCTCCCGCGGCACGATGCGCCTGAAGTCGGTGGGGCGCGCGGGGTCGACCTGCAATTCGAAGGCCTATAGAGGAGTCGTCGAAGCGCCGAGACGGCCGATGGCCAGCGGGGGCAGAATCCGAATCTCAATAATCGCCATGGGAGTCTCCTTCAGCTACGGGACCGACCAGAGAGCACCGCGTCGATGGTCTGGCTGAGGTGTTTGTCGGCGTCTCTGAGCGCAAAGAGGTAGCCATGGCGGGAGGAATCCGACGCGGCCAGCAGCTTGCAGATGAGAGTGGCGGAAGCCTCCAGCAGGTTGCGGTGGCGTCGCCATCGGTTGGCTTCACCGAGCGGGAGGTCGATGGTGTAGGGCATCTGGAAGGGAGGACCAGCCATCCTGCCGCGCCGGTCGCCGCCGGCCTTCAGTGGTGTGTCCATCAAGATGTGGCCCAGCGCCCGCAGGTTGTACATTTCACCGAAGGTCGCATGGATGATGGCCCCCCGCGGTGTATAGGTTCCGGCTGCGCTGAGGCCGCCCGCAAGCTCGAAGCTGTGAGCGAGCAACTGGAGCAGCAGCCGGTATCGTACATTGAAGAGGTGGGCCCAGAGCTGCGCCTCCGGATGGGTGATGGGCTGTCGCTTCTGGTCGTTGTGTTGCCCCTGCGCAGGGTCTTCCCCGGGGTCTGCGACCGTTGGGTCAGGAATGAACGGGTTGACCGCAATGTTGCGATAGGGCTTCCAGCCTTCGCTGCGGGCCTGCCGCACGCCACGGTAGACCTCCAGGAAGCGCGCAAAGTGGGATGGGCTCTCTCCTTCGGCGCGAGTAGCCGCGCGCGTGGCCTCGCCCTGGTCGGCCACCGTCTGCAACGCACTCACCGCATCATCTCGGCTGGCCACCGGCACGACAAGCACATCCGCCCTTGGCGGGCGTTTGTTGTCACCCCCGCCTCGACTCGACCCGTTGTAGCCCCTGCCCCACTCGCCAAAGTCCGCCTGAAAGGGCCAGGAGTCCGCCTGAAAAGCGGAGTCAGGGATGAGGTCGGGGTCCTTGATGATAGACAGGACCAGCTCAAACAGCTCACCGACCCGGTGGGGGTTCTCCACCTTTCGGCCGACCCTGCGGAGGATCTCGTCCTGGTCGGGGCCTTCCCACTCACTCGCCGGTGGAGACTCTGCATAGACGTAGCAGGCGAGGGTGTCGAGGTCGGCGCGCCGCAGAATGAACGGGAACGGGTAGAACGGGGTGTCCCACGGGTAGTCCTCCCGACCCAGCGACAACGGCGAACCGATCAGCCGCAATACATTCTGGACGCTGATGAGGTGCCCCATCTCCTCCTTGGCAATGCCCAACATGGTCTCTTGCCAGGAAGCCACCAGCTCCCGCTTGTCTTCCGGCACCTGGGGGCCGCCAAGCGACCACGCCGAGTAGAGATACTGCACCATGAGGCCGTGTTCGATCTGCGCGTCGATGGTCAGCAGATAGGAGAGGTAGTCGAGCGGGTTGGACTCACTATCAAAGGGCCGGTCAGGTGGAGGACCTCCGTCGCCGACCGCCTTGCGTTGGAGCGATGCGGACTTCGGAAGGTGCAGATGGCGCAGGAGTGACTGTCGCATGAGACCTCGGGATGCTCGAACCTTGTCTCGGGAACTCAATCCCGAGCACGCCGTCAGTACGGCGCCCCGGACCCGTAATCAATCCAGACAGAAGTGACACCCTCACCACCTCACTTGCGTGCGGTAATTATGTTTGACGAGCATGCGCGCTGGCACCGCACCGAGAAAATCCACCAAGTGACACACACAATCGGCCAACACAACGCGCCGCGAGCCGGTGCGCACCTATATAGGACCGGGCGCCGGTTCGGAGAACAGATACCAAATCTCATCGATGGATCGCGGAGAGCGATTCGACCCACCTATCGAAAACGGACACCGCGCGAACGAGAACGAGCGCAGCAAACAGGTGCCGACAACTCGGGGACAACGTCGCTTCGCGTTCCTCCAAACGCCGAAAATGCCGCTTTGCGATTCCTGGGCGAAGGTGCGAACACAAACGTTGTGCCGGCTGCGGCGTTGGGCAGGAGGGGGCAGAACGAGGAGGTCAACGCGGCCCGTTATCTCAAGTTTATTTATGACAAGCCATCCAAAGTTATACAAAAGACAGGACCACACGGTTATGCATAGAAGCGCCGACAAAAGCGGCAAGCACACGAAACGAAAATGGACGCGCGGACACCGTTGGTAAAGACTGCCAAACTGTTCGCCCGGTATACGTCCCGATGTAAGCACAAAAATACAGCCTTCCGGGGTCATATTGATAGATGGTAGCCGGCGTGCCCAATCCAGCCTGCGCAGGGCGAGGGAGTGACCTTCTCCCGGATTGCGCCGACGCGCCCGCGGAGGAGGCCAAGAGTCCGATTTGGAACGTCTCTCCCGCGCTTCTTACGCCAGACCCGAGGCATCTCGATAGGGTTGCGTTCGGGGCTGTAGGCAGGCTGCGCGCCGTTGCGCCGAACTTCGCGAGGATCTCTTCACGCCCGCCACCTTGTGGATCCTGGGTCCGTCCATGATGATGATGTCGCCCGGTTTGAGCGCTGGCCCGAGGTCGTCTCGAAGGCAGGCGAGGAACGCGTCGTCGTCGACGTAGCCCGTGAGGGGGCGCAGTGCGCGGACGCCGTCGCGCGCGATGGCACCGATGAGGGCACGCTCCAGCCCACCACCCTGCCGCCCGAGCAGGGTCTGGTCGACGCCGCCAAGGACGCCGCCAAGGGCGTCGGCGTGCTGCTCGTGGGCGGACTCGTCGTCACGGCCGGTGCCCTGCTGCTTCCCTCGCTCCCGAAGCGGTGATCCGATGACCGACAAGCCCAATCGCTTCCGCCTCTCCCTCGTCAACGCCGCAGAGGACGTGCCCCGGCTCGTCCGCGCCTACGGCCGCGCTCGCGACGGCGAGTTCGCGCTCGTGCTGCGCCCCCTTGAGGAGCGCGGCGCGCTCGTGCTGGTGAAGAAGAAGGAGGGGCCCTGGTCCTGGCGGTCGGTGGACCGGCGGGACGCCCCGCGCATCCCCGACTAGGTGCTGACCGCCGCCGACGCGGTGGTGCTCGTGAAGGCCGAGCAGAAGGGCGTGGGCAGGCCCGGCCCCATCACCCTGCGCGGCCAGTGGGGCGGCTGGCTCGCCTGCGACAGCGGTGCCCCGCGGGTCGAGCGGGTCTGCAAGCTCGCCGCCGAAAGCGTGCTGCGGATCGTGAGCGTGCCCATCAAGGGCTGGTCCTGGCGCCTCAAGCGCACCGAGAAGTGGTTCAGCAAGGCCGGCGCCGACGAAGGCACCGCACCCACGCTGCTGAAGGCCATCGAGGCGGGCCTGGCGCGCGCGATGGGCCTGCTCGGCGAGGCGTGCAACGTGCGGGACAGCCGCCGCCGCGCCGCGCTCGACACCGAGGACGCCGGCGAGCACCCCGTCCGGCCTGCCAAGGAGGGCAAGGACCCCACCGAGCGGTTCCAATCGAAGGAGCCCCGGACCCCGAAGGTGACGCCCGGCTCGCCCTGGACGCACTACGCCCACGACGACGAGGCGCCCGAGGCCGCCCCCATCGACAAGCCCTCGAGCACGCCGCCCAGGGCGGGCACGCCCAAGACACACAGCAACCGACGCGCTGCGCCCGCCTTCTCCACGATGCACAATCGTCTCTCCGCGCTCAGCAAAGGACTCGTCGATCGGCTCTGGAGTGGCCGGCCCCAGACCGACGCCGACGCAGAAGCCGCGATCGACGCCCCGGGACAAAAACTGACCGCGTGGCGCGAGCTGGGACAGGTCGCTCGGCACTTCTCTCCGCTCACGCAGCGCAACTTCCCCAAAATCGACGACGGCACGCCCGCACACGCGCGGCGGGTGATCCGCAACACGTTGACCGCCCTTGAGCCTGCCATCGCGCTGCATGGAAAGACCAAGTCAGAGCGCGCCATGCAGCAGTTTCGGATGCCTGGCTTCCCCCTCGTGATGGTTGCCACCAGCGTGGTGCAAGAAGGGGTCGATCTCCACACCTTCTGCCGCAAGGTTATTCACTACGGAATCGACGGCTCGGCGACCGGCACCGAGCAACGAAACGGCCGCGTTGACCGCCGTGGCTCGATGATCGCGCGCCTGCTCCCCCAAGACCCGAAGCAGCGCATCGAGGTGTACTTCCCCCACCTGCGGCAGACGCTCGAGCCCATTCAAATGATGCAGCTCTACCAGAAGATGAACCGCTTCATGCTGATGGCCAACGACCTTGGGGCAGAGGCCGAGGTCGAGGGCGCCACCGTCGACGCAGAGCGGGCCGTGCTCGCGCTGCCCGACCGTTATCCCAAGCCGTATGCCGACCCCCTTGAGACGGCCTTCGGCGCGGTCAAACCCCGTTCCGACGAGTGCGTCGAGCTCGTCGCGGCACCCCATAGCGACATCACCCCGCCTGAAGCCCACTTCGGCGATTGGGGCCGCGTGGGCTTGTCGACGCCGGTGCGAGAAGGTGCCCACCTTCGCTGGAACAGCTTGACCGCGCGCGATGAACAGCGTGGCCCCCTCGAATTGTCGCTCAAGCTCGACAGCGGCATCGAACCCGGAGAGGTCACGCTCATGATCGAGGCCATCGTCGAGAAGATCGAGCTGAACGATAGGGCGAAGCCACCACGCGAGGCCCTCACCGCCCTGCTGGCCGACGGCCCCCGGGCACACGGCGTCTTCTGGGTGGCCCGCCCCCTCAGCAACGTGCAAACCGCGCTCGTGCTGCGCTCCGAGGTGCCCGTCCGCGGCTTCACCCTCACCGATGACGCGGTGAGCGCTTGGGTGCAGCGCGTGGCGGTGCTGGCGGACGAGCAGCGCGCGGCCCTCTGGGGCCAGAAGCCCACGTTGACGCTGTCTGGCGCACCCCAAGGCCAGCCCTTCGTGGTCGAGCTGCGCGCCGCGCTGATGCCAGCGGGGGACGCGCTGGAGCGGCTGGTGCCCGGCGTGGCGACGTCAAGCGGCGACGGAGCGGCCGGCCCGAACAGCGAGGGCGCGCTGGCCCTGGACAACCCGTTGCGATTCGGGCTAGACGAGGTGGACGAGGTGGACGAGGTGGACGATCCGGGCGATGAGGACGACCAGGAAGCGCCGCAGGCGGACCGAGGCCGACGGACCGCTGACCGGAGTCTGCGGTCGCTTGCGCTCCTGCGCCACAACGACCAGCTGCGGGGCCCGCGGCTGTTGCTCCTGGGGGAGACGCTCTACGCAACCGCAGACCTCGTTTGTCTCCAAGGCCAGAGCAACCCGACCGCGGAGGCCCGTCGACGCGCGCAGATCGATGAATTCGCCGCGTCCTTTCGTGCGCGTTGCAACGTCAACCCGCGAATTGGATAGGCGGGCGTTCGGGTTGGCGTTTTCACGTTCAGCGGACACCGTGGAGGAAAGTGACCATGCGCAACGCACTCGAAGCGCGCCGCGCGGCCATCGAAGCCGGCGACGACCCCAACGCACGCGACAGCCAGGGACGCACCGTACTGCACCTCGCGATTGCCACGAAAGACACCGATACCGTGCGTTTCTTGCTCGACCGGGGCGCCGACTGGGAGCTCGCTGACCACGCGGGGCGCCCGCCGACCGCGGCGATGTACGCCGAGGAGCGCAAGCCCTGGGGCGTCAGCTTCAAGCTGAAGCGAGGCTACAAGGCCATCCTTGGGCTGCTCCAACGGGAGGTCCTGCGGCGTCCGTGCAGCCTCACCTTCCTCAACCAGGCCGACCTGTTCAACGCGGCGTTAGACGGCCGTGTCGCGGACGTGCAAGACGCCCTGGAGGACGGCGGAGTCTGGAACGTCAACGTGCAGTTAGAAGATGGCTCGACGCCCTTGCACCTCGCTGTGGAGCGGGGCCATGCGCGCGTGGTGGTCGCGCTGCTCGGCCACCACAAAGAGCTTGCCGATGCCCGAGGGCTGCGGACGTGGCCGGGCCCCGACCTCGGCCTGCGCAATGTCGCCGGAGAGACCGTGCGGGACATCGCACGGCGGGTCGGCAATATAGCGATCCTCGATCTGCTAGAGGCCCACGCCGCGCGGGGGGGCGTGTCGCCGCAGCCCGAGCCCCACAGACACGGCCCCGACGCGCTCGTGGCCAACGTGATCGCGACCACGCAGACGATCCTAGAGCAAGCGCGCGACCTCGAGGGGTTGCTGCTGCCGGTGCCGGGCTTGACCTTCCTCGCCGACGAGCTGTCCTGCGCGGCGGTGGTGGTCGCGAGGGAGCCATGGACGGCCCCCCACGAAGGACGGAAGGTGCAGGGGAGGTTCGTCACCGAGGCCCAAGCCTTCGATTTGGCCGAAGCCCTCGGCCTCGATCCGAGAGAGGCCCTCGATCGGCTGCTGCAACGGGTGGCGGCGCGGCTGCGGCGCGACGGCGCCCCCTTTTTGGAGGCCGGCGGCGTGGTGGTGTGCGTCGAGCACGGCGGTCTGGTGCCCGACCGAATGGCGAGCGCCGCAGCGGAGGCCGCGCTCGCCCAAGCATGGAGCACCGCGCCGGCTTGCGGACCGCGCGGCGGTCGGTGACCGCGCGGTCGTCGAAGACCGAATAGCGCGGCGCAATGTTGTGGGCATGAACGAAAGCGGTGACGAGGCGACCGCCCGCGTCACCCAATGCAGCGGCGTTCCCACAGAATGCCGGGAAGTTCATTCGCCGATGCCCTCCCGAAAACCCCCGCACCCATCCCGCTCCTTTGCTCCTTATTTTGACTTCCGCGGATGCCATTTGGGGAACCCTATGGTTTACCAATGCGCCAGATAACCATAAACCCGCGCTGGCGCGCACCACACCCCAGCCCCCCGACCCCAACATTGGCAATCGAACCCAAACATTGGCACAAACATCCCCCGCTCCCTCGGAGAGCGCCCCACGGCAGGTTGCCGCCCCCTCACACAACACAGGAGTGCTACCGTACCAAACCACCGCGCAGCAAACTGGTCCCGTGTCCGCAGAATGTCCCCGAGCGGCGGCTTCACCTCGTCGATGTACTGCAGCACGCCGTCGATGGCCTCTCGCCAATTCCCACACAAGTGCGCGACAGCCTGGAGCGGCTCCGCAGCCAAAACACCGCGCACCTCGACCTCGTCGCAGAATGGGAGGCCGCACGAAACAACCCCACGCGCCGCGCGGATCTGGTGGCCTTGGATCGGGCGGTCGACCTTACCTGCGGCCAGCTCTACCGCATGTTCCGCGACCACATCGCCGCACGAGGCGCCATAGCCCCCGTCTCCAAAGACCTCGACACGCTGCACCAAGAGGCCGTCCCTGCCGGCCTCGCCGCCCACGTGCGGCTTCCCCATGCCGCGCAGCTCGCCCAAAACGCGCGCTTAGCGCGGGTACTGTCCGCGCCGGTGGCCCGCGGCCTCGTCGATAGCATCGCGGTCGGCTGGCTGGTCGACCGCCTCTCTACGGATGTCGCGGCCTTCGCGGCGGCGTTTGCGTTGGACCCACACACGTCCCACAAGCGCGCGACAGCGAACGCACCGCGCACGACCTCCTGGCCGAGCTGGTGAAAGCGGTCTTTGTGACGATAGCCGACGCGCCCGCCGCACGCGAATCGCTGCTCGACAACAGCGAAGCGCACACCGAAGCAGACCGCGCGGCCAGCCGCCGTCCCGACAGCGCGAAGACGGACGAAGCGGCGACCGCCTGCGCAACGCGCGGCGGGGTTCGGGAGCCGGTCCCCGCGGGCGCGCCGTTGCGTTGGGGCGCGCCTGCAGCACATTCTACGCCGGTGTACCGCGCTACCCAATACAGCAGCGCCCGCCACGCCCACCCACCAGCCAGGACAAGCCCGCTACCGCGGGTCGTTCCGGTTCGGCTCACCGCCCCAACACAGCAGCGCGACGAGCGGGCAGCCCAATGAATTCAGTTGCAGGCGCCGTCGTTTTCCACAAATGCGCCGATGATAGACCCAAGCTGGTCCACGATTGCATTGACGTCATCATCGCACACATGATTGCCGGTCACCGTAAGCACACTCGTCAACGAAGTAAACGACGAAAAGTCCAAACTGCGAAGCACCGGATTGTCCGTCACCTTGAAGGCGCCACGAACACTCTGAAGGCTTGGCGCCGCGAGACTCTCTAACGCGGCGTTCGCGTTGACAAAGAAGTAGCCCGAAGTCATGAGCACCGGGAACCGCACATCCGTAAGTTGGTTGTTGCGCTCTACCTCCATCGACCCCCCGAGGCTGGACAATCTAGACAAGTCGAGGTCCACAAGGCTGCTGTTGTCGCGCACCTGGACATCCCCATTCGCTTGTGAGAGCGCCGAAAGGTCCAAGGTCTCCATCGCGGTATTGTCCGATACCAGGATGTTGTCATTGGCAATCCCAATATTGGGCGCGGCGAAGCTACGGAGCGCGCTATTGTTCGTAACCGTGAGCCCCCCCAACGCGGCCGGGCCTGCCAAGCTTAGCCCAGGGAGCGCTGTGTTGCCCGACAAGCGAAAGTCCGTGCCGATGTCGGTGAGGGCGGACAGGTCGAGGGAGGTCAGTGTTGCGTTGTCCTCAATCGACACATACGTGCCCACCTGCGCAAGCATAGGAAAGCCCGCGCTTGTCAACGCGACGTTGCCTTCGAGCTGGAGTGCTTCTCCTACACGCGCGAGCGCGGGAAACACCATCGAGGTGAGCGCCCAATTGTTGTTGAGATACAGGCGGCCATCCAAGGCCGTAAGCGCCGGGAAGTCCATCGAGGTGAGCGCGGTATTGCCCAACAACTCCATGCGACCGTCTATCTCGACGACCTCCGGGAAAGAGAGCGCGGCGAGTGAAGTATTCTCATCAAAAACCAACGCACCCACCTCCGAAAGCTGCGGCGCGGAGAACACCTCCAACCCTGTATTCCAACGCAACACAACACTGTCGCTCGACGTAAGGGACGGCATGTCGATGCGTTCGAGCTGTATCGTGTCGGTAATCACAACGCTTCCCGACGCGAAGCTGCCGACCTCCAAGGTGCGCAGCGCGCGGTTGCTCACCAGCCACAGCTCTTCGCCCGTCGTCTCCAAATCCGGCAGCAAGCACTCCTGAAGACGGATGTGCTCGGAGATTTGGAGCTGCTCCCCCGTCCAGTTGAGCGACGGGAACGAAATGCGCGTGAGGTTCGCGTTGGAGTTCAAATACAGTTCGTTCGACACACTCTCCAACGCAGCAAAGTCCAACGAAGCAAGGCCCGGATTGGCGGAAATCCGAAGAGTTGCTGTATGACGAAGCAAAGGGAACAACGCAGTCTCCACTCGCGCGTTCTCCTCAATGTATACCGTTGTCGCATCGCGCAATGCGGACAAGTCCAAGCCCGTCAAGGACGGATTGTTGCCGACCACAAACCCCCGATTGCCGCCGGTGCTCTCTAATACCGGTAGGAGCAAGTCCTCCAGTGCGGGGTTCCCTTCGACCTTCACGCTGCCACCGACTTCCGTGAGCGCAGGAAAGTCCAAATACGCCAGCACGCCGTTATTCTCCACCACGAACGCATCTCTGTGGTCCGACAGGAGCTCCTCCAGGTTGGGTGCCGCAAACGATTCAAGCGCCGCGTTGTCCGTTATCCAAATCGAGCTAACGCTCTCGACGCCGGACAGGTCGAGCTGTTCGAGCGCAGCATTGTTTTCTAACGTCAAGCCAGCGAAGCTGCGGACATTGGACAGGTTGACCGACATCAAGCCCGCATTGTCGACGCTCGTTATATTGCGATTGACTTCAGCGATACAACGCAAATCAACATCGCCCGATGCGCCCGAAAGGTCAATCCCCTCGCTCAACACGAGACCACACTGCCCCTCACAAAACGTATCGAAGCCATCGGTCAGGTCGAGCGCATACGTGCCGCCCGCAAGGCCCTCATCTGCGGAGCCCTCGCAGTTGTTGTCGAGCCCATCGCAAACTTCGACGGCGCCCGGATAGGTGTCCGCGTCACTGTCATCGCAGTCGGTCGCGTCCGCCACATAGCCAGCGGGCATGTCGCAGTTCACCTCGCCCACGTTTGGGTCGCCGAATCCATCGCCATCGGCATCGAGGTAGACCATGCCACAGTCGCCCGAATCGAATTCGATGGAGTGGCTTACTTTGGGTTCCTCCGCGCCACACGCGACGACCAAACTCGAAAGCCAAAGGAGCGAAACGGAGGGACGACGGAGCAGCTGGCAAAGAGGCATAGCGGGGACCCAGGGTGGTGTGTTGGAACCAAAGAAGCCCCCAACCGCAGGTTATGCGGCGGCGGAATTTCAACGAGTGCCGGTGCTTTGAACGGTAACCCATTTCAACTATCCCCATGACACAAATTTAGAGAAATCTTCCAAATACAAACAAATTGGGACCGCCGAAATCGAAACAAAACAAGCCCAAAACGACCTATATACACTACGTTACAACTTACCAACCGAAACGGGCCACGGGAACACGCAGTCCCCCCGGCTGCACCGAAAGAAGATGTCGAGTCGACGCGTTCACCGCAGCGGCGGCACCCAACCAAGACGCAGCGCGCCCATGCCGCCATGTGTTGGTTCGCCGACCGCGAGGCCGCGCGATGCGTACCACCGCGCCCCCCCCTGCGACGCAAGCGGGCACGCCCGCCGCCCCCAGGCCCGCCCCAACGGCCCAAAGCGGGCGCCCCACCGGCCAAGGTCGGGCCGACGTGGCGTCGGTTGGGGTCAAGCGCCGGGGCACGCACCCCGCGCGGCGCTGCATTGGGGTCAACCGTAGCAACACGCGCAGAACCGACGCGGCGCCGCGATGGGGCAACCGCAGGGACACGCGCAACCCAACTGCCGCCGCAGCTCGTCGTGGGACAGCCCAAAGCCATACCCAAAGAAGCCGAACCGATTCTCGCGCCGCGCACAAGCCACCCCGCGGGCACTTGTTCCCCCTCCGCCTCCGAGCACAAGCCACCCCGCGGGCACTTATTCCCCCTCCGCCTCCGACCAGAGGCCACCCCATTCGTCGCTGCAGCTCATAATGGGTGGGCAAAGGCCACCCTACTATGAGCTGCAGCTCATGTTGCCCCCAGCAGAGGCCACCCCGTTTGCCCTATCGACGCCTCC
>CAZCUX010000054.1:0-16895 GCA_964502005.1 uncultured Enterobacterales bacterium
GAAGGAAGATGCGCATGGTCGGGCCGGGGGTGCCCTTCCCTCCCTCCGCGGAGCGGTGGGAGGGAATCCCGCACCTGTTGTGCACGACGGGCAGCATCTTCCAAAGGAAGATGCGCATGGTCGGGCCGGGTGTGCCCTTCCCTCCCTCCGCGGAGCGTATCGTAGCGGTGGGAGGGAATCCTGCACCTGTTGTTCCCCCCTCCGTGCCAATAATGTTGAGACACGAAGTCCCCCGAATACTTCGGTAGAGGGCAAGAAGTGAGTCTCCATGTCAAAGTCCAATGTTCCCAAACGACCCGCCGTGCCTGACCCGGAAGGCAACGACCGGGCACATCGCCGCACGTTTACTGCAGCGTACACGTTGCAGGTGGTCCAAGTGGCCGATGCTTGCACGGACCCAGGCCAGATAGGTGCGCTCCTGCGGCGAGAGGGTCTGTACCACACGCACCTTGCAACGTGGCGAAAACAGCGATTGAAAGGCGAACAACAGGCGTTGGCTCCCCAAAAGCGAGGACGAAAGCCTGCGGAAAAGAACCCGCTCGCAGACGAGGTGGCTCGGTTGGAACGTGAGAAGACGAAGCTCGAAGAGAAGCTGCGAAGGGCTCATCTCACCATTGATTTCCAAAAAAAACTTTCGGAAATATTGGGAATACCAATGGCCGAAAGCAGCGAGGACGCCTCTTGACGGCCGCTGCACAGCTCGGGGAAGAGCTTGGCATAAAGCCGGCCTGCGATGCGTTGGATGCTGTACCGCCGCAGATAGACACCTGTGGAAAGCAATACAGCGCGGCGTTGCAGCCATCGCCGCCTCTCCCCGTCGGAGCGCCAGCGGGTACCCGATGTCCTCAACGGTACGCGTTTTCGCCGACAAGGCCCCGGCGGAAGTCTTCGCCACATTGCTCGATGAAGGTGAATACCTCTGCTCGATTCGTACGCTGTACCGCATTTTTGACGAGCAGGGCCAGGTCCGCGAGCGCCGCAACCAGCTGCGCCACCCAAACGATACCCAGCCTGAACGAATGGCGGTGTCTTCAGGCCAGCGTTGGAGCTGGGCCATCACCAATCGATAGTGTCCGGTGAAGTGGCAAACCTTCCAACTGTACGCGATTCTCGACGTGTTCCGTCCGTATAAGGTGAATGGTATCACTACCGAGCGACAAAACGCTGTTCTCGCAGAGCGCCGAAACACCAAAAACATAAGCAAAGAGAACGTTGACCCAACCAAACGCACAATCCATGCAGACCGGGGAACGTCAATGCGCTCCAAATGCGTCACCCAGCTCCTCCACGACCTCGGCGTCACCAAGACCCAATCCAGGCCCTACACGTCGACAGACAATCCGTTCTCGGAGAGCCAACTTAAGACGTTGAAGTACCGGCCAGAATTCCCCGGTCGCTGCAACGGCCTCGACGACGCGCGTTGCTTTCTACGCACATACTTCCAATGGTACAATCAAGAGCATCATCACCACGCATCTTGCGCTCTTCACGCCTGCGCAAGTGCACGAAGGCCTCACGGAGCAGGTGCAGCAGCAACGACAACACGCCATGGACAACATTACCATTGCGCATCCAGAGCGCTTTCATCGACCGCCACGCGTGCAATCATGTCCCGCTGCGGCCTGAATTAGCCCGCCAAGCAGCAGTTCTTCTTCAACAGGAGGTGACCCGGACATCAAACCGGATGGGCCTTTCGCGACAACCTTGGTGCAGCACCACAACTCTTCAAATCTTCCTCAAATTGAGCCATAGGGTGTCTCAAAGTTGTTGACACGTTCCGGGGGCTCCCGTACTTATCGAGGATGATCGCGTCCCTCACCGCCCCCCCTCTCCATATCCCCCCACCATTAAAAAACGCCACAAAACCAGGGGATACCTGATAGCATAGCCAGCAGCCCTCCTATAAGTCGGAATAAAAATGGAGGTAACCCCTATGCGTTGGCTTGCACCTATCCTACTCATCACAGCAACACAAAGCGCCTGTTCGTCCAAAAACGAAGACTCCGGCTATAGTTACGGGAGCTACGGAACCAGCGAAGGAAGCCCTTACGGCACCATCGAGATTACGAATCTGTCCAGCCTTACGGTTGCGGCAGTCTATATCTCGCCCTGCGACGACCCCTACTGGAGCGCCAATCTATTGAGCAGCACCCTCTCACCGAGCGCAACGACGACCTTCACGTCTGTCGAGCCCGACTGCTACGATGTGCGCGCCGAAGATGTCGGTGCCACCACCTATTGGGAGCAGTTTGGTTTTACCGTAAACGCGAACGAAACCCTACACATCGACCTCAACCCCTGAGCCGCTGCGGGTGTCTTTGTCTCACACGGTTTCTTTGCTGTCCCAAATCAATGACGCAACATAACATGCGGCCAAATATATCGTCTCACACCCAAATCAAGAGCGGGTAGTCGGGCGCGTTGGGGGGGGCTGGCGTGCGCGCAAATCCCGCACCACGCCATCCAAACACACCCAACAACCCATCTTGCCTGTTCGCGCAGCACCAACGCGAATAGGCTCCCGCGATGAAGCGAATCCTCCTCGTCTGTGTTGGCCTCCCGGCCTGTTCGTCCTCTCAAAACGCCGTCCCATCGACCTCCTCGAAGGCCCCCACCGCCGCCGACGTCGCACCCGCGCGCGCCAAAGCGAAAGCCGCAAAGGTCGGAAAGCGCGGCAAGGTCGGGAAAGCGAGCGCCACCCCGCCCGCCGCTGCACACGTCGCACCTGCCGACGCCGGAGTCGGCGTGCTCATCGACGATCCCGCGTACTATGGCTGCGGCTGCGGCGTCGCACAACCCGCGCCCGACAACGGCATCTGGATTGCGATGCCCGCCGGCGAAGACATCGCGTTCATCAACCTTGACGGCAAAAACCAGCGCATCCCCCGAAAAGGCGCCGAGTCCCACGTCGGCGAAACACGCGGTCCCGACGTGTTTTCGGCCAACGGCACCGTCGTCACCGTCACATGGACCCGCCCCCACACCTGCGAGCCCGCAGACGAGTGCGAGTCCACGCTGTACGACGCCGTCATGCAAGTGGAGCGCGCCGGACACCCCACCATGCAGGTCGCGGGCAGCGGGTGGTGCGGCTGTTAGCCGGCCATCCTCCGGATTTCGACGCACCACGCCAAAGACGCGTGCAAAGCAACGCCCCAAACGAGCAAGTGGGCGACCAAGCGTCCGTCGCGATGGGCCTTGATGAACGAGCGCCTCGCTCTGCTGGAACAAGTCCCTTGCATTTCTTGAAACAGGGCTTGTGACGGTCGCTTTGGTGGAAAAAACGCAGACGCCGGGGACAAAAGCAACAATGCACCTCCTTGACGCGACCGCCTGGGTGCCGATAGTCAATCCTGACTAGTTCATTTTGAACAAAGGAGAACGCCCCATGCAAGCCCCCACCTTCACCTTCGTCAGCGTCTCGACCGCCAAGCTAGGCATGCTCGATGCGCTCGTGCGCGTCGCGAGTCGTCCCAACGAGCGCATGGGCCAGAAGGTCGCGGGCATCATCGCCCGCCAAGTCGCCGTCGACCGTCAACGCAACGCCGTCGTCGTTTGGGCCACGTTCGCCGAGAAGGAGCCCCTGTACGAATACCTCGCGTCGGAGGAAGGCCAGCGCGACCACACCGGCGACGAAGACCTCTCGGAAATCATCGACACCTTCGAGATGTATGAGATGACCCCCGTATGCGGGCAAATCGGATGAGCCTCACGTCCCACAAGGAGCTGCTGGTCCTGAGCACGCTCCGCGCCCACCCGCTCCATGGCTACGCCCTCGTCGAAGCACTAGAAGGCGGATTGGGTTGGACAGTCGGGCTGACGCGGTCCACGGTCTACGCGATTCTCCAACGCTTCGTCGAGCGCGGTTGGATTGACGGCGAAGCGGTGCGCGACAAGCGCTATCCCGAGCGCGAGGTCTACCGGGTCACCCCGTGCGGCGAGCACGCGCATCGCGACCTTCTTCGCCGCTGCATCGACAGCCTCACCGAAGGCACGCACCCCGTCGCGGCTTTGCTCGCACAGCTCGACGAGGTCGAAGAGGCAGAGCAGCGGCGCGCGGTCGCGGCAATGGTGGCCGACCGGCGGCGGCGGCTAGAGGCGCTCGAAGCCTTCCCCGACCACGAAGGAATGGCCGGCCGCGCCCTCGCGCTGCTTCGCCGGCAGGTCCGCGCCGAAATCGAAACATTGGACGAGGTGCTGGGATGCGCAACGAAATGAAGGGCCGGATCGTCGTTATCACCGGAGCCAACGCGGGCATCGGGCGCGCAACCGCCACCGCGCTCGCAGGTATGGGCGCGAACGTGCTCGCGTGCGGCCGCGACCGCGCCCGGCTCGACGAAGCGGTCGGTGCCCTTCGGTCAGAGGTCCCCGGCGCAGAGGTGATTCCGCTCGTCGCCGACCTCTCTTCGGTCGACGAGGTCCGCGGTCTCGCCGCGCAGATTCGCGCGCAGACCGACCGACTCGATGTACTCATCAACAACGCCGGCATCGGGGTCGACCAACGTCAAGAAACCGTCGACGGCTTCGAGCGCACATTTGCCGTCAACCACCTGGCGCCGTTCGTTCTGACTACCGAGCTTATCGACCTTCTCGCGGCTTCTGCACCAGCACGGGTCATCACCGTTTCCTCGGCCAACCACGTCGGCGCCAAGACGCTCGACCTTCACGACCTGCAGAGCGAAAGACGCTTCGCATGGCAGGAGGTCTACGCCCGCTCCAAGCTGTGCAACGTGCTCTTCACCCGTGAGCTCGCGCGGAGGCTGGTCGGCACCGGCGTCACAGCGAACTGCCTGCACCCCGGCGTCATCGCAACGGAGTTCGGCGCGGGGGGCGACCTCCGCGGCTTCAATGCGTGGATGTTCCGCGTGCTCAAGTGGTTTTTGCCCGGTCCCGCGCGCGGCGCCCGTACATCGGTGTATTTGGCGTCTTCGCCGGACGTCGCCGCAACCACGGGCCAATACTTCGCCGACTGCAAACCGACGCAGCCGAGCCGATTGGCCACCGACGACGCCCTCGCCGCCGCGCTTTGGCGCGAGAGCGAAGGCTTGGTGAACCGCATACCCCGCAAACACGGCCAAAACGACCCAACCATCGTTGTCCCTGCGTGATGGGGCGAGGTTTCGACGAAACATGGGGACACCGATTTGCGCAGAAATCGCAAGAGGGGGCCCTCCGCAGCCCTTCGGTCTGCTGCGGGGGCCGGCCGAGCCCCTGCGGGTCTCGCCGGCCGCCGTCGAGCCCCTGTGGGTCTCGCCGGCTTCAGATTTTTGTATCGCTATGCGGCCGCACGCCGCGCGCCGGTGTTCGCGGTCGCGCCGACCAGACGCGGCGCCGTTGTTCCCCGTGGAACATGCCGCGTCACCGCAACCGCTTGCCCGCGAGAATGCCCACAATCGCCGCTTGAACCCGCCGCTCCCGCGTGTCGGGCCGCTTGGCTTCCGCGACGGAGCTCGCCCACTCTCGCTGACACGAAGGAGACAGTCGGTCCCAGGCCGCAACGAGCGACATATCGGCATCCAGCGCGGCTTGTAGCGCCTCGGGCACCTCCACAGGGCGCGGCGCGGTGTCGAGGCGCAGCTCCACCGAAACGCTGTCTCCCGCTTGTTTTCCGAGCGCCGCAACGACATCTTTGCGGCACAACAGCATCGCGCAATCACCGCCCATCATCGCGAGCGAGCCGCGATAGTCCACTGCGTCGTCCCAACGCGCGAGAACCGGCACCAGGTTGCCCTTTCCGAACGTGGACTTGAGGTCAAACGGGACGTCGACAAAGCACGCGGCACCCGAGCTCGGCGAAGAGCGCAGGATGGCTTCGAAGAACAGGGGTCCGGGATCGCGGAGCGCCAAGCGACACCTCTCTCGCAAAACAAGCGTCGAAATCATAGTGCAAGGGCACGGACACCGCACGCACGACGACTGCTGCAACGAAAGCGCGTCGCAACACCGAAATATCGGTCCACGGTCGCCCAGACGACCCGCCTTTCACCGAAATATCGTTATCCGGTGCTCGCCGGAGCCGCCCGACACGTCGAATCGCGCGTCATCATCGGTATTCGTGAATCTGGCACAGTGTTTGCATGGAGGTGAGGAAACCTTGGAGCGCACATGTCTACTGTTCCTGTTCTCACGACCGACGTAGCGATTCTCGGCGCGGGCACCGCTGGCCTTCACGCGCGACGCGCCGCAGAGGCCGCAGGCGCGCGTGTTTTGCTGATTGATCCTGGCCCGTTTGGCACTACTTGCGCACGCGAAGGCTGTATGCCATCAAAGCTGCTCATTGCGGCGGCGGATGCCGCGCACCATGCCCAAACCGCACACCAAATGGGCGTTTTCGCGGACATTCGCGTCGATGGCGCCGCCGTTTTGCGCCGTGTGCGGGCCGAGCGCGACCGCTTCGTCGGCTTTGTGACCGAAAGCACGGACGCACTGCGGGAGTCGGGAAAGCTGCTCGTAGGGCGTGGCGTCGTCACCGCGCCGGGCCGCCTGACCGTATTCGGAGACAACGACGCACCGATTGCTTTCGTTGCCTTTCGCAGCTTGGTGGTCGCGACCGGGTCCGTGCCCATCGTGCCGCCGCCGTATCGCGGCCTCGGGAGCCGATTGTGGGGTCCGGCGCAGCTATTCGAACAAGCCACGCTGCCTGCGCGCATCCTCGTCGTCGGCGCGGGCGTCATCGGCCTCGAACTGGGGCAGGCCCTTCATCGATTGGGAGCGGCGGTCACGATGTTGGGGCTCGACCACGCCGTCGGTGTTTTTTCCGACCCGCTGCTGCAAGACGAAGCCCGGCGCGTATTCGGCGCTGCGCTGGACCTCCACGCCCATCACACCGACCTATCGGTGTCCAATGACGAAGACGGTGTGTCTGTCGCGTTTACCGATAGCGCGGGGCAGCGGCACCAGCGCACAGTAGACGCCGTGCTGTGCGCTGTCGGGCGCGCGCCAAACGTGCGCGGACTCGGCCTCGATGCCCTCGGTGCGCACCTTCCCGCCCGCGGCCCCTTGCCCATCGACCCCGAGACCCTGCAATGGGGCGACCTGCCGCTCTTTGTCGCCGGCGACGCCAACGGCGACCGGCCGCTGCTCCATGAAGCCGCCGACGAAGGCACGCGCGCCGGCCAGCACGCTGCCTCGTGGCCGACGCGAACACCCGCCCCCCGCAAGACGTCCCTTGCGATTGTGTTTACCGAACCCCAAATGGCGATTGTGGGCGCTTCTTACCGCGCACAAGAAGGAACTGCGTTTGCGGCGGGACAAGTCGACTATCGCCGCCAAGGTCGTGCGCGTGTCATGGGCGTGAATGAAGGATGTGTGCGGATTTACGCCGATATGAACACCCGACAGCTTACCGGTGCCGAGATGTTCGGACCAGGGGTAGAGCACACCGCGCACCTGCTGGCATGGTGCGTCGATGCGGGCTTCACCGTGGACCGCGTCCTCCAGATGCCGTTTTATCACCCCGTCTTAGAGGAAGGCATCCGCACCGCCTTAGAATCGCTACGGGACGCGCTCGATGCGCATCAGCGCGCAGCGTAGCCCAAAAATGCCGCAACCACCTCTCCATACGATAGGGTGCGGCAGTTATTCGTCTCCTCCTTGCGCCCGGATGGCCTATGTGCGCGCTCCATGCGCTTCTCGATACGCTCCACAGCCCCGTCGCACGGGATGTCGCGTGGTCCGTCTTTTCCGCGGACCTCTTGGACCTCGACCGCGTCGAACGCCCACGCCCTATCTGCGACGGCCGCCGGTTTGCCCTCAACGACGCGCGGATCGCGCTCCTCCACGACCTTGACCGCAGCCCCGAGGCGCTCACGCTGCACACGGCGGGCAAGCTCCCCCTCGGCATTCGCTTTGAGCGCTTGTGGGCCTGGTTTGTGGAAAACGACGCTTCGCTCACACTTTTGGGCCGCAATTTACCGGTGCGAGAGCGCGGACGTACCACCGGAGAGGTCGACCTGCTGGTGTTTTGTCACGATACAGAGCAGACCTTGCATGTTGAGCTTGCGGTCAAGTTTTATCTACAAGTGCCAGGCGAGTCGGGCGCGCGCTTGTCCCACTGGTGGGGCCCCAATCCTGAAGACCGGCTCAGTCGAAAGACCCATCACCTCCTGCATCACCAGCTTCGTCCCGAAGCCGCGAAGTTGGTCCACAATGGCGAAAGTGCCGTGCCTGTGTGTGTAATGAAGGGACGCCTGTTTGGACGCGCCTCCGGTACCCAACCCGATGCGCTCCACGCCGACCAGCACTTGTTTCGCGCCGAGGCCGACGTCCACAACTTGCCCGCCGACCAGCCCCTCGCATTGCTGGACAAGCGCCACTGGCTCGCGCCGGTGGTTGCCTGGAAAAACCCCGTAGCGCGCGCAACCATCGCCCAACACATCGACGCATCCGGTGGACGGCCCCAACTGGTCGCGCTTCTCGACGAAAGCGGCGGCGAGCTGGACCGCTGGTTTGTCCATGATGGGCGCTGGCCGCGGGTGAATACCGACCGCCGCCGCGGGCAGCGCGCAGCCGAAAAACGACCGCCCACTCCAGACTGAATGGCGATTCATTTTTTGTGAATGTTGAACAAATCTATGTTTTCGCCAAACCCTGTGAACGGCGTCTGACGGACCAACCAATTGTCCGCACACCACGCGCAGGCGCCGTCCACGACGTGCAGCGTGACCGCAAAGCGAGGCGTCTGGCCGCGGTTGTGCGCGGAGCGATGGGGGAGCTGGCCGTGGAACACCACGAGTGTGCCGGGCGGCGCTGGGACCGCCACATAGCCCTCGGCGGGCAATGGCCGGGCATCCACCGTGCGGAGCGTGAGGCCGCGTTCGTGATCGCCGCCGTCCCGCACAAAATGCGCCCGAATGGCCTCGTGCTGTGCGCCGACACACACTTCTAATGCGCCGTTGTCTGCGGTGGCTTCGTCGAGTGCAAACCACAAGCCAACGACGGATGGCGGCTCGGTGCGCAGAAATGTCGCGTCTTGGTGGGCGGGCACAGCCGCGCCAATGCCTGGCTCCTTGAAGATGACCATTGACTGCACCAGCAGCGGGTCTTGTACGCCCAACTGATGCAGCAACAACGCCAAGCGGGGGTCGCGAAGTGCTTGTGCAAACACCGGGTCGAGGTCGTGGAGCGCGTGTCCTAACTTGTTGACTCTGCGCGCTCGGTCTATGTCTTCCGTGGACCCCGGCTCAAAGAACGCCCGAATCGCCTCCCCCGACGTACAAAACCAATCATCTGCGGCGTGGGCTTGGTCCTCGGCGTCAAAGACCGCGTCTGGCGCCTCCTCTGCACACGCCGCGCGCAACGCGACCGCGCGGGCGCGCACGCGGGCGACAGTCTCTTTGTCCCAAAAACCATCCAATACCAAAACGCCGTCATTGCGCCAATGGTCGACGAGTTGGCCGTCGGCTACCGCCGCTTCAAAGTCCAGACGGGGCAAGGACAACACGCACCTCCCAAGCACAACCGGCGCCGTTCGCGTACCGCAGCAGGGGCGTGGCGTCCAACTGCTTGGGTGGTTGGGAACGTCGGAATGTTGGCGCCGGACCTGCGCGTTGGAGCCGGCTCGTTGTGCCAAATGGGGACGCGCACGCCTTGGGTTGGTATGCAGTTGTGTTGGTGTACAGTTGCATTGGTATACATAGAGACAGCCCCTCGGTGAGCGCGGGCGGGCGGCAATCCAAGCCAACAGTTCAATTGCCCTTGTCTATTGGTGCAAGCGCGTCTTCCGGTGTAGGGTCCCTAGGCAACGAAAACACGGCAATTCGACGGTCGACGGCCACGGGCGACGCGCCGAACCAATGTACCCAGTCCTCCAATGAACCTTTGGCTTTGTCCAAATGTACTGCTACCAGCGAAAAACCGTCTTGCCGTAAACGTGCGACGTCTTCGGACGTATAGCTGCGCTTTTCGCTATGTGCGGCGGCTTCTACGGCGGCCAAAAATGTGTTGGATGCAATATAATCGAGGTGGGCGGGCGGTTGACCGGTGGAGTACAAGCCCATGCCGCCCAATACTGGCTGCCGATGGAAGACTTGTTGTACATAAAACGTATTCGAACGTTCGAGGGGCACGTCGATGATTCCGCCCGGAAGGCGCCGCGTCGCGTTGAGAAGCGCCGTGTCGACGCGAATTTGCTGTGTGCGCACGAGGTCTGCATGGGGCGCATGTTGCAGCATCAGGGCCGCGAGCGGTATCGACAGCAACCATGGCACGAAACCGCCGCGGGGCCATACGCGCCCCGCTACGACGGCGACCACCAACGGCAAACCCAAGACGCCCGCGACCACGAGCCGATTGAGGTTCATACAACGCGCGAGTGGCGGAAACACTTTGAGGACAAACGAATGGGCCGTCGGCACGAAGCCGGTTCCCCAGGAAATCCCGCTCCCAATACAAAGCGACGTCGCAAATACCGCTGCGATGGCCCACGGCAACGTACGTCGCCACGCCCGAGGCGCGCACACGACCAACATGAGTCCCCCCAACCAAACAATCGGGAGTCCTTGCGCCGCGAGGCGGTCCAACACTTGCGACACGTGCGTTACGTAGAGCGGTGGCTCGCCCAGGGGCAGCATGATGGGGCCCCACGCCACTTGTCGCCAAGGCAGCGCGGACATTCGCGCGAGCGCACCGTCGCCGGCCCCCACGGCGCCTTGTGCCAGTCGCCACGACGCCAAGGCCGCCACACACACACCGCTGCCGATGGTGGATAGTCCTCCGACGACGCCCTCTATGCGCCGCGTGCCGCCCGTTAGGCACAAACCAAGCAGCGCGACGCCACCCAATACACCAACTGCGACCCCACTAAACCAATACACAAGACAAGACAAGGCCAAAAGCAGCCCGGCGACAGCGCCGGTCGCGATGGCGCGTTGTAGTCCGGGCCGTGCGCCAATCTGCGCAACGGCGGCCAAAAACAGGCCATGAAATACCAAATGAGCCTGGGTAGGTCGGCCTTGGGACAGCTCTCCCAAGGAAAACGGGTTCAGGCTCACCCCAATCGAAAGGGCCAATGCGAGGGGCACGGGCGCGCGCACCGACCGAAAGGCAACATAAGCCGCAAATTGGGTCAGACATAACTGGACCCACACATGGGCATTATAAAAGCGAGGAGTGCCCAAACTCGCAACCAGCGGCCATGCAAGTACGGCATCGGCCCAAGCAAACGCTTGCGCCACGCCCCAATCAAAGCCCAGTGGCGCGAACATCTCGGGAACGGTTGTTGCGCTTTTTCCGCGCAAAAGGAGGTCTACGCGGTCGAATGTCCACAAGGTACCGAGCAGGTCGACGCCGCCACCCACCACGAAGACTTGGTCTCCTTCGCCCAAAAACGCCACACGCAATGCTTCGCCCAAGGACGTGCTTCCCGGCGCCAGCGCCCAAATCACGGGCAAAAACACGAGCCATGCGGTCAAGCCACACACAGCCAAAACAAGCAGGAGCGTAAGAAGTCGACGAAGCACAGACCATCCAACCGGGAGTCGGAGATTGTACGACAATGCGCGTGTGCCTGTTTGGGGGGGCGCTGCGGCCTTGGTGCGGTCCCCGCGCGACGGCGTTTGTGGCGGAAATCGCGTCCCGTCGCCCATACAACGCGATGGCGTCCCATGCGCGCGCTCGTATTTCTCGCTCGCCGTGCGCGCCCGTCGTCGCTGCGCGCACCTATCGGGCACCTGGCCTGTTTTTGCAAAACACAGACGGCAGGCGACAAGTGAACGAGCTGTCGCCAATCCCGAAAACGGACGCGCGGCGCATGTGCGATGCTGTAAAGCGGAGGCCCCATGAACGACCCCGCCAATGCCAACCGCCCCGCGCCCGCCCTGGGACTCGCCCTGATTCCGGTGGTGGGCCTTGTCGCCCTTTTGGGTTTGGTCATCGGGGGATTGGGGGGATCTGGCCATATCCCCTTGGTCCTTGGCACCGTGCTCGCTTGCGTTGTGGCACGTTGGGGCCTGCATATCCGGTGGGACACCCTTGAGCGCGGCATTGTCGCCGGTATCTCCGGGGGCCTATCGGCGCTCCTTGTGTTGCTTACGGTTGGAATGTTGGTTGGGGTATGGATAACCGCTGGCGTCGTACCACTTTTGGTCGACTATGGACTCCAGGTGCTCACCCCCCAAGTGTTCCTCGTGGCATCGTGTACATTGTGCGCCGTTGTTGCATTGGCGACCGGGTCGAGCTGGAGCACCGCAGCCACCGTCGGACTCGCGTTGATGGGGGTCGGCGGCGCGATGGGCGTCAACCCCGCGATGACGGCCGGCGCTGTCGTATCAGGCGCGTATTTCGGGGACAAGATGTCGCCATTGTCCGATACTACCAATCTTGCACCTGCGGCGGCGGGAGCCGAACTCTTTGAACATATCCAACATATGGTTTGGACAACAGTCCCAGCGCTGGTGGTTGCTCTCCTCGGGTTTGCGTTTTTGGACGCCAGCGGTAGCAGCGGAGGCGCCCAATCGAACGATGTTGAGATATTGTCGGTTACGCTGCGCAGCCATTATTCGTTGACTCCAATTTTGCTGGTTGCACCGGCGACAGTGCTGGGCCTTGTGGTGCGTCGGGTGCCCGCTTTGCCCGCGTTGATGGCGGGCACGTTGGTCGCGGCAATGTTGGCGGTGTTCGTGCAAGGCGCGTCCGTTTCGACGGTTATGGGTGCCGCCATGAGCGGGCATGTGTCGGAAACCGGGGTCGCGGCGGTCGACAAGCTCCTCAGCCGCGGCGGCCTCAGCAGTATGCTCGAAACGGTCGCGCTCATCATGGCAGCCTTGTCGTTCGCGGGCGTCATGGAGGCGTCTGGAATGTTGGAGACCCTGGCGCGCACGGTGCTTCAGCGGGCGCATGGCACCGGGGCGTTGGTCCTCGCGACGGCCGCGTCGTCGATAGGACTCAATGTCTTGGCAAGTGACCAGTACATTGCAATTATCGTACCGGGTCGCATGTACCGTACGGCATTTTTGTCGCGTCGTTTGCATCCAAAAAACCTGTCCCGTATCCTCGAAGACGCAGGCACCATGACCTCTCCGTTGGTCCCTTGGAACACTTGCGGGGGCTATATGAGCAGTGTGTTGGGTGTTGCGACCGGTGCCTATGCTCCTTATGCGTTCCTCAACTTGCTTACGCCACTCTTTACGGTCGTTTACGGCTTTACTCGGTGGACCCTCGTTACGCTCGACGAGGAAGACGCCCAACGCCGCCTTGGTCTCTCGGTCGACAGCCCCCAAGGATGATGCCGGGGCGCCCCGTTCCGAGGCGGGGCAGCCAACACGCCTCGCCCCCGGGGATAGGCGACGACACGGTCCATGCACCCCAATGGGGCGGATAGACGACCTCCCACCTCGTCAGGGCACCCCTGGTGGGCTAAAAAGATGAATTGGTAGCCCATCACGATGACCCAAATGAGATGGGAAGACAACCGACCAGCCAGTCAGGACTCCGGCAACGAGGCAGAACCCACTTCTTCGCGGCGGAGGCGGGACGATTCAAGCTGCTGGTCTGGCGGACGCGCGGTGTCGGGGTCGGAGGGGACGTAGCCTTCAGCGCGATTGACACTACAATGGGCGCAACACGGGAGCGGCTTGCCGCCGCGAAGGCCCTCGCGCAACGCGGTATATACAGGCCCATTCCAAATGGACGCAAAGTCCTGCTCATAAAGATTGCCTGCGATGGGCCGACCTGGCATACAGCATGGCGTAACGTCGCCGCCCACCGACACATACACGCGATGCATGAGGTAGTTGCAACCCACGCGTCCGCCTGTTTTGTTTTCCCAGTGGCGCACCTGCAAGCGGTTTCGCACCACGCGGGCGGTCTGTCGGAGCCAGCCTCGGCCTGTATGGGCGGGAATGGCGAAAAGGTGCTGAATATGGTGCTTCCACGTTGGTGCGGTGACCGGGCGACCATCCATCCATGGCGGCAAATTCAGCGAGATTCCCCGTTGCTGCGCGCGTTGTTGGGCGGCGGCGAACTGCGCGTCAGAGAGCGCGGGGCTGTGCCGCAGCGACTCGGCATCTAGCTCCTCGCGAAAGACGGTGAGGTGTACGGCGCCGACAGCATCGACGCCCAAGTCCGCTGCGAGGTCGACCATAGCGGGCAGTTGCTCGATGTTTTGGCGCATGAGCACCATCGTGATTCCCAAGCGCGGCTGGTGACGCCTTGGTAATGTTGCGCGTAAACGAACGACCCGCGCGATGTTTTCGCAGATGGTTGCCAATGCGTCGCGGCCACGAATCCGCGCGAAGGTGGTGGGGTCGACCGCATCGACGGAAAACTCCAGCACGCGGGTGACCCGCAGGAGTCGTAGCAGCGCTTCGTCGGGAGGCAGGCGGGTGCCGTTGTTGTGGATGACGAGGCGTGTGCCGGTGCGTTCGGCGAGGTCGACATATTGGGGCCACGAGCGGTCGGCGAACGGCTCACCGGCGACAGTGAGCGCCACAAATGCGGCGTTGGCGAGCAAAGAGGCTTCTACGCGTTCGAGGAGCTCTTTGGACATCCGGTCGCGCTTTCGGGTGGACCCCGTGAGGTAGGGCGCGCACATGACGCACGCAAGGTTGCATGCGAGCGACGTCTCGAGGTTGACGTGCACCGGAAGCGGCACGGGAGGTGGGGAAGGGGTCGTCATGGGTGACTGGTGCGAGGACGTACACGGGTGTTTGGTTTTGAATATAGACCAAGCGCGCGTCTCTGGCGCACCCTTTTATCGGTAGCGGCCACCGGGGACAGGAGCGCGATTATTCCCGAAGCCGACGCTCGACGACGCTCAAAAGCTCGTCACAGCGGGTCTTGCGGTCGCCCGTTAGTGAGGGACATGCAGCCGTCAGTAGCGAATAGGCGGCCCCTTCGTTTCCGGCTTGGTTGAGGTGGCTGGCCACAACAAAGCGGTCGTCGGCGGTACAGCGCGGGTCTTGGGCCAGCAGGGTCGCTTCTGGCAGGGCTCCTTCGTCGAGGCGGGCGCGAACCGCGAGACCGACGAGGGCCGTGCCGACTTCGCCTTGGGCGTCGGTGGTCGACAAAACGCCGGACACCAAGACCGCGGCCCCTCGCGCATCGCCGGCGTTATAGCGCTGGAGGGCCAAGTTGTAGGCGGTCGCAGGTCCGAGGCCTGTGGGTCCGCCGGCGGTGCCGAGCAAGGCGTTGGCGGCAGCGAGGTTTTGGGCGTCAATGGCGCAGCGAATGCCGAGGTCGGCGATTTTTCGGGAGACATCGGGTGCGGCGGAGCGGGCCGGGCCATCGAGCAAAGACTGCACGACGGTTAGGCAACCGGGACTGTCTCCGGCCTTCTTTTTGGAGACAGCCAAATTCCAGCCATCTTGCCAGTTGCCGGTCGTTTGGAGGAGAGACGCGATGGAGGATGGCAACGCGGTGGGATCTGCGACCGACCATTCGGACGCGAGGCGCAACAAGAAGGGGCTGGTGGGGGTGGTCGATAGACTTTGGGACAAGAGCGCCCACGCTTCGTCTACTTTGCCTTCTGCGCGCAGCAGACGCGCTTCTGCAGCTTGGAAGACGTCTTTTGTTCCAAACGTGCTGCGAAAATCCTCGGTGCGTCGCCGTGCAGCGCTGACCTGCGCGTCTTCCAAAAGCATTTCGATATACAATGCCGCGCCGAGGGCCATTTCTTGCCGCATAGCCAGCTCGTCCGATTTGCGGAGGATGCCCGTCATCACGCCGCTTCGGTGGACATCGACCCACGCTTTCCCCGCAAATGCGGCTTCGAGGTCTTCGCGTGCTGCAACATTGTTTTGCAGTGCGTGGCGGGTGCGCGCCCGCAATACGCGGATGTGAACGTCGCCCGGTCGCTCTGCCACCAGTGCATCGAGTAGGACCAGGGCACCGGTGTAGTCGGCGTCATTGAACAGCTCGACCGCTTGTGCGGTGCGCACTACGGACGCCAAGCTCGCATCTGCGGCAAGGGCGGCAACCGCGACGTCACCTGCTTGCCGCGCTTCGAGTGCCCGTGCGAGCTCGTATTCCCCCGCATTTCGGCATTGGGGCAGGAGTTGTTGCACCGTGGCTGCGTCGCCCGCCTCTTGCGCGATTTGTGCTTGAAAGCAAGCGTGGGTGCTTGGGGACATCGCGTCGCGCACGGCGCTCAGGGCGGCGCGCGCTGCGGGGAGGTCGCCGCGTCGCAGGAGTGCGTTTTGTAGTGCAGCCTGCGCATCGATGTCGGCTGGGGCGAGCTGGAGTGCCGTCCGTGCGGACTTCTCGGCGGCGCCAAAGTCTTGCTGTGCGAACTGCACCACGGAAAGCGCGACATGGGCCGCCGGTTGGTCGGGGTAGGCGGCGATAGCGGCGTCGAGGTCGACCTTTGCGCGCTGGGTGTCGCCAAGCCGGAGGCGGGTGATGGCCCGTCCGTGGAGCGCCATTCCGCAGGTTGGGTCTTTGGACAGCAGGGTCGAAAACCCCGCTTCTGCGGCTTCGAGACGGCCTCCGGCCAAGTGCGTGACTGCATCGGTGTAGGCGCCTTGGTCTGTCGCTACGGGCGACCATGCCGCAAGGCTCACGGAAACGAGCGACAGGAGAAACAGCACCACGGGACCTCCGTTGAGACTCACCGCATGACAATTCTGCGTGGAGTCGGTTCCTCGTTTTAGCCTGTTCTTTCTGCGTGGGACACGCCGGTGGGAGTGGGAAGCTTCAATTGGTTTTTTTCTGTTGGTTGGTCTCCGGGTTTCTTTTTGTTGGGGGCTTCTTGTGTTTGGTGGTTATCTTGTGCTTGGCGGTTATCTTGTGTTTGGTGGTTTTTTTGTGTTTCGCGGGCGTTGTCTTGTGATTGGTGGGCGGTTTTATTGCGGGAAGGCTTGTTTTGACCGTGGACGCAGGGGGTTTCCCCCTGCACCCCCGATGCGACGGGGGCTCTTGCCCCCTTCGCGCTTCCCCCACGGGGGGGGCAACCTCGCTTCGCT
>CAZCUX010000055.1:0-16112 GCA_964502005.1 uncultured Enterobacterales bacterium
CAGCGGTGGGGAGGAATCGTTGTCGCTGATGGGGAGGTTTCGTTGTCGCTGGGCAGAGGGGGTGCGGACGTGTTTGCGCGGGACCTCCGGCAAATGTGGGCCTTGCCGCCACTACTGGCTCTGTCGTTGGATGCTTCGGTCGGTTTGGTGGCTGTAGTTTGTGGGGGACGTGCGCGGGGGACGTGGCGGCGACCGCGGAGGTGCGCGCAGGCTCCGTCACGAATCCGGCGAGCGCTTCCCTGGATGAGTCGCGTCTGGACCGGCTCCGGCGCCACTTTTCGTGCGGTTTGCAGGCTCGCCCTTGACCCTTTCGCGCGTCCTTTGCCTCACGCTAGGGATGACACAACCGCGCGGCTTCGCGCAGACCATACGGTTCTTTCGCCAGATTTGTTTCACGCTAGAGGGGTCACTTCAGGCGTTGTGACGGCGATGGTGGGCTTGCGTTGGGGTCAATACCTTGCCCGACCTACCGTTCGCGCCAAGGCGCAAGAATGCCGTTCCGTGGCCCATTTACCTATTGGCGTCGGACCTGGCCCATGCGTGGGTTGGTGCAGGCGTCGCGGGTTTGACTTTCGGCATTCTTGTGTTTGTATCTGGTGAAGGTATTTGGGGTCCGTTCGCGCTTGTCAAGCACAATGCACCCGTTGTGCCCTCCGACCTTTTCTACCCAGTGTTTCAACGTATTATTGTGCTTATGGTCCTGGAATTACGTGTTTTGGGCGTTCTGCTTGCATGTGGTCGTCTGCGGGGTGTACTCGGCGTCGCATTTGCTCTGGGCGTACCCTGTTCAATTTATGCGTTGTTGGGCGGGGTAAGTGTTACTCATCTGCTTGCGGGCGCTCTGCCTGGATGTGTGTGCTCCGCCGTCCTGGGTGCATTGGATCAGGTCCAGTTTCACAGGCGGCAAGAACCATCACAGATAGATGCGGATTCCTCCCGATAGGTTGCAATTTCACGTTTTTCGAGGAGCCTAAATGAGTACTCATACGTGGGCGGGCCGACAGGCAGAAGGCGGCGCCGAGTTCGCGGTTGGAGATGGTCGCGTCCATCTCAATACCAACTTGATGGGAGCTTCCTTGATTCGGGAGGACTTGGTTTCGCAGACGGACCTTCCGCAGGAAGTAGCGATGCTTCCTGACTGCGCCGTGCTCGCAATCGGTGGCCGCAGTATCATGGACCGTGGCGCGCAGGCGGTGCTCCCATTGGTCGCCGCGATTGTCGAAGCGCGAAAACAGCACGATTTTATCGTGGGCGTGTCCGGTGGCGCTCGCCTTCGGCACATCTTTCATATCGGCCTCGACTTGGGTATTCCGACGGGCGGATTGGCGCAGGCAGCCGGTGCTTCCGAAGAACAGAACGTTGCAATGTTGCAGCATTTGATGGCTCGCCATGGGGCGGTCATGCTGAAGCGCGACCACTTTGACGACGCGGCAATGTACCTCAAAAACGGCCTGATTCCCTTGGTGATTAGTGTTCCGCCGTATCACTATTGGGAACCACCGCCTCGCGCGGGCCGCATTCCGGAAAACGGCTCCGACCTCGGTATGTTTATGACCGCTGAGGCATTGGGTGCTCGTGCTTGTATCTTTATAAAGGACCAGGACGGTCTGTTTACGGACGACCCCGTCACCAACCCCGATGCGCAGTTCATTCCGCGCATTGGCGCCCAGGCTTTGATGGACCTCAACCTGCCCAGCCTGCCCGTAGACCGGATGTTGGTGGAGACGCTCCGAAATGCGCGCTTTGTGCGGCAAGTACAGATTGTGAACGGCCTCAAACCCGACCAAATCGCGCGCGCGCTCAACGGCGAGCCTGTTGGCACCATCTTGTTCCGGGAGGACTGAATTCATGTCGCTCATTCGCACACCCGAACGCACAGACATCGATACCCCCTTTCGCGAGCTGTCCTTTTCTCACGCTTCTGCAGCTCGCCTGGGTGAAGAACACGAAGTCATTCGAATTCTGCCGGATGTTCATGTCATCAAGGTCGGCGGCCAGTCCATCATGGACCGGGGGCGAGAAGCCGTTCTGCCGTTGGTGGACGAGCTGGCTTCCCTAAAGCATAAGGTCAAGTTGCTGGTCGGCGTGGGGGGTGGCACGCGCGCGCGTCACGCTTATGCCATCGCCCTCGACCTCGGCATGCCCACCACGGTTCTCTCGAAGATTGGACAGAACGTGCCGATGCAAAACGCGCGTCTGCTACAACTTCTCATGGCACGTCACGGCGGTATTCTCATCGACCACGACATGTTTGGGCAACTCCCTCTCCATTATGCGATGGGGTGTCTGCCGATTTTGCCGGGTATGCCGCCATTTTCGTATTGGGAGAAGCCGGGTCGAAGAGGGCGCATCCCGACCCACCGCACGGATGCGGGCGTCTACTTGACCGCGGAGGTTATGGGTGCATCTTCCTGTATTTTTGTCAAAGACGAAAAAGGTCTTTATACTGCAAATCCAAAAGTAGATAGGACCGCGACCTTTATTCCACGCATTACGGTTGCGGAGATGAAGGCGCTCAAGCTGGAAGATAGTATCGTGGAGCCGGTCGTTTTGGACTACCTCGAGCGCGCACGTGCTGTGCGGCAGATTCAGGTCATTGACGGCCGCGTTCCGGGCAATCTTACGCGTGCGCTCGCGGGAGAGCACGTCGGCACGATTATCTCTGCGGACTGAGTTGTCGCGGCAACGATTCACCGAGGTAGTCCGCAACAACGGCGCTACCTCGGTTTTTTTTTAGTCGTTTACTCTCGTTCGCTAGGCTCCTGGCTTCCCGCAGGAGTCCATTCCCAAACGGTCGGCGCGCGCAAAACAGGGCGGCGGTCGCCGTCTGGAGCCTCTCGGTCGAGTAGCTTGAGCATCCCGTGGCTCGATTGTACCAGCACCCACCTGCCCGGAGCACGCGTCAGGGTATAGGGCGGGAGTGTCAGTCGTTCGCCGTCACAGGACCATATGAGCACTTCATGCTGCTCGTCTACATTTCCCAACAGCGCCGCGACCGCAACAGCAGGCTCTCTCGCGTGCCGGCCGCCTTCTATCGGGTGTGCGAAGGGTCCTTCAAAGAGGTCTGCGAGGGACACGGTTTTTGTCTCGTGTCCACGGGGCGCCAGCGTGATTGCATTGGGCTGCCCAACACGGCAAGGCGTTGGTTCGCGCGTGACGACTTGGTCTGGGAATTTCCAGTCGGGGTATCCACCTTCGGGAACCGCGTTGGCTACCGTTCGCGGAAGCGCCTTGGCGCGAACGGGAATGTGCGCGGCTTCTGGTGGTGACTTCGGTTGGTCCTCGGCACTTCCTGTACAGCCCCAGGTCGTGAGCCATAAGACGAACAACGTGCTGATTGCTATTGCGCGCGTTATTCCCATTTTTATTCGGCGATGTCTGGCGTGGGGCTCGCGATGGCATCGATTCCATTGGGAAGTACTGCCACAGGCGACATATTTCCTGTGGTCAGGTCGATGGAAACAAGAACGGCAGGTTTTGCGGGTGTGAATCCGCTTTCTACGCCGTATAGTTTTCCGCGATGAAACGTAAGGCTATTCACGACCAATGTATCGACGAAACCCGTGAGACTGTTCAAATAGGCACCGGTTTCGATGACTTCGCCGGTTGCGGGCTTCACTTCGAAGATGGGTCCCGACTTACTTTGGGGGGTAACGTAGATGGACGTTCCGTCCCCCGTCGCCGCCATGCCACTTCCCGAGGAGCTTACTCCGGCGCCGAGGTCCGCGACGACTCCATTCCCGCCATCAATCGCGACAGGAGAATCGTTATATTCGGTCCAGCCAAAGAGTTGTGTGCCCACAAAGGTGATGTCGGGAATCGGACCGGATGGCGTCCCATCGGTGCGTACCAATGAAATTGCGGAGGTTAGGACTGCATTGGAAATGTCGATTGTGACGAGGCGTAAGGTATTCCATTGCGAAGCTTCGACGCCGTAGAGGGTTCCGTCGGGCGCGAAGGCCATTCCGGTGAGCGGTAGTTCTAGTGGTCCAACTGCCACGACTGTGCCTGTGTCCACGTTGACCTCGTAGAGAGAGCCCGCGACCCCACCTTTACCATCCGCGGCATACATTAGCGGTGTTATATATGTATAGCCATTCGAAAGGGTCGCAATACCGTTTTGATTGGACAAGACAACGTCAAAGGTCCCTTCGGCGCCAATCGATGTGGTGCAGGTTACCGTGTTGGCGTCGATGACGACCATGTCGGTGCATGGCGCTCCGCCGATAGTGACCTCGGTTGTTCCTGCGGTACGCCACGCAAATCCATCTCCGTACAGCGTGATTGGGCGCCGTTCATCGGTATACCCGGCATTCTCAGAGATTCCATATAGGCTTGGCTGGCAATGTAATTGGCCAACACATAAAGAGTCGTCGCAGTCGGTGTCTCCGTTGTGGTCGTTGTCGATGGCATCACTGCACTCTTCGGCACACGTGGGGTCTGCTTGGCAATCGGTATCCCAACAGTCGGTGGCACCGTCGTCGTCGTCGTCGACACCGTTGCTGCAGTCTTCTGTTGCGCCTTCTCCTTCGCCTTCGCCTTCGCCCTCTCCTTCGCCCTCTCCTTCGCCTTCGCCTTCGCCCTCTCCTTCGCCGCCGACCGAGGATGTCGTTGCGTTGTCTTTCTTGGGCGTGCTGCTGTTGGTGGTGCAAGCAAAGGGAAGAAACAACACAACGAGTGCGATTGGTCGACAGTGTGTGTGCATAGGAATGTCCATAGGAAAGTACTGGTCGTCGCCCGGAGCGTCGCGATTGTATTCGAGCCGCGTCTGCTCGTCGAGTAAATTGGTTTGGTACTCAGTGATGACCAGGTTCCCACAGTGCGTCGATGGCCGCGACCTCAAGGCGTTCGCTGTTGGTATTGGTTTGATTGACGGTGCCTACCATCAAAACCTCCTGCTCGGGCCACCACCATACGAAGCTGTTGCCCCAGCCAGTGTGGCCCCAAAGGTGTCCATAGCCTCCATCCAACTGAACTTGAAAGTTGCCCAAACCATACCGAATGTCGCGTCCTTCGTCGGTTGCAACACTGGTCAGAAACGCCTCCTGGGTGTCGAGACGTGCAAACAGCGCGCCACTTGCAAGCGGCACGAACAACCGGGCAAGGTCCGCAGTCGTGGTTGCGAGGCCGCCACCAGCCCAGTCAGCGGACTGCCGTGGTACGAGCGTGAGGTCTTCTCGTCCTTCGTAGCGATGACAAAGCGTCCGCGAGCTTGGGGGTGCCTCGTCGTAAACCATCCAGGTGTCATTCATCTCGAGAGGCGAGAACAGCAGTTCATCAAACACCAAATGGAGAGGTGACGCGGTGACTTCTTCGATGACCATTCCGAGCAACACATAGTTGGTGTCGGCATAATGCCATGTAGTTCCGGGGACAGAGATGGGGTCGAGATTCGCCGCAGCCGCGACCAGCTCGTCCGCTGTCCAGTGATGCGAACGGTCGTCTAGGAAATCGGCGAGAAATGCGTTGACTCCGGGTCGTTGAAACGGGGGGTCCGCCCAGTAGTCAGGCAAACCACTCGTATGTTGGAGGAGCTGCCGAATGGTGATTTCGGGTCCCCATTCGTAGCCCTGGATAACGAGTAGGCCTGTTGACGTTTCGTCGGGGAGTAGGTCGCCAAGTGGTGTGTCAAGCGAGAAGTGACCTTGTTCTACCAATAGAAGCGCGGTGATTGCGGTGATTGTCTTGGTAATGCTTGCGATTTCAAAGGCATCACTGGGGGTGAGGTCGGGTCCGTGAAGCTCCGCGGGGCCCGCAGCAGCCTCCCACAGCATCTCACCGTCACCTGCATACAGCGCTAGCAATACACCGCCGTAGCCGTCGTTTTTCGCAGCTCGCTCCTCCATCACGCTTTGGAGAATCGCAGCCTCCGTAGGCGTAACAGACGGCGCCGCCCATTTGGACGATTGGGGAGTGCAAGCGGTCAGGAGACCGCACAAAAGGAGTAGGTGGTTTCGCAGGGAGCCTCCCAACGTCGCGCTGTAGCGCACAAATGCAATGCTATGGTCGCACACGTTCACGCTCGCGGGTGTCAAACCACAGGCCAAGACCCACCGATTCGTCGGTGCGCGAGGGCGAGGGCGCTGGTTCCCGGTCGACGGTCGTTGCCGACGAATATTCGCTCCTCCATCGAATGTCATTCTTGCGCCTGGGTACGTTCGCCAAAGCGGAATACCGTGTGGATTCTTCGCGGAGTCTCCCGTATGCGTGCATTGGAACCTTCCTTTGACCTGCCGGACCGGTTGCCAGGAGAACCGGCACCATGGGGCTATCGTGGCGGAATGCTCGCAGGGATGGTCTTTATCTATGGGCTCTATCTGTTTTTGTTCGCGTTATGTTCTATTCCACTGTGTATCGTCTATGCAGTCTTTCGGTTGGCATACCCCCGTCCCCCATTGCTCGCCCGTTGGGGACAAGTAGCACGTTATCTCGGTTGGACCTGGACCGAGAAACCCGGTTCGCCGGGACTTTCATTTGTGCAGCGTTCGTGGCTAACAGTGCGCATTGTCGAGAAGGTGCTTTGGTTTCCAGCGAAGGGCTTGGCGTGGCTCATCGACGAAGCCATTTTTGGCGACGCATTGGATGCCGTCGTTGTTCAGCGTCCACTGTTTGAAATCAGTGCTGCAAGAAGCGGAAGCACGCAACTCGCGCGCTATTTGGAGACCGACGCGCGATTGGCAGCACCGTCTATTTTGCAAGGATTGTTTCCCTACCGTTGGCTTTGGGTGTTGTGTCAGTCTACCATTGGTCGGTGGGTCACGCGCGCAGAGGTTACTCGTTGGTTTGAGCGTTCCTTGCCACAGGAGTTTCTCGAACGACATGAGGGCGATCCCTTTCGTACGGACACGTTCGACGCAGTGCTCTTTCTCCACCATCTTCATGCGTTTGGTTTGTTCTTGGGGCCCGAGCGCGGGGCGCAGGAGTTCAATACGTCGACGCCTACACCACAATGGGAGGAAGACTTCGTGGACTTGCTCGCGCGAATCGGTCAAAAGGTTCTGCTGGACCGGCCGGGCAGTCGCTTATTCGTAAAGGGCCACTTCTTGGCGGCTGGCGATGCGCTTACCCGTCGCTTTCCTGATGCGCGCTTCCTGACCCTATTGCGGCGCCCGGAGGCGCGTTTTGCGAGCGCAGTCAACTATCTGCGCGCCAATCCTATCGACCCGATTCTCGGTCCGGTGCCTTGGCCTTGGGTTGCAGGAGCGGTGCTACGCAGTGAGCGGCGATATTGCGCGCGGGAAATGCAATGGTATTCGGGAATGGAATCATCGGGGCGCTATGTTTTTCGTTTTGACGATTATGTGCATGACTTATATGGGACGTTGACGCAAATATACGCGCAGGTGCTCGCCCTTCCGCCGCCGCCGTCGCTGCCCCACAACCACACCGAGCGGCGACGCACCGCGTATTGTCTGCAGCGTTCGCTGGCCGATGTAGGTATCGACCCAGCCGAACTTCGTGCGCAGTTGCAGGACTACGACCAGTGGTGTGTTGGCTCGGTTTCAGCCTTGGAATAGCCCGTAGGGGTTTTGGTGTGTGAGGGATACTGCAGTACGACAACACTCCTTGAACCGGTCCACTTGCAGGAGCACATCGTGGCCTACCAGGGCGACGTGAGACAGCGCGCAGACCCGCGGGCGAGCGGCGGGCCTGCATACCGCACGCGGAAGAGACGCTATCGCGCGCAATCCCGCATTTCGGCGCGTTGAACGCTATGCTTTCTTCAAGAACTCGGTCTTGAGGTAAATAGCCATGCCGTTTACCCGTCCTTCGATATGGGTCGGGTCGTCGATAAGGTGAATGTTTTTGACCATCGTGCCGCGCTTGGCCGTAAAGCCGGCGCCTTTTACGTCAAGGTCTTTGATAAGCGTTACGCTGTCGCCCTCCGCCAAACGGGTGCCGTTGCTGTCAAGCACAACAACAGCGTCGTCGTCGGCCTGCAAGCCAAGCTCCGCCCACGCGCGTACGGTGTCATCCAGCCAGACTTGTTCGCGGAGGTCCACCGCCCAGGTGTCATTCATGCGGTGCAAAAAACGCCATGCAAGCACCTGCACGGGGGCGATTTCGCTCCAGACGGCGGATTGAAGACAGGTATAGCGTGGGTCTGTCAGGGGTGTGGTGGTGCTCGCGTCAGCGTTGCACCAGTCGCACAAGCCAGCGGCGCCCTCGGCATCGTCGGTGGGTGCGAATGGCAATACGAATGCGTGCAGGCTGCCTTGGTTGCCGCACAGTTCGCATGCGCCATGTGCTCGTTCATGCAGTTCTTGTTCCAACGACATCGGGACTCCAGGTGGGGGGAGTGCTCCCGCTATTTCGCTGCAAGCGACGAGACGAGCAAGGATGTTGCGGGATTGACGCGCTGGGGCGCGAGAGCATTGGCCAGCGCGGCAACTCCGTATCCATGGTGCACGACTGCAAAAGGAATGCCCGCGCGACGCAATTCCGGCACCAAGCGTTCGGTAGTCTTGTGTCCGAGGAATCGCACAAGTAGAATCACGAGGTCCGCGCTTCCTTGGCGAATCCGCTGCGCTGTCGCGTCGATACGACGAGGGTTCAACCCTGTCTCCCACTCAAGGAAGCGGAGCTGAAATGCGGCGCGAATGCGTTTCTTTGCCTCTTTTCGCTCGTCGCCACCCACCAGAATCACGTGCTTTCCTTTCGTTTGGCGCAGCACATCGGGGGAGACGCCCGTGCCTTTATCGTTGTGCTCCTCTACCTTGTCGTCTTGGCGCAGCTCTTGTTTGATGGCGCTGCGCAGTGCCTTCGGCAGTCGTTGTTGGTTTTGCAGCTGCGGCGCGGACCGTGCCAGCAGGCGAACCAAGCCGGTATCGCTCGGGGAGAGGCCTTCTGCAATCGCAGCCTGAATGCACTCTTCGAGCTTCTTGTCGGTTGGACCTTGTGCCAGGAGGCTCTTGACCTCCTGGATTTTTTTTGCGTTGCAAGAAGTCGGGGGTTTGGAAATATATCCCGCGTCCATCATCAGTTGTATCGCGAAGCGGTACCAACTTCCATCTGGCGGGGAATGGTCGGTCTGCATGCCAACCACATAGCCAAAGTTGCGATTGCGGCTCAGACTGGACATTCGACGAAAGATGTCGGCAACTTTGTTTTCGAGCTCTGCGGGGCATGTTTGTTGAATATGCCGTGTGCGTGCCGCGAGGATTCGAAGCAAGTCCGTATGTTGTTGTTGGTGCTTGGATACGGTCTCCAATGTATACAACCCAGACTCCAGCATACACAGCTCATCGCGGCAGTCGTCGGCATCTGGCTGCAACGGAGGCAGTCCAATTGCGGGCAATACGCTGACCGAATGCGTCTCCTTGAAACGCACTGCGTTTCCGTTGCCAAAGTGCTGACGCAGCGCCGCGAGGTCTGGTGCGGCGCTCTCCTTCGCCGCCAATGTGGACGTGCTCTCGGTGCGTTCCGGCGTCTCCGGGAGGGGAAGGGACGCGTCTTCGACGGGCGCGTTTACTTCGAGAGGGGACGCGTCTTCGACAGGCGCCAGAACTTCGGGAGGGGACGCGTCTTCGACGGGCGCCTGGACTTCGGGAAGGGACGCGCTCTCAACCGGCACTGCAACGGATAGAAGGGGAGCCGACGCGTCTTCCACCGGCGCCGATGCCTCCAATGCCGTCCCCAAGGCGACCTCGTCGGCCTTTTGCGCAGAGCCTTGGACCTTCTCGTCGTGTGCGCGAAGATAGGCCGCTCCCAAATCACGCAAGGCTACATCGCGCAGTGCCAAGCGGCGGGCGAAATCCGCTTCCTCGGAGACAGGAAGCCCCCCCGATTGTATCCAGGCGCGGGCGAATGCGAGGATGTCATCACATGCCAAGCGGGCACGAACGGCGGCATTTTCCATTGGGTTCTCCTGTCGATGTGAGGCACTCAACAAGGGAGACGCCGGAAGACATCCGTCGTGGACACGTTTTCTTGCGAAATCGAAAAAAAACCAAGGTATCGCGAGCAGGGGGGGGTGGTCAGAGCGGAAACGACTCGTAGGACGCTGCACCCGTCGGCCATGGAATAATCCGCACCAGCGTTCCGTCGGGCGAAATCGCGAGCTTGCCTTGGCCGGACACAGTGGCGAAGGTGCTAGCGGCGCTCCCATCGCCAGGTAGCCACACAATCACACCTGCGGTTGTCTCGATGTAGGCATCGTCGTTGTAGTCGAAGACGAAGTCCAGAATGGTGGCGCTGGCGGTGTAAACGGCGGTCGCCGTGCCGAGGGTTGTATCAACCGCGTAAAGGCTGCTTCCCACCGAGATATAGAGGTTCTCTTGGCTGTCGAGTCCGATACTTTCTACCGTCGTAGACGCAGTATACACCGTGGTTTTGCTGCCGCTCGGGGAAACACACACCACACTTCCTCGCCCCGATAGGTTGGGGACCCAGATACAACCGGCGCTGTCAATCGCGATAGATGCGGGGCTATCGTTCAAATAGCTGTTGTTCCACGCGGAACTTGCGATGGGGCTCCCGGTTGCAACGACGGGAATCGTGCTGCTTGTGGAGTAGCCCACATAGTTGACGTTGCTGTATCCTACGGCGAAGGCGCCGCCGCTTGGGTCGAGCGCGACGCTGCCAATGTTGTGATTGCTTGTGCCAGTGTAGACGGTGGTGCTTCCGGACGGCGTTACACGATATACATAATCGGTTCCGCTAATCAAAGTGGGGATATAGGCGTTACATTGGCCGTCAAAAGCGATATCGGAGGCACCGGAAGGGTCATAGGTCACCAGCACCGATGTAGTGGGCGCAGTGCACGTTACCGGGGGCCGGCAGCCGACGCCGCCATAGACCAGAGGGTCGGAATCATCGCAGTCCGTGCCGCCCCAGGCGTCGGAGGGGTCGCCGTCGCCGTCTGCGTCATCGTCGTCGTCCGCTGCGCAGTCGGCGTCGATGCCGTCATACCAAGTCTCGACGGCGCCCGGGTATACGCTCGCGTCTTCGTCGTCGCAGTCGGTGTTGTCGGTGACGGTGCCGGATGGCGCGGCGCAAGCGCGCGTGCTGCTTGCCCCATCGCCAAAGCCGTCGCGGTCGGCGTCCGCGAAGAACAGCGCCCCGCCCGCGGTGTCAACGGAGGGGTCGTCGTCGTCGGTGAGGCCGTCGCAGTCGTCGTCAACAAAATTGCAGACCTCGCGGGCGTCGGGGTTCACCGTCGAGGTTGTGTCGTCGCAGTCGCCCGGCTGGGCCGCGTAGCCGCCGGGAGCGGCGCAGGCTTCGGTTGTCGCGCCGAGGTCGCCCCAACCGTCGGCGTCGAGGTCGACGAAGAAGGTCTGTGTCACGCCATCGTCGACGAGGTTGTTGCAGTCGTTGTCCTGCTCGTCGCAGACCTCGGCGTTGCCGGGGAAGCGGCTGGCATTGTTGTCGTCGCAGTCCGTGGCGTCGGCCACGTTGCCTTCGGGGATGGTGCAGGCAACGTCGGGCAAAGATGGGTCGCCGAAGCCGTCGCCGTCTGCGTCGGGATAGCTGGTCAGGCCAACATCTTCGTCGATGTCATTGTCGCAGTCGTTGTCCAGTGTGTCGCACACTTCCACCGCGCCAGGAAACACGGATGGGTCCGTGTCGTCGCAGTCATCGCTGTTGTCGACGGCATCTTCGGGGGGCTGGCAGGCGGACGCACCCGTCAGTGGGTCGCCAAAGCCGTCGCCATCGGAATCGAGAAAGTAGACCGCCGTTGTGCCTTCGTCGATTTCGCCATCGCAGTCGTCGTCGACGCCATTACAAACTTCGGTTGCGCCGCTATGGGTGTTGGGGTCCAGCTCGTCGCAGTCGTCTGCGCCGGTGAAGCCATCGCCGTCATCGTCCAAGAGACCATCGGGCGGGTCTTCGGTAATATCGGACTTGTCGCCATCTGTGGCGGTAGTCCGACAGGCAACCAGAACGACGAGAGAGGCCCACAACCAAGGACGAACCACAGCGACTCCAGGGAACTCCTTCAATCGTACCACAGGATTGCGCGGCGACAAATGGGTGCGGCTACAGCGGCATCCGTCGGGACCCCCGCGTTTCGGGCCACGGCGCGGCGGGACGGGGCGAGGGCTTGTTTCCCCGGCGCATCGTGGTGGAAGGAGCGCTCCTTATTCTATCCCGCTTCGTATGTGCGCCGCGGGCGTCGGGCAGCAACGATACATACGAGGGGGTGTCGCGTCGCGATACGTGGGTGTCGACTTGGTTTTTGTTGCGATGGCGCAAAATCGACCTACAAACGCGCCTCGCCCGGTGCGATGACCGAAGAAATCTTCGCAGGTTTTGGTTGGTAAACTTCGTCTGTCTGCACGGTCATGTCAGGATATTCACGACAAATGTCTTGGGTCGAAGACACATCTTTCCCCTCATCCTCCCGGAGCGAAGTGGCAATGGATCAATCGGCCGAACTCGCCTCCTTTCGCGTAGAAGATGCGAACTTGTACGCCGAAGGGCAGGTGTTTCTCGACGCTTGGTCTCCGCAGATGCACGAGGTCGGGCTTGCAGACCCGGGCTTGCGGGAAGCATGGGCGGGCGTGTTGGCGCGGTGGGCGGGCCTGTGCGGTCAACCCCTCGCGCCCTTGGCCGTTTTGGATTGGTGTAGCAGCATCGAGCGCGCGGTGCGGCGGCTCGCAGACCTCCATCCTGAAGGCGCCGCTGTTGCCGCGAAAGCGGTCGCGGAGGCCTTTCCTGCCGCCTCCTGCGGCACCGTGTTGGCCCAATGGTCCCATGCTGTGGTGGAGACCGTACGTTGCCAAGTGATGCCGGCGCTTCGTGCGGCGGAAATCGCGAACGTCAACGCGAAAGCCATCGGCCACCCGGCGCTTCGGTTGGTGGTGTTGGTTGCATTGGGCCGCTTGTTGGTGCTCGAAGGAGCGGTGACCGAAGCCGCTACGGTGCTGTTGGAGGGGGCAAATCTCGCCCGAAAACTTGGCGCACGTCCCGAAGAGGCGCGCTTATTGGGCAACCTTGGCTTTTTGTATGGCGAAGAAGACGGGGAGGCGTATGCGGCGTATACCGAGCGGGCGTTGGCGATTGCACGGGAGATTGGCGACGAACGGCTGATTATCCATAGTTTATGCAACCTCGGCGGCGCTTATATGATGTTGCGTCGCTACGACGACGCGCGCAGGTGCTATGCCGAGGGGCAGCCATGGGCGAGTCGTTTGGGCTGGGCCGATAGTGTTGCGCTCTTTGATGCGGGGCATGGCGCGCTTTTTGCCGCCGTTGGCGAGCTGGACCAAGCCCGTACCTGCTATTTGCGCAGCATCCGCCACTTCCAATCCAAGGGCGACGCATTTCAAGTTGCACGGCAGCAGTTGATTTTGGGGCGCACGCTGCGTCGTGCGGGCTTTTTGGCCGAGGCGTTTCGATATCTCTCCGCGGCGGAGGATATCTGCCGCTCCGATGGCTCCCGGTCGACGGCGTGGCAGGTCCACGATGAGCGCGCCTTGGTCCTCGAAGAGATGGGGGATGCCGCCGGCGCGCTGCGGGCGCTGCGCGCTTCGGTGCAGGTCCGCGAGGCGCTGCTCGAAAAACGGGCCAGCGAGCGGGTGCGCTTGCTGGAGTTCCATATGCAGGCCGAGCGCGCCACACGGGATGCGACCGAGGCTGCGCGGCGCAGTGCAGAGCTGCAGCGGCTGTTGGAGCAGCAGCGCGCGCACAACGCAGAAGTGCAGCGCCTCGTGCGAACGGATGCGCTTACGTCACTCTATAACCGGCGCTATTTGGTAGAGATTGCTTCGGAAGCCTTTACGTTGGCGCGCAATGGTGGTCGCACACTTTGTATTGCATTGTTGGACGTCGACCATTTCAAGCAAGTCAACGATGGACACGGACACGCCGTCGGAGATGAGGTGCTCATCGAGGTCGGACGACGGTTGGCGGGTGCCGTTCGCGGTGCTGACACGGTCGCGCGTTGGGGTGGCGAAGAGTTCGCCGTGCTGCTTCCGGGCGCATCGCTGTTGGATGGCCTTGGCGTTGTGCAGCGGATGTTGGAGCGCTTGCGGGAGTCGCCAATCGTTACCCGCGACGGCCCGTTGCGCGTCACGGCCAGCGCAGGGGTTGCCCAATGGAAGGAGGCCGATGAGGACCTCGACGGGCTCTTGCACCGCGCCGACCTCGCGCTGTACGCCGCCAAACACGCGGGGCGAAACCGCGTCGTGCCTGCGTGGGGAGATGGCGTGCACTCTTTGTTGGCGCGTTCCGGCGAAGGCGCGTAGGGGCGGCGGCCGCGGTTTGCCGCACATCCGCGCCCGCCGACGTCGCGCAGTGGTACAACGGAGGCAGCGGAACCCGTGGTCGTGGAGAAGCGCGCATGATGCGATGGTTGCTATTGGTTTGCGGTTGCGGAGGCGCCGACCTCAAGACGGCCACGCCGGCTCTTGGTTCGGCAGACACGGGCATTGCAACGTCGGTGGATGCAGATGGCGACGGCGTTCCCTTTGGCGAAGATTGCGACGACGCAGAGGCCAGCGTGTTCCCCGGGGCGGCGGAGCGCTGTAATGGGCGAGATGACGACTGCGATGACGAGGTCGACGAAGGCGTATTGCTGACCTACTATTGGGACGAAGATGGCGATGGCTACGGCGTAGAGCCGGTTGCTGCTTGTACGCCCCCGGAAGGCGCGGCGGAACAAGATGGCGATTGCGACGATTCCCGCGCCGACGCGTTTCCTGGCGCTGCCGAACAATGCAACGGAATGGACGAAGACTGCGATGATGTCGTTGATAACGGGGTGCTCACTTCGGTGTATGTAGACGCAGACAGGGACGGTTGGGGGCAGGCCGGTACGTTGTATTTGGATTGTGTTGGGGCCGAAGGTACCGCAACCCAACCGGGTGACTGTGATGATGCAGACCCCTTCGTGCATCCGGGAATGCCCATCGATGCCTGCGATGGCGTCGACACTGACTGCGACGGCGATATCGATGAAGACAGCAAGGCAGGTTGGCAGTTGCTCACGGTCGACACCAACGATGGGTGGGTCTATGCGCTCAACCCCGTCACGGCGGCGGTATCGCAAGTGTCGCCGGTGGACGTCACGCCCGGCATCAACTCGATGGATGTGAGCGAAAACGGCGTGTCAGTGGTGCATACCTTCTCCGACGGCGGCTTGGCCTATTTTGACGCATGCACCGGAACGCGCACGCCCATCGGCGTACATGGCACCAGTGGGATTGGTGGCATTGCATTTGGACCGGGCGGGCAGCTGTATGGGATTGGGAACAATGATACCCTATGGACCTTTCGTCTGACCGATGGACAAGCCACGGCAGTGGGGCCATTGGGCATCGACATTGGCAATAGCGGCCTCGCATATGATTGCACGCACCAGCGAATGTTTGGTGCGGATGGCAGTGGTCGACGAATCTTCGAGATTGACCTCAGCACGGGGCAAGCCAGCAATATCGTCGATGTAGACGTACCTTTTGGCAGCGTTGGGCTCGAAATCGACCGCGCCAGCGGGCGTTTGTGGGCGTCTACAGGCAGCGCCCTTTATTCGGTCGACCCCATCACGGGGAGCAGCGTTTTGGTTGGACCGCTGGCGGCATCCAACGTAGACGACCTCGCGCTGCACCCGCTGTGTCCGTAGGAACGGGTCACGCCATCAAGCGGGGCCCAAGCTCGCAGACAACACAATGTAGGCCGAAACCAAGAGTACCGTGATGGTCCCCGCGACGCCGGAGGCGCGAAATACCGACGTGCCGCGGGAGCGCGAGAGGCCGATTGCGTGGCTCAGGCGCGCGCCCACCAATGTGCCGCCCAATGCCCACAGCACGGTGTCCGACGCCCCTTGTAGGTCGGCGCACACGATGCCCAGCAGCGCAAACGGAACCCACTCGGAGAAGTTGCCATGCACGCGAATGGCGAGATGGAGGGGCATGACATCGCCGTCGCCGGTTCCTACTTTGTGCCGAAATCGAAGTTGGATGATGCGAAAACTAAGCGCAATAAACAAGCCAAATAGGGCGGTGAGGGTGGTCGCGGTTGCGGTCGAGAGCAAAATGGGCGTCACGGAAGGCTCCGGGGTGGTTGCTGGGGTTCAGGCTACCCCATTGGGAGGTGCGGTGGGGGCCCCAAAGCCCTTCGGTCTTTGGTGCGCCGCGGAGCCGGGGTCTCCGCGGCACCGGCGAGCCTGAAGT
>CAZCUX010000056.1:0-14566 GCA_964502005.1 uncultured Enterobacterales bacterium
AAGGTCGAACGACCTTTGACCTTCGCGCATGAGCTCACCCAACAAGGTCGAACGACCTTTGACCTTCGCGCATGAGCTCACCCAACAAGGTCGAACGACCTTTGACCTTCGCGCATGAGCTCACCCAACAAGGTCGAACGACCTTTGACCTCTGTGGTTGAGCTCATCCAAAAAGTCGAACGACCTTTGACCTTCGTGCATGAGCTCACCCAACAAGGTCGAACGAGCTTTGACCTCTGCGGTTGAGCTCATCCAAAAAGTCGAACGACCTTTGACCTCTGTGCATGCGTTCATCCAACTAGGTCGAACGACCTTTGACCGCGGTGATTGCGCTGCGCCACCCCCGCCCCTCGTTCGCCCGATTCCCAACCCGCAAGCCACCGGGGAGCGCGCCGCGAGCGTGTGACCACTCCTGCGCTTATCCCAAACGCAGGCATAAAACGGAGGACCATACGCCCGGTCTTCCATAGGGTTCCGGGATGGCATCCGCGGAAGCCAAAACAATAAGCGCCCCGAACCGCGCACCCCTCCCGGCGCGCGCTTTCCGTCACCGCAGACGCTACGCAACGCCCAGCAGCGCCCGAATCTCGGGCTGCGCGCCGAGGAAGCTCCCCGCTGGAACCCGTACCAATGGCGAATAGCCATCGAGCCGGTTGTTCATTGCCTCGGTCTGCTGGTTGTCGCTCACGCGCCCTGCAGCGCGGAGATGCTCCAAATACCGCCCCTTCTCCACGCCGTAATAGCGGCTGACGTGCCACGGTGGTTCTAGCAGGCTCGTGACGACCAGCGGGTGCGCACCCGTTTGCATCGCCGCGACAAACGGCTCGACGAATGCACGCCGAATGGCCGCCCACCGCGCGAGCTCTGCGCCGCCGTCGACCCACGGTCGCCGTTGACAAAGGTCGCGCCACGCAGGGAGGCGTGCCCGCGGCGAAAGGTCAGGGAAACCACGCTGCACCGCCCCATAAAGGAACGTGTCCGCGTCGAGCACTTGGCCCGGAAAGGCAGCAGCGAGCGTGCTCTTGCCCAGCCCAGAGATGGCGTAGACGAGTAAGGTCTCGCGCGAGCAGGAATCCGCGCTCTCGCCTGTCCGCGCTTTGGTTGTCCAAGCGTCATTCGCCACAGGTCACCTGCCGGGCATTGGGTTTCGACTTCTCATCGGTGAGACGAGAATGCATCCTACACAACACGCTACCACGATGAACAGGCACATTTCGCATTGGCACAGGACTTGCTTTGGAGTGCGGCCGGAGGTGTCGATGAACCGATTCAGTAGACACGCAACCGTGCGTTGCGCACAACGTAGCATTGCCGTGGCGGCTATCGAGCTTGTCCTCGATTGGGGGCGTCCGTTGTATCAGGGTCAGGGTCGCACGGCTTGGCATTTGGGGCACCGCGAAGCGCAGAAGGCACGCGCAGCAGGCGTCGCTGTTCCCGCGCACGCTGTGGGCGTCGCGGTTGTCGTCGCCCGTGACCAGACCATCGTAACCGTGGTGCGCAGCGTTGACCGCCACCGTCTTTCCGTCTTTGGGTGCCGTCGTCGCCCACGTCATTTTGCAGGAGGTGCATGGTGAACCTTACCGAAGCCCGCCAAGAGCTTTATACCAACGGTGTCGCCCTACTCAAGGGCGTTGTCTCCCCCCGCGAGATTGACGCGCTGCGCGAGGCTGTGCGCGAAAACCGCGCCGCCCACCGCCCCATGAGCCGGCAGGTGCTCTATACGCACGACAAAGCGCCCGCGGGTCGCCCCCCTCTGACCGCGCTGATGGACCAGTGGTTGAGCCCTTTCCTCTACGATGGCCCCGGCTCGACGCGCGCCGTCGCGGATGCGCTTCGCCCCCTTGCTGCTGCGCTTCTGGGGGAACCGGGCGTGCTGTTTCAAGACCTCTTGCTCATCAAGCGCGAGGGCCAAAAAGAGTTTCCGTGGCACCAAGACTTCGGGTACTGGCCGGTCGACCGGCCGCTCGGCGTGGTGCTGTGGGTGCCCTTGCAGCCCTCGGACGGCGCGTCCGGCGCCCTGCGCTTTGCCGCAGGCAGCCACCGCCTCGGGCCGCGCCCCGTCGTCGATTTGCACGATGGCAGCCCGCAGCGGGTGGGCGCGGACCTCGCCTTCGACGCTGCCGCATGGCCCACCTTCGCCCCCACCTATGAAGCCGGTGACGCGGTGGCGTTCACGCCCATCACCTTTCACGCATCGCCTGCAATGCGCCGCCCCGGCGAGCGCGCGGCTTGGTCCTGCATCTTCTTGTCCCCCCAGGCGCGTTGGCGCCACGCCAATGCCCCCAACCATCCTTTGTGCAAGGTCGTCGAGGACGGCTCGCCCGTCACGGAGTTCCACCATGTCTGAGATTTCGCCCGCGCAACGCGCCCTCTTTGATGCGCAAGGACACATCGCCGTCGATTCGCTTGTGCCGCACGAACAGGTTGCCCGGCTTCGCCAAGCCTTCGAAGCGCAGACATTGGCATGGGCCAATGAAATCGACACGCCCCACGACGACTACCTCTCGGTCATTTCGCAATGGACGAACGTGTGGGAGCACAACCCAACCTTTCGGGCGCAGATGTTCCACCAGCGCGCCGCAGCCATCGCCGCCGAGCTCATCGGTTGTGAGAAGGTGCGCGTGTTTCACGACCACCTCATTGTGAAGCCGCCGCATGGGGGCGCTACGATTCCCTGGCATCGCGACCTGCCGAACTGGCCCGTCGCCGAGCCGCGCGCGGTGTCGTGCTGGCTCGCCCTGGACGACGTGACGCCGGAGTCCGGCGCGATGCGTTTTATGTTGGGGGGACACAAAGAGCCGATGACACAATCCATCGACTTTTTGAACGAAGCAAAAGTATGGGGCGAGCGCGAACGAGACGCCGTACCAGCACCTGTACCGGCTGGCTCGGCCATCTTCCACCATTGCTTGTCTTGGCACACGAGCCCACCCAACACAACCGCGGGCTGGCGTCGCGCCTACATCACCATCTATATGGACGCGACCTGCACCTTCGACCCCTCGCGCGCCGGCTGGCATCCGGTGTCTGGACGCGTCACCGTGCCGCAGGGCGCCGTGTTCAACGAGGACGCCTTCCCCACGCTCGGCCCCGGCCTGTCGCCGGCCGCCCTCGCGCGCGCCGTTGGGGGTGCCGCATGAACCGCATCCAAATGTACGCGAGCTCGACCCACCTCAAGCACGGCCTGCACCGGGCGCTGGCGGTGTCGCACGCGCTCACGAACCCGGTGGTGCCGGGCGAAGCTGCGGCCTGGTGGTCGCTCCTGGAGCCCAGCGAGCAGGAGCGCGGTCGGCTGCATGCACTCCCGCTCGACGCGCTGGCGCAGATTTACGCCCGCGACACCGTGCGCGCGGTGCTCGACGCCGCACGCGTGGGGGTGGGCCTGTCGCCGCTCGACCACGCCGCGGTCCAAACGGCCTTCAAGGTCGCAATTATCAGCGGCAAGGCGCACCGCATGCACATGGGCCGGGACGTGTACGGTTCGAGTAACAAGGGCCTGTGGGACATCGTTTGCGCCGACTTTGGGCGCGCGGTCGCCGACCAATTTGGCCCCGCCCTCGGCGACGACCCTGTCTCCCGCGACGAGAGCGTGCCGACCGACGCTGCCGGCGACCTTCTGCGGACCCTGACCGCTTTTGACACCAGCCCCAAGGGGGACGGCCACGATGCTTGCGTTGCGTGGCTCGCATCCCAACTCGGCGTGCTCGGCTTCACTGTTGAAACACACGGCCACCATCTTGGCCGCCCGCTCATCGTCGCCCACCGCGAAGCACGCGGACTCGATGGACACGTCGTCCTTTACGGCCACTACGACGTGACACCGTTTGGCCGCGAGCAGAAGTGGACCCACCCACCCCGGGAGCTCACGGTCGCCGACGGTCGCCTGTTCGCGCGCGGCGTCGCCGACAACAAAGGACCCCTCGCGTGCCGCCTCGCCGCGCTGGCCGAACACGAAACCACGCCGGCCCTCACTTGGCTCATCCAGGGGGAAGAAGAGACCGGCTCTCCGGTTGCCCACGCGCTGTTGCCCGACGTGATGCGCAATTTACGGCCGACGCTGTGGCTCGACGAGACGGGCTACCACGACCACGAGGACGGCACGCTGCGGCTGCTGGGCCGCACGATGGGCAAGGACGACGCCAGCCTCCCCCCCGACGCTGCGCTCGCCGACCTCCTGCGTGCGCTGCGCGGCCTCGCGTCCCGGTGGGGTGTCGCCGCCCGCCATGAGTGCCGGGGCCTGAACAAGAACGTCGTCGAGGGCGGCTGCCCGTTCAACCACGCCTTGCCCGAAGGCGCGCGCTACCTCGCGGTCGGCGTGAACGATTCGAGCGCGCGCATCCACGGACGAAACGAGTCGCTGCCCGGCTGGACCTTCCCGCTGCACGCTGCCCAGCTGGACGTGGTCTTCCGTTGGGTGGGCCGGACGGCCGGGAGCACCGTATGACCCGCACGACCCTGCACAACGACCAAGTCGACGCCTACCTCGCGCGCCTCGGCACGCCCGACGTGCGCCACGACGCCGAAGGTCTCGCCCGCCTGCAGGCGGCACACCTCATGGCGGTGCCGTTTCACAACCTATTGCTGCTTGCAAACGACGGACGCAATCATGCGCTCCCGCCGCTCCACGAGGTTGTCGACGATGCGATTGCCGGTGTTGGCGGAAACTGCGACCGAACGACACCGCCGTTTGCCGCACTTCTTCGGGCGCTTGGCTTCGACGCGCGGCTGGCGGCCGCGACCGTAGGGGAGCCGGGCGACCACTTTGTGTGCGTGGTTCACCTGCAGGGCCGCCGGTACCTCTGTGATGTCGGCAACGGGCACCCGTACCTGCGCCCCTGGGACCTCGACGGACCCGTACAAACACAAGCGTTCAACGGCTGGCGCTTCCGCTTTGACCCGAACGCGCCCGGCGGCCCCACCTTGCAACGCGCGTTCTCCCCGGGCGTGCGCAAGCAGGTCTACACCGTAGATGCGAAGACGCGCTCGTACAGCGACTTCGCGCCGATGGTGGAGGCCCACTATACGAGAGCAGGCTTTGGGCCATTTCTCACCGGCCTGCGCGCCGTTCGTATCCAGCCAGACACCGTATCCACGCTGCGCGACGCGACCTACGCCCGCGATACGCGCTTTGGCAGCGGGGTTCGTAAAGTGAGGGGACGCGCCGCGATTCGGCAATTGCTGACCGACCGCTTCACGCTGCCTGCACGGCTCGTGGACGACGCGCTCGCGGTGCTGGCACGCCGGCGACCGGACTTGTTCGCCGAGCCTCGCTGGTTTGCCCTGGGGCGGGGCTGCGCGCGAGACAGCGCGGCGGTGGAGCCACCGGCCCGCGAGGAGGTGCCCGATGTGCTCGTGTCCTTCGCCACCGTTGGACGCGACGCTTCTGTGCGCCGCCTGCTCGACACCTTGGCCGAAGAAGTCCGCGCCTCTGAATATCCCGGTCGCGTGGGTGTGCTGATTGTCGAAAATCATGCCGGCACGAGCACCCCTGTCGTTCCCGCACCAGCCGGTATCACCGTCCACCACGTCTCTATCGAAGACACATGGCCCGCGTTGCACCGCGCGGCCCAAGTGGGCGTATTGCCTCCCGTCCGCAAACAGCTCCCCTTGCCCATCGGCGCCGCGCGCGAGGCACAACTTGCCGCGATTCGCGCACACCTGGCCGCACCTGTGACCGGTCTCCCCCACCCCGCCGAACACCCGCTCGTCGTATGGATGGTGGACGACGACCTCGCGTTTCAACAGCTCGGGACGACGGGGCACATTGGCCGCCACACGAACTTGCTGTTCCGCGCTGCGCGTTTGTGGGCGGAGCTGCCCCAGCATTCTGTCGTTCTGGGAACGTTTACGGGAGACCCCCCGATTCCCGGATTGGATGGCCTCGGCGGGCAGCTCGACGACCTCGCCGAGAATCTGTCGCGCATGGCAGCGCTCGGCCCGGACACCTCGTGGCAGCCTCCGGCCGCACCCCCCTCCACATTTGACGCCTACTACGACCTCACCGAGGCCCAGGCAGCCCCACCGGACGCCGTGTGGCCCTATGCGCAGCACCGTGCCGGGGAGCCCGTACGCACCGTCGCGCTCGCCTTGCTCCACGACCTGCCTCGGCTCCTCGACGGCCAACAACTGACCCGTCCTATCGTCTGGGACGGCAGCGACATCGCGCCCCGTGCATCCATTCGGCGCGGTGGCAACACCCTGTTTCTCGACCTCGACGCACTGTTCCGCTGGCCAACCCCTGTACTTGCGACTGCAGACGGCGTCGAAACCAGGAGGGCAGACACCTTGTGGGCGGCGCTCGCCCAAGCCGAGGAACCTGGCGCGGTGGTCGAAACAACGCTCCCGCTGCTTCACGGGCGGGAGGGACAAGCCGCCACGCCCGGACCCGTCTCGGTTGCCGCCGCAGCACGGCAGACGACGGCCCAGGTTCGCGGCGTGGTGCTCGCCCGCGCGCTTTCCGAAGGTCGACGCATCGCAGAGGAGCTCCCCGCCCGCGAACAACGGGTCATCGCCCACCGACGCGCGCTAAGCCTGCGGTTGGCGAAACTGCGGGAGAGTCTTGGCGCCCTGCATGCGTGGGCAGACCCCACCGTCGATGCCGCGGCCGCCGAAGCCACCGAGGTTCTCAGTACCCTCGAAGCCCTCGCAGCGGCGAGCGAGCCACGACCGGGCGATGCGCAGGAACTCGACGCCTTCCTGGCCCGTCTCCCCGCGGCCGTGCGGGCATGGCGAGGTGGCTGGTGAAAGCGCTCGTTACCGGTGGCTACTTCGACCAAAGCGGCGAAGGGGTCGTGTGGCTCGTGGACTTCATCACCGCGCGCGCGGACATACTGCTGCGCTGGATGCCGCCCGCCCACCTGCACGTCCCGACCAAAGGCTTCGCGGGCGGCAGTCTCGGGGAGGACGGCCTGCTCTACGTCGCCGCCCATGCCGCCGTCGTTCGCATCGACCCCGACCGCGCACGGGTGACCGGCGTGCTGCACCAGCCGTGCATGAACGACCTGCACCACGTCGCCGCCCTCGGCGACCGGCTCTACGTCGCCAACACCGGCCTCGGGGCAGTAGACGTGCTCGATCGCGAGGGTCGCTTCCTCGGCAGCCACGCGCTGCTGCCCGCGTGGGCCAACGCGCGGCGCATCGGCGGCGACGACTTCCCGGCAGAGGCTCCACCCGTTCAACCGGGCTGGTCCGGGGAGCCACCTACGCCGTGGTTGAAGACGCGCGAGGACGATGGCTACCACTCCACAGAACGGCGTTCGGCCCCATTCCACCGCCTCAAGATACCCGACCACCTCCACGTCAACCACGTCGCCCGGCTCGGCGGTCGCGTGCTGGCCACCTGCTTCGCGGACGGTGCCTTGCGTGACCTGGCCGCGTTCGACGTAGCCGCCCGTCTCGATGGCCACTTCCTTCACGACGGCATCGCCCACCGCGACGCCTTCTGGCTCACCGCCATCGACGGCAGCGTCATCGCGCTCGACGCGGGGACCCTCCAGGAGCAGCGGCGCATCGATGCCTTCGCCACCGGCCACCACGGCTGGTGTCGCGGCCTCGCTGTGACGGACGACCACCTCGCGGTCGGGATGACCGAAGTGCGACGGGGCCGCCTCCCGTGCCACCGGTGGGCCGAACGGGACCCAGAGGGCAGCGAGACGAGCCTGCTGCTCCTCGACAAAAACGACGGCCGATTGCTCTCCCGTGTGGACCTCACCGATGAGGCCCGCCACGCCAAGCTCTACAGCATACTCCCCATCGAGGTGACCGCATGAAGAATGCCAGCCTGGTCATCGTTCGGCCCGACCCCCAACGGGCTGACCAAAACCATCCTGCCGACGCCGCCCGGGCCAAGCACCACAGCACCAAGCCAAAGTGCTGGGTCGTGTTGGTTGGCGAGAGCCAGCCCAGGACAGGCAAAGACGCCGACGAGACGCGCGAGCGCCACCGCGAAGCCCGCCAAGAGGCCATGAAGCGCCTGCTCAACATCGAAAACATTGCGAAGGACGGCGTGAGCGTGTTCGCGCCGGTCGAGTTGGCCGGGGAGGACGACCCGGACACCCTGGCCCACGAGCTCGCGCGCTACCTGGCCGACATTGGCCTTCGGATGCCGCTCAAGCAGTCGCGTCACCTCGATGTGCTACTACCCCCCGACCTCGATCCCGCGCTCCTCGCGGCCGTGGTTGAGGCGGCCAGCGTGCACCCAGCGACCGACGTGTGGCTCGGCGAGCGGAAGCTCAACTCCAGCCTGCGCTGGGAGCTTCGGCGCGACCTGTTCCGCGCGCCGTCGCCCCATGCCACCACCGATCTCACCGGCTCCACGCCCGCGATCGAGAAGGTCCGGCAGAAGGTGCGCCGCTACGCCGACCGGCCCTTCCCCGTCTTGGTCATCGGCGAGACGGGCACGGGCAAGGAAGTCGTCGCGACTATGCTCCACGAGCAGTCGGCCCGGCAGGGACGGTTCATGGCGCAGAACGCCGCCCAGCTCCCGCAGGAGCTCGCCGACAGCCTGCTGTTCGGCCACCGCAAGGGCGCGTTCACCGGGGCGGACACCGACCGTGATGGCCGATTCTGCGAGGCCGATGGCGGGACCTTCTTCCTCGACGAGGCGTTCAACCTGGCCCCGGCGGTCCAAGGAAAGCTGCTGCGCGCGCTCAACCGGGTGGAGGAGGGCATCGTGCTCGTCGAGCCCGTCGGCTCCACGAAGCCCCCGACCCCCATCCACGCGCGCCTCGTCGTCTCCGCGCTCGCCGACCCGCGCACCGACCACGAGAACACCGGCACGACCGCAATGCGGACGGACCTGTTCTACCGTGTGTCGGCCGGCATCATCCGGCTGCCCCCCCTGCGACAGACGCTCGACGACTTGCCCGCGCTCTGCCACGACCTCCTCCTCAATATCGACAAGAACGTGCGCGTCACGGAGGACGGCATCGCGGTGCTGCGCGAACACGACTGGCCTGGCAATGTCCGCGAGCTTCGCCTCATTCTCCAGCGTGCGCTCATGGACGCACCCAGCAAGGTCGAAGAGCTAGGCCCAGACGCGCTCCGCGCGGCGTTGATTACGAATCGGTTGCCGACAGGCGCCCGCGCGCTGCGCTTGCCCTGCGACCTCGACCTCGAACTGAAGCGGCTTGAGGTCGCGACGTTGCGCGCGGCGCTGCGCGAAGCCGGTCACGTCCAGGCCCAGGCCGGGCGGCGAATCGGCATGGACCCGAAGAACGCCCGGAATTTCGGCCGGCGACTTGAACAGGCGGAACAGAAGCTCCAAGAGATGGGAGGCAAAGATGCACGCTGAACACACGAAACCCGTAGAGCACAACATCTCTATGTTCCCCCGTGTTGCGACCGTAGCTGTGCTTGGGCTTGGCTACGTCGGTCTGCCGGTGGCGCTGACCTGCACCGAAGCCGGCCTCTCCGTCATCGGTATCGACGCAGACCCCGAGCGGGTCCGCGTGCTCCGCGACGCTGCCGTGACCGGCCCCGAGGTGTTTCCTTTGTCGCGTGCGCTGCGTGAAGGCACGTTGCAGGTCACCCACGAAACCGCCCATTTGCAACGCGCCGATGCAGTCTTTATCTGCGTACCCACGCCGCTGGAGGACGGCGAAGCACGCCACGAGGCGGTGCGCGCCTGCGCCGCCGCCTTCGCACGCCACGGCCGGCCAGACGCGCTGGTCATCCTCGAATCCACCGTGCGGCCCGGCTTCCTCGCGGAACTCCGAACGCTGCTCGGCCACGGCGGACAAGTGGCGCTTGCCTTTGCCCCCGAACGCATCGACCCGCAGCGGAACCAGGAGGGAATGCCGCACCGCGACATCCCGCGCCTTGTGGCCGGCGTGAATGAAGACGCCCAAATCCGTGCGGCGGCGTTGTTGGAAAAGTTGGGCGTAGACGTTCATCCCGTGCCTCTGGGTGTCGCCGAGTATGCGAAGCTCTTGGAGAACTCGTACCGACTGCTCAATGTGGCGTTTATTGACGAGTTCGCGGCGCTCTGCCGCGCCGAAGGCATCGACCCGCGTGCTGTCATCACAGCAGCTGCGACCAAGCCATTCGGCTTTCAACCCTTCTGGCCCGGCGTGGGCGCGGGCGGGCACTGTATCGCCGTGGACCCTGCTTTTCTCACCCACAAGGGTCGGGCCAAGGGACGGCCCCTGCGGTTGCTTGAGGGCGCACTTGCCGCAAATGCGCGCCGCCCCCGCGCGGTCGCCGCAGCCGTCGCGGCCGAGACCGATCCGGACGATACGGTGCTCGCAGTGGGGATGACCTACAAGGCGGGCGTCGCCGACACCCGCGAGTCCGCCGCCGTCGCCGCCGCCCGCGCGCTCGCGGGCATGAACCGTCGGGTGCTCGCGTTCGACCCACTCGTCGAACCACCGAACGACCTCGAAGGCGTGTTTCTCGCGGAGGGACTCCGGCGGGCGAAAGCGGCGGTCCTGCTCGTGCCACAGCCAGAGGCGGTCATCCACGCCCTGGTGACCTCGGGGCTACGTCTGTTCGACGCGACCGGCACCTTGCACGGCGCGGAGGGGGTCTGATGCGCGTCCTCGTCACCGGAGCGGCCGGCTTCATCGGCAGCCACGTCACCCGCGCGCTCCTCGCCGCAGGCCACGAGGTCGTTGGCCTCGACGACCTGTCCACGGGGCACCGCCACAACCTGCCCGACGGCGAGCCCGCCTGGCGCTTTGTCCTGGGCGACATTCGCGATGCGGCCATCTGCACCCATGCAATGCAGAGCGTTGACGCCGTCGTCCATCTGGCCGGCCGCAACTCCGTGCCCCGCTCGCTCGCCGACCCGCGCTCCGCGCTGGAGGTCAATGTTGTGGGTGGTTTCAACCTGCTGGAAGCCGCGCGCGCTGCCGAAGTATCGCGGTTCGTCTATGCTTCCTCGTCGAGCGTATACGGCGACGACCCGCGCATTCCGAAAGTCGAGACCCACAGTCGCAGGCCGCTTTCCCCTTATGCCGCGAGCAAAGCATCCTTCGAGCACTTGGCCCATGCGTGGTCTTCATCTTGGGGCCTCTCGACAATCGGCCTGCGGTTCTTCAACGTGTTCGGCCCAAGACAAGACCCCGCTGGCGACTATGCCGCGGTGGTGCCACGCTTCGTCGCGGCGGCGCTCGACCGACGCACCCCCCACATTCACGGCGACGGCTCCTTCACCCGCGACTTCACTTATGTGGACAACGTCGTCCACGCCGTGCGGCTGTCCCTGGACGCGGCAAACACGGGCGGTTCGGTGGTCAACGTTGCGTACGGCGGGCGCGTCAGCGTGCTCGACCTCTGGCGCGCCATCGCGCGAGAGGCCGGCTTTGACGGGGTGCCTACATTCGGCCTCCCCCGCACGGGCGATATGCCCCACAGCCAGGCCGACATCGGCGAGGCAACGCGGCTCCTTGGCTTCGCGCCAATCGTACCATTCGACGAAGGCATCCAGCGAACCGTGCGTTGGTACCAAGCAGAGCGGGAAGCGGCCTACCATGCGCGCGGATGAAGCACCGCAAGTCCAAATCGTGGGCATCGGCCCTGGGGGCGACGCGCGGTACCTGACGGGCGCGGCACGCAACGCGCTATCTGCGTCCGATCTGGTGATTTTCCCCGGCACCCAGCTGGGCGAACCCTTGCGCGCGCTGGTGCGCGGCGAACTGCGGTGGGGACGTTGGTTTACGGACAGTGAGATTCACGCGTGGGTGCGTACCGCAGTCCAGAAAGGGCAGCATGTCGCGTTGCTCTGTTCGGGCGACCCAACACTCTATTCGGGACAAGCAGGACAGTTTGGCTCGCTCTCGGCCAACGCGGCTTGGCTACGCGAACAAGGCATTGGCTTCGCGGTGCATCCCGGTGTGAGCAGCCTCCAAGCACTCCTCGCGCGGCTCGGGTTGGAGCACACCCACGCCGCGTCGGGCTGTCCGATGGTGGTGTATGCGCCAAGCCGCGACCCCGCGCCGCTCGCCCGCAAGCGATTGAAGAGCCTCGCCGCCCTGGGCGTACCGATGGCCCTGTTCCTCGCGGACCAGTCGATCGCGGACGTGCTGGAGATTGGCATCCGCTACTACGGGGACGAGGGGCGGATGGTGATCGGACACCGGATCGGGTGGCCGGACGAGTGGGTCATCGACAGCACGCTGGGCGCGTTCGCACGGCGTACAGAGGGCACGCAGGTGCCCAAGCACACCCTCCTTCTTGTGGGACCTTGGCATGGATAAGTGCATGAACAAAGACAAACGACGCCCCATCGCGGCGGTCATCGGCGCAAACAACGCCTCGGCAACCATCCTTCACGCGGCAGAGGCCATCGGGGCCGGACTCGTCGGCGCAGGCTTCCGGGTCGCCACAGGCGGGCTCGGCGGCGTCATGACTGCCGCTTCGCGGGGTGCACGGCAAGCAGCGGGCTGGACCGACGGGTGCGTCATCGGCGTGCTGCCCGGCCTCGTCGCAGACGACGCCAACCCATTTGTGGACATTGTCGTGCCCACGGGCATGAACTACGCACGCAACACCATCCTCGTCGCGATGGCGGACGTGGTCGTGGCCGTCGGTGGCGGCTCGGGCACACTCAGCGAGATTGCACTGGCGTGGCAGCATGGCAAACCCATCGTGACGCTCGACATCGGTGAAGGCTGGAGCGCGCGCCTCGCGGGGGAGCGCCTCGACCAACGCCGCGAGGATCTGCTTCACCGCGCCAAGGACGCCGAGGAGGCCGTGCGTTTGGCCGCGAGGTTGGTCGGCTCGACGGAGGTCAGCCGTGGCTTCTGACGTGACCCGAATCCTGATGCTTCATCGCGTGCTTGAGGACGCACCGGCCGCCTTCGATTTGCCCCACTGCTACCGGATGCGTGGGACGGCGCTCTCAATCCACGAGCTCGAGCGCCTTGTCGAGGACGCCGCACCTATCCTACCGCTCGAAGCCGTAGAGACCGCGCTGGCGCAAGGAAAAGAGCCTCCACGCGGCTCGGTGCTCACGTTCGACGATGGCTACCGGGAACACCTCGACGCCGTCGCGCCGCTGCTGGCGGAACGGGGCGCATCGGCAACCTTTTACGTTGCAACCGGTCTACACGGTGACGGTGAAAGGGTCGCCGCGGTGGACGCATGGTACTGGTTGCTCGACCACGCCGTTGCGCGAACTGCATGCGTGCCGCTGCCCGACGGCACGAAATTTGGTGGACGCATCGACACCTACGAGGGCAAGTCGGCTTGGGTTGGGGGCGCACCGAAGGCAGCCTTGCTCGCCGCGACGGACGCGCAGCAGGCGGCGATGATCGAAGCGCTGGCCGCGTCGGTCGGGAGCGCGCTGCCCATCGATCTCGCCCAGCGCTTGTACCTGCGACCGACCGAGTGGTCCGCCCTCGTCGGTCTCGGGATGCGGGTCGGCGCGCACAGCGTGAGCCATCCCCGGCTGACGCAGGTGAATGACGACGCGCTTCGGGCGGAAGTCCAGGCATCCGTGGACGCGGTGGGGCGGCTCAGCGGCCCGGTGGCGTTCGCGTACCCGGACGGGGCCTACGACCAGCGGGTCGTTCGCGAGGTACAGCGCGCGGCGGTGTCGTCGTCGGTCACCTGCGAGCCCGGTGTCATCACCCTGCGTTGCGTCCGGTGGAGCCTGCCGCGCATGTTCATCCAGCCTGACGGCGCAAGGAACGGATCCTGGAAGCAGCCGGTCTGAAGGCAGAGCAAGGCGTGCCGCAAATCCCCGGTGTGCTGGGGCCGTTCGTGGTCGTTCCAGCCGGCAGCGGGGTCGACGGGAGCGAATGGCGGGTGCGCGCCAGGGATGGCGCCGACTACGCCGAGCACCCGGCGAATGGTCCGCCGCGCGAGGCGCAATTCACCCGTGCGCTCCTTCTGGGTCGAAGCCCCGTCACGGTCGCCGCCGTCCGCGAGACGTGCCCAGAGCTGTTCCGCACGGGCGCACCGATGTTCGTACTCCCCGAGAGCGGCAACGTGGGCGATTCTTGGCCGGCCCGCCCGTTTTCCGAGGTCAATGGCCAGGACGACCATCCCGTCGTGGGTGTCATACGAAATTGTCATGATGCCCGCTTGAATGCCGCAGGCAAACCATCTGCAGGCCACCGATGGTACAGTCGCGCCGAACGGCGTTGATCGAATCGGGGGGGGCGCGCCGACGAGCGACGGGTGATCGGGCTGCATCCAAGGAGATCGAGATGCCGAAGCCCCATCCGAAAGAACTGCGAGAGCGCGTGGTCGCGGCGTACAAGGCCGGCGAAGGGACGTTCAAGTCGCTCGGCGAGCGGTTCATGGTTGGAGAAGCGAGCGTGAACCGTTGGGTGTCGCTTGAGCGCAGGACGGGTTCCGTCGCGGCGAGGCCAACGGGCGGGAGGCACGGCGCGCGGAAGGTTGACGAGGCCGGCGAAGTGCTGTTGCAGGACCTCATCGCCAACAACCCGGACTGCACCCTTCGCGAGTTGTGCCTCGCCTACGAGGAGGCCCGCGGCGTAGAGGTGTCCACCCAGACGATGTCGGACACGTTGCGACGCCTCGGGTACACCCGAAAAAGGGGGTCTTCCGCGGGAAGGCGGCCGACCGGGCCGACGTGGTCGCGGCGAGGCAAGCGTTC
>CAZCUX010000057.1:0-11704 GCA_964502005.1 uncultured Enterobacterales bacterium
CTCGGGTTGTACTCCCGAGACGTCTCGGCACCCCGACCGGGGTCTCGGGTTGTACCCCCGAGACGTCTCGGCACCCCGACCGGGGTCTCGGGTTGTACTCCCGAGACGTCTCGGCACCCCGACCGGGGTCTCAGGTCGCGCGCGGTGCCACGCACCAAAGCAGCCCCTCGTTTCTAACGCATATATTTATGGCTTCCGCAAAGTTGGGCGGTGGCAATCGGTTGTCTGGGAAACGGCAACCGGTACGCAACGCAGCCGCTGCGACCCCCGCGCCAGCGCCTGCCCTCGCCGCACAGGCGCACCACGACTACCATAGGGTTCCCCAAATGGCAACCGCGGAAGCCAAAACAAGAAGGCCAGGAGCAACGACCGCGTCGGGTCAACCGGCAAAGCGCGACGGCGCTGCCACCCCACGGTGCCTTCGCGCTGCACTGCCCGCGTCCGCCAACGGCGCAGACCTGTGCTGCGCCGCTATCCCCAGACCAATACCATCAAGCGGCCAGCGGCCAAGAAGCAACTCAAGATGCCCACTTGGTAGGCGATGTTTCGGTGCGGCTGGCGCGGAAACAGGAAGAATGCCGTGTGGGCCAGCCGCCCGAGCACAAATGCGGCGCACAATGCGGCGGTCCAGGTGCCTTCGTCGCCCGCGAGCACCACGCCGAGGGCGAGAATCAGGAAGATAGGAATGTTTTCGAGGTCGTTGCGCCACACCGCGGCCGCGCGCTCGACGAGGATGTGCTCCGCGGCGGCGGGCGGTGCGTTGCGGCCGTAGAACTTGGCGTCCTCCGGCTTGACGAACTGCCGATGCTTCAGCCGCACGAGGCCTTGTATGGCCGAGTTGCCGAAGAGTTTGACGAACAGCAGGGCGGTGGTGGTCGCCCATGCAGCGAATGCGGGGTGGTGTACGGCTTCCATTCGCGCCGCCTAACGCGGCCCGGCCCTATTCGGCGGCGCGCGGCGCGGGGCCGGGGATTTTTATGGGCGCGCCGGGGGCGCCGTGGTCGTGCAGCAGGGTCCATTGGGGTTGTGCGGGCGGCACGGGGGTGCGTCCGACGCCCAACGGGTAGACCGACAAGGTGCCGTCATCGTCGATGTGTAGCCGCAAAAAACCTTTATAATGCGGGGATGCGATGGCGGAGTACAGCTCGTTTGCGTGCGCGTGGAAGCGCTCGTGCGCAATCCGCAAGTACGCGCCGAAAATCAAGCCGGCGGCGATGCTGCTGGTCAACAAATACGCCAGCGCGCGCAACAGGCCGGGAATGAACTGGTTGGCATCTCGTTCCCAAATCAAAAACGCGAGCTCGCTTATCACGAAGTAGAAACCCACCGCCCACACAACGTGCGCGAGTCCGTGGGCGAGGCCGAGATACTTGACGTGACGGGTTTCCCAGCTGGTGTGTTGGGTTTCCGCGCCGTACATACACAAGAGCGGGATGCCCAACGCGAGCAACCAGGTCTCCCCGCCCGTGGCCGCGAAGAAATCACCGGTATAGGAGAGGTTTTTGAGCACGGACGCCAAGTCCTGCCCCGCGAGACCGCCCACGTTGTTTTTGGGGAAACCCCAAGCCAGCGTCGTGTGGAGGAGCCCGAGGCCCAGACAGAAGGCCGGGTTTCGAAACGGGAGCTGCCAGACCACCCTCCGGCCAAGCGCGCGGGACTGCCGCGCGGTGGGGAAGGCGCGCCGCAGGGTCCATGTCCCCTCGGCGTCCGTGAGGCTGCTGGTGGCCGTGTAGGGCGGCCCGCCACCGGGCACGTTGTGGGTGGGGTGCGTGAATGCGCCGCCGATGCCGCAGATGATGCGGTGTCGTTTTTGTGTGCCTTCGAGGGCGTGGTGCCGGTAGTGGTGGAGGTCGCCGGCCAGCTCTAGCGCGATGTGTGCGCCCTTCTCGTTTACGGTGGACTGGAGGAGGTACGCGAGGTTCGAGATGGCGTCCGCGCGCTTGTTCTGCTGCACCCAGTGGGGCTCTGCGGTACACAAGATAACGTGGTCGCCGGGGCGCAGCAGCTCGGCTTGCTTTACGAAATACGCGAGCTGGTCGGCGTTGATGTCGGACTCCAACTGAATGTCAAGGCCCCACAGCCACCACCGGTGGGGGAGCTGTATTGCAAAATACGAGCGCGTCTGTACGGGTTGCCAACCGCCCACGGGCGCCAGCGTTCGAATGGTGTTGCCCTGGAGGAAGATGCGGGAGAACGCGACCAAGCCGTCGTACCAGTCGTGGTTTCCGGGAATCGCGAACACCCGCGGTGGAGGCGCGGGCGGTTCGTGCCGGACCTCCGCCTTCCATGCCGCTTCGTACGGGTGCAGCAGCCGCTCGCGGTAATTCTGGTCGCTGGCGGTGGGGTAGCAGAGGTCGCCGCCGATGAGCAGGAACTGTCCACGCGGCAGCGGCGGCCCCCTCCAGCCGCGGGGGGCCAGCGTCGGCCGGGCCATTCCCCGCGCCACCATATACGTGGGGATGAAGCCGTCGCCGACATCGGCCACATAGTCGAACCACACGCCACCCGGCGCCTCGGCAATCTCCGCGGGGGAGTCCACGGACCCAAGCGAGAAGCTCGCGCGCCGGGGATCTACCCGTGTCCCGAGCGCGGCCGAAATCGCGACCTGCACGCCCGTCCGCAAGAGCTGTGACGGCGCAAACCAAGCCACCATTGGCTTGCCGCCCCCCTCGACTGCGTTGCGAAACGACGCCACGAACGCATCGAGGGAGACCTCCGGCTCCTCGGGTTCGAGCGACTCTGGAAAGGCAGAGTCCACACCAGTACGTGTTTGCCGCCCGTCGTCCCCTTCCTGCACGCGCACCTCCTGCTTGGCCCTGCTCTTGCTCCGCCCGCGGTACTGTGAAATATTCGCGTTGGAGATTCCGTGGCCGATATCCTATCCTTGTCTACACGTTCTGCGATTGCAGACGACTTCATCCCCGGCGGCTGGACGCTGACCACGTCCCTCCGCGGCGTGCGCGTGTGGACGCGCGGCAGCGGCGCGCCGGTCTTTGTCTTTAGCGGACTCGAAGGCAGCGGCGAGAGCTGCTTGCACTTGGTTGTACCGGTGCTCGAGGTCGCGGCGCCCGACCGTCGCGTGGTGCTGCTCGACTATTCGGGGGAGGACCACGCGAGCTTCGGCGCCCTGGTGGACACCCTGCACCAGCTGGTGCACGCACACCTGGCGCCCGAAGATGGCCCGTGCTGGTTCTGGTCCCAGTCCTACGGCAACCTGCTGGCGGCGTCCGTGCTGGCCCGGCGCGACATCCACCCGGCGCGCCATGTGCTCGTCAGCCCGTTCACGCGCCTCCCTACGTGGAAGCCTGCGGTCACGGTGCCGGCCTTGGTCGTCACGCCAGGGTTTCTCTTTCGCCTCGTCATTGGCGTGGTCGCCGAGTGGCAGTTCGGCCCGAGCCGCCGCAACTTCGACCACCCCTTCTTTGCGTCCCTCAAGGGCCTCACCCCGCGCCAGCTCCGCATCCGCACGAACTGGATTCGGGGCCGCAGCTACGAGAACCTCTTCGAGACGGTCTTCGCCGACCAAGGCACGCGGCGCGCGGTATGGCTGGGCGAGATTGACCGACTCGTCGACATCCGGGAGCAGATGGCATTCTTCGACCAGCTCTGCACCCGCACGGGCGCCTTGCGCGAGACCGTCCCCGACGCTGGCCACGTCATCCTGCCGGCGGAGGTCATCCCCCCCGCACGCACCCAGCTCCTTCGTTGGTTGCAGAACCCCTGAGCCCCGGACCCACCCGTGCCTTTGCTCGCTTCGCCCTTGGACCAGCTCTCTGCCCACTATGACGTCGTGATTGTCGGCTCCGGCTATGGCGGGGGCGTCGCTGCGGCCCGCCTCGGCGGCGCGACCAAGGCCGACGGCACCCCGCTGCGCGTCTGTGTGCTCGAGCGGGGGCAAGAGCACCCCCTCGGCAGCTTCTCCGAGAGGGTGACCGATGGGCGGGGCTCGGCCCGCTTCGACCGCGACCAGCCGGACAAAGGCGGCCCCGACCCCCTCGTGAACGTCCACCTGGGCGACACCATCACCGTGGTACACGGCTTTGGCTTGGGCGGCACCTCCCTCATCAACGCCAACGTATCTATTGTGCCGCGCCCCGAAGTATGGGCGCAGGATTGCTGGCCCGCGGCGGTGCGCGCCGAGATGGAGACCACCGTAGCAGAGGGCTTCGCGCGGGCCCGCCGGATGCTGGCGCCGGAGAAGTGGCCCGACAGCGAGCAGCACCCCCCCATCCGCAAGTACGCCGCCCTGGCCCGCAGCGCGAAGCACATGGGCAAGCCGGTGTTCCAGCCGCCTATCAACGTCAACTTCGAGGACGGTCGGCGCTCTCCGGGCGGGGTCGCCCAGCCTGCATGCACCGGCTGCGGCGACTGCGTGGCCGGCTGCAACATCGGCGCCAAAAACACCGTCGCCGCCAACTATCTGCCGCTCGCGCACCAGCGCGGCGTCCGTATGTTCACCGGCGCGCGGGTGCGGTCGGTGGAGCGCCGCGGCGACGGCTGGCTGGTCTGGTACGTCCCCACCGACGCGGCGTGGCACGCATTCGACGCCCCCGAGCGGTTCGTGCGCGCGGAGCACGTCATCCTCGCGGGCGGCACCCTTGGCTCGACCGAAATCCTGCTGCGGTCGGCGAAGGAACGGGGCCTGGATGTGTCCGCCGCGCTCGGCGCGCGCTTTTCGGGCAACGGCAACACCATCGCGAGCGCGTATAATGGCGAGCACCTCGTCAACGGGATTGGCCGCGGCTCGGAGGTCACCCGCGAGGACATGGTGGGCGCCTGCATCACGGGCGTGCTCGATGCGCGGGACGATGTCCCCCTCGCGGAAGCGGTCATCTTAGAAGAGGGCAGCTTGCCGCGGGTGCTGGGCCCGGCCTTCCACCGCGCCCTCAACGTCATCGCCCCCCTCACCGGGGACGACACCGATGGTGGCTTCGTAGACGAGCTAAAAGAAGCGGCCCGCACGGCCATCGCCCAGGTGTCCGATGCGTGGAACGAAAGCAACGCCACCCAGCACAGCCAGTCCTTCTTGGTGATGTCCCACGACACCGCCGACGGCCGCATCGAGCTGCGCCACGACAAGGCCCGCGTGGTGTGGCCCAACGCCCCCACGTCGCAGCCCAAGGCCCGCATCGCCGCCCTCATCCGCGGCGCCGCCGAGGGCCTGGGCGCGGCCGCCACGCGCAGCCCGCTATCGCTGTTGGGCGAACGCACCGAGGTCACGGTACACCCCCTCGGGGGCTGTGTGATGGGCGACAACCCCGCCAACGCGGTGGTGGACGACCGCGGCCGTGTCTGGGCCGGTGCGGGTGGCCGCCGCCACGCCGGCCTGCGGGTGGTCGACGGCGCGACCATTCCGTGCTCGCTTGGGTCCAACCCCCTGCTCACCATCACCGCCCTCGCCGAGCGCAGCATCCAGAAGCTCATCGACGAAGAAGGCTGGCAGGCCATCGCTCCCGACGCCCCCGCGTTGCCCAATGACCGGGACAGCCGGCGGCCCACCGAAGGCCCGAGCCGCCTCACGTTCACGGAGCGAATGGTGGGCCACGCGTCCTGCGGCGCCGACCTCGACTACCACGCTGGCGCCGCCGCCTCGCACGTCTGCGACGCCTTCTTCACCATTCACGCCCCCGACATCGACACGTTCCTCGCCGACCCATTGGCCGGCGCCGACTTGTCGGGCGCCGTCCGCATCGACGCCCTCGACGCCGAGGTGTTCGTGGTAGAGGGCGGCCGCTTTCACCTGCTGGTCGACCAAGACGACACCGGACGCCACAAGCGCATGTTCTACCGCGCGCCCCTCATGGGCACCAATGGCCGGCGGCTCTTCTTCCACGGTCACAAGGTCGTCCACGATGGTCCCGGCTTCGACGCCTGGGCCGACACCACGACGCTCTTCGTCTCTATCCACGATGGCGACTCGAACGCCGCGCCGGTCGTGGCGCGCGGCCGCATCCACATCCAGGTGGACAACTTCCGCATCCAGGCCCTCCACACGCGCGCGACCAAGGTGGACGGCTCGCTCGACATCGGCGCCGTGGCCCGCTTCGCGGGTGCGTTTTTGGGCGACTTGTGGACGGTCTACGCGCCCGTGGGAGGGCCATCGGTATGACCACGCAGGACGGAGCGGGGCCGGCAGGCGTCGACGCCTTCGAAGACAACCCCTACGACTACATTGTGGTCGGGAGCGGCGCGGGCGGCGGACCTCTGGCCGCACGGCTCGCCGAGGCCGGACATCGGGTCTTGGTGCTCGAAGCGGGTGGACGCGACCCTGGGCGGCTGTGCGAGGTGCCGGTCCTGCACGCCGCGTCGGTGGAGGCCCCCGAGACCCGCTGGGACTACTACGTCCACCACTTCAACCATCCCGACGCGCGCGCCGCCGACAGCAAATACGTCCCCGCAGAAGACGGCGTGCTGTATCCGCGGGCCGCGGGCATTGGCGGCTGCACGCTGCACCACGCGATGATTACGGTCGCCCCCCGCGACCGCGACTGGAACGGCATCGCGGCGCTCACCGGCGACCGCACTTGGTCGGCGGACCAGATGCGCCGGTACTTCACCCGCATCGAGAACTGCCAGTACCGCCCGAAACCGCTGACCGCCGCCAAGCACGGCCTCGGGGCGGTGCTCCGCGCGCGCCTCGCCGCGATGACCCGCCGCAGGGCCCGCCGGGGACAGCAGCCGGTCCATCGCGCCACCGACCACGGCTTCGATGGTTGGCTGCACACCGAGTTTCCTGACCCCTCGCTGCTCCTCGAAGACCGCGACTTGGTCGAGGTGGTGCTCGGGGCCGTCGAGCGATTGGGGGAAGAGCGCCTCGGCCCGAACCTGCGCGACTGGCTCGACCCCAACGACGACGACATGCTCGCGGGGGGACAAGAGGGCCTGTTTCTGGTCCCGCAGGCCACACGGGCGGGCAAGCGCCACGGCGTGCGCGAGCGCTTGCACGATGTACAGGCCCGCTTCCCCGACCGACTCCACATCGAGACCGACGCGCTCGTGAGCCGGGTGCTCTTCGACGATGCCGGTCGGGCCACGGGGGTCGCCGTTCTTCGCGGGGCTCACCTGTACCGCGCCGACCCGCAGTATGACCCCACGTCGCGCCCACCCGAGCGGCACATCTACGTCCGGCGAGAGGTCATCCTGGCTGCGGGAGCCTTCAACACGCCGCAAATCCTGCAGCTCTCGGGCATCGGCCCCCGCGCGGTCTTGGAGGCCGCGGGCGTGCCGGTAAGGGTGGCCGCCGAAGGGGTCGGCCGCAACCTCCAGGACCGCTACGAAGTCTGCGTGGTCAACCAGCTCGCCGATGAAAACCAGCTCGTGGGCGATGCCCCCCTCGCCGTGCCCGCACCGGGCCAGCGACCGGACCCTTGGTACGAAGACTGGCTCGCCGGCCAAGGCTTCTACCGCACAAACGGCGTGCTGGTCGCCATCCTCAAGCGGTCTCGCCCCGAGCTGCCCGAGCCCGACCTGTTCTTGTTCGGCGTACCCGGCTTCTTCAAGGGCTATTACCCCGGCTTCTCCCACGACGTCGTGACCCGGCGCGACACCTTCTCGTGGGCCGTGCTCAAGGCGTACACCCACAACCGCGGCGGCCACGTCGCGATTACCAGCGCAGACCCCACCGACCGACCGCGCATCGAATTCGCGTACTTCGAAGAGGGCACGCCCGGAGACACGCGCGACCTCGACGCCGTGGTGGAGGGCGTGCGGGTGGTGCGGGAAATCATGGGCAACACCGCGCGCCGCGTCGTAGAGCGAGAGTTGGTGCCCGGCGCCCACATCGACACCGACGACGAGTTGCGGGACTTCGTGCGCCGCGAAGCGTGGGGCCACCATGCGTGCGGCACCTGCGCCATCGGGGCCGACGACGACCCGCTCGCCGTCCTCGACAGCGAGCTGCGCGTCCGGGGTGTCGAAGGCCTGCGGGTGGTCGACGCCAGCGTGTTCCCGCGTATCCCCGGCTATTTCATCGTGACCAGCATCTATATGGTGGCGGAGAAGGCGGCCGACATCTTGCTCGCCGCCGCCGAGACGACCCCACCCCGAAGGAGACCCGATGTCCACTGAGGACTCTCTGCTCCACGACGTCATCGTGGTTGGTTCGGGCTTTGGCGGCGCTATCACCGGCATGCGGCTCGCGCGGGCCGGCCGCGACGTGGTGGTGCTCGAGCGCGGCCGCCGCTGGGACGCCATTGAGTACCCGAAGACCGTGCACCAAGTCGCGTCGTCGATGTGGGACGAAGACGAACACCACGGCTTCTTGGAGTACCGCGTCTTCAACAAGATTGACGTCATCCAAGGCTGCGGCGTCGGCGGCGGCAGCCTGCACTACTTCAACGTACACCTGCGCACCGCGCCCCACATCTTCGCGCGCCCAGAGTGGCCCGACATCGTCACCCGCGACATCCTCGACCCCTACTACGACCTCGCCGAAGCGATGATGGAGGCGCGCCCCCTCACGCCCCCGGCCGGTCGGTCGATGCCCGCGCGCACGCGGCACTTTATGGAGGGCGCCCGCAAGGCCGGCTACGACCCCCAGCTCGTGCCCCTCGCCTTGCACACCGGCGACCTGCGGCGGCACCCCCACAGCGGCAAGCTCCAGGGCCCGTGCGACTTTTCGAGTAACTGCCTGCTCGGCTGCCAGCCCCGCGCCAAGAACTCCCTCGACATGACCTACATCCCGGCGGGCGAGGCCGCCGGCATGGACGTGCGGCCGCTGCATGAGGTCGACTACATCGCCCCCGGCCCCGGACACACTTGGCTGCTGCACGTCAAGATACACGGCGCGCCCGGCGAGCACACCCGCACTATCCTCCGGGCCCGGAAGGTGGTCCTCGCCGCCGGCTCTATCGGGTCCACAGAAATCTTGCTGCGCAGCCGCGACCGGGCGGGCACGCTGCCCCACCTTCCCGCCGGGCTCGGGCGCCGCTTCTCCGGCAACGGCGACATGCTCTTCGCCGCCACCGGCCAGACGCCCATGCTCATCGACCCCGCGAACGGGCCGTCCATCTCCGCCGGCGTCGACGTGAGCAAGCCCGGCTCGCCCCACACCGTCACCGTACAAGACCTCGGGCTTCCCGCGCCCTTCTTCTGGCTGCTCGAGGGCCTCGCGCCCGGCCGGCGGCGCCTCGGCACCCTGCTCGGCGCGGTGGGCCGGTATATTGGCGACGCGCTCGACCTTGACCTCGGCGGCGGACAGATTCGCTTCGAAGGCGACGCGCTCTTTGAAGGCGGACGCACCACCAACCTGATGCCGTACCTCGGCATGGGCACCGACGCGGCCGACGGCGTGATGGCCCTCGACCCCGAGGGGCGCCTCGATGTGGAGTGGGACCCCGACGCCTCGAAGGAGATGTTCGACGAGATGGACGAGGCCATGGCCAAGCTGAGCGAGGCCCTCGGCGGCCAGTACGTGCGCAGCCTCTTGTGGCGCTGGCCCGCCCGCCGCTTGCTCACGGCGCATCCATTGGGGGGCTGCCCGATGGGGACCGACCCCGCCCATTCGGTGGTCGACCATCGCGGACAAGTCCACGGCCACCCAGGGCTCTTCGTCATCGACTCGGCGATGATTCCCGGTCCCCTCGCGGTCAACCCGAGCGCCACGATTGCGGCCCTCGCCGAGCGGTCGGCGCATTGGATGGTCCACGGAGAAGAGCTGCGGCCGGGTCGGCGTGGTCCCGCGTGAGCGCGCTCTGGCTCCTGCTTTTGCTGGGCGGCTGCGCCCATCCCACCAAGCAGGTGGTGACGACCAGCTTAGAGACCCTGCTCGAAGAACAGGCCACGCTCGGCGCCATCGCGGGCAGTCCCGAGCTGCAAGAGGCCGCGCGCAAGCTCTCGATGGCGGTGGTCGACGGCAGTCTCGACGCACTGCGCGACGACGACCGGGCGGTGCTGCTCGAAGCCCGCACCACGGCGCTGGTCGACGCGCTCAGCCCCGTGTTGGCGAGGAGCATCCAGCAGGACCTTGGCCCCGCCGTGCGCGGAGAGCTGCAAAAGGCGGTGTATGCCGCGGTTCTCCAAGCCACGAGCACGCCCTTGCAAGGCCGGGTGGAGCGGGTGGCGGCCGGCGTGAGCGCGTCGGTGGCGGACGTGCTGATTCCCAAGGTCGGCCCCGCCGTAGGCGCGTCCTTGCGCGCCGACATCCTGCCAGCCCTCGAAGACACCCTCCAGCGCACCGTATTGGAGCAGGACCGCAACCTGATTCGCGCAGGCGTGAACGAAGCGATGCTCGGCATCGCCGATGCGCTCGATGGTGCGCTCGGCGCGGCCATCGACACGCGCACCGAGAAGTCCATGGCCATCGTGGTCGCCGAGCTGGACCAGCGCACGACGAAGTGGGAGAACCGCTTTTATGTGCTGGGCACGGTGCTCCTCGGCGTCATTGGCCTCGCGGGCTGGAGCATCCACACCCGCCGCCGCCGCATCCGCGCCGTCGAAGACACCCTGCTCATGGTGATGTCGTCCATCAAGGCACACGAAGACGAGCTGGCCGTTCGACAGACCGTGCAGGACATCCGCAAGAACGGGAGCGGAAACGAGCGCGGCGACCTCCTCAAAGAAATGCTCCGCAAGAAGCCCGACCTCCGCGTCGAGCCTGCGCCCCCCACCTCTCCCCCCGCCCCTGAGCAACCATGACTGAAGCAGCCGACCTCGACGCAGCCCTCGCGCTCTCCCACCCGGAGCTGGTCGTGCGGCTGCGCTTGCTCCGGCAGGACACACCCGACGCCTATCGGGCGCTCGTGCGCGCCTGGACCGTCCGCGCATTCCCAAACCTCACCCCGCTGGAGCGGCACATCGCTGTGTTCGACCCCGACCACGACGGCGTCATCAACCTCCTGCACACCTACCAAGCGTGTCGGCAAATGGGGGGTGGGGTGTGGCTCAGCCTGAAGTCCACGTTCGTCACGCTCGCGGCCATCTCGCGGCTGCGGTGGTTCCCGTGGTCGATGGAAATATCACGGGTCGCGGAGCTGGCCCACCCGGCGGTGCACAGCGGCGGGTTCCGGGCCGACGGCGCCACCGCGCAGATTCCCGCGGTCGTCGACCACATGCTCCAGACCGAAGGGCGCGGCTGCCCGCTGTCGATGGGCAAGGCGCACATCTTGCGGTTCATGGGCGGTGTGCGCGACCGCAGCGCCGACGCGCCGCGCAAGGTGAAGGACGCCGCGCGCATCAGCTTCCTCGAATGGCCCGTGCTGCTCGGCTTCACCCACGGCACGGTCGACCAGGCCACCCTGACCTCCTTGTTCCTGGGCAGCCTGTTCTTCGAACTGCTCCACGCCGACGCCCTCGCCAAGCGGATGCGCGCCGTCCCCGTCGCCCGCTGAACCCTCCGATGTTGGTGTTGGCCGGGATACGCGACGGCCAAAGGGTCTCATAGCGGTCACCCGCGCGACGTAGCTCCGCTTCTAAGTCGGCGAGGCGGGCCGGAAAGCGGCGGGCCACGGCCTGGGTGACGGGGGTCGGGAAGCAACCGGGCGGGTACTGGCCCAGCGGATGCGCGCCGCCTGCACCGCACGCGCAGATGTTCGTGCTGGCCGGGATACGCGACGGCCAAAGGGTCTCGGTGCGGTCGCCCGCGCGACGTTGCTCCGCTTCTAAGTCAGCGAGGCGGGCCGGAAAGCGGCGGGCCACGGCCTGGGTGGCGGAGGTCGGGAAGCAACCGGGCGGGTCGTCGCCCCAGCGGATGCGCGTCTCCCCCACC
>CAZCUX010000057.1:11804-14217 GCA_964502005.1 uncultured Enterobacterales bacterium
CGGGGGTCGGGAAGCAACCGGGCGGGTCGTCGCCCCAGCGGATGCGCGCCGCCTCCACTGTACGTTCAGATGTTCGTGCTGGCGGGGATACGCGACGGCCAAAGGGTCTCGTAGCGGTCGCCCGCGCGACGCAGCTCCGCTTCTAAGTCGGCGAGGCGGGCCTGGAAGCGGCGGGCCACGGCCTGGGTGGCGGGGGTCGCAAAGCAACCGGGCGGGTACTGGCCCAGCCGCGTATAAAACAGCCCCCCAAGAATCTGGCCCAGGTTGATTTGGGCGTGGGCCTGGTTGAGACCGGGGAGGAGGTCGAGTACAGACTCCGCGGCCGCAGGGTCCGCGTAGAGCGCCAGCGGGTAGACCTCCGGGTTGCCCATGACCCCGAGCTGGGGGAAGTTCAGCGCGGCGTGCACCACGCTGGCCCGAAAGAGCAAGGTCGTCAGGAGGGCCTGGACCGCCGACCGGGTCGTCAAGCCACCACCGGCCTCGCTCGCACCGGACAAGCCGCCCACCGCAGGGTCTTCGAGAGAGCGCACCCACGCCTGCAGCTCGGTGTCGGCCCCAACGTCGCGTTCGTCCGGGTAGATGTGGAGCAGCAGGTCACCGAGGAAGGTCGAGAGGCAGTCCCACAGGCGCAGGCCGGTGTCACGGTAGGGGTAATGGGGCAAGGCCACGGTGTCGTGTACGCCCCGCAGCGCGAGCTCGCGCGGCAAGGCGAAGTCGCGGAGGTCGATGCCGCGCAGGGCCGCACGGGTGACGGACAGCACCTCGTCCAACGGCGGCGCGAGCAAGGCGGCCACGGAGCCGCCCGGCGCCACGAGCGAGCGGCGGGCCAACCAGTTGATGAACAGGTTGCCGTCGAAGTGGGCCCGCAGCAGGCCGTGCAGCGGGTGCGATGGGGCCAGCTCACGGCAGGTCACGAGCGCGACCGCACCGAGCAGCAGATGCGTGTGGCCGAGATGGTGAACGGCCTGGTGGACGTGAACATCGGCCGTCTGCACCGCCAAGCGCGCCGCCTCCCAACGCACGCCGTCCCCCGGGCCCACCCACGCCGACGCGGGGCCGGGGTGCAAGGCGATGGCCACCGGCACGAGGGGGCCGCCTGTGGACGGCACACCAAACAAGGCGCGCGGCGCGGCGAGGTGCTTCTGGACCGGAAACGCGGAGCAGGAGAGGCCGGAGAGCGCGGTGTAGTCGCAGACATAGAGCGCGCCGTTTCGCAGGGCCACGTCCACGGAGACCCCGAGCGCCGCCTGCACGCGCTCCGCAGGCAAATCCGCGGCCTCTGCAACACAACGGCGGAGCTGGAGTGGGTTCGGACCCGAGACACGCAGCTCGCAGAAGAGGGCGTCGTCGAGGCCATTTCGGGTGTGCGGCGCGGGGTCGAGCACCCGAAACAGACGCCGCAGGTCGGCTTGCGCGTTGGGGCGGCCGTGGGCCCGGCCTTGGGCCAACCAGATGATGAAGCCCGGCAGCCACTTCGCTTGGGTGCGCCGCAGGCGGTCGGCGAGCAAACGAAGCTGCGCGGGCCACGCGCGCGGGCTTTGGCGCGCCCACACCAGCATGTTGTTCACGAAGATGGACGTGAAGTTCGCGGTACCCACCAGGAGCCACTTCAGGGCGGGTAGCTCGGCTTGGGGCAAGCCCTGGAGGGTCACAAACGACCCCAGCTCCGAGAAGGTAGGGCGGTAGCGGCGGCGCTGGCGTTGCAGCAGACGCGCGCGGCGAACCGGATTGGGTTCGTGTTGGGGCAAACAGCGTGACATAGACCTGCTCGGCGAAAACGACGTCCAGTTGTAACGTGTGGCTTGACTGGGTGGCAAGGTGGACACAAGGTGGGATACCCTCCCCAAATGATACGTCTCCTCGTTCTTCTCGTCGTGTTTGTACCCCTCACCGCATGGGGCACCTGGCTGTCGCTTGTAGATGGCTACTGGGGCTTCCTGGATGTCTTCCACGCGGGCGGCTGGTCCACGCAAGTCTTCACCGACTTCGGGATTTCGCTGTTCATCGTGGTCGGCTTCATCCGCGCCGACGCACAGCGCAACAATCTACCGTGGATTCCCTACGCGCTCGCGACCCCCTTCCTCGGCTCCGTGCCGCCGCTCGCGTACCTCATCCACCGCGAAGTGAAGCGGATGCGCGCAAACGCCGCCGCGACAGAACCGGCGCCGGACGCAAACTAAGCGCCGTCGGCCGAGGCGCAGCCTCCTACGGGTCTGCCCGCGACCGTCCCGCGGGCCGCGTCCGCCAAGGTACGGGCAAGGTCACAGAAGGCGCACAAGCGGCGTCCGGCGAAGGCCCGTCTGGCGTCGGCATCTTCGCACGCGCAGGGGGGCGCCACGTTGACCTTGGTGGCTTAGCTATCCCAGCAAGGTCGAACGACCTTTGACCTCCGTGGCTTAGTTATCTCAAAAAG
>CAZCUX010000058.1:0-13644 GCA_964502005.1 uncultured Enterobacterales bacterium
AGGTCGTTCGACCTTGTTGGGTGAGCTCATGCAGAGAGGTCAAAGCTCGTTCGACTTTTTGGATGAACTCAATCGCAGAGGTCAAAGGTCGTTCGATGTAGGGAAGGTTTTTTGTCGCTGGGCAGCCCGGTCTCTCGGCTGGGACGGGACCGGACGCCCGCCGTCGGTATGTCGAGGGCAGCACCGCTTCAATGAGGCCCGGCCTCTCGGCCGGGAAGGGACTGCGCAGCGCTTCGGGGGTGCCGACGCCTTGACGCATGCTTCAATGAGGCCCGGCCTCTCGGCCGGGAAGGGACAGGGTTGAGACGCCCGCAGGAAGCGCGACCCCAACGCTTCAATGAGGCCCGGCCTCTCGGCCGGGAAGGGACCACCATGCGCACGCCGCGGCGCTCGCCATCACACGCGCTTCAATGAGGCCCGGCCTCTCGGCCGGGAAGGGACGAGGTGCAGACGCGGGCCGGAGCATGGACACCGAGGTGCGAGCTTCAATGAGGCCCGGCCTTTCGGCCGGGAAGGGACTCCGATCAACGCCGCATCGCTCGCCGGATATCTGCTGCTTCAATGAGGCCCGGCCTCTCGGCCGGGAAGGGACGGCAGACGCTGTGCGCGAAACCTTTCTGGCTCTCGCTGAGCTTCAATGAGGCCCGGCCTCTCGGCCGGGAAGGGACGCTTCGGCGACCCGAACATGGAAATCCGCCGCGACGAGCTTCAATGAGGCCCGGCCTCTCGGCCGGGAAGGGACCTGGCATGGAGGAGCTCGCCGACAAACTTGGGGCGGTGCTTCAATGAGGCCCGGCCTCTCGGCCGGGAAGGGACCGGGATGACGCGCGCGGTTCGGGAAATCGCAAACTCGCTTCAATGAGGCCCGGCCTCTCGGCCGGGAAGGGACGCCATAGAGCGCCGCGCACCGCCTCTCCGAGCGCCGGCTTCAATGAGGCCCGGCCTCTCGGCCGGGAAGGGACCTCAATCTGGTATTCGTTCCGGTCGGGGCGACGGTCGCTTCAATGAGGCCCGGCCTCTCGGCCGGGAAGGGACACCGGTAGCGTCCGAAAGCGTGACCACCGAATACTTGCTTCAATGAGGCCCGGCCTCTCGGCCGGGAAGGGACCGCGCGACACTTGACCCACGGAGACACGCACATGACCGCTTCAATGAGGCCCGGCCTCTCGGCCGGGAAGGGACCGACAAGATGGGGAGACTCCACGCGTGCCTCATGCAGCTTCAATGAGGCCCGGCCTCTCGGCCGGGAAGGGACCTTCGAGAAGTGGCTGGCGGTCGTCGGCGGCATCTGCGCTTCAATGAGGCCCGGCCTCTCGGCCGGGAAGGGACCCCATATCCGCCGCAACGCGCTCCACATGTGCGCCGCTTCAATGAGGCCCGGCCTCTCGGCCGGGAAGGGACACTGCAAGGGCCGCCCCGATATTTTGCGGTGGGCCGGGCTTCAATGAGGCCCGGCCTCTCGGCCGGGAAGGGACCCGAGCTTGCCCGGCTGCGCATGGAGAGCTTGGCGCTTCAATGAGGCCCGGCCTCTCGGCCGGGAAGGGACTGGCTGTCCCGTCCGCGTCGGCCTCGGTGGTCGTGGCGCTTCAATGAGGCCCGGCCTCTCGGCCGGGAAGGGACGACGGCGAGCGAGAAATCGGCCTCACTCTCGAACGGGCTTCAATGAGGCCCGGCCTCTCGGCCGGGAAGGGACTACCACGCAACGGGCCTATACACCCGCTCGCCTATACTTCAATGAGGCCCGGCCTCTCGGCCGGGAAGGGACCCGTTCACTGTTTGCGCCGGGCCAGACCAAGTCGGTCCTTCAATGAGGCCCGGCCTCTCGGCCGGGAAGGGACGGCAGAAGAGTTTTACAAAAAAGACCAGCGTCACCGTGCTTCAATGAGGCCCGGCCTCTCGGCCGGGAAGGGACGGAGCTCCTTGGCGCGCTCGGTGTGTCCGAGTCGCTGCTGCTTCAATGAGGCCCGGCCTCTCGGCCGGGAAGGGACAAGGTCTGCGCGCGGCATACGACCCGGAAAGGAGGCTTCAATGAGGCCCGGCCTCTCGGCCGGGAAGGGACATCGTCAAGGCTCGGCAGGTTGCAGCGACAACGGGCGCGCTTCAATGAGGCCCGGCCTCTCGGCCGGGAAGGGACTGGGATATTTTCCGCAAGGAATACCCCGAAGATTGGGGACTTCAATGAGGCCCGGCCTCTCGGCCGGGAAGGGACGCTGTTCACCTCGCGTGAATCGTTCGCAAAGCCCGACTTCAATGAGGCCCGGCCTCTCGGCCGGGAAGGGACTACGCCAGCGAAGGAGTGACCATTACGGTCACCAAGAAACTTCAATGAGGCCCGGCCTCTCGGCCGGGAAGGGACCAGACGGGCCAGTCACAACCCGCGTCCCGCTTGTACTTCAATGAGGCCCGGCCTCTCGGCCGGGAAGGGACACCCTGAAGAGCCGCCGACCGAGATCAAAAGCAAGAAACTTCAATGAGGCCCGGCCTCTCGGCCGGGAAGGGACGGTTATTCCGGGGGACATTGGTTTTACAGTGATGTACTTCAATGAGGCCCGGCCTCTCGGCCGGGAAGGGACCAACAGACTGTCGAAGTCATGCGCGACCCCACCATCGGCGGACTTCAATGAGGCCCGGCCTCTCGGCCGGGAAGGGACCCCCTGGCTTTGCTACAACGAGGGGATTGTCGGACGACTTCAATGAGGCCCGGCCTCTCGGCCGGGAAGGGACGGCTTGCCTCTCGGGGTAAGCCCCGCTACACGAAACTTCAATGAGGCCCGGCCTCTCGGCCGGGAAGGGACCCCGCCGTCCCAAACGCAGGGTCCTCAGGGCGCTATCACCGCCAAAAACGAGCGGCCACCTTTCGAGGTTCATTTTCGCAGATTTGAAGGCCCTGGCAAAGCGGTCGCCGAAAGCGAGAACTACCATCAGCACGTCACCGCGAGCGACCCCGGGGGTTTGCGCGGAACGGAGGCGCTCGCAACGAGGAACGGGCCGTTTTCAAAGACCGGGCAGCTGTGTCTAACCCGGAACGCTCACACAATGCGGACGACACGCTCTGGCTCGACAATGGCTCGTCCAATGGACCACGCCCGCCAAGTGGTGCGGGCGCCCGCGGTGCCGAGCGGCACAAAGAGGACTTGGTCGTCGTCGTGGTGCACCGCGCGTTCGAGCAAGTTGACGAGGTGGGCGCGCTGGAGCTCGGTGAGCTGGCACAAAAACACGCTCAGCTGCATCGCGTCGCCGTAACCGCGGAGGATGCGATGCACGCGGCGGAGGCGTTTGGCGTCGGAGATGTCGTAGCAGACCAAATAGACGTGGGGTTCGGTGCGCATCGCCCGCTCCTCGTTACCGGACGGCAAAGGTAGGAGGCTGTTCCAGCTCGCCTTGGAGATGGCGTGCCCAAAGGCGTGCGTGCAGCTCCAACACACGGCGCATCGACAAGCGGGTGCCGGTGAGGGGATGGGTGGTCAGCGCATCGAGGCGGCGCTCCCAGGTCTGGATGAAGGCGCGGCGGCCGGCGTCGGTCATGGCGACGCCGGTGGGGTGCACCAAGAAATGGTCGGCAGTCACGGCGCCGGTGTTGACCGCGGTAAGCACCGCGGAGTCGGCGATGGAGGGCCGGAGCTCTTCCATCAGGTCCATAGCGGGGGCCGGGCGAGGCGCGGTTGGTGAAGAAAGCCGCACCAGGCATCGAAGCCCACACGCTGGAGCACTTGGGTCCATTCGCGGACGAGGCAAGCATACGCGAAGGAGAGCATGGCGTTGATGGGGTCGCGGGGAGGTCGGCGATTGCGACCTTCGAAGGAGAACGCCGGTGTCATCTCCGGCTTGACCATGGCGTTGATGGCACCGAAGTAATGGCGGGCTCCCAGGCCTTCGGCGCCCATGAGCGACGCGATGTCAACGGCCGTTTTGGCGGCATCCTGGGCTTGCACGAGACCATCGAGAGCTGCTCGCGGTGTGTCGCGTCCATTTCGTCGCAACAGAACACGTTGGTTGCGAAGCTTGGATATCACAATGGAGCGCGCCAGTTCGAGGCTTCGGGCGGGGTCTGCGGCCGCGTTGTGTTGGGCGATGCGAAGCAATGCGCCGACGCCCGATGCGGGGACAAATATGCCTTGAAACCAACCCCGGTAGCTGTGGACCGCAATCGGAACGTCGATGTCCGCCAGCGCGGCCACCAACGCGGTCGAAACGCTCGCGTTCCCCATCACCACAACCTGGGAGGTCTCGGCAATGCGGGAGCGGGCCACCACGCTCCCCCGATTCTTCACGACGATTTCGCCGCCGTCTTGTCCGAGGGAGCCGCCTTGAAGCTGGACATAGAGGGGCGTACCGTCGTCGCGGCCGGGGATGAGGGGACGCACTTCACCATTGCGGGCACCGGTGAGAACGCCCACTTCATCGGGCAAACAAATGCCGACGAGCGAGCACCCTTGGCACTTCGGGCTGTCGACCAGGGGTGGCGGAAGGGTGCCGTCGGGTGTGTCGGCGAGCGCCAATGCGGCGTCGCGCAGGGCGAGGGTGCGCGCCACCAAAGCTTCGTCGATGTCCACCTCAACACGGCGGCACGAACCGGCGAACCACAACGCGCCTTGGTCGCAGGAATAGCCGTGGGCACGCAACAAGAGCGCCTGGGCACAGACTTGGACACGCTCTGGCTCGTAGGCGCCTTCGGGCACATCGGGGGCTAGCCCCTTTTTGTAGTCGATGGGCACCACCCAACCATCGTATTCTTCGACGAGGTCAATCTTCGCGACCATTCCGACCTCCGCATCGGACAGGTACACGCTTCGAAGGGCCCGCGGCGGCGCTTCGGTGGGGGGCGGTGACGGCTCCGAATCAGGGTCCGGGGGAGGCAGCAAGCCGCGGCGGGTGGGCGCGTCCACCCGGCGGTGAACAGCGGTTCCCTCTACGGTGTGGTGGTTGTCCGCCCACTCCCCCTGCAGCCATTTAAGGGCGAAGAGACGCGGGCAGAAGCTCATTTCATTGAGCATGCGGGCGGGCAGCAGGCGGGCGGGCTCGTTCACTGTGTCGCCTCAGCCGACCAAGCGCGGCGGCGCGAAGCTGCCGTAGCCGCCTTGCTCGCTGCGACCGATAGAGGACGCGAACTGGATGGCGATGCCCCGCGCTTTCGCGCTGGCGGGCGACAGGGGGTCGCCGCCGCACAGCGCGACCACCGAGCGGAGGGGGTCGACGGCCAAGGGGGTGGTCCACAAGCCCCAGCGAAACCACTCCGACTTCCACGCGCCGCCGGTGGCGGTGGTGCGGTTGTCGCGGGCGGTGGGCATCACAGGAAAGAAGGACAGGCCCCATACGGCGAGCACATCGGCACCGGGTACACCGGTTTTGGTGTCGCCGGACGGGTTGCGGGCGCGCAGCGCGTAGTCGCGGCTGTCGGTTGCGTCCCAGTTGAGGAGGTTTACTTTCCTTGTCTTTTTCCAGGGTCCAAACACGGCCTCGTCGAGGTCGGCAATCGTGACCACTTGGTGCAAGCTCTCCGTCGTGGCGAGAAACATCTGTTGGCCAGCGGTAAACTCAAACACCGTCGGTCTGTACTTGCCATTGTCGTCCATTTCCACTTCGGAGGCCGAGGCCGCGGCAAAGTCTATCGAGAGGCGGTCGCTGTGTGGGCGAATGGACGCGACCCACCTCCGCCAGACATCGGGCGGACTTCGCAGGTTGCGTTTTTCTTTGGTGACGCCCTTTTCGTTTTTCTCGTCCCAGCGAAGGCCGAAGATTGGGTCGGTCTGCCGGGCCGCCACCAACCGGGCGAGGGTCGCGAGCAATGCGCCCTGGAGAGGGCTCCGGTCGGCGACATCGGCCGGGGCGTCCAACACAGGCGCGGGGACGTCCAGAACGGGCATCCAAATTCCGTCGAAGGTCCAACCCAAGCGGCACTGGTCGGGAAATGCTTGGTCGAGCAGGCGAAGGGCTCCCAATGCAGCGAAAAACGCAAGCGGGTTGGAGCCGTCCAAGCCCGGAAGCGGGAGGAGGGTGTGCGCGGACGGGGTCATCGTGTGCTCCCTGCTTGCTCCAGCTCGGAGCGGCGGTGGTCGGCGAGGCGAAGGATGGCCTCCAGGTGGGCGAGGCCGTGGGGACCATAGCGGCGGGTGAGGGCCCAAAAACGTGCGGCGATGCCCGACCCAAACGCAGCGAGCCCGTGGTCGGTGGATGCGGTGGCGGTATGGCCGTCGAACTGCACCTGCACGGTGAGGGGCTGGGGGTCTTCCACCACCGGCGCGAACGGGCGGCAGCGGCCGTGATGGCTCGCGACGAGGTGCAGCACAAGGTCCGGGTCGGTTGCGCGCTCGAGCAAACCGGGCGCGGCTTGGGCCAGGGCGACCGAAAGCAGCTCATGGCGCGAGCCAGGGGGGTAGCCGCTTCGTTGACTTGCCCGTTTGCGTGCGGCTGCGTCTGCGGCACCCATGCCCGACTTCGCCAACAGACCCGCCAACGGTGGGGCGGCGGGTTGTTGGGCATCGACGCGCGACCGCGCAGCGCGAACGGGGTCGCCGCCGTGGAGGAGCACTTGAAAGCGGGGGTCGGCCTTGCCCAAATCGTGCAAGCGACCGGCGAGGGCCACGTCGTCCACCAGAGTCGAAGGAAGGCCACACGCTTCCGCGAATGCGCGGGCGAGACCTTCCACGCCTGCGAGGTGGCTCGCCAAGGAGATGGTGCGACCGGAGAAGCTGCCGGTGTCGTCGTTGGTGCTCACGGCTTCAGGCCGCTCGACCAGCACCCACCACCGGGCGTCGAGGACCCGCACTTCGACAGGGTGCGTGGCTTTGCGCAAGCGCGCACCCGCTTTACCATCGAACGGAAAGGCCGCGCTGTCTTGGTCGGCCAGCCAATCCCGAAGCTGGTCGCGGGGAGAGACCTCCAGCTCGATGTCGCCGTCGCCGGGTGGGCGGGGCGCGGTGGTGGGGAGCGCGAGGCCGCGCAGCACGTCAGGATGAAGGCGCAAGCGGCGGCCACGGCCGGATGCCGCAGCGGCGTGCTCGGCGATGTCAACCACAGTTTGGGTTGCAGACGGGTCGAAGTTGCCATGCTGCAAGCCTCCGCGTTCGACCGGGAGCACCAGCAGGTCGCCGGGCCGAAGGTCGGAGAGGCGCGCCGGACCCGTGCGCTTGTTGTCGGCGCCGGCCCAAAGGAGGCCAATATATGGGTCTTCTTCATTGTTTCGAGACGCGCGCGCGGGGGGGTCGTCGGGTGCATCGACGCCTTCGAGGTCTGCGCCGACTTGCGGGAGGTCTTTGCCCTTGAGCCACGGGCGCACGACGCCCAACGGCGCGGTGACCAGCTCTCCCGAACGGGGCGGCACGGCACTGAGCAAGGCGACCGCGATTTCGGTGCCGTCAGGTTCGCTCGCCAAGCGCTCCGGGAGGTCCAGGGGGAGGTCCGCACGCCAGCAAAGCTGCACCTCGGCCAATGGCTTGCGCATTCCATGCAAGAAATGGGCGGGTTCGGGCTCGGGAAACGGGCGGGGGCTGGTTTGTACCCATGCGTCGAGGTGTGCCGGAAGCAGCAAGGGCGGATTCGGGGACTTCGCCTGGAGTTCCCGTGCTTGGGTGCCGGTTGGGGCTTGCGTGCCCGAAATCCCAAGGTCAAGCGACGCTGCCTCTCGCTGCAACCAGGCCCAAGTATTGGCCAAGGCCGTGCCATAAATAGGGTCGGGATTTTTGGGGTCCAACGCATCTTCGCGCGCGAGGATGTGGACCGACGATGTTCCGCGGGCGCCCGCGCGGTCGAGGCGGCCGGCGCGCTGGCGCAAGGCATCGAGGCTCGCGCATTCGGTGATGAGCGCGTCGAAGTCGAGGTCGGCTCCCGCCTCAATACATTGGGTTGCCACGACGATGAGGCCCGCGGCCTGGGGGTCGCGGGTGTGGCCGGGAGACAGCCGGGTGGACAGCCACGCGCCGATGGTGTCGCGTTCGATGCCCCGCATGCGGCCCGTGACCAGGGCGACCTGTACGGGCGCATCTGTGTCGGAATCGGGTTTGGCAGGGTCAAGCGCGACCCAACCTTCTTTTTGTCGGCTGTCGAGGAGCAGGCTTCGAATACGAAGCGCTGTGTCCACACGATTCACAACCACGGCGATAGATTGGCCTTGTGTCGCGGCATCGAGCGCGGCGTCGCATAGGGCCTGGGCGAACGCGCTTCGGCGGGCGTCTTCGCTGCCTTTGACGGGCACGAGGGTCAACTTCGCGGGCTTCGATGCGCGGATGCGCTGGCCGAGGACGGGGTTGGCGTGGTCTTCGGCGGTGAGGCCGAAGGTTTGTACGTCTGCATCGGCTTCATGGGACGGTGTCGCCGACAAGCACGAGACCTGCCAGCGGTCGGCGGTGGCTGCGCCTGTCCGCAAGGGGGACAAGGCTGCGAGGCTCTCGCGAAAGGGACCGCTGAGGTGGACTTCGTCCAACAACAACAGGGTGTCGTTGCCCAGCAGACCCGCATGAATCGGCTCGGCTTTGTAGCCCAGGCCATACCCGCGAAACAGGAGGCGGGAGCCCACTTGGTCGACCGTAGACGCTGCCAGCACGGGGCGACTCGGCGTGCGGGCCCAGTCTTTGTCTTGCGGAATTCCTCCCCGAAGTACGACGGCGTCGATGACGGGTTCATTCTCGCGGGTGCGCGGACCTGCGAGGGCGCGCAATGCCGCCGCGACGCGCGCGGTCACGGGAGTCGCGGAAGGGTCGGCCTCTGCCCGTGCCAGCGCCGCCTGGAGGTGTACGGCGCGGCGGTGCGATTGGTCGACGATGGTGCGTCGGTCCACCACGAGCACAATACGGCGGGAAAAGCGTGTGGGGTCGATGGCCAGCAAGAACAGGCCAATGTCCAGACACGCGGTCTTTCCCGAGCCGGTGGGCAGGTCCATGAGGTCGGGCATTCGGCCTTGGCTTTCGGCCAGATGCACGAGACGCACTTGCCAAGGAAAGGGGGAGTAGCCCCACACCTCGGCGAAGAAGGCGGCGAAGTCGGCAGGCGACAACAACATGTTCAGTCCTCGGAGGGAAGGGGGCGACAGAGGCCGAGGCCAACGAAGCGGCCAGCGCCGAGAATGACGGGGCCGGAGACGGGCTCTGCGAACGTGAGGCGGGCGTGAACCTGCACACGGCGGGTGCGGCCGGGTTGGGCCGGGAAGGGAGGAAAGGCCCGAATCGGCTCTCCTGCCACAAACGGAGCCCCCGGCTGCACCTCCACACGGACAGGGCACGGGAGCCCAATGCGCGTACACGCTCGCTCGATGGTGGCGACTGCGGAAGCGAGCGCCTTGTCGAGTCGGTCGCGGTCGCGGGTGCGCAGCTCGCCGGGATTGCGGTCGAGGGCGATGGGGGTCACCGTGCCCCATGTTTTGGATGCCGCACACCACGTCCCGGCGCGGAGCGTACGCAAGGGGGCGCGGTCTACGACACGTTCGAGGAAGAGGGTCCCTGCGTCGCCAAAATGGAGCGGCAAGGTGGGAAACGCTTCGTCGTCCTCGCGTGCGGCGTCTTCCCAGGCCGCGACCGCGGCCAACACATGCTCCCGCTCCCTGTCGGACAGGTCGCGCGGCAACACCATCGCCAAGCCGCGAATGCAGCCGTCGGCGTGCTCGTGGCCCACAAACGGCAAGCTCAGGAAGGCCGCGTGCGCATCCAGCGCGGGCGCGCCATCCGGCTGGTGACCGGACAAGGCCCACGGGATAGGCGCGGGGCAATGGGCCATCAAGGCCGCGCGTAGGCGGCCCGAGAGCAACGCGGTCGCCGATGGCGGAAACATCGGCCCCGCGATGCGCCGGAAGACCACCCAGTCCCTCCCAAACACGCTGTTGGGGGTGGACTCTGCGCGGCTTGTGTTGGGCGGCGCGTAGCGGGCAAAGGCGCAGGGCAACACGCGCGGCTCTGTCTCTTGGTGAACCGCGAAGGCGGCTTCGAGGCGATGCAGCTGCCCTGGACCCGGTACCCGCAAAATGAGGTCACCCTGGGGGTGCGGCACCAAGGTGGGGGGCGGCGGGGCGTCCACCAAGCCCACCGAAACCAAACTCGACGAGTGGCCGAGCCGGGTCACCCGCGCGGCCAGACGGTCGAGGGCGCTCCGTTGGGCTTCGGTGGGTGTCGCGTTGGGCCAATGGTAAACCACCTGCGGCTGACGCGGCGTCACCGAAGGAAAGGTACGCGCTTGGCGCAGCCCGGACGCTTGGTATTGTTGGGTGGCGGTCTTGCGTTCGCTGGCAGAAGGCTCGCCCTTGAGGTGGATAGCCTTCGCTACATTGTCGTTGTGTTTCTTGAGGGCCTTCTTCCACGCGCTCTCGGCTGACTTGCGCTCTTTCGGCGTGGTCGCCGCAGCGACCTGTGCTTCGAACTCCGCCAGCTTGTCGAGCGCGAGGTCGTCTAGCTTCACCAATACGTTGTCGTTGACGGGTACATAGGTGGGCGTCACCGCGCGATGGCTCGCATCGGAAGCGGTGATGTGGGGGGCGGACAATGACTCCAACCAAAGCAATGCTTCGGCGGCCTCGGTGTCCGGTGGCTCGTTGTCGCGGGGAAGGGCCGCGACGAGCGCCGAGAAGAGTCGCGCAGGATGGGGCGGCCATTCCGCTTGGTAGCGGTCGTTGTAGGCCGTCGCGACATACCGGCCTGTCAACAGGTCCACGGAGACCGCGAGCATCACTGCTCCTCGTGCACGGCGAGCTTGCGGCTCGCGAGGATGATTGCCGTGACCTTGGGGGCGGGCTGAAGGGTGAGGGGCGTGCGCTCCCAACCCATATTGACGGCTGCGGCGGCTTCGCTGGCGGAGGACAAGAGGTCGAGCGCACCTTGGCGGTCCAGGCGGAAGCGCGTGGGCGCGCCGCCGTCCCGCGGGAGCAGCTCGAAGGTGAGCGGCTCGTCGGGCAGCAGCAGGCAGCGCGAGCGAAGGTCATGGCCAAACTCCCGCTGGAGCACAACAGCGGCAAGAGCCAACGCGGCCAAGGCGGTGCGGGCCGCTTGCTCCGTGCTGCGCCGCTGGCTCGGTTCGATGGCCGTGCCGTCTACATGGGTAGAAAAGCGCAAGCGGCGCAATGCGGCCAGCGAGAGCACCACGGATTGCTCTGCGTAGGCGATGGTGACGCCGCCGGCGCTTCCTTCGACAGAAGGCGTAATGTTGCTGTGGTTGGCGGCGCTCGCTTTGCCCTTTTCGCCATTGCCCTTGCCGCGGCTAAACGGCTTGGGCTTGTTCTTGTCCATCGCCGCTTGGGATTCGTCGGACGTCCACTCTGTGGGGTCGTCTTTGTCTTCGAAAATCGGGATGGCCTTGATAGCGGCGGGGTCGATGCGGCTTTGGGTCTTCACGCCGGATTGGGCGTGAAAGCCCACAATCTCCGAGACGAGGGCGCGGGGAAACTTGGCGCCCATGCCGCCTTTCGGGCCTGTGGAGTCCCACACGCCAAACACCAATGCGGTGGGGCAATAAGAGTATACGGCGGTTGCGTGGGTGACGCGGGCATCGGTGTAGGCGCGGCCAATATCCGTGTACCGGAAAGGGGTGCCGTTTTCGTCGATGCTGTCGCGAATCAGCGCATCGGCGATGCGATGGGGGGCGTCCAAGGTGGTGAGCAAGCCCAAGTCTTCAATCCCAGCTTGCCCGCTAAAATCGACGGCGATGACCGGGAAGTTGGCTTCGCCATCGAGCCACGACTCTCGCAGGGCCTCTTCCATGCGGTTGGCTTGGGACTGCACCGAGTCCAGCAGGACGGTGCGAACCTTCTCCGGGCCTTGGGGACCTTCGACCATGCGGTCTTCAAACGCATAGCGGGTGTCGGCGCGCTCGCCCGTGGCGTAGGTGGGCGGGAACACTTTGTCGCCGGGACCGCCCGCGGGCTGCAAGCGGGTGCGGGCGCGGATCGCGACAGCGCCGCCAGCGACGGCGTCTGCAAGCTGTGCCAAAGTAAGAGTTGCAAGAATGTCCTGGGACATACGGGCTCCTTGGGATGTGGGGGGATGTGCGTTGGGCCTGACGTGCGACGGGCTTCGTCGTGGGCAGACCTTAGCGATGTCGGATTGCGATTTTTTGGTACTGAACGGCCAGAGTGCCGGCGGAGCGGATATAGGCGAGCATAAGTGTTCAGTAGGAAATCGTTTGCCCAATCGCAAACGTGTCAAAGGGGTGTTGCGCGTGTCTTTGTTCCGATCTCGTAGTCCTTCGGGAGACCAAAGCCCCCAACAGCGCGCGGGTGTGCTGCTGCTGCACCTTCTTCGTCGTGGCGCGGCCTCGACCAGCGAGCTCGCGCGGGCAATCGGCGAACCGCCGCGTGCGGTATTGACCACCCTCAAACAGCTGGCCGAGGTCATCGCGATTGAAAAGGAAGGCGACGGACGCGACACCCGCTGGGTGCTCGACCCCGATGGCCGGCACAATGTCTTGGGCCTTGATGCGCAAGTTGCGCTGCTGATTGGCCGCGGCCTCCTTGCCTTTGCGCCCCCATTGCAGCCCGAGCTGCGGGAAGATGCTTCGCTGGTGCGAAGACTTGACCGGAAGTTTGTGGTTCGCACCGAGCCCGCGCGCAACTACTCTGCGCACCAACACATCCTGCGGCATATTCAGCGCGCTTTGTTTGAGGAGCGGTCTTTAGACATTCGCTATGAAGGGGTTTCGGGCAAAGAGAGCCACTGGCCCGATGCGCAGCCGCTTTCGTTGGTGGTTCACCGGCGGGCCGTATATTTGGTGGCCGATATCGGAGGCACCCGCGCGCCGCGCCGTGCGTTGGCCGTAGAGCGCATTCGCGAGGTTTCGGTCGGGGGGCGCGTCCCCTATCCGTCCGCGTGGGACCCCAACGTTTGGTTGGAGGGGCGCTGGGGCATTCACGAGGGCAAGGTCGAGAGGGTCCACCTTCGCTTTGATGCCGCCGCTGCGCCTTATGTGCTGGCGCGCACCTGGCCCGGTCAAGTGCGCGCAACCGCGCGAGACGATGGAGGCGTAGACCTTCACCTGCGGGTGGGCGGACGCGAGCTACGAAGCTGGGTACTCGAATGGGGTGCGTCCGTAGAAGTCGTTTCGCCCCCCGACTTGCGTGCGCTGGTAGAAGCGGAGTTGGCGCGGGCCCTCTCGCGATACCGGCCGCCCGCTCCTTCCAATGCGGCGAGCGAGCACCGTAAGGCGCAGGCAAACGAAACGGATTCGCTGGAGCATCCGCCGCAATCGTGAACGCGGCCCAATGCGGCGCACCGTGCAGGCGCTCCTCTCGTCGCTGCGCGGCTTGGTAGTGGGACCGCATGCGCGAAAATGGCTCCCACTCTTGGTCGGTTCCGGGAGTCTGCTCTTTTGGTTTATGTTTTGGATACCGACATGCCATCGGGACGCACGCCACCAATGAAGCTGGGGCAGTTGTGCTGGGGTTCCTGTTGGGCGTGTGCTTGGGGGGCTTGTATCGCGACGGCGCGCGGCGTTGGTTCGCCTTTTTGGGTCAGCTCAATCGCAGAGGTCAAAGCTCGTTCGACTTTTTGGATGAGCTCAACCGCAGAGGTCAAAGCTCGTTCGACTTTTTGGATGAGCTCATGCGCAGAGGTCAAAGCTCGTTCGACTTTTTGGATGAGCTCATGCGCAGAGGTCAAAGCACGTTCGACCTTGTTGGATGAGCTCATGCGCAGAGGTCAAAGCTCGTTCGACTTTTTGGGTGAGCTCATGCGC
>CAZCUX010000059.1:0-13431 GCA_964502005.1 uncultured Enterobacterales bacterium
CACGGCCAACGGAGCGCCCAGCCTTCTTGCCTCTCTGACATACAAGGTGTTCCCAGTAGCCCATTGCGGCTGTGACCCGCGCTCGTTCGTACGCGGCCCCACGCACCCACACTGCCCGCCGCTTCGGTTCCGTGTGGTTTTGGCTTCCGCAATGTTGGGCGAATACAATCGGGTGCACAAGAAACAACAGCCATCGCGTAAGCAAGCCCCCCCCCGCCAGCGCTCGACCTCGCCCATCGGGAGCGCCGGGAGGAAGGTCAGCCCCACGGCGAGACCGGCGGGCCGCCGCCCCACGCAGGTGCCGCGCGGTGTGCCTTCGAAGCGCGCATCTATACAATCTCTGCGCCATTCCTCCACTCCTCGACATTCGGCGTTCGCCAAATGGGGCGCGGGCTCGGAATGTGAGCGCGGAGCGTGCAGCTGCGCATGGCGGACCTCGGTCTACCTCCTCCCCGCGAGTGACCGAGACAGGTTCACCACGCACCGAAGAACGCGCCCCGTCCCCTCCCGACAATGACCGTAGCGTCGACAAAAACCCCGAGCTCAACGCCATCGACGACATTCAAGCGTCAAGCGGCCACCTCGCGGTGTCCCAAGCGGCCCAAACCCGACGGTCCAGAAGACCGCTCTCGTCAACGCATCTGGCGGGTCACTCTGGCAACGTCCAACCGAAATAGAGGCCAAGCGCCAAACCAATCCAACTCACCGCCAATCTCTCGGGAACGTGCGCGAGGCGACGTATCCATGCACCCCTCCCCCCACTGCGGGTGACACTGTCAACCCAAGCCTCGGCCCCATCACGATGACGCCGCATGCCCCCAACAGAGAAGCGCAACGTAACCCCCACGACGCGAGGTCCAGCACCACACACTCCACACGCCACCGTTCAGTCCAATGACGCGCGAAACGAGCCTTGTTCCAACACAATCGCGGTGATGCGGTTCCCAAAGGCGTCTACACGGGACGATTGCGATGCGAAGGAGCCCAAAGCCCGATTGCGCGCCGCCTCCGCGGAGCTTCCGCCGGCAATCGCGTACTCGACGTCATCTTCACAAACACCCTTGTGAACCGTGCGAATCTCCACCACCGCCCAATGGGAAGCCTCCGAGGACCGAATGACCTTCTTCCTCCCCGAATGGGCGTCGTAACGGCTCTTGACCTCGGCCTTTGTGCCCACCACCGTCTCTAAGTTCCGCGAAACCAAGCTGGTGCCGCACTGGGCCACCGGCTGCATCTTTTCGTCCACCCAAAACGCGATGAACACCTTTTCCTCTTCAGCCCGGGCCATTTGTGCGCCCAACAGAAGACCGAACGCAACAATTGCTCTCGACAAACGAAACATAAGACACCCCAAAACGGAAATGATTTTGACTTTACCGGTTGACACCTACACACGTTCCCACCTGTCCATCCATCAGGGAAAACCGGATTCTTGACCCCAAAATGCCAACCCCTTTCCTAAGACGGCGCGCATCACATATACTCCGGCGATGACGTGGCTCCTCCTCTCCCTCTCCTTGGCCCGCGCTGGCAGCACCTCCACCACCTTCGACACCGACGCCGGCGACTGGCAGGGCGGTACGGTGGTCGACGGCGTGTTGACGGTCACGAGCGACCAAGCGCGCCTCGAGCTCGGCACGCTCACGTCGCTTTCGGCCCAGCTCCGCCTGCGGCACGTCGACAGCGGCACCCTTTCGCTTTCGGTCGGCGACCAAACCTGGGCCATCGACTACGAAAGCGCCAGCGGCATCACGCTCGGGAGCAGCGCGCTGGTCTTGCCCCATGGCCATCGCGCGTTCACACCCGACGCCGACCCCGTGCTGACCGCCAATCCTGCGCCGGGCGCAGAATGGGAAGCAGGGGGCGTATTACATAGCGATATTGTTTACGATGACCGTACCGGCACTTGGTTTTACTATTATACCGGCATTATGTCCCCAGGTTATGGATACCGACAAATCGGGCTGGCCACCAGCACCGACGGCGCAAGCTGGACGCGGCACACCCAAAACCCCGTGCTTACCATCGACTACGACCTCACCGCCGTCGATGGCGTACACGTTCATATGCCCTCGGTCGCGATTCATCCGACGGACGGCACCTGGCATATGGTCTATTCGTGCTACCAAAACGATGTAGGCAATCGCCTTTGTTATGCCACCAGCGCCGACGGCTTTGATTGGACGCCCCAAGGCGTCGCCCTCGACCGAGGCGAGGCCGGTGCGTTCGATAGCGCCAGCCTGCGCGAACCCGACCTCACCATCGACAGCGACGGTGTATTCCATCTGTTGTACCAAGGCACCCAAGGCGACGAACACTACGGCCCCACCGGCTACGCCACCCGCACCATCGACACGCCATGGACCCGCCACGGCGCCCTCTCTGGCACAGGGCCAAGCGTGTTGCAAGGCGGCGGCGTGCTCCAAAACGAATATGGCTTGGAGCAATGGTACAACTGCGACGATATGTTGTGCTATGCCGCCTCCAATACGACCGACTGGACCACCTGGAACGTCGACACAACACCGGATTTGCGCAAAAACTGGGCGGTGTGGAACAGCGGCTACCTCCAAGGCGCGACGCCGTGGCAGGTGGACCAATCCATACATTTGTGGTTCAATGCTTATGATTATGGGACCGGTCTAGAATCTCTGGGACACGCCGTCTCCGAACCCGCACCCGGCGCCTGGGCCGATGTGTCGCTCACGTGGGCGGACAGCGTGCTCACCGTCACCTTCGATGATGGCCCGCCGCTCACCGCGCCTCTGGCTGCCGCGGATGGCTTGGTGCTCACTTCGACGGGAACCACCGAAGTCGACAGCTTCACGGCAAACTGGTCGAGCCCAACCATCGACACGGGAGACCCTATCGAAGACAGCGCAACCGAAGACAGCGCAACCGAAGACAGCCTCCCGTCCGACACCTCTACGCCCGAAGCCGACAGCGGCTCCGAAAACGGCGTGTCTGCGCAAGATGGCAGCAAAGACGCTGGATGTGGCGGATGCGGCGGCGCCGCTGCGTGGCTATGGCTCCCGGTGTCGCTGGGTCTCGCGCGACGGCGGGAACAGAAGCGCACGAGCCCAGGTGCCATCGGCAACTGAATCGCCATTCATTCTACGAAAACACCGTGCAAATCAACGTTCCCCGTGGATGCGGCCATCCAACCACATCGCGGTGACCATCGGGTCGCCCAACACCGACTCTACCTGCGTCAACAGGTCGGGAACACGACCTCCTCGCCAAGCAGCGAGGACAGGGAGCAAGCCGTCGTCTCGAATGGCCGGAAACGAAGGGTTGCGGGGCCGGAAACCAAGCGAAGTACACAGCACCGACAAGACCGCCCTGCGCTGGTGGAGAGACGCGAAGAGGACCAACTCCACTAGGTCGGAGAGCAACACAGAAGTGTCCGCGCCACCCTTCTCTTGGATCCAAGACACCCAGGCCGAAAAAGGGCGGGTCACCCACGGCGCAGTCGTACAATACGGCACAACCGTATCGGGCAAAAAGCCCCCATCTACCAACAATAGCGACAGCGCGTCGCCCACATCGGGCAACCAACGCGGGCCGCCATGCATCGCGTCCGAAGTATCGCGCCAAGAGCCCAAAAGGATGCCCGAAGGGGTGTCCCACGCAAACCAATACAGCGTGTCGGGGCCCTCAAAGCCGGCGCTCACCACCGATTCTATCGCGACACACCAACCTCGAACGGCCACACCCTGCCGACGCGCAGAGAGGCCGCTGACTCCCGGCTCGTCGCCGCCCGGCTCTTCGTCCCCCGGCTCGTCGTCCCCCGCCTCGTCGTCCCAATGGGCCGGCCGCGGTGGCGCCCCACAAAGCTCCGGCTCCAAACAACCCAACACAGATGGGCGCAACGCGAGCGCCTGCGCGACAGAGGGGGGCGCGCCACCAGAAAGAGGTGCGGATGCAGTCTCCGCGCGCGCAGTTTCACGGCTTTCCCACAACATTCCTCCAATCGAAATACCCGCCAACACCAATGTAAGCCCCACCCCACCGAGGCCCGGCGAAAGCCCTGTCGAGGCCGTAAACTGCGCACCCAGCGCCCCCCAACCGATACCCACCAACAATGCAGGAAGCAGGAGCCGCCGCTGCCAACGCGCCGCCGTCTCCGGCGAAATGCGGCGGAGGCGATTCCCAAGGCGGGTCCAAAAGGGGAACGGCATCCTCCAACTCCAGCCGACGCGAACACGCAGAAGGCCACCACGATACCCCACGGCATCGGCGCGCCGGCTGAATCTCCATTCAGTTCTCGGAACCACACGCCGAAATAGGCGCCTCACCTTCGTTTGCACACGAACTTGAAAATGCTAGGCCCCCCGCGCCCTGCGGTCGCGGTGGGGCGGCGGAGCCCGTCGGTCTCCGCCGCATCCGGCGAGCCCAAGGTCTCGCCGGAGGAGTCCAGAAGGAAAGGCCCAGCGCCTCTCGCGGGTCCAAGGCACTACCCCCCGGAGCCACCATGCCACGAATCCTCGATTCCCTCGACGCCGCGGTCGGCGGCACCCCCGAGACCCTCGACGACGCCGTCGATTACCTGACCCAGCAGCGCGGTCCCGAACGCCTCATCGGCGCCGACCAACGCTACAACGCCGGCTGGTTCACCGACTTCACGGGCGAGCTCAACTTCGATGACACCCACGCGCTGCGGCTCGCGTTTCAGACGTGGATGCACCTCTCCATCGACGCACCCGCGCATTTCATTGTGCTCAACCTCGCCGACCTCGCCAAAGCAGGCCAAACCGCCTTGCTCGTGGCCGAAAAGTCCACCGGGCGCTTCTTCCACGGCACATCCACGCGGATGTTTCCCCGCAATACGCTGCACGCCGCGCAACAATACCGGCACCTCGACGACCCCCACACCCACTCCTTCGTACACACCGACGAACAGCACGAGCGATGGTCGTTTTCCGTACACGCGCAAGGCCTGCACCTCAGCGGCACCGCGCGACGTATCGGCGGGCCCGCCTTCACCCAAGTCACACGCTACCAACGGATGCGCGGTAGCTTGCAACGCTACGGCAACCTCGTCATCGAGAACGCTCTATTGACCGTCGAAGGCAACGTAATATCCATTCCCCCTGGCACCCTCGGCACCTTTGACCACACCCTCGGTCACCAGCGTGGCTTGCAAAACTGGAACTGGCTGGCCACCGTAGGGCACGCCATCCAGGAGTCTACCGGAAAGCACGTCCTTATGGGCCTACAAGTGGTGCAAGACAGGCCCCTCGCACGCCCCCGCATACAAGCCCACAAGCACTTGGTTTGGGTCCACGACCAACTCTATAAAGTGCCCACCGCCTCGTTCTATTACGACATCGTCGACGAGCAAGCCCGCGAGACCAGCGCGTGGACCGTCACCTCCACCGAAACCAACGCGAGCCGGTGGTTCAACCTCCGCTTCACGCCCCAGTTTCACCGGCGCGAGCAAAAGAGTGTTGTATTGGTCGACGCAGACTTCAACCAATACTACGGCCAAGTGAGCGGCCAAGTGGGCATCGACGGCGAGACATATACGATTGCCGACCTCTTTGCAGTATGCGAAGACTCTCGTCTGGAGATTTGAGGGGATAGCCCTCGCGCTCACACGCCACTCACCCCGAAAATCAGGTCTTTCCCGATGGTGGGCCACCCCCCACCCTACTACCTCTGGCGCCCAACCCCCGAATTCCCGTCCGTTGCCGCCCGCCGCCGGACGCGAAACGCCCGAGGTGTCCTATGCGCCCCCGCTTCTCCCTGCCGCGCTTCGCGCGTCTCCTCCTCCTCGCCGCAGCAGCACAAGGATGCGCGCACGCGGTGGTGCCACCAACGACCGCTTCTTCGTCTTCGCCTGCCCCTGCATACGTTGCGCCCGCAACTTCACAACGGGCACCAGCCGCAGCACAAAGCGCGCCAGCCACAACCCAAGGCCGCTACGCCAGCCCGTACCTCGCTTCGGGCGTCTTGGCCGATTGGGACGCCCAACGCGCGGCCGGACAAGCCGCCGGCGCCGCGGCAGGCGACCTCGCCGCGAAGGCGTCGTCCAAGGCCATCGACCAAGCGGCCTCCCATGTGCCCTACGTCGGCAGCCTGCTCGCCGCCGGCGCAAAGCGCGCTGTGGAGCAAAAGACCGCGCAGGCGGTCACGCAGGCCATCGCGGGCAACCTGACGGCCGACCGCTGGTTCTCCGCCCCCTGCGACCTCGTCAATCACCTCAAGCTGTCCCACAGCACCCGCCCCGACTTTCCCAAGGCCCGCGAGATGGTGTTCCAAGCCTACCCCGACGTCGCCGCGTCCTGGGACTCTTGCCCGATGTCCACCGGGATGCCCGCGCCCCTCGTGTCGCCCACCACCGGGACCGTGATGGTGGCAGCGGCGCCTGCCTCTTCCACGGGTCTGCCGCCCGTGTTGCCGGAGGACAGGAGCATCCCCGCCCAGTATCGGCAATGCACCAGCAAAGGAGAAGGGCTACGGGCAAAAGCGATTGCTCGCTTCCCCGAGATGCCGAGCAGCCCCCCCTCCACATGGCGCAGCCAGGACGTAGGAAACCAAGTCCTGCGCTCCCACTACGTCCTCGCCGAAGCGCGCTGCCTCGCCCTCTCCGACCCCCAAGCCGCCTGGGGCCTCGTTGACGACACCCGCAGGCGCCTCGAAGCCGCGGCCAGCACCAACAAGGGGACCTACTCGCGCATGGCCCAAGGGATCCTCATGCAGCTTCCCGTGCGGCCCCAATAGCGGGCCAGCGAGCGGGGCAGGCCCCCACCGTGCGCCCGAAGGCTGCACCCGACAAGTGACTGAATCGCCATTCAGTTTCACGAGAACCGCCATCCATACAGCGAAAACAGACGCATCAGGGTTGGGCAGCCGAGAGCTGGGCCAAAGCGCCCCCGCGCGCCAACCTCTCGACAGCCCCCCAAATGGTATTACTCTTTCGCCTGGAGTAATACCGTGGCCGATTACGAACGCATCAGCATCACCATCGAACCCGACCTCTTGGCCCGCCTCGACGCACACACGAGCGCCGCGGGCCACCGCAACCGCTCCGAGGCCATCCGCGACCTCGTCCGCGCACGCTTGGTAGAAGATAGCGGCCCTGACGATACAGTCGCAGGCAGCCTCACCCTCGTCTTCGACCATCGACAGCGCACCTTGTCCGACCGCCTCGTCGAAGCCGCCCACGACCACCACGACATCGTGCTCTCTACGCTCCACGTCCACCTCGACCACGACACTTGTATGGAGCTTTCCGCGCTGCGCGGCCGCCGCGCAGACTTAGAGCACTACGCCGACCACCTGCTCGGCATGAAAGGCGTGCAGCACGGTCGCCTCGTCATCACCGGTCGCGTGCTTTGACTCCGGCGGCCTACGCGCCCGCCGGCGCGGTTTCGCTGCTTTGGGTGACCGCAACGGCCGACACAACCGGCGAAAACGACTCCGCTGACAGCGAAGTCGTCGTCGAGGCACAGCGCTCTGTCGACTCCGCCACCGAACGCACCCTGGACCGCGCCGCCGTCGAAGCCATGCCCGCTCGCTCCGCCGACGACCTCCTGCGCGCGATGCCCGGCCTGCACCAATCGGCCCACGGCGGCCACGGAAAGGCCTACCAATACTTTCTGCGCGGCTTCGACGCGGTACACGGCGCCGACCTCGCTATCGACATCGACGGCGTGCCTGTCAACGAAGTCTCGAACGTTCATGCCCACGGCTACCTAGACCTCCACTTTTTGCCGCCCTTGCTCGTCACGCAGGTCGCATTGCGGCCCGGCAGCGCGACGGTCGAAGGAGGCGACTTTGCGGTCGCCGGTTCCGCGAGCTTTCAACTCGGTCTCGAGCGGCCGGGCGGCCTCGTTTCCGCCGGCGGCGGCACCGACCGCAGCGGCGAAGTTGGCCTCGCTTACCGCCCCCGCGATTCTTCTCCCGGCACATTCGTCGCCGCCGACGCCGACATCGGCCAAGGCATCGGCATGGCGCGCTCCTGGCGCCAACTTCGCGCTGGAGCCGGCATCGAAGGAGACCTCGGCCAAACCCGCGCGCGCGCGTGGCTGCTCGCATACGACGGCGTCTTCGACTCCCCCGGTGCCCTTCGCGAAGACGACGTACTCACCGGCGAGATGGACTTCTACGACGCCTATCCCGGCTCGGGTGGTGGCCACTCGACCCGTGTGTTGGCATCTGCCCAATTGCGACAAGGCAGCGACCACAACGCATGGCAAGCGACCCTCTGGGGCGGCTGGCGTACACTGTCGTTGCAGCAGAACTTTACCGGCTGGTACAACAATGAAACCCAAGGCGACGGCACCCTCCAACACTACACAGCGACTTCCGGTGGCGGCGTAGGGCGCGGTTGGTGGACGTTGCGCCCCTCGCTGCACCTCTTGGCGGGCACCACCTTTCGAATTGACCAAATCGAGCAAGCCGTAGAGGCCGTGACGGCAACTGGTTTGCCGTGGTCCGACTTGTCCTCCCTCGCCGCAACACAAAGCAGCCTCGGCGCTTGGAGCTCCCTTGAAATCCAACCCAACGCGCGTTGGAACATCGAGCCCGGCATTCGCGCGGAAGCATTCATTGTCGATGTGATTGGACGAGAAACCGCATGGGCCCCCGTACTCGCACCGCGCCTGCAAACCCGCGTACGCATGGGCAACACCGTCACCGGCTTCTTGTCCGGCGGGCGCGGGTATCGCTCTCCCGACGCGCGGGGCGCGGGCGACGGCGGGCGTGCGCCCCTCGCGATTTCCGACAGCGCCGAGCTGGGTGCGACCATCGCGCCCTCCACTTGGTGGTCCTGGCGGGGCGCAGTATTCGGAACCCATGTCTCCGATGAAATCGTATTTGACCACGTCTCCGCACGGTACCTCGCCACGGGCGAAACGCGCCGATTGGGCGTCGATACGGGCTTCCAGCTCCGCTTTTGGGACGCGCTCCGCTGCGACCTCGACCTTACCTTGTCCGACGGCCAATACACCAGCACGGGCGAAGGTATCCCCTATGCACCGCGCCTTTTGGGCGTCGCCGGCCTCTTCGCCGAGCGCATCATGCTCGGCACCACCGAACTCACCGGCGGAGTCCGCGCCTGGTACCTCGGGCCACGCCCGCTTCCCGGCGGCTTCATGAGCACGCCCTCGGGCGTTATCGACGCCACAAGCACGCTCCGGTGGGACCGCTGGGGCGCTTCGGTCGAAGTAGACAATCTCCTCGGCAGCCAATGGACCGACGGGCAGTTTTTGTACCCCTCCCGCTGGGACCGCGACGCGCCCCGGAGCGAGCTGCCCGTGCGCCACTTTACCGCCGGAACACCGCGGGCCGCCCGCTTTTCCGTTTCCCGGAGCTTTTGATGAAGATTCATACGATTGGATGGGCGGCACTCTGCGCAGGCTGTGCCGCTGAAAACCCCACACTGCTCGCGGTTCCCATTCACCTCGCGCCATCTGCGACCGACGTAACACTCGACAGCGGCGTACGCATAGAGCTAAACGAAGCCACTTATACACTCGCAGACATTCGCTTGGAGGCACCCGCCAAACGTGCGTCCTATACACCGTCCTGGCTATTTGGCTCCACGGCGCACGCCCACCCCGGACACGACTTCGCCGGAGATGTAGCCGGCGAGCTGACGGGCACCTGGACCGTTGACTTGCTCGGCGATGAGCTACACTTGGGCGATGCCAACTGCTACTCGGGCGACTACGCGACCGGCCACTTTGCCCTTGTCCCCGACCCGAACTTGGTCCTCGCGGGCACCGCGACCGTCGGCGACACCCCCCGCGCCTTCCGCTTCGCGCTCGCGCCCGACCAAGACATCACCGGGCTGCCATTCATCGAGACCATCGACGCAGACGCGCCCCCTGCACGCATCCGCCTCTCCGTTGACTTGGCGCATAGCTTGTCTTTCGTAGATTGGAACACGACAGACGACGATAACGATGACGTATTGACACTCAATGACGGAAACGTCGCCAACACCGTTTTGTTTGGTGTCGTGAGCACTCCGTCTTTTTCCCTTCTATTGGAGAATGAATGACACACAATAGATTCGCCACCGCACACGTTGGTCTTGCCTTTATTGCCATTGGCTGCGGAAGCGGCCAGTGGACCGTCACAACCTGGGGCGAAGACTATATTGAGCAGGGTATCCCCGCCGACGTCTTCGCAGACGGCTGCGCTGTGGTATTCGACACCTTCAACGTCGAAATCACCGACGTAGCGCTTCTCGACGGCGACGACACCGAAGCCGCCACCATTCCTGGCCGACGCTTCGCGCTGACCGAAGCTGGCCCCCAAGACGTCGGCAGCGCCGATGCACCTGCGACCCACTACGACACCGCACGCTTCGCTATCGGCCCTTCGGGGGGCCCGTCTATCGCTGCGGCCGGCACCCTCACCTGCGGCGACACCTCGGTCACCTTCGATTGGCAATTCGAAACCAACACCACCTACTATTGCGAACCCGCGGACCTCACGCTCCCTGCGGGCGGCAAGAGCGTCACCGAGTTTACCATTCATGGCGACCACTTGTTTTACGATGGGCTCGAAAACCCGGACGCCAACGTGCGCGGCGAAGCCATCGTCAATGCTGACCAAGACGGCGATGGCGCCGTCACCCAAAGTGAGCTTGCCGCGGTCTCCGTAGCAGAGCTTGGCTACGCCGTGGGACAATATAGCGAGGTCACCCACCTCGCAGACTTTATCGCCTTCTTGACCCAAACGGTCGGGCATGTCGATGGAGAAGGGCACTGCGCGGTGGACCTCTAAATCCGCGGCGTGGCCAAAGCCGACCGCCATAAGGGCTGCGCCGTGGGGTGCGGTGGATGGGGGGCATATGTCCCCTTTATTCATCGAACCCCAAATACATGATACAAAGCGTCTCGCACCGAGGCCCCCGAGCCTCTGTCGACCGACCTCGTCTGGAGCGGTCCATCGGGCGCGTACACGAAGTTCTCGCCTTGCAAGCGACCGCAAGATGGGCAGGTGTTGCCCCAATACGCGTCTCCCGCCGTCGCCGAGTTACGAAACTGTAAGGTCGGTGGAACAGGCTCCGGCGGCCGATTCCGGGTCATCCAGCGATGCCCCCTCCACGTATACACGAGCATCTCTTCGCGGCACTGCCACGCATAACAACGAAACGGCTCTACCCAATACGGAGAGGTGTTGCCCTTGGACATGTCCGGCAACAGTTGCCCTGTGCTGCGCGCGATTCGCTGCACTTTGGCCCACCTCTGCTCCGTTGTGGCGCCCGTTTCCAACCCAACCAACCGGGAAGGAAACGGCGACGTCTCGCCTTCGCCCACCGCGCCCGCAACATCCTCCCGCACACTCCCTCCAAACGCCTCGACCGCCGCCAACACCGCCCAATACAAGTCCACAAACCGCGGCAAATCGGGAAACTTCGCGCGACGCTCGCTTACCCATTGCGCTCGACGGCCCGCCGATGCTCTCCACTCCTTCGCCGACACCTCCTGACCCAAGAGGGCGACAACGCTGTGCTCCTCGCCGGGCTTTGTGATTTCCCACTGTAGGCGCGGCGTGCCGCCATCGTAGCGCTCCCAAATCTGCAGCAGCCGGCCCGTGCGGAGCACTTCCGAAACGATGTTGTCGTCGCTATGTCGATAGCGCTCCATCCACCGCGGCACCCCCGCATCCCGCAAACGCCGCCGCTCTTGTTTGCAATCGGGACACGCGATGGGCTTGGCCAAGTCTGCGTTCGGACGCCACACATACGGATTTTCGATCACCTCCTGGGCGTGCAGCTCCGCGCAGGAAATCCCGGCTATGTCTTCTCTTTTGGCGGCGTCGACCGCATGGGTGACACAAATCTCGACAATCGCCAACACGGATTCCCCCGCCAACATCGCCACATCGGCCACCCGACCGGACGACAAGCGGTGCTCCAACACAATACGGTCGCCCTTGAGACGCAATGGCTGTTGGAACTCCTTTTTGCAATGGTCGTAGCAACATACGCGCACGACATCGACCGGTGGCCCCTCGCCGGTCAATGAATCCGTCAACACCTGCTGTACGAGCAACTTTGCCGCCCGATGCAACACCGTCTCTTCGGCACACTCCGCGTCGGGTTTGTGCGCGAAATGGCGGCGCACGGACTTGCCCTCGCCCCCTCGGACCAACAGCGCACCACGGCAAGCAGGGCACGCCACCGCGTCCCCGGACGCCGCCTGCGCGGGCGAGACAACGCGGCCATCCCCTCGCACCCCGAGCGGCACCCGAAAGCCTCCTTTGGTGGGCTTGGCTTCTTCGTTTGGCGAAAGAAAGTACGGCGTATCGTTCATCGACCTTTCCTTGGAGCAACGGAACGAGCCGCTCGCCGACCCAACATCGGCGAGCGCACGGTCAACGTCGAAAGGAAGGACGCCGCTCCTCTCGTTTCAACGGCCTGCATCCAAGCAAACGGAGGTCACTCCGCCGCGTCGCCGCTCTTGTCCCGACGCAAGCGCGCACCAAACGCGGACATATGCTGGTCGACAATTTGCAGCGCGGTCGCTTGCCAAGAAAAGCCGTGGCCCAGCCAGGCGATGCCCAACAGCAAGCGCGCCAAGTGCTCTTTCCCCTGCTGGTCGGCACCCTTGAGCTCCAGCCAATCCTGATACTCGGCGCCGGCGAGAAATCGCGCGTCAAACGCGCCGATGGCCTCCACCAACGATTGGGCCAACGACAACACACCGAGCGACGACAGCAGAGCCACGACCTCGGCTTCCCCCAAGACCTCCGCGACCCGCGCGTTCTCGGAGCGCTGCTCGGCGAGGGCGCGTTGGGTCCACCGGCCCAAGCCTTCGGGCACAATACGGCCGAGAAGCGCCTGCACGGCGACGGCGGTGGGGTCTTCGGGGTCGCGGGCGCTCACTTGTGCAGACAGCACCGCCACAAGCCCCGACGCGCGCCGGTCGACGAGGCGGTCGGCCTCCACAACGTCGGCGCGGCCTTCCGGCAACGAGCGCAGCCTGCGCCACTCCGCGTCGCGGACGCGCACGTCTTCGTCCCATGCAACACACACCGACCACTGCTCACGCAACGAATCGGGCGCCACGTCCAACACAGGCCGCAGGGCCTCCAGCAAGCTCAAGCGCCGCATCAGCGGGAGTTGGTAAAACTGAACCATGTCAACATAACGAGGGTTTGCCATTGAGCTGCTCCTTCACGGGGTGCGTCGAGGACTCTACCGCATGCGAAGGCGTCGCGATAGGAAATATTCGTATTTCACAACATTACAGCCCGGCGCACCCCGGTAGCATCGCGTCCGAGGTGGTCCAAGACCACCCCACCCCCCGATAGAATCGCGACCGGGCTGGTCCAAGACCACCCCACCCCCCGATAGAATCGCGACCGGGCCGGTCCAAGACCACCCCACCCCCCGATAGAATCGCGACCGGGCCGGTGCAAGACCACCCCACCCCCCGATAGAATCGCGCCCGGGCCGGTGCAAGA
>CAZCUX010000060.1:0-12983 GCA_964502005.1 uncultured Enterobacterales bacterium
CCAACTTTGCGGAAGCCATAAACAACGCATCCGAAACGGGGGGCTGCTTTGTTTTTTGGGACCGCGTGGGACGGAGCGCGGGTCGTGTTGGGGAGACGTCTCCGGAGTACAACCCGCGATCCGGGTCAGCAACCCATGGTGGTCGTCTCGCGCCTGTTTGGCGAGGCGGGCGCTGGCGCGGGGGTCGTTGCGGCCTCCTCCCGTACTGGCTGCCGTGTCCCAACCACCCGATTGCCACCGCCCAACTTTGCGGAAGCCATAAACAACGCATCCGAAACGGGGGGCTGCTTTGTTTTGTGGGACCGCGTGTGACCGGAGACCCGGGACGGGGTGCGGAGCCAGCCTCGGCGCACAACCGGGGACCCCGGTCGGGGTGGGGACGGGTCGCGCGGTCGCCGGCGCCTTGGGTGGACGAGGTACACGAACACGGTGTTCTCGTGTGTCGTTCGCGGCTTCGTGCGCCCGAGACGGGGGGCGAGCCTGGATGCGCGCCACCGGGTGCAGGAGTGACGCCCCGCGCGGCGGCCGGCTACTGCGCGGGGTAACGCAGGTACGAGTCATCCGGGGTGGGGCCGTCCTGCGTATGGTCGGCGAGCAGCAGCGACGTCTCGACGAGCGCTGTGATGAGCTCCGACTCCGCGGTGGCATCGAAGGTGTCGTCGTCTGCGAGCCATGCGTGGAAGGCATCGTAGGGGGCCCACGCGGGACCGCCGGAGGGCGTCCCTGTGCTCCTCCTCCCGAGCTGCAAGGAGACGAACCGCGCATGCATGGCGAACGAGCCGGTTTCCGGGAACACGAGGTTCTCGATGACGAGGGGGGGCGGCTCGACCCGTGTGCCGTCGGACCGCCGGGCCAGCGGGGCCAAGGTGAGGCGCGCGACCCGCAACGCGCACCACGACGACCCCGGCAGGTCGATGGGGTCGTCGGGGGACAGCCGCACCGTGCGCTCCTCTTCGATGAGGTACCACCCCCCGCACTTGCCCATTTCTAGGACCTCGAACGTGGCCAGGGTGTCTTCGAAGGTGACCCCGTGGGCGGACATCAGGCCGGTGCGCAGCGCGCCCGGCTCCTCGGTGCGCGGCTCGTATGTCTTGGGGTTCTCGGGGGGCACACATGCGCTGGCGACGGGGACGCTCAGCCACAGGCCGGCCACGGCGGATGGCGGGGCTCGCACCGCCGAGCGAGGAAAAAGACGGCCCATCGAACCTCCAAGGCGAGAGCGTCGCCCCTCGCCTGCGGGAAGTCAAGTGCATCGTCGGCGGCGAGGTCTCTCTTCCCGTCGCCCGGTTCTCCCGAGACTGCGGCGCCCGCCACTGCCGGGTCCCGCCCGCGTGGGTGTCTGCCGAAGCAGGCGGCGCGGTCCCGGACTCCCACCTCGGGTGCTGAACTCCCGCAACACGAGGGTGTTCTGGGCGAGCGCTCCTTGGCATGGGGCCGCGGGGCCGGCTCGCGAAGGGGTCGGCCTTGGCTGCGTTGGGAACGTTCGTGGTGGACGCGGATGCAGGCGCGGTGGGCGAGATGCGTCGGTTGAAGGTCCTCATCGGTCGGTGAGGGTGTGATCGCGGCAGGTTGTGGCGCCTTGCGGATGGGTGACTTGTCTGCCTGATTCAGGCAGATTATTTGCCCGTAATGCTCAGCTCCTCAGCCCTCGATGAAGCCCTCCACATCCTCGGCGCGGTCCTCGCCACTCGGGGCCAGACCGCCTCCCTTGTCTTGGTCGGTGGCGGCGCCCTGGTCCTCCTGGGCCTCGCGGACCGAAGCACGAAGGACCTCGACGTGGTCGCCCGTGTGGATGCGGGCCGCCTCCGCGAGGCCGAGCCCTTGTCCCCCGCACTCGTGGAGGCCATCGCGGATGTGGCGCTCGCCTTGGACCTCGCGCCCGACTGGCTGAACCCGGGGCCGGCCTCCCTCCTCCGCTTGGGACTCCCGCCGGGCTTCCAGGCGCGCGCCCACCATCGAGACTACGGCGCCCTTCAGATCTGGCTTGCTGACCGCGTCGATCAGGTCCACCTCAAGCTCTACGCGGCGGCCGACCACTGGCCGGACCGTAGTCGCCACCTCCGCGACCTCGAGGGGCTGTCGCCGAGCCCCGCGGAGCTGCGCGCTGCCGCACGGTGGTGCCAGAGCCACGACCCCTCCGAAGGCTTCCGCGAGATGCTGTTGATGCCAGTTCTTCGGTATCTCGGTGTGGAGGTCGAGCATGGGTAGCGACCTTCGGGGAGCCGTCGTCAATCTGGCCTGGAGCCTGCTGACGGAGCTGGGCGTGCCGGGACTGGTCCGGCACCATCCGGCGGTTGCCATCGACCCGGAGCCCGTCGTCCTCCTGTCCTCCCTTCTGGTGGAGGAGGACCCTCGGCTGCGGGATCAACTCTTGGGCTGGCTGCTTCAGCACGGCTCACTGCTGTCGGTGAGCCGGCTTGGCGGGCTGTTGAAGGGGGGAGGGCCGACACTTCAGGCCCGGTTCTCCGCGGTCGCCCAGACGGTCCGGGCCGCTGGGGGGCCACGGTTGCCGACCCCTACCGAAGCGGGCCCGCTCGCGGCTTCGTTGGAGCCGAGGTCCATGTCCCTGCCGCTGGGGCGTCCGTCGCTCGTGCGACTTCGGTTGCGGGCGTTGTCCGGCGTGGGTGCCCGAGCCGATGTGCTCGCCGAGCTCCTGCTGCGTGGGAACCGATGGACACGCACTGTGGACCTCGCCGACATCGGGTACTCGAAGCGGAGCGTCGCCTCGGTGCTCTCCGAGCTTGCCGAGGCCGGTGTGGTCGAGCGGGTGTCCCAGGGCAATGCACACCGGTTCCGGCTCGCTCGTCTCGATGCGCTGGCTGCGCTGGTGGCCGATGATGGGCTGGAGAGGCTGGAGCAGGTGGCGGTCCTCCGGCTGGTCGAGGTGCTGCTGGACCTGGACGGGCTGCGCGTACTCCCTGGTGTGGTGCGCCGCGTGGAGGCGAACAAGAGGCATGCCCGGCTCTCGACCTTGGCGATGTTGCTCGACCTTGAGTCGCCGCCGCTGGTCCGCGGCGTGGAGGAGGCGTGGGAGCTGCTGGTGGGCTGGGGGATGAACAGTGTCCGAGAAATCGGCTGTCATGCTCGGGATTCGAACTCCGAGAATGCTGACGATTAGGCCTGTCTCGAATCTGCGGAAACGCCCTGTCCGCGCAGCCTGTCTCGCTATGAAACCCAAGAACGACGAAGACCCCGGCATCCTCGAAGGGACGCTGGGGTCTTGTTGAGATGGTCGGCCTTTTTGGATGCGTATAGAACTTTCTGGGTGGAGGCGGGCGGAATCGCTGTAGTCGAAACCGACCGCATGGTGGCGGTTTTCGCTGCAAGTCCATCTCACCGGGAGTGACGGCAGGTCGGAGCGTCCCAGCTCACGGCTCTGCGCTCCGTTCTTCGGGTGTGGTCATGGGCCTCGAGTCAAGGTGTCGGATTTCGTCGCCAGTGTCCATCGACGCCGTCCCCCCCCTTTCTCCTCCCTCGTCATGAGCGATGCTCGAAAGAGCCGGCTTCATCGAACCCTTCGCATTGTCTTGATCGTTCGACGCGCCCGGCCCGGTTGCTGCATGGCCGCGCGCCATGCCGGTCACCATCGAGCGCTGCAACACCCCCGGCGACCTCCTGCATGGCCTCGTACGCGACGGACTCGCCGAGCTCCAAGCGGATGTCGAGCGCGCAGACCGAGCCCTTCCGCGCTTCGTGACCCGCGAAGTCGAGGGCTACCTGCGCTGTGGCGACCCGCGGGAGGGCTTTGCCTGGCTGGTCTGCGGAGACTGCGACCACCATCGCTTGATCCCCTTCACCTGCAAGGGACGAGGCTTCTGTCCATCCTGTGGAGGACGCCGGATGGCGGACCGGGCAGCGCGGTGGGTGGACACTCTGCTGCCTCGGGTGGCGGTGCGGCAGGTGGTGGTGACGGTGCCGTGGCCGCGGCGATGGCTGCTGGCCCGCAAGCCAGACCTGGCGCGTGGGGTGCTTGCGATTGCGCTGCGCGAGGTGCAGCGGTGGCTGCAGCGGGTGGGGACGGGGCAGCGGGATGGGCAGACGGGAAGCATCACAGTGGTGCAGCGCTTTGGCTCGGCGCTGAACTTGAACCTTCCCCCAACAGAAGACGGGGCATTGTCTGGTGTTGGACGGGGTGTACGCGGAAGACCCGAAGACCGGTCGCTTGCAGTGGCACCGGTCGCGCCGGTGGACCACCGAGGATGTGGAGGGACTGGTGGTCCGGAAAGCGGACCGTGCGGAGGCATGGCTGGCGCGTCGCGGGAACGGCAAGGGGACTGCGGATGAAGAGTGCGAAGATGACGCCCTGTCGCTGATTCAGTCGGCATCGGTGGCGGGATGTTCAGCGGCGAGTGGGGGGCGTCGGGCGAAGCGGGTGCAGGTGCTCGGGGGGCGGCCCTTCCAGCTTCCGCCGCTGTGCGCAAGCTGTGACGGGTACACGGTGCATGCGGGGGTGGTCATCGGGGCGCGGAACCGAAAGGGCCTGGAGCAGCTGTGCCGGTACATCGCGCGCCCGCCGCTTGCGAAGGAGCGAGTGGAGGCGCTGCCGGATGGTCGGGTGCGGATTGCGCTGAAGCGCCCCTGGAGTGATGGGACCACCGCCTTGGAGCTGAGCCGGCTGGAGCTTGTCGAACGGCTGATGGCGCTGGTGCCGCCGCCTCGGGCCAACCAGGTGCACTATCACGGTGTTCTCGCGTCTCGTTCGCGGCTTCGGGCGCGCGTTCGACCGACGCCACCGAAGGCGAAGAAGAGACCGGCGACGGTCGGGCGGCGACTGTCGAGGCGCCCGACGCGAAAGTCGCGTTGGCGAGCGTGGAGTTCCCTGCTCTGGCGGGTCTTTGGAGTGGTCGGCTTTGGGTGTCCGAAGTGCGGGCACGCGATGCAGCTGCGGACGGTGGTGATGCCGCCAGCGACGCTTCGTGTGCTGGCGTCACTGGCCCGCTCCGCGAGGGGCCCGCCGTAGCGGTGGACCTGGAGCAGCACGCCTGAAGCGAGGAGCGCGATGGGTAGGGAGGGCTCTGTCCACGACGATCCGCAGGATGAATTCTGGGGTCGCTGGCGGTGCTGGAAGGTCGAAAGGGTCGGCGTCACGAGCTGCTGCGGGGGCAGGCGACGCTGGATGGACGCGTCGGGGGCGGTCTGGTAGACTCCGAGAGGCGTTGATGGTTCCTATCCCCCCCCATGGCCTGCAAACACATCGGGCAGATATTGTCCGTGTCCAGGCGGCTGACCGTACCGGGTGCCGGTGGACCTGTCCCCGAAGTGGTATTTTGGAAATGCGAAGTCTTGCGAAGGGATTGGGAGCGATTGAGTGTGGGGCGGAATCTACATGACGGAGTCTTGTGCCAGATATAGTAGCAAAATCCGGTGCTCTGCAGGGTGGGGGGGGGCATGCGTGCTCAGTCTTGTCCTCCAAGGTTGTTCGTCTCCAGTGGTGCTCCCCGCGTCGGAGGAGGATAGCGGCGAGTTCGTGAACTGTGATGTCGGCAACGACTACTGGGTCGAGACCACCGTTGCTCCGAACGGCTGGAGCCTGTCTTTTCAGGATTTGTTGGAGCGTGCGGACGGAAAGGAGTGTTCGTGGGTCGACGAGGATTGGGATTCGTTTCCGATTTCGGTTGAGTTGTTTGATTCACTTCCTGCTTTCTTGTTCACGCAGGCACCAAACGGTACATGCAAAGAAACAGCTTCCGCCAATGTTCAGTTGGAGTTCGGTGAGGACGTCGACCCTGTGGTGTTCACGGCGGATTTCTATCGAGTCATTGGAGATAGGTACGGGTTTCAGGTGAAGTATGGAAATATCGAGCGGAGCGTCTTCGCAGCCCTTCCTCTTCCGGACAACGAACTGTGGTACATTGACTTCTCATACGTTGTGCCTGTGGGCGTGGCCGCCCACGATAGTTCCTGGAACGGGTTTTTCGCTGTTTTCGACGAACGCTCTGGCGAGATAGTTTCGGAGCACTGGGTCACCTGTGAGTAGCACTTCTGGGAGACCAGCACCTTAAGATCGTGAAGACTTGCTGATCGGGACACCACGCCATGAGCGAAATAGACTGACAGAGAGGCCAGAATACCGAGGATGTCGAGGGGCTGGTGGTTCGAATCGCAGAACGTGCCGAGGCATGGCTGGCGCGTCGCGGGAACGGCAAGGGGACTGCGGATGAAGAGTGCGAAGATGACGCCCTGTCGCTGATTCAGTCGGCATCGGTGGCGGGATGTTCAGCGGCGAGTGGGGGGCGTCGGGCGAAGCGGGTGCAGGTGCTCGGGGGGCGGCCCTTCCAGCTTCCGCCGCTGTGCGCAAGCTGTGACGGGTACACGGTGCATGCGGGGGTGGTCATCGGGGCGCGGAACCGAAAGGGCCTGGAGCAGCTGTGCCGGTACATCGCGCGCCCGCCGCTTGCGAAGGAGCGAGTGGAGGCGCTGCCGGATGGTCGGGTGCGGATTGCGCTGAAGCGCCCCTGGAGTGATGGGACCACCGCCTTGGAGCTGAGCCGGCTGGAGCTTGTCGAACGGCTGATGGCGCTGGTGCCGCCGCCTCGGGCCAACCAGGTGCACTATCACGGTGTTCTCGCGTCTCGTTCGCGGCTTCGGGCGCGCGTTCGACCGACGCCACCGAAGGCGAAGAAGAGACCGGCGACGGTCGGGCGGCGACTGTCGAGGCGCCCGACGCGAAAGTCGCGTTGGCGAGCGTGGAGTTCCCTGCTCTGGCGGGTCTTTGGAGTGGTCGGCTTTGGGTGTCCGAAGTGCGGGCACGCGATGCAGCTGCGGACGGTGGTGATGCCGCCAGCGACGCTTCGTGTGCTGGCGTCACTGGCCCGCTCCGCGAGGGGCCCGCCGTAGCGGTGGACCTGGAGCAGCACGCCTGAAGCGAGGAGCGCGACGGGCAGGGAGGGCACTGTCCACGACGATCCGCAGGATGAATTCTGGGGTCGCTGGCGGCGTGGAAGGGGGGAACGGGTGGGGGTCACGAGCTGCTGAGGGGGCAGGCGACGCTGGATGGACGCTTCGGGGGGCGGTCTGGTAGAGTCCGAGAGGCGTTGATGATTCCTATCCCCTCAGCGGTACCTCACCTGGGCAGCGTTCGAGGCGATCCTGCGCAAACACCCTCTGCCGCCGGCTCGGTTGCCTCTGTGGCGCCACCGGCAGCTTAGACTGGCGAACGTGTGAACCGAGGAGCCGGATGCGGGCCCTGTTGACAAGTTGGGGCGCACGTCCGGATCTGAGGGGGGCCGGCGGGGAGACCCGCCGGTCTACCCGACCCCTGAGATGAACGACGATAGCGGCCTCAATGCTCATGAAATCAGCCAGATATCGCCACGGCTAGGGGTCTACCTTACCAGTGCCCCCAGTGAAGCCCCCAACAGACTGGCTTCGAGGCCATGCCACGAGCCTACCAGCAAGCACCAGTTCTGGTGCGCAAAGGGAGAATCGAATGTCGCGATATGCGTTGTGGATGGGGTTCGTGGCGTTGGTGGGTTGTGAGAGCGCCGGCAAGGGGACTTCGGGCAACCCTGTGGAGGAGGAGGCCCCTGACTCGGGGACGCCGGAGGCAGATGTCGTCGATCGCGATGGAGATGGGGTGCCCGCTGATGAGGACTGCGATGACGAAGACGCTGAGCTTCGGAGCATCGAAGACGACGGCGACTGCGATGGATTCCGTCGCGAAGACGACTGTGACGACGCCGACCCCGACATCTCTCCGATCGCCGATGAGCGATGCAACGGAGTGGACGACAACTGCGACGGCGCGGTCGACAATGCGCCGGTGGACGGGCAACCCTACTACGGCGACGGCGACGGAGACTCCTTTCCCGGCGAAGCCGACGTCGTCATCGCGTGTGCGCCGCCCGAGGGCTACGCCGAGGTCGCCACCGATTGTGACGATACGGATCCCGATGTCTCACCTGCCGCTGTGGAGTCGTGCAACGGGGACGACGACGACTGTGATGGTGAGAGCGACGAAGATGTGCTCTGGTACCCGGACATGGACGGAGACAGTTTCGGCGATGCATCGGCCGCCCCCACAATCGCAGACTGCAGCGAGAACCCAGGCGGTCATGTACGCAATGCGTTGGATTGTGATGACCTGAACGCCGAGATCAACCCAGCTACGCCGGAGGTCTGCGACCCTCTCGACGTCGACGAGGACTGCAACGGGCTCAGCGACGATGAAGATCCAGGTGCCACCGGCTTGTCGTTCTTCGCACCGGACGCAGATGGCGATGGATATGGTGATGAGACGGCCTGGGTTACCTTGTGCAACCTATCATCTGGCATGGTAGGCAATACCGAAGACTGCGATGACACGAACGCAGCAATCCATCCAGGCGCATCTGAGGAGGGAGTGTCGCTCTGGGAGGATCCCGCCTGTGACGGCGGAGGCGGCTCCTTGGCGGACGCCGACCTGATCATCGAAGGGACGACTGGTAGCAGGCTGGGTGCTTCGGTTGCCCGAGCGGGCGACGTCGATGGCGACGCACTTGCGGATGTGATCATCGGCGCCCCCTACGCAAGCTCGTCACATGGGCGTTGGAACGCGGGCACAGCATCGGTGATTCTCGGCTCTACAATCCTGGCGAATGGCTCCTCTTCCTTCGATGCCGGCGCAGCGGACCATCTGCTGGAGGGCATTGAAGCGAGCGACTATGCGGGATACACCGTCCGCGGGATTGGCGACATCGACGGAGACGGCCTGGATGACATCCTTGTCAAAGGAGATATTTACGGGGATATTGCCTTCATCGTCCTCGGATCGACGCTGGCCGCCAGCACCACCTCCAATCTTCGACTCGACGGCGCAGACTACGCCATCACGGCCGACTGGATAACAGGAGGCGTAACCTACCTGAATGCTTCCCCTATCGGTGACCTCGATGGGGACGGGCATGGGGAGATCGCGATCGGACTGGGCTGGGTCAACACCTACTCAAGCCCAAGATCCGGCGAAAACCTGTCATTCATCATCTACAGCAGCACCCTGCTCGCCAGTAGCACATCCGAGTTCAGCCTCAGCAACGCAGACCTCACGTTCATCGGCGACTCCCTCACGGACGATTTTGGTGAGGCCATCAGCGGTGCCGGCGATCTGGATGGAGACGGCCTGGCAGACCTTGTCATCGGGGCCAGCGGAAACAACACATCCGGAATAGGGTTTAGAGGCGCTGCATACATCTTCTGGGGCAGCACGCTGGCAGCAAGCTCATCCGCGGTGTTCTACACGAGCTCCGCGGACCTCAAGATCTACAATCATGGAGGACTCCACTCCAACTTTGGCGCTGCTCTGGCGCATGCGGGCGATGTAGATGGGGACGGCCTGGACGACCTCATCGTCGGAGCACCCTACGCGGGCACCTCAACCGCACAACCCAATTCGGGCGTCAGCCTGGTCTATCTGGGAAGCACGCTCTCCACCTTCACTGCGCTGGAGCTTCACTCCGACCAGGCCGACTTCACCATCTGGGGTGAGACCATGGACGCCAAGTCGGGCATCGCGGTTGCCGGCGCCGGCGACGCCGATGGAGATGGATTGTCAGACCTCCTTATCGGCGCCTCCACCGACTCTGAGCAGGGCTTCGAAGCCGGCGCCGCCTACCTTGTCCTGGGCCGCACGCTCGGGTTCAGCACGACGTCAGACCTGGTCCTGAGCGATGCCGATTTTGCTTTCACTGGTGTCACGGAGGAGGGCTTCGCCGGTCACAGTGTTGCATTCGCGGGTGATGTGGATGGGGACGGGCGGGACGACATCCTGGTGGGCGAGTATGGATACGGCTACTTCCTCTTCGGAGATACCTCAGGGCGAGCCTATCTGTTGATGAGTGGCCTGTAGTCATTGAACCTGTCTCAGGTATTGCTTTTCGCTATTTCGCGGGAAGCGGCCGCGCTCCAGCGCGCCACCGCCAGCACGTCGCCCAGCTCGCGCAGGTGGCCGCACGAGCTCAGCCTGCGGCTGCACGGTCGTGTGCTCGAGCTGGCCCCACGCCGCATCGAGGTCGAGCGCCGCTCTCTCCCCAAGCCGCAAGAACGGTGGCAGCGTGCGCCTTGAGGGTGTCCACAGCTGCTCCGGTGCGAAGTCCTCCGGACTAGGCGCGCGGCCACTGCGCACGTCGGCCACATCGGTCCGGTAGGCGTCGATGCCGCCGAAAGGACCCGCTCGGAAGCGCAGGTGGAGCGGGGGACCGCGAGGACCGACCGTCAGTTCATCCCGTGGTGGATGGAGCCAGGCGTCGAGCCGGAGGGTCTACGGTATTGGCGTGTCCAGAGGTCTGTGGGGGTTCCTGGTGTGCCAGGCGGTGCCTCGCTTGAAGAGAGCAAAAGCAACACCTGGAACTTTATTCAGTAGCGACTACGCAGCAGCCAGGCCTGTCCGCCCCTTGCTGTCGGATTTGGCGTCGTCTTCGTCGATGGTGCTGTCGCAGAAGCCGCTACGCGGCTTGACTACCGCGGCCCTCGAGCCTCGGGCCTTGCTTGTCGACGCTGTCGCAGACCTCGGTGGCCGCCGGGTTGACGGCGCTGTCGGTGTCGTCGCAGTCGGTGGCGTCGCTGATGTAGCCGGAAGGCTCGGTACAAGCGGCCGTGGTGGAGCCCGCATCGCCGTGGCTGTCGCCGTCGAAGTCGGCGTACCAGGTCAGGGCGTCAGCGGCGTCGCTTTCGTCGATGGTGCTGTCGCAGTCGTTGTCGACCCCATCGCAGTACTCGGTGGCAGCCGGATTGACGGCACTGTCGGTGTCGTCGCAGTCGGTGGCGTCGCTGACATAGCCGGAAGGCGCTGCGCAGGCAGAGCCGGTCGTAGAGGGGTCTCCAAAGCCGTCGCCATCATCGTCCGCGTACGAGGCGAGGGCGTCGGAGGCGTCGTCTTCGTCGATGGTGCTGTCGCAGTCGTTGTCGACCCCATCGCAGACCTCGGCGGCGCCGGTGTGGACCGCGCTGTCGGTGTCATCGCAGTCGGTGGCGTTGCCGACGTAGCCGGACGGCGGGTTGCAGGCGTCGGAGGTGACGAGGGGGTCGCCGTAGCCATCGCCGTCGGCGTCGAAGTACCAGGTCGAGGCGTCGATGGCGTCCTCTTCGTCCACGGTGCCGTCGCAGAAGCCGCTACGCGGCTTGACTACCGCGGCCCTCGAGCCTCGGGCCTTGCTTGTCGACACTGTCGCAGTATTCGTCGGCGTCTGTGTTGACGCTGCCGTCGGAGTCGTCGCAGTCGGTGTTGTCGGCGACATAGCCGGAAGGCTGATCGCAGGCGTCCTGCGTGGTGCCGAGGTCGCCGAAGCCGTCACCGTCGACGTCCGCGTAGAACGTGGTGGTGACATCCGTGACCGTGCTGTCGCAGGCGTCGCAGTCGGTGCCGCCGCTGCAGTCGGGGCTGTCGTAGCCATCGCCGTCGAGGTCGCAGACACCTCGGTTGCCGGCGAAGGCGTACAGGTTCAGGAGGAACTGTTCGTTGTCTTCGGTGAACCCGCAGTCATCGAGGAAGATATTGAAGTCGGACAGGACGACGACGCCGTCTTCCTCGGCGGCGATGATCTGCCCGGACGGACCCTCGAACAGCGCAGTCCCGGCGGTTCCGACGTCGATGTCTCCGGTCCATGCCATCGAGAGCGTCGATGTATCTGCAGTGAGGGTGTGGCTCGTGGAGACCACCGTGCCGACCTTGCCGCAGCCCGAGTCGTACGACGACGATGGGAGGAACTGCGTGTCGAGCCCCAGGGAGGTGAGAACGCTGTTGAGCGTAGGAATATGCCCTGAGTTGAAAGATGTGGTCTCGCCGGCGACGACCAGCACCCCGCCGTCGTCGACGAAAGACCGCATCGTCGCGATCTCGGAGGAGGAGAAGCTCGTTGTGTTCATCCAGAGGAACACAATCCGGTAGTCGGAGAGATCCGAGGGGAAGCTGCTGCTCTCCTCGGTGGCGGTGGTCATGCACGCCTGCTCGCTGAACACATCCTCCATGACATCCGTGGAGTACGACGACATGTAGCTGAAGCCGTTGAGACGGACATAGTAGGCCCCGAGCCGGTCTCCGGGCGGACGTCGGTAAGCCTTGATGGTGGCCTCGGTGCCGTGGCCCCAGTAGCCCTCCACGCGGACCCGCGAGCCGCCCCGCCGGCTGAACAGCGGCCGCACCTCCTCGCCGTTGAGAGTGAGCCGGATGCCGGGCAGGTCGTTGGCGGCGAGCAGCTCACGTAGGCGGTCGAGCAGGGGGACGTACTCCTGGCGGGCGTAGTCCCAGACCTCGTCGAAGTCGTCGGCCACGTCAAAGACGGTGATTCTGGTTCCTTGCCGCCAATCAGCGGCGAAGACCTCCACCTCGGCATCGGCACCCTTCGAGACCGCGAGGTTGTCCCGAGAGTGCAGCTCCCACTGGAAGGACTGGCTCGCTCCGAGGATGACGGCCTTGGCGACGCCGAAGCCACCCGCCGCCTCGTCGCTGTCGGTGGCGTCCCCCTTGCCGGTGCTTCCGAGCGAGAGGAAGACATCGAGGAAGGTGCGTGTGTCCATACCGATGCCGTTGTCGGAGACCGTCAGGGCGCGTCGCCCGGCGTCCCACTCGACATCAAGCTGCCCATCGGCCTTTCGGATTTGCCTCGCTCGGATGGCCGCGCGAATGGCGTCAATGGAGTTCTGGGCCTGTTCGCGGACTGAGAGGACCGGTAGGTCGCCAGAGGTGTACAAGGAAGCTGTGAGGAAACTCCAGAGCCTCGCGACGTTCGCCCCGGGCCGGCCCGTCGCCTTCGTCTCCAAGGTCTCCGCCAGCTCGGTATTCCCGCCGAGTGCCTGCCGCAACGCGGCCCGGTCCACCCGCTGGCGGCCGCGGTCGCGTGGTGGCTCCCGCATCGACACCGCGCGCAGGGCCTCCCAGGCGAAGGCAGCGAAGGGATCGGGCGCGGCGTGGCAGCCACAGGAGGGTCGAGCAGGGGCCTTCATCGGGCTCTCTCCGACTGACCTTGCCCCCAGGAGCCGGACCAGTTGGTAGAGATAGAGAGGAGGCCCCA
>CAZCUX010000061.1:0-2140 GCA_964502005.1 uncultured Enterobacterales bacterium
AGGTCGTTCGACCTTGCTGGGATAACGAAGCCACCAAGGTCAAAGGTCGTTCGACCTTGCTGGGATAACGAAGCCACCGAGGTCAAAGGTCGTTCGACCTCGTTGGGATAGCGAAGCCACCGAGGGCAAAGCTCGTCCGACCTTGGACAACGCGCTTCATCCGCTCATGGTCGGTTGTCGCGTTCCCGCGCGGTACTGCGCCGGGCACGCAGGGCGCCGGTTGGCCGAGGACAACCGCGATAGGAACGTCGACCTGACCAGACCCGCGACCCGCGCAGACCCAAGGCCCCCGATGCGCTCCCGGTGCGTCGCCCCCGTGACCGCGGCGTGACCACGCCCCAGGCCTGGACCTCCACGGCAGGGCGCCCGTGCGTGGTGCGGCAGCGCAAAAGGTACAAGCAACGGCCCGGTTGCGCCGCTCGCACCAACCGCGTGGAGGATGCGCGTCGTTTGTGCCCCGCAGGCTTCGAATGGTGCAATCGCGAGCACCATCGCCGCGCGCTCGCGCTCGTTCCGCGCCGCGCAGGTCCGCCACGGTCAATCGGAGCGGGTGCAGCAGCAGCGCCCGTTGGCACTGGATACAACCCGCGCCGCGCGTCGAGGGCCTTGGGGTGGCGTTATTTTTATACGAATAAGTCTTATTGATATATAGATTTATCCGCAAAGCATCAACGATGATGCCGGACATTCGGGGGCACGCCCGGGTGAGCACACCCCATCGGGAGGCCCTTTCGCGACAGCTTCGGTAGCGGACCCCGCCCTCCTCTACCGCGCTTGGTACGCGCTTCGGTAGGCCTGAAGGGCGCCGCCGCGCACTGTGCGGCGTCGGCGAGAATTCCGCGCAGGCGGGTAGAGTCGGTGCGGGGACTGGGTGTTCTGCGAGCATCGGCGGGACGGAAGCAAGGCCCGACCTGTGTCTGCCCCTCGCCGCCGCAATCGGGACCGGCGCACCGAGGTCAGACCGGGTGGTTGGCTTCCGTCTTGGTGTCGGATGGTTTGATTCGCGTAAGGGTCCAAATGGATAGTCCCTCGTTTATGCGTACATGCTTTCGTTTTTTGGTCGGCTTCTCGCTGGTGGCCTGTGACGCGGCCCCCTCTGGCGAGCTTGCTCCTCCCCTCGTATCTATTCCGCTGGAGCTCAACGGTGCGCCGACCGTTGACCTGCAGATTCGCGCGGGTGAGGAGCCCTGGAAGCTCGCGGAGGTGCTGCCTGCGGCGCTCCCGCCGTATGAGCAGGTGGTCCTGGTCGAGCTTCAAGGCGCTGCAGGGCAGTGGTTGCACTTTCAGCCCCAGCATCCGCGGTCTGCGCAGGAAGAGCTGCGGGTGGTTCTCTTTGAAGGACGGCCGGCGGTCGGACTCTTTCGGCGGCCTCCGGAGGGGGCGAGCGAGGTGGTGGTTCGGAAGAGCCAAGAGCCCGTTCGCTTGGTCCCGGACCCCGCGCGCATCAAGCTCTTTACCGAACGCGTCGAGCCGCAGTCCGTGAGCTGGCCGAAGCTGCGTACGGTCGTCGATGGTTCGCAGTCCGGCTTCATTCAGGAACACGAGCTGAAGGACGTCCCTCGCCAGCCCGAGCCAGGGAAGGAGAATGAGGACCGCGAGGGCGCTTGGCCTCTGCAGGCTATCGTGGGGCTCCGGGTGGACATTTCATCGCTCGCTACGGTCACGCTGGTCGGTGAGGGGGGACACGTCGAGGTGTCTGCCGCTGCGCTTGCTTCGGGGACCGGTCTTCACCTCCTCAAGCCGACGCGCAAAGGCGCGTGGGTCTACAAGCACCTCGACGCAAAGAACCCCGGAGAGCGGCTCGCTACGCTCCGGGACGTGCAGCAGATGGTGCTGTCTACGAAGGCGTCGGGGCAATAAGCGCCCCCGCGCCGTCGCGTGGGGCGGTCGCGCGGGGGGCGCCTCAACTGGCCGATAGGGGGCGCGCTCCGTGCGCACGGGGCTGCTTGTGGGTCGACCAAGCACGTCGACGCAAAGAGCCCCGGAGAGCGGCTCGCTACGCTCCGGGACGTTCAGCAGTGGGTGCTGTCTACGAAGGCGACGGGGCAGTAAGCGCCCCCGCGCCGTCGCGTGGGGCGGTCGCGCGGGGAGGCGCCTCAACTGGCCGATAGGGGGCGCCCTCCGTGCGCACGGTAGAGCG
>CAZCUX010000061.1:2240-12632 GCA_964502005.1 uncultured Enterobacterales bacterium
GGGGAGGCGCCTCAACTGGCCGATAGGGGGCGCCCTCCGTGCGCACGGTAGAGCGTGTGGGTCAACCAAGCACCTCGACGCAAAGAACCCCGGAGAGCGGCTCGCTACGCTCCGGGACGTGCAGCAGTGGGCGCTGTCTACGAAGGCGACGGGGCAATCAGCGCCCCCGCGCCGTCGCGTGGGGCGGTCGCGCGGAGGAGCACCTCAACCGGCCGATAGGGGCCACCCTCCGTGCGCACGGTAGAGCGCGTGGGTCAACCAAGCACCTCGACGCAAAAAGTCCCGGAGAGCGGCTCGGCACGCTCCGGGACGTTCAGCAGTGGGCGCTGTCTACGAAGGCGACGGGGCAATCAGCGCCCCCGCGCCGTCGCGTTCGGCGGAGGGGCACTTCAACCGGCCGATAGGAGCCACCCTCCGTGCGCACAGGTCATTTAGAAGGGGCTCATGACCTGGAAGTGGGCGCGTATGTGCTCATTCAGCGGAATATAGGGGCTGCCGTCCACGGCGGTGGCGTCGACAATGGTATCCGTCGCTCCATCGAGGACATAGACGGAGCTATAGTCTCCAGCGACCATCCAATAGCGCTCCCCAGACGGTTCCCACCGCACACCCCAACCTTGTGTGGTTCCATTCACTTCGGGCGTGGTCTGGGTACCGGTGGCGATGTCGATGATGGTCAAGGGCGAGGTGCTGTCGTTGCGGGAGGTGTAGTACAACTTGCCGTCGTGGACGTCCATCAACGAGACCGTCTTGCCACCGTTGTCCGGGGTCCAGGTCGACACGGCGTAGCTGCTCGCGTTGATGCCGCTGATAAGTGCGGTGTTGTCGTTGGTGGAGCGGCGGAAGTTGTTGTGTCCGGCAAAGAACCAGGACCCATCCTCGGCCCACACGCCTTGCTCAATCGCACCGTCCGAAGGGAGCGAAACGGGTTCGGCCTCGGTGGTGGCGGTGTCGGTATCGATGGCGGTGGTGGTCGTGGTGTCGACGAACCACACCTCGTTGACGGTTGCCATCTGGTTGGAGAGGAGGACTGCGGCGGTGCGGCCATCGGGAGAGAGGTGCAGGCCACGTCCAGAGCGACCTTCGGCATCATCGGTGTAGAGCGTCAGGCGGCTCTGCTCCGTCCACGTCGCGGTGTCGAAGGAGATGACATGGGTGGAGGGCGAGCCATCGGAGCCATCGCCGTTGTGGCCATGCCAGTGGGTGTGGTCGTTGAAGACCACCCACACCGTCGCGCCATCTGCGCTCACGTCGACCCCGCCTACACTTCCGACGCCGGCGGTGGACAGGTCGGTGCCACCGACAACGTCCAGAGTCGTGGTGTCGATAATAGTGAGGAAGGGGGTGTCCTTCTCCGCACCGTACAAGTAGCGTCCGTCTGGACTGGCCACAACGTCGCGGAGGCTGTCTCCCGCGCCGTTGCTGGCGCCAAGGTCAAAGATTTTCCCGAAGCGGTCTCCCGACATCGAGGTGTCGACGCCGGTGAAGCGGCCGCCGTATTTGCCTCCGAAGAACATCGGCGCATCCGCGAAGTACACTTCCACTTCGACGGGGTCCACGGAGCCATCGAGGTCAGCAATCGTGAGCACGCGCTCGGCGGTTGCGCCGAAGTCCAGCGATTCAGGGCCAAAGTACAAGTACGGCTTGTCCCCGTCTGTCCAGAGAGTCGCGGTATCCGCGCCACTCTGGGTGCCGGCGTTGAGGGAGTCGGTGACGGCCTTGAGGTTGAAAATCAAGCGACCGGAGTCGTTCGTGACGCCAATGTTGACGTTGGCGGTCCCCGATTCGAAATCCACGAACGCAGCCGAGAGGGTCAGGTCATCCGGCTGGGAGGTGACTGTGGCGGTGCCGCCCGCGAGGTCGATGCTGATGGTTGCGCGCTGCGCGCCGAGGGCAACGCGGCGGTCCATCGCCTCCGCGGCGTCCGTGCTGTAGTTGGCGCTGGTGTCCCATGCCCATGCCGCGAAGTGCATGTCGACGGCAATCGGAGGCGTCGGCAGCGCGCCATCGGTGCCGGCGCCGGCATACGTGACGATGTGACCGTCTCCCAAATCGTCGCCCGGCGCGTAGCTCTCGCCGTCGGTGGGGGTCCAGGTCACCGGCTCGTAAGGATGGCTAACGATGAGAGTGCCCGCGTAGTCGGCGTCCGTCGGGTTCATCCAGGTCAGCGCGATGTCTGTCGCTCCCGAGGGGACGTCGGTCATCAGGTCGGTGACCGAACCGGGGGGAGTCATGTCTGCATCTGTGTCGGCGTCGGTGTCGGCGTCGGTGTCCGTGTCCGCGTCGGTGTCCGTGTCGGTGTCGGTGTCCGCATCGGTGTCAGTGTCGGCGTCCGCCTCGGTGGTTGCACCCTTGCCCTCCTCTGATGCGCCGGAGCACGCGGCTGTATGGGAGACCAGACCGGCCAGCAAAAGGAGTTTGGTGAATCTCATAGCGCTTCCTTACGGCGTTTCGCCGAGCTTTAGGGGTTTTCGACCGCTAAGAAGTGAAGTGTAGCCGGTTTGGCAGAAATTGCTAATCGGGCTTGGCACAATGTTTATGCGGTCCCGAAAATCTGAGGCCATCCATGAGGGGATGGGGCTCCCGTCGGGCGTTTGGTTGATTTGTGGGCCACGTTACGTTCCGGGGAACAGCGTCATCCGATAGCGGTCCGTGGGAGAATCCTTGCACCCGATGTGCCCCGGTTTTTGCGCGAATTCGGAGAGGATGGCCAGGAGTGGAGGACGGAACAGACACCGGCGAGAAGGTACGCGGCGAGGCTGTTTCGAGCGGCGTCGGCCTCACTGTCCGGTCCCCACGCCGCCAAGCGGAGGGGGCGACACACGCCTTCGCGAATCGGGAGGGGTGGGTCACCGACAAGTCGTCGATGGCTCCCTTGGCCTGGAGGTTCATTTCTTCGTCCTCGGGCGTCTTCTCGGGGGACACGATGACGGCTGGGAGTCAGCAGGCAGGACCAAGGCCACCGGTTCGCCGCGGCGCCGATGCACGACCGTCGAAGCAATGGCGAATTTTCGTTATACGAATTGGAGTTTATCTATATAGATCCAAGCGCGCATTTTGCGTCGTGCTTCGGTTGTTCGGGGTTGCGCGGCTCGCGTCGTGTGGTGCACTGCGCGTCGCCCGCCTCCGTGCGTCGCCATTCGCAATCGGCGCGGGCGGGCCGTCTCCCCCACGCGGCCCCGCGACGATGGATTGCGCGCGGCGACAGCACAGCTTCGGGTGCGGGGGCCTCCTCTCCCGGTGCGTCGGTAGAGGGGGACGTGTTGTCTTCGGGAAGCTCCGCGGAATCGACCGGCGCGTACAAGGTCTTCAAACGCGAACGGGTACAAGCGCCAGCCTGGCGACCAACGGCGGCGGCACCGCGAACGCGCACACCCAACGCTTCCCTCGCCGAATCGAGCGGAAGCGCCGGCAAGCTTTCCCGCGGTTTATCCCGCGCGACCGGTAGACGAGCCGCCCGTCACCAATACGAGGGCCACCAGCATCAGGCCGAAGCCCAGCACCTGACGGGCGCTGAGCTGTTCACCCAGAAAAAAACGTGAAACCAGCGCCACGCACACGACACCCGAGCAGAGGTTGAACGAGGCCATCTGGGAGGCTGTATATGTTCCTTCACCCAGCCGTATCGCGGATACATTGAGGAAATATTCGGGTAGAACGATAAGCCAGCTCGCACCCAGCGCCGTCCAGAAGGTCCAGGATTGAGAGTACTTCAGGTGGCCTATCCAGGCAAAAGCCATGATGGTGCTGGAGGTGAACAACATGAGCGGGACAAGGACGGACGTAGCAGGCATCTCACTTCGCAATTTTCGATTTGATGATTTAGGATAGCCTGAAATGATAGCGCGGGAGCGATAGGGTGCGAATCGACCAAAAGTCGAATAAGGCTGCTGCTTGGAGACTCTATGCCCCGATTCTTGGGAAACGATAGCGCGCGTCGCTGTCTTATCAACGCCGCTTTGGTCCTCTTTGTGGGCGCCTGTCACGGACCCGCAGCGGAGCCTGGCACGGTACGGGTGTTTGCGGCAGCCTCCACCACTGACGCGCTCGAAGAGGTGCTCCAGGGGTTTACGGCGGCCACAGGCGTTCCGGCGGAGGCGGTGGTCGGCTCGAGCGCAGCGATGGCCCGCCAGATTGCGTACGGCGCACCCGCAGACTTGTTCCTCTCCGCCAACCAGACCTGGATGGACCACCTGGCCAACAACGGCGATGTGGGCGTCGACACCCGCACCAACCTCCTGGCGAACCGCCTCGTCCTCGTGGCGCCGACCGCCGCGGAGCTGTCGGTGGACCTCCACAAAGGCGTCGACCTCGCGGGCCTGCTGGGAGACGGTCGGCTGGCGTTGGGCGACCCCGCGCATGTTCCCGCAGGACAGTATGCGCAAGCTGCCTTGGCGTGGATGGGCGCGTGGGAAGCCGTCGAGCCACGTTTGGCGCGCACCGCCGACGTGCGAGGGGCCTTGATGCTGGTGGAGCGCGGGGAGGCCCCGCTCGGTATCGTCTACGCCACGGACGCCGCGGCAGCGCCCGGCGTGAAGGTGCTCGCGACCTTCCCCGCAGAGGCCCACGAGCCCATCATTTATCCACTGGCGGTCGTGCGCGGTCGGGGAGAGTCGCCGGGTGTACGGGACGCGTGGGACTTCCTCCAGAGCGCGCAGGCTGAGGCCATCTTTCGTCGGCATGGCTTTGCGCGGCCGTGAGGGGCCGTGCACCTCGTTTGTCGACACGTTTTGCATGACGCCTCGCAACATGGGGGGGCGATGACCCCGGGCGCAATCCTGACACCTCTCGAGTTAGAGGCGCTGTCGTTGTCCCTTTGGGTTTCCCTTTGGGCGGTGGGCGCGAGCTTGCCCGCGGGCATCGCGGCCGGCTGGCTTCTGGCGCGGCATGAGTTTCCCGGAAAGTCCGTGTTGGACAGCATCATCCACCTCCCGCTGGTGCTTCCTCCGGTGGTGGTGGGCTATACGTTGCTGGTCGTGTTCGGAAACACCGGCCCCGTCGGTGGGCTGCTGGCGGATTGGGGCGTGCCGCTCGCGTTTTCGTGGAGAGGTGCGGCCTTGGCGTCGGCCGTCGTCGCCTTTCCGCTGATGGTGAGGGCCATCCGGCTGTCCGTCGAAGCCATCGACCCAGGTATCGAGGACGCCGCGCGCACCTTGGGCGCCGGCCCGCTCCGGGTCTTTGGTCGGATTACCCTCCCGTTGATGGCGCCCGGAATCCTCGCGGGGGGGATTTTGGCCTTCGCCCGGTCGTTGTCGGAGTTTGGCGCCACCATCACGTTTGTGTCGAGCATCCAAGGCGAGACCCGTACGCTGCCCATCGCCCTCTACGCGCTCACACAGGTGCCCGGCAACGACGGCGCCGCGGCGCGCCTCTGCGTCCTGAGCGTGTTGGTCGCCTTCGCGACCCTGTTCTCGAGCGACGCACTGGGGCGCTGGATGCGCGCCCGTTTGGCAAGTTGAGCCATCACGATGTTTTCTTTCGACATCCAATCCAGGCGCGGCGCGTTCCAGCTGCACGCTACGTTCTCGAGCGCACGCGAATCGGGCGTCATCGCGCTCACCGGCGTCTCAGGTTCGGGAAAGTCCTCGGTCCTCCACTGCATCGCGGGCCTTCGGACGCCCGACAGCGGTGTGATTCAGGTCGCAGGGCGCACGCTCTACAGCGCGGAGCACCGCATCGACCTGCCGGCGCACCAGCGGCAGGTGGGTGTGGTCTTCCAAGACAGTCGCTTGTTCCCCCACATGACGGTGCGCCGCAACCTGGAGTTCGGCGTACCCGTTGGCCGGCCGCGCACCATCGCGTTGGATACCGTCATCGCGCTGCTTGACATCGCGCACTTGCTCGAACGTCGGCCAGGAGCGCTATCCGGAGGCGAGCGCCAGCGCGTCGCTATCGGGAGGGCGCTCCTGACGAGCCCGGCGATGCTGCTCATGGATGAACCGCTCGCGAGCCTCGACCAAGCGCGCAAAGACGAGGTGCTCCCGTTCTTGGCCGCGCTGCCGAGGCGCCTGGATGTGCCTATCCTCTACGTGACGCACAGTGTCGACGAGGTGCTGCAGCTCGCCGATGAGCTGGTCGTGATGGCGTCGGGGCGCGTGGTCGATGCGGGGCCGGTCGCCGAAACCATCTGCGCCCTTGTCGAGACGGCGGGTGTCGACAATATTCTCGAAGGAATCAAAGCGGACAGCGCGGACGGGGTGCATGTAGGGCCGTTTGTCCTGCGGTTTTTGGGCAGCGCGCAGCTCACCCCCGGCGCGCGCGTTCGGATGCGCGTGTCTGCCGATGATGTCATCCTGTCGACGGGGAGCGGCCACGGGCTCTCCGTGCGAAACCGCCTCCCTTGCCGCATCCGCACCCTAGAGCCGCGTGGGGGCGGAGTGTTGGTGACCTTGGCGCTCGATGGCGCGCAAACGGCCACCCTTCGGGCGATGGTCACCGACGCCGCCGTGGAGGAGCTGCACCTCCAGGCGGGTCAGCCTGTGGTCGCGCTCATCAAGGCGGCGTCGGTTCGCGCGCCCGGCGCGGCGGCCCTTTGAACCGCCCCCCGCGTCGGCTTCGAAGCGTCGACGGGCGGCGGCGCAGGGATGCGGCGCTCAGTCAGCCGAGATGATGGTGCCGACGTGTTCGCCGTTGAGCGCGCGCGTGAGGTTGCCGGGCACCCGGCCGTCGATGATTTGGATTTGGCGGACTGCGCGGGCGCGCTGGAGGTAGTCCAGCACCACGGGCTCCACGACGAGGTCGGGGAGGTTCATTTCTTTCAGCTCGGCCGCCGTGACCTGTGGGATGAACGTGGCGCTGGCGTCCACCTTGGGGTTGGCGGTAAACAGCCCCTTCTCGTCCTTCACGAAGATGCAGCTCTTCGCGCCCATCACCTCGGCGGTGAGGTAGACGCCCGCGTCCGTGCGATGCGAAGGAATCCGGCCCTTTCGGCTCGGCTTCTCCCAAAAGGAGTACGGCGGCATACCCGGAAGAATCGGGAGGCAGCCCATCGCGTAATGGAGGGGGAGCTGACCGAACATGTCGTGGTCGATGAGGATGCCACCATCCTTCGCCAGCAGAAGCTGGAGCAGGCGCGCATTCTGGACCGGCACGTTCTGACCGATTTTCGAGAGGACGGTCGTGGGCATGCCCAGGTCGAGCGCGATGGCGTAAGCGTGGCGGGCCCGCGTGCCGCCACCGACACCGATGAGCAGCTTGTGCTGCGCCTTGATAGACGCAATCTCTTCGATGAGCGGGAGCACGGCCGCGCGGCCACGGTCCATGAAGGACTGGCCCCCCACCTTGATGACGTTGACATCGGGAAGGATTCGGATGACCTCCTGGTCTTCTCCAATCCGAGCCGCAGACGCATGAGAGAAAGAGAGCTCCCGGAAGGGAGTGTCGATGTCCGTGCGAGACTGGTCGCGAATCAGGGTCATGGCTCAGTCCTCCCGGTAGATGATGGTGCCAACGTGTTCACCGTTGAGAGCCTGGCGGAGAAGGCCGGGCTTGAGGCCGTTGATGATTTGCACTTGACGGACAAAGCGCGCATTTCGCAGCGTCTCGACGAGCATCCGGTCGACGATGAGGCTGGGCAAGTCGCGGTCGATGAGCTCCTGCGCGCCAATCCGTTCGATGAACTCTGCGTCGGGGTTGGTGACGGGGTCGTCCGTATACAGGCCGTCTTGGTCCTTGATGAAGATACATGCGCGCGCGCCGAGGGCCTCGGCGGTCATGAACATGCCGAGGTCCGAGCCATTCTCGGGGATACGACCGGCGCGGGGAGGCGGCTCCCAGTAGTGGTACGGCGGCACGCTAATCACGAGGGGAATCAGGCCGTTCTTCAGATACATCGCCGCGTCGTCGAAGTGGTCGCGCTTCAGCATGACCGCGCCGTGGCGCGCCATGAGGTGCTGAAGCATCGCGACGTTCTGCTCTTCGGACGCCCCCGCAGCTTGCGCGAGGCCGCCGGTGGGGATGCCGAGGTCGATGCCGATGTGGAAGATGTGGCGCAGGCGCGCACCACCCGAGACGCCGACGATGAAGTCGTGGTCCTGACGGGACTCTACGATGGCGTCGACGAGCGGAAGGACCGCCTTCGCGCCCCGGTCCATGATGCTGCGGCCGCCAATCGCGATGACGGCGCACTGTGGCAACATGGCCACCTCTGCGGCCACATCCGTCGCGGCAGCGAGGTCTTCTCGAACGAGCGAAGCGCCCATCAGGGGAGTGTTGAGGTGGGTTCGACCGTCGCCAACGGCGAACTCGGCACCGCCGGACTCGCCTTGACGACCCGTCCAGGACCGCTTGAACATAATGTTACTCCGTGGATTCGCCGTGGGCGGAGGGGGACCGGCCCGGCGCGCCGGCACCATAGCCGAATGCTAAACCCGAGGCCCGCGTCTTATCGCATTTGCGTCTTATGTTCTGTTTGGCGCATCGGTGTCCTGCCTGCTTGGTTCCGGGGACGCTAGAGCGTCTTCGTCCCAATCGTCGGGCTCCTCGCAGGGAGGCTGCCAGTCCTCGGGCTCGCGTAACGCTTCGATTCTGTCGATAGCACCAAGCAGCGCAGAGCTAACAAAGCCGGACATCGCACCCGCGACGAGGTGGGTCACGCTTACGCCGCCAATCAGGGCGTAAAACGAACGGGGGGCGCCGAGCGCCATCGCCACCGAAAGCTCCGCGCCGAGGCGTCCCAACGCCAAAATCATGCCCAAACCGGCATACAGGGGAACACGCGGCAACGGGATACGACGGAAGACGGGGTGGAGGAGGTCGGCCAGCAGGCCGGGGGCCATATGCTTGAAGACCTCAAACACACCGTACCGACCATCGCCCGACAGAAAGCCGATGATGCCCATCGTCAGCCCCGCCACCGTGGCGCCCAGGCGGCTGTGGGTCATCTCGCTGGCGATGATATAGAGCGGCAGCAGCACGGCATTCTTGTGCCCTGGCGCAAACGGCAGACCCGGCAGCGTCTTCACCCAACGCAAGCCGACCATCGCGGCGGCCACGCCGGAAATCACGGCTGCATCGTGAATGAGCGCGGGTGGGAGGTCGGGGTGGTCCGCAGACAAGCGCGCGGTGGCGCGGTCCATGCTGCGGGCCAGAGGTCGTGCGAAGGTGTCGGGGTCTTGCCCCCGTACCGCGCGAAAATAGCGACGGAGCTGCTCCAAACGCGACTCATCGACCGCATCCGGGTGGCGATGGCGACCGCCACCGCCGCCACCGCCGCCACCGCCGCCACCGCCGCCACCGCGACCGCGACCACCGCCCCGCCCGCCACCGCGACCGCGACCGCCGCCGCCACGAGGGAGGTCCGAGAGCAGCCCCAGCGACGCGTCAATCGACAACGCCAGCAGCGGTGGCATGCCGAGGAGGCGCAGGCCGCGTGCAAATGCATCGGCGCCCGCGCCCGCGCGAACCGCCAGCGACGCGAAGACGACGGTGCAGAGCCGAAGCCCCATCACCAGCGATTCCCAGAGGCCCGACGGGTAGAGCGTCAACGGTCCCAGCGGCACCCCTTCGCCGCCCGCGGAGCCGGGGAAGAAGACCAGCGTAAGCAGCAGAAACAGCACGAACGAAGCGAGGCGGCGGGTGGTCCGCAGCAGGTCCGACGGCCGCGCGCCTGCGCGGAAGCACCAGCCCAGATGCAACAACAGCAAGGCGGCAGCCAGGGGCCAAGGTCCGAGGAAGGTTGCTACGGCAACCACCAGGAGCCACATCACGCGGAGGCGGGCTGCGTTGTTCGATGTTGTCGTGAGCGGTTCCATCGCGGAGTCCTGGGATTCATAGAGACCTGGCTCCGTAGCCTGACGAACGGGACAGAGGGAGGCCTCGACGGCGCGCCGGCGACGCGCACGGCAAAGGTGCCGCGGGCGCAGCAACGGTTGGTGCGCGAGACAAGGCGTTTATCGAGCGCCTCGATGTGTTTTCGTACCACTGTGACCGGGAGGTGAATTCACCCGGTCGCAGCCGCACACGGCGAAGGCCGCGCGCAGCGACAACGAACCGACAGGCAATCCCGCCGCCGACGACGGGCACTGTGCGCGCGCGCGATACCGCCAATGGCGCGCCGCGCGAAGGGGTGCAAGCACGCGGAGGACCGCTCGACGTTGTTGGGTGCGCTCAATCGCAGAGGTCAAAGGTCGTTCGACCTTGTTGGGTGAGCTCATGCGCCGAGGTCAAAGGTCGTTCGACTTTTTGGATGAGCTCATGCAGAGAGGTCGAAGCTCGTTCGACCTTGTTGGGTGAGCTCATGCGCAGAGGTCAAAGCTCGTTCGACCTTGTTGGGTGAGCTCATGCGCGGAGGTCAAAGGTCGTTCGACCTTGTTGGGTGAGCTCATGCGCAGAGGTCGAAGGTCGTTCGACCTTGTTGGGTGAGCTCATGCGCAGAGGTCAAAGGTCGTTCGA
>CAZCUX010000062.1:0-6532 GCA_964502005.1 uncultured Enterobacterales bacterium
CTTTGACCTCGGTGGTTGAGCTCATCCAACAAGGTCGAACGAGCTTTGACCTTCGTGCATGAACTCACCCAACAAGGTCGAACGAGCTTTGACCTTCGCGCATGAACTCACCCAACAAGGTCGAACGAGCTTTGACCTCGGTGGTTGCGCTCACCCAACAGGGTCGGCCTTGCATCGCGGACACCCCGAAGAACGCTCCGTTTGTGCTGCACTTCGCCATGATGTCCCGAACAATGTCTGGATTGTCGTCGCGCCGCTCGCCCCTTCCACGGCCTCGGTTTCGGGTCACAATCTATGCCTTCACGATGCCGCCCGTCGAAGGCATGCAGCCCCATGCGTGGCTGTTCACCGAAGCCTTCGCGGGCAACCGCATCGCGGCCGACTTCGCCGACACCACCATCACGTCCGGCGCGGCTGGTTCGTTCGGCGCAACGTCGTCGTCGGCCGCCCCCGAAACGCTGGGTTGTGGTCCCATCCAGACGCCGCGTTGTGTGTCAATGAAAACGGGTTTTCTCCCCATCGGGCGCAAGCGCGAACCTCACGCGCAAGAGACCACGCCGGCGGCTGTCCCATTCGACCTGCAAATGGACCAAAACATGATTTGCGTCAAACGTAGGAAGCGACAAAAAAGCTAACGACGGGCCTAGGCAATGGAGACCAAAATGACGGCTCTCACCACTTGGGGCCCTATCTTCCCGACCGCTTTGCTCGTGGTCGTTTGGGTGGCCTGGATGCTGCGGGCCAGGTTGTCCCAGCGGGGACGCCTCGCCTTGCGCGTGGGAGTCGTGCTGTGCGCTGTCAGCGGTCTGGCGGCCTACTTCGAGTTCGGCGAGCTTCGACACGGGCACTTTATGAACGCCCACGACGTATACCACTACTACGTCGGGCCGAAGTACGCGGAGGAGCACCGCTACCTCGACCTGTACCGCGTGACCGTGCTCGCGCAGGAAGACACGCCGGGCGCTTCGGCTCCCCAAACATATCGCAACCTCGACACCTACGAAGTCGAGCACAAGGGCGACCTGCTCCCCCTCCGCGACGCGCTGCGCGCACGCTTTACCGACGCGCGCTGGGAAGAGCTGAAGGCTGACGTGGCCTTTTTTGCCGAAAGACTGCCCAGGGCGGCCTGGGCCGGCACCCTGAAGGACAAAGGCTACAACGCCACGCCCGTATGGAACCGAGCGGGGCGTGCAGTCACCGCGTGGGTGCCGCTCGATGCCTCATGGAGCGTTCCCGTCCTCACGGGTATCGACCTCGTCTTCATCGGAATCATCGGCGCCGTCGTGTGGGCTGCGCTGGGCTGGGAGGCCGGCCTGCTGATGATTGCGTTCATTGGCCTCAACGTCTTCGGCTCCACCCGCCACATCAAGGGTTGCTTTTTGCGCCTCGACTGGTTGGCCGCCGCCGTGGGGGCCGTGCTTGCGTTGCGCGCGAAGCGGGGAGCGTTGGCAGGGGTGCTCGTGGCCTGGGCCGCTATGAGCAGGGTGTTTCCCTTGATGCTGGCCCTGGGGCCCGCGGTCATCGCCGCAGAGCAGCTGGTCCGACGGCGCACGTTGGCGCCCGAGCTGCGGCGGTTTTTCATGGGCTTCGGCATCGCAATCGTGGTGCTCTTCCTGGTCACGTTGCCCGGCGATGGGCTCAGGGCGTGGGAGGCCTTCGCCGCCAAGATTGCGGTGCACACGACTGGTCGCGCGGCCATTCGAATCGGCATGCTCTACGCGCTGGTGGATTCAGAGAACATCCCGGAGACCCACGCAGCGGCAACTGCGCTCAAGCCGTGGATTCTCCTGCCCGCGCTGGGCCTCTTCGCCGCGAGTGTGCGGCGCCTGCCGCCGGCAGGGGCATTGGCCTGGGGTGTCATCCCGGTCTTCTTCACCACGGAGACCACCTTCTACTATTACGTCATGCTGGCCATTCCGATGACGTGGCTCCTGACACGCGACGGCACCGCGCGCAATGACCGCGCGCACGCCGTCACGGCCGCCGCGATGCTATTGGTCAGCGTCTACGGCTACTTCCGCCTCACCGCGCTACCTATCGCGCTTGCCTACATCCAGGAGCTGTCCTGGGCGCTGTTGGGCGCATACTGCATCGTCGCTCTGGCCGGACTTCCTGGGCCGCAGGGTTCCGCGAGCATGCTCGACTTCGTCGTTGGTATTGTCGACCGTCACCGGCGTCGGACTGCGGGCGCGTCGGCAGCCTTGGCTGTGACAGTGGGCCTTGTCGTCTTCGGCCCTGGGCTTTGGGTCGACCTCCACCGGCCTCTGGCCACCCTGCGCGCGAACGACAGCGAGCGAGAGTTGGTGTTCGTGGGCGAGGTGATGATGGCACGCGACGTCGCCGCGTCGTTAGAGCGCCAACAACACTCGCCGCGGTTTTTGTTCAACCCGACCGCCACATACATCCAAGACGCTGACATCGCCTTCGCGAACCTCGACTCCGCCGTGTCCGACCGAGGCGAGCCCCTCGACAAGCCCTATGCCTACCGCGCAGCGCCCGCGGTGGCGCCGGCGCTCGCGTGGGCAGGCTTCGACGTGGTGTCCCTCGCGAACGCGCACACGCTCGACTACGGGCCGCTGGCCCTGGCCGACACCGAGCACCTGCTCAACACGGCCGACATTCGGTCGGTCGGCCTCACAGACGCCGACGCTCCGCAGGTGCCCCAGATTATCGACCTCGACGGCATCAAGGTGGGTTACTTGGCATATTGCGACCCTATCCCCAAGTACGCCTGCGACGACGCCTTCGACGCCTTCGAACGCCGGCCCGCGAAGGTGAGCCAGCCCATCGCAGCGCGTGACATCGCGGCGCTGAAGGCGCAGGTTGACGTCGTAGTCGTGTCGATGCATTGGGGCCTCGATGGGCCGACCGAGCCCGGTCTACGCCAACGGACGCTCGGACAGTTCCTCATCTCGCAGGGTGCAGACATCGTCGCTGGTCACCACCCACACAACCAACAGGACGCAGAGTGGGTGGGCGACGGCCTCATCCTCTACAGCCTGGGCAACTTCGTGTTTGACCAGTCTAGCAAAGAGCAACGGCAGTCGCGCCTCTATCGGGTGGTCGTGGGCAAGAACGGCGTGCGACGTGCAGGCTACCTCCCGCTCACCATCAAGGCCAGGACATGGCAACCGCAGCCCACAGGGGAGGACTGGATGCCCGTGCCCAGCGTGCGCCGCTTGATCCAGAACGCGCTCGACCTCTGGTAGTGGCAGGGGTTCGGCTCACGGCGGGCAAGGTCCGCACACCGGGCCGCCCCTGGTTGTCGCCCGTCCCCCCCAAGCGCACCCCATCTCGCAACACCCACCACCGCCCCGCTCTCGCGGAAATCAAAAAAAGTCGCATTTCCTTGAGGGAGTCCGCGCCCGACCTCCGTTGGGCACATGAGGCACCCCTTCCTGTCCGCCCCGCGCCCGAAGCCTCACGGCGCGAGAGGAATGTCATGCGTCTTTCCGCTCCCCTCGCTTCTTTGCTCCTCGTCTCCCTCGCCGCGTCGGCGTGCGTGGAAGGCTCCGGCAAGGACGACTCCGCAGCCGACACCGCAGCCGACACCGGCGCTCCCAACGACGACACCGGCCTGCCCCCCGTCGACCCCGACGCCGCGCTCGCTATCAGCGGCAACGGAGGCGTCGAAATCCCGCAAGCGTCCACCTACTTCGAGACCACCCTCGACGGCATCGCGCTGTGGAGCTTCGGCCAGGCCGAGATTGACCTGACCAACATCACCGACCAGCCCGTCACCATCGACGCCATCACCCTGTCGCCCGCAGAGGGGGTGCAGCCCGAGGAGTGGCTGGTCACGGAAGCCTTCGCCGGCAATCGCATCGAGGCGGACTTTGCCGGCACCACCATCGAACCTGGCGCGGTGGCCTCGTTTGGCTTGTACTTCTGGCCTGTGGCCTGGGGAGAGCGCGACGTCAACGTGGTCATCGAGTACGATGGTGGCCGTGCTATCGGCTTCGTCGCACGCGGTCGCGGTCGGGACCCCGGCGTGCTGGCCGACATCGAGACCCTCACCGAGAAGGTCTGGGGCGAGACCGGCGAGACCGCTTCGAGCGCCGGCGCCGTCGCCGACACCTACATGTCCGGCATGAGCGCCGACAGCAGCGGCAACGTCTACCTGATGTCGTCGGCGGCCACCTGGAGCGACAGCTTCACGCCGAACCTCGCGGTGGTGTCCCTCGACCCGACCGGCGAAGTGCGCTGGATGAAAGAGTGGCAGGAGGACTACAACCAAAGCAGCGAAGGCGACGAGAACTCCTTAGAAGGGGCCGCCGGCTCGATTGACGTCGGCAGCGACGGCTTTGTCTACACGGTCATGAAAGCGTCGACGAGCAGCAGCAACTCGGTCCATCGCGGCTGGATTACCAAGCTCGACCCCGCCACGGGCGACGTCGTGTGGTCCAAGCGCTGGCTACCGCGGGATGTGTCGTCGCCCCTCGGCAAAGACCACACCTCGTATTCGGCCGTCGATGCGTCGGGCACGCACGTCCTGGTGGCTGGCTACACGGGCTGGTTCGATGGCACCGACCTCGCGTCCTCGGACAAGTTCTTGCTGGCCGCCTACAACAAGTCCACCGGCGACCTCGTGTGGTCCTATGTGCTCGACATTCACCCCGGCTCTTCGGACAAGGCCCAAGCCCTATGCGCCGATGGCAATGGCAACGCCTATATCGCGGGCGTCGGCAACAACGACACCGTAGTCGCGCGCATCTCGGGAGTTGACGGCAACACGCCGACGGTCGACTGGGTGAACGTCAACGAGTCTGTCGACTTTGGCTCCAATTACCGCCACTGCGACGTAGACAGCGCCGGCAACGTGTATTTGGCCCTCGACCGCGGCGGCTTGCCCACTTGGTTTACGGGCGTCAGCTACGATGCGAGCGGCGGCCTGCGCTGGGCCAAGACCTTCGACGAGAGCAACACGGGCGACAACGACAACGCCTGGGTGGCGCGCGTGGTCGGCAGCACCGTGTACTTCGGCGGCCGCATTGACCAAGGCTTCGACACCGTACAAGGCGACGGCTTTTTGCTTGCCGCCGACACCACCGACGGGGCCTTCGAGCGGGGCGCGTTCTACTACACCGGCAAAGGCACCGAAGAGGTCGCGTACCACCGCGTCCAAGGCATCGAGGTCAACAGCGCGGGCGAGCTGCTCGTGGGCCACTCGGCCACCGTCGTGCAGGCCAACTTCTCGCACTATTGGGGCCACTGGTACGACAGCATCGACACCTTCGGCGACGACCCCGCCACCTGCGGCGACGGCTCCGGCTTGTGGACCGACTACAACATCGAGACGTCGTCGTTTGGCGGCCGCGTCGATTGGGTGGCGGTCACGGGCTACGCCGAGTCGGACGCCGACGCGTCGGCCTGGAAGGATGCACCGGCGAAGATTTCCGTAGACGACGCGCGGGGCCGCGAAGGCCAAGGCGTCGAGAGCCACGCGCTGTTCCAACGCTTGCGGCTCTGAGCGATGAACGGGGGCGCCGAGACACGTGCGACGCGCTTGCACGCGTATAGAAAACGCGCGAAGCTTTCGGCCCCCCAACCACACACCGCGCGACCAAGGTCGTCCCCACGAATGCCTCCTGTGCGCGTCGCTTCCGACCGAAGCCCGGATTCACCGCTCCCGCGGGCCCTCTCGGACCTGCGGGCGCCCTTGCTTGCGGCCATCCGTCGCGCCGCGCCCGCCTGGCTACAACCCGAAGCCGACGACCTCACCCAAGTCGCCTTGCTGCGCTTGAACCGCGCCATCGAGCAAGACCCCGACCGGCCCCTCACACGCGGCTACCTCGGCCGCATCGCGTATACGACCGTCATCGACGAGATTCGCGGGCGCCGCAAAGAGCGCGAACACGCCGACCGTGACGCCGAAGTCGAGCGCGCGCCCGCACCGCTGCCCGGCCCCGAACGCCTCGCACAAAGCGCGCATCTCCGGCAAGACCTCACCCACTGCCTCGAAGAAGCACAGCCGCGCGTGCGCGACGCCCTCACGCTCTACCTCCTCGGCCACACCGTCCCGGAGATTGCGCGCTTGCTCGAACACACCCGCAAGACCGCCGAGAACATCGTCTACCGCGGCCTCGGCGCGCTGCGGGAGTGCCTACTGGCCAAGGGACACGCACCATGAGCGACCTCCACTTGCCCGACCTGCTGCGTCTTTTCTTCTGGCCTGCGCCGCTTCCCGGTCTCGGGCGCCGCATAAGGAGTGACTACACCCGCAAGACCGCCGAGGACATCGTCTACCGCGGCCTTGGCGCGCTGCGGGAGTGCCTACTGGCCAAGGGACACGCACCATGAGCGACCTCCACTTGCCCGACCTGCTGCGTCTTTTCTTCTGGCCTGCGCCGCTTCCCGGTCTCGGGCGCCGCACAAGAAGTGACTACACCCGCATGACCGCCGAGGACATCGTCTACCGCGGCCTCGACGCGCTGCGGGAGTGCCAACAGGCCAAGGGGCACGCACCATGAGCGACCCCCACTTGCCCGACCTGCTGCGTCTTTTCTTCTGGCCTGCGCCGCTTCCCGGTCTC
>CAZCUX010000062.1:6632-10977 GCA_964502005.1 uncultured Enterobacterales bacterium
TGCTGCGTCTTTTCTTCTGGCCTGCGCCGCTTCCCGGTCTCGGGCGCCGCACAAGGTGCGCCCACCTCCGGCAAGCCCCCGATGCCCCCGCGCGCGAACTGCGCGGCCGCTCCGTCCCCGAGGTTGCGCGCGAACACACCCGCAAAAACGCCGAGGACATCGTCTACCGCGGCCTCGGCGCGCTGCGGGAGTGCCGACGGGCCAAGGGACACGCACCATGAGCGACCTCCACTTGCCCGATGCGCACTTGCGCGCGGCGTTTTCGACCCACAGCACCGACACCGCGGTCGATGACGCCACCGCGGCCGCTATCTGGAGCGCCGTCGAAGGCACCTGCTCGGCCGACGAGCTGCGCACCCTCTTGCAACGCGCCCGCGAAGAGCCCGCGGTGGCCGAAGCATGGCGCGTGGCCCAGGCCGTCTTTGCCGAGGTGGTCGCAGAACCGGAGGCAGCGCCCAACGACGCACCGGCCGCCGAGGTCGTGGCCGGCCCCGCGCACTGGTGGCGCCGCCCGGCGGTCGTCGGTATTGGTGCAGCCGTCGCGATGGCCGCCGCCGTGCTCCTCTTCGTGCAGCCGCCCGACCTGCCTACCGATGGCGGTCCCTCGCGCGCCGAGACCGCGGAGTTGGCCAGCACCCTGTCGTCCCCCGACCTCCCCCGCGACCACGCCGTCCTCCGCTGGACCGCCACCGAAGAAGGCTCGATTTATAGCGTCACCGTCACCACCGACGCCCTCGCGACCGTCGCCCAAACCGGCGGCCTCCGCACCGCCGAATGGCAAATCCCCGCCGAGACCTTGGCCCAATTTCCCGCCGGGACCATCGTGTTCTGGCGCGTCGAAGCGCTGCTGCCCAACGGCACCCGACACCGCTCGGCCACCTTCGAAGGGGTGCTCCAATAGCCCGCGCCCACGCCACCACTGCGGGGCTGTGCCTCTTGGCCCTCGCGCTCCCGGCCTTGGCCGTCGCCGCCCCCGAACCACCGGAGGACTGCGAAGCAAACGTCCAGGCAAACCCCGCGGACCGCGAGAGCTGGCGCTGCTTCTATGTAGAGGCGCGGCGCGACGGGAGCTGGGACGCCGCACGCGCGCGCCTCACCCGCGAGTCCACAGAGCACCCCGAGAACGGACACGCATGGCTCAACCGCGCGCACATCGCCGCAGCCATCGGCACCGGAGACGGCGAAGCCCTCTACACCACGGCCCTCGAACGCTATACGGCAGCCAACGACACCACCGGCATCGTCGAGGCCCACATCGGTCGCGCCATCCACCACCTACACCAAGGCGCGCCCGCTGAAACCGTCCTCGAAGAGCTCCAACACGCACGCACCGCAGCAGACCTCGCCGACGACCCCCTCCTGCGCGCCACCGCCGACGCCCACACCGCGCGGGTATTGTGGGGGACCGGCGGCGACCTCGGCCGGGCCTACGCCTTGCTTCGCGCCGCGGAAAAGCACGCGTTCCCCGATGGACCGTACCAGCTCCGCCTCGTCGTGCTGCACGTACTCGCCGGCATCTGCCAGGAGACGGGCCGCCTCGACGAGTCCTTCGAAGCCAGCGAGCGCCTCATCGCGCTCACCGCCGCGGCCGGCGACCGCTACGTCGAAGCGACCGCGCGCCTCAACGCGTCGCTGTTCGCCTTCCAGAACCCCGAGCGGGTCCCTATGGGCACCGGGGAGCGGGAGTCCGCGCAAGCCTTGGCCGCCGCCGAAGCGGTCGGCAATCCCTTTATCCTCGCCGGCGCATTGTGTACCCGCGCAGGCGTCCTCCAGCAAACCGGCGACGACAGCACGGAGCTTTGGCAACGCTGTATCGACGGCTATGAAGCGCTCGAAGAACCGCTCATGGCCGCCAACGGCTACCTTGGCTTGGCCGGAAAGTGGGCGTCGAGCGACCCCGACCGCGCGATTGCGCTCGCGCAACACGCCACAGACGTCGCGCGGGCAGGCGGCAATGAGCCTCTGGAGGTGCTCTCCCGTCTCGCCGTCGCAGGCTTCACATGGGACGCACGCGGGCCAGAGGCCGGACGAATCGCGTTTCAAGCCCACCACGAGGCCGCAGAGCGCTTCCTTCACCACCAGGGCGACGCCGCCAGCCGCGCCGGTGTGCGCTCCAACTGGGCCGATGGCTACTACCTGCTCGCCGACCGACTCGCAGCACAAGGCACGCGCGGCGTGGCCGAGGCCCTCACCGAAGTCGAGCGCCTCCGCGCACGCGACCTGACCGACGCGCTGCGCAGAAGCGACCTCCTCGCCGCCGAAAACACCGAACTTCAAGCGTCTCTCGACGGCCTGTCCGAACAGCTTTCCCGCATCAACATCGCCCTCGGCGACGCCCCCGAACCCGCACAACAAGCCGACCTCAGCCGACAGCGCGAACAGCTCGAATACGAAGAGCGCATCCTCCGCGAGCGCATGCAACGAAGCCAACACCCCACCGGACGTGGCCTCGCTACCTTGCCCGAAGTACAAGCCGCGCTGGGGCCCGACGAGGTCATCCTCGCCTTCGCCGTGCCGCCCAAGCTGCTGCAGCTGCCCGCGCTGCAGGTCGAACCATCCGTGCTCGCCGTCGACGCGCAATCCGCCGTCTACGTCGCACTTCCCAGCCGAGACACCCTCACCGCCGCCGTGCAGACCTTCGCCGGTCTCTACCAAGACGGCGCCAACAGCGGTCCCGCAACCGCGCGCGCCGCCGTCGCGATTTGGAACCAAACCGTCGGCCCCGCCCTCGCCGCGCTCGACCGCGCGCAGGCACCCACGCGCGTCGCGCTCGTGCTCGACGGCCCCCTCCACGACCTGCCGTTCGCCGTGCTCCGCCCCACCGCCGACGCAGCCCCCTGGGGCACCCACGTCGCGCTGTCCCGCGTGCCGTCCATCACCAGCTGGCTGCACCTCCGCGAGCGAATGGACGACGCCAACGGCCCGGCGATGTCCCTCGGCGACCCCGCGTGGCCCAACGCCGCCGGAGAGGCGCTGCCCGCGCTGCCCGCCGCACATTGGGAAACCCGCGCCGTCGCCCGTGAGCTGGGCGCCACCGTATGGCTCGGCGAAGAAGCACAAGAAGCGCGCCTACACAGCATCTCCGCGCCGCCCTCGCTGCTGCACATCGCCGCACACGGCCGCGACCCCTCGGCAGAAGCCGGTCGACACGCGCTCATCCTGGCTGAAGGCAACGGCGAAGACGGCCTGCTCGAAGCCCGAGAGGTGCGCGACCTCCCCCTCCGCGGCACCGTCGTGCTGCTGTCCGCGTGCCGCGGCGCCAGCGGCCGCGTGCTGCAAGGCGACGGCCTCGACGGCCTCTCCCGTGCATTCCTCCTCGCGGGCGCACCCACGGTCGTCGGCAGCCTATGGCCCCTACCCGACGCCGACGCCGCGCGCTTCTTTACACTGCTCGCGCCACACCTCGCCGACGGCCTCCCCGTCGACCACGCGCTCCGCGCCGTGCGCGCCGAGCTACACGCCGCCGGCGTACCCGAGCGGCAGTGGGCCGGCTTGGTGGCCATCGGCGACGGCCGGCGCACCGTCAAACTGCCCCACACGCGACCCCTGTGGCCGTGGTTGCTCGTGGTGGGCGGCGTGGTGGGGCTCGTCTACGGACGTGTGCGCACACGCGGTCTCCGCGCTGGCTGAGCGGGCCCCCCGAGACACAGGGAATACTACGGGTCGGGTGGCCGCGACAGCGGCGCGCAAGACCACCACGAAGGACCGGCGCAGGTCAACGTCGGCGCAGGGCGTCCTCCGAACCCACGAGCGCACGCGCTCGAAGCCCTCTTGCTCCCATAGTGTGCGTGCAGCGATGGGACACGGGCAGCGTTTGCAGCAGGCGGCGCAGCGCCACGACCTCTGCCAAGCCGCTTTTCATCACGCGGTGCGGGCTGGCGCAGGTCTGCCAAGCGCCATTTTGACACTCTGTCATCGCTAAGCCAACAAGGTCAAAGCTCGCAAGACATTCTGTCATCCCTAAGCCAACAAAGTCAAAGGTCGTTCGACCTCAGTGCCATGGCTATCGGAACAAGGCCAGAGCACGGCCAGCGACCGCCGCGCAGTTCTCCCCGCGCATACAACGGGGGACCGACCGGTGCGCCAACGTGCGCGCCAAGGCGAAGAGACCGCTGTACGCCGCCGCAAGCGCTGGCCACGCCGTCCCAACCGCTCCACGCCTGGCCCCTCCCCTCGCCCGCGCAGTCCGAGCCAACATAGTAATTTTGCATAGACTGAGCCAACGAGGTCGAACGAGCTTTGACCTTCGCGCATGAGCTCACCCAACAAGGTCGAACGACCTTTGACCTTCGCGCATGAGCTCACCCAACAAGGTCGAACGAGCTTTGACCTCTGCGCATGAGCT
>CAZCUX010000063.1:0-10896 GCA_964502005.1 uncultured Enterobacterales bacterium
ACAAGGTCGAACGTGCTTTGACCTCTGCGCATGAGCTCATCCAAAAAGTCGAACGTGCTTTGACCTCTGTGGTTGAGCTCATCCAAAAAGTCGAACGTGCTTTGACCTCTGCGCATGAGTTCATCCAACAAGGTCGAACGACCTTTGACCTCTGCGCATGAGCTCATCCAAAAAGTCGAACGACCTTTGACCTCTGTGGTTGAGCTCACCCAACAAGGTCGAACGACCTTTGACCTCTGTGGTTGAGCGCACCCAAAACCTTTCGTCCAACCCTCGCCCTACGCGACCTCCCCGCTTGTCCACCCCCGCCCCGCACCACCATCCCCCAAACCGGAGCGCGCCCCTGCAGATACGCGTAGCCGTCGCCCCCGCGTTCCGAGTGCACGAAAGGTTGGTTGTTTTGGCTTCCGCAAAGTTGGGCGGCGGCAATCGGGTGTTTGGGAAACGGCTCGGTAGGAATGAAGAGGCGTTTGTGCTCTTATCCGAATCCTATCAATAAGACGGTAAACAATAATAATTGTACCTCCCTATGGATCCCCGATAAGCACCGCGAGACGAAGCGCGTATTCGGCTATGTCCTACACAGGAGCCTAGGTCACACAGACTTTCTGGGGCACGTCCGTATGCCTGACGGGCTTCCGATATCGGTGGGTCCGGCCGGTTTGGACCCGCACCGATGACCTCGGAGAGTTGGCTCGAGCGGCGGTTCTCGACTCCGCGACATGCGGCGGGGAGCTGGGTACCTGGCCCACTACCGAGCAATATCCGACCTCGTTAGCGGCCTACCAAACGCCGTGGCTTCGGGTTACGACAGGGCTTGGACGCTGTCTCGAACGATGCCTTGCGCATTTGCCGCCAGCGCCCCCAACGGATACAAGATTTGGACACGGAGGTTCGAGTGAAAGTCCAACTTGTTCACCTGAGTGACATCCACTTCAGATCGAATGGTACTAACGCCCTAAAGGGTCGGGAACCTGCAATGGCCGCTGCCATCTCGGCGATGGCTCTCGACTTTACGTCAACGGCAATCGTCGTGACGGGTGATGTGGCTTTCTCGGGAACGGGCGCCGAGTACGAATTGGCAAGCTCCTTCTTTAAAATCCTGCTTGACGAGCTTGAGGAACGCACTGGGGTACGACTTCCGTTGATTGTGGTTCCAGGCAACCACGACTGTGATTTTGGCCAAAACAACGACGTCCGAGACTCGCTGGTCGAGAACCTGAAGCCAGGAGAAGTGAAACCCGGAGTCCAACAGATGTGCGTTGGGGTGCAGGCCAACTTTAGCAAATTTTGCACTGACCTGGAGGCCATTTCCCTGACCGAAGACGCAGCTTCAATCCATCGCACCGTGAGACTAAAGGTGGGTAAAGCGAACGTCCGGTTTGAGTTGTACAACTCCGCATGGATGTCTACCATCCATGAAAAGCACGGGTCATTGTTCATTCCCAGTGGCGTTCTTCCACATCCTGTACCAACTCCGCAGGAGATTGTTGACGACCTCGTCTTAGCCCTCTTTCATCATCCAATTTCGTGGTTCACCCCCGAGGAGGGAAAAGTCTTCCGTGAGCGACTTCAGGCAACTGCAGATGTAGTATTCACAGGGCATGAGCACGAACCCGCGAGCTATTCCCGTGCACACTCACCGGGCGCTCAGATCGAGTTCGTGGAGGGAGGAGTCCTACAGGACTCCTGGGATCCAAATAACTCACAGTTCGCGGTGGTGGCCGTAGACATAGAGCATCAGTCATTCGGGTTGCATAAATTTGAGTGGCAAAACGACTCCTACCAGTCTGTCGCCCAAACAGTGAGCAAAGGGTTTCTGAGAAACCGCGATAGACTAAGACAGGAATTCAACTTCCGCGATGAGTTTCGGCGGCAGCTTGATAGCCTGGGGATTGATGTCTCCCATCCCAAGATTGGGCAAATCGGGCTACGGCAAGTGTTCGTGTATCCTGATGTGCGTGAAATGGAGGTCCTTGGCGGCTCCAAAGTCCATGGTGTAGTGGGAGTTCGGGCGCTTGTTGCTCGAGAGAAACATGTACTACTGATGGGTGCAGAAAAGTCGGGCAAAAGTACTGTCGCTCGGCGGTTGATGCTTGATCTTCGAGAAGAGGGTGGAATTCCGTTGCTGCTACAAGGGGCGGATAAAAAGGGGTTGCGATCCGAATCGGCCGCAGAGCAATGGCTTCAAAGCGCGGTGGAAGACCAATATGGCAAGGACTGCTGGGGAGAGTTCACCAAGCTACCAGTGACGAAACGGATCCTCGTCGTGGACGACTTTCATGCCATTCGGATGAAGAAAGACGTTTCGGAAAGAGCGGTTCGTTACTGGATGCGTCTATTTGACCGAGTAATTCTGCTGGGCTCAGAGGAATCTCGATGGCAGGATCTGGCAGCCACAGGAAATGAGAGCGACAACGCCGGACCGCTTATTACTGACTTTAGTCACGCGGAGTTACTGCAGTTCGGACATGTCAAACGGAGTGAACTTGTCAAACGGTGGTTTGCGCTTGGACGGGGCGATGAAATTAATGAAAATGAGTTAATTCGTCGCTCAAACCAGGCAGAAGCAACTCTTACTAGTCTTATCGGGCGAAGTTTGGTTCCTGCAAGACCAGTATATTGCCTCATACTTCTTCAGCAACTGGAGAATCAACAGCGGCCCGACACGAGCAGTGGGTCGCAGGGGTATCTTTATGAGACCCTGATTACGGCATCTTTGGCCAGGGTGGCGCGAGGTACAAATTCTATCGATGCCGATTACAAGTATCTGTCGGAGTTGGCGCGCGAGATGGCGCAGACACCCGACCGCGCGCTGTCGAACCGTGAACTCGAAGGATGGCATGCGGGTTATGTGAATCGGTTCTGCATAAACGAGGACTTTGGGAACCGCATTGAGCTGCTATTGACATCCTCCATTCTCCGCCGGGATGAAGATTCCATTCGATTTTCTTACCCATATCTGTATTACTATTTCTTAGCGCGCTTCCTACGGGACACTCTTACGAGCGACGAAACAAAGCAACGTGTAAAGTCACTGTGTCGAAGAATGCATCACGAAGACGCTTCAAACGTGATGATATTTCTATGCTACCTGTCGAAGGATCCCTTTGTCATCGATACAATGCTCGATGCAGCCCGTGAGACATACGCGGATGTCGAGGAGTGTAATCTGCCTGAGCAGACCGCGTTCCTTGCTCGCCTTGACTTCGCGACGCCTGAGTTGGCAATAGACCTCGCCACCGACCACGACAAGAATCGTCGCGAGGAGTTGGCTCGCCAGGATGAGGAGGCAGGATGGGATGAAAGTGAATCTGTGGCCATTGAGCCGGTAGACTTCTCGGACGCGCCGGAAAGCGACGATGAGATTGATGAGCTGATGAAGATTGCCGGAGCGATTAAGACCGTTCAAGTCCTTGGACAAGTTCTTCGGAACTTTTCCGGGTCGCTTGAAGGTGCAAGAAAGATCGAATTGTGCAAAGAGTGCATGTCTCTTTCCTTTAGAGTGGCCGGCCGGCTCATGGGGATGATTCAGACCAACGGCCAGGAGATCATTGCCGATGTCGCTAAATGGATCCACAAGCTACATCCCGAATCCTCGCGTAAGCAAGTCGCTATGGGGGCGAATGCGTTCGTGTTTGGAATAAGCGAGCGCGCTCTATTTGGGATTATGAAACACTTGTCGCAATCGGTCGGACTGGAAGAATTGGAGCCCGTTTACGGGCGAGTGCTGAAAGATAAAAGCGATCTAACTTATCAGATCGCTGACGTCACAATCCAAATGGACCACTTCTCTGAGTTTCCCATGGTGCCTGCACAGCGCGTTTATCGGACGCACAGTAACAATAGGTTCATAGCCTACCTAATGCGACACATAGTGTGGCACCACATGTATATTATGCCAGTTTCCTACCAACTTAGGCAGAGTCTGAGTTCGACATTTGAAATTTCGTCATCAAACAAGCTGATTGAGAACAGACAACGTATGGTTCCCTCGAAATCCGGAAGAAAAGTTGGGGAGTTGAATCGCTGAGCCACCGATGCTGCGGCGTCTAACTATGCATAAACGCAATAGCACCGCTTTGTTCCGATGCTAATTCATGTGGAGTAAGCGGGGCGGTTGCGCGCCCTCACCCCTCAAAGAACCGGACTTGTGATGTTCCCATTCGGCTCCTCGGGCGAACGTGTGCCCAGCGACAAATAAACAACCCCATGGTCGACAACTACTCCTAACCATCGCTGCCCAGGTCTGACACATGCCCGCTACGCACCCTGCCTTTGCAAGGAGCCCAGCGTGGTAACAAACCGGCAGGTGAGAAAGCTGATGGACGAACGCAAGAAACATGGCCAACTCGGCAAGGCCACCATGCGGGCCGACATGCACCGCAAAACAGCACGAAAGTACCGTGACCACGGTAAACTTCCGTGCGAGCTGAAGGAGCCGCGAACATGGCGTACCCGGACCCGACAGCCTCGGGCTGGCGCTGGCCTTGTTTCGCATGGAAAACCAGCCCGAGCAGGTACCTGCAGAAGAGGCCGTAGCATTGGTCCAACTCTACGAGGCCACAACCCAGCCCGGGCAGGCCATCGGCACGATGATGAGGCTGGCCCGCCATCCTTCGGGCCGGGCCCGCGCTGCGGTGGCCAGCTGGTGCAATCGCCACGCAAAGGCCCATCCCATCGACCCGCGGGACGCGGAGGCGCTGTTCTGGTCGCTGTCTCGCCCGCCGAACGGCGCGGTTCCCATCAACCTCGTCGGTGGCTCCAGGTCTGATGACCGACCCGCTTACCTGGCCGTGACTGAGCGGGTTCTGGACCAGACAGTCGTAAGGCGGCTCCTGTTGCTGGCCGAACAAGAGCCCGAGACCGACCCCTCATGGGGTAACCTCCTCATTCCATGGACACCCTCCCTCGAACCTGCTGTCACGCTCCTGATGGAGCAGCACCCGGCCACATGGTGGCAGCTCCTCGAATTGTTCATCGAGAGAACACCAATCACTCTGGACGCGCGAGACGTGGACTGCCTACTTCCTGCGAGCGCCGTGGCCTCCGCGCTGCGCGCGGCGCCCAGAGACCTTCAGCCGTTCACATGCAACGCCGCCGTCTTCGACGCCTTGTGCCGCGCCCTCCCTCATTCTCACATGGCCAAGCTGGTCGACGAGCTCCTCCACTCCCCCCAACAAGCCGACAACCCGGTCGCCTTTGCCCGAACCCTGCTCGCGAGCCGAGGGCTCGACCTCGACCTGCTCGACAGCATTGCAGCCGTCTCCGAACGCACGCCAGACCGAGATACCCGCGAGCGCTGGCTGGAGGTAGTCCTCCAAGGCACCGGCGCCTTCGGCATGTCCCCCTCCTGGCCCGTTCTCGTCCGCGACTCTGACGAGTCCGAGGAGCCCGAAACTCCTCCCCCCGACCCACGCCGCGCCGCACTCGAGGCCGCAGCCAAACGGGCTACCCACCGCCACGCGCGACACGCCCTCGCGTACCTCGCCGAACACCTGTGCTAATCTCACAGCTCGGCGCGCCCATGGACCTTGCACCCGAGGACACCATGTCCCCCTCCACGCTGCTGGCAGTCGAGCTCCACAACTGGCGGTCCTGGGAATGGAGGAAGCGACAACGCCCCTCGGACTCTACCAAAACGCCCCCCCTGAAGCGTCCATCCCAGCGCCACCACCGCGTCGGCAGCGCGCGACGTCTGCAACCTCAGCCCCCGAGCAACGCCCGCGACCCCGCAGCGACATCGAGGGTCGCCGGCCCGTAACGCAGCTCGCTTCAGGCCGACCCGGAGTGCGCCTCCGCTGCGACGGGCCCCTTGCCGACTGGGACAGCGCCCGACCTCGCCCATCCGGCGCACGACGACCACCCCGACCCAGCGCTCGGGTTGCACTTGGGAGGCGTCTCCCCGCCCCGACCGGAGTCCCGGTCACACCCGCTCACACGAAACAAAGCATCCCCTCGTTTCTGATACGTTTCTTTATGGCTTCCGCAACGTTGGGCGGTGGCAATCGGGTGGTTGGGACACGGCAGCCAACACGGGAGGCGGCCGCAACGACCCCCGCGCCAGCGCCCGACCTCGCCAGTCAGGCGCACCACGCCCACCATAGGGTTCCCCAAATGGCAACCGCGGAAGCCAACAACAGAAGGCGGGGCGCAAATATCGCGTGGGGGGACCGGTAAGGCGCTGCGGAGGCGCCAGCACACCGCATTCTCGGGCCGCCCCCGCACACAAAACCCCAACACAATGCACCACGGTTCCAAGTCCATTCTCCCGTTGGGCGGAGGCTCCATCTCCGCGCCGAACCAAAGCGCTGCACCACCGCGATGCGCCGCGTCTGACCCGCATGCAGGTGCGCAGCGCGCGCGGTCGTCGAGGACGGGTCAGTGGCCAACGAGTACGACACATCGCGGGTCGCCGGCCTCGGGTCAGCCCACGACCACCGCGACGGGGATGCCCACCACGTTGGCAACGGGGGTCCACAGGTCGACCTCCGCCGCATCGGTCTCGATAGAGACCACGAGGGCATAGCGGGCCCCCTGCGCGCTGCGGTCGCCGCGCTTCGACGCCTTCCACCAGCCCGTGACCGGGTAGACCGCGATAGCGCCGCGCTCCGCGAGTTCTGCGGCGGTGAGGCCCACGAGCAGGTCGGAGTGGAGCGAGCCGGCGTCCCGCACGTTCGGGCCGAGCAACCAGTCGCCGGCCTGCCGGTCCTTGGTGGGCTTGGTCTCGCCTTCTTCCAGCGCAGCCTTGTTGATGCGCTTGCGGAATTCGTCGATGGACTCCGTCTCGCCCTTCACGTCGAACCGGAGCCCGTGAGACTGGTAGCGGTGCTTCGTGCGCCACCCGCGGCGGCCGGGGTTCGGCTCAACGAAGTACGACAGCGTGACCCGCAGCCGGACGGGGGCTTCGCCCAGGTCGAGGAGCACATCGGTGGGCCAGGGTAGGGCATGGACGTGGATTTCGTTCATCCGCGTATTGCGGAAGGGGTGGATGGTGTCTTGCACGATGAGGGTGACCGCATCACCGGCGCTGCGAAGGGCCAGGGGGAGACTGGGCACACCGTAGCCGTACCGCCGCAAGAGCCGTTCGCGGTTGGTCTTGGTTTGTGCGACGTCGAAGCGCGCCTGCATCGCAGGGGTCCACCGCGCGGAGTGGACCATCAAGGCACGGACGGTCTCGGGCCAGAGCGCCGGGTAGTTCGCGCGGATGATGGCGCACAAGCGGGCGGCCTGTGCGGTTGCTGCGCTGGTTTTGTTGGTGGAGACGAGAGGCTTCACCGTTGGCAGGTAGTAGGTGGTGAGCAGGCTGAGGTCATCACAAGTGTCAACGTTGCCGGTGCCATCGGTGACCGCGTTGCCGCCCTCTAGGACCACCTCGGGCTTGATGGGCCACGGTCGCGTGAACGTGACGGAGGTGGTGCTCCACGGGGACAGCTCGCCACGCTCCGCCACCGGTGTCCAGCCGGTCCAGTCCGGGTCATCCCCGAGCGTGACCTTGTCCGTGTATGCGCCCACGGTGAGGGCATTCCAGGCATGGGCTGGGTCCTGCACGCACTCGGTGTCGCTTCGGTTGAGGTGCTCGGGTTCCGGGGCGGTGATATTGCCGGCGCTGATGACGAACAGGCGCCGCTCGGGGTGGTCGTCGTCGAAGTAGAAGAGTCCGCCAGCGTCCGCATCGAACGAGCGCCCCGCCGCCAGCGCGTCCACCGCCGCAGACCATGACGAGGGGGCGCCGCGGTCTCGCGATTCGTCGGCGGTCACCGCCATCGAAAAGACCCGGCGTCGATGGGGCGCTGCGACCTCGGGCCGCCCCACGGCCTCCGCGGTGATGGCGCCATACAGGTCCGGCGCGTTGTCCCCCACGGGGGGCAGCAGCTTCACCGACTCCAACTGGTGCTGGAGCTGGACCGGCGCGTTGCTCTCGAGTACCGGCACGAGGTCGCCGTAGAGCGCCAAGCCAGCCATCTGGGTCCCATGTCCACCATGGTCGTGCTTGCCCCAGTTCGGCTGGATTGTGTGCCAGCCGGACTCCGGGAGCGAGGCCTGGAGCAGCGGGTGCCCGCGGTTGACGCCGGTGTCGAGAACGCACACGGAGGGGGCGTCGTCGTGCGCGGGCATCGTGCGCGCACGGAGGTCGTCGACCCAGTCCATCTGGTCGTCGGGGTGCTCGCTCACGAAGAAGGCGGGGGTCTCCTTCGCCCGTTGCAGCTCGGCCAGGTCGCCCAGGACGTCGAGGGACGCAGCGAGCTGGTCGGGTGCCGCGTAGGCGAGCAACACGGTGCGGTCGTGGAAGCGCAACTGGCGAGGACCGAGGCGAATGTTGGACTGATTGGCGAAGCTGCGGAAACGGGCCACTTCCTCGCCGTCCGTGTGCCGAAGCCAGACCTCCCACCAGATTTGGGTGTTGGGGGTGTCGGGGAAGCGGGTGATGTCGTCGGTCCACAGCGCCTTGAGGGTGGCGAGGCGGAGGTCAGCGACGCAGTGGTAGACCTTGTCGCGCGTCGACTCGTTGGGGCGGGGCGGCTGGTTGGTGTACTTCTCGATTTGGTCGATGAAGTGGCCCACCTTGCCGTCGGGCACGAAGACGGAGGCGACCTCCACGAAGGTCTCTTGGCCATCCGCCTCGACTGCGCGTCGGGAGACGGCCACAACCTCGATGTCCTTGGTCTTGTGACCCATGTTCTCGACGGCCAGCTCCCACCCCGGGAACGACGCAAACTCCAAATAGAGACCCGGCGTGGCGCCCTCGACTTCGACAGTTGCCGCATCCTGCTTCTGTTGGGCCAACTGGACCGCGGCGCTGAGCTTCGCGCCAAGCGCCTGGCCGTGGGCCGCTCGGCCGACAGCCGGTTCACCAGGGGACCTGCCGTTGCCTCCAACGCGCGGAGGCGTGTACGGTTCGGCAACGCGAAATCTGTCGACAGGCACGACGATGTGCGGTCGATCCCGGCTCTGCGGCATGGGTGGTCCCCTATGTTTGTCTCGAGCAGTCGCTACGGGCGCATGCGGCGCCGTTCTTCCAAGGCAGACACCAGACCGCTGGTCTGCAGCGTGGTGGTGTCATTCAACAAGGCGTCTTTTGCGGCCTGCTCGCACGCGCGCGTGAGCTCGGCGTGGCTCAAGCCCGCGGCGGCACGCCCCGCCGCAGCCCAGTCCAGGCCGCGGGTCTGGAGCAACGCCAAGCGGGCCTTCATCACCTGCACGGCGATTTCGGTCGAAGGCAGCTCGTACTCCAGGACGGCGTCGAAGCGCCGGAACAGCGCGTTGTCGAGGAGGCCGAGGTGGTTCGTGGCGCCCACCACGATGCTGTCGGAGCCGTCCTGTTCCAGAAACTGGAGGAAGGAGTTGAGCACCCGGCGAATCTCCCCCACGTCGTTCGTTGTGCCGCGCTGGCTCCCCAGCGCGTCGAACTCGTCGAACAGATAGACGCCGCGTGTGCTCTCCATCGCGCCGAAGACCAGCCGCAGCTTGGCGGCGGTCTCGCCCATGTACTTGGTGATGAGGCCGTCGAGCAGCAACGAGAACATCGGCAAGCCAAGCTCGCCAGCAAGAGCGGCGGCGGTCATGGTCTTGCCGGTACCCGGGGCCCCCACCAACAAGAGCTTGCGCATCGGCGCAAACCCATGGCTCCGCAGCTTCTCGCGTTGCCGTTGCTCCCGAACGACGCGCTGGAGCTGCGCAGAGAGCCCCTCCGAGAGCGACATGTCGGCCAGACGGGTCTTCGGGTAGCCAACGGTGAGCAGGCCGGCGAGCTCGCCCTGGGGTTGCACCAGTGGGACAAGGCTCGACCGGGGGCTGCTCGGGACCTCGTCGGACCCAGCTTTTCCGGCATCGACAAGCGCGCGCAGCTCCTGCGCGAAGGTGCCGTGCCCGCTGCGCGCTGCCTGCGCCGCCACCTGCATCGCGACGGCATAGAACCGCCGGTCGTCGCCTTCTGCGTGGCTGCGAACGAGGGCTTTGATTTGGCTGGCTCTGGCCATGGTCGTCTCGTGGGCTGCGCTCGCGCGAGGTCTAACGCAGGAGGCGCGTGCACGCGGGGGCCGCGTGCACAACTTGCCGTGGAGGGAAGGAGCCCACCAAGGCGAAGCGAGTCCAGTATACGCGCACACGCCTTGGTGAGAGGGACCCAATTTCTGCGCACGTGATTCTGACCCCTTGCCCAAACCCCGACCTCCACCGCTGCCCCGCTGTTGGCGTCGGCACCGAGAAGCGCACGACACAGCCCACCTCCGCGCATCCAATCCCCGTCACCCAACGCCAGCAGACGCCCCCCTCCCCCACAAACCCAACACGGCCCCGCGCAGGTGACAAAACGCTGCCGGTCAGCCTCCTTCCGGCCGTCGCAGCACGGCTTCCCGTTGTGTTGTGTCTCAAAACGCCGCCACTGCCGACGGAGATTGCCCTCTACAACTCCCAGCCAAACGCATGGGGCCCCACACAGACCGCAACCGGCGACGCGCGTTTCTACCCTCCCAAGGTCTGGAGCGCGAACTGGCGCAGCGGTGGACGGTAGATGGCACGGCTCTGCGCCGTGCCGCAGGAGCACGGGGAACCCGCCACGCCGGGCGCCCCCCACGCGCCGCAGTCCGGCCGGCCACCGCCGAGGACGGCAACCGCGGCAAGCCGTCCTCTATGCCGCCTCCGTCCACAGCCCCCCTGCCCATGCCTGCGCCACAAGCCGCAGCACATACACGTCGACGTCGTCGTCGTACACCGCCGCAGAGGGTGCGCAACCGGCGAAGGCCCGGCCGGCGTAGTCACCTTCGCACGCGCAGGTCGACGCCCCGTTGGCCTCGGTGGCTTAGCTATCCCAGCAAGGTCGAACGACCTTTGACCTCTCTGGCTTAGCTATCCCAACAAGGTCGAACGACCTTTGACCTCGGTGGCTTAGCTATC
>CAZCUX010000064.1:0-10729 GCA_964502005.1 uncultured Enterobacterales bacterium
AGGTCGTTCGACCTTGTTGGGTGAGCTCATGCACGGAGGTCGAAGGTCGTTCGACTTTTTGGGTGAGCTCATGCGCGGAGGTCAAAGGTCGTTCGACCTTGTTGGGTGAGCTCATGCACGGAGGTCGAAGGTCGTTCGACTTTTTGGGATAGCTAAGCCAGAGAGGTCGAAGGTCGTTCGACCTTGTTGGGATAACTAAGCCAGAGAGGTCAAAGGTCGTTCGACTTTTTGGGATAGCTAAGCCAGAGAGGTCGAAGGTCGTTCGACCTTGTTGGGATAACTAAGCCAGAGAGGTCAAAGGTCGTTCGACTTTTTGGGATAGCGAAGCCAGAGTGGTCAAAGGTCGTTCGACCTTGTTGGGATAGCGAAGCCATCGCGCGCGAGGGACCTGCGGCCGGCGCAGGCTCGCATTGTGGTGGAGCCGCGAACCCCGGCGTTTTCGTTCTTTGGCCGCCGAGTCGTGCAGGCCACGGGGGGCATCGCAATCATGGGTGGCTTTGCGTCCCACCCGCGCTCGGGTGTTCCGCGATGACGGCGCTGCTTGGCAATTCGCTCCGTTAGGCCGCGCGCGCCCAGTCCTTGCACACCCGCTCGGCCTGCTCGATGACCACCACCACTGCCTTTTCCTGCTTGTCGGGTGGGTATCCGTGCTTCCGAAGGAGCCGCTTTACCTTGCGCCGCATGTCGGCGCGCACAGCCTCTTTCATCGTCCAGTCGATGGTGACCGAGCCGCGGATGGCCTCGACCAAGTCGTGGGCGATTTTTGCGAGCACGCCGTCGCCCATGAGCGCGCGTACATCGCCGTGGTCGGCGAGCGCGTCGTAAAAGGCGAGTTCGTCTTCAGTAAGGCCAAGCTCTTCGCCGCGCTTCGGCGCGTCTCGTAGCTCCTTCGCCATCTCAATCAGTTCAAGGATGACCTGAGCCGCCTCAATGGTGCGGTTTTGGTAGCGGAGGAGCGTGCGCTCGAGCATTTCCGAAAACTTGCGCGCGACGACGACATTGCGCGCGCTCTGTGCCTTTATCTCGTCGTTGAGGAGCTTCTTTAGCAGCTCCAGTTGCAGGTTCTTGTGTTCGGACTTCTTCACCGTCTCCAAAAACTCATCGGAGAGCACGGAAATGTCGGGCTTTTGGATTCCTGCGGCCCCGAACACGTCGATGACGCCTTCGGAGGTGACGGCCCCGCTGACAATCTGTCGGATGGCCGCGTGGAGCTCTGCGTCGGTCTTTCCCGAGCTGCGCAACGTGTACTTCTGGATGTTTCCTTGCACCGCCTGAAAATAGCCCACTTCGTCGCGCAGGTGCCGCGCACCTTCGAGGTGCAGCGCGATGCCCGCGGCCTTGTTGAGCGCCGTCATGGCTTCGATATACCGCTTCTTCGCCTTGTCGGGGTCACCCGGTTCGAGCCCGCAAATATGGTTGACGCCGCCCGCGAGCGCCGCGAGACGGTCGGTGGCCTTCACGCTGAAATAGCCCTGGTAGTCGAAGCCGTGGAACATGTCTCGGACCACTTCGTACTTCTCTTGGAGGACCGATAGCGCTGCCTCGACCGGCACACCCGGCTTCTCGCCCCGCTCGCCGCTGTAGTTGCTGATGGCCTTGCGGAGCTGGTCGGCGAGGCCGAGGTAGTCGACGACGAGGCCGCTTGGCTTGTTTTTGAACCGTCGGTTCACCCGCGCGATGGCTTGGAGCAAACCGTGTCCTTGCATGGGCTTGTCGACGTAGAGCGTGTGGGCGCACGGCACGTCAAAGCCCGTTAGCCACATGTCGCGCACGATGACAATGCGAAGCGGGTCGTTGGGGTCTTTGAACCGCTTCTCGATTGCCTTCTGCCGCTCTTTGCCCCGAACGTGGGAATGAAACGCGACAGGGTCCTCGCCCGAACCGGTCATGACGACCTTGACGGCACCTTGCTCGTCTTCGTTGCTGTGCCATTCCGGGCGCAAGCGCACGATTTCGTTGTATAGGTCTACGCAAATCCGCCGGGACATACACACGACCATCGCCTTGCCGTCGAGGATTTCGACGCGACGGTCCCAATGGTCGAGGAGGTCGGCGGCCACCTTTCCGAGTCGCTTCGGCGTTCCAACGATTGCCTCTAGCTTGGCCCAGGTCGTCTTGAGCTTCTCGCGGGTGGGCTCCTCCTCGTCTTCGGTGACTTCATCGAACTGGTCGTCGACCTTCGGCTTCTCTTCGTCGGCGAGGGCGATGCGCGCGAGGCGGGCTTCGTAGTAGATGGGCACAGTAGCGCCATCTTCGACGGCCTGCCGAATCGTGTAGGTGTCGATGTAGTCGCCGAACACCGCCGGGGTGGAGCGGTCATCAAACTCGATGGGTGTGCCGGTAAAGCCGATAAAGCTCGCGTTCGGGACGGCGTTTCGGAGGTTCTGCGCGAGCCCGGCGGTGACTTGGCCGGTGCTCGGGTCGATGCGCGTCTCGAAGCCGTATTGGGTCCGGTGAGCCTCATCGACGATGACGACGATGTTTCGCCGCGTCGAGAGCGTCGGGAACGGGGCGCGCAGCATGCGCTCTTGCTCGGTGAGCGAGAACTTCTGGATGGTCGAAAACACAACGCCGCCCGAAGCGACGTTGAGCAGCTCGCGGAGGTTCTCGCGGCTCTCGGCTTGCTTTGGGTTGGGGATCAAGTCCTTCGCGGCGCAGAACTGCGCGTATAGTTGCCCGTCGAGGTCGTTTCGGTCGGTGACCACGAGCAGTGTCGGGTTCTGCATCTCGGGTTCGAGGATGACCTTGCCCGCGTAGTACACCATCGAGATGGACTTACCGGAACCCTGGGTATGCCAAATGACGCCAATCCGCTGGTCGCCGGTTTCCGATGACGCCCGCACAGTCGCGGCGACCGCTTTGTTGACCGCGTGGAACTGGTGGTATCCAGCGATTTTCTTTACGAACCCGTCTTCTGTCTCCCACAGGATGAAGTGGTACAGGTAGTCGAGGAATCGTCGTCGCTCGAACAGTCCCGCCAGCAGCACTTGCAGGCGCGGCAGCGCTTCGGGCGCGAGGGCCATTCCGTCGATGGTGCGCCAGGGGCCGAAGCGCTCTACCCCCGCGGTGAGGCTGCCCACGCGGGCCTCGGTGCCGTCGCTCACCACCATCACCGCGTTGGTGGTGAACAGCGCGGAGATTTGGTCCTTGTAGAGTTGGAGCTGGTTGTGGGCGCCCGCAATCGTTGCGTTGGGGTCGGACGGGTTCTTGAACTCGATGACCGCCACCGGGAGCCCGTTGACATACAACACGAGGTCGGGCCGTCGCTTGTTGTTGCCGTCGACCACGGTGAGTTGGCTCACCACAAGCCAGTCGTTGTTGTTTGGGTCTTTGAGGTCAAACAACCACGCATCGTCTCCACGCTCGCTCCCATTTTTGCGCACGCGCACCGAAATGCCCTCTCGGACGAGCTTGTGGAATGCCAGGTTCCGCTCCTCCAACGATGGGGAGTCGATGCGCAAGACCGCGCGCACGACCTCGTCGACTTTCTCCGCCGGCAAGTGGGGGTTGATGCGGCCCACCGCCCGCCGAAACCGCCCCACAAGGACCACATCACGGTAGCTTTCGCGCTCGGGGGCCTCGCCATCGGGGGCCAGGACGGGACCGGGGACGTGCTGCCATCCAAGCTCGGTGAGCCATGCGATGGCTGCTTCCTCGACGACGGACTCGAAGCCGCTCATGTTCAAGCCTCAGCGTGGGTGTGTTGGTTTCCGCGCAGGTTCAACTTGTTGAGCGCTGCGGTGAGGGGTCGTTCTTCGGGTGGCACGATGTTGAGGCCGGCTTCGCTCATCAGCGCACAGGCGCGGGTGAACGCTTCGCCGGTCTTGCCCTCTCGCGGGCCTGCTGCGACCGTCACCCATTGCACTTCGCCGTACCAAGCCTGGACTTCGCCCGCCCGCCCGATGTTGTGGAAAGCGGCGTCCAGCACGGCCTCTGGCTTTCGCTGGCCAAACTGCAAGGCGTTGAAGACCACCGTATTCTTACCTGCGTCCGCCACACACGGGAACTTCCACGTTGCAGGCCCGCTTTCGAATTCCCGCGGCCCAAAGGTCTTCTGGAGCCCGTTGTCTCGCAGCACGCGGTCGCGCAGCGTCTCTGCGGCGCTCTTTCGCGGTGTCGGCGCTTTCCCGAGGTAGCGCACCCGCAAGCGTAGCATTTCTGCGTCAAGGTCCGCGGTTATGCCCATCGCGGGTTGGGCGAGTACGAGGGTGTCCTCGCTCGGACGGCTTCGCGCCCGCAGCCAGTGATGCGCCGCAGCGGCGGAGCCTTCGCGCGCGACCTCGCCCGCTTCCTCTTGGAGCATATCCAGCAGCGCACGCACGAATGCTGCATCGTCGCCGAGTAGGTGCGCACGGCTTCGCAAGTCGCCCCGGTACATCCATGCCTTGCCGGTCGCGGGGCTCAGCGCGACTAGCCCGACATTACGTCGCTCGGCCCCGAAGGAGGGGTCGCGGGCTTGGACGATGGCATAGTGGAATGGGGTCATGAGAGTCGCTCTTGGATTTGTCGCATCGTAGCCGGAAGCATATCTCTGCGGGACCGGAGGTCGGCGACGACGGCCTCGGGCCGGCGTTGTTCGGCCCACCACGAAGAAGGGACGGTCCACGCGGGAGCGGAGGCGTGGGGTCCACTTGTGGACCACCCCTTGTAAGTACCGGGAGCCGAAGCAGCAGTGGCCGAGTCGCCGAAAGGATTTGGCGAACTCCGTAAGGTCTGGGTCCTCCGCGGCGATGGCGTGGTGAAGCGATTCGCTCGGGTTCGCAGTATCGTGCGACGTGGGGAAAGCAAACTCGGGCCGTCTGGCGCGATCCTGCAAGCCCGGCCAGTACGACCTTCCGTATCCCTTGTGTGGGAGTCTGCATCGTGTGCCAAGCTGCCCAGCACTCATACCGCCCACTCGGCTACATGCCCGTAGCGGTCGCCCACCCAGGCGACCCAGTCAATCGCCCCGGCGGGAGCGTCATGGGGGTCCTGCGACGGACTCGAAGCCGGTCATAAGGTAGAAGCCTCCTCTTTTCGGCGGAGTTCCACTTGGGCCAACAGGCATTGGCGGGCACCATACATGAGGTCGAAAGCCTCCTTGCCTGAGCCGGTAATGTTGGGTTGGTCGTCGGGGTCGAAGTAGGAGAACTCCAATTTATCCTTCGCATCTCGGACCATATCTACCACCCCTATGGGCACAAAGACTTCGAAGGTATCAAGGAACTTGCGAATGTCCTGAACGTGTTTGTCGCGGTTCCGTTCCACAGCCGCGTAAACATCGTCCATTTCTGGATTTGGGTGAGTTATAGTTGGGTAGAGCGACCAGTACAGCCTATTTAGGTCTACGAGGGCCGCCATTTCCTGCGCAATCCACTGTTCGTTCCTTGTGATGCGGGCCTTTGCCGCTTCGAGGCTTCGGGCAAGGTGATGTTGCTCTTCATTCAACAGGTGCTTCACTTGTATGTCGATTGAAGACTTGATCTTGTGCATCCAGATGGCGGAAATAAATGCCCAGACGGACGCGGGGCCGATGTAGGCTTCCAGCCCGCGGACCCCACCACCCGTCACTATGCCTAGCCCGAACAGAATAGCCGCGCCGACTACCGCTGCCATCATGCCCCATGGCTCGTCTAATATCCTCAGGATGCCCAGGTCGAGCGAATGCGTGTTGGTATCTTTCACCCTGTGCCTCATTTGTCTTCTCCCAGTTTGTGGCTACTTTGTTGTAGGTTTACTTTCAATGGCCTCGGTCGCTCCGATGGCCTGTTCAATGTCCGAGTCCCCCTCGGGAGCCACCGCCTTGCCTCAGCCGTCGGGCTAGGGGTGGAACTCGGAAGGTGCCACGCACGGTCGCCACCTGAGGTGTGCGTTTGTTGGTTTGCTGAAGAACCAAGCGTTCGGCTAGCCACGGGAAGTCGTCGAGCCCGGAAATCAATGCGTCCGTTTTCATCGCCCGCCGGTTAATCGCCCGCCGGTTCATCGCCTGACGCTCGGCGAAGTCCACAAAGGCGGGCAATCCGTGTTTCAATACCTCGTTTTCCGCCAAGCTGACGGGCGTCGCCAAACGAGGTCATGGGGCGTCTCCCTCGCAGAAACGCACGAGGTCCTCGGCGGCGGCCTGGACGACGTGGAAGCTGATGCGGGCGGTGTGGCCGTCGGGGCTGAAGCCGTGGGCGAGTTGCTCGGCCGGGTGGACGTAGTTGCGGAAGTCGCGCAGCGCGTGGCCGAACTTCTCCACGTTGGGCGAGAACGCGCGCAGCCGGGTGAGCACGGTGATCCACTCGTGCAGCTTCCAGTCCCAAAGGCGGGGTGCCGCCTTGCTGTACTGCGCCGCGTAGGCGCGGTTCACGCGCTCGGGCTGCGCGGTGCCGAATCCCAGGGCCATGCCTTCGAGCACACTTCCGCTGAGGATGACCGCTGACAGCCACGCCTCGTGTTCCACACACCGCTGCGCCTCACGCATCCGGGCGACGAGGGCCGCGTGCAGGGTGGCGTCACCAGGGAGGCGCGCGAACACCTCGGGCTTGAACAGGTGCGCGAGGAGCGCGGCCTCGGTGATCGACCCCTGCGGCTGGGCTCGCACGCTCGCGGGTGCAATCCCCCCGAGCCGCTGCACCACGGCGACGTAACGGGCGAGCGTGTCGGCGTGGAGGTCCGCGCCGCTCCCGCTCTGCCGGTAGTCGAGCAACGCCGCGAGGATCTGGCCGCTGTGTGGCGGGGCCGTCGTTCGGAGGAAGGTCCGCAGTCGGTTCGCCTTGGAGGTGCCCCCCTCCTCGAAGCGTGGCTCGTAGATGTCGATGCCGTGCTCTTGGAAGAAGTCGGCGAATGTCCGGTTGCTGAAGTCGAGGACGTACCCACCACCCATGTCGAGGACAGACTCGACGGTTCGCAGTTCGGCGGTGGTTACGGTCGGGAAGGTCACGGCGCCGCCTCCACCAGTTCCGCGGCCTCGGGCACACGGAGCTCGCCCGAGATGAGCTTGGGAAGGAGGGCGTCGCGGAGCTCGGCGAGGGTGCGGCTCTCTGCCCTGTTCGTCGCGATACGTTGAAGCAAGGGGTCCACGCTGGCGGCGAAGTCGGCCAGCGCGGCGGCCGGCGGTACCACCGTCGGTGTGGCCGCAACGATCTCCGGTCGCACGGCAGGATATGCGCCGCCGTCGGCTAGGTGCGCGAGTCGATCGATGTTCTCCCTGCGCGTGGCTGCAAGGTAGATCATTGAAGCAGATTCGGGATCCTTGGGCCGTAGGACCGCGAAACCGGTGCTCCCGGTCAGGCCGCTGCGAGCGACCAAGGCGTACGAGCCATTGCCTGGCCGAACCGTCCCTACGATCGTGTCACGCGGACGCAAGACCCGCTGAGCCCGGCTAGGCGCATCACCAGCCTGGAACTCCGTGACGGCCTCGATCGCTCCCCACTTCGTGTTGGAGAGGTCGACGTAGGAGATGGATGCCGGGCGCGTCCGCTTGTTCCACGACTCCGGGTTGAGGTCGGCGAGGTCCGTTAGAGTCCCGACCTCCCACCCCCTCGGCACCGGCCCAATCCCGCTGTCCACGAGGTCGTCGTGGCCGTCGAAGTCGATGAACCACGACTTGAAGATGGCCTGGGCCATCTCCTCCAGCGTCCGGTTCATCTTGCGGTTGAGCTCGATCTTGTCGTCGAGCGCGCCGAGGACGGCGGCGATGCGGCGCTGCTCGTCGAGGGGCGGGAGCGGGATACGGACGCTACAAATCTGCTTACCGCTGATGTTCGCTTGCGCCGACCCGTTTGCAAGAGCTTCCCATTGGGTGCGGATGGCCGGATTGCGAACGGAGAAGAACAGGAAATCGGGCTCAATACGACTGCGATCTGCGACGAAGCGCCCTACCCGCTGGTTCAACAAGGCTGGGAGGTCATGTTGCCTCACTCGGCCTACAGTGCCCACGTATCCCGTCATCCCGACGAGAATGTCACCCGACCCAAGCGCCCACCGCGATGCCTGTTCAGCGATAGGGCGAGGCACGAATGAGCATCCCGAGAGGTCAATCCTTCCATCGAGCACGTTGGCGATCTTGACCACCGGAATGCCAGAATCTGCCCAATCTTTCGACTTGAACGCAAAGCCACCCTGAAGCTGCGCCACCTCGCCGAGTTCCACCACAGGAAAGTCAGCCGCCATAGCCCAGCCCCCCGAGCGCCTGCCCGATCAGCGCGTCCAGCCGCCGGCCTTCGGCTTGCTGCTCGCGCAGCGCCGCCGCCATCCGCTCCATCTTCTCCTCGAAGGGCTCCCCGTCGTCCTCTACCTCCTCCGCCCCGACGTACCGCCCCGGCGTGAGCACGAAGTCGTGGGCCTTCATCTCCGCCAGCGTCGCCGCCTTGCAGAAGCCCGGAACGTCCTCGTAGCTGCCGCCGACGTTGCGCCAGGCGTGGTAGGTGTCGGCGATGCGCTCAATGTCCTCGGCGTCGAGCACACGGTGGACGCGGGTCTCCATGCGGCCGAGCTTGCGGGCGTCGATAAAGAGCACCTCGCCCTTGCGGCTGCGGAACTTCCCGTTGCCCTTGTCGCGTGCCAGGAACCACAAGCAAACGGGAATCTGCGTGGCGTAGAACAACTGGCCGGGCATGGCGACCATACAGTCCACGAGGTCTGCCTCCACCATCTTGCGGCGGATTTCGCCCTCGCCGGACTGCTGCGACGACATGGAGCCGTTCGCGAGCACCACGCCCGCTGTGCCGGTGGGCGACAGGTGGTGCACGATGTGCTGGAGCCAACCAAAGTTCGCGTTGCCGGCTGGCGGGGTGCCGTAGCGCCAGCGCACGTCCTCCGCGAGCCGCTCGCCGCCCCAGTTCGAGATGTTGAACGGCGGGTTCGCCATCACGAAGTCGGCGCGCAGGTCGGGGTGCAGGTCGCGGTGGAAGGTGTCGCCGTGCTGCTTGCCGAGCTTGGCCTCGATGCCGCGAATGGCCATGTTCATGCGGGCCATGCGCCAAGTGGTGGGGTTCGACTCCTGGCCGTAGACCGTCACCGCGTCGCGGCGGCCGTCGTGGGCGTCGATGAACTTGACCGACTGCACGAACATGCCGCCCGAGCCGCAGCAGGGGTCGTAGACGCGGCCCTGATACGGTTCCAACATCTCCACCAGCACGCGGACCACGCTGGAGGGCGTGTAGAACTCGCCGCCCCCGCGCCCTTCAGCCGAGGCGAAGCGGGAGAGGAAGTATTCGTAGACGCGGCCCAGGGTGTCTTTCTCGCGGTGGGCGGCGGTGCCGAGGCCGATTCCCGAGATGAGGTCAATCAGCTCGCCGAGCTTGTGCTTGTCGAGGGTGGGCAGCGCGTAGACCTTCGGCAGCGCGCCTTTGAGCGTGGCGTTGTCGGCCTCGATGGCGTCCATCGCTTCGTCGATGGCTTTGCCGATAGAGGGCTGCTTGGCTTGGGCCTGTATAAACGACCAACGGGCCGCTTTGGGAACCCAAAACACATTCTCCGCGATGTATTCGTCACGGTCTTCGAGCAGGTCGGCGTCGCCTGCCGCGATGAGTTGGTCCTGCCGTTCTTCGAACGCATCCGAGATGTATTTGAGGAAAATCAGGCCCAGCACAACGTGCTTGTATTCGGCGGGGTCCATGTTGTTGCGGAGGACATCCGCCGCCGCCCAGAGCTTGTCTTCAAAGCCGAGGGAGGCGTTGCGGTCGTCAGACGGTTTGGCCATTCTGTGGGCTCCCGAGGAATCATTCTGCTGCTACCCAATATACGGCGAAGGCAGGGTCGAGACGCGGTGAGGGGGGCCTTTCCCGCGATGAGCGCGCGATTGTGGGTGGGGCCTGGGGCATTGTGTGGCGTGCGCGCGCTGGCGCATCTGTCGCCTGCGGGGGGAGGGGCCGGCCAGCGCACGCGTTGTGTGGCTGGCGCGCGAGACCCACTTGCAATGACGGTGCTTCGCGTGAACCCGAACGCGAAAGTCCCCGCCGCTGTGGGCGGCCCGCAGAAGGCGCTGCGCAGGCGGCACGGTGCAAGCGGCGCCGGGGGCGTTGGCACCCCGGTGGACCCGTTCGGGCGAAGCAGGGGACGCGGTGGGGATGTGGCTGTGTTCGCGGCAGTGCGCATTCTCGCGCCCTTGCACCAACGCGGTTCCAACGGACGCGGACGGAGAACGTCGGGGATTCGCGGCCCGCACCGCGCCGTTGGCGCACACCGGATACACGCAGTGCCGCGTGGATAGAAAGAACTGGGGCGCGTAAGGGGCGATGGCGGGTCAGCGGCGGGGGCGAGTCGGACTTGCGGGAGGCACCCTGCGGCTCGTGATGAGTGTTTGTTTGGCTTCCGCGGATGCCATCCCGGAACCCTATGGAGGACCGGGCGGAGTGGGTGACCGGTGGATGCGCGGGCATTGGGTGAGCGCACAGGTGCCACCTCGTGTCCACATTGCGGTTTCCCAACATCCGATTGCTTCCGACGAACTTTGCGGCAGTCAAAAAAAGAGAGACTGCGGGCAAAGATAGGGCGGGGTGTTCGATGCAGGGGCGCGGAGGCGAGAGACTGTGTTGGGTGCGCTCAATCGCGGAGGTCAAATCTCGTTCAACCTTGTTGGATGAACGCAACCACAGAGGTCAAAGGTCGTTCGACTTTTTGGATGAGCTCATGCGCAGAGGTCAAAGGTCGTTCGACTTTTTGGATGAGCTCATGCGCAGAGGTCAAAGGTCGTTCGACCTTGTTGGATGAACTCATGCGCAGAGGTCAAAGCTCGTTCGACCTTGTTGGATGAGCTCATGCG
>CAZCUX010000065.1:0-10183 GCA_964502005.1 uncultured Enterobacterales bacterium
TTGGTGGCCTGCAGATGTATTGCCTGCGGCATTCAAGCGGGCTTCATGACAATTTCGTATTAGGCGACACATACGCACTACACCTGTAATCCAAACTATTTGACACCCATTTGGAGACGACTCGAAAACCGCTGCCCGAGGCCCCAAGCGCTTCATACTTGCATCCAAGCGACGAACCCATCCACATCGCTGGCACGTCGCACTCCCGACCTACAACCTCCGCGCGGAGCCAAAATAGCGCCCGCGCGGGGCCAAAATAGAGCCCGCGCGGCGCTCCGTTCAGTACCGCCACCCCCAATTTGCGACGATACCGCACATAAAACCAGTACCGCCACCCCCAAAACGATTCATGGCGGACATTTGCTGACGTAGCACGCCCCAAAAACGCACGCACCCCCATACAAAACCAGTACCGCCACCCCAAAAACGATTCATGGCGGACATTTGCTGACGTAGCACACCCCAAAAACGCAGCCCCCATTCCGTATACCCACCGCGGCGGCCCCAACATTGCGCAACACGTTGGCCAACGCTGGGCGGCACACCCCAAGAGGCAGGAGGTGTTGGGGTGCAAGGGTCAGCCGGAGGGGGCGAGTCGTTATCGCGTCCACAGCGGACCACGGTGCGGGGTGGGGGCAGCCCACGCAACGGCATGTGCGCCGACACGACGCGGTGCAACGAAGACGGAGCCTCCCCCGATGTTCGGCGCGGTGCCCCGTTTTCCTCACCGCGAGGGGCGCTTCCCTGTGGCGTGCGTGTTTCGACGGCGCATACACCCGCTTCGCGTTGTACAAGCGGCTAAAATAGAACCGCAGACCCACCAAAGGACACCCATGCAACGATGTATCTGTGGACAATCGCGCCGCTTGCCGTTGTGTGACGGCTCCCATCGCAGCGCGGGCTGGCAATGCGGTGGACCCGTGCAACCCGTGATTGCGCACGTTTTCGCCGCCGGACACCATTTCCCCGCACTCGCCTTGCGCTTGGCGCACAGCCGCGGAGGGAGCGCGCTGCAACAACTCGACGGCCCCGTACGAACGGCGGAGCTGGTCGTGATTACCGATGGCACCGACTTGTCTGCGCTGCTTCCTGACCTTGCGCGGGTCCACGCACAGACCACCCGCCTTGTGGTTATCGGCGCCGATGCCGATTGGGTACGCGGCGCACTGCCCGGCGCGCGTTGCGTGCAGGTCGCCGACACACCAGACCCCACCTTATTGTGGACCCGCATCCATGCGGCCCTGGACGGCCCACAAGCGGCCCCTGACGCCGCCCCATCCCCTCGTTTGTTCCTCTCACATGCCGTCGCGGACGAACCGCGTATCATTTCCGTCGTACAAACACTTCGCGCTTTGGGCGTAGACGTATTTTTGTGCGGCGACTCCATTCGAAGTGGCGTCGATTGGCGCGGGCGCATTGAAGACGCGCTCCGGCAAGCCGACCGATTTGTGTATGTGCTGAGCCAAGCATCCAAAGACTCTACTTGGTGCGCGTTTGAGGCGGGAATGGCCACCGCATTGCGAAAACCAACGCAAGTATTGTCACTCGATGAAACGATACCGCCGTCCTTTCTGGCGCATTTACAAATGGACAACATCGAGCGCACGCGAAAACTACGGCCATGGCTAAATACGGACGAGGCGATATTAGAAGTCTTATTGGGGCCGGGGACAACATCATAAAACAGCGTGCGGCAGCGCAACAGCGACTTGCCCGTGAGATGACCCGGCAGTATCAAACGGCGTGCATGGGCTTCGGCGGGGCGAACCCGCCAAACCGCAGGCGCAGAGTCCCGCCCCGTCCCTCTACCGAAACCCAACACGCGAACGGTTCGTCCGCTCGCGCGCCGACGGCCTGTGGTTCGACACTCTAGCGGTCTGCGAACCGACAGTTTGCTGCACCGACTTTGCCACCCCTCTCTGTGCTATCCCTCCCACATACGCCTCGACGGTCGCGGAGGTCAGCAGACAACGCGGATTGCTTCGGCTGTCTGCCACACGACGGCGCGGTCTCCATGTAGATTATGGCCACACAAACCGAATGCGATTGTTGGCGCTGTCCGCAATCGCCAGCCAACCATCTGCATGCTCGGCGACTCCACGCGGCATTGCAAACTGCGCAACGGTGTAGTCCCCGTCAACGTATCCCGAAGCTCCCCCCGCAACTGTCGACACGGTTGCGCGGTCAGCAGACAGCACACGAATCCGGTCGTTGAGGGTGTCCGCGACAAAGAGGCGCTGGTCCGACGCCAGCCACAAGCCCCATGGACTATCAAAGCGCGCGTCGGCCGCCGCGCCGTCCGTGTCGCCGGTGTTGCTATAGTTGGCGCAAAGGCCCGCGACATTGGACACGACGCCGCCCGAAATCCGCCGAATACAGTGGTCCATGCCCGAAAACCAAATGTCGCCGACATCATCGACCGCCACAGCAAACGGCAAATAGACCGATGCTTCGGTGGCCGCGCCTTCGGTTGGGCCGCCAAAGCCGCCGATGCCGGCGATGGTCGACACTTCGCCTGCGGCACTCACCGAACGGATGCGCATATTGTTGACGTCGGCAACCAAAAGCGCGCCGTCCGCCGCCCATGCGAGACCACGCGGCTGGTCGAACAATGCTGCGGCCCCATCCGCAAAGCCCGCGCGCCCGCAGGTGCCCGCGAACGTGCTGGTAACGCTACCGTCAATGCGTACAATACAATCCAGGTCAGCGTCCGATACAAAAATCGCGCCGTCGGCAGCAACGACGACGCCCGAGGGATTGCGGAGCTCCTCGTCGACAGACACCGTAGATACGGAGCCATCGGGCAAAATACGGCGAACTGCGCCCGAGCCTTCGACCACCACGAGGCTTCCGTCCGGCGCAAAACTGAGCGCCTTGGGTTCGAAAAACGAAGCCGCACCCGCCGCGCCATCGACGGTCGCCGCAACGCCGTTGCCCGCCAAGGTGCCGACTTCGCCGACCACCCAATCCCAGTTCTCTCCGCCAATGGTGCCGGTTCCGCCCGAATCGCCGTCGCCGCTGCTGCCACCTTCGTCGCCGCCCGCTCCGCCGCCGTCCGCGGTGCCCCCATCGGTCCCGCCGTCGGCCCCGCCGTTGTCCCCCGAACCACCGTCGGCAGACCCGCCGTCGTCATCGCTGCTCGTCGTATCGTCCGTAGTGCTGCCGATTGTAGTGCTTTCACCTTCCTCCGACGACTTGCCGCCGCAAGCAACGAGACTGCAGACCAAACCGAGAGAAACAAACAACGCGCGCATCGGACCTCCAGGGTTTCCGCGCATTTATAACGAACGTTCGGTATTTCAATGTACGTTTCGGAATCGTTGCAGGCCCGCCAGCGCAATCCCGCGGAACAATCGGCATCGAACCCCTGCGGAACACCGACACTACGTCCGTTTTGCACACTCACCGATCCGTTTGCCCTTCTCGCACTCTTTCGGCAATTGTGCGCCCCTGGCCGTCGCCGCAGCGCCTCCGCGGCACGCTATCGGGCAACAACACCGCGCCGGCGGCTTTCGAGGCGCCCCCCGGCCGGAGTACCGGTTTCGTCTCCATCCGCCCCGTGGGTCCGGCGCAGGCCAATCAACAAGGCCAACGCGCCGTTTTTACGCTCCGTCCGCCATCTCCGGCACAGCATCCCCCCATTTGACCATCGCGCGCCCTCGCAAGCAGTATAGCAGCGACACCGTTTACTCTCCGCCCGCCCCCAAAAAGCGGACGCATACGACGAGGCCCATATCGAAATCGCAGGGCCCTCACCAAATACAAAACGAAGCAGCGCACCGAATGTTGTCGGATTTGGCCTGCGCCGTGGCCAAGGCACGGAGTTCACGGGAGGGCTTGCATCTCGCGGAATCCCTGCACGTCACGAACGGCCAGACATCACCGCAAAACAATCGCGCCCGAGACTGCACGGATGGTGTAGGCAACCTACGCGCACAACATACACCAAATAAACCCAACATAAACGAGGGAATCTTCCAACGTTTTGTTGGGATACAAACCAAAGGGATTTCCCCATCGGCCTGGTTGTCGTCTCCGTGGATGGTCTCCTGAAAGGGCGACTACAACGCCCATTGGGAAGAATCGTTGCCGCAAAACCTGTCCCAAAAGCAGCCCACCCCGCAGCACCCAACGGGTCGATTACGCCGTCTTGGAAGCACTTTTCACCGTATGTCGCGAGTATTCACGCGCGCAGGTTGCGCTTCCTGTAGAAGCGCCAAGCGCAAGCGCCGTTGGAACCGACGTATCTTCTTGTTCTTGCGCAGACTCGGTTGCATCACGATGAACACCCCTCGTACTTGGAATGGCTGTTATGCTCCACAATACCGTATGACAGCAGGCATCCGTCACCCCATCCCACCAGCCTCGCCCTGCCGTGAGCGCCCCACCGGCAAGCCAGCACCCGCCATCGACCCGCCCCCACCTGGGGCTGGCGAGACAACAGAAGATGCGGCGCGGCCTGAACCAGGACTGGTTGGCGCTCCAGACCAGGTCAACAGAACCCCGACGGTCACCGGTTCCGAATCCCAGCCCCTACGGATTCACGCTGCCTGCCGCGAACCGGACACCAGCTCCCGGTACGCCATCGGGGTCAGCTCTGCCGGAGAGCGATTCCGCTTCTCGCGATGCGTGCCCATGTGGTCGAACAGCCAGGTCAGGTACGCTTCCACATCCACGCCGCACTTCTGGGCGGTCCGAACCACGCTGAACAGAGTGGCCCAACGACGGGCACCTTCGACACTGCCCGCAAACAGCGATGCATACCGCAACTTCGCATGGCGCTGGAATTCACGCTCGGCTTCATTTGTGTCGAGCGGAAGGGAGGGCTCATCGACGAACAGGGTCAGGGCATCCCAGTGCTTCAAGACGAACTGGACCGTCTTCCCCAGTGGGTCCGACGGAGGCAACTCCAGCTTCTCCACGTTCTGAAGCCACTTCTGGTACCGGTCGTAGAGCTCGACGTACAGGAATCGTAGCGCCGACACATGCTGGTCAAGCGTCGCGCGGGACACTCCCGTCGCCACTAGGTCCAACAACCAGGCCCGAATCGCCTCACTGTCAACATCTCGCGGCAGGACCGGAGCGATGTGCCGAGCCCAGGCCCGGAGACATGACTGATAGGTGGTGATGGTTCGTGGAGAATAATTGCGAAGGCGCATCTCCTGCCCAACACGTTCAATGAGAATCTGAGAGAGTGCAAGCGGGGTCATTCATTCCTCCGGCTCCCTCACTCCGCAGCAAACTCCATGCCAACAGCAGTGGTGCTCCACTTCGGTCTTCTCGAGAAGGGGGGGGATGGCTGCCGGTGACGACTGTCGTCACGTCCGACACCTGGGCTTTCTCGCGCCCAAGTGGGAACTAGTGGTGGTATTGGGCAGTTGTGCGCAATGGCTACCAGTCTGTCGCCGCGTTCCCGCGCTTTTCGGTCCTGGGAGTCCAGGAGAAGCGAAGACCAAAGGGTATGCTGCGGTTCTTGTAGTCGGAAGGGCGAACGAGGACGTGCCCATCCACAACGAGGCAAACAGAGTCCCCTCCGTCCAGCGCGACAGCGTTCCTCACCCCCAGCCAGGCGAGTGTCTCCCTGACGTCCTGCACACGGGTTGTGTCGGCGTTCTGAGCTTGTCCCCAGGTCTTCACGATGATCCAAATCAGCTGACGGTTCTCGTCGATTCCGATGTAGGGCATCCCGGCACCCTTGGGTAGTCGGAGCAGCTTGTCGGAATCCTTGTTGGCTACTCCACCTGGACTGCCGATTCGCTTCCCGTCCGCCAGAATCGCCATCACACCGGAAAGACCTGTCCCGGTGTCCTTATTGCCCGGGCCCACAACCCAGTCACTCGCGTCGAACCCGCCAGTGTCGGACTTTTGGACGAAGTGGAACCGTGAGGTGGTCTTTCGTAGCTGTTGGCCGCCTTCCACCTTCCCGGACTGAAGTGCTTGGCCATGTGCATCGGAATGGGTCGCTTTCCTGGAACCCCGGCTGTGGAGGTCGACGTCGAGGCTGTACGTCATGCCGTTGATGACGATGTCGATCGGACTGTCCAAATCAGCATTCTGTGCAGCCTCGGTGAAGGTCTCACCTTGCCCCGTCAACCGCCCACTTGGCTTCCGCCGAACGACATCCATGTTCGAGCGAGCTTCGACTGCCATCACCCAGATGGCGTCGTCCCTCAATAGCACTGGTCGCCCGCCTGTCTGGGCCATCGATTCCATGACCTTGCGGGCGGTTTCGGATGCTCCTTCGGCTGTCGTGGGCCAGGTCCAACCAGGGACCTGGGCAACGGACGGTGGCATCGCATCGGTGCGCTCGACCGGGTCTGCTTGCGTGACCGGGGGGGGAGATGCGCAGGCTAAAAAGAGCACCAAAACCCCGATGACCGCGAGCAGTAGGCTTGGGCGTTGTTTCGAATGCACTCGCGGCATCGGGTGGCCTCGTTCTCCGTGAACTGTCTTTCTCCGGTCGGCCCGGCGCCCGTGGTGGGGCCCCGCCACTGCGCACAACTGGGCATGAAACGCCATAACTCCCTTCTCGCTGAGGTCGGAAATCGTCAGACTCGCTCCGGCAGCAAGCTGCCTCCACGAGTCTGCCGATGTCCTCCCGCCGCTCGTCGGTCGCAACGGCGTCTATGCCTTGGCGTTAGCCGTCATGTCCTCCAGCCTCGTTTCTCCTCGTCCGAAAGTGATCTCGTCTGATATTTGCCAAGCATGAGCACTCCTTGGTCGTCCCCAGCACTGCTTCCGGTAGGCACTCCTGTCACAGGAGTTCATGTTGTCCATGGCGACGAGACCTCGGTTGAGTCGATTGCAATCCGCTTCGGAGGCCAGTGCGTGCGCATCAAGGTGGATGGCGGTGCGCTTGTTGTGGAGATCGAGGACAGTCTTGTTCTTCCGGAAGGTCCTGTGAGTCCCGAGTCTGATGCGGCCGAGGCGCTGGCGGGAGCTACGGTTAAGAGCTGGTCCGTACTGCGAGCCGCTGGGGCGAAGACCGTGGGTCTCCAACTGGAGGTGGATGGCTCCGACTTCGACTCGTATCAGGTCGTCGTGCGAGAAGGCGGGCTGGTGCTCAGGAGTCTCCGGGACCTGTCATTCGAACCTCGTGAAGCTCCTGTGCAGGTCCGTGTTCGGGCAGGTCACCGTGACCAGGACCGAGTCCGACATTTCTTGGTCACCAACCGGCACGTCTTTGTTGTGGCTGATGGAGCTGGCAACTCGAACGCTGGGGGAGATGCCGCTGATGCAGTCTTGGAGATTCCGGCCTCCGCAACTGCCAGTGCGACTTCCATCGCGACGTGGATCGAGATGCTCGACCGAAGTGGCCGAATCCGGGATGGCGGGCAGACCACCGCTGTGGTGGTGGTTGTAGACCCGGCTACTCGACAAGTGCACGGAGCTTCCGTCGGAGATTCGTCCGCTTGGTTGATCGACCGACGGTTGGTCGAGCTCACCTCGGGCCAGAATCGGAAGCCCCTGGTCGGGTCCGGTCGGGCTACGGCAGTCCGCTTCTCGCATCGATTGGCCGGAAGGCAGATTCGCCTTTTGGTTGGTACGGACGGGCTGTTCAACTATGCCCGCCGCAGCGCTATCCTCGCCGCGATGCAGGTGGACTCGGCCGTAGAAACCGCCGACCGACTGCTGGAAATGCCGCGGCTACGAAGCGGGCGGTATCCAGACGATATTGGATTTGTCTTCGCCCAGGTCGAGCCTGACTCCCTTCCGAGATAAGGGGCTTGTTACAGGGCACCGGACACGACGGCTAACTGGGCATGAAACGCCATAGCCTCCAGCCTTCGTTCCGGGAATCGTCAGACTCGCTCCGGCAGCAAGCTGCCTCCACGAATCTGCCGATGCCCTCCACTCCGGCCTCCGGCAACGGCGTCTATGCCTGGGCGTTCGGCGAAATACAGCCTCCATGTCCTGATACAGGCAATTTGTCTGCAGTCGTGCGGGCTTCCCTGGTCTGGCCCCGCACCCATGCCGAATGTGAACTGGCAGTGCGAACATCTAGTGTGGCCGACCCGGCCGGCGGGTGGGTATCCGTAATCACGGAGGTCTCCATGGCCAGACTCGTTGCACGGAAGCGAACTATAGTTGTTCATGCTCTTCAACTCGATCCGGAGTTTATGCGTGGGTTGTCCGAATACCTCACTGAGCACTTCGGCGAACTGTCATGGACGGCGGAGCTTGAAGGCGAGATGCACGCGACCATGGACTCGCTCGATGCACTTCTCGAGTACGACAACCTGACACACCGGCGCATACGCAAGCTCAAAGCATCGGGCGGCTCCACTCCAAGGATTGAGCTGCTCCTCCATGACGCCGACGTGGGACGGATGCCTGCGTCGGAGTTCTACATTTCTGGCGCTTCGCCAGCGGATGCCGACCATCTTGCGAAGGAGATTTCCGCCCGGTTTCTAATTGTGCGTCCCTGGTCTAGTCCGATTAGGAGGTTTATGTTTACGGGTGTTGTGATTGCCACCTATATGGCGACTATGGCGCTCCTGTCTATCGTGCTCCTTTTCCGGTACATTCGTGGTGATGCGACAGGGCAACAGGTTGTCAATGCCGTTAGTCCAAGCGGTGACCAGTTCATTCGAGGGACGGTTTTCGGACTGCTGGTATTGCTTGGGGCATCGCGGATAGACAGTTGGCTGCGCGGCTATCTGCCTCTCGTGGCCTTTCGGTGGGGCGACCAGAAGCGGGTGGATGAACGCGCCGAGAAGTGGATTGGAGGAGCAATTACGGTCGTTCTGATTCCGTTGCTGCTCATGGCCTTTGGGCGTTGGTTGGGATGAATGCCGAGATGAGCATTGGCGGGATTGCGACAGGTCCCCGGGGTCCGGCTGTACTTCGCCGAACTGGGCATAAACGCCATAACCTCCAGCCTTCGTTCCGGGAATCGTCAGACTCGCTCCGGCAGCAAGCTGCCTCCACGAATCTGCCGATGCCCTCCACTTCGGCTTCCGGCAACGGCGTCTATGCCTTGGCGTTGTGCGCAATTGCTCCCCAAATCGTCTCGGAGTCCTCAAGTAGTGGCCTCGAGTCTGGGCTTCACCCCTGCTGGATTCTTCCAGGAGAACTGCGCCTGCGAGGACGGGTACACTCGGATGGTGGTACAGTATTCGTTGGCGAGAGCCGTTGGTCAAAACGCGAGGGAGTTCTCATGGTTCATCCGTTCAAGGAAGTGATTGAGGAAATGCGACCCCGACTTCTGGAAGGTGTCGATCGCTCGTTGTTTCAGGTCGCACTCACCCGTCGAGCTTGGTGCCTTGAGAATCCGAATGAAGACCAGCGGCACCACGAATCGCTTGAATGGCTTGGGGATCGAATCCTAGGTGCGATTGTGGCCCAGGAACTGTGGAGTAGGTACCCATTTGGGGAGCCCAAGACGCTCGACGCGATTCGCAACGTGGCTACCAGTGCTGGCCCGCTTGCGACAGCTGCTCGACGGATTCGGTTGGCCGATGCGATTCGCGCAGGAGAGGGCGAAGTCCTTCAGGGCCAGGTCGACGGAGACAAGCCATTATCAGACCACATTGAGGCCTTAGTCGGAGCCTTCTTTCTAATGGGAGGATGGGACGGGGCAGAACACTTTGTACGCTACGTTCTCCTTGAACACCTGGATCTCGAACTAGTTCAAGGTGCGGCCCAGGATGCGCGAATTCAACGTGGTTCGGCGATCGTGGAACTCAACGAACTCGTGCAGGCCATTTGGCGGCGGAGTCTCTCGAAGAAGCGCGACTGGTCTGTCGCTCGGGTGGGGGGCACCGACAACGAGCCCATTCATGAGGCCACTGTCACGTTGCCGGACGGGACTTCAGTCTCGGCGGGTCCCGTTCCCGGCAATCACCAGATGGCTATGGCTCCAACAGCCCTCCTTGCAATAGAAAGGATTCGGGCTCTAATGTAGCCAGCTGAGATCTCATGGTGTACCGCAACTGCGCACAACTGGGCATAAACGCCATATCTCCGCTATGGTCGGATCCCAAATCGTCACAATGGCTCCGGCCGCAAGCGGCCTCCACCACTGTGCCGATGTGGTCTCCTCCCGCCGCTCCGAAACGGCGTCTATGCCTTTGCGTTAGATGCAATACTCGGCTGCAATTGGATTGGTCCAAAGTGATTTATGTGCGGTAGGGCGCGCTTATGGTTCTGATGGGGCGAGTCGGCCCAGGTCTACTCGGAG
>CAZCUX010000066.1:0-9848 GCA_964502005.1 uncultured Enterobacterales bacterium
CTCATTGTCCCTGCGGGCATCCACCTCGTCTTCCTTCCTCCCTATTCGCCCGCGCTCCAACCGGCGGAAGGGCTCTTTCCGTTGATCAACGAAGCCTTGGCCAACCGCACAGATGCAAAGCTGGACGACCTCAAGGAACGCCTCTACCAGCGGATTCAGGCTATTCACGCGGATCCGCTCCTTGTGGCAGAACACACGCGGTACCATTGGTGGCCTGCAGATGTATTGCCTGCGGCATTCAAGCGGGCTTCATGACAATTTCGTATTAGCATGATACGTAGAAGCCAACTCTTCGGTCTCCTCGTACTCTGCTGTCCCGCTGCGAGCAACCAGCTTGGTTAGATCGGACGATGGATAGGAAATCTCCATCATACAGTCGCGCCGAACGGCATTGATCGAATCGGGGGGTTGCGCGCCGACGAGCGACGGGTGATCGGGCTGCATCCAAGGAGATCGAGATGCCGAAGCCCCATCCGAAAGAACTGCGAGAGCGCGTGGTCGCGGCGTACAAGGCCGGCGAAGGGACGTTCAAGTCGCTCGGCGAGCGGTTCATGGTTGGAGAAGCGAGCGTGAACCGGTGGGTGGCGGCTGCAGATCGTGGAGTAGGGACGCCGGCGTGTTGGTCGTGGGTCGAACCCAGTCGCCGCCTTCCCCCGTTGGGCGTTAGGCGACCACGTCCCTTCTGTCGGACCCCATCGACAGACTCGGAGGGCAGACCATGCCGTACACGCTCCCGCTTGTCGAACTCCTGGGCCAGACCCTCGCGGACGGGGCACTCTTCACCACGTTCACCCTCTCGCTCACCTGGTTCGAGGCCTACCTGCTGCGGCCGCTCGAGCAGCGGGGCGTGGCACGGGTCTCCATCCTGGCCGACCCACACGGCGTCGAGCAGAGCTTGAAGGAGCGCCTCGCGGCCGGTCCGGGGCTTCGGTACTCGGTGTCGTCGGTCCCGTGTGACGGCGGGAGCTTCCACCCCAAGGTCTGCCTGCTGTGGACGGCGGACACCCTCGTCCTGGCGGTCGGGAGCGGAAACCTCACGCTGCCGGGCATGCTGCGGAACCTCGAGGTCTACGAGCTGCTGGTCCACGGGGTTCCCGACGTCCCCGAGACCCACATGCTGAATCGCGAGGTGGCCGACGGGCTGCTGGTGTGGCTGGGTGGGCTGCTGGGCGAGCTCCCCCGACAGGACCCGGCGCGTCGGACCATTGAGCAGGCCCGGCAGGCCGTTCAAGGACTCCGGGGGCGGCTGCCGTCGAACCCGGATCTGCGCTGGCTGGACACTTTCCAGGGAAGCATCGGCGCGCAGTGGGTGGCGAACGTGGGGCCGGCGGCCGGCTCGGGCCCGCGCAGGCTCGATGTCCTGTCCCCCTTCCACGACCCGACCGGCGACGCGGTTCGCCGGCTCGCGCGCGACGTCGGTGCCACGTCGGTCACGGTGTTGGGCACCGCGAGCACGACCTTCCCGCTGTCGCGCGCCCGCGGCTGGACCGAGCCCGTCGTGCGGGCATCCCGGCTGGCGGAGGAGACCTGGCACGCGGGCGAGTCTGCCCGCCCGCTACACGCCAAGGTCGTGCGGCTGCGGGACGACGCGGAGTCCTGGCTGCTCTCGGGGTCCGCGAACCTCACCCAGACGGGCTTCTGGTCGCAGAAGAACGTGGAGGTGAGCCTGCTGCGCCGTGGTGCGCCGGGGGCGTGGGATGCGCTGCTCGCCACTGGCCCCGGCTCGCTCGACGAGGTGAAGGACGAGATGGGCGAGCCCCCCGCCCGGCCCCTTCAGATCCTGTCTGCGCGGACGAGCGGGGCAGACGTGGTGGTGGCGGTGCGATGTGCCGGGACCCCGCCCCAGACGGTCCGCGCAGGCCTTGGAGACGACGACGGCATTCTGCGGTCGCTCCCGTGGTCGGAGGGAGAGCTGCGATGGCCCCTGCCGCCCGCGTGGACGCAGCGTCGCCCGGAAGCGGTGCAGGTCATGGTCGAAGCGGAGCTCGACGGCGCGCTGGTGGTGGCGCGGGCCTGGCTCGCACAGGAGGACTGGCTCGATGCGAGCCCACGCTGGCGCCGTGCGTCGGTCGCCTGGGGGCGGCTGCTCAGCCGGAACGCCCCCGGAGAAGAGGACGCCGAGCTGCTGCGGATGTTCGCGGCCGAACACGTTCGCACCATGCGGTCGCTCGGCTCGATGGGCGCGCGGCGTCGGGCCGGAGCAGGCACCACGGACGGTGGCGGCAGCGAGCGCCAGGAGACGAGCGTTCCGCTCGAGGTGCTGTTGATGCGAGAGGGCGTGAACCGGGCGGCGGTGGGTGGAGCCGCGGAGGGCTCCGCCGGGACCATCCAAGCGGTCCAGCGGGCCATGCTCGCCGCGTTTCGACGTCTCGGGGACCCCATCGAGTCGGACGAGCCCGCGCCAGACGACATCGCCGACGGAGATGAACGTGGCGGGGACTCGCCCGATGGCGGCAGCGAGGGGTCACCGCTCCCGCCTCCGGTCCGCGAGGCGCTCGCAGAGTTCGAGCGGGCCTTCTGGGATGCCTGCGCCGGGCTGACCGAGGCACCGCAACAGCCGGCGCTGGTGATGTCCTACCTGGGCATGGTGAACCAGCTTGCGGTCAGGTTGCGGTCGAAGGACGGCGAGCCCGAAACCGCCCTGTGGGCCACCGTGGACCGAATGGTCCGTGCCGTGTGCTGCGCCCGCCCGTCGATGGGCGCGCCGCCGGTGCTCACGTTGCTCCGCAGCGGGGAGGAGCCTGCTCCGCCCGAGGTGCTCAACCTGCTCGTCGGGCAGATCGCCGTGCTCCACTGGCGGTCCAGCCACGGCGCGCGCTGGACAGGGCTCAGCGGAGAGGCGTTACGAGAGGCCCTGACCACCGTGCAGGCGTCATTCCCGAAGGGGGCCCAGGTGTCGCCTGCGTTGCCGCCCTCGCTTCGTCGATCGGTGGACATCGACGGCAGCCTGCACGCGCTGCTCGGCGATCTGAAGCGCATCCCCTCGCCGTCGCTGCGCCCCCGCTGGCTCGCCTGGGCCCGGCGCCAGGTGCACCTCCGCAAGACGGAACCCCGCTCGTTGCCGGCCCCGCCGGGCGAGAAGCTGACGCGCGAAGAACTGCGCCTCGTGCGGCTTCCGGACGGCAAGGTCCATGCGGTCTTCCCGTGGACCGACATCTGCCCCCGCTGCCACATGAGCTTGTCGCAGGCGGTTCGGCGAGAGCTCGCGGCCCATCGTCCCCAGCCCTGCTCGGGCATCTGCCGGGGCGTGCTGTTGCCGTCCGAGGGAGTCTGAGATGCGCGACGCACTGCCTGAGATCGCCCCGGCCTGGACGGCCACGACGTTCGACAATTCTGTGGGGGTCGACTTCCTCGGGACGCGGGCGGCGAACCTCGCCATGCTGCGCCAGCTCACCGGCGTCTACAACAACGCAGTGGTGTCGGCGCGGCAGCACGCCATCCTCGCCTGGTGCGCGTGGCGGTTCCTGAAGGCCGCGAAGGCGGTGGGGCGGAGCGACGTCACCTCGAAGGATTGGCGGCAGTTCCTGGAGGCGGTCGAGACGGTGCAGCTCGTCGCGCAGGAGACAGCGGGCCCCGAGCTCGGCGGCGTGAGTGGGGGGCTCGGTAGCAACAGCCGAGACCGCCTGGGAGACGACGCCACCGTTCCCCTCCGGTTCAAGGAGTACCGGCGCACCCACCAGACAAGTGCGATGGCCGCCGTCCAGTACGGCCCCTCCGCGCGCACGGATGGACTCGGGTTCCTGTACGTCGAGGGCGGCGTCGCCGTCGCCACGGACCGCGGGGTGCGGCTGGCGAAGGCCCTCGACGAACTACTCGGAGAGGCGCCGGGTGTGGCACGCCTCGCCCTACTGCCCGTCCCCAAGACCTTCCCTCGGGACCTCGCCACGGAGTTGGGCCGCCGCGGACTGTGCATCCCTGGCCCCGGCCACCCGGAACGGCCGGAGCGGGAGGCCTACATCGACGCGCTGTTCGGGTTCGATGGGCAGCGCAGCGACGACCACCGCTCGGTCACCATGGCCCTCCTCCTGGAGTGGGTTCGCCGACTGGACCACCGGGATGGGGTGAAGCCGCACGACGTCCGGGTGCAGCTCCTCGGCCACGACCTGAACGAAGAGCCGCTGCATGCGGTCCTCCAGCCCACGGCGCTGCGATGGCGGATCTTCCAGCTCCGCCAGCTTCACCGCTTCGCGATGGAGACCTGGCTGGCGCTCGTGGAGCGGCAGATGGCCGCGGACGTTCGGGATGTGCACGGGATGCTGACCGCGATGGATGCGGTGGTGGCGGGGACCGCGTTCGAGGACGCCTGGGGTGCGTCCGCCGCCGATGCGGCTGGGATGGTGTTGCCCGACGCCGAGGCCTGGACGCGTGAGTACGAGGGTGGGCCCTGGTGGTCGGTCTGGGAAGACATCGGGGTCGGCCTGAAGGACGGGGACGATGCACAGGCTGCGCTCGGGGCGCTCCGGCTTACGCTCGCCAGCCTGGCGTTGACGTCAGCGTGGGTGCCCGACGGCGGAGAGCTGCACGACTTCGCGGCGACGGGGGGACGGACCCGGATCTCACTGCTGACCTTTGCTCGTTGGTGGTCGGAGCGTGGGCGGTTTCCGCTGCGGTCTGTCGTCGGGGAGCTGCTCGAGGAACTGGTGCTGCAGCAGCACGTCGGTATCGCGGTCTCCCGGTTCGATGGGGCCGGGCGGCGACTGCGGTTCTCGCTGGGAGACCGGGGCTGGGAGCTGCTGCCCGGGTCGGTGCCGTCGACGCCGTCGCTCACCCCGGACCGGCTCCAGGCGTCGATGGGGTTGCTCGAGGACCTGGGGCTCTTGCGCGCAGCGGGGTCACAGGGCCGGGAGCAGGCGATGCGCGTCACGAAGGCCGGGCGGGCGGTGTTGGAGCGCGTGCTCGTGGGGTGAGGATGGGCGAGGCCGCGGGGCGTCCCGCGGCACTTCCAGGGTCTGTGTCGCGGCCGGTCGCGACGTCGCGAGAGAACCGAAAACCACCTCCTTCTGGCCACCCCATCTGGACCTGCTTCTGGCCCGCGCTACGCAGCTTCCTCGCTGGGCGACTTCTGGACCCCCTCGACAGGGCGCGGCCACTCCCCGGCCTCAACCAGCCGTCGCCGGAGCGTCGCCCGCGACACCCCGAGCGCCTTCGCCGTGGTCTTGAGCCCGTGCCCCTGCCCGAGCATCGCGAGCGCAGGCCGGAGGTCCAGCTCGACCTTCGGCCGGCCACAGTGCTTTCCGGCCGCCTGGGCCCGTCGGACGCCGGCCACCACTCGCTCGCGGATAAGGCCTTTCTCTAGCTCCGCGACTGCCCCCAGAATCTGGAGGGTGAACCGGCCCGATGGCGTGGTCGTGTCGATGTGGGCATCCCGTACCGACACCAATCCCACCCCCCAAGCATTCAGAGAATCGCTGACCTCCAGCAAGTGGCGAACGCTCCTGGCCAGACGGTCCAGCTTCCAAATGGTCACCACGTCCAGTCGACCCTCCCGTGCATCCGCCATCATCTGGTCGAGCGCCGGCCGCGAGTCCTTCGACCCCGACACGCCCTCGTCCACATACTCCGCCACGGTCCAGCCCCGCTGCTTGGCCACAAGGCGCAGCTCATCGAGCTGGAGTCCCACATCCTGGCCGTGTCCCGTGGTTGACACCCGAGCATACAGCGCCGCACGAACGGTCGTCGTCATCGGCCCCCTCCGGTGCCCAGCCGGGCACGCACCAGCTCCACCAGACGCTCCCGGTGCCTCCGAGCAAACCCGGCCACCTCGGCTGGCTCCACCCCGACCGGCGGCCGAGACAGCAGAGCCGTGATGGCGGTGTCCACCACATCTATCGCTGGGTCGTCCGAGGCCGCCGACCGACATCCGCAGGCCTCCCCGCAGGTCACCCGCACCCTGGCGCTTTCCGCCAACGCCTCGTCGAGCTCGGTCCGCACCGCCTCCAGCTCGCCGGTGATTGCGGTGCCGGTGGTCGAAGGGGGCAAGCTCAAGGTGGTCGGCTCGTCCTACGAGCTTCGGCAGTCGGCCGGCGACCTGGTGCCGCCCACCGACGCGGGCTGGTTGAGGTTTCTTGAGCTTCGCGGGGACGCCAAGAGCGCCGAGCTTCGACGGGTGGCCCGTGACTGGTGGTGCAGGGCTCTCCCACGGTGGGAGCGACGGCGCGTGACGCAACCACAGTCGGCGCCCCAAGCTGCTTCGACACCCACTGTGAGATGAAGAGAGTAAATCTCGCACCAAGAAGCGGATTCAACCACCGGTACAGACGTCGTCGGGGTGATTGCCAGAAACAGTGTCGCTTGACTGGTCCCAGTTGCCCCCTTCATCGAACAAGCCTCCTCCTGCGCAGTCTCCTGGCATGACAGTCGCTGTCGCGGTGTTGTCAGAAATCAGATTGCCGGACGACTCGGGGACAAACCCGTTCAGGAAGATCCCTCCGCCGAGCACTGCTTCATTGTACTCCACCGTGTTGTTGAGCCACTCGACGCCATTTCGAGCGTACTGATACCCGCCCCCGCCATACCCTGCGCTATTGTCATGTATGTGGCTTCTGTCCACCACAACATCCCCGTCGTGGGCCGAGTCCAAGAACACACCACCGCCGTTACTCAATGCCCAGTTAGAGTCGATTTCCGACCCTTCAATCCGGCCACCAGTCAGCGATAGCCCCCCTCCGCTATACGCGCTATTTCCTGTCACTCTACACCTGGAGACGACCAGCCCCGCGTAGCCATCCGCTGCCACCCCCCCTCCATTGTAGCCACGCTCGCTCGGGCGAACTCCTCCCGTGAGAGTCAAGCCCCGCAACTCAACGTGGTCCGACTCCACCAAGACGACAGGGCAGTCAGTGGCGAGGCAGGCACTAGCGTCAATCACCGTCGCAGGTGCTCCGTCAATCCCCCGGAGCACGATCGGTCTGGCAATTCGAATGACCTCTGAGAAAGTACCTGCGGTGACCCAAACCGTGTCACTGTCGAAACAGGCAGCCTCGACGGCTTCCTGAATGGTGGGATGAGTGATCCCCGCCACCATTTCATCGATGTAACCATCGCAGTTGTCATCCATGAGATTGTGGCAAATCTCGGGTGCTCCGGGATGGACAGCGCTATCCGAGTCATCACAGTCCGTGCCGGACGAGGGACCTAGCGGGTCGCAGGCTGACCACGGTGCCGACGGGTCGCCGTACCCATCTCCATCGGCATCCAAGAAGCCTGTAAGAGCGTCCGTAGCATCGTTGTCGACCATGCCGTCGCAGTCCTCGTCCGTGCCATCACAGTGTTCTTGGGCACCCGGATGGACCTCGGCATCGGCGTCGTTGCAGTCGTGGGCCGCGGAAAAGCCGTCGCCGTCGACGTCGTCCAAGTCCGCACCATCACAGTCCTGGTCGATGCCATCGTATGGCACTTCCTCGGCACCTGGGTGGACGGTGGCATCGCCATCGTCGCAGTCGTCATCAGCAGAATAACCGTCGCCATCGCGATCCACGACGCCCGAGTCAGACACCCCTGCGCCGGAGTCGACCACAGGCCCAGTGTCGCCCAATTTGGGGGTAGGCTTCGTTTCGGTGATGCCGCAGGCCAGCGCGAACAATGGAAGGACTCTAGGTAGCAACGGAAGAATACCTCCAGCCGCCGTTAAGGTAGACGGCCAAGCGCACCGAAGTCGCGCCAGCGTTTTCTTCCAGAACCACCTGACCCTCAGAGGGGCTGGAAGGAAGACTCCCATTTGCCACGACGGGAAGACGAATGGGCAGCATCTCAACCGACAACTCGCCACTGGACTCAATCGAGCCGACTCGATCAAAATTCGCGTTGTTGCTGAACTTGAATGCATTGGGCGAAGTGAATGCGGTGTTGTTCAGCACGAACGTGCCAGCGCGGGTGGACTCGTTTGTGGTGCCGCCCACGAATTCCCACTGAATCTCCGCGGTGTCATCTCGGTCGATGGCGAGCCCCACAGCCGACGAGGTGCGTCGAACGTCGAAGACGCCACCTCCCGAGTCGTCGTGGTCGATGATGATGGTGTAGTTCGCATCACTAGTTACGGTAACATCAGCCATTCTCGCATCCTTTCAGCATAGAGAAGTCGCAATGTCCATCCACCCACCTGCGTAGTAAACGCGAAAGGTATGGGAGCCGCCCGAGTCGACCTTCCAGAAGCAATCCCCATCAGCAAAGGTGAAGGTGGAAGGACTCGGATTAGTGGAGCTGTGGTGAATTCGCACTCCACCGTAGCTGGCGTCCGTGGCCCCATCGGCCTTCACCGCGACGTAGGTAGTTCCATTGCGCATGAACTGGACAACATCACCAGAACCACTAGAGTTGGTGAACCGAAGCGTGTCGGAGCCCACGAACCTCCCAGCAACTCGCATGACGCCATGGGTGTCGATTTTCATGAGCACCGCAGGTGTAGCGGTATTGTTCAACACCTGCAGGTGCCAACCCGTGTTCGTTGACTCCGCCTCAGCGAGGTGGATGATGTAGTCGTCGTCCGAAGTGACTGTCACGTTCGCCATGTTCCACCTGCTAGCTGAGAGAGACCTTGCGCCATGTTCCGTCCACCCGGCCCAAGAAGGCGTAGAATGCCGAACTTGACTTGTTGATTGTTCGAGTGGTGCCATTTGCCGCTCCGGCCGTTGGACAGTCACCCAGCGTCTTGACAATCAGCCCGGCATCGGCGCAGTGCCAGGCGCCGTAGTAGCAGCCAGAGCTGTCACTCTGGCAATAGAGTGCGGCGGTGACTCCACTCGAATCCGCGAACTCGAGAATATTGCCATCGGTGCTGCGACGCGGATTCAAGTCGGGAGGGCCCTTGAAAACCAAGTCGCCAGTGAGGGTCACCACATAACCTTCTGAAAGGCTCCAAACCTCGGCAGCCGAAGTTCCCCACTTGACTCGAAGAGAACTGGTTCCCGAGTTGTTGGCACCAATGGTGATGCTGTAGTTGTCGTCCGAAGACACTGTGACGCTCATCGATACCCTCTATGTGTTGACCCCTCGCCACGGAACGGCCTCAGCCCGAACCTCGGGAGGCACCTCATAATCAAGCACACGGTTGAATGACTCTGAGGCGATGTCCATTCGACCCTGAGAAAGCGCGACTCGGGCAAGTTGCAGGTGCGGCCACCAGGTTTCGTACCGCCGCGCGACAGGCAGCTCGAAGGGCCCTTGTGGGAGCAACATCATTGCATTCAGAGCATGTACCCCACGCGGAACATCGCCCGCGCCGATGGCAGCCTCTGCCAAAATGGCCCAAGCCTCCGTGGAACACCATTCCAGCCCGAGCGCTTGGTGGGCCCGGTGGATGGAGTAATCCCAGTCCTCTTGCTTCAGTCCCACCTGTCCAAGGTGAAGTAGCACACGGACTTGAAAGACCCTCTTCTTCGTAGCACTGCTTCGAAGTACCTCCTCCGCCAGGCGGCGGGCCTCCTGGAACTCCCCTACTGCCGGTAACAGCCGCGCCAAGTGCCATGCGGTTACATGGTCGCCGGGCTGCGAAGACAGGCGTTGACGAAGATTCGAAACGTCGAGACTCAGGCGTTGCGCCTTGCGCTCACGAGCACGATGCTGTGGGCGATCATGGTGGATGACGATGTCAGGGCGGCCCAAAACAGCATCACCGAGTCCAACCAACGACTCGTGGACCGGCCGTTCATAGCGGACGGACGGGAACCGGCGCCAACAGCGCAACACCGCGGCCCGTTCTCCGCCCTCGGATTCGCTCATCATCAATGTGAATGCGATGCCGTTCAGGGATCCTGCACCACGGGGGTCGCTCAAGCTCTTCTCAAGGGTGGACCTAATACCGAATCTCTTTAATTGATCTCGGAAAGCGCATCGATCCACCAGTGGTACGC
>CAZCUX010000067.1:0-9480 GCA_964502005.1 uncultured Enterobacterales bacterium
AGGGGAGCTTGTCGGTTGATGTTGGGCTGCGACCGCGGGGGTGTGGGGCGTTGGTATGGGAGATAGCTAATGCGGTGTCCGCGGCGGCAGAGGATGTAGCGCGTGCAGAGCGAGAGGCAGCAGAGCAGGCGAAGTTGTCGCTGGCGGCCGCTCAATTGGTGAAGGCGGCGGCTCAGGGTGTTCAGCTTGTCGCACCACCTCGTGTGATAGCGGAATGGTTGGAGAAAGGGAAGGCGGATTTGGCATCGGCATTGGCGCAGCGGTCAGCGTTGCAGCGTCAGGGCAAGCCTGCTTCCGCTGTATCTACGGCCAGCGGCACCCGTAGACAAGTCTCTTTTCGGACGCAGAAAGGTGGCAATGCGACCTTTGAAATGGCGCATATTGCAGCGGGCGAGTTTCTGATGGGTTCGCCGAGCAATGAAAAGGGTCGAAGTAGCGATGAAGAGCAGCACCGCGTTCGGCTGACGCGCTCTTTTGAAATCGGGGTTGTTCCGGTAACGCAGGCTCTTTATTTCGCGGTGGTGGGCAGCAATCCTTCTCGTTTTACGGGCGACGAGCACCGGCCGGTGGAGCAGGTGAGTTGGTTTGACGCGGTTCGGTTCTGCAATGCGTTGTCTCGGTTGTGTGGCTTGTCAAACGCCTACGACGTGGGTGTAGGTGAGAGACCATCTGTTTCGTGGAATCAGCAATCGAATGGGTTTCGTCTCCCAACGGAGGCGGAGTGGGAGTATGCGGCCCGCGCAGGTACAGGGTTGCGGTATTCGGGTTCGGAAGATTTGGATGCGGTTGGTTGGTATAGGGGGAACTCCAATATGACTACGCATCCTGTTGGGCAGAAGAAAGCGAATGGCTGGGGCTTGTACGATATGTCTGGCAATGTGTGGGAATGGTGTTGGGATTGTTATGGAGACAACAGTGGTCCTGGCACGGACCCCGTTGGGCCTCCGTCTGGCGCCAGCCGGGTCAACCGCGGTGGGTCCTGCGACAGCTTCGCGGGCAACGCTCGCGTCGCCCACCGCAGCAGGGTCACGCCCGGCAACCGCGTCTACAACCTCGGCCTTCGTCTCGTGAGGACGCTCCCTTGAATCTTGAACCCTTGAACGCTTGAACCAACTGTTGCCGCATAGTAGGCAAACGGAGAGCCCTCATCCCTTCCATCGCGCAGCAGCGTAGGGCGCAGCCCCGCGCGCGCGATAGGATGGGATGATGGGCGGGATTTGGTTTTGGCGTAGGAAGCAGGATAGGGAGAGAGCGCAGCGAGCGGGTGGTGCATTTGCGTGGGCGTTTCGGCTGTGAAGCGCGAGTCCCACCCTGATGAAAGGCATACTCTGTGCCAACCCGAGCCTATGCCCACATTGCCACCTGTGTGACCGGGAAAACCAAGTCTCCGTTGTATTTGCCGATGCTCGGGCTGGGGGATATAAGCACGGCATGGCATTGATGAGCGTTGTAAAGAGAGTGAACTATGGGGTTTTGCCTTGATGAATACCACAGTGGTGGTCATGGCGTGCGGGTAGGTTGCATATCGGGTGAAAGCCAAACTTCCGAACTTTCCCAGCTGAGAAACAATGAAAGCCCAATGTGTCGTTCGTGTTCCCGTGCACGACGGTCTTGGCCTTTCTGCGTGTACGACTGCAACAGCCCGAAGTTTCGCCATTCTTGCCTGTTTGAATCATGGGGTGCCTGACGACCCCTGAGCGCATCGTCAAAGCCGCGTTTCGTTTCCCACCCAACCTACATGCGGTCATGCTTATTGGGGTTACCGTGAACGGCAATCGGTTGCCCTGCACGCCTATAGGCGTCTAATTGTTGCTTATCGCCGCCCTGCACGTATTCCCCTCGCGTCCATCTCACGCATAACGTGAGCATGGAATGCCTTCGGGCTGTAGAAAAGGCGATACGTTTTGCCGTTCTTGTCCCGAAGCCAGATTCGGTGAACGAAACCTTTTGTCGGGGTCTCGATTGCATAGGCGGCGACTTGGTCAAGGGGAATCAACTGGGTTTGCTTTCCCAATCGGTCGCGGCTCATGAGGAATTGGTTTGTGAGGGTGAGCTCGGTATACAGGAGACGGAGTGCGAAGCGAAAAGCGAACAGCGCGGCGATAAAAAATGCGAGGGCCACGAAAAGCTCTACCCCGCTCCCCAAGCGGTAGACTTCACCGCTGCCGACAAGGAGTACGAGGCCCAATATGAGCAGTATTGGGCCGTCAATGATGGCTCCCTCGGGACGTGAAACCACCACCGAATACGGAGTTACTTGGCTCGGTGTACTTGAGTCGGCATGCATGCATCCGCTCCATCTCATAGAGTGCTTTTACAATTTATCTCGTCCCCTCGTATTTGGGTCGCGCAACGCCTAAAAAGTTGTTTTTGCGCTCCGTAAAAAGTAGACTGCCCTCAATACTCGCCTTTTCCGATGCGACACCCGCGCCTAACCGGCCACGCTGTGCATCCCGATTCCAACCACGGGCCTCCTCCGCAGCGGGCCTCTCCTCGAAACCCACAGGCGCTATCTCCAGTAGCCCGACGCGGCCGCATCCCTTGCGCCGTATTCGCTGCGCATTGTGCCTGCGAACATGCCGGTCAATGGGGCGTGGAGACCCGCACAAACATGCGGCCGGAGTACCCGCGGCGCGAGCCTCCTTCTCCGCGCCCCCTGCAGCGCAACTGTGCTACATCCGTGAAATCGAGCTCTCCAAGGCATCTTTCGGCATCACATAATAACCGCGCGTGATTCCTTCTTTCGGTGCGAGTCCCCGCCAGAGCACCGCTTGATTGTTGAGCAGCAGCATCCCGAGCGCCCAGGCGACAAAGGCGTCGAGCCTATCGTCGGTTGCCTCTTCGAGTAGTTCATCCATCGGTAATGTAAGCGGCAAAAGACGATGCAGTTCGTCCACATCCGATAACAATGCTTTGAAGACCTCTCGCGCCGTCGCGTTGTCTTGCTTGTATCGCGGGAGCTTCTTTGGTTCATGGTGCTTTCCAAGCCCGTAATGCTGGTACCATGCGCCGATGGCCACCGCGGGGTGGACCTCCGCGACCCAAGCTCCGCCTGCTTCGAGCGCCAAGGGGTCGGTCAACAGTTGGAGCTGTTGGCCCGGCTCTCGAACACCAGCTGGCATGCCGAGAACATCCATCGACAGTATGTTATGGGGACATCCGGCAGCGTCCGCCACTCCGACCGCATTTTTCTCTTTTATCTTCCCGTTTTTCTTCCCGGACACAACATCGTCTTTTATCCACGCCTTGACGACAGACTTGGCAGAACGGTCCACCTCACGGCTATAAAAGTTGCCGCTGTCCATACATAAGGGCGCGTCCCACAGCACCAGGACATGCCCCCCATTTTCGGTCTCATCGCGAACCCGCTTGTGCAGCGTGTCTCGCACCGTCACTGCGGGCCATTCTTTGAACTCGCGCCCATCGAATACAACAGTATTCTTGCTGGGGGCAGGGTCAATGCCGAGCACAAGCCATTCCAACCGCGCCAACGTTATCTCCGCTTGTCACTGTTTGTCATCGAGCCTATCGATGGGGTGAACGGGCGTGATGCGCAAGGATGAAAAGTTGCGGGGCACCCACGCTCTGCGTAACTTGGAGAACCGATGTCTGCAATCAGACTTACCCCTCGTCAACGACGCATCCTCACGCTCCGTCACCGCGACGCCGCGTGGCAAGAGGCCCTTGACCTCCTCTTTGACAAGGATGGAAAGCCGCTTACCTACGACTTGTTTCTTGTACGCGACGGATATGGCACCCGAAAAGAAGCGTTCGACCGCTTCGAAGCAATTTGCAATGAAGCGCTGGAGCTGATGGTCGAAGCCCGCCCAAGCGAAGGTGCCGCCGTCGCGGCGCTTTGGCGCGCTTGGTTCACAGAGCGGAAGCGGTAATCGCCAATCGTAAGGCGCCCCATGGTCTCCGCTTGATGCCGTGACGGTATCTGTCACCTATGCGCGGAATCGGCAATACAACATCGCACGCGTAATGCTGGCGGTCTCTGCGGCCGATGGACGTCTTTCGCGCGTCCGGCCGTATGCAGTATCGCTTCGCCCGCTCGATTTACGGGTGGTTTGCAGAGACCCCACGCACGAAACCTATTGTTCGGAGTCGGTTGGGACCGAATGCGTTTCAAGTCTATTTGGAGGCCATTTGGCGTTCATCCCCTCGAACGCTTCCGGCAGTCGTACTTCGTGCCAAGCGTAACGGTGTGACGCAAAATACGGTAAGCGCATTGCCTATTATAGACGATAGGTCGAGGGCATCTAACGTTGTCCAAATGCAGCCAACGCAACCAAGTACCCCACCCCCCACTTGTCTCCCTTCATCGCGTGCATAACCCCCACCCCATGCACGCTTTGTATTTCGCACCCGACGCACAGCCTTTCGTTCCCGAGGCACCATTCTGGTTGGCCAGCGACCTGCGGGTGCCGCTGGGGCACGCGCGGCTCTTGTGTCCCGTAGACGTCAATGACCCTGACCAGGGCGTTTGGTACCAGCTCGATGCGGTGTTGGCTGCGCGGGCGCCGTCGAAGCGAGAGGCTGCGGCTCTCCCTCCTTCGGGGCGCGTGTTGGTTGCCCCCGCGCTGCTTCTCCGACCGCTGCTCTATCTGCCCGTGCGCGCGGCCGCGCTACGGTCGGCGTGGGAGGCACGCTGCCGGGGCGCGCTCCTGGAGGACGACCTTGACGCGTTCTTGTATCCGCGGCCTCCCGGGCACCCGCCGCGGTTGCCGTTGCGTTGTGTTGGCCCATGGGCTCCTCCTGCGTTGCCTGCAGCCCCCAAAGGTGACGATATCGTCGCGTTTTTGCGGGAACACCCAGGAGAGGCGGAGCGCCGTCGCTTTGGTGGGGAGCTTGTGTTGGATGTGACGGCCAAATCACGCACCGCGCGGGTCGCGCTACCCGAGCGCGCCGCCGCACAAGCGCAGCCTTTGTCTCTCGCGCACGAGCTTGTGTTGTTGTGTCCTGACCGCCGCGGGGAGCCGCCCGTCGTGGGTGCGCCGGCAGGCATTGCATCCATCGCCGCAAAGCTTGTGCAGGAGCTAATTGACGGCGAGCGGCCACGTGGGCCTCACGCCGCGTTGCTCGCGCGGAGCCGGCCTTGGGCCGCGTCAGGTGACCCCGATGAGGTGCTCGTTCACCTCCGCACCGAGGCCCTTCGGGCTCTGCGTGCGTTGACGCCGCGCCCTGACCGCCGAAGATTGCGCCGCGTGCAAGCGAGCCTATTGCCGGACTTGCGACTTGCGGCGCGGCCTTTCGATAACACGCTGCTTTGGCGCGCGGGCGCGGAAGGGCCCAACGGCAGCGTAGACGCCCTCGGTGCGACCGCCGCGCTGCTGCGGGATGCCTTGCGGGGCGCCGATTGGCCAAGTCTGCTCGATTTGGCTACAAACGGCGCGCTGTGCAGGTTTCACGCACACGAAGGAGAAATCGAGACACTCTTCGGGCGGTTGCGCACCGCGCCATTTTGGGTCGCGCAGGTCGTGGTTCCCCCGGTTCACGCGCTCTTCGCGCGAGCGCGCGGCGCCGCGCCACTGGCTGACCCCCGCGTATTGGGCGGCTACGATTATGAAGCCACTTGGGGCCGAGCCGCGCGTCGCTTGGAGGCCGACATCGTTGAGGGGCAGCAACCCGTCATTTTTACGTTCGCGGGGGTCGGTGATTCGGCGGCGGCCGTCGTAGAGCGGTGGCTGGGACCGGGGGATTGGCCGCTTTCGGAGCCGGTGCGGCTTGGGTGACCGCGAAGAGGGTGCGTCATTGCGTTTTGCTTTCTATTTTGACTGCCGCGGATGCCGATAGGGGAACCCTATGGTTTGCATTGCAGGCCGCGTGGCGGGGGTTGCGCGAGGTCCGCCGGTCAGCAGCGTACCTTACGACGAGCGGCTGCTTCGCGCGTATTCGACCCTATCGGGGCGACGGTTTGCCAGTAAACTCCAACCGAATCGAAGCACCCGCAGGCGCAGGACGGCCCACGTAGAGCCAGTAAATCCGTGCGCTATGGCAATGGGGCGGGCGTTCGCGCGCCACTTTCGCGTTCATTGGTTTTCGGCGTTCCGTTCGGTTGGTCCGGGGGACACGGAAGCCCCGCTTCATCATGCGAAAAGGTGTGCCACGTTGCACGTTGCGGAAACGGGTCGCGCTGGACCCAGCCGGTATAAGCGACAGATTCCCGCGTGCGCGCTGCGCGCATCATGGGGTGTGCGCAATACGGTGGGGGCGGGGAATCACGGGGATGCTTTGTTGCGCCTGTCGGCTACGCCAACAACGCGACGTTGCACTGCACAGGGAGCGCCAACCGATAAAGTCCCCCATAAAGAGGTAGAGGCCCTGTCGTTGGCGAGCTCGCGGCAGCTCCGCATGTCGTCCGCGACAGAGCGCGGCACCCCCTCTAGGGTGCAGTGCCTCGCGCACCTGCCGCCCGCGAGACCGCTCGCCATTTCGCGCGCGGCGCCCGGCGCGTTACTGAACGCAGAGTACGTTTTTCGAATGGCGCTCGTCAGCGAATGACCGGCATGGTGCGTTTTTGGGGTGTCGCTCCTGGACGAATGACAGTATAGGGTGCGTTTCCGAATGGCGCTCGTCAGCGAATGACCGGCATAGTGCGTTTTGGGGGTAGCGTTACTGGATTTTTGTTAGGGTGTATCGCGATTTAGGGGTGAGGTTACTGAACAAAATCCGGCGAAGTCTGGTTTTGGGGTCGCGCTTGACTGGATTTCGCGTGTTGGGTCTGGCAAAGACGGTGGGCCAGGCGCGTTGGGTGGGGGATGGGGTGGGCGGCGTGCGCGTTTTCGCCTTCCGTTTGCGTAACCAGTGTGGAACTGCCGTATGCGTAGCGACCGCTGCCCCGGCGAGCGGCTGCTTCCCCCCTCCGAAGCCATTCGACGCGCAACGCGGGAGCCAACAGCCCCTCGCACCAGCGCCGCGCCGCCACAGGGCGACTCCTTGGACCACAAAAATCGGCGCATTATCCCGCCGCCGTCGGTGGGGCGGGGCTTCGCGCGGTGTGTTCGGGCGGCGATGCCTCGGCATTCGGCTGGCCGCACTTGCGGTCGAGGAGACGAGGAAGCGTCGCTTCGGAGTGCGTGGATGCGCGCGCGTTTGTATTTTGCGGGAAAGGGTCGCACAGAAACCAGCTTGCGCAACCGACAGAAACCGGCTTGCGCGGCCCGCGTGGCGTTGCCGTCAATCGGCGCGCGCGACACGGTGGGGGAGGCGAATCGGGGGGATTTCGGCGCGAAATCAATGGCTACGCCGACCCAAGGAGGCGAGCGTCGCCCGACAGAGCGACCGCCCACCGACAGAAACCCGCCTTGGCAGGGCAGGTGCGTCTTCCTCCCCCATTCGCGGTTGCCGATTTGCTGCAACACAACGTCGTCCTGGCTGTCGGCCGGGCTGCGCTCTTACGCCGCAGCAAGAACGGCGGCGGTGACACATCCCCACCGTGCCTCCCCCAGAGCATCGACGCCGTGCCCCCCATCGCCCATTCGAGCCTACGTCGCTCAACCCAGCAGCCGCGAACCGACAGAAACCCGCCGCGAAAGGGAAGGGGTGCCGCCGGTGTCCCGTCGGTCTTTCTCCAGAACCTCCAACCTCACGCGCTTCTTTGCGCCGCTCGGTCTGGGAATTCACGCGCGCCCCCTCCTGCGTTGAAATGGCGCCTGGAGCGACCATGTACCCCTGTATCCACGACCACACGACCTTGTCGGGCCTCGCCGCCCTCCGACGCGCCCGACCGCACGGTTGGCACCACGCGATGTGCGCGTCGGCGGCGTCGGCGCGACCGATGGACAGCGTCGCCCACGCGCTACGCCGTGGTGGCTCGGCCGCGTGCCTCCCCCGCGACGCTTCTCCCGCGTCGGCTGCGCGCCTAAAGAAAGCACGCTTTTGTGCCCGCCGTTTGGTGGCTTGTTATGGCGACGTTGTGTTGGCAGAAATCGACGACCGCTGGCTTTGGCGCGAGCGGCGTAGGCAAGCAATCGAAGGCCATCTATCGCGCTCGCCGGACCTCATTGGAGCATGCTTTACATTGCTTCGCCAACTTGCAGCGTCTGCGCGCGGTGCCGTCCCCGGCCTGCGCGCGCGCTTGCCCCCCAAAGTGCGCCCTCCGCTGCCGCGGCCGAAGATGCCTTCGGCCGCCCGCCGCGCGTCTCTTGGCGCGGTCGATTCGACGCTGCATGCGCTGCTTCCCGGCCTCCCGCGTTGGCTCTCCGCGGCGCTCATGGTCCAGCGGTTTGTCGGTATGCGCCCCGGTCGCGTGCTCGCGCTATCGGTCGATGACGTCGATGAAGCCAACCATGTTGTGCGTTTCCCTGCGCGAACGGGCGGGCCTGCGCTCTCATTTGTGTTGCCACCGGGCGCCTGGGGATGGCTGCGCGCGCGCCTCCAAGAAGTCGCCCACCGCGGCCCAACGGCGCTGCTGTTTCCCCAGCGGGGCCGTGCACGCACCCCCCGACGCAGTATCTCCCGCGCTCTCACGCGGTTTTGCGAGCGGCGTGGGGTTTCCCGTTTGACCATGGCGGCTGTGCGGCGGCGTGCCCAAGCCGACCTCCGCGCGGCCGGCGCTTGCCGTGCGCAAGTACGGGGCCGGGGTGGGCGTCGTCTGCAGGTCGGCCAGCTTGCAGCCGCGCTTGAGAGGGTACGCTTCTCGTGGACAAACCCGGTCGGCGACCGCACGCGCCCAGTGTCCCGTCGCGCCCCCCGGCGCTGCCCGCCGGGGTGGCCGGAGCTTGCGTGGCAGCGCCGCGCGACGCCGTTTGGCAGAAAAGGGGACAAGAGACCCGCTGCTGTCGCGCTTATTGCCACGCCCGCAACAGATGTGGTCTTCGGCGAGAACAGCCCGCCTGCCGTTGAGGACACGGGCGTCGATAGGCCGCCCGCGGCCTTTTCGATGGACCACGGCCTCCCTCCCTTTTTGGGCGTGCCGCCTTATGCACCCCAGATGGCGCAAAAGATGCCTCCTGCTGCGCCCTTTCGCTCGCCGCCACCCGCGCCCCCTTCACCGGCACCCAACACGCTCGAAGCGGTTGGCGTTGGGGTGCAGCTTGGTATAGCGAGCACTCTGGCATATTGGGCGACGCGGCGTGGCTTACCGTAACAGGAATTATCTTATGGAGTCTTTATCCGCGCGTACCACTGTAACGTGTCGCCAACCCAACACAATGCACGGCCACGCACCTCCCTACGCGCTCCGCAAGCGCCGCACGGCCTCATCGACCGTAATGCCCAGCTCGGCGATAACGGAGTGAAGGTCGATGCCTGTTTGCAGCGCTTGCACTTGCCCTTGGAGCGCCTGTCGCCGCCGGTCGGTGGGCCGATAATACAGTTGCATCGCAACCCGCGGGCTATGGCCGGTTTGGTCGGCATACAAGCCAAGCGAGGCGCCGGCGTCGAGGAGGTTGCTGCAAAACCGGCGCCGTAGCCCATGCGGCGTGAATTGCCGCCCTTCGGGGATTCCACGCCGTTCTTGCGCTGTTATCATGCGTC
>CAZCUX010000068.1:0-9150 GCA_964502005.1 uncultured Enterobacterales bacterium
TGGGTGACGTCGCGCGGGTCTCCGAAGCCGTCGTGGTCGCTGTCGGCGTACCAGCTCGCATTGGAGCCGAAGTCGTCGATGGTACCGTCGCAGTTATTGTCCTGGCCGTCGCACAATTCCTCGGCTTCGGGGTGGACGGCGGGGTTGGTGTCGTCGCAGTCGTCTGCGCCCGCAAAGCCGTCGCCATCGTCATCTCGGAGAAAGGCGCGCTGCTCCTCGAAGGAATCTGGAGTGACGAGACAGCCAGCCGATACGAGCGCAGCGAGACCAGCGTACAGAATGTGTCGATGGCGCGGCTTCATGGTCGATCCCGGCGCAAGCGCAGTGTGGTGGGAGCCAGGGACTGTGCGCTGTCGCCGTTGCCCATCGAGCCTTCTTTGAGTTCAATAATGAGCCCCAACTCGGTGCTCTCTACGGTGCCTTTGAGACGCAACGCGTCGATGCGGTGGTCAAACGACCACACGCCCTTCGACTCCGGGCGAAGCGGCAGAGTGAGCAGCTGGCCGATGCCGGCGATGTCGACGCGGAGCTTATCCGTTGCAGGGCCCGATTCGGGGAGCAGCCCGGGCGCGATGAGGCGGAGCCGGAACGGTTGGAGTGCGGAGTTCAAATCGGGGAAATGCGACGCCAAGTCGAGACCAGACGCGTGCCGCACGGCTTCCCCCAGTGCTTCCCAGGACAGGGAGTGGCTGAGGGCGCTGGTGGGACCAGGGCTCGGTACGGGCGTGGCACCGCAGTGGTGTTGCACGGCGATGCGTGGCGGAGCCCAGGTGCCGGGTGTCTGGCGTCCGGTGTCGAAGCGTACGTCTTGGAGGCTCCAAGGCGCCCCTTGGAAGGAGACCGTAGGGGAGTCGGGACGGATCTCGATGGATCGACCATCAGGAAGGGAGGCCCGGAGGAACTCCGCTCCGCGCCAGTCTTCGACGGTGGCGGTCTGGAGGTTGGTCCCGGCCCACTTGCTAGAGCCGCTCACCGCAACAGGAACCGCGCCCCACCGTCCTGCCTGGACGAGCTGAAAGACGGTCTGTCCCGCAGCCTCCGGCACACAGCGGGTGGAGTCGGCCGGGGGGAGTCCGGCGGGGTGGGAGCTCCTGTCGGTGGTATCTATGTCGAGGCGGAAGCGGAGACCGTTCCCGGCGGAAGTGTCGAGGAGTTTGTCGCAGGTGTCCATCGGCTTCTTGGCGATGCTTGCGTAACTGACCACTACCTGCCAGGTACCGCCTAGCTCGGCAGCGGTGCCCTCGACACTCCAGATTCCGTCATTGTCGGTAGATTCCATGCCAAAAGCGGCCCAATATTCGCTCGTCAAATTGACTTGGTTTGTTGACGAGAGGCCCCACTCGTCGCCGGCCCACGGTGCCTTGACTGCAACTCCCATAGGTGCCGCCAGACTCTTGTCGTCATCTGTTGCTGGCCACCAAGATGTTTCGAAGTGGGCGGCTATTGGGGTGAAAGCGCTGATGCCGGCGAGGTAGACTGGGCCGGAGGGTGCGACTTCGAAGGAGCACCAACATTCGGTTCCCCCTCCTATTCCGGTATCCGTATAGTATACCCTTCCATCGTCTCTCGAGGAAAAGAATGAATAGAAGGTACTCGCCGACTGTTGGATGACCGAACTACAAGCAATCGCCTCGCCAACAAGTCCGCCTGATGGATGAAGATCGGGATCCGAAGCCCAACCCGCGTGGGTGGCCTCCTCGAGGTAATCGTTGTACCCGTCCCCGTCAGTGTCGACATCGAGCGGGTCCGTACCCAGGATGGCCTCATTGCCATCACGCAACCCATCACCATCAGAGTCTGCATTTTCGGGGTCTGTCCCGAAAACGAGTTCTTGCAAATCGGAAAGCCCATCCGCGTCGGTGTCGGAAGTGCTGGGGTCGGTCCCAAGTAACCATTCGAGTACGTCGGGAAGCCCGTCTCCATCGGTGTCCACAAGCTCCTCAGAGAGCCCAAGCATTTCGTTCAGGTACTCCAAATCACTCATTTCATCAGACTGGCTGTTTGGATTGAGCGGGTCGAAGCCCAGTGATACCTCGAGACCGTCAATCAACCCGTCCCCATCAGAGTCTGGATTTCCGGGGTCGGTCCCCAACTCTCCTTCTTGTGCATCTGTGAGCCCGTCGCAGTCGGAGTCCCCTTCACAAATCTGCGATTCTGGGCAGAGGTCCTCCGACGCAGCATAAACGCCACCACCGCAGTCGTACAAATCGCTGTTGGTGTCCGCTGGGCTTGCGGTGTCGACGCCGCTTTGGGTCGCGTTTTGTCCCGAGTCGGAGGGTCTCTGCTCCTTTGTCTCTGCGCACGCCGAAGACAGCGCGATGGACGCAAGAAGCCAGAGGGAATGGGGGACGGTTGGAATGGTGCGCATGAGCCTGCATCTGAGGATCGATGTATGTGTAGGACGCTTGCTGCCGCGGTTCTCCGGGCTTCGCTGAGATGTACTGCTGCGGTTCTCTACTCCCATGAAGACGGTATCGAAATCGTAGCAGCAGGTCAACGAAAAGTTCCGGCCATGTTGGGAAAGCAAACTCCGTGCCTGCGTAAGTGCCCTTGAGAAGGGAAGGGGGGGGGCAGGGGTGTCCGACACCTGTCACCCAAACCTGGGTACAGGTGCACGACAGAGTGGGTGTTTTCGAAAGTGTCGAAAGTTCGACACCTGTCATCCCCCCCCCTGCGGTTCCACGCACGCAGCTCGCAGTTCGACGTCGGTGCGTTTTGCCTTCCCACCTGGTTCGAACATTGGCATATCGCCGAAACCTGCGTGAACACGACTTCTGCGACGACCAATACGCCAACGGAGATCGCTACAGATCCGATTGCCGCAAGACGCGGAGGCACCTCCCGTCGGCGCACCGTTTGCTCGACGTCGATTGGCCCTACCGTGAGTGGCCTCCAACGGGGCGAAAATATGCGGCGTTGGTCGACCGATTCACCAGCGCATCGCTTCGAATGCGAGGCACGGCACCCATTTGTTGTAACCGTCATCGTGCTGTGGAGGACGCGGTGTCTTTTTGTGCTGCTACGACCGGCGACGGTAGGTAAACGTCTTGCGCGCCTCTTCGCGGCCTCCGCTTCGCAGCAAGGACGGTGCATTGCAGGTGGTTGCATCGACGCATGCGGCGTGGTGCCTATTTGCGCGGAACCGTTTTCTATTCGTGGGGTTGGATTTCGCGAACGACGTTGTTGTCGCGGGCGAGGGGGGCGTCCGTCTTTATTGGGGCGAATGGGGATATTCGGATCTGTGATTTAGGCGGGACCGCTGGCGTGGTTTGTAATGTCCGCCAAGATAAAGGGGGCATTCGTTCCACAATCGTGGGCTATGAGAAACACTTTGCACACTTCAAAAAGAAGCATGCAGAAGAGGGGCACGGTTTGTTGATAAGCATAAATGGTTGGAAGATATGCGTTGTGGACTCGTTATGCTCGAACGCGGCTTGCGTTGCGCCGCCTCGCGGCAGCGAACGAGCCGTTGCTGGATAGGTTGCGCTCTTCACGCTGCTATTGCGCGAAGTCGGGGAGGATGAACAACGCGCCGTCCTCTATCCAGCTTGCTTGGTGGTAGGGGCTCGCGAACACAATGTCTGGGGCGCCGCTTCCGTCGACGTCGCCCACTGCTACGCGATAGGGCATGGAATACGTCTCCCATTCGCCGTAGACCCGCCAGTCGCCATCTGTGGCGACGTCGATGGTGCCGGTTAAGCGTGAGCCGCCTTCGAACATGACGACAGCGCCCGCGACGCCAATATTGAACGTGGTGGAGTCGTAACCAAGGGCATTGACGATCAGGTCGTCGATGCCGTCGTCGTTGACGTCGCCACGGGCTGGGTTGTATTCATACGCAAAATAGGATGCGGAAGAGATGACCACATCGGCGTCCTCGACGTCTACTTGCCCAGCGATACCGGACGACCCGTAGAACAACCAGCCGCCTGCGGAGACCGGGGTGGGCGAATAGACCATACTGGATCCGAGGAAGAGGTCGTCGTAGCCATCATTGTCCACATCACCAACGACCTGCGCGAGGTCGCCCAGGTAGTTGATAACGCTGGGGGATCGGGTGCCCACTCGGAGGTCGTAGCTGAGCGGGAGCCCGTGAGCCGATGCACCTTCGCCCACGACGTCCATCCAGGCGTAGACCTGTCCGACATTCGTACCATCGCGGTCATCCCACTCACAGCCCCATACGGCGTCGCTGTGCCCGTCACCGTCCAAGTCCCCGAAGGACAGCTCGTCGCCGTCATTGTAGTTTGCGCATTTGTAGTTGGGCTCCTCAAGGTATGCCGCGGCGTGGTCGAAATAGTCGGTCTGGAGGCCACTCACGGAGGTGGTCCCCATAAGCAGCCACACGCCTTTGGCAGAAGTGCTGGTGTCGGCGCCGTAAATCCAAAGGTCATCGTATCCATCGGTGTTGAGGTCACCGGCCGGTCCTGCGGCCCAAATCCCGCGACTGGAAGTGGAGTCGGTGAATAGCCAAGCGTCACCGGAGGTCAGCAAGGCGGTGGAGGTGGTGCTTCCCGCCAGCGTCGGGCTGCCAGGAATGATGGTGAAGTCGGTGGTAGCGGCGGTCCCCTCCTCTCCGAGCGCAATGTCGTCGTAGCCATCGCCGTCAAAGTCTCCAACGATGTAGACTCCCCCCCACGACGGCGCATCTGTAAGGGTAAACGAGGGAGAGGACCAATCTGTTTCCCAAGATATTGACCCATTCAGCACATGGGCGGTTTCGTCGCGTCCTATTTCGCTCATTGCCAATATATCGGTCAATCCATCTCCATTGACGTCACCGCTCGATAGGTAGTAGCGTCCAAGTCGCGACTCGTGTACGCCCTCCAGGGGCTTGTTGGGCGTAGAGCCGCTCCAATGCAGGATGTGCCAGTTGGGTTGTGTGCAGTCGTCTACCAGCCCATCGCAATTGTCGTCGATGCCGTTGTCGCATACTTCTTCGGCGCTAGGGCGGGCACTGCTCGACGAGTCGTCGCAGTCGTCATTGAGCGCTGCGTAGCCATCTGGCACCACACAAAAGTCGATTTGTGTTCCCAAGGAGTCCCCGTAGCCATCGCCGTCTGCGTCGGGCCATGCGGAGATTCCGATGTATTGCGTGACAAGCGCTGGGTCGTCGTCGTCGACCAGGCCATCGCAGTTGTCGTCTTGCCCATTGCAAACTTCATCTTCTCCGGGGTTGACGTCGCGGTCTGCGTCGTCGCAGTCGTCGGCGGTGCTATGATAGGAAAAGCTGGGCCTCGTACAATCCGCGACCACCACGGCGGCGCCGGCGTAACCATCATTGTCGGCGTCAAAGTACCAAAGGGTCTGCACGGACGGGTCGACATCGGGGTCGTTACGTCCAATAATGCCGTCACAGTCAGCGTCTTGGTGATCACATGCTTCCGGCGCTCCAGGGTAGATAGAGGCGTTGCGGTCATCACAGTCTTCGCCCCCATCTAAGTTGCCAACGTAGCCCGCGGGCAGTGTGCAAACATAGATTGCGCCATCGGAAACGCCGAAGCCATCATCGTCTTCATCCGGGTAGGCATGCTCGCGCTCAGCCCCCGTGAGGGAGTTGTCCGCGTCATCAATCAACCCATCGCAGTCGTCATCGATCCCATTACAGATCTCAAATGCTCTTGGATAGACCGCGGCCAAGGTGTCGTCGCAGTCTGTCGGTTCGTTGGAAGTGCCAGCGGGGAGTTGTTGGCAATATCGCAGCGGTGTGTCCGGGTCTCCAAAGTTGTCACCGTCGGAATCCCGCCAAGTCGTGCGAATGTCTCGCCCATCGAGTACGAGGTCAGGGTCCTCATCATCGACCAAACCGTCGCAGTCGTTATCTTGGCCATCGCAGTCTTCGATGGCACCCGGATATACCGCCGAACGGGTGTCATCGCAATCGCCCGCGACAGCGGCCATGTGCAGCAAGTCGAATGCATCTGCGCATACTGTGGCGGCTGCACCGGTTCCAAATCCGTCCTGATCGTCATCGAGGAAGCCGTCCACCAAGGCGCAGTCCGCTCCTGCGGCATCATCGGCATCCATGTTGGCGGCCTTCGTGTCGTTTGATCCGCAACCCGATCCAAATGCCGGCGTAATAAGCGACATCGCGGCGGCCACCAACATTGTATATGTGTCGGCAGTGATGGAACCCTTGGGTGGTTTCATGGTTGGACCTCCTGCTGTAACCAATGCATACCATGCCGTGGCGGCAGGATGTCAACAGTCTCCGGAAAAATCCCGTCAGGCGGAGTCGGGGGGTATACGAAAATTCCGTTTTGATGGGAACTTTCTGCTATCCTGTTCGCCGGGCGAGTTCGTAAGGTATCGCGAAGGTGCATCGCGTACGCGGTTCGGAGCGCGCAGATGGGGGTTGGGCCCAATCGGAGGCGCAACCTTGAAACAATACGACGAATGGATTGGGAACCAATGTCGCGCGGCGCGGTGTTCCAAGAGGAGTTCGTCCGCGGCTCATGGTAACAAAGGGGCGACGCTCGTCAACGTCTTGGCATACGTCGACGAAGATGCGGTTCCCATAAGGATCGTAAAGGAATCAGCGGCATTTCGCATTTTTTGTTGACGATATCCATCGAGACTATGGCATTGTCGGTATTATAGATCATATATGTTGAGAGTTGTATTCTATGCGTGTGCGCGCGGAATGAATGTATGTTGGGGCGAGTCATGCGATGGATGAAAACGCGCCTATGTCGTCGACGAACACTACGCGCCAATGCCTTTGCGGACGACGTCGAGAGCTCTTTGGCTGCGGACGGGTAGGACCAACTCCGCGCTGCGTACGCAGGCTTCATTGGCTACTTCAATGACTTTGCCGCCGAGTTCCAACATATGCACACAATCGGTGCCAGGTGTTCCCGCTCGCCGATTGGCACTGCAATACGTGCGCGTTCGCTTCGTAGCACTTGGTTCGTTGCCGATGCAGCGCAGTGAAATGCTCGGTACACTGGTACGTGTGCAGCAAAACAGGGCCGTGTACCATAACGACGGTCGGAGAATGAGTATCTTGGGTCGTTTGTCCAAGAACCCAGTACGCGGCGCTTTACCGTCGACGCCCGCGCTCCCGTCTGACTCGAAGGAGGTTGTGCCGGCGAACAACCCTTTGCCTCCCCCGGTCGCTGAGCCTGCGACCATCGCCAAACACATGTCTCGATGGCTGTCTTTTAGACAAAAGCCCAGCGCGGTCGTCCCGCCCGCTGCGATGTGTGGCGGGGGCGGCCCGAAGGGGCGTGTCTACTACGAAAACCAGTACCGGTAGGGGGAAAGGGCAATCCGCGTCTTCGTCTGCAGCTGCATCGAAGGTCTGCGGCCCTTAGCTTGTCAGCCGTTGGCTTGTGGCCCGAGGATATGTGGGATGTCGCGTGAGCGCAATACAGGGTTGACTCCGTTGAAAGCGCTTTTCGACAACTGCCGGATTTCGGGTGCCGCGTGCCAAGCGGAGGAGGCCCCCTTGCCGGCGGCACTATCGGGGGCGAAACCGGCCGTCGAAGCGTAGGGAACTGCGCATCGGTTGGAAGACGTGCCGGCCGCTGGCACGCGACGAACCTTCTCCTTTCGTACTCCGGCGGGTGTCTCCGAAAGCATGGAGTTGGCTTTCATATCTGCGGGCGAGCTTGGGATGGGATTGCCCACCGATGATGCAAGTCGTGATGAAGATGAGATACTGCATCTTGTGCGGCTGTCACGCTCCTTTGAGATGGGTGTCGTATCGGTTACGCAGGCGCATTATACCGCGTGAAACGGTCATCACCCTTCTCGTTTTCGGGGGGGACGAGCGCCATCCGCTGGAGCGTGTAAGTTGGCACGAAGCCGTGTTGCTTTGCTACACGCTGTCTCAGTTGTGTGGATTGGCGAATGTGTACGATATGGGCAGGGGAGAAGAGCCAATGTTGCATTGGGGCGAAGCATCGCACGGGTTTCGGCGTCCAACGGAGGTGGGTTGGGAGTATGCAGGGCGGGCGGGTTCTTTATTGCGGTTTTCCGGCTCGGATGACGTTGCGGAGGTGGCCTGGTACGATGAAGATGGCGACTGCACCACCCAGCCGGTAGGCCGGAAAAAGGCGAACGCTTGGGGCCTATACGATTTGTTTGGCAATGTTTGGGAGTGGTGCTTGGATTGGGAACGCCCCTACGCGGGTCCAGCAGCGGACCCTTTGGGCCTCCCCCTGGCATCTTCCCGGTGTGCCGCGGCGGCGCCTATTTCTGCAACGCGCATGGATAGCGTGGCCTCGCGGAGCCGAAACACGCCAGACTATCGTCGCTTCGATGTTGGTTTTCGCGGCGTGCGTGCGTGCGTGCGTGCGTGCGCGTTGCGAACATGTGTGCGTTCTTACGCGGTTGCTCCTGCGCGATAATACGGGGCGCACTCATAAGGAGAGAGACGGTGTCTTGCGCGGTGGGCGGCTGACCGCAGCCCTTTCGTGGGCCCCGATTCGTAAACCGGTGGGGACTGTTTATGGGGGGCCGCTCGCGGGAAGGTACCGTTGTGTCGAACGGCGAGACGGCTGCGCCGTTGCGTACGCTGTTGATGTGGCTGCCGCGTATGTTGGTCGGGGCAACGGATGGAAGACAGTGTGCGCGGGGCTTGCACCTGAACGCAGAGAGCGTTTTTCGAATGGCGCTCGTCAGCGAATGACCGGCATGGTGCGTTTTGGGGGTGGCGCTCCTGGATAAGCGACGGTATAGGGCGCTTTTTGGGACAAGCGCCGTCATAAAACGACCGGTTTGGTGCATTTTTGAAGTGTCGGTGCTGGTTATTTGTTGGGGTAAGGTGCGTAATTGGGGTGGCGCACCTGAACAAAGCGCAGCGAAGTCAGGTTATGGGGTCGCGCTTGGCGAAAAACTGCGGGTGGGGGCTGGCGGGGACGGTGGGCCAGGCCCGTTGGATGGGGAACGGGGTAGGCAGCGTGCGCGTCTTCGCTTTCTAATTGTGCAGTCAGTGTGGCTGTACCGTATGCGCGCGTCCACCTCCCCGGCGATTGGCCGCTTCCCCGGCTCCGAATCCATCCGACCGGCAACGCGACAGCCCAGAGACGCACGCATCAAAGCTGCGCAGCACGAGGCGACCCGCTTGGAGCGCGAAAATCGCCGCATCAGTGAATTGCCGCCCTTCGGGGATTCCACGCCGTTCTTGCGCTGTTATCATGCGTC
>CAZCUX010000069.1:0-9119 GCA_964502005.1 uncultured Enterobacterales bacterium
GAGGGCGTGGCGACGGTGGTTATGCCGGAAAGTGGAGGGTTCACCGTTGTTTGGCTGTCGAGGGGGGCCGTGGTTGTTGCGTCTGGCTGCACTGGCGAAGAAAAGCGCATTGCCGCAGCAATCAGATTGCGTTTTTGCTCAGCAAATTCGTCGTCGGATAACATACCAAGGTTGTGCAACTCGACAAGCTTGGCTATTTTGTCGCTTAGCTCAGAAGCCATTTCGATTCGTCCGAATGTTATGGAATTCCGGTTCTTTCGGTGCACCAGCGGTTTCTAATAAGAACCCGGCCGCAATGGAGTGATTTCGGCCACAAAGATGGTCCACTGGTTACCCAGCACGATTCTGTCCCGGTGGTCGAGTGCTTCCCGCTCCCGGATTCCGATGCGCGACGTGGTTCCGCTGAATGCGATGCGCTGCACGCCTGACATGCCGAGATTGCGAATGCACAAGCCTTGTTGGTGCCAGTCAAACACGATGGGCGCATTGCGATGGTCACGGCTGCGGGGGCCAACCAGTGATGTTTCTCCGGGCCAGAAGCCGAGCCCGCCTGGAGCGACCACATATGAGCGTGAAGCAATGTTGTTCACCCGTTCAATATGTAAGGCGTGCGCGAATCCGTCATCTCCCATATAGATTTTCGTGCGCAACGTGAGGGCGTTCGCGATGTCTATTTCGGTGCCTGTAGCAATCAATTGGGGTTGGCGAGCGGTCAATCGCGACCCATGAATAAAAGTTCCGTTGGAGCTGCCAAGGTCGGTGAATTGTGCCCCATGGCTTTGGAGGCGGAACTCGCCATGAAGGGAGCTAACTCGCATACTTTGTTGAACATTGTATGCATATTGCTGCGGGGGATGAAATGGCTCCACTGCGGTCATATAGTCGGAACGTACGGGGTCACGACCAATGGTGAATGAGTCGCCGAAATGCACCCAAATATCCATGAGGGCATCGTCAGTGGTCGTGGGCCTTTCATTTTTGACGCGCAGGAGGACCGCGCGGCAGGGCAGGGGCGTGCCCTTTACGGTTTCGACTATGGCGGGCATGGAATGAGCAGGCGAAGAATGGGCAATGCGCCATTCATCCAATTCCGCTTGGGTTGCAGGCTCTACTGTTGTCGCCTGCCAAGTCCCGGAGGCGACAAGGATTTCGCCGGTGGGCTCTTCGGTCATGCGGCCGGTGGGGAGTATGCCGCCTTTGAACATGTTTGCATCGCCTTGTAGGGTGATGCTCACGGATTGGGGGCCATTGACCATTTCTGCGGCACCCGCTGCCTTAAGGCCAACGAGTTGGAATTTTCCGCGGAAAAGGCGCCCATCAATGAACCGTGCCTCTATAATCCCGCTGATTTCATAAAGGCCCGCTTGGGGGGGCGGCGCAATTGAAAACGAGATTTGTTGCCGTTTGCCTCCGCCGATGTTCTTTGCTGCTCGCTTGACAATTGTATTGTCTGTGGTGCAAATGTACTCGATTTGAACGTCTTTTGCCAAGCTCTTGCTGCCAGGCATCAGGTTGTGGACAGCCATCGAAAGCGAGCTCGGGCTTCCCGCCCGGAGAAATACACGATTGGGGTCGAATTCGACAGAAAGAGGCAGGCCTTCGAACAAACGTCGTTCGTTGACAATTCGATTGTGGGTAGCAATGTCGATTCGTTTTTCTCGGCGAGCCTCCGCGAGGTACCGTAGTTCTTCTTCCTCGAGTACCCCATCCTCTCCAAGGTTATCGACTTGTTCTTGATACCACTCGATATCGCTCGCCGTCGCCGCCGGGGAAGGCGGAATCACCTGCTCCGGTCGTGATACGGTTGATTCTTTGCGGGCGGGGGGAAGCGTGGACTTTGTGCTGGCGCCACACTGTTGGCAAAATTTGCCGTCCACCGCTGCGCCGCAAGCCGCACAGTGCACTACGGCCGGCGCGGCAGGCGGTTTCGGGGCTTGTTCTTGCTTAGCTCCGCAAGCAGAGCAGAACTTTTGGCCGTCCTCTATGGGGTGGCCGCAGCTTGGGGAAACGCAGCGGTTCATCAAGTTTCCTTTGGCGTCAGACGTCGGGTGACGCGAAAGTTGCGAATATTTCCAAGTCGGTCAAGCGTCCAGAAAGACGCGTAGCCATTTTTTTGGGGTATCGTGACAATCGCCTTTTCGGTACCCACGCGTGCGGGGTATTCCAGAGTCAGGGCTTTTCCCCCTTCGCCGAGAATGGACTTCACATGGTCAAGTAGGCGCGTTGACCTTGGGGCGACTGCGAACAGTTCTTCGTAGGAAATCGCTTGGCGGGTAACAGGAGCATAGTTCATTCGGGCTGCGCGGGCTGCGAGCCGGGCCCGCGCTTCTGCAAGCGGTCCTGTTGTGTTGCCCGAGCGACCTGCGCGTGTGCGCTCTAGAATATTCTCGATACCTGTGCTGTTGGCGGCGGGTCGGGACGCCGCCGTTTTGTGTGCTTTGGCGCCGTGCACGGATGCCAATGGGGGGCCGTACACCACAAAAGATGAAACGGTATTGCATTCGATGGGCGAAAGTGGCTCGCCAACGGCTGCTACGATTTTTTGCTTCGCGGAGAGGCATGCAGCGGCGATGGTTTCCCCCCGGTCGAGGGCTTCGTATACGCCGGTAACGATGAGGTCCGCGCTACCAATCGGAGGGGCGACGGGCCCCCATGCGATAATCGTGCTTCCTACGAACGCGCTCCCTCCATTGCGGAAGAATGCAGACACGACGGTCTCACCGTCTTCGGTATCGTGGCGGGCCCCAAAGCAGGCCTCGGAAACCATGATGGCATTTGTTGCGATGCGAACATCCCTCGGGTGAAGCGCGGGCGGCGCACCTCCTGCACCGTCGCCCACCCAATACGGAACTTGGTCGGAGCCGTGTACGTTGAAGTATAGGCGTCCAACAGATGGGCCCATTTTGGCTGCGATGTCTGCGGCATTGTTGGGTGGCACACAATCGAGTTTGGTGGGCGCCAACCGAGCAATCGTTCGCAGCACTTCAGCGCTGGCTTCGCGCCAAACATCGCAACTTACTGCGAGCCCCTCGTTCCAGGTGGGGGAAAGGTGGTCTCGAACTTGAAGGAGTCGCGCGAGAAGATTGATGTCGTCGGTGGGGATTCGGCACACGGCGACATCCGGCAAAGCCATCGTCGTGGTGCGCTCCGTTGGCGTTACAGATGTGACCATCCCGAAGTCGTTGTCGGTATAGACGGTAGTTCCTGTACCTGTTTCGTCGGGAAACTCGGCGTGGGGAATTTCTTCGTGGCTACCCAATATGCATACTGCATATAGCTTTATGCCCTGTGTGTCGAGTTGCGCAATGCGCGTTTGCACGGGATGATGGTTATCTGCTACAATCGTATATGCAATATGGTCGGTTGCGTATTGGGTGGCCAGCGAAAGCCTTTCGGGAGAGTTGGGGGGAGCCACGTAGAGAATGTGTTTCCCTTGGGGGTTGGTCTTGGCGTTGGTTGCTGTCGGCGGGCTTGCTCGCGGTGATGGGGCTGCCTCCAGTTTGGCACCGCATGACGCGCAATAGCGAGCAGCCATCGACGACGATGCACCACATTTTCCGCATGTCTTCATATTGCACCGGACTCGTCGGATTTCGGAAGATGCGAGAAGGCCTGTTGCTCAACCATTTCTTCGCTGGTTTCAGCCCGTGAAATCGGTTCATCACTGGGCTTCGGCGCATCGTCGGTCGCCGCAAGCGAAGCGTTCGGCTCCTCCGCCTGTTCTCGCTCGATGTCCTCGGGAGCGACCCGAAAGGTATTGCCGCGCCATCGACCCCGCACGGCAATCCGTTTCCCTACGTCTTCTCGCAGGGCTTTGGCATCAAATGGGTTGTCGCCAATAACGAAAAGCGGAATCGCCCCTTCGGCGGTGAGAAGTACGGGGCCATGATGGGCAGACTTGCTTTCACCGCCGATTTGTCCGAACGCGACGATACCCGCCATCGAAATGGCGGGTATATTGGTTGTGGGGGACGACATCGGCTTATTCCTCTGGGCGCTTGCCGCACGAAGTGCAGAACTTCGCGCTCGGCTCCAATGGTTGACCGCAGCTTGGATTCCGGCAGGTCGTGGCGGCGCTCTTCGGGGTGGCAGCGACCGGTGCAACCGTTGGCTGGGGAGCCGCTTGCGGGGCGTATGCGGGCGCAGGCGCCGCGCGAGAGGACGCGACCTGCGCCATGCTGTCCATCGAGCGCTCGGCCATGGAGCGCGCTTGCTGTTGCGCTTCTCGTTGCGCTGCGACGACCTCTTGGTGCGCTCGTTGGTCGCGCATTTGCTGTGCCCCGGCGAGTGCCGCCGTGTTTGCGGCCATCGTCTCCATCATCTGCTGGAATGTGGCTGCCATGCGGTTGCTGTCAGCGTTTTTCTCTTGTGCCATCTGTTGGAACATGGCCATCATTTGTGCTTGGTTGGAGTCCTTGTCTGCCATGCGCTGGTTCATAGCGGCTTCACGGTCTGCCAGCATGCGCTCCATCATCTCTGTGCGGCCTTTCCCGCTCAAACCTTCAGCCAACACGTTGGCTTCGGCATCGGAAAGCGTGCGGCCTTGCATCGCAGCAGCGGCAATCTGCTCGGCCGACCAGCCGGCGAGGCTTTGGTTGACCATTGACTTGCTCTCCGCCTCGGCACGCAAACGAGCCTGCTCCGCCTCTGCTTTTTGGCGCAGCACTTGCAGTTGCCAATCGCGTTCTTTTGCTTCCGCATCCTGCTCCATTTGCAGCATGTCTTTTTGGCGGCCGTGGTCGCGGTCGCGGCTATCCTGGTCGATTTCCATCCGTGAGCGCTGCCCGTGCAGCTCGATGTCTTGGCTGCGGGCCTGCACATCGAGGTCAAGGTTGACCTGCTCTTTCTGGTAGTGTAGGTCGCGGTCGCGCGCTTTTCGGTCACTATAGTCGGTGTCGTCCGCGGAAAGGCGCTGGCGGTCACTGTCGAGAGTCATGGCTCTGCGGGCTTGCTTGTCGTCGTGTTCTGCGCTTCGGTCTTCGAGGTCCATCTGGTGGCCCATCTCATCCGACTCGCGCTTTCGACGCCGCAGGTCTTCTGCGGTTTGGCGCACGCCTTCTTGCTCCTCCACCGCAAGCACCTGCTCGGCCTCTTGCAACGCACGTGCATGGGCTTGGGCGGACTCTTCGAGGATGTCCTCTTGGTCGCGGTCGCGAAGTGTCCGATTGCGATTGCGGTAGGCTTCGTCTGTTGCTACCTCCGTATTCGCCGTGCGCTGAGCATCCTGGACATCCAACGTAGCGGCGCGGTTGCTTTGGTCCTGGCGCGCCTCGCGGTCTACCAATCGGGTTTCGTCAATCGCACGAAGATGGCTGGTTTCGGCCTCGATAGTGCGCAGTTCATTCTCGCGCTCAATCGCGCGAACTTCGAACGCGAGGTCTCTTTGCATTCGAAGCTGGCGCAGCTCCACGTCCAGCCGCATTTGCTCGACGTCCAGCTTTTGCAAGTCGAGTTCGATGCGTTGCCCGTCAAGCGTGATTTGTGCGGCATCAACCGCGAGCCATTCGTTCGCAAGGTCTTGCTCCAGTCGAGCGCGCTTCAACTCCGCGCGCGCGCCCATGAGCCATTCACCGTTCTTCGACTTGCAATCCAATACTGTGATGTCCAGCAAAGTAAGCTGAAGTGCGCGGAGAGTCTGCTCTGCGATGGTTTTGAGTCCTTCGCCGATGTTTTGCAGGCCTTCGGGGGAAGCGATTTGGGCGTGGTCCATCTGTCGAACCAAACGAGATACCGCGTTTGTTATCGCTTGGTGAATGGGGGTGGGGTCCTCGAGTTCACGGTTGCCTTGGGCACGCAACACCAAGTCGAGCTCTACCAGCTCGCCATCGCGCGTGATGAGGCGCGCTTCTTCAGGTGCATCGCCGCTGAATGGGTTGCCGCATTCTTTGCAGAACCGCCCATTCAGCGGTACAAAGGCGCCACATGGGGTTCCGTCTGTGCCGATTGCCTTGCAAATGCGCTGGTTGTTCTGTTGTATGGGCTGCCGATTTCCACATTCGGGACAGTACATAGCGCCAAATCGAACCTGTCCGTCGCACGCCGCATGAACACAGGGGGCCAGCTCGGGGAGCTGCGCCAAGCCCAAATGAAGGTTCAGGCTGACGATTGCGGCGCGGGGTGTGACGCGCACTTCAAACGAAAGCCCGCCGTTGGCTCCAATCGCATTGGCGAGGTCGCTCGTAATGCCCTGCGTGATGGCATCGTAGTCGGTGGAACCAGGACGGAAAGTGCGCGCGACGTCCCGCGCGGTGCGCTCTATATGAGGGCGAACCATCTCGCGAACGTTTCGCGCTGTCAGGACATCGCGTTCGCGTACGATGTTTTGAATAAATCGGGTAAGCGAGTCCTTTGCGGCATCGGAGGTGCCGGTGATGGCGTGTGCGGTGACGGATACGCCAAGGGTGATGGCCTGGCCCGCTTGGGAGCCGGGGACTTCGACTTGGATGTGGAACGGTACAGGGCGGCGGTCGATGAGGTATAGCGCTGGCTTGTTCCCATCGAGGTTGGTGGCAAGGGAGTCGAGGAGAGAGTTTGTGACTGCGGCGGAATCAAGGTTTGGTGACCCGCCATTGCCGCGCACCAAAGAATCCCAAAGGCCCTTGACGGTGGTTTGCCGACCCGGTGGCAAAATCTCTACAACTCCGCCATTGTAGACCAAGGCACCGATACAGCCGCTCGGAATCTGAACGGTGCGGCCTTGCAGCGCATCAATCGCGCCGCGGCCGAGGCTCTTGAGCATCGCCCAAAATCCACGCTCATTCGGGGCGCCGCCGGTGTCGAAAAAGCGGCCCACCATATCGGCTTCCGAAACCAAGCGCACCAGCTCGTCTTCGCCTTTGTCCCAAAATCCGTTTACAAAGCTACCAGGCCCCGGAGAGACTTCGGGCGCGGCGGAGCTTTTGCCACATTCCCCACAAAATCGAGCGCCAACGGGCAAAGATGCACCGCAATGCTCACACGCTTGATTTTGGGCCAGCGAGTGGCCGCAAGATGCACAAAAGCGCGCAGCATCGTTGTTTTCGTGGTTGCAGCTATGGCACTTCATGGTCTCTCCAAAGGTCAATGCGGGGGAGTATACCGCGGCTCCATATGGCATGGGTAGGCAACTGTGCGCGATTGTGCGTTTCGGTTTTTTGGTGATGGGATGAATACTGGGTTTTGGTTGGCGCGGCCGTTTTGCGCGGTGTGGGGTCGGGGCACAGAGCGAGAGTTTTGGTGGATGTGCATTGGCGGTGTGCGCGAATCGCTGCGGTACGAAAAGGCCGTCTGCGTTGTGTTTCACGATGCTTGCCACCTTCGAGCGGCCGGGCAGGCAACACCTTCGACGAGCAGCGCAAAGATCGAGAACGGTGGGTGTCACATAGGGCTGTTTCTATTAGGGAGCGTGAACGTGTTTTTCCGCAGCCAAGGAAATCCAGTATGTCGCAAGAAATCAAAGGGAAGTTAGCCCAGTTGAAGGAACTTTTCGACGCCAACTTGATCTCGGAGTCCGAGTTCACGTCGCAAAAAGCGGGCTTGTTGGCTGCGCTGACGGGCGCGACACCCGCAGTCGCGGCTCCCGCGTTTCCTGCAGGCGCGACAACGGTGGGCAACGCCTCTTTAGGCGCTCCGCCGGTGGGCGGCTTGTCTGGCGCGACGACCATGGGCGCACCGGCACCGGTACCCGCATCGGGTGTTCCAGTAGGCGCTCTGTCAGGTGCGACGACCTTGGGTGCTCCGTCACCCGTAACGTCACCGGGGATACCGATGGGCGTGCTATCGGGCGCGACAACGGTGGGCGCCGCGTTGCCGCAACGTCTGGGGAACTACCGTGTGTTGGGCTTGATTGGGGCTGGCGGAATGGGCACGGTCATGCGTGCGCGCCATGACGATGATGGCTGGGCGCGCCGGCAGGGCGGTGATGTTGCGTTGAAGCTGATTCACCCGCAGTTTTCCGCAGACGCACAGTTTCGGGAGCGGTTTTTGGATGAAGCGGAGCTTGGGAAGCGCTTGCAGCATCCGGGCCTGGCGCGGGTCTACGATGTAATTGTGGATGGCCCGTGGTTGGGGAGTGTATTGGAGTATGTAGAGGGGAAGGAGCTAACGGATTGGGTTCGTCCGGGTGGTCAGCCATTGGATGTGGTGTTGGGCTTGTTGCGTCCGCTGTCTGAGGCATTGGATTATATACATAGCATGAACGTGGTACACCGTGATTTGAAGCCAGCGAATGTAAAGGTACGTTCGGATGGTCGTCCGGTGTTGTTGGACTTGGGTATAGCCAAAGACACGACGGGTCAAAGCGGCGGCCATACGCGGACAATGACGACGATGGGCACGAGCGCGTGGATGGCACCGGAGCAAGCGGACGCGAAGCACGTGACGTCCGCAGCGGATGTGTATGCGTTTGGTTTGATGGCGTATGCGTTGTTGAGCGGGGAGCTGCCGTGGGGGAGCGGGGAGTCTGAGCTACGGATACTGACGAATAAGATGATGGGTCGATTGGACTATAGCGGATTGGAGCGAGCGGGCGTACCTGGGTATGTAGGGGAGGTGTTGAAGGGGAGCTTGTCGGTTGATGTTGGGCTGCGACCGCGGGGGTGTGGGGCGTTGGTGTTGGCGTTGGGGAAAAAGCCGGAATCGTCTCGAAAAGTGGTTTCTGGCGGTTCGAAAGCGAGCGGGCCGTCGGCAGGTGTTGTGGCAAAGGTGAAGCAGGGTACAGCAGGGTCGGCGTCGTCAGGTGCTACAACGTATAGGCCTGCGGTGCCCTCAAAAGCGCCTTCGTCGGAGGTGTCCGGTCGCGAAAAGAATTCCCCTCATCCTGGCTGGGATGCGCGTCCAACAACATTGTCCTTCGATGCACCCGAAGTGGTGGTGGAGGAGCAGCAAATCAAAGAAGGCGGTATTTTTGGTTTTGGTGGTCGGGTGCGAACAGTAAGCGTTGCGCGTGTCGTTGGTCGTTCACCGAAACATTATTTGGGTACCGCGTTTGGCGAGGGTTCGAGGGGATTTGAGATGGTACACCTTCCGGCGGGCGAGTTTCTGATGGGTTCGCCGAGCGATGAAAAGGGTCGACGTGACGATGAAAAGCAGCACCGCGTTGTGCTGACACGCTCTTTTGCAATAGGGGTTGTTCCGGTAAC
>CAZCUX010000070.1:0-8980 GCA_964502005.1 uncultured Enterobacterales bacterium
TTTGGGGACGCCGTTTTGTTGGGGGCGCCTCTTTGGGGTTGGTGTGCAGCTCGTTGGTGCTCTTCCTTGGGGACGGGAGGGGTGTAGCGAGCCACTGAATCGCGATTCAGTCCAGGCAACCAAGTGGCCAAGAGCCTCGCCAAGCAAGACGCCACTGAATCGAGATTCAGCCCACGAACCCGAGAAGCCAAAAGTCTTCCAGGTAAAAAAAAAGCCGTGCGTCTCCGCGAGAACGCACGGCTCATCGCTATCGGTGTCGTTCAGCCGTCGGTACGAACGTACTCGAACTCGACCGTCTGCCGGTTGATGCCACGCCGGGGCGCGGCAATCCAGTTGGCCATCTTTCCGGGCTCCAGCACGGGCTTCATGAGGCTCTGCACATACGCGCGGTCTTCGTCGGTCGGTAGCCACGTCGCCTGGTTGGCCTCAAATTCCGCTGCCGAAATGGGATCGCCCGCGGGGTCGAAGTGGTGGTCGGCGTAGATGCCCTGCCGCCGGAAGAACCGCGTGGACGGCAACGTAAGGCGGAAGTCCGACCCTTCCTTCTCCAGCGTACGGTTCCAGCGCTCGACCACGCGCGCAAGGTCTGCCGCGTAGTCTTGGCGCAACACTTCATTCATCGCGCTGCGCAGCGGCACGTCGATATTGTTGAGCTTTCCGTCTTGCATCATCGCAATCGTGTGATTCGTACCAATGGCCTTGTGGTCGGTATAGTCGGCGGCTTCGCGCCAACGTCCCTTGAGGCCGCTCGCGAACCAGTCTCCGGCGTTGGTGCTGACTTCCGAGCCAAACAAGTCCAAGCAATAGCAGAACCAGTAGTTGACGTACTTTTGGATGGTCGGCAGGTCGATGCCGCCCTGTGCGCGCGCATCGCCGTTGGGGTCTTGGGCCGTCAGCTCGGCAGCGCGCTGGATGATGCGCTCCATGCCGGTCTCGCCGACAAAGAGGTGGTGTGCCTCTTCGGTCAACATAAAGCGGCACGACCGAGAAAGCGGGTCGAACGCCGACTCCGCCAGCGCGCCCAGCTGAAACTTACCGTCGCGGTCGGTAAAGCAGGTAAAGCAAAAGAACGTGAGCCAATCGGTGCAGGGCTGGTTGAAGGCGTCGAGAATGCGCGGCTTGTCACTGTCGCCCGAACGCCGCTCCAGCAGCCCATCGGCCTCGTCTCGGCCGTCCCGACCAAAGTAGGCATGAAGCAGGTATACCATTGCCCAAAGGTGCCGCGCTTCTTCGACGTTGACTTGGAAAAGATTGCGGCAGTCATACAGTGACGGCGCTGTAGCAGCCAGCCAGCGCTGCTGCTCTACGGAAGCAGGCTCGGTGTCCGCCTGCACGACGATGATGCGCTTGAGTGCGTTTCGATATTCACCAGGGACTTCTTGCCAAACGGGCTGCCCCGCGTGGTCGCCGCCGGGAATCACGCGGTCCTTTTCGGGCGCGGCCAGGAAAATACCCCAGCGGTACTCGGGCATGCGCACATAGCCGAAGTTGGCCCATCCACCTGGCTCGGTATTGATGGCCGTGCGCAAGTACACTTCGTTGTTCTTGAAGACTTGGGGTCCCACACCGGCCCACCAGTCCAAAAACGCCGGCTGCCACTTTTCGAGCGCTTTCTGAAGGCGCCGGTCGTGGCTGAGGTCGACATTGTTGGGGATTCGCTCGTCGTAGTTGATGGCGGTTGTGGACATGACGGTGCTCCTGGTGGGGTTTTGCGGGCCGAGCCCGCGGCGCAGCACCAGATTGCACCAGTTCGTTGTTCGTGTGGGGACGTTTGGGCGCAGGAAGTGCACTTTGCTGCGTTAGATCAGGTTGTTTAGCACCGAAACGTGCAGTTTAGTGCATGTCTTTTCATGGGGGGTACGAATAACGACGTATTTGTTGCCCCACATCGGACCCACCGGAGATCTCTGTCGCCATCCGGGAAGAAACTTCCGCGCCACCAACGGCACGGCGACAATTCGCATCGTTTGTCTGCTTTCTGTGTCTTCTGCGCCTGCGCGCTGGACGCAAACGCTCACTGGACTAACCGTTGGGCCTTGTCGGAGGGTGTTTGGTGCACAGAGTGCTCCCTCCGCGGGGCTCCTTGGCCTTCGCCGCCGATTCTTTTCCCCCAAACTCTGTCGAGAATGAGGCAAACATGAGCATCCTCGTCGGCCGTAAGGCCCCCACGTTTACTACCCAGGCCGTCCTTGCGGATGGCACCATCACCGGCGACTACGACTTCGCTGCCGCCATCAAGGGCAAGTACGCGGTGGTCTTCTTCTACCCGCTGGACTTCACCTTCGTTTGCCCCTCCGAAATCCTGGCCATGAGCCACCGCACCGCCAAGCTCAACGCCCTCGGCTGCGAAGTGGTCGGCATCAGCGTCGATTCGCACTTCACGCACAACGCTTGGCGCAACACCGACGTCAAGAACGGCGGCATTGGCGCCGTGGCCTACACCCTCGCCGCTGACATGACCCGCGGCATCTCGCAGGCCTACGGCATCCTCTCCGAAGGCGGCGACAGCTACTACCCGCCGGGTGTCTCGATGCGCGCCACCTTCGTTATCGACCGCAATGGCATCGTTCGCCACCAGGTCGTCAACGATGAGCCCCTCGGCCGCAACATGGACGAAGTGGTCCGCATCGTCGAAGCGCTCCAGTTCTTCGAAGAAAACGGCCAAGTTTGCCCCGCTGGCTGGCAGTCCGGCGACGAAGGCATGGTCAACACCCCCGAAGGTGTGGCCGCCTACCTCTCCGAGCACGCCGACAAGCTCTGATTCCGTAGGTTCGAGCATCTCGAACCTGCTGAAGCCGGCCGGCCATCGTGCCGGCCGTTGGCTTTCTTGGGCCAATAAGAACAGCAGAAATCGCCTCCTGGAAGTGTTGCGTGCATTGCGCCACGACAACACACTCTCCGTTGTCCAACACGCGGATTGCGCGCGAAACAACGAACGTCCCAAGCTGGTCGATTGACCCGTTGTCTTGCGCCTCCTGGAGCCGTAAAGCGGGGGTTGTGTTTGACTGTAGGTTTGTTTGATTTGTGTCAGTCCCCGCACAATCACACACAGTCCAGCACCGTAATGGACTCGCCAACGGTATACTCCCGTACTCATCTGGACGGTTGGAGGGGTGCGTTTCTTGCATCCGCGTAGGTCAGCTTGGGTTCGACGGCAAGCGCCGTTTCGTGCGTCTGGCAGGGGCTTTTTCTGCCGGGCCCACAGGGGGGGATACGATGCAACGTTTTTATACAGCCTACAGGTTGGCGCAGCTGCCGTTGGTGTTGTGTATGGCCTGCGGCACCAGCAATCCATTTCAATCGTTGTGTCCAGAGCGGCCCATGGCGGATGCCTGCGCCCGCTCCTGCGACGTTTCTCAGGGTTCCGGTCCTTTTTTGGACGAGGCCTACCGGTTCGCTTACCTGCCTTGTGTCGAGGAATACAAAAATCGACCGATGGAAGAGCGCGAACGTATCTGTGAACAAAGAACAAATGACGCTTGTTTGCGCAAATGCCGCGCGTTGCGTCCATAGCTATTTTGTAGTATATTACATGATTGTGACAGCCGTCCGTAGGCAGCAAAGGGCCCCCGGTGGACGGCTTCGGCAGACAGGCGAGCCTCGGACGGTGGCGCTTCGTTCATCCGTCCGAAGACAAGCCTTACAAGGCAGCCGTTTGGCTATTCCTCAAAGCGTCGGGTAGTCGGTATAACCTTCAGCGCCCGGCGTATAAAAGAGGTCGAAGCGTGGGGCATTCTGGGGGGCGCCCGTCGCCAAACGGGTCACAAGGTCGGGGTTTGCAAGGTAGGGGCGTCCAAAAGCGACGAAGTCGGCCGTGCCTTCAGCAATCGCCGCATCTCCCGTCTCTCGACCGAATCCGCCACACCGAATGATAGTGCCGCCAAACGCCGTAGCCACGGCCTTCATGGTGCTTGCGGGAACCGGCGGCGCGCCCATGGGGCTGTGGTCGAGGAGGTGCAGGTATGCCAAGCCGAGCTTGCTGAGTTCGCTCGCCAAAGCAACATACTGCTCTTCTAAGCCGTCCCACGGGGTAATGCCGTTGAATACGCCAAAGGGCGACAAGCGAATTCCCACCCGATGTGCGCCGATGGCGTCGACAACAGCGGCGGCCACTTCCAACACAAACCGGTTCCGGTTTTCTGGCGCGCCACCGTATTCATCCGTGCGGAAGTTGGTACAGGGCGCCAAGAATTGCTCCAAGAGATACCCATTGGCGCCATGCAACTCAACGCCATCCGCACCGGCAGCAATCGCGTTCTTCGCCGCCTGCACAAACGCATCCCGTGTGGACGCCAAGCCGTCGGCGGTCAACGCTTCGGCGGGCGTATGGGGCTGCATGCCTTGGGTATCGGTCCACATGTCGCCGGTGAGTTGCGTGGCCGATGCAGACACACAACGCGCGCCCTCGGGCGCGTTCGCTTGATGGAAGACGCGTCCGCAGTGCATGAGCTGCACAAACAGGCGTCCGCCACGGGCATGCACGGCCTCTGCGACCGTGCGCCAGCCTTCGACCTGCACATCCGAATACACACCAGGAATCCGCGCGTATCCGACGCCATCGGCACAAGGGGCGGTTCCCTCCGTGATGAGCAGGGCTGCATCGGCACGCATGGCGTAAAACTCCGCAACCATGGCGTTGGGTGCATTGTCGGTGACCGCGCGCGAGCGGGTCATCGGAGCCATCACAATTCGATTGGGGACAGAAACGCCCCCCAAAGTACCAGGAGAAAACAACGATGCTGCCATGATTTCCTCAGGCCGAACGTCAAATCCGAACGGCGCGAAATAGGAGGTGTTGCAGACGGGGGGCCAATGGGCGTACAGTGCCGAGATGAAGCACATTTTGTCTGCCCTTAGTCTTGCCGGTTGCGCGTCTACTTTACCTCGTTCCGTCGATGAAGCCCACGTCGACCACGAAATGGAAGAGACGGAGGGACCGAGCACTACCGATTCTCTCGACTCCGCCGATCCCACGGTGCGCCTGGAGGCCGTGCCAGACAACACCGTGGAGGAGGCGCCGGCCGGTTTGCGCGGCACGGGCGACGCAGTGTTCGCGCAAGACCGCGTCCATCTGTTGGAACTGACCATCTCCGCCGACGGTATGGCCTCCTTGTCCACAAGTCCGTATACATGGGTGCAGGCCGATATTCGCTATGACGGCATAGCGGTGAACGGCGTGGGGGTGCGTATCAAAGGCCGCCTTGGCTCTGCGCGTTCGATTTCGGGAAAACCCGCTTTCAAACTTGACTTTCTCGAATACGGTGGAACGGAGCGGCTCGACGGACTGGAGAAGCTAAATATCAATAATATGGTACAAGATTGTGCAAAAGTCAAGGAGTTTGCGGCGTACGGAATTCATGAGCTCACTGGGACGCCATCGCCGCGTGTTGCGTATACAGAAGTTCGGGTAAATGGCGCAACAAAAGGCTTGTATTCTGTTGTAGAAGCCATGGACGATGTGTTTTTGAAGACCCGCTTCGCCGACCCATCGGGTAACCTCTATGACGGTGATTACGAGCTTCATCCAGACCGTAGCTATACGTTGGTGGACTTCCGTGAAGGTATAGACCAGCTCTTTTTGTTGGACGAAGGGGAAGACAACGGTCTTTCGGACATCGCAGCGATTACGGCGGCGGCGGCGGGAAGCGGCACCGTTGAGGAAGACTTGGGACACTTGGTCGACATCGACCAACTGGCGCGTTTTATTGCGGCTACCGCGTGGACCGGTCATAGCGATAGTTATGTTTATTATAGCAATAACTATCGTGTGTGGTTTGACCCCAGTCGTGACGGACGTGCGGTGCTGTTGCCGTGGGACCCCGACTGGGCTTTTTATCGTGATACCGTACTGCGTCGTCCTTACGGTATTTTGGCGGCGCGGTGCATCGCCGACACCGCCTGTATGGACAAGGTGCGGTTGGCGGTCGACGAATTGGATGCTGCGCTCGAAACGTCGACCTTGCGTGCGAGAATTGGCGAAATGGCAGCGCTTATCGATGATAGTATTCGCGCTGACCCCTATCGGGAACAAAGCCTTGGCGACATCGCATGGTGCCAAGGCGACGTCGATGCGTGGTTTGACCGGCGCGACGCCGAGCTATCGTCCGCAGACTACTAGCCACCCTACAGACCGGGCGCGCGTCCCGGTGGCGGTGGTGCGGTGCCGGGCATTCTGCCGTCTTCAGGCACCAACAGCACGATATCGATACCGGTGATGTCGCGACCGCCCACGGATACGGGATTGCCGGAGTAGGTGCCCATGGGGTCTCCCGGTCCCGGTCCATCGCCCGCGAGGTCGATGAACGCTTCGAGCACCAATGGCCCAAAGTTACGGGGCGCTTGGAACGAAAACGCGCCAGGGCGGACCTTCAGCTTGCCGAGCATCTCCCGTCCGCCGCCTGCCGATTCACTCGGCTGGAAGAGGTCGAGGTCAACGAACACATCGATAGAATCCGAGGACCAGGAGATATTGCCCGAAAGCGTTACGGTGTCGTCGTTCATGCCGACGAATGGTGGCATTCCGCCGGGGCTTGGCGGCCCACCGGCACCGGGCGGACCGTCGCCGCTTGGACCTTCGGGGGGCGGCGCGCTTTCGCCGCCTCCAGGTGGCATTTCTTGGTGCGGGTGGCCGCCGTTGGGGTCGCCGCCGGGTGCGCCGGGTGCGGCTTCGTGGTGTTCGGGGCCGCCGCCGGAGCCGCGTGCGCCTGCCACCAAGGTCATTTCGACGTCTTCGATGTCTGTCTCCCCAACGACCAACTGTATTTGCGCAAAGGGGTCGTTCCCGCCGGGGCCGTCCGCATCGGGGTCTTGAAAAGCTTGCAGCTCCAAGGGGCCGAGACCCGCCGGCACCCGCAGCTCGAATGGTCCGACTTCGTCGACTTGCACCTTTCCGTGGCCCTTTACGCCGCCCTCGGCAAGGGGGTCGGGCGTGCGTACGTCGAGCTCTATCGGGCCCAGCTCGGCGCTGAGAATCTTGCCGCGAACCGTGACCATGGGGCCGTCGTGGGCACTGAACGGGATAGACGCAGCGCCGCCAACGCCGGGGTCCCCTTGTTGGGCCTCCACGGCAGCGTAAAAGCGGGGGTCCAGAGGTACTTCCTCGCCCGTTACCCGTTCGAGCCAGCAACCCGACACCCAGAGCAGTCCCGCAAACCCCATCAAGCGCATCCAGACTCCAAGGCCGCGCGATACCAAACGACCGTTTGCGCAAGGCCGTCGGAAAGAGTGGTGGGGGCCGACCATCCGAGCGCCTCCCGCGCCCAAGTTACATCCAAGCACTTGCGGGGTTGGCCGTCGGGCTGGGAATCATCGAAGACGACAGGGCCATCGTGACCACACGCGGTGACGACTTCTCGCGCGAGTTCTGCGATCGAAACTTCCATGCCCGTACCGATGTTGAGGGGTTCGGGCTGCCGCCAAGCCAACATCGACAGCACGCCCTCTGCTGCGTCGGGTGCGTACAAAAACTCGCGGGTCGCGCGGCCGGAGCCCCAAACAACGAGGGGTTCGCCAGGTGACAACCGCAAGCATCGCTGAAGCAGACCAGCGACAACGTGCGCACGCTCTGGAGAGAGGTGGTCGCCGGGGCCATACAGGTTCGCCAAAATCGGAAAAACGGCCTGAAATCCACGCTCGACAAACAAGGAGCGCCCCATGTCCATCATAAATCGTTTGGACAGGGCATAAGGGCCATTGGTTGGCTCGGGATACCCGTTCCATAGGTTGTTTTCGGTAAACGGGACGGGCAAAATGCGGGGATAGGCGCATGCGCTCGACGCACCAATAAAGGCGGTACAGCCAGGTGTTTCTGCGGCTGCATCCAAGAGGTGTACGTTCATGAGCACGTTGTCGCGACCGGACGCGACGGGATTCTGGCGCATCCAGCCGATACCGCCCCCTTGCACGGCGCAATGGACCACGACATCGGGCCTCACATCCGCCAACAAGTCTCGGGTGGCGCCGCGGTCGGTGAGGTCTGCCTCGGCGCGCCCAACGGATACGGGTGTCGCGCCCACTGCCTCCAAGCGCGCGCAGACGTGGCGACCGAGAAAGCCGCGGCCACCCGTGACAAGAACGCGGGCACCTTGCCAGAGGGAGCGAAGGTCGGGAGGAGAAGGGGGCACGGGCAGTCCGGGAGCACGAGTTTCCCGAATCATACGCCAGACGAGCGGTCAGCGCCCGAGCAAGCTCACGGAACCTGTCACAACGATGCAAGTGTCGTCGAAATCGCCGTCTCCACCGCCCTCCAGGTCTTCAAATCCGATATGGTACTCCCCGTTGTCCAAGCGGACCACCCGCGCGTGCGCGAGGCCATCGGCGTTGCGGCTGGCGGGCCCGGTGTACCACGAGAAGCCGTCTGGGGTGTCGATTCGAAACACCAGCTCGTCGCCAACGGAAAAGCTGCCGAGGGAGACTTGGCTGCCGGGCGCGTCGGTGTGAAGCTGGCCGATATGCACGGTAGACGGGGCGTCTAGCCATACATCGTTGTCGTAGCCGGCGTTTCCACCTTGGAAAATCGCGTCGACCGCGCCGCCGCTGGCGTACACCCGTTCGCCGCTGCTGTCGGACTCGGCGGATGCAATACACGGGTTGTCGACGCCAAACCCCGAATCACCGAGTTTGTCGAGTAGTTCGCACCCGGACAACAGTAGACACAAAGCAATTCGCCGCATTCAGCCTCCGGCGGTGCAGTGGTTTTCCCGTAACAACGTCGGGACGGGGGCGAGAGTTGAGGGGAAGTTCGCGAAGAATGAAGGTTAGAGCCGCTATTCGAAGCGAGAGGGGGGCAGCGACGCGGGGGGGGCGTCTTCGGGAGACGCAGCAGCGCACGGCCTGCGTCTTCGAATGACGCGGTCGCCAGCCGGGGCACAGGCGTAGACAACAGGAATGACGTATTGATGCGTATTCTTATGCGGCGGCACAACTTGGCACGCCCATTGCAACGTACTCCAGCATCCCGGCGCCGCCGCGCCACACACAC
>CAZCUX010000071.1:0-8854 GCA_964502005.1 uncultured Enterobacterales bacterium
CATGGCGCGCACGCATGACCGTGCCCATTCCGCCAGCCCCAATCAAGCCCAACACCCGGTAGTTCCCCAGACGTTGCGGCAACGCGGCGCCCACCGTCGTCGCGCCTGATAGCACGCCCATCGGCATGCCTGATGAGGTGACAGGGGCTGGCGCGCCCACCGTTGTCGCGCCAGACAGCACGCCTACCGGTATTCCCAGTGACGTTACGGGTGCTGGCGCGCCCACCGTCGTGCGACCCGCCAAGCCGCCCAGCGGCGCTCCACCAAAAGCTGCCTCGCCGACCGTGGTTGCGCCCGCCGGAAACAAAGGCGCCGCGGAGGCTGGTGTCGCGCCCGTCAGCGCCGCCAACAACGCGTTCTTCTGACGCTCATAGTCCGCCTCAGAAATAAGCTCTAACGAATAAAGCTCTTTCAACTGTCCCAACTTGGCCTTCACTTCTTCGGACATCTAACCATCCTTGGATTCGGTCAACCACTATAACATGAACTCCTGCCGTACACCCCCACCGCGGACTTCGCCGCTTCTGTCTCACGGTTGCGCACGACGGGCAACCGCACACCTTGCATGCTCGGCCATCAAATTCGATGCGCCAGCAAGAATGCGAGCCGGCCAATCGTGGAGACATTTGAGCGGTCATTCGCTGAGCTGCTTCTCCCAGTGGCAACGCAACCAGCACGCACCGCCAACGGCGATAACGGGCTCCCTGCAAACTGGGGGATTCTATTGCAACACTTGCCGATATTGCGGTGTACTATACGAACTGCGGAAACGCCTCTTCCATCCGAGCACCCCTCGCTGCCCCCCCCCTTTACGTTCCTTGAAGGGAAGCTGTTTTGCAATGCGCGGCAGCGAATGAAGCTCATAATCATCCCGAACGAGTCACGAAATCCGAGCGGTCACCCAGCGATGCCGTCACGACTGGGGACTCACCCGTAGGCATTTCCGGTTATAGGACGAAGTACGCTGTGCAACGCAACCGACCCTCCGCAACGCGTCCGCGGGCGGGTATCCTCGCTCGCCGAGACTGGAGACACCCAACATGCCTTCTACACCACTTGTGCTTACCCTCGCCACGCGCGAACGCCTATCGCTGGCAACCGAGCATGCGGCGCTTCATACCGTCCACAGCCTGACAATACAAAACACAAGTGACCAGGCATTGGAGCGCATTGCGCTCTCTATCGAAGTAGACCCGGCTTGTAGCACAACCTGGTCCCAAACACTCTCCGAGCTCGGCCCTGGGGAAACAAAGCGTTTCGACAGGCCGTCTTTGACCATATCGCCAGATGTATTGCACACGTGGACGGAAACCCAACGCGGTATCGTGCGCGCCACGGCAGCTGTTCACGGCGAGGTCACCACAGTAGAAACGCCAATAACCCTTCTCCCGGCGACGTATTGGCCCGGTAGCGATGCGCCGCCAGGCCTTTTGGCCTGCTTTGTACGCTGGAGCCCTGCCCTCCAAGGTGTCTTGCGCAAGGCCGCGGATGAGCAAGAGCGCGCCCGCAACAACCGCACATTCGACGGCTACCAGTCGGGGCGCAGGCAACGGGTATTGGACCAAGTGCAGGCGATATGGGTTGCCCTTTGTGCCGAGGGGCTCGACTATCTTTCACCGCCACCCAGCTTTGAGATAAACGGCCAAAAGATTGTTCCACCCGGCGAAGTATTGCAACATAAAGCGGGAGCATGCCTCGACTTGTCCGTGCTGGTCGCGTCGCTGTTGGAGAGGATTGGCCTTCACCCCGTTTTGATTTTGGTAGAAGGGCATGCATTTGTTGGGGTGTGGCTCGACGGCACGCCCTATTCATCCGCGATTCTCGACTCCTGTATTGCAGTGCGCAAGGCGGTCGATGGAGACGAGCTACTGGTCATGGAAACCACCCTGCTTGCAGGGAACGCATCCTTGGATACCGCGCGGCAAACCGCGCGAAAGCACCTCGAAAATCCAAACATGTTTCAGTTCCTCCTTGATATTCACACAGCAAGAGAGGCCTTCAAGCCGCTTCCTTTCGATGGGACCCAAACCACATCCCCCGCCGAGGTTGCAGAAAATACGCGCTCGACGGTATGGACTGACACCACCGTGTCGGAGAAAGAACACGTCGACGAATCAGCGGGGCCGAAATCCGAACTCCAACGCCGCCTTTCGACGTGGAAGAGCAAGCTACTCGACCTCACCCTCCACAACCAATTTCTCTCCCTCTCTGAAGGCAAAAATCTCGTTCGGTTGTTGAGTCCGAATCCAGCCGAGGTGGAGGACTGGCTCGCGGCAGGCAAACGGGTGCCGATTCGCGGACGTCCGGAACTTCGGGGCGAAGTGGATACGGAGACGCTGCAGAACCGTGCGCAAAACCTCCACAAGGAGCAAGAGACCCTCGCAGACCACACCGAACGCGACCTCAGCGTGCGCCTCACGGAGCTGTATCGGGCAGGAAAGTCGAGCATCGAAGAGTCTGGTGCCGTTACGACCTACCTTGGCTTGGGGATGCTCCGCTGGGAGGCCGAAAAGACCCCCGGAAAAGTCCGACATGCACCCATTTTGTTGATTCCGGTCACCGTTCATCCAGCGCGGGCAGGCAAGCCATTCGAGATTGAAGCTTCCGACATGGCCGACACCGAGCTGAATGTCACGCTCCTCACCTACCTCCGCAAAGAGTACGGGCTGTCACATCGGTTATTGGACACCTATACGATGCCTGAGGACGGTTCCGGCATCGACGCGCCGCTCATCTTGCAGCGATTCCGCGAACTGGTACGCACAAAAACGGAATGGGAGGTCGAAGACCGAGCGGTTTTGGCGCCGCTGACGTTCAAGAAGTTCCTGATGTACAAGGACCTTGAAGCAAGTACGGATGCGCTGCTCCAGAACGACATCGTCGGCCGTATCCTATCGGGGCAATCTGGCGTGTACGGCTTGGAGCGCCCGATGCTCGAAGAGCACGAACTAGACACCGCCCTACCCCCTGCCGAAGTGCTCACCGTCGTGCCCGCCGACCCATCGCAACTCGCGGCCGTCGCCGCCTGTGCACACGGTTCAAGCTTCGTACTCCAGGGTCCACCCGGCACCGGCAAATCCCAAACCATCACCAATCTGATTGCAGACACATTGGCCCGTGGCCAGACGGTGCTCTTTGTCGCCGAAAAAAAGGCGGCAATCGAAGTCGTACACCGCAGACTCCAACAAGTCGGGCTGGGCCCCTTCACGTTGGAGCTTCACTCGGACAAAGCGAGCAAGAAACAGTCCATCGACCAATTGCGCGCGTCCATCGCGCAATCCAATATCCAAGCACCGAAGGACTGCGAAGTTGTGGCCCAAGAGTTGTCCGAACTTCGCGACCAACTCAACCGCTTCGCAAACAGCATGCGGTCGGAATCGGTAATCGGACAGCCCGTTTATGCCGTCCTGGGACAGCTCATCGGACTACGCGACACGACTTACGTCCCCATAGCGTTCCAGAACCTCAACCCCAAGTCCTGCCGACAACAAGACGCAGTCGTGGGGGAGGCTGTGGCAATTTTGGAGCAGGTCGGGTCGCCAGTTGTTAGTCCTTGGCGATTGTCTACGTTGCAACAGGCAAGGCCAGAGCTGCAGACCCAACTTTCGCAAAGTCTCGACAACTTTTCTCGCGCCCTCACCCAAGCCGCGTGTACACCCAATGAACTTTCCGGCGCTTGGTCGCTTCGGGGCGATGCGGAAGAGCGTGCGGCCGTAGCCCAGCTCGCGCGCTGTCTGTCGACCGCCGGGGAGCTGCCCGTAGGCATGCTCACGGCTCCCGACATTTCTGCAGCGGAACATCTGCTGTCGGAGCTTGCGCAGTTGGCATCTGCCCGCGTGGCCCTTTGGCAGCCCCTCGCATCGACATGGGACCCCGTAGTGTTGGAGGACAACCTCCAACGCAGCGCTTGGCTGCAACGATTTGAGCGATGGGCGGGCGTGTTTCTGCTCGGCTGGCTGTTCCTGTGGGGCGTTCGTCGACAAATGGAGCGATTTGTCCAGAATACTCTCCCCAATAGTGTTGAAATCCGTGACGCACTCCGAACCATGGAACAGACCGACCGCGCGGACGCAGCTCTCGCAAGCCGCGATGGAGAGGCAGGGGCACTTCTCGGCTCGCTTTGGAAGCGCGACCGAACCGATTGGGACAATGTATGGGCCATGTGGAGACGCACCAAAGCACTGCATCTTGCGCGTTTACAAACGTCGCAGCACACGTCCGAAGCTGCCGCTGACATCATCGGTGCACACCGTGAGCACTTGGTCTCGGGTTCCGCGCTCTCGAATGCACTCAACAGCGTGGCCGACGCACATGAAACGCTCCAAGCGGCATGGCTGGAGGTGGGCACCATCATCGGCAGGGCAGCGGATGCACGGAAAGCGGGCACAATCGACGCCGAGCGCGCATGGTTACAACAGGCGCGAGCCAGTGGAGCGACGGGCTTGCGCAACTGGGCAGGGTGGCAACGGGTGCGAACGCGCCTACGGGAGGCCGGCCTCCAGGCCCTCGATGATGCTCTGAACAACGGAACAGTATCTCCCTTGGCTCTCCCCAATACACTGCTCCGCGCGCGGGCCCAGTTCGCTTGGCAACAGGCATGCAATGTGCATCCCCATCTGGGGTCCTTCCAGGGCCTTACCCACGAACGCCTCATCGAGCGCTTTCGGAACGTGGACCGCGAGTGGGAGAAGCTCACCATCGACTTGGTTCGCGCACGCATCGCGGAGCGCATGCCAGACCCGGACGCCCCCGGCGAGATGGCCACGATTCGCCGCCAGCTCAACCTCAAGACCAAACACAAATCTCTCCGAAGCCTCTTTCGAGAGGTCCCAACGGCGCTGCGGGCACTCAAGCCCGTCGTATTGATGAGCCCACTGGCCGTCTCCCGCTACCTCGACCCAACCGGCACGCCCTACGACCTCGTCATCTTCGACGAAGCGAGCCAAATCCCACCATGGGACGCCATCGGCGCCATCGCCCGCGGTCGCCGGGCGATTATCGTGGGAGACTCGCGACAGCTCCCCCCGACATCGTTCTTCACACGCGGTGACACGGAGGATGAGTTCGATGACGAAGACAAACTGATGGATATGGAGAGCATCCTTGAAGAAGCCATTAGCTCTGGGATGCGAGAGCTGCGGCTGTTGTGGCATTACCGCAGCAAACATGAGTCATTGATTACATTCTCCAACCGTTCCTACTATGACAACGGACTCCTCACGTTCCCCTCCGCACAGCATACCGCAGACGACTTGGGTGTAACGCTCGTTCCAATTCCACATGGCCATTATGACCGCGCAGGCTCTCGAACCAACCAAGCGGAGGCAGAGGCGGTGGTGGATTGGATTCGCAACTGGGCACACCAACAGGAACAAGCGCGCGGCAGTGTCGGAGTCGTCACGTTCAACGCCAGCCAACAAGGACTCATCGAAAACCTGCTCGACCAAGCCGCAGCCTCCGACCCTGAAATAGAAGCCGCTCGCAATGCAGGCACCGAACCGCTTTTTGTAAAGAACCTTGAAAATGTGCAAGGTGACGAGCGAGACACGATTCTATTTAGCATCTGCTATGCGCACGATAAGGTTGGCAAGCCCTCCCATAACTTTGGTCCACTCAATAAACGTGGCGGCGAACGCAGGCTCAACGTTGCTGTCACCCGCGCACGCCGACACCTTCGCGTGTTTTCTACACTTCGACATGACCAAATCCAACTTTCTCAAACGCGCGCCATCGGCGTCCAGCACCTCCGAACCTTCCTTGACTTTGCACGACGCGGCGTGGTGGCATTGGACGAAGCGACGGTCCTCTCCGCGCGGGCAAAGACCGAATCACCCTTTGAAGACGAGGTGTTGGGAGAACTCACGAAACTCGGTTGGAGTGTGGTGCCACAGGTTGGCTGCTCAGGCTATCGGATTGACCTTGGAGTAGAAGACCCCAAGCGGCCCGGCACCTTTTTGTTGGCCGTAGAGTGCGACGGCGCCGCCTACCATAGCTCTGCCAACGCGCGGGCCCGTGACCGGCAGCGACAAGAAATCCTCGAAGGGCTTGGCTGGCGCTTTCACCGCATCTGGTCCACAGACTGGTGGCATGACCGTCCCGGCGAACTTGCCAAGCTGAAGCAGGCGCTGTCCAATGCAGAAAAAGCTGCCGAGTACCTCACACCCCCGCCTCTGGCCGCCAAGTCCTCGACACCCATACCCGAACCTGCGCCTGCTTCCCCTCCCCCAACCGGCGCCGCGGTGACAAAACCGAGCAAGCGAACATTCCGAATGCCGTCTCCCACAACCGATGGAAAGCGCGGCCCGATTGGTTTCGCAGCAGACGGCGGCACGGTCCTTGCCAACTTGGTAGACGCCGTTGCGCCGGTTCACGTCTCAAACGCCTTTCGCTGGCTGCTCCAGCATACGGCAGCAGACAACCCCGACAACAAACGTCTCACGAAAGCGGAACAGGCCAATTATGACGCGCTGGTGGCGAAACTCGAGCGCTCGGGAAAAGTAGAACGGCGCGGAGATGTGCTCTGGCGACCCAACCAGAGGCAGACTTGGCAGGAATGGCGGCTTGCCGGCGATAGGTCGGCGGAACAAATTCCCGTTGAAGAGGTCCGCAATGCAGCCAGGGAGATATTACAAAGCGCATTGGCTGTATCGAAAGACGAATTGATACGCCACACCGCGCAGTCGATGGGATTTGCCCGCTTGGGTAACCGCGTACGCGCACGCATGTCGGATGGCTTGAACTTGCTCATTGCAGATGGTACCGCACGCGAGGAAGGCGACAAGCTTATTTGGGCGGAGCGATAGGACACGCGCCGCCCCTTTGGGCTTGGCCTTTATCAGCAGGTTTTGCAAAGAGGATGATTACCGTGCTCCTGGCCGTAGCGTTACGCGCCGGTCAAACGCATGAAGTACCAATTGTGCAAATGCGAGTACCCGTTCCTTGCCTATCAGCACGTCGCTTCGCCCAATGGAGGAATGGTGTTGACAGCGCGATTCCTGCTGGTTTCCGACGGTCATGATTCCTGTTGGGTTCGACCAGCGATATTCAGTCTTTGGCAAAAGGCTCATTTTGTGGCGAATCGCTCAGCCCCCTGGATGCGGTAATCAAAGTATACCTTGTCGCCACTCCACACGTAATTTCGAGTGATGAGACAGATGAGCCAATGACCAACGGCTGGAGAACGAAAACCGATGAGCAACGATATTATCGTAATGTCTGAGCGAGCAGACATCTTCACGCGTGCACTTACCGATAGATTCGGTGCGGAGCGGCTGTTCTGGAAGACGCGCAAGCCCGTCGGAACGCCACACTGGAACTTTCAGAACAGCGATGTCGAGGTGGCACCACACGGTGCGACGCCGCCAGATGGCGCAGTTATCGTTACGCAAACCGAGTCAGACTTCCTACTCCAGGGTTCCGGGGGAATGGTGGTGAAGGTGAAGACCACGCCGCCGTTCGATTTGTTTTACGCAAAAAATAAGGACCGGGCGCGGCCGGCTATGTTTGTGGCCAATGTGGAGGTCGACCTCAGCATCTACTGCTCCTACTCGGCTGCAAGCGAGGACATTATTATCAGCGCATCGAGTTCAATACCGCTACCAGAAGAGGTCCACACGTACAATGCCCTCCTCGAACACATCCGTGCGCTAAAGAAGGTACTCAAAGCTTGCCACTTCAACGAAGTCAACTATCCCTCACCGATAAACGTCGATGAGCCGGTGGACGATGCCCCCTGGATTGAGCGCTTCCCGGCCAATCGCGGCAATTCAAGCATATGGTGGGCCGGGATCTACTGGGAGAATGATTTCACCCTGGAGAGAAAGAAAGCTGCCCCGTTTGTCGCTGCTTTGGCACGCCTGTTGGACACCCCGCTTGCATCTCGTTTTGCAAAAGAACCCAGAGAGGACCGTCATTACCACAACTATACTGGCACATGAACGCGCTACGAAATCGCCTCAAGCGAGAATACATTTGCAGCAACTGTCAATGCACGCGTGCCTACGAGGAGCAGGACATTATTCGGTGGCTGAATTATGAAGACATGGCCATATAACGGCTCTCAAGCATCGACAGCGTTTTGCTTGAAGTTCTGCGCGTCTGGACATCATCGCGCGTCGCCGCGTAAACCAGTGACCTCACCAAACTGTGCCGCATTCAGCAGCGTCCAGAGTGGTGGCTCGCCCCCCCGTGCGAACACCCTGTATGAGCTTATGGCGTACGTTATTGACGGTCAGTCAGGAGTTCCTTTAGTTCCGTGAGCGCTGCCAAGCCGTTTCTACCGCGGCCCGAATCGAGGTATGGCTTGCCCCGTCGCGAGCGAATACTCGCATGCTTCAAAGACTAACCCCAGTGTTTATCGAGGGTGAGCGTCAAAGTTGAGAAGAACACCTGCATACAGACAACCATCCACGTTGGAAGAATACAGTCTTTCGGGGTCATGTTGATGGACGGTAGCCGGCGTGCCGGATCCAGCCCGCGCAGAGCGAGGGAGTGACCTTCTCCCAGATGTCGCCGACGAGCAAGCGAAGCAGCCCAAGAGTCCTCTTTGGAACGTCTCTCACGCGCTTCTTGAGCTAGGCCCAAGTCATCTCGATGGGGTTGAGCTCGGGGCTGTAGGCTGGCAGGTAGATCGCCGTTGCGCCGACCTTCGCGAGGATCTTGGTCACGCCCGCTACCTTGTGGATCCTTGCTCCGTCCAAAATGACGATGTCGCCCTGGTTCAGCGCTGGCCCAAGATCGTCTCGAAGGAAGACTAGGAACGCGTCGCCGTCAACGTAGCCAGTGAGGTGGCGCAGTGCTCGGACGCCGTCGCGCGCGATGGCACCGATGAGGTTGAGACGGCGGCCTCGGGCCG
>CAZCUX010000072.1:0-8459 GCA_964502005.1 uncultured Enterobacterales bacterium
CGACCCCCACCTGCGCTGTCAGGGAGCCTATAGAACGCGTCTTCGACCCCCACCTGCGCTGTCAGGGAGCCTATAGAACGCGTCTTCGACCCCCACCTGCGCTGTCGAGAAGCCTATACAACACGTTTCCGACCCCCACCTGCGCTGTCAGGAAGCCTATAGAACACGTCTTCGACCCCTCCCCCGCTACTAAACCCCCAAGACAGCACGCCTTCGACCCCTCCCCCACGCGGGAAACCCAAGCCAACGCGCGCGCCACCGCACCAAACGCCCGCAACGCGCTGGCTGCCGCCGGACCCACGAGCGCAGGCATCGAAAGGCGCACCGCCGCCACCGCGTTTCCTTTGGGTTATTGGGAACACCTGGCACCGAATGGGGAGGCTCTTTCGGCCCATGGCTGCGGCAGCAAGGAGGAGCTCGTCCTTGCGGTCTGTGCAGAACGGGCGGAAGCCCCACGTGGGGACCGCCGAGCGGAAGACGAGGAGGACGAGGTCGAGAGTGGAAGCCACCCTGGCGGTCGCGCTGGACAGCCTCGGCGATGGGGTCGAGCAGCCCACGGGCATGGAGCTGTCGGGCGAGCAGGACCCCCCGGGCGATGTCCGCCTGGAGCCTTGGGTTTTCGGGACACTGGCTTGAAGTTGTGAACTCCGTGTGGGACATTGGATTCTCACCGTGGGGTCCCCCTGGCTTCCGGCGCATCCCTCATGGAATCACCTGACATCCTGGGCCGGCCAGACGGGCAGCGGTATTCTGCTCGCCAGGCCGGACCGCCATGGTGACATCTGCGGGCGAATTTGTCTAGAATTTCCTCCAGATGGGCGGTTTCGCCGAACCGGATTGAAGGGGCTCCGAAACGGCGTCTATCGCTTGGCGTTGGCCGCAATGCTCCCAGCTTATCCAATGAAAATCCTCGGTCTGTTCCTGCCCCGCCGCCACCCGGGAACGGTGGGGCAACCGAACGCCCGTCGCTGCAGCCGAGCGGCGCTATAGGCTCATACGACTGGGATGCTCTACGAAGACGAATCGTGACAAGGGCAAAAGCATCCCGTCGCATACTCCGATGTCGTGGGCGTCGCGTGCCGCCTCCCATCACGACTTGTTCCTTCTGCCAAGGGGTCTATTGTGAACTCGTTCGGTACGAATCTGTCGGTCGCTGCTACAGCTCTTTCGGTGGCACTATTGGCCGGTTGGCCTGCGAAAGGAAGCGCCGCTGTTCCAATTGTCCTGCCCGAGCAACAGGTGTGCGACATGATTGGAGCGGCTGTGGTCGCCACCGTGGTGTCCAAACAGTCTAGAATGCAGTCCACCGCCATTGGCGACATGATCGTCACCGATGTTCAGCTCGACGTTGATGCGGTCCTGAAGGGACCTGTCGGTGCATCGCTGGAGATCACGGTTTCTGGCGGTCGTATCGGTGACCAGGCGCTCCATGTCTCAGGCAGCCCACGCTATGCCGAGGGCGACAAGGTCCTCCTTCTGCTGGCGCTGGGGCCGGGGTCGTCGGAGTTGATGGGTAGTAAGGGTATTCGCTACGCATTCACGTTGGACCCTGCAGTTCCTCTGCCGTCTGAGGCAGTGCTTCAGGCCGTATGGCAGGAGCACTGTGGTCCACCTGTATCGGGTGGAGGAAATCCCACTGCTCCGCTCCTTCCCCTGCTTCCAGCAGAGTTCGTTGATTGGTGCGAACACTATTAGGGCTTCGGTGGCAATGTGGCTGACAAAACCGAATTCTGTCCAGTCAAATCGGAGGGGTGAAGATATGAATATGGCGCAGGCTGGCTGGAGCTATGGAGCTATTCGGGGCCGGGCCCGTCAGTGGGCATGTTTGGGGGCTTTTGGGCCTATCATTGTGTTCATGCACGGGTAAAGAAGAGTGGGATGACGACAGCTGCTATGTTGGTGCGATAGCTGAACCGGCTGGGTACCAAATGTACCCGTCGTCCTACGCGTGTGAGGGATCTGGGTACTCGACCGAGTTCTCAGTGTCGTACGCTTCGTTTCAGGGGTTCGGCGCCGCGTTTTCTCGACCGGGTTTCGACCAGGCCTCGATTTCTGGGGTCGTGGGGGCCGAACAGACGAAATGGAATGCTCTCAATGCAGATATTGAGATGACTCTGGATTCAAGTGAGTGCCCAGTGGGCAAGTCGAATGCTGCGAAGAATGGAAAGCAGTGTGTGGTGCATGGAGGCAGAGACCCCGACGGTCTTCTTGCTGCGGCATGAGTATTTTGCCATGAAATTGGCGGTTCGCCATGTCGAGTGCGACATGATTCTGTACACTGATATTCCCTCCACGTCGTCATCCACCGGTTGGGAGGACTTCGATGATTGGGAAGTCGGGACGGATGTAGGCGAGGGCAGAATCAGCGTGGACGGGGTGATTGCTCACGAGTTCGGGCATCCGCTTGGTCTGCACGACCAGGAGCCAAAGGGTGGCTGGTCAGGGAGCATTATGGATGAGGTTGTGGACTTCAGTGATGGTACCTATCAGACGGACGGCTGGGACTACCCTGGCGCTCCGGGGGCTTCCGACGAGAAGGCCCTACAGCATATTTACGGAAATTAGGCTCGAAACCGCACTGCGGCCAACTGGGCATGAAACGCCATAACCTCCAGCCTTCGTTCCGGGCATCGGCAGACTCGCTCCGGCAGCAAGCTGCCTCCACGAATCTGCCGATGCCCTGCACTACGGCTTCCGCCCACTGGATCCGGTTCCACTGCCCGCCTCATGGGTTTTGGTTTATTTCGCGATTTTACCGCCCATATCCGCCTGTATTCAGCCGCCCCCACGAGCGCAGAGTCGACGCACGACTGCCGAAATGAACATGCAGAATCGTCCATATGCAGAGTCGCAGAGTCGGCGCCGACTGTAGCCAAAGTCCCCCCGATTCGGCTCGCCAAGCCGAGTGGGGCGCATTGCTTTCCCAGAGGTCAGCCGGACGCCCCGACCGCTCCTCGAGGCCCAGGCTCAGCCGAAGCCGACGGTCCCCTGGCCCAGACCCAGCCGCTCCAAGATGTCGGCCACACCGTACATTTGGATGGTCACCACGGACCCCTGGGGGAGCGCGTACCGCTGCCGACGCTGGCTCCAGGTGTGGCGCCGGGACTGGCGCGACGCACGGCCTGTTGGCGCCCGACGGGGACCTCCTGGGCGCAGCAGACCCTGTCGGGCGTCGGAGACGGGTGTTCGGGGCAGAGGTCCACCCTCACCAGAGATCTCCTGGTGCCGCTTCGGACGTGGGTTCTCGACTACCGCATCTGTGGCGGGTAGCCGGCGACTTCGTCCAACACGGCATCATCCCGGACCGAGTCCGCGGTGCCCGTGACGAAGTGGATTCGGGCTGCGCTTGGGGTTGGGCGCGGTCGGGGACGATGTCTTGAGCGTTCGACGCCACTCCTCCACCGCGATACTGAGCAGGGGGAGAGCATATCAACATGACACCCCTTCGCGAGCGAAGCTTTGATGAGGTTCACGGGCTTGTAGGAGTCCCTGCGGAAGAGCTTGCAGGACAGCATTTTCGCTTTCCCTCTAGCTTTCCCGAGGGCCACCTCTACGCCCTCCTTCTCTGGAAGACTGGTCCTCCACGTGGGTTCTTCACGCTCGCGCTGCCTCTTGGTGGTGATCCGGATGCGCCGTTCAAATGGGACTTCACATTTCGCGTCAGTACAGACTATAAGATCTCCATATTCCGCTCGTGGCTGGGGCTTCATGCATGGGTGAATGGGCCGGAATGCTCGGTTGGTGACCTACTTACCTTTCTCGGTCGAGCCATGAAGTCTCACAAGGGTGAGATCACGGAGACCCTGAAGGGCTTTGAAGAGTATACAGTGATGGTCAATCCCGTCGTTCGGTACAGGAACCACGCGGAATTTGCCGATCGTAGTCTTCGGAAGCTTAAGGAGGTTCCCATTGTCCCGCCTCCAGATATCCATTGCCGACATTCGGAGAAAGAGCGGCACGCGCGGTCCCTTGCAAAACACATGCAGGCAATGGATGAGATCAACTTTTTCGCAAGTCAGGCTGTGCTTTCCAGTGCGTTCTGGGTAGAATCGTACTTGAACGTCTTGATCACCCTCCTTGCCCGCCCGGAGGTGAAGGAGAACGGAGAGGAGTTTTCTGCGTTCCTACGTGCTTCTTGGCGGGCCAAGCTGAATAAACTGTCCATCTATTGCCTATACATCGAGCCTAAAATCGACTTCACTCATGACGCAATTAAGTCTGCCAAGCAGCTCTTCGAATTGCGAAACCATCTTGCCCACGGAACTCCCGACCCGCAGCACTGGGGGGTCGGGAAGATGTACTTCCATGGGCGAACCCCCATGCTGCCGGACTCGACTCCTTATGACGTCTTTCAAACCGCGACTACAGTGGCGAATCCGTCGCGAAGTGCAGCACATGATTCGTTGGTCCAGGCAACCGCATTTGCGGACTTCCTCGAGTTAGTCGTTTTAGAGCCTGTCCGCGAGCAGTTTCGCGTGTTCCGCACTCGAAACCCCATCGGGTTTAACCATACCAAACAAATGCTATCTATCCCATTCGATCACCAGATTCAACGCGCGTATCTCCTCATTGATAAAAAGAACTAGCAGGGCCCGGAACGTCAGCTAACTGGGCATAAAACGCCATATCCTCCAGCCTTTACTCCGGGAATCGTCAGACGCTCCGGCAGCAAGCGGCCTCCACGAATCTGCCGATGCCCTCCACTCCGGCTTCCGGCAACGGCGTTTATGCCTTGGCGTTGGACGAAAGGGGCTCCATTCAATCCAGGTCGATATGGCCTGCCACAAGTGCCCTGGAACGCTCGTACAGTTCATCGAAGGTGACGACCTCCGGCATCCACAGGCTCTTGCGATAGAGCTCGAAACTTGAATACACGTGTTTTCGTATTGCACCGGCCTCTGTTCTGAACTCCGTAAGGCTGCCCACTACGAGGACGGCTCTCGGCTGGATAGAGAAAATCAGCCCCCCATACTCCGCACCTTCGTCGTTTTCCATCTTGAACGACTCTTGGAAGACGCGAAGTGCTTTGTGAACGGTCTTTTGGACTTGCGCGACTCCGCCGGAAAGTTCTGTACCGGGGGACCAGACTTCTCCACGATAAAGCTCGCCAATGAGGTGCTTCCGAGGAGTCTTGATCTCCACGAAACACAAGTTTCGGATAAGTCCCGCACTGGCCATGACTGCGTCCGGCCGTTTCCCGACGGAAAGCAGGTTCGCTCCAACGACGATCTGCTCTAGCTTTTCCTTGTCGACCCCCTCGTTAAAGAAGAAGTCGAGAGCAAGACCGAAGATCCACCGGTTCCTCTCGAAAAAGTGCTGCCAGGCTCCTTCTTCGCCGTCAGAAGTGATGCCGTGTTCATCCTTGTAAAGGACGACCTGCTCTTTCGCATCCAACATTTTCTTGAAAATGGAGAGTTGCCCCCTCCGGTACGCCCAACCCTCGATATCGGCGGTTGTAATGTCGTTCTGTGCGACCAGGCGCACTACCTCGGGATTGCTTGCGAAGTACGCACGGCGCTCTTCCTCGAGTCCATCGAGTACCCTCAACACAGCGGAGACATCATCTCGGTTCTGAACTCTGGCCAAAAGAATCGACATGGCGCGAGCCACCACCGCCGCGTCGACTTGGAGGTCACCCAACAATTCGTCCTCGTTGCCGTCCATCTCGTCTGATAGTGAGGCGGCAAGCATACGAATAGTCATTGGCAGCCACTTCTTGGCGTCTCCAGCACTAGCGCTACCAAAGAGCCTGACAGCCGCATCGTCTGCCAAGAACTGGAGGAAAGCGGCAGGCACCGCCTTCACCTTTTCGAACGCGTCCAGCAGCCCTCCGTCTTCGATTACGACACCCCCTACAACACGTTGATATAGCGACCTGCCCCCTTCTCCCTGGATCCGGTCTGCGTTGAATACGAAGAAGTGTGTACCCTCCTTCTCCTCGTGCTTGATGGCGACCGACGCATCGCGAGTGAGAATGGGCACGACGTTGCTCCAGTCGCCGTCGCCGACCGTATTTCGGATGTGAGTCGCAACTACCGACATTCCCTTGAACTGGCGCTGCCTCCTTCCGTAGTAGGCATCTCTATCGAAGTCGCAGTACACTTTGATGCCCTTCAGTGTACCCTCGGGTCCGGGACGGAAGGTCAACGGCCGTCCGTAGTAAGTCTCTGGGGTCATGCTCTGCCTCCACCCTTGATTTATCCTGCGAAGGCTGAGCTGTCTTGGCGCGCGTGGCTGACGGTTGGGGGCCCGCGACCCAATGCGGCCAACTGCGCATAAACGCCATATCTCCGCTATCGTCGTCGCCCAAATCGTCACTATGGCTCCGGCAGCAAGCTGCCTCCACGTCTATGCCGATGTGGTCACCTCCCGTCGCTCCGAAACGGCGTCTATGCTTTGGCGTTATGTGAAGTGGAGCCCCTCCGATGTCGACTGCCGGGCCCAGCAGTTCCGATTCATCGGTCGGAGGCGTTGGTGGTCATGCCAAGGCGACGGTCATCGATGAAGGCCTACCGCCCTTATCGGCTAACGCAATGGAGCCGCAGAGGGTTGCGTCCATAAGGTCGGCACGCCTTACCCGCGCCGTCTCGATGGTGTTCTGCGCGGCAGCCGTCGTCGGTAGAAGGTCTTGAGGGTCGGGCCTGCCAGTGGTACTGTCAGACGTACAGCGAGGAGGCCTTGTGACCAATCGGATTCCCTTTGATCTCGAAGCCGATATCAAGCCTGTGTCGGACTTCCGTGCGAACTCCGCGGCGCTTCTGCGGCAGGTCCGGGAGTCCGGGCGGCCGATTGTTCTTACCCAACGAGGTCGCTCGGCTGCCGTCGTGGTCGATGTGGGCACGTACCAGGGATTGCTCGACGAACTCGACGAGCTTCGAGACGTACACCGCGGCCTTGCTGATTTGACAGAGGGTCGGGTGACGAGCCAGGAGGACCTTGAAGCGCAGCTGCTGTCTACGGCTACCTGATGAACTGGAGAGTTCTGTGGACCGACAACGCGCGTCGGTCTCTACTCGACTTTCGGGACCACTACGAGGACCGTCGCGCTGGAGCAGGTTCCAGATTTGTCCGACAGATTCTTGAATCCACTCGAGCGCTGGCCCAGTTTCCACGTTTGGCCCCCGTCCATCCGCGGCTTGGCGACGACTCCATCCGAAGGCTGGTTGTGAAGCGGCACATCGTCATCTACCAGGTTCGAGACGCGGAACAGGATGTCGCAATCCTTGCTGTCCGCAATATTCGACAGCGCGATCCGGACCTCCCTCACCTTGTCGAAGATTTGGGGTGAGGGACGAACTCGGTGGTGCGAGACGGGGCTCAACTTCACATAACTGCGCATAAACGCCATTCCCCTCCGCGCCAACATACATAAGACACGAAATCCCACGTAAACTTAGGTAAAGGGCAAGAAATAAGCCTTTATAGCAAGGTCGTCCCCAAACGACCCGCCGTGCCTGACCCAGACGTCAACAACCGGGCACATCGCCGCACGTACTCCGCAGCGTATCCGTTGCAGGTGCTCCCATCGGCCGACGCGTGCACGGACCCCGGCCAAGTAGCCGCGCTCCTGCTGCGTGAGGGGCTGTACCACGCGCACCGTGCAACGTAGCAACAACAGCGCTTGAACGGCCAACAACAGGCGTTGGCTGCCCAAAAGAACGCAGCGAGGACAGCCGCGGCACCGCTCGCGGAAGACCTCGACACCGAGCGCCCCTGCGCTGCGCTTCACGCCGACCGGGGTCTCGGGTCACACGCGGTCCCACAACACAAAGCATCCCCTCGTTTCGGATGCGTTCTTTATGGCTTCCGCAAAGTTGGGCGGTGGCAATCGGGTGTTTGGGACACGGCAGCGTGTACGCGAGCAAGCCGCTGCGACCCCCGCGCCAGCGCCCGCCTCGCCAAACAGGCGCACCACGACCACCATAGGGTTCCCCAAATGGCAACCGCGGAAGCCAAAACAAGAAGGCGGGGCGCAAATATCGCGTCGGGGGACCGGTAGGGCGCTTCGGAGCTACCAAGACAACGCGTCTTCGACCCCCACCTGCCCAGTCAGAGAGCCTACACAACACGTTTCCGACCCCCACCTGCGCTGTCAGGAAGCCTATAGAACACGATTCTGACCCCCACCTGCGCTGTCGGGAAGCCTATACAACACGTTTCCGACCCCCACCTGCGCTACCAAGTGGGCAACACAACGCGTCCTCGACCCCTCCCCCGCGACCAAACACCCAAGACAGCACGCCTTCGACCCCTCCCCCGCGCGCGAAACCCAAGCCAACGCGCGCGCCACCGCACCAAACGCCCGCAACGCGCGGGCTGCCGCCGGACCCACCGGCGCAGGCATCGAAAGGCGCATCGCCGCCGCCGCGTTTCCTATGGGTTATTGGGAAAACCTGGCACCGAATGTGAATCGCGAAGACGGAGAACGCCGCAGTGGAGGCCGTCCACAACCAGCGTCG
>CAZCUX010000073.1:0-7935 GCA_964502005.1 uncultured Enterobacterales bacterium
GCCACCTCACTGGCTACGTCGACGGCGACGCGTTCCTCGCCTTCCTTCGAGACGACCTAGGGCCAGCGCTGAACCAAGGCGACATCGTCATCATGGACGGACCAAGGAACCAAAAGGTGGCGAGCGTGAATGAGATCCTCGCGAAGTTCGGCGCAACGGCGCGCATCCTGCCTACAGCCCCGAACGCAACCCTATCGAGATGCCTCGGGCCTGGCGCAAGAAGCGCATGAGAGACGTTCCAAAGAGGCCTCTTGGGCTCCTCCGCGGGCTCGTCGGCGACATCTGGGGGAAGGTCACTCCCTCGCTCTGCGCAGGCTGGATCCGGCACGCCGGCTACCATCCATCAACATGACCCCGGAAGACTGTACCCAGGATTGTTCTGTACAAACATCACGGTCGATGGCGAGCAAGGGGCGTCATTCTTCTTCGGATCCGGGTCGCACCCCCACCAAGACCGCGAGCACACACAAAAAACGTGTGCGCATAGTGTGGTTCCCTCCGAGCTACGGACAGTTTGCGGCCGCGGTGGAGTCGATCAGGTGCTGGGGGGGGAGCAAAACCTCCTCGTCAAGCTGCTTCCAGTCAATGATGGCGCGGGTGCCATCCGAACGCAGTGCCCCCAGCGCGAAAGCGTATCGGTCGCCGACAACCGGAAATGGATAGCCAGAAACGTATTCCTCCAGCGGTCCGATCTTTCCTCCACGCACCCACACCACCTCCGTGGGCGCGGATGTCCCTTGGACCGACCGCTCCACATTGAAAGTCACATAGGTGACAAACCCATAGGGGTCCTCGTCATCGCGGGTGTCCGTGGCGACGATTGTACCGATGAATGCAAGGTCTGCGTCGGAGCAAAGGTACGCAATGCCCACTCCTTCTCGAGACGCTTCCGCCTTCTTGCCGCACCCCGCCAAGAGCATCGACAACGCTGAAATCAACAGGCCAGGGAGGACTCGTTGCACTTCACACCTCAAGCGCAGATTCGGCCTCAGGACAGGGTGGTAGCACGACGAGCTTCGGCAACGCCAGCAATTCCTCAGGCGGCGACCGAGAATGCACGTGTCCACCGACACGCAGAGGTAGTCGGTCCGAGCGGGCCCGCGGGGGATCTTGCATCTCGAAATGAGGTAGCATTTCGGCTAACGCCAAGGCATAGACGACGGCACGGAGCGAAGCGGAGGGCTGGCGTTTGTGCCCCGTTGGACGAAGTCGCGGATCAGGGGGCTACGGAGTCGGCAATATAGATTGCTCTACGACACCTCATCCGAGGGCATTCTCGGCAACCCTCGGAGGGCCCTCAGCATGGTCAGCGTGCCCGGAACCGCCCCACTCGAGCCTTCGGTGTCCCCGCCAGGAGGCACCAGTGACCCTTGCCCACACTCCCCGCCCATACCTCCACCCCCAATCCGTCTTTTTATGACTGCCGCAACGTTGGCCGGCTGCAATCGGATGTTGGGAAACGGCTCTCGATACACGCGGAAGCACCTGTGCTCTTATCCAAAGCGCGGGTATCAACCGGCCAAAGTATATTGACCGGTCTTCCATAGGGTCCCCCGACCAGCACCGCGGAAGCCAAAAAAGCAACTCCCGCGCGATAACCAACCTTCGCGCCAACGGACTCCCGCGTGCGCGAAGGGCCCCCTCGCAGCACCCGCGCCGACGCTTTTGCAGCTCCATTATGGGCATAAGCGCGCCACAATTTCGAAACAGACAACCAACCCGCCGCGCACCGCCCGACCAACGCAGAACATCCGCCACCACAAACGCGCGCTGCTGCCCGTCGCCAACCCACCGCCCCGATGCCTCGCCTTGCGTTGACGTGCAAACACCGCGCGCCGCGGCTACAACGGCGGTGACCCAACGCAAACCCGTGGAGCCGGTCGCCGATGTCTGCCGCGCCCAACCAAATCTACCTCATCGGCAGCTCGCCGTACGCGCCTTACCCGGCGCTGGAGGCCGTCAATGGCCGCCTGTTCGCCGACCTGTCGTTTCGTACGCCCATCGGCGCGGTGCCCGCGGAGCCGCGACCGACCTTCCGCGTGCCGCAGCGTGCCATCGCCGACGTCGCGCCGACGACGCTCGGAATGGACCACTGGTCCACGCGCCTGCTCGCTGCGCTGTCCCCGCTCGGGCCGCTGCGCGCGATTGTGTTGCCGAGCGAGCTACGGATACGCGGCTCCCGCAAGGCCGTGCGCGATGCGGGCGCCTTGTTCGTGCCGACGGTGGTGGCGAATGACTGGCTCGACGCAGAGGCGTCGGATGTGGATTGGGTCGGCGCGCGCCAACGGGTGAAGTTTGCGCGGCGCCTCGTGCTGCGGCCCGACTTCGTCGCGCCCGCGCCGGTGTTCGTGCTCGGTGGCTTCGGCCGCACGGCGCTCAGCCCGGCGGCGGCGGCGTTGGTCGCGGCGCTGGCGCCGGTCGGTACGTGGTTGGAGCCGTTGTCGTGCTTCTCCCACGCGCGCCCGATGTGCTATCCGCCGAGCGACGGCGTGACGGGCTCCTGGGAGGCGACCGCGGGCTGACCTTCAGACCGGCCACGTCGCGTCGAGGCGCGCGGCGGTTTTGCGGCCCACGCGCCCGCCCACACGCACCGTGTGCAAGGCCGGCCAGCGCGCGCGGCCGTCGAGCAGCGCCTCTGCGTCGCCCGTCCAGTCGCCGGGCCCCTCCACCTCGAGCGTGCGCAGCGTCGACCATTCCGCGACCTCCCGGATGTGCGCGAACACCGCGCCGCGCAGGCCGTGGCCGCTGACCCGCAGCGCCCGCAAGCCGCTCAACCAGCCGCCGTCCGCCAGCGTACACAGGCCATATTCCAAACGTCCGCCGCCGGGACCAACCTCCAGCACGAGGTCGCGCAGCGCCCCCGACGCGGCCTGCTGCGCCCACGCTGCGGCGGCGTGGTCGTCGAGCGGTACATCGTAGAGGCGCAGCGTGTCGAGCTGCCCCAGCGCCCCCGACGCGCCCAGCGCCGTCCAAGACGCGGCAGGCAGCGCGCAATGGTGCAAGTGCAGCGCGCGCAGTGCGGGTCGTGCGTATAAGGCCCGACCCAGCGCGTCGCCCACGTCCCCACGCACCCACGCGAGGTGCAGCGCGCGCACGCCCGATGGCAGCGCAGCGAGCGCGGCCGCCACCGTCGCCGGCCCCGCGCCGAGCAGGTCGAGGGACACGGCGCGCAAGCCAGCCAAACCGGGATGCGCGAGCAGCGGCCCTGCGCCCGCCGCCACGGCGTGCAAGCGCGCGCGCACAAACAAGCGCCGCAGGTGGCCGGTGGGCACCGTTTGGGGAAAGGCGCGGAGGGCGGCGGCGTCGAGGCCCTGTTCGAAGTGCAAGCGGGCCGCGCGGGCGACGGTCCACGGCCACAACGGCGGCGCGCGCCAGCCGACAAAGCGCTCCGTGGGCGCATCCATCGGCCCGCGCCCCGCCTCCACGCAGACCTGCGCGAAGCAGTCGGTCGGCGCGCACCGCTCGGCGTCGTCCCAACCAGCCAGCGCGGCCTCCAGCGCGTGCAGGTCGGCGATTGGTTCCGGCGCAGCGGCCAGCGCAGACCACAGCGCGGGGCGTTCGGCGGGCGCGCACGCGGCCAAGTCAGCCAGGAAGCGGGGGTCAAACGGGTTCGGCATAGGCGTGGTTGCTTCGGGGCGCAGGGCCGCGCGCCGCGACGGGATTGTGGCGGGGGCGCAGGCCCAGCACGGTATGGTCCGCGCGACCCGCCCGCGCAAGGCTGCCGCCGCGTATTGGTCGGTGGCACCGCCCCTATCGGGCGCGCGCAAGGCACAACGCGCGGAGGGCGCGGCCGGTGCGTGTTCACCGCGGACGTTGCGGAAGCGGGCGCCCGTTAGAAAAGTTCGCAACACACGGGTCCCCCTATACGGCCAATGGTGCCCCGCAAGGTGCCGCTTTTGCGCGAGGCCGCTTATGCCTATCCGTTTTCGGTCCCCTCCCTTGTCCAAACCCCCCAGCGCCTTGAACACGAAGACCGTACAGGCCTTTCAAAATGCACTCCCCCAAACCGACCCCACCATTCATCCAATAGAAAACAAATGCCGCCCTTGCCGCGGAAACGCAAGGCTTGCTGGTGCGCAGCCCCTCGCTTGAGACGGGGAAGGGGGGGACCGAGCAGGGAACAGTGCCCGTGCTGTCCAGGGAAAACGGGCGCCGCAAGCTCCCCATCGGCGAAATTGTCCTGTTTGGCCACCCATCCGGAGCAGACTACGCGGGCTCGTGCGCGTCCTGCACCGGTGGCCGGCGGACCCGTGCCAACCCCGCTCTATCGAATGTGTCCCCGCCAGCCTGGGCCAGCGCCAGGCAAAAGGTGTCCCCTCACGGCCGCCCGCAACCCCAAAGGTTTCCCTATGCACACCTACGCGCGCCTCCTCCTCCTGGGCCTCGCCCTCCCCGCCTGTGCCCCCGACAACAAGAACCCGTCGCCCAACGCTACGGGAGACAGCGACACGGGCGAAGCCGGCGGAGACGACGGCACCCCTGACAACACCGTTGAAGACGCGGACGGAGACGGCGTACCCAGCGCAGACGACTGTGACGACACCGACGCGACCAGCACCATCCTCGCCGACGACGCCGACTGCGACGGCACGCTGACTGCAGACGACTGCGACGACACCGACCCGAGCTCGCTCACCCGCGCCGACGACGCCGACTGCGACGGCACGCTGACCGCAGACGACTGCGACGACACCGACGCAACCAGCACCATCCTCGCCGACGACGCCGACTGTGACGGCACCCTCACTGCAGACGACTGCGACGACACCGACGCAACCAGCACCATCCTCGCCGACGACGCCGACTGCGATGGCACCCTCACTGCAGACGACTGCGACGACACCGACGCAACCAGCACCACCCGCGCCGACGACGCCGACTGCGACCGCACGCTGACCGCAGACGACTGCGACGACACCGACGCTTTGCTGGGCCCGCGCGCAGAGGACGCAGACTGTGACGGCGCACGCACGGTAGACGACTGCAACGACGCGGACACCTCGCTGGGCGCGCGCGCAGAGGACGCAGACTGTGACGGCGCGCGCACGGTAGACGACTGCGACGACGCCGACCCCATCGTCTACCCCGGCGCCCCCGAGGTCGGCCTGGCCCTCCTCGAAGACCGCGCATGCGATGGCGGCGGCGGCAGCCTGGCCTTGGCCGACTTCGGCTTCATCGGCGAGAACCCGTGGGACATCGGAGGCTATAGCGTAAACGCCGCCGGCGACGTAGACGGCGACGGCCTCGATGACCTCTTTGTGGGGGCCTATGAAAACGACGACGGCGGAAGCAAAGCCGGCAAGGCCTACCTCCTCCTCGGCAGCACCCTGGCCGCCAGCACCGCGTCCACCATCGACCTCAGCCAAGCCGACTTCGCCTTCATCGGCGAGTCCAGCGGCGACTCCGCAGGCTACAGCGTAAGCACCGCCGGCGATGTCGATGGCGACGGACTCGATGACCTCTTCATTGGGGCCCCCTACAACGGCGACGGCGCAAGCTACGCCGGCAAGGCCTACCTCCTCCTCGGCAGCACTGTGCTCGCCAGCACGTCGTCCACCATCGACCTCAGCCAAGCCGACTTCGCCTTCATCGGCGAGAACAGCGATGACCAGGCTGGCATCAGCCTGAGCCCTGCCGGCGATATTGACGGCGACGGACGCGATGACCTCTTCGTGGGGGCGTGGGGCAACGACGACGGCGGAAGCAACGCCGGCAAGGCCTATCTCCTCCTCGGCAGCACCCTGGCCGCCAGCGCCTCGTCCACCATCGACCTCAACCAAGCCGACTTCGCCTTCATCGGCGAGTCCAGCGGCGACTCCGCAGGCTACAGCGTAAGCACCGCCGGCGATGTCGATGGCGACGGACTCGATGACCTCTTCATTGGGGCCCCCTACAACGGCGACGGCGCAAGCTACGCCGGCAAGGCCTACCTCCTCCTCGGCAGCACTGTGCTCGCCAGCACGTCGTCCACCATCGACCTCAGCCAAGCCGACTTCGCCTTCATCGGCGAGAACAGCGATGACCAGGCTGGCATCAGCCTGAGCCCTGCCGGCGATACTGACGGCGACGGCCTCGATGATCTCCTCATGGGAGCCCATAAAAACGACGACGGCGGAAGCAACGCCGGCAAGGCCTACCTCATCCTCGGCAGCTCCCTCGCAGCCAGCACCGCGTCCACCATCGACCTCAGCAACGCGGACTTCGCCTTTATCGGCGAGAGCAGCTTCGACTACTCCTGCTCCAGCGTGAGCTCCGCCGGCGATGTGGACGGCGACGGCCTCGATGACCTCTTTATGGGGGCTTACGAAAACGACAACGGCGGAAGGGGCACCGGCACGGCCTACCTCATCCTCGGCCGCACCCTGGCCGCCAGCACCGCGTCCACCATCGACCTCAGCGACGCGGACTTCGCCTTCTACGGCGAGTACGAAAACGACTGGGCTGGGTACAGCGTAAGCTCCGCCGGCGATGTCAACGGCGATGGCCTCGATGACCTCTTCGTGGCCGCCCCCTACAACAACGACGGCGGGACCCTCACCGGCAAGGCCTACGTCATCCTCAGCCGTATGTAGCCCCCACCTCCGCGCGGGCGGATGCCACACGAGGATACGTCGCGCCCGCTGCATGCCCTGCAGCACGCAACCACCCTCGTCCCCTGTGGCTTCCCCCACGCACACCTACGCGCGCCTCCTCCTCCTGGGCCTCGCCCTCCCGGCCTGCACCCCCAACAACTAGAACCCATCGTCCACATCCGGCGAAGACAGCGAAGCCAACGGCGACGACGGCAACACCAACGCCAATGAAGACGCGGACGGAGACTGCGTACCCACCGCCGACGACTGCGACGACACCGACACCTCGCTCGGCGCGCGCGCAGAAGACGCCGCCTGCGACGGAACCCTGACCGCAGACGACTGCGACGACACCGACGACACGCTGGGCGCGCGCGCCGAAGACGGAGACTGCGACGGAACCCTGACCGCAGACGACTGCGACGACACCGACGACACGCTGGGCGCGCGCGCCGACGACGCCGACTGCGACGGAACCCTGACCGCAGACGACTGCGACGACAACGACGCCACCAGCACCGTCCGCGCCGAAGACGGCGACGGCCTCGGCGACCTCTTCGTGGGGACAATGCGGAACGACGACGGCGGAAGCAACGCCGGCAAGGTCTACCTCCTCCTCGGCAGCACCTTGGCCGCCAGCACCGCGTCCACCATCGACCTCAGCCAAGCCGACTTCGCCTTCATCGGCGAGAACAGCTACGACCATGCTGGAACCAGCGTGAACGTCGGCGGTGATGTAGATGGCGACGGCCTCGATGACATCGTTGTGGGGGCCTACAACAACTCCGACGGCGGAAGCAAAGCCGGCAAGGTCTACCTCCTCCTCGGCAGCACCTTGGCCGCCAGCACCGCGTCCACCATCGACCTCAGCCAAGCCGACTTCGCGTTCATCGGCGAGAACATCTCGGACCTCGCCGGCAACAGCGTGAGCACCGCCGGCGACGTAGACGGCGACGGCCGCGACTACCTCCTCGTGGGGGCCCGCAGCAACGACGACGGCGGATTCGACGCAGCGGCAGCCATCCGTCGTCCAACCGAATGACACCGGACGACCGCGAAGCCAATCGCCGTCGGCATGGGGAATGTCGACGGATGGAGGCACGCGCCCCAAGCTCCCCGCAACAGTGGCACCGCTCCTGTGTCTTCCTCGTTCGCGCGGGGAATGGGTTGAGTGTGGGTTGACCTCGGTGGCTTCGCTATCCCAACAAGGTCGAACGACCTTCGACCTCTCTGGCTTCGCTATCTCAACAAGGTCGAACGACCTTTGACCTCGGTGGCTTAGCTATCTCAAAAAGTCGAACGACCTTTGACCTCTCTGGCTTAGCTATCCCAACAAGGTCGAACGACCTTCGACCTCTCTGGC
>CAZCUX010000074.1:0-7767 GCA_964502005.1 uncultured Enterobacterales bacterium
AGACGGAGAACGCCGCAGTGGAGGCCGTCCACAACCAGCGTCGTTTGCCGTGCTGTTTCCAGCCCGTCTCATACGGGATTAGTAATCGTTCAGCCCCATTCTGCACCTTCCACCACTTGACAACACGATCCAGGCATGTGATCGCAGATCATGCATGATCCTACGATTGACTGGAAGTCCCGCGCTGAGGCTGCAGAGGCCAAAGTCGCGCTGCTTGAACGGCAGGTCGCCGAGCTGTCGGCAAGGCTCAACCAAAACTCGACCAACTCCCATCGACCGCCATCGACCGACCTGCCAGGGCGAAAGGCGCGACGGGAAGGCCGGAAGAAAGAGCCGTCCGGGAAAAAGGCCGGCGGCCAGACGGGCCACAAAGGCAGCCATCGAAAGTTGCTGCCGACCTCCGAGGTCGACGAAATCGTGGCCGTGCGCGCGGAAAACTGCGCGTGCTGCGGCGAATCGCTTGCCGAGCAGCCCGTAGAAGGCGCGCCCATGCGGTACCAGCAAAGCGAACTGCCGCCGGTGCGCCCGTTTATCCGCGAATACCAAGCGCAGCGGGTGCGCTGCCGTTGCGGCAAAGTGAACGACGCGCCGATTCGAGCCGACCAGACCTGGTGCACGGGGCCGCGCCTCATGTCCATCATCGCGATGTTGACGGGCCGTTTCCGCCTCGCGCGCGATGAGACGACGGCGCTGTTGCGCGATTTGCTGGGCGTGGAATTATCCGAAGGCACGGTGCAAGCTGTCTGTGAGCGCGTCAGCAAGGCCATCGCGGCACCGGTCGCGGCGCTGGAGAATGCGTTGCCAGACGCGCCACAGGTCTTCATGGACGAGACGGGCTGGAAGCAGCACGGCAAACGACGCTGGTTGTGGACGGCCTCCACTGCGGCGTTCTCCGTCTTCGCGATTCACACGCGTCGAAGCAGCGCGCAGGTCCGTGCGTGGCTCCCCGCAGGACCGACCGGCATTTTGACCGCCGACCGCTGGAGCGCCTACAATCACTTGCCGGCCGACCGTCGCCAGTTGTGCTGGGCGATTCTCGAACGCGACCTGAAGGGCCTCGCCGAGTCGAACCCCGACGACACCGAGATACGCAGCCTGTTGCAGGGCGTGTACGAAATGTACCGTCACTGGCACGCATTCAAAGCCGGAAGCCTGCCCCGCAGCGAACTCCAAGCATCCGTCGCGGCTTTTCGCACACAACTGCATGCCTGGGCCACCGCCGCTGCCGCGTCGAAGGAAAAGGGAAAACGGCGTGGCCTATCGCGGGACCTCATCCGGCTATGGCCTGCGGTGTTCGATTTTGTCGACCAGGACGGCATTGAACCGACCAACAACCAAGCCGAACGCGCGCTTCGCCCCGCGGTGCTGTGGCGAAAAGGCAGCTTCGGCACCCGCTCCGACGCGGGCAGTCACTTTGTCGCGCGAATCCTCTCGGTGTGGGCCACCTGCAAACAGCAGGGGGTGCCTCTGATTTCGTGGCTCTCCGATGCGATGGCGTCCAGTTTTGGTCTTCGGGAACAGCGACCGTTACTGGTGACGTAGGGCGTCGAGTTTTGGTCTTCGGGAACAGCGACCGTTACTGGTGACGTAGGGCGTGGTGCGTTGGTCGTGGAGGAGGGGCCCGGTTTGGCGTGGTTATGCTAAATCGGGCTTTTTGTTATGAGCGTGTCGAATCGGGCTGAACGATTACGAGATGACTTGGGCGGGGCGCAAGAGGCGCGTGAGAGACGTTCCAAAGAGGACTCTTCGGCTCCTCCGCGGGCTGGTCGGCGACGTCTGGGAGACGGTCACGCCCACGTTATGCGCGGGCTGGATCCGGCACTCCGGCTAAAACCAATCAACTTAACCCCGGAAGGTTGTATCAGCTGCTTGGGACTAGCTCGTCGGGTAAATCGTAAAATTAAAACTTTGACCGCGCCCGAATGCGTGGATGGCGTGGTCAAGTTGTGGATGATGAAAACTTTGCTATTGTTGTGCGAGGTATCCCAGAATACTTTGTCGCTTATGAAAAACTGCCCCGTTCATCCCGAAGTCCCTCTTGAACCCAAAAAGAAAGGTTGGTATTGCGAAGAATGCGAACAAAACGTAATCTCCTACGAGGGGGTCCCCCGCCCATCGGATGCAGCTGGCAAAGACTCAACAGCTAACGCCGCCTATCCAATCGATTATTTTAACCTTCCTCCCGAGACATTTCCCACCTGGATAGCGCACCCTTGGGCGGCTTTCTGCTCGGAGATTCATCCGCGTGTGCGCCTATACTGGCTTATCGACACGACAGAACTCATTGTACGTGGGACCGTCGCGCTCGCCCTCGCTGAGGTCTTGCATGCGCACAATGGAATACTCCCCGAGTCCGTTGCGGATTCGATTTCCGGACATATCGAGCGGCCGACGTTAGGGCGCTGGCTCGGCATACTTCGGACGCTCTGCCGTGTGGCGCCACCTACGCCTGTTGTTACGCAAGGACTCTTCGAATGGGCCGAGGAAGAAATCCCACGGTTTTTTATTTCAGCTGACGAAGAAGGGCATCCTGAGAACTCTCTTCTCGTGTTGCGCAATCAGGTCGCCCACGGAGGTGGTCTCTCTCTCGCTCGGGCTTCTACGCTCGTAGATGCGCACCTACCCTCGCTGACGAGTTTGCTTCGCGGCTTACAAAACACCCTTGGGAACGCAGTCCTTGTGGCTGATGGCGTTTCGCTACACGGTCTCCATCCGCAGCAGGCGAACAAAGCCACGCTGCAAGTCCTACCGATAGATGCCCGAGGCCCATGGATCGTTGGAGACCAAGTTGCGCTACCGCTATTGCCCCTGCTTAGCTACGGCGATGTTGCTACAGTTGGTTCCGATGGTCAGTTACAAGTTCAAGGACGTTATGGCCGCGCCTCCCAGGTATACCATCGCAGCAGTCGAGACCGGCTCGTATACACTCCGATAGGTACGGATTCCTTCTATTCTGAGCGAATGGATGTAGAGACCTTCCGCGACCTTTTTCAACTTGATCGATCACGTAGCTCAAGCACCAACGTTCGCCTTGAGGGGGGGTACGCATGGGATGACTTTCTCCGCGAGGCTCGGCTGGTTGCGGAGGATCTAATCGGCCGCGGGGAGGAATTGCGATGCGCAAAGGCTTGGCTCAAGACGCGTAAACCCTGGGACACGGGACCCCGAGTCGGTTGGATTTCCGCCGGGCCCGGCGTGGGCAAAAGCATGCTACGGGCTCGCCTTGCTACCGATTACGGGGGGGGCGCACATCGCGGCTTGTTCTACCACAGATTTCGGGGGGGAGACGCCCGCAATGATCGTCGTTCCTTCCTTCGTCTGCTACAATCCGCGCTCTATGCTTGGAAGCCCCTCGGCCTCGTAACCTCGGCACCTGCGGTGGACGACTCCGAAGGGAAAAGGCTTGAGGAGGACGTGAAGGCAAGGTTGAAGGCCCTTCCCAAAGTGGAGCCATCGAACCCGCACGCCCCCCGTCCGTCGTTTTGGGTGTTCGTCGATGGACTCGATGAAATTGCTACGTCCGATCCGAAGTTTATAGGTTTGCTAAGCGAGCTGGAGGCTCCTGGCACCGTATGGCTGTTGGCGGGAAGACCTGAGGTCGACTTGGATGGGGTCTTCGATAAGTCTGCAATAGAGCGATTGTTCCCTGCTGTACCGAGTAATCCTGCAGGAGGACTACCGCCGATGGATGCAGACGATATCCGGACAATGCTGCTGGAGGGCCTTGGCCATGGGCGCTACCAGTTGTTATCTCGGGATGTTGACGTCGATGATCAAGTGCGAAATGCTTTCATTGAAGCAGTAGTCGCAAAAGCACACGGGCTGCCCCTTTATGTTCGATTGTTACTCGATGACCTCCTTGCGGGCCACTTTAACGTGCGAAGCGAGGGTTTTATCCCGAACGGTTTGTCGGCTTACTACGACAACTTGGTCGATCGGCTAGGGATAAGCGACACAAGGCGTGATCTAACGCAGATTGTGGCGATTTTGTCCCAGACCATGGAGCCACTGGATGTTCCGGGCTTGTCGTTCCTGTTGGCGAATGGAGTAGTTGAAGACGTCAGTTTGTTTCTCCCACGCGTGAAGGGGGCATTGCGGGCTGGCGCTGGACTTCTCCGGCAAGCTCCGAGTTCCGACTCTGTCGACGGGTGGACACTGTACCACCAGAGCTTCCGAGACTATGTGGCCTCATCGTCTGGGTTATCGGGAAGCGTCCATGATGCTCGGCGAGCACTTTTCAGGGCAGCGGCACGGTGGGCCGAGCTTACACCCAGCTACCTTTGGCCGATTCGAAATCACCTTTTTCGGTGGGGCACCGAATACGCGTTGTCGTGGGACAGCGGTGCCGGCCTGTCGGCCGTGACGAAAAGGCTGACAGATTTTGCATATCTTCAGGCGAGAACGGAGACGCTACCTGCGAGAGAGTGCCTCGATTTGGCGAGAGAATATGCCGATCTGCAAAAACGAATCGAGGAGACGCATCGCTCCCAATTTGGTTCATGGGCGACTTTCTTTCGAGAGCGGGCGCATCTGTTGGCTCGCGGCACGCCAAATTGGCCCGCAAACAGAATTCTGCTCCAGACGGCATGGGAGCACTGTCGTGAAAGCGCAATCTCGAAGTCCGCTGAGCAATGGCTGAAAACGGGCGAATGCAATTGGACTTGGTTGCGGCGCGCGCCACTTCAGCGGCCAGTTTCGCAGCACCATTCGGGGCTACTCGCGGTGATGGATGGGCATGCGGGGGCGGTGAAGGGAGTCCTTCAACTGTCTGATCACCGTTTGATTTCGTGGTCAAGTTATGAAATCCGAGTTTGGGACAGCCGCGACGGTACGCCTTTAGGTAACTATTCGCCTCCAATCGGTAACGTAAGACAACAGCTGGTACTTTCGACAGGGCTAGTACTCTCGGTCGGACCAGCGGTCCTTGTCGTCTGGAACGGCGTCACCGGCGCCCGTATTGCATCGACTGACCGCCATGTCAGCAAACTGTCCGGGGCAACGGTGCTGTCGGACGAGCGCCTGCTCTTTTGGCACGAAGACAAGTCGATAAGCTTGTGGAATTGGCAAACAGGTTCCTTCCTCGGATTTCAGACCAAGCACACGAAAACGATCAACGGCGCTACCGTGTGCCCTACGGGAGAGGTCTTGACTTGGAGCGAAGATGGAACGCTGCAGCTGTCAAACGTCGACACGGGAGCAGCAAAGACTATAGACAGTTCGACGCTTTTAGGGTTAGACTCGGGATTTGCGAAATCCATTTTTAACTATCGAGATGGCGTCGATAGTGTTAAGTGGCTTCCCGACGGTCGTGCTGTATTGCACTCTTACTATGCAAGACATATGTATGTTTGGGACCCAACGGGCAAGCAGGGCGTTGTGAAGCTACTCGGCCACATGAAACCCATCAGTGGGGTCCATATTTTGCCAGACGGGCAGGTACTGTCCTGGTCGCGTGGAGATCATTCGGTCCGTAGGTGGGATGTCTCGTCAGAGAAAGCGACACAGGTCATGGTGCTTCACGATGACGATGCTCCCTATATCGATGCTCTTCGTTTCCATGCGGGTATTCGTCCGACGCTGGTGACTTTCTCGAAGCAACTTCAGGTGATGTTTCTATGGGACGCTTCAAGCGGGCAACTCATTAGTATCATGCAAGATCATTCGTGCATTGGAGGTTTTGACTTCCTTCCAGACGGGCGAATAATTTCATGGGGTGCTACTTACCCATTTAACGACCGCACCGTTCGCCTGTGGGACGGTGAAACAGGTGAATTGCTCTCAACATATGTGGGTCATACAGGTCAAGTGCGCTGTGCCAAAGGGTTGGCAAGTGGCGCAGTCTTGTCTTGGTCTGATGATGGCACTTTGCGGCTGTGGGACGGTCAAAACGGCGCCACTGATAGCGAGTTACGCGTGGACAGGGAGGAGATTTACGATACGAGTCTGCTTTCTCGCGACCTCTTGGTTGGTTGGCCTTTCGGTGATCATGTCCGGGACACTGCCTTATTGGTATGGAATCTGAAGTCAGGGGAAATCGAAGCCAGGCTAGAGGATTGCGATAGTGAAGACTTTGGTTTCATGACTGCTACGGCGCTCGATGATGGTCGGGTGGCTTCTTGGTGCTACTCAAGGTGTATAGATGGGGTTGGAGTACCTCTTCGAGTTTGGAATTTGAGAAAATCCAACGTAGATAAGCAGACCCGGGAGGTCTTCCCAGAATACCGTTGGGATATTGGTGGTATTGTAGGCCAATTAAATCTTTTGCCAGATGGACGATTTCTTTCAAGAGATTTTAATACTCTACAAGTGTGGGACGGCGTTAAATCTGAGGCCGACATCGCGCTCAGATGCCCAAATGCAATTGTCCTTGCGCACCCGTTACCTGATGGAAGGGTAGTTGCATGTTTAGATAATGGGAACGTGTTGTTATGGGACCTTGATTCTGGGGTCGCGGATGTGGCACTTGTACTCCCGGGTGTCATTGGTGCATTGCCCGTCTCCGGTGAGCGGGTTTTATTCTGGTTGAAGGACTCCTCTTTAACGGTTTGGCAACCCTCACTTCGCACTACAACCCCACTCTCAACAGACCACTCGCAGCCCGTGCGTGGCGCGCAGATATTGCACGACGGGCAAGTCGCAACGTGGGACAACGACGGGACCGTTTGCATTTGGAATGCGCCAAGTGGGACGATGACGTCGGAGCAAATCGTGAACATTGCGTGGTCGTGTGACCCCAGTGTTGAGGTGCTCTTGAGCTTCATTGGGGACGGCAACCACACCAATCCCAGTGATTCCCTGGCTTTGGAGTGGCATGCCGATGGGCAATGGCGAGTAGATCACATTCTCTCTGACGGTACCGTCGTCGCCCGGTTCAAGGAGGAGGTAGCAATCCTTCACATTTGCCATGGTTACAATCGAGTTGGTATTGGCAAACTGCCGAATCTGCAGCAACATTCCCTACTCTCCGAAAGCCACCATTTCGCAGTTAGTTGGCCGTATGGAAGGACTTCAAAAGGGTAGTCGGTCAGCCCGGTTCGTCCCATCCATAGCAACATCCCCGATTTGGCATAGGCTCGTGGCCGTCCAGCCTGGCCGGGCGACGACCACGATGATACTAAAGGTCGATAATCTCGTCGATGGTGCTGGGCCTTCCAGACCGCCCCCTGCGTGCCAAAAATGTTGAGACACGAAGTCCCCCGACAACTTATGTAGAGGGCAAGAAGTGATACGAAATTGTCATGAAGCCCGCTTGAATGCCGCAGGCAATACATCTGCAGGCCACCAATGGTACCGCGTGTGTCTGCTTCAAGGAGCGGATCCGCGTGAAGAGCCTGAATCCGCTGGTAGAGGCGTTCTTTGAGGTCGTCCGGCGTCGCATATGTGCGGTTGGCCAGGCGCGGGCGAATAGGGAGGAAGGAAGACGAGGTGGATGCCCGCAGGGACAATGAGGCGTTTTGCGGTGTCCCAAAGCGCGGTCCAGCACGAGAATGACCTGCCGATGGGCGCCTACGCCTATATCGTTAGCAAACGCAGCCAGTACCGCTGACATAAGGTCCGTATCGACGGTAGAGCAGACATAGTGCACCATTTCGCCGGAGTTGGGGTGCACGAATGCATAGTCATAAACCCATTGATATTTCCGCCAGGACGAAGCGTGCGGACGCTGCCCCTTCTTGGCCCAAAGTAATCGTTCAGCCCTACTCGACACGCTCATACGAAATTGTCATGAAGCCCGCTTGAATGCCGCAGGCAATACATCTGCAGGCC
>CAZCUX010000075.1:0-4252 GCA_964502005.1 uncultured Enterobacterales bacterium
AACGAAGCGCCTTCGTCTCCCAAAGCTGTCTCCTACACGCCATTCCCGAAGGCAACACCCCCACTGAATCGCCATTCAGCGCAGCAGAGCACGCCTGCGAGCGGAAAGTCCAAACGACCCAAACGCGCGAAAACAGACAGCTTGTATCCGTCTTCGCAGTTCCAAGACGATTCGACGCCCAATTGATGGCCTCGCGCCAACCACGCGCCCGAACACCCCCACCGAAGCGACTTCGTCTCCCAAAGCTGTCTCCTACACGCCATTCCCGACGCCACGACCGAAACTGAATCGCCATTCAGCGCAGCAGCGAACGCCCGCAAGCGGAGAGTCCAAACGACCCAAATGCGCGAAAACAGACAGTTTGTCTCCGTCTTCGCAGTTCCAATACGATTCGACGCCCAACGGATGGCCTCGCGCCCACCACGCGCCCGAACACCCCCAACGAAGCGCCTTCGTCTCCCAAAGCTGTCTCCTACACGCCATTCCCGAACCCGCCGCGGTGACTGAATCGCCATTCAGCGCAGCAGCGAACGCCCGCAAGCGGAAAGTCCAAACGACCCAAATGCGCGAAAACAGATAGTTTGTCTCCGTCTTCGCAGGTCAAAAGCGTTTCGACGCCCAATTGATGGCCTGCGCCCACCACGCGCCCGAATACCCCCAACGAAGCGCCTTCGTCTCCCAAAGCTGTCTCCTACACGCCATTCCCGAAGGCAATACGCGCACTGAATCGCCATTCAGCGCAGCAGGGCACGCCCGCAAGCGGAGAGTCCAAACGACCCAAACGCGCGAAAACCGACAGCTTGTCTCCGTCTTCGCAGGTCAAAAGCGTTTCGACGCCCAACGGATGGCCTCGCGCCAACCACGCGCCCGAACACCCCCAACGAAGCGACTTCGTCTCCCAAAGCTGTCTCCTGCACGCCATTCCCGAAGCCAATACGCGCACTGAATCGCCATTCAGCGCAGCAGCGAACGCCCGCAAGCGGAAAGTCCAAACGACCCAAATGCGCGAAAACCGACAGCTTGTCTCCGTCTTCGCAGTTCCAATACGATTCGACGCCCAACGGATGGCCTCGCGCCCACCACGCGCCCGAACACCCCCAACGAAGCGCCTTCGTCTCCCAAAGCTGTCTCCTACACGCCATTCCCGACGCCGCGACCGCAACTGCATCGCCATTCAGCACACCGCAGGCGAAAAGTCCAGGCGGACCAACACCCGTTGCGAATCGAAACGGCGACGATGGCCTCGCGCCAACCGCGCGCCCGGATGTCTCTACAATGCGGCATCGTCTCCCAAGGTAGCTACCTGCACGGTATTCCCGAAGGCAACACCCCCACTGAATCGTCATTCAACGCAGCAGCGAACGCCCGCAAGCGGAGAGTCCAAACGACCCAAACGCGCGAAAACCGACAGCTTGTCTCCGTCTTCGCAGGTCAAAAGCGTTTCGACGCCCAACGGATGGCCTCGCGCCCACCACGCGCCCGAACACCCCCAACGAAGCGCCTTCGTCTCCCAAAGCTGTCTCCTACACGCCATTCCTGAAGCCACGACCGCAACTGAATCGCCATTCAGCGCAGCAGCGAACGCCCGCGAGCGGAAAGTCCAAACGACCCAAACGCGCGAAAACAGACAGTTTGTCTCCGTCTTCGCAGGTCAAAGGCAACTCGACGCCCAATTGATGGCCTCGCGCCCACCACGCGCCCGAACACCCCCAACGAAGCGCCTTCGTCTCCCAAAGCTGTCTCCTACACGCCATTCCCGAAGCTGCCATCGTGACTGCATCGCCATTCAGCGCCGCGGGCGAAGCCATTGCCGCAGCGTCGACACCGGAAAACGATGCTGCGCACAGAACACGACCCGCACCCCGCCCAACGTGCGAACCGGCACGAGCTGGTTACCGGCACGCCGAGGAGCGCCCATGCTGCCCATCGACACCCTCCAAACGACCGTGCTCGACGCCATCGCGCGCGGCCCCGTCGTGCTCGCGGCGCCCACCGGGTCGGGCAAGTCCACCCAGCTTCCGCGCTGGCTGCGCGCTTTGGGAACGGTCATGGTGGTCGAGCCGAGGCGGGTCGCCGCCCGCAGCCTCGCGATGCGCGTCGCAGAGTTAGAGGGCGTCGAGGCCGGCACCGTCGTCGGCTGGCAGGTGCGGGACGAAAACCGCAGCACACCAGACACCCAAGTCGTGTTTGTCACGCCCGGTGTGGCCCTTCAGCGCATGGCACGCACCCAGCTCGCGGAGTTCGCGACGCTCGTGCTCGACGAGTTTCACGAGCGTACCCTCGACATCGACCTCTTGCTCGCCGTCTGGTCGCATTACCAGGCAGAAGGGCGCGCCGTACCCAGATTGGTGGTCACGAGCGCCACGATGGACGTGCAGCGCATCGCCACACACCTCGATGGGGCGGCGATTGTCGGCGAAGGCCGGGTGTATCCGGTCGAGATTCGGTACGAGAGCGGCGACACGATTCTTCCCGACATCCGCGGCGTAGAGCAGCGGGTCCGCAGCGCCATCCACACAGCGGCCAACCTCGACGGCGACATCTTGGTCTTTTTGCCCGGAAAGGCCGAAATCGCCCGTGTACACAGCGCCCTCGCCGATCTCCCCTACGATATTCTCGCGCTCCACGGGGGCTTGTCCCTCGAAGCCCAACAAGCCGCTTTCCGTCCGCCAGCCCGACGCCGCATTGTGCTCGCAACCAACGTCGCGGAAACGTCGCTCACCCTGCCACGCATCGGCGTGGTCATCGACAGCGGCCTCGTGCGGCGCACCCAACACCGAAACGGTCGCGCCCACTTGGCGCTCTTGCCCATTGCTACGGACAGCGCGGACCAACGCGCCGGACGCGCCGGACGCCTCGGGCCAGGCGTAGCGATTCGATTGTGGCGTGCAGATGCACGTCTTGCACCGAGCACTCCGCCAGAAATCCACCGCGAAGAGTTGGACGAGCTGGTGCTCTCCGCGGCAGCCTGCGGTGTTGCACGCCCGGAACAGCTCCCGTTTCTCGACGCCCCCCGCCCCCATACTCTCGCAGAAGCACGGCAGAGCTTGGTCGACCTCGGCGCAATCGCCGAAACCGACGGCGCACTCACCCCGCGCGGACAACGTTTGTTCGGCCTCCCGCTGCCAGCACAACTCGGCGGCTTGTTGGTAGAGGCCGAAGCGCGCAACACACTCCCGCTCGTGTTGCCCTTGGTGGCTGCACTTTCGACGCCTCGCCCCCTCCTGCGCGGCATACCCAACGACCCTGATACACCGCTCGCGGAATGCGGCTGCGACGCGACCGCCCTCCACGGCGTTGTTTGCGGCTCGGCCCGCGACCTCTCCTTCGTCGACCCAGCGAGCCTTCAGGAAGCCCGCAACACACTTCGCCGCCTCTCCGACGCCCTGGACGTGCCCCTCGAAGCGCTCCGCGGGCGCGGTCCGTACACTGCCACCGAGCGAAAGGCCGTCGCGGACACGCTCCTCGCCGCGTGGCCCCGCTGCGCCTATGTGCGAAGAACGCATGGCCGGTCGACCACCTGGGCCAATGGCGGCACCGAATGCTCGATGGGCCGTCACGCGTGGGTCGACGAGACGCAGCACGAGGCCATTCTCGTCCTCGACCTGCAAGCATTCACCCACAAGCCACGCCACGACGAGCAAATCATCACTGCGGCCATGCCCGTGCCGCTTCGGTGGCTGGTCGACGCGGGGCGCGGACGACCCCGCCTCGACGCGGCACACATCGAACAAGGGCAGGTGGTCGCGACGCTGTCTACGGTCTACGCCGGAAAAGTGCTCGCCCAACGCACCGAAGCCCCGGTGGGCGCGCTCGCGCGCGTCGCCATTCGCGACCTCATACTCCAAAACCGCCTCTTCAAAGGCGTCTCCACAGAGCTGCCGCGCCGCTTGTCACGCGTGAACCTCTGGCGGGCCCAGCAAGGCCTCGACCGATTGCCCGACGCCGACGCCTTCTTGCTTGGGCGGCTCACGGCACTCGGCCTCGAGTCCCCCGACGAGCGCGAGCTGCTCACCGCCGAAGACCTCCTGCCACCGCCGCTCCCCGCCGAAGACGAAGCCGCGCTCGACCGCGCGATGCCCCGCGACCTCAACATCGGCGACGCGCGCTATACCTTGCACTACGACTCCCAAGCCTGCATATGTACGCTCCTACAAGTCGGCGGCCTGCGCAAAGACCCCCCGCCCGACCGCTTTTTGCCCATGTTGCCGGGCTGGCGGATTCATTGGTCCCACAAAAACCGCGTGCGCGT
>CAZCUX010000075.1:4352-7723 GCA_964502005.1 uncultured Enterobacterales bacterium
CTGAATGACCATTCATTCGCCTTCCGCCAACAGACGGCAGGCCCCGCGCGCAATCCCGCCGCGCCGACCCGCGCTGGGTCTGGCTCCAACCAAGCCCTCAAGCAAACCGCAGACAAGCGGCCATCGGAGAGCATTCTCCGGGCTTGCAACGCAGACCAACACACAATCAAATCACGCGCGCGGGACAAACCACGCAAAATACGCGCGCGTCGACGTCCCCACACAGGAGGTCTTATGTCTGCAATGTTGCGATGGTTCGCCGAAGGTGGGCTGCTGATGTACCTCATCATCCCCTCTGGCGCCGCGGTCGCGCTCTGGGCCAGCGTGGCGCCCTGGGTTCGGCGTCCGGACATGCGCGTGCCTGCATTTTGGACGCTCGCGCCATCTATCGGCATTCTCGCGCTCGGCGGGGCCGGATGGGCCATAGGCGCGCGCGAGTGGGTACAAGCGATGGCCTACGTCTCCCCAGAGTATTACGGCGTTCTGGCGCTTCGGGGTGCGGCAGTGGGCGTCATCCCGATGACTGCGGCCGCGTGGCTCATCGGAACAGGGCTGGCGCTCGGCGTCGTCTCTGCGGGCCTCCGGCAAGTGTTCGCGTCCCCCGATGCCCGAACGCGCGCGCTCCATTCACCGGTGTGGGCCGCTGCAACGACGGTTTTGGCCATCGCGGGGTGTGCCACCTTGCTCCCTTGGACGCCCGGCTGCCTCTTGACGCAAGCGATGGTGGCCGCCCCGGTCATCGGGCGGGCACTCGCGACGCTGTCCCCCACGAACAGTCCCGAAGCGGTGCGGCACGACATCGACCTCAGCATCGTCGCACTGGTCGCTGTATTGCTCATTACCGGCGGCCACGAATCCGCCCATTGGAAGGACTGGCTCGAAGAGAGCGCACAAATCATGATGGACAACACACCGCCAAGCCTGCTCCCGATGCCCACGAGCCTCCGAATGGTCGGATTGCAGGGCGTTCTCGCCGCGGGCGGAACACTCGCTGTGTCTGTTGCCTCCTTGCTCCCCCAAAGTGAGGACATTTCGATAGGCGCACTGCGTGCCACAACGCGCGCGAGCATGGCTGCAATCACGCTTTTGCTGCTGTTGGTGGGCGCTCTCGGTATGTGGACCCATACCACGCTGCACACCTCCCTCGCAGGATTCCCGGCAAATTGAAAAACGCGGAATCCATTTCGTGAGATAGGGGCACGCGCCGAGTCCGCTCTCGCCCCCATCTTCGAACCGAGGAGGCGGTATGTCCCGCACCGACCTACGCCCGCGCCCCGATCCCACCCCCTACCTCGGCGCGCCAAGGTCCACGCCCCTCGCCGACGACCACGCTGTCGACCTCCGCGGCGATGCGCTGGTCGGCTGCCGCGTCGCGCTGGTGGTCTGCGGCGGCATCGCCTCGTTCAAGGCCCCCCTCACCGTCCGCGCCCTCCGTCGCCAAGGCGCCGATGTCACCGTGTTTGCGAGCACCGACGCCCTTCGGTACGTCGCCGAAGACACCCTCGCGTGGGCATCGCTGCACCCCGTCGTCACGCGCTTGTCGCCCCAAGCGGAGCACTTGTCGGGCGCGGCTCCGTTTGACGTATATTTGGTGGCACCGGCGACCTACAACACCATCAACAAGCTCGCCATGGGCATTGCCGACAATGTTCCGACTACGCTGTTGGCGTCCGCGCTGGGGAGACTCGAACGCGGGGAGGCCGCCGTATTGGTCGCGCCCACGATGCACGGCACGATGCACAATCGCGTGCTGCACGACAACTTGGTGCGTTTGACCGCGCTTGGAGTGCGGGTGATTCCGCCCCGCGATGCGTACGGCAAAGACAATATCCCCGACGAGCCCGTGCTGGTCGCCGAAGTCGCGGCGGCGCGGCCCCGTGCCCCCCTCCGCGGACGACGGGTCGTGGTGATTGGCGGGCCGTTTCGCGACAGCCACGGACGCCTCAGCGCCGAGCATACGACCCTCGATGGCGGCGCCCGCATCGCCGAAGACCTCATCCACCAGGGCGCGCAGGTGTTGCACTTGTCGTTGCCCACGCCACGGCCCTTGTCGGCCATTACCGAGCCTATCGTGCGCGACACCCCCGAAGCGCTGGCCCAGCTGGTCGCTGACGCGCTGCACAGCGACGATTGGGACATGGTCATCGATTGCACCGACATCACGCCCCTCTTCCCCCTCCCTGAAAGCTGGTCCGCCATCCACATTCGCCCGGCAGGCCATCGCTGGCTGCTCGACGGACCTTGTATGTCCGCCTCCGAAGTGGCCGTCCCGAAAGCCGTTGCCCAGTTCAACGACGTTCTCGGCGTCATTCGCACGCGCCTCCTCGACTGCGTGCCCCGCCGCCCCTCCGCCTGACGCACAGGCCCGCGCGGTTTGCAGTCACCCGACAACGCGCGACTGCTTGGGGGCCACACGAACGTCGATTGCCAGCCCACCAAACCGTGTCCAAAACCCGCAATGGAGGGCCGCCCAAGGCTGCGTCCATTCGACAGACGGTTCATTCGCGAAAGGGGGCTATTGGACCCCGAAATCCGAGCAACCAGCCGCGAAATCTGCCCCGAACCCCACGAAACGACCACCAAAGCCCCCGAGACAGAGTGTAAACCCCGCGAAACGGGGTCGAAGCGGCCTCCGACTGTTCGAAAGACGATGTAGCCGCGAAGCACGGGTGCATGTCTCCAAAATCAGGGCAAACGGGCGCGAAATCCTTCCCAAAACCCGCGAAACGACCACCAAAGCCCCCGAGACAGAGAGCAAACCCTGCGAACCGAGGTTGAGGCGGCTTCCGTCTGGTCAAGGGACGGTGTAGCAGCGAAGCACGGGTGCATGTCTCCGAAATCAGGGCGAGGTGGCTCGAAATCCGTCCCAAAACCCGCGAAACGACCACCAAAGCCCCCGAGACAGAGTGTAAACCCCGCGAAACGGGGTCGAAGCGGCCTCCGACTGTTCGAAAGACGGTGCAGCCGCGAAGCACGGACGAAAGTCTCCGAAATCAAGGCAAACTGGCGCGAAAACGGTCCCAAACCCCGCGAAAGGACAACCAAAGCCCCCGAGACAGAGTGCAAGCACTGCGAAACAGGGTCGAAGCGGCTGCCGTCTGGTCTAGGGACGGTGCGGCAGCGAAGCTCGGGTGCATGTCTCCGAAATCAGGGCAAACGGGCCCGAAATCCGTCCCATACCCCGCGAAATCTGTCCCAATCCCCGCGAAATGACCACAAAGCCCCCCGAAACAAAGTCCAAACACCGCGAAACGGGGTCGAGGCGACTTCCGTCTGGTCGAGAGACGGTGCAGCAGTGAAACACTGGTGCAAGTCCCCGAAATCAGGGCAAACGGGCCCGAAATCCGTCCCATACCCCGCGAAATCTGTCC
>CAZCUX010000076.1:0-6893 GCA_964502005.1 uncultured Enterobacterales bacterium
ATCGCGACCGGGCTGGTCCAAGACCACCCCACCCCCCGATAGAATCGCGACCGGGGTGGTACAAGACCACCCCACCCCCCGATTCGATGTGGCAATGGTGCGGTTTTTGGGTGTACGCCACGTGGGAGTACGTACACCGCAGCGGCGCTCACACGCCCGTTGGCCCAGGCGCGCAGTTCGCGCGCACGTACTCTCGATGGGGGGAGCTCCACGCATCCGTGGCGAGTTTTCGCGCGCACCTGAATGACTTGGGGCACCACCGCTGCCGCGTCAAAGGAAAAGGGAGCGTCGCCGACCGCGGGACCTCTTCCGACGGATGGCCCACGGCGCTTGACGTTATCGACCCAGACGGCATCGAACCGACCAACCACCAAGCCAAATATGCGCTTTGCCCGGCGGTGCTATGGCGAGAGGGCAGCTTCGGCGCTCATTCGCACGCGTGCGGTCACTTCGTCGCGCGCATTCTCTCCGCGTGGGCCACCAGCAGGCAACAGGGTGTGTCGTTGCCTTCGTGGCTCTCGGATGGAAGGGCGTACAAGGTTGGTCTACGGGAGCAGCGACCGTTGCGGGTGCCGCAGCACGTTCGGATACGGTCGTAGAGGATGGCGCGTTTTGGCGTGGTTATGCAAAATCGCGCTTATGTTATGACGGTGCCGAATCGGGCTGAACGATTCCCAAACTCTGAGCGTCGAACCCAAAAAACCCCAACAATTCTTCCGACGCGCCGCCAACTGCCCCCCCCTCTATGGCTGCCGCAGCGCGGCCATCACGCAAGCGCGCGCCCCAACCAGCATCCGCCCCAGCCATCCCCGCAACGCGAACGCGCACCGATAGCAGCCCGCCGCCCTGCCTCGCGCACAATGCGGCCATGCTTGCTTTGGATTGGCACCTTGGCAGCTGCGGAGAACTTGACCAAAAACTTGGCAACGTGCGCCCCGAAACCCGCGCGGTCCGCGCACGCGTTGTGATAGCGTCGCGGAGTGCAAAAACACCGTATATCCCTCCTTTTCCTCCTCGCGGCCCTGGCCTGTGCGCCGGAGCCCCCCCCTTCGCCCGAGACCGACCGCAGGCCGGTGCACGACGATGAGTGGGCCATTGCGCGCGATGGGCGCCTTCTGCTCACGGACGAAACGCTCTCGATCGAGTGGCCCCACGCAGCGGACGAGCCAGCGACGGTGCTCGCGACGGAAGTGGTCGGTGTGCCTGCGATTTCGGCGGATGGCACCCGCTTCGTGTTTGGCCGCAACGGGCCGGGCGACGGCCTCACGGTGCTCGACGCCGTGTCGATTTCCGCGGACGGCCTGTCCCACACGACCCTCATCGCCGACGGCACCCCCGACCGCGTAGCCATCTCGGCCGACGGCCAGTGGGTCGCGTGGGTTTCGGGAATCACCGGCATTGCGTCCGTGTGGGCCATGCCCTTCGAAGGCGGCGCGCCGGTACAGCTCACCAACCGCGACCTCGTGCGCATTCCCGGCCAGGAGCCCGCGGGCTTCGTGCCGCCGCCCCACCGCGCGCCGCTGCGCTTCGAGGGCACCCGTATTGTGTGGGAGTCGCCTGCGGGCGCCCATGAGGTCGCGCTGCCATGAACCTCGTCTTGCTGCTCCTGTCCACCGCGTGGGCCATTCCCTTGAGCGCGCCCTTTAGCGACGCCCATTATGGTTATTATTACCCCACCGCTTATTACGACCACGGCGGCGTGGACTGGGCGTGCGGCTCGATTCGCTACTCTGGCCACCGCGGCAACGACTTTGGCGCGGGGAGCTGGTCGGGCATGTCCGCGGGCCGCGACATCGTGGCTGCGGCCGATGGCACCGTCGTCGCCACCAATGACGGCGAGTTCGACCAATGCTCCACCGGCGACTGCTATGGCGGGAGCGGCTGCGGCAACTACGTCAAACTTCAACATAGCGACGGCACCTATACGCTCTATTGCCATATGAAGAAATGGACCGTGGCCGTTTCTTATGGGCAATCGGTCAGCTGCGGGCAGCACCTCGGCCAAGTCGGCAGCTCCGGCTATTCAACCGGCCCCCACCTGCACTTCGAGCCGCGCACCTCCGGCAACACCGCCATCGAGCCGTTCAGCGGCTCTTGCAGCGGTTGGTCCAGCTCTTGGATTGGCCAAGGCAGTCACGGCGGCCTCCCCGCCAAGTCCTGCGGTCCCCCCGACCGCGATGGGGACGGCTACGACGAAACGCGCGACTGCAACGACTACAACGCCGGCATTCACCCCGGCGCCGGCGAAACCTGCGACAACGGCGTCGACGAGGACTGCAATGGCAGCGACCTCGCCTCCGTCGTTTGGTATGCCGACGGCGACGGCGACGGCTACGGCGACACCCCCGTGCGCGGCTGCGGCGGCCAACCCGGCGGCACCAGCGCACAAGGCGGCGATTGCGACGACAGCCGCGCCGATGTCAACCCCGGCGTCGCCGAGCTATGCGACGGCCTGGACAACGACTGCGACGGCGAAATCGACGACGGGCCGCCCACCGTCATGGGCGCCGTGCCCCCCAACCTCGCCGCGCGTATCATCGACCTGAGCACCCCCGGCGTGCTCGAGCCCGGCGAGACGGCGCCGGTGTGGATTGTGGTCGAAAACGTCGGCACACAAGACTGGCGGCGTGGCGAAATCTGGCTGCAGCCCGAGGTTCGCGACGCCGTCAGCGCCCTCCACGACGACGACGCATGGCCCGCGTGGGACGTGCTCGCGGTGCTCGACACCGATGTCCCCGTCGGCCGCACCGGCGTATTCTCCGGCACCGTTCGCGTCCCCACCGACACCGCACCGCGCATCCAAGAGACGTTCACGCTCATGGCCCCAGGCGGTCCCGCCTTGCGTTGCCCCGCCGGCGAGCTTTCGGTCGACATTTACACCCGGCCCAATGGCCCCACCGACGGCGCGGCGCACCCCGCTGCCGCTGCCGAACCCACCGCGGTCTCCGCCGCACGCACGCCGGCCAACGGCTGCGCAACCATCGCCCAAAGCGCCGGCATCGCGTGGCTCTGGGCATTTGCGGGCGCCCTCGTGCGGCGGCGCCGGCCATGAGGCACCCCATTCGTACCCCACACATCGGCCGCAGCGCCCTCTTTGTCGCGCTGCTATGCGGCTGTAAAGACGACCCCAAGGGCAAGTCCGGCGTGCTCTCGCCCGCGCTGCAAGGAGATTCGGCGGACACCGGCGGCGAAAGCCCCGGCATCGAGCTGCAATTCGTCGACCTCCGCGTTTGGTGGCTGCCGGCCGCGTTGCCCGCCAACCGCACCTCGCCCCGCTTTGTCGACGTCGACGGTGACGGCCTGCTGGACCTCCTCGAAGCCACCGACCGCGGCCTCCTGTGGCACCAGCGCCGCGCCGACGATTTCGCAGCGCCCGCCGTGCTCGACCCCGAAGACCCCGTGTCCATGTTCGAAACCGGCGACCTCAACGGCGATGGTGCGCTCGACTTCGTCGTCGCCGAGAGCGCAGGCGTGCGCGTGGCGCTGCACGGCCGCCGCCTCGACCCCCCCACCCCTATCTGGACCAACCCGCCCCGCGACCTGCACCTGTTCGACGCCGACAATGACGGCGACCTCGACCTCCTCGTGCTCGACGGCGGCGGCCTCACCCTGCTCACCAACGACGGCGCCGGCACCTTCGCCACCAGCGCCAGCGCGCTCAACGTACCGCTCAACGGCGGCGGCCTCGTGACCGCCGACTTCGACGGCGACGGCAACCCCGACGTCTTCATCGGCGGCTGGGACGACGGCGACCGCCTCTATTTGGGCGATGGCGAAGGTGGCTACCTCCTCGCGAGCCCCACCGCGCTCCCAGTCGCTGCCGCGCCGCGCACGGTAGCGCCCATCGCCGCAGACCTCGATGACGACGGCGACCTCGACCTCTTTTTGCCGTCCCAAGGCGCCGACCGCCTCTGGCTCAACGACGGCGACGGCTTCTTCATCGACGAGACCCCCTTTCGCTTGGGCGAAGACAGCCGCAGCGCGAAGGACGCTGCCGCGGTCGACCTCGACCTCGACGGCCGGCTCGACCTCGTAATCGTCGAGAGCGGCGGCCCCGTGCGGTTGCTGCACCAAGACGCCTCCGGCCGCTTCTTTGACTGGTCGAGCACCTACGCCGGCGCCGTCGAAGACGCGCAAGCCACCGGCGTCGCCGTCATCGACATCGAAGGTGACGGCGACCCCGACCTGTTCATCGGCCGCGCCGACCTGCAGCTCCCCCGCTTGCTCGTCAACTGGGCCCCCGAAGACAGCACCGACACCGACGCAGACGGCGTCCCCGACGAAGTGGACGTCTGCCCCACCGTCGCCGACCCCCTCCAAGGCGACCGCGACAGCAACACCTTCTATTGCAACGGCGCGAGCGACTGCGCCGCACGCACGGGCTGCACGCTCCTGGTGCCCGTGCGCGACCAAATGTACTTGTGGTGCGCCGGCGCCGCGGCCAGCTGGACCGACGCACAAGCCGCATGTGTAGCGCGCGGCGGCGGCCTCGTGCAAATCGAAGACGAAGCGGAGTTGGCCTTCCTCGTCAACGCGGGCGTCTCCGGCACCTGGCTTGGCCTCACCGACCAAAGCAGCGAAGGCACCTGGCTTTGGGCGGACGGCAGCGCAGTCCCCTATACAAACTGGGCCGAAGGCGAGCCCAACGACTCCGGCGGCGTCGAAGACTGCGCCGACCTGCGCGGCGACGGCACCTGGAACGACCTCGATTGCAACGCAACCCGCGCGTTTGTCTGCGAAGCCGCCGCACCGGGCGTCGCCACCGACCCCGGCGACGCCTGCGACTCCTGCCCTGATATCCCCAACACAAGACAAGCCGACACCGACGGCGACGGCCTGGGGGACGCATGCGACCCCGACTAAACCCACTCGCGCTCATCTTGCTCCTCAGCGCCTGCAACAACGGCAAGCAAGACGGCGACGAAGGCAGCGTGTTCGACGTCCACGTCGACAGCCTGCGGCCCACCTACGGCAGCGCGCGCGGCGGCCAAGAAGTTTGCGTGCGCGGCGACGGCATGGAGCAAGTCGCGTGGATTTGGTTCGGCACGCACGCCCACAGCGTCGACAGCAACCGCGAAGGGGCCGCCTGCGCCACCACCAAGGCCACCACCGCCGCCGTGGTGCCGGTGCGCCTGCAACTCGACGACGACCGCATCGTAGAGGCCGGCGTGTTCACCTTTGAGCCCCTCGACCTGCAGTTCACCGAGGCCGCCGCCCATTACCTGCCCGCGCCCACCGGCGACCTCATCGACGGCGTCGTGGTCGACCTCAACGGCGACGGCTACGACGACATCATCACACGCGACACCGCGGGCACGCTGGCCAACTGGCAAAGCACCGGCACCGGCGCGCTCATCGACGGCGGCAGCGTACAGCCCGAGGGGCCCATCGGCGGCGTCGCCAAGCTGCAGAACGGCGGCGACACGCGCATCTTCATCTGCCACACCGACGGCGAAGCGCCCCGCTTGCTCCACGGCGACGGCGGCGACCTCACCGGCCCCTTCGGCACAGCCGCCGCCGAAGCCGCCGTATGCAGCGGCGCTGTCGCGCTTGACCTCGACCAAGACGGCAACGACGAGGTCATCGAGCGACGCGCCGACAACACCGCGCGCGTGTGGCGCGTCGTCGATGGCGCGCTGCAGCCCTACTTCGCGCCGACCCCCAGCTACGACACCGACTGTCCGCCGGTCGAAGGTGCCGGCACCCGCACCTGCACCATGACCGACGGCGTAGCGCTGCTCACGGTCGAAGGCGAAGCGGCCGCGTTCGTATACAGCCTGCCCGCCATCGCGCGCCGCGACGCCGGCTTCGTGCTGCGGCTCGGCGGCGACATCGACCGGCTGGAGGTCACCGACGCCGAAGGCGCCGTCTATGCATGGGTCCCCGAGAGCAGCGCAGAGGTCGGCACGCTCGCGCGCATCGAGACACCGGCCGTCGCCGATTGGGACCGCATCCACGGCCACGGACGCCCCGCACGGCCCCTCGCGCGGCTCGCTATCATCACCCGCGCACCCCTCGCGGCCGCGAGCTTCGGCGGCGGCACGCTGCGCTTCGCCGACGGCGGCGAGGTGCCCTTCGCGCGCTTCGAACAATGGCCCGCCGACCTGGCCGTGCCCTACCGCGACGCGGCGCGCGTCGACACCGACCAAGACGGGCAAGCCGAGCTCGCGCTCGCCACCGCCAGCGGCCCCCTCCTCTACGTACAAGGCGACGCAGTGTTCACGGCCAGCGCGCCCGGGCAGCTCCCCAGCGCCGCCTGCGACGCGCATGGCGTCGAAGCGGTCGACATCGACGAAGATGGCCAACACGAGCTCTTCTTCACCTGCGTCGGCCAAGACCTCCTCTACCGCGGCGACGGCGCCGGCTACTTCTTCGAGGACAGCATCGCGACCCTGCCCGTCGACGCCGGCGACGGACGCGGCGTCATCGCGCCCGACCTCGACCGCGACGGCCTCCCCGACCTCGTCATCGCCACTTGGTACGGCGTCGACCGGCTCTACCACGGCAACGGAGCACACTTCGACGACTGGTCGCCCCGCCTCGGCCTCAGCAGCGGCCCCGGCAACACCCCCCTCGCGCTCGACCTCGACGGCGACAACGACCTCGACCTCGTGGTGCTCCAAGGCGACGGCCAGCCCGCAAGGCTGCTGCTGATGAGCGGGGAATAGCGCCGCGACGACAGGTAGGCGCACCCGTGCGGGAGAGACGCGGAGGGGTGCCGTTGACCTTGGTTGGCTTCGTTATCCCAACAAGGTCGAACGACCTTTGACCTCGGTGGCTTCGTTATCCCAACAAGGTCGAACGACCTTTGACCTCTCTGGCTTAGCTATCTCAAAAAGTCGAACGACCTTTGACCTCGGTGGCTTAGCTATCCCAACAAGGTCGAACGACCT
>CAZCUX010000077.1:0-6831 GCA_964502005.1 uncultured Enterobacterales bacterium
CTACCGGGGGGAGGGCGGAATGGGGTGTCGCGTCACCTGCGCAGGCCCTCTGGCCCGTCGGGACATGCTGGCCGAAGCTGCTGTCCGATAGAACCGCAGTAGGAAATCGGACCGACTGGCGGTTCGTCGCGCCAGCGTGCGACCGGGCTCGGTGCGACCTGTGTTGTATCTTTATCGGTTTCTTGCACGCTGTTTCTCGGAAACCAAGGTAAATCCTGACGCATATCACCGTCAGGATCCTTGAATGGGGGGCATAACAGCTATGTTCTTGTGCATAAGTTCATAGGGTGCTAAGGAAATATTCCAGTACCATCAATCTGCCGATCGAGAAAATTATCATTAGTATCATCATCGCGGGCACTTGGGTTAGAGAATGCCTGCCATTTTCGCGGTCGCCCTTGGCTGCATCTGTGTGCAGTCCTTCGGGCGTGGGATTCTTGTTTCCGAAATGTTTGGGCCTAAAATGGTTGGAGGTAACGTGTCTTCTGTTGTTCGTTTGTATGGGTGGACGACTGCAATTGTGCTTGCTGGTTCAGCACCCTCGTTGGCTTTGGCAACCCCCGCACGGCAAGAGGCTCTTTTGTCGAACCCGGCGTTTTTGGACGATGCGGAGGTATTGCTTTACCCGTCCTACGTCGCCGGCACCGACGCCGGTGCGACACTGACCTACGACGCAGCAGGTAGCGTCGATGCGTCCTTTTCGCTCGATGACGACCAGCTCATTTGGATCGGCCGCGGCGTTCCGACCTCCCTTACCGCGGGCTTGCCAAGCAGCCCTTGGCAGTTTGTTTATGCAAAAGCGAATGGGGGCACAGGGATGTTGCTTCGTTCGTCGTGGCAACCCAACGCGTTCTCCGTGGGCGGCGCGTGGAGCCGCGGTGACTTCGAGCGCACGGGCGATAGCTTCGCCGTAGGCGGCGATTTGCGCGCATATGGCGCCCTCGATGGGGAGGGACCAGACACCGAGTTTGGGCTGGACCTTGATGTGCGCTCACGCTCGCTTGGCCAGTCGTCGATGCAAGGCTGGGTGGGCCGATTCTCCCACGACACCTCCAGCGAAAACACGTTGGTAGGTGGGTTTTACTCCATCGGTCCCCGTGTTTCGAGTGGCGCGTTTCGTGCGGCCTTGGTGGCCGAGCCGGGCGTCTTTTTGGGACATCGCAAGAAGGACACCAGCCTGCAGTTCCAGCTTCCGGGGCTGACCTTGTCGGCAGAAGTCGAAATGAATGACTGGATGGTCATTCGCGGCGGCGCGCAGTCGCGCTGGTTGTTGGCGGTCGCGGACGCGGGCAAGTTCACGAAGTCTGACGAGTGGTCCTCTACCCAGTCCGCGATGCTCGGTGTGGGCTTCAAGAAAGAGGGCGTCGGCCGCTTGGATGGCTCCATCAATCCAGCATGGCTCGTCAATGGCCCCCATGTGTTGTCCGGCGTGCCCGGCTCCACCTTTATGCAGCTCTCCGCACAAGCCAACTTCTAAGCCAGGTAGGAACACACCATGCGCACTGCAGCAATCGTACTCTTGAGTGGCCTGGCGGCATGTAGCCGGGGCAATGTAAGCGGGCAGGTCATCGACCGAGATGGCAAGCCCATTTCGGGCGTCAAGGTCAACATCCTCGGCAATACTACCAAATCCGACGCCAAAGGCCGCTTCACCATCAAGGGCCTCAAAGGAATGCCCGACAAGCGCGTGGTGGCCTACTTCTACAAGGATGGCTACTTCGACTACGAAGCCGGGCAGAGTGTAGTCGAAGGTTCGGTGTATATGAAAGTGGCCCTCACCCCCCGGTCGGAGGCGGCGAGCCTCGACACCTCGACCGACAACACCATGACCTACGATACCCTCACCGCCAATGTTCCGGGCGGTGCCTTCGTCAATCCACGCGATGGCTCGCGGGTGAGCGGCGCGGTGAAGGTGTATGTGGGCACCATGAACCCCGACCGCGGCAACTTTGCAGAAGCGATGCCCGGACGGGATTTCGCGGCGCGGGATGGCAACGCAGGTGTGTTGACGAGCGCGGGGGCGTTCGTCATCGAAGCGGAAGACGAGAACGGAGACCCGGTCGAGATTCAAGACCCCTTCGAGGCTTGTCTTGACATTCCGGCGTCGATGCTCGCGGTGGCGCCGGAGACCTTGCCGTTGTGGTCGTTGCAAGACGGCACGTGGGTCGAGACGGCTGTTGCGACGCGCGTAGGCGACCAATACTGCTTTCAAATCGAAAACAGCGGCAGCCTCAATTGCGACCTCTTCAGCCGCACCGCGGCCGTGCAAGGCACCGTTTGTGACCGCGACGGGGAGCCCGTGGGGGCGGGCGAGCCGGTGCGTGTATTTCAAAACACCACCTATACCGACGAAAACGGACAATATGCGGCCCTCGTGCCGTCCTGCTACAACTTCATCGCCCGCAACAAGCTGACCGAGCTGCAAGTGCCGGGGATTCCCGCCGGCATGACCCGCGTGGTCGACTTCAACTGCCCGTCCGAAGAAGACGGGATGATAGGCGACACCGGCTATTCGTCCTATACCAATACGCCCGCGTCGGGTGGCGATGCGGACCCCTTTGCGTCGGCAGCCGGTGGCGCTGGCCAGAACAACAGCGGCGGCAGTCGGGACAACGACCCCTTCGCCAATACCGCTACTTCGTCGCGAACCGCACGGGAGGCGCTGGCCGAGAGTGAGCCGGAACCCGTTATTCCCGAAAACGAAACCTGGAGCGAATGGACCTGGCGGCACATGTCGGCCATCGGCGATAGCATCGTCGGGAGCATCCGTTCCTTCGTGTCTGTGCGCCCGGTCGCGCGCGGCGACTCCGGCATGTGGTGGGGCGGCGACACCGGAAACCAGTGGGATTCCGGCGGCGCGGGGGGCGGCGCGTCGAGCGGAAATGGCTTCGCGGGTCCCGACGATGTTTGCAACTCGGGCAATGACCCCATGGTCATGCAAGCCGCGGGCTCTGCAGGCCAGATTTCGTGCGATGGCGTGTCGGAGGCCGGCGACGACAATCCGTTCTCGCGCACGGTCTCGCTGGACTCGACGACGGGCAGCATCACCTTGCGCTACGACCACTATGGCGTACCCGACCGTACTATCGTCTCCTACGAAGGCACGGCCATTATCGACACCGGCTGCGCATCGGACAGGGGCAACCTCACCGGCAGCTATTCGGGACAATCCAACTTTGTGACCGTCGCGGTGATTCCAGGCTGCGGAGACCCCAGCAACGCGGGCACCAGCTGGGATTTCACACTCGGTTGCAACTAAGCGTGGGTTGTGGGCCAACGGAGAGGGCTTCGCGCCTTTCCTTGGCCCACACGTTGTTTGCGTGCATCGCGTTGGGGTGTAGAATGGTCTCACAACCATCGGCAGACGGGCTCTTGCCTTGGGTTTGGGCGACATTGCTCGTCACGGCGTCGGCGTGTACGGTGGACAATTCCATCGTAAAAATCGAGGGCAATGATTCGTTTGTGCAGGCGGACCCAACGGCGCTGGATGTGTTGCTGGTCATCGACGACTCCGGGTCGATGGAGCAGTACCAAGCCGAGCTGTCCACGCGATTCGCGGCGTTTTTGTCGTACTTCCCGAGCACCATCGACTACCGTGTTGGTGTGACCACCAGCACGATGGTTCCCGCCGCGCCATTTGGCAACTGCACCGCCGAAGACATCGCCGCCGCACCCCAAGGTGGCGCGCTCTCGGGCAGCGACTGGATTGATGTAGGAGACGCCGACGCAAGCGAACGGTTCGCCGAGCGGGTGCAGGTTGGCATCTGCGGCGGCACCTATGAAATGGGCCTCGAAAGCGCGTGGAAGGCCATCACAGAAGCCAATCCGGGGTTTCGACGCGCCGATGCCGCGCTCAGTTTGGTGTTTGTGAGCGACGAAGAAGACAACTCACCGGGCACAACCGCAGAGTATCTGCGAGCGTTTCGCGAGCGGGTCACGGCGGAAGGGCGCGCGGCCTTCAATGTGTCGGCCCTCGTGGTCGTCGACGAGGCGGCGTGCAGCGAAGAACAATTGGCGGGCGGCGCGCACCGCAATGAGCGCTATGTAGACCTCGCCGCGCAAACGGGCGGCGCGGTGGGCGATTTGTGCCAAGGAGACTTCGACGGTATCGTCGGGCAGGTGTCCCAGGCGATTTCCCGCCAAAACGACACGTTTTATTTGAGCGACTTTCCGGCGGTGGCGTCGATTGAAGTGGGTGTCGGAGAGTCGTTGGTGCCGTGCAGTCGGGGGGAGTGGGAATACCGTTTGCTCGATGGACACCCCGCGGTTGTCTTCGATGCGGGGCATTTACCGCCGCCAGGCAGCCGCGTGACCATCGAATACGACCACGGTTCCGGCGAGGAGGCACCATGTATCGCGGATTGATGCTGTTGTGGCTTGCCTTGGGTAGCACTGGATGCGGCAGCGAGCCCAAAGTGGCGACGTGTGCGGCCAACAGCGATTGTGCTGTGGGCGAGGCATGTGTCGATGGCACTTGCGCCCCAATCGAGTGCTATACCAACGAAACGTGTGTGCGCGGTTCGGTGTGTAATGCAGCCTACCAATGCGTGCCGGGCTGTGACTCCGACCTCGATTGTGATGCCGGTGAGCAGTGTTCCGATGGTTCTTGTGTTGCGTATGAGTGCCGAACCACACAATCCGATTGTGCTTACGATGAAGTCTGCGAGGGTGGGTCGTGTGTCGACCACGGTGGAGGGGCTTGCGACCGCTGTGACCCCGGCACCGATGACTATTGTTTTCCGTTATACGAAGAAGGCCCCTGTGGCGCCGATTCCGAATGCCCTCGCGGAGAACGCTGCTACGTCGCCGATTATGAGCGCGACGCTATCTGTTCGAGCGACGCGGATTGTGGTGTCGGTTATGCCTGTAAAACCATTACGTTTAGCGATGGCTCGACCAGTGGCCCCCATTGCACGCGCAACGCTTGCTTCGCAGGCGCGATTTACCCGCCATGCACGCCCAGCGAAGGAAACACCTGCGGGCGTGGCTTTCAATGCTTCGACTTAGGGAGCGACGTCGGCGTTTGTTTTGCCGATTGTGAATGGCTTACGGAAAGCGGGCATTTATAAGGGGGGCCCCAAAGCCCTGCGGTCTTTGGTGCGCCGCGGAGCCGGGGTCTCCGCGGCACCGGCGAGCCTCGGGTCTCGCCGGAGGGAGCCCCCGAGGGGGAGGCGCGAGGTGGCGGTCTATACGATGTCGATGAGTTCAGTGGCAACCGTGTGCGCAAGCGTTCGCGCTTCGGATGGGGTGGAGAGGGCATCGCCCTCAGCTGGATTCCGGGTTTTCCCCTTTGGGGACAGTGCCCAACAGTCGCAATAGCTGTTGGGAAAGCGAATCATACTCGATCCGTCGACTCGTTTCGTCTGCTATGTTCACACTGTAGGTGAGACAGACATTGCCATGCTGATAGGATAAGGGGTTGGGGAGTCCAAACGGGCTCGAAGGGCCAAGCTCGTCCGCCAGCAGCTCCAACCATAGCGCGTCAAGCGCCGCTTTTACGTTTGCAGCGGAGGTTATATCGGGGCACAAAACGTCGAGATAAGAGATTACCGTGTTGCCGCCCGGTGGCACCTCGATGTGCGATAGGCGCAAGGTGCCGGGATTGTTGTTCGGAAGGTGCCAAGGTTCGTTGGGCCACGGGAAGTCGATTCCGTGCTCATGAACGAACGCATTGATTCCATCTTGGTGATTGCCGGAATGGGCTACACGTTGCGCGGTCGCATACATTTGGGTGCCTTAGTGAACGAGAGCGTCTGGGGAATGGTCGATGGTACGGTGCGATGGAGATACCGATGGCGTCGCTTGGCCGCCGACTTGAGACTGCACAAATGCCCCCAGAATGCTTTGGAATTGCGCGCTTGCTCGCTCTGTGAGTTCAAGCCGCTCCGTTAGGTAGGTGTTTTTTGGACCGCCCACTTTCGTGTTGAGGAATGCAAGATATGTTTGATTTAGGTTTGCCACAAGATGAATATGCTCCTTATGGGCTGTGACCAAAAGGACCTCCACAAGCAGCAATACTTGCATCTCGACAGCATGGGGGCGTCCCCATGCGTCCGGCATTCCAAGAAGTTCACGCAGGCGGAGCCGGGCAAATGCAGCGATTCGTTCTGCGTTCGTCATTCCGGCTCCTTGTCGATGTCGATTGCCTTCTCTGTAATAAATGTTGGGTATTGAAACAAAGCATCCAGATAGGTGGTCGCCAACACGCCATCGGCGCCGGTCCATGCATCGACGCGATGGTCGTGGACTTCCACGGTGATGTGATAGGCCCAACGCCTGCCTTGGGGAACCTTCGCCGCCAAGTACCGACCAATCTTCGGCGTCAGTGAGAGGGCGCGTGCCTTTTCGTCGATTTCTTGGGCAAGCGGGAACAGTGCTTTCGCGAGTTGCCTACACTCGCCCGATTCGAGCGGGTGGTGCGACAAGTGCTGTTCGACCGCGAATCGAAGGGGTGCAGTCCATGGAATCGACATTGGCCCTCGTTGGGAGAATGCGGGGTGGAGGAGGAGTATAGACCACGCGAGATGCTTCAGCCCGCATGGGGCGCATTTTGCCTGTTTGCGCTCGTTCGAATTCGCCGGGGAGGTGCGGCGGGGGCCCCAAAGCCCTGCGGTCTTTGGTGCGCCGCGGAGCCGGGGTCTCCGCGGCACCGGCGAGCCTGAAGTCTCGCCGGAGGGAGCCCCCGAGGGGGAGGCGCGAGGCGGCACCCAAACGTGCAAAAAGCCGTCACCGACGACATCGAATCGGGGGGTGGGGTGGTCTTGGACCACCCCGGTCGCGATTCTACCGGGGGGTGGGGTGGTCTTGGACCAGCCCGGACGCGATTCTACC
>CAZCUX010000078.1:0-5745 GCA_964502005.1 uncultured Enterobacterales bacterium
TTTGGCTTCCGCGGTTGCCATTTGGGGAACCCTATGGTGGTCGTGGTGCGCCTGTGCGGCGAGGTCAGGCGCTGGCGCGGGGGGCGCAGCGGCTTCTTTGCGTAAACACCCGATTGCCACCGCCTAACTTTGCGGAAGCCATAAATATACGCGTTAGAAACGAGGGGCTGCTTTGGTGCGTGGCACCGCGCGCGACCCAACGCGGCTCGGAACCGCATAGGGCGACGGGGAACATCTGGCGCCGGTTAGATGGACCGTTCCTTGAGGTCACCCAGACACGTCAAAAGTACCTCGACGAGGTGAACGCCATCGGGGTGGAGGTGACTGTGGAGCTTCCCAAGATGTCGAAGCCCCACCCGCTGGTGTCCATCGACCGGGCTTCCCGGCAGTCTCGTCGGCAGACCTGGACCCAGCGCCGGATGCGGTACGCCCTTCCGGCAGCAGCAGTGGTGAATGTAGAGCTGGTCGGAAATCAGGACCGCATCGACCGCCTGGGACTGAAGCTGGGAACGGTCGGGTCAGCGTAGTCCGCTGGCTCCTCCGAGGCGGCCGGGACGTCCGGCTGACCTCTCCGAGATTGCTGAACATCCATTCCGCTTTGGGAGCGGATTGGGGGAGCTGTGGCTGGGAGGATTCGTCTGAGGAGGAAAATGAATTGTGTTGGTTTTTCAGGGTTGAACGGCCAATGTATGGGCGTGTCTACATCATCGGAGTGAGGGGCACCGGGTGAATTCTGGTCGGAGTCTGGCTACTGTTATCCAGTTATGGAAATTTGGGGCTGGAACCGGATTCAGTGGGGGAAGCCGGAGTGGAGGGCATCGGCAGATTCGTGGAGGCAGCTTGCTGCCGGAGCGAGTCTGACGATTTGGAATCCGACCATAGCGGAGATATGGCGTTTATGCCCAGTTGTGCGCGACTGCGGGACCCGAGGGAACTAATCTCCTGCAACCTGCGACTGAAGAGTCCTCAACATATCTGACGCCGCTTCGCCAAAGCGCGGCTCGATGGAAATCGCAAAAGACACCAACCCCTCTATGTGGCGAAAGAGTGCCCAAACGCTCCAGAAGCCGCGCCTTTTCGAGTGCCCAATAGGATCCCGTTCAAGGTAGAAAAAGTGCATTCGCAGATTGTCCTTGAAACGCCGGGTCAGCCGTGCCTCTTGACCATCAACAAGTAGTCCCAATACCACCTTCCGCGCTCCTGGCGGCGAGATCCGGGCCTTTTCCATGTTCAATCTAAAGCCGCCCGAAGTCAGCTCCAACCTAACCAGCTCGCGAAGCTTAAGAAGATCCCGCCTCGTGGTACTGGCCGACGTTGAGAAGAACAGGTCATCCGCATAGCGGGTATACACCATCCCCATGGATAACGCCAGCTCTTCCAACTTCGAATCAAACCTCCGGAAGACCATATTAGCCAACATTGGGCTTGTCGGCGCACCCTGCGGCAGGGCGCCGACCCTGCTGCTGTTGTAGAACTTGTATCTAGGCGGACCATTGAACCACTTGGTACCAGGCCGACACCGCTGCCGGTCCTCAGGAACTTCGAAACTGAAGCCCGGATGCTGGGCAGGCTCCTGTGGCCAAGTGCAAATGCGGGAGAGTTCGAAAGCCACCAACGGTCGGTATCCTATAGCCAGGAACTGCTGATATACCCTCTCCTCCGGCACGCTCGGAAAGAAGTCTTTCACATCAAGATGCATTAGCCACTGAGCCGAAGTGTGTTGGCTCGCGCACGCCAAGATGGGACTCCGCACCCCCTTAACGAACCCGAACGACGACGGATGGACATCCCCGACGGATAGAATACACTGCAAAATGAACGTTTGAACAGCCTTGAGCGAGTCCGAGGGCGCGAATATCTGCCGAAACCCGCCTCCCTTCCCTCTCTTTTTGACCGCGAACTGCTGATACGCAGCTACCTGCCCGTGCCGAATAACGACCCGCCGCAGAAACCCATAGGAAGCGCCGGTCATGCGACTAAGGTGTGCCAGGGAAAGAACAGCTGTAGCACCCTTGGACTGCACATTCCGAGCGAACGAGAGCGAAGTCTTCGCGTCAGAAAGAGGAATGCCACGCTCGGCTGCGCCGGAAAGATACAAGCCGGGAGGCCAGCGATTCATTTCGCCTACGCTTTCGACGGGCGGCAGCCCGTACCAGCCGAGGCTCCCGCACAGTCTACGTGTGCTAAGTGGAGCCTTGGCTGGTGCGGAGCACCCTCAAGACCAGGATTCAACAAGAAGTACGGCACTCCAGTACTCCCCACCGGCGGAGTCCGATGCACAGCACCAGACTCGTCCGGTACAACCCCAAGCCACCCTTCCCGGTTCGCAGAGAGCCAGGTGAGGGGCGAGCGAGTTGTGTGGCTAGGCAAAATGGTCACTGACCTCCCGGACGCAGATAATAAAATCCCGAGACGTTTCTGTCAACCGATTCGAGCGATGGCTTCTGCGACAAAAGACGGGCGGCCTTCAGTCCCTCCGCGGTGAGTCTCCTATCGGCGGTGGCAATTCCCTTTTCACCCAGCAACTCGAGCACTTCGGCGAGCTTGTCTCGCTCCGCACCACAGTATGAGTACAGCGCTCTGTCCGTACGTCGCCCTCGATATAGGGCTTCGACTACCCTCAGTTCGAGAGGCCCGTGACTTCGCTCCAAGGCCGCACCGGGCCCCGAACTGGAGTCCGGCCCAATCCGCCTCTCGAACCGCGCCAGAAGTTTGGACGGAACGCTTCTCCCAGGAAAAAGACCAAGGAGACCAGGCCCGGGACTCCAGAGCGCTGATGGAACGTTGTTTGGACACCCGTGAGAAAACACCGTTGAAGCCATCGTACCGCGAAATCCGTTCCAGCGTTGACGGCATTTATCGACTTTGGGAAGTCTCGACCTGTTGTCATAAAGCAGGGCACGAAACCTCCTCCCGTCGATCAACATGTCGGTTCTGCTTGAAGTAATGCGCGGTGGTTTCCTGAGGAACTGACTGCCACCATATGCGGCGAAACGGTCCCGCATACCCTGCACAGCGTTAATGCCGAGCGTATGGATGACAATCTCGTACCGAATGCACCCCGCGGAGTAGAGACTCCAAAGCAGTGGATCACTGTGGAAGGAGTATAGAAAATTTCCCAGATTGGTGCCAGACGTAGAGATGTCGTCAATAAGCAGAACTGTGGACGGTCGTATTTCACTCAACTCCTCGATAGTCGGGTGTTCAAAGAGATTCCCGATCCCGCCCGCAAGCCGCTTCAGAATATGTGCGCAGCGCCAATCGCTGCCTGGTTCGTCCTTACGCACTCGCTCAAGAACTCCGTCACCAAAATACCTATCAGGCACCTTATGCTCGTCCTTCTCGACATCTCTTACACAGTATGCCGCAACAGCCCTGTCCCCCGCTGAGTTCGCGACTTCTTCAACTCGAGAGCGGATGAACTCCTCAAACTGTCCACCAGACACGAGCGTGAGCGACTCCAGTAGAGCCTCCGCATCCCCACGCTCGAAGTCGGAAAACTGGGTCAGCCAAGCCGATGCTTCAGGAGATCCGAGCAGTGCCCGGCCAGGAGTTCCTCGACGTTGTTCGAGACGCACAGCCTCCTCCATCAAGTGCGCCGACAGCGTAGCAGATGTGGAGTAGTTGCGCACAACGCTAAGGCATAGACGCCGTTGCCGAAAGCCGTAGTGGAGGGCATCGGCAGATTCGTGGAGGCAGCTTGCTGCCGGAGCGAGTCTGACGATTCCCGGAGCGAAGGCTGGAGGTTATGGCGTTTCATGCCCAGTTAGGCGAAGGAGTCGCCGGTCCTTTCCGCCCCATGAAGGCCAACTCACTGCTTGCCAGCAACAGCCACAAAACAACAGTCCGCAGCCGCCCCCTCCCCACACCTTTCACTCGAAGTTCACGGTTTTCACTCGAACGTCACGGTACCCGGAACCGCACAAGTTCCCGACAGAAATACCGATTCATCTCCCTCAACCCAAGAAATAAGTAGTTGCCAAGTGCCGCCCCCCTGGATCAAACTACCCTTGAATCTCGCATCGCCTTCCACTCGTTCGGGGGTACTTCCAAGTAGCTCGCCCTCGAACTCGCCTTCCCTGGCCTGTCCAAATCCTGGATTGAGTTCGTCATCTCTTTCGTGACTATCGAACAACAACGCCGAACCGTCAGCCTGCCACCGCATTGAAATCCCCGCTCCCTCTACGCTCACCTCCGTGTACACCGATACGCTCCCTCTGCATACCCCACTGTCACCACGTTCCTCCCAACCGAAGTAATGGACACGACCAGGCAGCCGTCGAACGGCTATTCGCCAGTCACCTTCGCGCCCGTCGAACCAAGCACACTCCATCTCGCTGCTTGCCAAGGCAAGAACTTCGTCGACAGTTCGGTCGAACCCTGGGAGCGGCTGATCCACCGCATAGTACTCCAGCGTTCCCGGACATCCCATGTCGGGCGCAGGCTCTGGATTCTCCCGCCCCGAATCTGTTCCACGGGAGCATGCCCCCCCTACTGCAGCGAAGCCTAACGCAACGCACAACGGAGTCACACGAAGACCTTTACCGGTGGCACAAGTCACGGAGCGCATGACAAAAATACACCTGAAGTATCCGACTGCTGGGCCGAAGGAAGCCCCGTCTCAGCAGGGTGAGGGTCGACTTCCGAAAACCGCGACACATATGCCCAAAGATTGCGCACGGTACACCGGTTTTCGTGTTCCGAGCTATCTTGACCTGGATACTCACCGAGGTGGGTGACTTGGGTGCTTGAAAACACCATCTCCCGATTCGCGCAATCGTGGCCAATAGCCTCATCACAACGCGAAGGATAGGCCATCAAGGTGGTCCAAGACCGGGAACTGCTCCCCAAATCTACAAACGCACCACAAGCGGGAAACCCGTCCTCGTTGCATATCGGTTCTTCAGTGGTGTCGTGGCGACCACCAAACAAATGACCAAGCTCATGGATGTGGGTTGTGGGATTGTTCCAACGTGCTACTGCATTGCCTCGATTCGGGTCATCCAACTTATCCGCCGGACCAGTAAGCCGGTCTCCGAAATCCACCGAAACAGTCCCAGCTTGCACCTCCCAGCTGCCATATTTGGTGGTCCTAGCATACCCGCTCTTGTTGGCTGTGCTCCCAGTAAGAACGAGCACAAGGTCCGCATTCTGCGCCCTTTGCACCTCATACAGGGTAGTACGCGAATACACGTTGTCCCGAACATTTTCGTAGAAGCCCTCCCCGTCCGCAACCCCGTCGGAAAGCTCCGAATCCAACGGACGGACACCCGTTGCCACCGATTCCCACTCGGAGACAGCCACAAGGTCGAATGGGAGGTCATTCCCCTCCAGTTCGAGTGGGTATAGCCGATCAACGGCGAAAGACGACTGTTCAAACAACGTGTAAAGGTCTACTTCGACCTTGTCTCGGACATCCTCAAGACTTGTTCCCACAGAGAACATCTCAGCCTCGGCCGTACCAGTTGCTACCAACAGGATCGTGACAACTCCTTCCCCGATCTCCCCAGGTGTCGTTGAAGAAGCAGTTGACTTTGTTTCATCCACAGCACACCCAGCAACGAGTACCGCCAATGTAGTAAGACTCTTCCTCATTGCAGCTCCCCACTTCCGTTAACACATCCAACTTCATCCGCATTGTATCCGAAGACCACCACCCGCATGGGCGATCTGATTCGGTGCCAGGTGTCCCCAATCACCCATGGGAAACGCGGTGGCGGCGATGCGCCTTTCGATACCTGCGCC
>CAZCUX010000079.1:0-5259 GCA_964502005.1 uncultured Enterobacterales bacterium
GGGGGGACCAATTTCGCCATTTGGGGTTGGACGTGCGGTCGGGAATGGCGTCTACGTGGCGGGATGGGTGGTGTGGTTCGGCACGCGATACCGCGTGAGCTTGGTTGAAGGTAAAATGCGTCGGCACTCAGGTTATATCTGATGCAATTCTTCTTATATCTGATGCAACTTTTCCGCTACACATTGGTCCTTGTTTGCGGTACGTTACAGGAGCATTTTTTGTTTCGGATGACCGATGATGTGGAATATGTTGATTGCCGCGGCGTTGGCCTTGTGTGCGTTTGCCGAATCGCCTACGGATGACGGGGCGGATGCAGCAAAACCGTCGGATGAAGGCGCGGTTTACAGCAGACACACCCAGGTAGGAGCCGGCGATTTGATTGCTGCACGTCGCAATCCTCCTGAGAATAAGGGCCGTGGGCCAAGAAAGGCGCGAAAAGACAAAGGAAAACGCTCCAAAGGCTACTCGCCGTGGGGCAAGGCCAATGTTTTGGTTGGTGTTTCGGGAGGGCTTGCATTTGGAATGATGGATGAAGCGCCGGCTACGGGGGACGAGGGTCAGAACGAAGGCGGGGTCACGTCGACGACTTGTGTGGATGACGAGTGTACGCAGTCTGACTCCACGACCAACGCAGCAGGCGGCCTGGGGACGTACTCGCGCGTCTCCCTATTGATACCGGCTGTGTTCGACGACGTTCCGGCTGCGCCCCGCCTGAGCTGGTCGCGGCAGGCGCTTTCGCTCGCGGGACATCCACATGTCGTGCCCACAGATGGGACCGCCGGAAATATCTCCGGCACGCTAGAAAGAGACAGGGCGGACTATTCTGTGGTGCTCCAACAGGCGGAGCTTGGCTTGGAGTTTGGCACCAAGTTTGGGCCGCGTTCCCGTTGGTTTTTCATCGGTGAGTTTACGGGCGGCTATGCGTGGGGCGCGATGCAAACCACCCGCGCGTCTCAACCGACCGTGCAGGCAGAGAGCAGCCTCTACGGGGCGGTGGTGGGTTTCGATATGAGTATCGGCCTCATGCTGCATAAGCACGTGTTTTTGGCGTTGTCGCCCTTTTCAGCGCCCCGTTGGTTGTTTTTGCGTACCGACAACGCGGACGCTTTGCCCTTTCTGCCATCGACCCATACCCTCTCCGCCGTGGTCCCCGCGAAGGCCGAGTTGCTGATTGGGTTTTAGCGGGTCGCTTGTTTCCTCGATGGGGGGCAGCAACCCGAGCTTTATCGGTTTGGGCGGTGTCGGCGGTCGTTATGGGCAGCAAAGTTGCTTTATTTTTTCCTCGCACAAACCCATGTCTCCCCCCGCGAGGTCGATACAGCGCTCTACCGAGGCGTTCATGCGCACGCAGGACGCAAATTGGCGGTCCTCCATCGACGGTTCGCCACTATAAGGCCAGGAGGGCGGGTCGCCTACGCCGGTCATTTGGTAATATTCCACGCGTGCGTTATAATCGGCGACCATTTCGACATCGAGGCGCTTGCAGGACTTCGCCTTGGGCGCGGAAGTGCGCGGCGCGGGGCTTGGGGCCACTTCTGTGCTGGGCGCAGTGGTGCCGGCGCTTCCACAGGCGAGCAGCGAAACCACAGCGACGACGAGAACAACGGCATGACGGCTACGAATCATATTGCCTCCTTTCGGCGCGCTATCGTAGGTCTGTTTTTCCGGCGCGCTGTGCGGAACTGTGGACATGTCGAAGATGTCCCGACAGGAGGCGTGGCGTTCGAGCGCGTCACCCGCAGGGTGGGGGGAAGCGCGGTACCATTCATCGGTGGCGATTCCGTTTTGAGTGTCGGATACATTCCCGGTGCGTTGGGTTACCTGATGTGGCGAAACTTTCCTCCAGTAGATGCTTTTCATGGAGGCAAGTTTGCGGTAGGATAATCTGGGTTGCGACGTAATATGCGCTCTATGCAGTGCATTTCATCGACTGCATCGTCATTGACCCACGCCTCTTTTCGCGCGGAGCGCCCCAACGATGGAACGTACTCTTGGACTGACCGCTGCGTTGGGCGGCGCGTGGCTTTGCGCGCATCCCACTATTGCTGAAGCTGCTCCCAGTCGGTCCTTGGTGGGCTCGGTCTTCGTCGACGTGCGGGCGACATGGACGGCCGGAAAAGGGATAGGAATTGGCGTCGGATTTGAACCAATGGTGGTTTGGGCGGCCGATAAGACTGCGAGTCCTGCGTTCAGTACCTCGGTTGTGCTCAATAAAACGAGGGGACAAACGGCGGACTTAGAAGCATTGGCGCTATTGGGCGCAACAAATGGCCTTATCTTCGGCTTTCCGCAGTCCTCAGTAGAGCTGTGGGCGCCAATGTGGGCTGTGGTCGCTGGGGCCGGCGCGCGGTGGGCAGACGGTGCGCGTGTCCCCGTCGCGGGGCTGCAATCGACGGGCTTGCTCGCCTTGCGTCTCGGGGCCTCCTATCCCCTTGATGGTGCACCGGAGACGCGGCTTGCGCCTGGGCTGGCCGTTCTGCCTGCGGGGATGCTGGTCACACCCACGAACGCAGGAAGACCGGTACGCGATACCCGTGGACACAAGGTGCAGGGCGAAGTGCGCACCGTCTCCGCTTGGAAGCCCGGTGCGCTGGAATGGGCGCGGCGCGCCCGAGAAGAGCTGGCTGCTTTGCGGGCCTTTGCAGAGCTGGGGCGACACCTCGCGTTCGTCGGTGCACCACTGCCGCTCCAGCGTTCGGTGCGCCAAGCCGCACGAGACGAGCTGCGACATGCGCGGATATGTCTCGAACAGGCTGCACGTGCGCAAGGGGAGCCCATTTGGGGACAGGTGCCGCCGGTCGTTGACCCAACGCCGCGCTCCTTGGGACGGCTCGCGGCGGAGTCCTGGTTGGATGGCTGGCAAAACGAAGGGGAAGCTGCGGCTGAAGGGGCTTGGCGTGCCCGTGTCGCGGCGGACCCCGCGCAGCGGAGAACCGAAGCACAGATTGCGCGCGAGGAGGCCGAGCACGCACGATTGGGGCGGCGCATCGCCGCGTGGGCGGAGTGGACGGGCGGAAATGACGCGCGGACCGAGCGGGACAAATGGTTGGCGATTTTGACATCGGCGGGTTGAGCCACTTGCGGAATGTTGGGTTCGGACAATCTCCTTCTACCAACGGTACGCTATCAGAGTCCCGGATGTGGATAGGCCAGCGGCGTCATGAGGAAGGTAGCAAGCATTGCAAGGTGACCATTCATCGAAGCTGGGAACGACCCACCTGGCCAGCCAGAGTCCGTAGTCTCCAGTCCAGGAGGAACCGATGCCTGGACGCAAACTCGATGGTGAAGCTGATGCCCGCGCCTGCCTGGCGGCGGCGGCCCGAAGTGGACTGCCCAGAGCTCAGTGGGCTCGACAAAATGGTGTGGACGGTCGGTCACTCAAAGGCTGGCGAATGGCCCTCGAGCGACGGCAGCAGAAGCTGGCGTCCGAACCTTCTCCCCTGAGATTGGTCGAGGTCATCGCCAGCAAGCCGGCTCCACCAACCAGCTCTCGAACATCGGGGGTCCGAGTCCGGCTCGGGGACCTGGTCATCGAGCTCGACCGCACACCGAACTTCCGCCGGGTTCCGCGGGCCCCGACGAGAGTGAGGAGAGGGTCTAAAGCGGGCCCGCGGTCTTTCTCCCCATAGAACGTGCAGGGTACCCGGGTTCCGTTCAACGGGGCAAAAAACCCGCCAGCGGGGCGGCATCGGGTACATTGCTGCGTCATGCTGCGGGTCTTTTCCCCTTATCATTCGGGTACATTGCTGCGTCATGCTGCGGGTCTTTTCCCCTTATCATTTATGCCCAGTTAGGTGACGTCGTGCGGCGAGCTACCGACCGCATGCGGCGAGACAAACTTCCAATCGATCGTCGACAGACTCGCGCTCCTCAATCCATTCAGTGAGCAACGTAGTGGTTGACAGTTGCGAGATCGGGTTCCCCGGACACCACGCCTCAAAGTCCCCTGTCAAGCAAGGAGGCAATGGAATACCTTCTCCAGCTCCCTCAAAGGCAAGAAGGAGCTCCGTCGGGGGACCAAGCGGACCACAAGCTCGAGCCCACGCCTCGCCGACATCCAGCCACATCGAAAGAACAGAGTCTTCGGTCTCCACCGAGGTGAGTTCGTCCAGCCAGTGAGCCTGAAAATCAGCCAACGAAACCCCAGTACTGGCAAGTAGCAACTGGTCGATCCACGTTGAAAGCGGATTGACCGGCGGAATTCCAAGTCCGGCTAGCGCAGCAAACAGAAAACCTGGGTCACGCCGCTCCAAAAAACTCCGGTGCCTGCCAAAGGGTAGATCGTCGAACCGAGGTGGCAGTCCCGTCAGCGGCACTAGCGCCTGAGGCCAATTGAACACGACGGACGCCAGGGCCGATGCTACCGCCAAGCAAGACTCTAGGCTCTCAATTCCGAACTGGCGCTGTATGATGTGCACAGCGGTAGAGTACTCGATGTACTCCGCATCAAATGACTGCTCACGAATCTTACCCAGCCACAGCTCGGGAGAACGAGCGTCACTCCGACGAATGTTCTCCGCGTTCAGCCAAGCCAATTCGGCGTATTGTGCACGAGCCTCCGACAGCGTAACCGGAGCGACTGGCATCCTAACGACGGTGTCCCGCTCGAAGTCACTCGCCTGACCAGCTAGGAACCTCACAAATAGTATAGGGTCGCCCTGATCTGGCTCACCTGCCGGCGTGTACCTGGCCCCACTACTGAAGTCCATCGTCCATCGGGAACGCTCACCAAAGCGAGGCCCCTTTAGAAAGTAATATGGTTCGGGCGAGACCCGGTAGTGCGACTTCCACGCATCGACGACGGGCGAAAGGTTGTTCGTCCTCGGGTGCATGTGCTCAACCGCGCGGTAGTAGCCAACCAGAAGCCGGCGCCCCCAAAGGGTCGACATGTGATCCAGCCAATGCGTATATTCATGAGCGGCGAGCGAAAAGACCTTGTTTCGGGCCGCTACAGAAGCATTCCGGACACCTCGAAGGCGGGATTCGTCGACCGCGTCCAGCACCGGGACCTGCAGCCGATAGTAGTAGGCACCATCCTGGTCCTGATTCAGCTTGGCATCCCACTTTGACTTTTTCCGCCGAATCTCACGAACGCGTCTGTGAACCATGTGAAAACTCCTGCTCAACGACCTGAGTGTAGCACGATGTCACCTAACGCAAAGGCATAGGCGCCGTTGGCTATAAGCGCAGGCATAGCGACCGTAGGGAGCTATGGCAAGCTTATAGACAATGGCGATTATGGCCAGTTAGTCGCTGTT
>CAZCUX010000080.1:0-5214 GCA_964502005.1 uncultured Enterobacterales bacterium
TGTTTTGGCTTCCGCGGTTGCCATTTGGGGAACCCTATGGTGGTCGTGGCGCGCCGGATTGGCGAGGTCAGGCGCTGGCGCGGGGGGCGCAGCGGCTTCTTTGCGTAAACACCCGATTGCCACCGCCTAACTTTGCGGAAGCCATAAATATACGCGTTAGAAACGAGGGGCTGCTTTGGTGCGTGGCACCGCGCGCGACCCAACGCGGCTCGGAACCGCAAAGGGCGACGGGGAACACCTGGCGCCGGTTAGATGGACCGTTCCTTGAGGTCACCCAGACACGTCAAAAGTACCTCGACGAGGTGAACGCCATCGGGGTGGAGGTGACTGTGGAGCTTCCCAAGATGTCGAAGCCCCACCCGCTGGTGTCCATCGACCGGGCTTCCCGGCAGTCTCGTCGGCAGACCTGGACCCAGCGCCGGATGCGGTACGCCCTTCCGGCAGCAGCAGTGGTGAATGTAGAGCTGGTCGGAAATCAGGACCGCATCGACCGCCTGGGACTGAAGCTGGGAACGGTCGGGTCAGCGTAGTCCGCTGGCTCCTCCGAGGCGGCCGGGACGTCCGGCTGACCTCTCCGAGATTGCTGAACATCCATTCCGCTTTGGGAGCGGATTGGGGGAGCTGTGGCTGGGAGGATTCGTCTGAGGAGGAAAATGAATTGTGTTGGTTTTTCAGGGTTGAACGGCCAATGTATGGGCGTGTCTACATCATCGGAGTGAGGGGCACCGGGTGAATTCTGGTCGGAGTCTGGCTACTGTTATCCAGTTATGGAAATTCGGGGCTGGAACCGGATTCAGTGGGGACGACGAGCACGGGCAGACATCGGCAGATTCGTGTAGGCAGCTTGCTGCCGGAGCCATTGTGACGATTTGGGCTCCGACCATAGCGGAGATATGGCGTTTATGCCCAGTTAGATGCAGTCGTCGCGGGCCCCTCCACAGGATGTGGTCGTGCAGAGGGCAACTGCCGAACCACCTACTGTTCGGAGGAGTGCTGAATCCAATGGTCAGGAATGAGGCCACCCGAGTCCAAGGCGTGCCAGTCAGCAACAAGGTGGATGGGAGCAGTGTCCTTCAAAACCTCCAAATCTGCATGTTCCACTACAATGATTTGGAGACCATGTTTCGACTCAACCACCTCTCGTCCAAGCCGCTCGAAGACTCTGCGTATCCCCTTCAGATCGGCGGACACATACGCATCATCAGCAGGATATCCCTGAGGGAAGTAGACCTGGCTCGGCTGATCCACTACCAAAAACCCAGGCACTCCACACTCCTCATTTCCCCCGAACACTCTATGGAGAGCTGCGGCCGTAGCTATATGATACCCCATCCAGTTTTCACCACTTCCAAGTTCCCACAGGAAGTCTTGCCGCCCGATGCGCTTATCAAAGAACCGCAGGCTCAGGTCCTTGATCGACAGCGAGATGTCATCACCCGCCCGCTCCAATTCGAGGTCCCTCGCCACCTCTCGAATGATGAAATCAACTTCACGTAGCGCAGATTCTAGCTTGCGCTCCTTCCGGCCGGGGTCAACGACCGACCTCAAACTTGCCTGCCGCTGACGCAACTCCTCGAGTCTCCGGATTAGTTCGGCATCACCATCGATTGCTTCGAGGTTGTGAAGCGCCTGTTCAAGGCGGCCAACGAAGCGCTGGACAGCCTCCATCGACTGCAATCCCCGACCGCCGAACTCGCCCTCGGCCTCTCGGCGTTGAACACGCACTTCCCGAAGCTGCGTCTCTAGCTCGCGACTACTTGCCTGTAGCCCCTTCTGCGTAGACTCCAACCCAGAGACCTTAGCGACATTAGATGCAGGCATACGAGCAAGTTCCTCTGCAGCTCGCTCAAGCTCGGCAAGTCGAATCCGCGCCTTTGAGTGAACGGAATCACAAACTGGACACTTCCCTTCCGCACCTAGCTTCTTCGCAAACCAGCCAGCCCCAACGACTCGCCCGGAATGGCGCTGCAGGCTGTCGTCATAGTCCGCAAGGGACTGCCGCAGTCCCATTATTTGCTTGAGTTGAGCACGGACGTCGGAGAGCTCGCGGGTGATCTCGCGTTCCCGCCCCCTCAACCCTGCAAGCCTTCGAATGGCTGCCTCGGTGGCTCCGGGCCTCGGCCCGACCTCTGGTACACTTGCTGACACACGCCCAGGTATGGCGCTCAAGTGCTGCACACACCCAGCGGTGTTGGACGGCAACGGTACATCCTCACCAATCAGCCCAAGTTCCTGCGCCCGCCAGAAGAGACCGAAGGCTTCACCTTGCCACGCATCAGCGGCTCGTTTCCGCGCCGCCACCTCCAGTTCAATCTTCCGGACCTCCTTGTCCAAGGCCGCCAGCTCATGCTCTGCGAGCATCGCCTCACTGTTGGTTGCCCCCAGCACGAGTGGAAACACGTTGATCAATCGCTGACGATGGCTCGCGGAGTCTGCCTTGAAGAATAGCGCTCGTGGATTTGCGACGATGTACTGCGGGAGATGATTGAAGGAGGCCAAGTCTCGGAAACCTGGTCGAGCAAGAAATCCACGCCCCGTGTCGCCATGATCCATATCGACATCGGGAAGGCCAGCGGCACGGTCCATCGCGGACTTGAATGCCGACAGCGTCGAGTTCTTATTCAACCGCGAGGGTATGTCCGGCGGGCTTTCATGGAATGTGAGGTGATAGGAGCAACTGCCGGCGGTGCCCCCCGCTTCAGCACGAGCTACAAGCATGAAGGAGTAGCCCATATCAACCACCAAGCCAAACCATGATGTACAACCCCGAATCAAACCGACTGGAATCGCGCATTTACCGCTGCCCAGCACATAGTCGATGATAGCAAGGATTGCCGACTTTCCCGTCCCACTCCGGCCAGTGACAAGATTCACACAATCGCGCCTAAAAGCCAACGTTCGAGGTTCAAACGCCTCATTTTGAGGCCAGAGAACAAGTTGCCGAATTGCGAAATACATCAGAACTGAACCTTAAGGAGGAGTGCCGCACTACTAAGCGACGACGTTGTGATCCACCAGCCGACCCGCTGCGCCGCCTTTAGCATATCAGCGACATCATCAGATGGATGAAGGTAGTCGGGGGGTACCGAACGCCGGGTGGGGATGTAGGTTGGCCAGGGCTCCCCAGGTACCTGAAGAAACAGACCAGCCGACAGCCCAAAGTCAATGGACTGTAGGGAGAGTCCAGCGAACCGTTCGAGCCGGCGTTGTAGGCCGAGAGGGATCTGCGGTTGGTCCTCGATAGCCTTCGCGAGGCCACTGATTCTCCGCTTGCCCTTGATCGCTTCAACGGTACGTCGATGGAAAACCATCGGCACAACAAGCATCAACGCGGGCAGACTCAACCCATGTTCCGATCCACTTTCACGGTAGGCCGCATCTATTGCTGACCACTGCACGACCGCCCCGATCATCGGATTCTGTAGCAGGTGAACTTCGGAAGGGGTTGTCATGGCTCGTCCCCTGGCTTTGGGGCCCACTCTGGGTGCCACCAGACCTCTCGCCCATCCGCGAGCCGATGATAACCGCCTTCGGCGAGGTAGGGCTGGGTTCGTTCCCGCTCGCCGAGAGGCGCCTCCCAGCCACTACATACCGTATCTTCGTACACCTTGCACCCAACGTCTAGTTCAGACAAACCACTGCGGCGGGCGCCCCGCTTCACATTTAGCCAAATTCGCCGCCAGCGCGTTTGCAGGCCATCAAAGAAATCGCTCCAGTCATCGGCAGCGTAGTCGCCTGTCGCTGAGAGCCTCAGGACCTCGGTCCGATGGCGGATGAACTGTTCAATAGCGTGAAAAACTTCTTCATCATCTGCATCGATTGAGCGGAGCTGGCGCACGAAGACCGAGTCCATCTCGGCCGCCCGGTCGTCTCCCAAAACCGGGACCCTGCATTCACTACGCTCAATCGTGACACTCCTATGCTCAACGCTTCGAACAGCATTGAGCTGTCGGACAAACTCAGCCCGAGAAATCCACCCCGCCTGCTTGTTTGCCCAAGCATCCATCAGTCGGGACTGCAGCCAGCCCATCATCGCGTCGTAGACACGCTCCGCATCCAAGGACGGGTGCAGGGTGAACGACTCGATGGTCGCTTCTTTCATCCCGGCTCGGCCCCCTCCCCCAGACCCATCAATGAGCACAATACGCTTCAATACGGAAGCAATCTCCTGGTCGGTGAACGACAACACCCGCGATACATGTTTGGATAGGTCCTTTCTAGGCGACACCCCCAACGCCCGAAGCCGCTGTACCAAGCTCGCGAGTATCTTGTCGTCTTGAGCGGTGTCGATTTCCCGAACGAAGGCACCCTCGGGTACGGGCCGGTTGGTCACCAAGTGCAGCTCAGCACGACCGTGAGACTCCGGATTCGTCGTCGAGGCCTTCAGCCAAATATTCAGGGTCTTCCACAGGTTGATGCTCCGCTCTTGAAACGGGTGTCCATGCCCCATGAAAGACAGTTTGTCCTGCTCCATGTGGTGTGCGGAGGCCACGTCGTCGTCGGTCTCCACGCCCACGACGTAGTCTGGCAGATTCTTGGTGCCCAGCAAGAACAGCGCCCGTTCAAGCTGGTATATGACTCCGGCGGCGGAGGCCGCAGCGTGGCTGGATCTGGGAGACGATGAGGTCACGGGAGCTCGAGCGGCCGAGGGTGCGGCAGTAGTATTACACACCTTCACAGATGGTGCCGGCAGAAGTCTGTGAGCGACGATTGCATCTAACGCCAAGGCATAGGCGCCGTTGCCGGACCCACTCAATCCGGATTGCCGAAAACACCCGCCACCAAGCAATTGTCGCCACTTGATGTAGCAGATGTCACCATGAGGGTCCAGCCCGAAAGGCAGAAAACCGCTGCCTGAAGGGCCGGCTCAGTTCATCGGTAGACTCGATTAGCAGAACACCGTGATTCTGAGGGACCCCATGGTGAGAATGCAATGGTACACACAGAGATCACAACTTCAAGACCCGCCGTCGACAGCCCAAGGATCCCGCCGAACATCAGCAGAGGGGTGCTCTTCGCCAGGCAGCTCCGAGACCGCGAACTGCTCGACCCCATCGCCCAACGACTCCAGCTCGACCGACAGGGCGGCTACTCGGGATTGGAACTGTTCTTGTTCCTGCTGACCTTCCTCTCAGCCGGACCGCTGATTCGGTGCCAGGTGTTCCCAATCACCCATGGGAAACGCGGTGGCGGCGATGCGCCTTTCGATACCTG
>CAZCUX010000081.1:0-5150 GCA_964502005.1 uncultured Enterobacterales bacterium
CGGAGACTGCGACGGCGTGCTGACTTCGGACGACTGCGACGACGGGGACGCGAGCAGCACGGTCGTGGCCTCCGACGGAGACTGCGACGGCGTGCTGACTTCGGACGACTGCGACGACGGGGACGCGAGCAGCACGGTCGTGGCCTCCGACGGAGACTGCGACGGCGTGCTGACTTCGGACGACTGCGACGACGGGGACGCGAGCTTGCTCGCTGAGGCCTCCGACGGCGACTGCGACGGCGTGCTGACGGCGGACGACTGCGACGACAGCGACCCTGCGAATACGGTCATCTTCGTCGACGCCGATGGCGACGGGGTGAGCACCTGTGACCCCGACTGCGATGACTCTGACTCTGCGGTGAGCACATGGTCCGACCCAGTGTGTCCATGGAGCAGCGTGGTGACGTGGAGCAATCCAGGCAGCGCGTCAGGTGTGTCCTATGCCTCTGGGGCCTGGGGCGGCGCACAGGGGACAGCGACCGTGGGAGGCGTTTCCTGCTGGCGTCAGCAGTCGAACTGGAACTATTTGATGGTGCCGACGTCGGCGTCACAGAGAAGCTCGACGAACCTCGAGGCCATCGAGGTCGATGTCTACATCCCAAGCCACAGCGGCGCATTCTATTCGCCCTATTATGGGAGTTCCGCAACGGTCTGGATGACGATGGACAGGTCCACCGACATTATCGACTTGAATTCCCTGGAGAGCACGACCACGTATACCGCCGGCACGTGGGAGACCCTTTGGGTTGCGTATAATGGCGACACCGGCGAGATCCACGCCTACCTGAGCGGTACGCTTTTGGAAACCACGACGGTCGCGTCTGTTTCCACCTCGTATATTTATCTTGCCGGAAACACTGTGGTGGGCGGGTCGTATGCGAGTGTCTGCTGGTCGGACCTGTCGGTGTATGAGCAGTAGCGACCGCTGCCGTCGTGCAGTGAGGCTCGGGTCCACTGCACGCAACGGTCGGTGCAGCTGGCGTAGGCCTCTGTGCGGGACGCACGACACCAGACAGTGGCAACGCGCGATGGACGGGCAGCGCTGTTCGAGCCCCCCGGTCCGGGTTCCAATCACCACCCCGGCCTGCACCGTGTAGCAGTCGCAGCGCGCACACCGGCGGAGGTCAGCTGAAGCGTCTGCCCCTGGCTCACTGGAAGATGTACTCCAGGTACATGCCTGACATGTCCTCAACGTTGCTTGTGTCCCAGCTGCCGATGTCCTGGTTGAAGGATGCGGCGCCGTAGAACATCGCTCGTAAGCCTGTCGCTCCAGAAATGTCCCAGGTGCCGATGTCCTGGTTGAAGGATGCGGCGCCGTAGAACATACTCGAAAAGGGAGGGGTGCTGTAGGCCGTCCCGTTGGAACTATACATGAATCCCCTCCAGCGGAGCCCTGCTCGTCGCGGGATTGTTTCCGAAGGTGCACAACGCCCTTGGATGCCTGCGGCGTCGTGCGTACTCCAGTGGTTGGGCAGCAACATTGACAGACCGCGGGGACCCGCGCGTTGGCGGTCAGCCGAGTTCGACCCCGCGACCATCACGAACCCCCTGCCGATTGGTGCTGCCGCGGAATCGGTTTGGGCACGTCGGTCAGACCGTGTGGTGCGGTTGCTGGTCGGCCGGCCCGACCGAATCGGCTGGACCACCCGATTTGTCTTCGGGTGTCCGCAACCGGACCGAGCAGGCGTCACGTGTAGGAAACCAAAGGGGCGCCAGTCATGATGTACCGGCGCCTCTTTCACCAAACATGGCTGCCGTTAGGCAAAGCCGCCGAGACAGAAGGTCCCCACAGCGCACACCTTTAAGAGACGAGAAGGAAGACGAGGCCAGGGACCCCTGGTCGAATTGCCGCAATGTCTTGTTTCCCGTCTTCGACGGGTGCGGCACGGACCACTCCGGTTGCAGTCGGCCGATTCGAAGCAGGTCGAAATGCGCTCGTGAGGGATAGGAAACACCAGGGCCATCGCCGTTTCATCCAGCCGCTCCACAGCCCCTTGAATCGTCCCGTCCGGGTCGCCTCGACGCCGCGACCCGCACCGAATTTCACGGCTGCCCACGCGCGAATACCTGATTCTCGGCGCCACCCCGCCCGGCAGACGCACCGCTGCGTCCCCGTCGCGCAGCCTCATTGCGCTTCAGGCTCCGACTTCCCCCAAATCGCGCAGCGGCGGTCCACGCGCAGCGCGCTCGAGCCCCGCGAGGACCCGGCCTGTCTCGGGGCCGCGCACCACGGCTCTGAGCTCCATCACCCGGCCACAGGTGGGGCAGAAGCGGATGTTGGAGTTGGTTGGGCGCTGAGGCGGCTGACCTGGAATGCGCGCGCCCCCGCCGGGAGACCGGCAGGGGTGCGTTGCTTTGGAGGAATGGAGCAGCTATCTGGCGGGGCCCGATTAAGCGGATTCCACCGAGAATAAAAGGCGCGCCCGTCGCAGTGATGGATGAATCAGGGTGGCGAAGTAGGCTTCGAAGAAGACCGGATACCCTATAGCCCCTCAAAGACCCGAAGATCGGAAAAACACTTGTTGGCCGGGTATCCTAACTGTGCCCCCAACCCAAACTGAATGTAGTTTCCCGCAACCACCGATGACGCAGCCTGCGAGGAATCGACCTCGATCCCGTCCTCGAAGTAGGCCACCTCACCATCGGCATTGGTTTCGATCCGCAAGGTCACCCATGCCGGAGGGGCAAACGACCCAACCAAACGATTCGCCGCACCCAATCCCTGATCATAGGTAATCACTTCCTGCACAGGTGCGGCACACCAGGACTTGTAGTGGTAAGCGTAGATGTATGCTTGAACCACGTTGGATGAGTCCAGCATGAGCAGCCCTGCTTGATTGTAGCACCCGTAGGAGTAGGCTCCGGTCTCCATGTACACATCTACCTCCACCGCCTCCAAGTTGGTGCTACTTCGGTCTACAGCAGATGTTGGAATGGAGATTACACCACTACTTTGGCCCGCATACCAGTATAGGCAGTCACGGCCACCAACATTAGCAATGCGGAGATTTGCCCAGGTTAGGCTAGATGTGTAGCTAGTTGTGGCGCCAGCCGGGATACTAGCCAGGTCCCAGTAACTAACCTGACTCCAAGCAGGGCAAAACGTCGACCGGCTCGCGTCTGCATCATCACAGTCGTCACAATAGAGACTCCCGTCACCATCGGTATCAGGGCCGAGTGGATTGATCGAAACACTGTAGTCATCACAATCCCCATCGCATGTGGAATAGCCATCTCCGTCTGCGTCCAGCTGGTTGAGAGAGGGATCACCATCATCGCAGTCCGCTGAGGTCAAGGTCCCGTCACAGTCTGCATCGAATGCCATTGCCAGCAGGTAGACGGATGCATCATCGCAGTCATCCGCGGTAAGCACACCGTCGCAATCCCCATCTTCAGCGACCACAGTACTCAGACGATCATTGTCGTCGCAATCATCCGGGGTCAATACCCCGTCACAGTCCCGGTCTTCTGCCAGAACCGTGCTGGTCGCGTCGCCATCATCACAGTCGTCCGCCGTCAGTGCTCCATCACAGTCCCTATCGGCCGCCACCGCCAAGAGGCTTGCATCTCCGTCGTCGCAGTCGGCCGTCGTCAGCACACCGTCGCAATCGCCGTCACCGGCAACCACCGTGCTACTCGGATCTCCGTCATCACAGTCATCCACGGTAAGCACGCCGTCACAGTCGCCGTCGTCCGCCACCACCGTGCTGCTCGCGTCTCCGTCGTCGCAGTCGTCTGAAGTCAGCACACCGTCGCAGTCGCCGTCGTCCGCCACCACCGTGCTGCTCGCGTCTCCGTCGTCGCAGTCGTCTGAAGTCAGCACACCATCGCAGTCGCCGTCGTCCGCCACCACCGTGCTATTTGGGGCCCCGTCGTCGCAGTCGTCTGCGGTCAGTACACCATCGCAGTCGCCGTCGTTGGCCACGACAGTGCTGTTTGGGTCACCGTCATCGCAGTCGTCTGCGGTCAACACACCATCGCAGTCGCCGTCATCGGCCTCAACAAGCAGGCTGGCGTCCCCGTCGTCGCAGTCGTCCGCCGTCAGCACGCCGTCACAGTCGCCGTCATCAGCAACAACCGTACTGCTCGCGTCGCCGTCGTCGCAGTCGTCCGAAGTCAACACGCCGTCGCAGTCGCCGTCATCGGCCTGGGCGCCAAGGTCGCCATCGCCGTCATCACAGTCGTCTCCAAGCAAGACGCCATCGCAGTCCGCATCAGCATCTGCGGCGAGCAGACCTGCGTCCCCATCATCACAGTCGTCAATCGCCAGCACCCCATCGCCATCCCCATCCTCGAACAGCGCATTCGTTGCATCAATCTGGATGCAGCTGCTCAACGCAAGCACACCGATCAGACCCGCCACCCGATTCATGGACCGCTTCATCCCTCACCTCCACTCACCAACTACCCAACAAGGGATAGGAAACATCAACCGATCTTGAACTCTACCAGACCGAACCCAGCTGGGGCAATGGAAATGTTCGGAACTTTGTGTACAGGCTGGAGCTGACGGGTGATTTCCTCCAACCAGGAGACCCCATGCGAAAGAGTAAGAATGATACAAAATTGTCATGAAGCCCGCTTGAATGCCGCAGGCAATACATCTGCAGGCCACCAATGGTACCGCGTGTGATCTGCTACAAGGAGCGGATCCGCGTGAAGAGCCTGAATCCGCTGGTAGAGGCGTTCCTTGAGGTCGTCCAGCTTCGCATATGTGCGGTTGGCCAAAGCTTCGTTGATCAACGGAAAGAGCCGTTCCGCCGGTTGGAGTTCGGGCGAATAGGGAGGAAGGAAGACGAGGTGGATGCCCGTAGGGACAATGAGGCGTTTTGAGGTGTGCCAACCCGCGCCGTCCAGCACGAGAATGACCTGCCGATGGGCGCCTACGCCTATATCGTTAGCAAACGCAGCCAGTACCGCTGACATAAGGTCCGTATCGACGGTAGAGCAGACATAGTGCACCATTTCGCCGGAGTTGGGGTGCACGAATGCATAATCATAAACCCATTGATATTTCCGCCGGGACGAAGCGTGCGGACGCTGCCCCTTCTTGGCCCAAATTGCGCGATAGCTGGGAATGAGCCCAGCGCGCATTTCATCCATCGCCCAAACCTCGACTATCGCGTCGGGATTGGTTCGAGAAACGCCCT
>CAZCUX010000082.1:0-5095 GCA_964502005.1 uncultured Enterobacterales bacterium
TATGAGCTGCAGCGCATATTGCGCCGGGCAGAGGCCACAGCGTTCGCCGTTGGTACCCCTGTCGGGGTGAGCGAGTGCCACCCCGTTCGCCGTTGTTACCCCTCTTGCTCCGGGCAGAGGCCACCCCATCATGAGCCGCAGCTCATCGTCCTCCGGGCAGAGGCCACCCCATCATGAGCTGCAGCTCATAGTGGGTGGGCAGAGGCCACCCCATTATGAGTCGCAGCTCATAGTCCTCCGGGCAGAGGCCACCCCGTTGGCCCTTGTTGCCCCTGTCGGGGTGAGCAGAGGCCACCCCGCTCGCCCTCGTACCCCCTGTCGGGGTGAGCGAGTGCCACCCCGCTCGCCGTTGATACCCTTATCGGGGTGAGCGAGTGCCACCCCGTTCATCGCTGCAGCTCAACATGGTCCGGGCGGGAGCACCCCATTCGTCGCTGCAGCGCAACATGGTCCGGGCGAGAGCACCCCAGGATGAGCGTTAGCGCATGCTGCGCTGGGCAATGGGCACCCAGAACAACGAAGAGAGCGGACGCGGCCTAGGATTGGCCCACATCGGGAGCAAAAGTCTCACTTGGCGAGCCGAACCGACGGCGGGGAAATCCCGAACGCTCCCCTCGCAAAAGTGGAGCGCGTCCGTGGGGAGACACCGCGCGTGGTCGCGCGGGCTTATTCCTCCGCGAAGATTTCCTCAAATTCCGCCTGAAGCGCATCGTGTTCCTTGCTCACCGCGAGCCGCTCGGCCAGCTCCCGGATGCTCGTCATCAAGCTTCGCGCAACCTCGAACCGTCCACGGCGAATGTGAGCCACGACGGCTCCCAGCGAGAAGCTCCAGCCATCGTAGAGCAGGATTGAACGTTCGGCGTCGATGACCAATGGGAGGGCAACCAACCGCTGCAGCGCGGGCGCCAGCCTCTCGAAGTCGGCATAGTAGACGGCCAGAAGGAACCGGACGAGGTCGAGCGTGGCCTTTGTGGCTTCGTCCGGTGCCTCCAGCGCTTCTAACTCTGCTAGGTCGCGCGCCGCGACCCTCCACCAGCCCAGGCGCGCAGCCAGGAGGGCCTTCCATGCGCGCATCGACGCGTAAGCAGAAGGGTTCTCGTTGGGGTCGAGGAGCGCCAGCGCCGCCTCGATGGCCCGCAGAGCGCGAACCGGGTGTGCTGCGCGGTACTCGATGCGCGCCTGGAGGGACCGGAACCGGAGCACTTCGGCGCTCCACACTGGCTCCGAGGGCGAGTCGGCAACCCTTGATGCGGAGGCATTCACGAGCCGCAGCGCCTCTTTGTGCATGTCAAATTTGATTGCGAGCAGGATGGTTTCGTTGATGCCGCCCAAAAAGGGGAAGCCGTGGAGGCCCGGAAGTTCTGCCACGGAGACACACAAATCCAAGACCTTACGCACGCGTTCTAACGTCGCCCCCTCAACGCGAATCTCCGCAAACAGATAGCCAATGTCCATCGCTAACTGCTCTCGAGCGTCCGGCGTTTGCGAAACCAATGCTCGCCAAGTGCGGGCCAAGGAAAGGAGCTCCCGCGCATTGTCCTGGCGGCTTCGTAACGCTTGCAGCTCCGCAACTGTGGCCAACAGCAATGTATTCTCTGCAGCTCTCGTGTCGCCGGGCGTTGGTTGTGTTGGGAGTCTCCGAACCAACGCCATTCCAACATGAGCAAACAGGTCTTGTTGGTGCGGAGAAAGTGTGGGGAGGAGTTGGCTGGACCGAAGGAGATAAAAGTCCACGCAGAGCGTCAGCTCGAGCATCTGGTGCGGCGCCGCCGCAGCTTCGAGTGCAGCAAAGAGCGACGTGCGCGCCTCCGGCTCTCGGCTGCCCAGACCAAGGCCTTCGAGGGCGCCAACGAACCGCGCTGTCGCAGGAATCCGGTCGTCTCCCAAGCATTCAATCAGCTCGCGCTGGTAGCGGGTCTCGCCGGGCCGCTTAGCCAGGAGAGCGAGAAGCGTTGAGAGGATGAGCAGGGGCAGAGTTGATGCAATCTTGCGTCTACCGGAACCTCTACGTTGCGTTTCTTGCAATTCCGAACGCAACGCCTTGAGCTGCGCGGACAGCTCTTGTTCGGTGAGGGCCAGACCTTGTTCTCCAGGGATGGGAAGCAAACGGAGCGCGCCGAAGACCACCTCCGCCTGGTGGTCACGTACATCGAGGGCGATTGCCAACCTGCGCTGAATCTCCATACGCTGCTGCCCCAACGGAGACGCGGCGCGGAGCGCCAGCGCGCGCATCGTCCATAGGTCGGGAGCGCAGTCCCGCGCGGCCTCCATGAACCCAGGTGGCGCGACGAAGACCACACCTCCGCGCTGGGCGCGCGCCAGCCGCTCCCGGCGCTCGTTCAAGCGCAAGTGGAGGGCGCGCCAACGGGCGAGCTCCGCGGTGCGTTGGCTGTCGACCCGGACCCATACGAGACGCGTCGAGGTTGCAGGGGCGAAGAGCTTCTCCAGGACCCATGCCTCGTCGTGGTCCTCGTTGAGTTCGCAGACCTCGACCGCTCCCGCCGTTGCTGTGCGGCTTGCATCGATAAGAAGGGTTGCGTCCAGGCCGCTGGCGGTGACCCAACCCAGCCAGTGGCCATCTGCCCAGTCGATTTGGGTGGACAACTCTTCCCATGCCGCCGATAGATGCGGTGGCAGCGGCGTGGGAACGGACTGGATTGCCCGGGCGATAGCGTCCTGTAGCTTCAAGATGAAGCGTCCCCCGCCACGTCTTCTACTGCATCAAGGATAAGCGGGTGGACATCGTACCACTCTTCGCCGTCGTGGTAACTGAGCACCAGCATGTTCTCCAGCAGGCGGGCGAGCTCGGGCAAGCGCTCTAAGTCATCCAAGGCGAGGCGATGGGTGGTATGAATCTTGTGGAGCCAGACCGCATCGCTGCGGGTGAGCGGCAAGTAGTGGTCGCGGACCTGGGCAATGCAGCGTTGGATGTGGTCGGTCGACAGCGGAAGGGCCGCTTGGCCGACGGTGCGGAGGCAGGTCTGGACCAGCCGCAACAGGTCTCGGAGGTATCCACCCGAGGCTCCGACCAACAGCGCCAACCGCTCGCGGTCGCCGAACACTTTGTCCCAGTTCCGCTCGCGCTGGGCGATGACCTCGACCAGCAACGCCTCTCCGCCCGCGTTTGTCCCCCCGTCACGGTTATGGACCTGCACACAAGGAATCTGGGTGAGGTTCCCAAAGCGCGCAGCAATCCCTTGGGCGCGGAGAGGGAGCCACGGGGGGACGGTATAGACCATGTGCAGGTGGGGAAGGCGGAGCTTGTCGGTGTGCATCGAGAACAGGCGCTCCACGGAATCCATGACCTTCCCGGCGTCGCTCGTGCTGCCGCGGAGGTGCTCGATGCTGTCGAGCAGGACCACAAGCTGAAGGTCTGGGTCGCCCGCAGACTTCCGGGCATCATCCACCAACTCCGCGACAAACCGGTGCGCCTCCTGGGCGAGCGCCCCGATGTGGCCGGAGACGCGCTCCTGGAGCTTTTGCTTATAGGTGGGGTTCTGCTTGAGGTTGAGCTTCAGCTCTGCGGAAACCGCCGGCACATCCCCACCCAGGCCCACCTCACCAAGCTCCACATCGGTGTTTCGGAGAAAGTCGATAATGCGCTCGATGATGCCCCGGTTCGCGGGCTCCAGCCCACATTTGGGGTGCTGGCGGATTGCGTCGTCGATGGCGGTGGTGGCTGCGAGCAAGAAGTCCACGACGTCGATGGGCGAGGACATATGGAGGTGGTCTTCCATGTCGCAGTGTACGACCACATACCCCTGCTGTTCCAACGTGCGCTTGAGGCGCTGTAGCTCGGTGGTCTTCCCGGTCCCGCGGTGGCCGCTGAAGAGCTGCACGCTCTGCCCCTCGGCAAACTCAACCTGGGTCGCCATCTGGGCGACGGGATCGAAGCCGCCGCTATCCTCGTAGAGGTGCACGTACTGGGCCGGCTGGAGCGGCTTCATGGGGTCGACCGCGCGAAAGAAGCGCTTTAGAATTTCTCTGTCGGTCATTGGGCACCTACGAAGTGAAGGAAACCTTTTGGTAACCGGCTGGAGGCGGGCCTTGCCATGGGGCGCGGTCCTCCGCGGTGTAGTCTCTTACCGCCTGCCGCCGGAAAACAAGGCGTGTACGCACCTGGGAATGCGCGCCCCGACCTGCTGCGCCGGGGTGGTCGACTACGGTGGTCACAAGACGCGACGTTTCGTTGGGACATTGGAGGGTGGCCTGACCGGTCTGGTAGCCCTATCAATCTCCGATAGTTTTTGGGCCACACCGGATGAGGAGTGCCATTCGCGGCCTATCTGCGCGCTTCGCCTTCTCTCCTTACAACCGTGCGGACTTGCCCGCGAGCGGCTGCTCTTCCCCGGTTTTCGCCCGCGCTTTTGGGGAGCCAACGCCTGTTGTTCGCCTTTCAATCGCTGTTTTCGCTAGGCTGCAAGGTGCGCATGGCACAGACCCTCACGCCGCAGGTGCGCACCTGCCTGCCCTGGGTCCGTGCACGCATCGGCCTATTGGACCACCTGCAACGCACACGTTGCAGAGAACGTGCGGCGATGTGCCTTGTCCTTGCCTTCGGGGTCAGGCACGGCGGGTCGTTTGGGGACATCGGACGTTGACAGGACGGTTCACGGGTTGCCCGCAACCTACGTCTTCGGGGGTCTTCGGAGCGCAACATCTGTGGCACGGAGGCGTCGCGCAAGGCAATACAAGGAGGCGGGGGAAGCTGGTCGCGTCGCAACACGAGGCCGGCAGGTCGACCGCGTCATCTCTGCTGTCGCGGACATAGCGGCGGCCGGACCGCGGACAGGAGAAACTGCCCGACCGGGCGCAACGACGGCCCCGGTCGCGGCTGCATCGGTAGGGGGTATCGCCGATGCCGTTGGCCGAGCGGGAGGCGACATCCCGTGTTGGCACCCCACGAACGGCCCAACGACGGGTGGACCTCCGGGTGTGGTCCGGCGGGCCGGGTCCGGCGGTGGCGGTGGACCCGCCGCGCAGCAGTGGCATGGCTGGGGCGGTGGCGCTGGCCTACCCGGCGCGGCCCATCCACCGCTCGGCCACCCCGTTCGCCGTTGGTACGCCTGTCGGGGTGAGCGAGTGCCACCCCGTT
>CAZCUX010000083.1:0-5029 GCA_964502005.1 uncultured Enterobacterales bacterium
TAAAGCAATCCATCGAACAAACCGAAAAGGAAATCAGCCGCCTTGTCGGCAGCATTGCCAATAAGGTCTACAACGAGGACGGCACAAGCAGCCTGCGGCCCGATGTCGCGGCCAAGGTGAAGCAGATGCGGGCCAAGGTGGCTGAGATGCGGCAGGCGATGAGCGGCATGGAGGTGGCGGCGTGAAAAAGAATCCAGCACACAAGCACAAATGGGTTCCGAGCGGCGCGCTTCGCTGGATTTATCGAAGCTACCGATTCAGCAAGACTTTGGGAGGCGCTGAAAAGGTGTTGCAGCAGGGATGTTTTTGTAACGGCTGCGAAAAGACCCGTTGGATTGATGTTCCCATAGAATCCTTATGAGCGAATCCCTGCGCCAATACATCGCCGCCCGTGGCCTCGACGCCCGGCTGGTTCTCAACGAACTGCAAGAAAACGGCGTCATCAGCGACAATGCCGTGGACGTTGCCGAGGTGGGAAACGGCGGTGCTGCTATTGCTTTCTTGGAAAAACGCGACCAGAGGGCGTTGCGGGCGCGGGAAGAGGCAAGGAGGGCGGCGTGATAAGCGAGAAACTTGGACGCACGTTCAGCATGAGGATGGGCCAGTTGCGCCAACCGGGGGCGCGGTATGCCAAAAAGCGCAAGGCGACTAAGGCCAAGCGCCAGCGGGCCAAGGTCAAGGCGCGCCGGATTATGCAAAAAACAAGCAGACGGAGGAACAGACGATGATTGACATTCGACGCTTCGCCAGCATGGGCGAAAACCCCCTCGATAAGCTGGAAACCAGCTACCGCCCGGACATGGCGGGCGAGATCGACACAATGGCGCAGGAATGGGCCGAGGAGCTTGATCTGGCCGCATGGCAAGTGGAGGCGCTGACGCTCATGCTGGCCGAATACCATCTGCGCGAAAGCCGGGAGACGGCGAGCCGGATGCTCATTCCCATCATTACCTACCTGAACGAAGCCAAGGGTAACAAGACGCTGCGCTATTATGCGTTCCTGTTGGCGGCGGGGGATACGTCCATCACCTTGGCCCACAGTTACAGCGAGCTTGCCCGGAAAATCGGGGTCACGCGGGCGGCGTTGTCCAAGGCCGTGATTGAGATGCAGGACAAACTTGGCCTTACGGCACACAACGGATTTCAGAAGAGCGAGCAGGCGCGGGAGAGTTCCCGCAAGGCCGCGCACCGCTCTTGGACAAAACGACACGAAGACAAGGAGAACACACACAGATGAGCAAGGAGATTGAACTGGCCGCAGCCGACGCGCTGGCCCAAGACATTAACGCCAAGCACGCGGCCATCATGGCAAAGGTGGACGATGTGAAGGCCCAAGCCGCCGAGATCGGGGCGTTGGCTAATGAGGTGGGCATGGCCCTGACCAGCGCACGCGACACGGTGGGCGATGCGTTCCACCACTGGCTGCGCGAGAAGATTGAGATGCCGAGCGTGACGGTCGAGCGATACATCCGGCACCACAAGCACTACCACCCCGGTCAGCTATTCTTGCCGGGCTTCAAGCCTGTCGAGGACAGGCAGAGCGTGCAGGCGCAGGCCGAGGCCAATGCCGAGACAGCCGAGGGCGATACACCCAAGAAAGACGAGCATCAGGACATCAGCGTGCGCGATATTGCAGCGGGCTGGGTCTATGATGCCCGGCGGTGGTTCTCGCAATTGATCCACAAGCTGCCGCCCGACCAGATGAACGTGGAGCAGATCGAGGAAACGCTCCGCGTGGTCAAGCCTGTGCGCGATGCCATCTATGCCTATGAACAGCGGTATGTGCAGTTGAAAGGGGGCGCGTCTTGACACCTGCCAGTCTCAATAAGCGTAAACAACAAGCCTCCTTGTTGAGACTTGCGAAAGGAATCTCTTTGGTTGGCGGAGCGCGAGGAGCTTGCGACTGCCACGAAATGGGCCAAAATTTATTGCGATTGGCTGATGTAATAAACACTTCTCGCGGTTGCCTGTCTCAATAAGCAATTTGATAATGAGACTGTCTCAACAAGCCTTTTCCAATGCCCGATGGCCCTGACGCAGATCCAACTCGCCCGCGAACTGGACGCCAACCAGACGAGCATCAGCCTGTGGAAAGCGCAGGGGATGCCGACCGACTCGGTGGAGGCGGCGAAGGCATGGGTGGCGGCGAACATCCGCCGCAGGAAGGGCGGCAAGCTCTCGGCCCCGACCGCGAGCAGCAACCCGGCGATGGGTCCGAAGGCAAGACTCGACCGCGCCGCCGAGGGCGAGCTTCGGCACTACGAACTGTGGAAGGCCGCAGCCAACGTGGACGAAGTAAACAGCAGGACCGTGGCCGAACTGGCCGGGGCGTGGCGGGACAGCCGGAAGGCGGCGGCGCAGGCCGAGCAGGAGTTCTCGCAGTTTCTGGCCATGACCAAGACCACGCTAAACAAAGCGGAGACGGTGGCGGCGATCCGTGGGCTAGTGTCGGCGGCAGTGCAGGATTTTTCGACCTTTCCGTGGGGAGAGCAAGCGACCTCGATACTGCGAAAACATCTGGCGACATTGCCGCCATCCTTGAGCGAGCAGACGCGGACGGACTAGCCGAGGCGTGGGCGGCGGGGCATGAGGTGACGGTTGCGCCTCCCAAGCAAAGCGTAGTGGCTTGGGCCGAGGCGAACCTGAAGCTCTCCGAGCGCATCACCAACAAGCCGGGCAGCTACCTGACGCAGCGCACACCGTATGTGCGCGAGGTGCTGGAGTGCTTCGCAGACGAGCGGGTGCGGCGGTTGGCGCTGGTCTGGGGAGCGCAGACATCGAAGACCACGGCCATCATCGTAGGCATGGCCTACAAATTGGACAATGCGCCCGCGCCTTGTCTCTGGGTTATGCCTTCGACGCACTTGGCTCGCTCGTTTTCCGAGACGCGGTGGATGCCGCTCATTGACCAGAACCCGACGCTCGCCCGGCACAAGCAGGCCGATCCCGACAAATACCGCCTTTTAGAGCAGCACTTTGACCGCATGAGCGTGTGGTTCACGGGCAGCAACAGCCCGGCCTCGCTTTCCTCGCGTTCCATTGCCGCGCTGTGCATGGACGAATTAGACAAGTTCCCGGCCAAGGGCGGCAAGGAGTCCGCGCCCTTGCAGTTGGCCGAGGCGCGCGTGGCGACTTACCCGCAGCATATCATCATCACGACCTCGACCCCGACCTACGAGGACGCGGCCATTTGGACGGAATGGCTCAAAGGCGACCAGCGCAAATACTTTGTGCCGTGCCTTGGCTGCGGCGAGCCGTGGGCCTTGGAGTGGGAACACATCCGCTGGGACGAATCGGCCAAGCAAGACGAGGGCTGGAACATGGAGCAAGTAGCGGCAACCGCGCGCTGCGTTTGCCCGGCCTGCGGCCACACGCACACTGAGGCCGACAAGCCCGTCATGCTGGAGCGCGGCGAGTGGCGGGCCACGGAGATGGCGGCAGAACCCGGACGCCGCAGCTACCACCTTTCTTCGCTCTACGCTCCGTGGCGCAAGTGGTCGGACTTGGCCGTGAAGTTTCTGCAAGACCGCGATGCGCCGGGAGGCTTGCAAGACTTCCACAACCGCGAGCTTGCCCTGCCGTGGAAGCCAGACGGCGCGCTTATCACCACCCAAATGATCCGCGACCGCGTGGACGCATCGCCCCGCTACACTATCGGCCAGCCGCCAGAGGGCAATGTGCTGGGGCGCTTAATGTCCATCGACGTTCAGCAAACCGAAATGTGGTGGTTGATCCGCGAACTGCACGAAGACGGCTCAAGCTATCTCCTCGATTACGGCGCGATGGTGGGTTGGGACGGCATCATGGACAAGTTCCGCCAATACAAATGCTATCGCGGCATTGTGGACGCGGGCTACGCGGCCAAGACCCCGGCGGGCGTTTACGACTTCGTGGCCAAGTCTGGCGGGTTATTTGTCGCCGCCAAGGGTCGCACGGTGAGCCAAGGACTGCGCGAGCCTTACAAGTTTCAGCAAATCGTTTCGGGTGGCGCGGTGCTGTGGGCCGTGCAATTCGACGCGCACTTTTGGCAGGCGCGGCTTTACCACGACATCCTCCGCGATGGCCGGGGGCGCTGGTATCTGCCGCGCGACATTGCCAAGGACTACGTTTCGCAGTTGCAGGGCGAGGCGCTTATCGAGAAAGACGGCGAGGCCAAATGGCAACGCCTTGGGCCGAACCACCTTGCGGACTGCGAAAAGATGGCGCTGGTGCTGGTCGATTCCATCATGGCGCAGTTTCGGGCCACGAACGCCCCCGTAACAGAGTAAAACAGGGGGGGTCAAAAAAAATTTCAAAAAAGGTGATCTTTTTTCTTGCATACGCCAGCGGCTGGCGTATCTTGGCAATGTATGAACGCACAAAGCACAAACGGCCACGGGGTTCCCGCCGTGGATAACTACTACGCAACGGGAGAGACTGATGTGAAAACCATCGGTGAACTGCCACGCGGCGAATACTTCAAACTCAGCGACAAGCGCACCGCAAAAGTCTGGAAGCTCGGTGCGTATGACCGTTCGGCTCGCGCTTATTGGGCCGAGGATTGTTCCGACATTTCCAACGGCAAACTCGTCAAGTCCGACCGCTACGTTTTCGTCGGCTTCACCTACTAAGCATCAACCCAAACAAACCATGAGCAAATACATCAACGACTGGAAACCCGAAACCAACAGCCTGCTTGAGACTTTGGAAAAGCACGGCCTCGTCATTGTCGCCGTGGATAACGGCGAATACACCACCAAACTAGCCGACACTACCCGCGCCAAGTTTGTGCAAGACTGCATGGCTTGCGACGAGGCTTGGCTTTCCGTCATCGCACCTGACGGTAAGCGCAAAACAATCTTCCTCGTCTATGGCAACAACCCCGGCGAATTGATCTGCGACTACACTGTTTGCGCGGAAATCGACGCAGCTTGCGACGAGCATTTCGAGAAATGGGACGGACGCAACCAACCGCAAAAAGCCGCCTAACACCCCGCGCGGGGTTCCATCCCCCGCGCCAACCACTACAATACACACCATGACCATCAAC
>CAZCUX010000084.1:0-4975 GCA_964502005.1 uncultured Enterobacterales bacterium
GTGAGACGCCGGTCATCGAGCGCCCGGCCCGAGGCCGCCGTCTCAACCTCATCGGTGCCATCGCGCGCGACGGCGTCCGCGCTCTGCGCCCCCTCTTTGGCTATGTCGACGGTGACGCGTCCCTCGTCCTCCTGCGAGACCACCTTGGGCCAGCGCGCAACCATTGCGACATCGTCATCATGGTCGGACCAAGGATCCACAAGGTGGCGTGCGTGACAGAGATCCTCGCGAAGTTCGGAGCAACGGCAATCTACCTGTCAGCCTACAGTCCCGAACGCAACCCTATCGAGATGACTTGGGCGTGGCGCAAGAAGCGCGTGAGAGACGTTCCAAAGAGGACTCTTCGGCTCCTCCGCGGGCTCGTCGGCGACATCTGGGAGAAGGTCACTCCCTCGCTCTGCGCGGGCTGCATTCGGCACGCCGGCTACCATCCATCAATATGACCCCGGAAGGCTGTACAGGCGAGAATCATGACAATCCGGTATGAGCGTCTTGAATCTGGCCGAACCAGCACACATGCCGGTCGATACCTTACGGATTATTTGGTCTGCCGGTATCCGTAGGTGTCCATGCGTCCGATCGATTTTGTGTCGGTCCAGAGACCAATAGATGTTGAACTTTTAGGTTGAAAAGATGATCCGCGACTCCGTAGACGTAAGGTTGACTTTATTGCGGGCAGCAGTTATCTTTCTGGTTTTCTGGGCACGGCCAATCATTGCGGCGGATTCGTCTCCCTCGGTTGACAACTTGGTGCGCGCTGACTCGTGGCTGCTTCTGGCACGAGCAACTGGTCAAGACGCTGTCGCATATCAACAGGCCGCAAGACTCTACGATGACGAGGCTCGGCGCTCTGCGGAAGAGGGGGCAGCACCTGATTCTTCACGTCATGGACGGGCGGTGCGTGGTGCACAGGAGGCGGCTGGCGCACTAGGGAACTTCAGTCAAAGTTTCCGAAACTTCTACAAAGGCGCATGGTGGATAAGTGGTGCAGACTCGACGGCCGAATTTGTCCGAGACCCGTGGACTAGAGCGGCGCAAAACGCCGCACGTGATTTGTTGCCTCGACTCGGTGAACTGCAAGTGGGTCGGGTGCCTGCGCTGATTCGCGTAGGTAGCAGCAGCCAGGCGATAGCTTCAGGACGGGATTTACCCTATCCGGCGGCCGCCATTGAGTCACAACTGCGAGCTATAGACGCGGTTATCTCTGCGACGGCGGCAAGCGAGGGGCTGTGGGTGCCAGCACCGCTGGACGGGTGGGATGCGATTGGGAACACCGAGGGCCTCCATTTAGGGGAAATGCAGCCTACAGGTGTCGTTAAAAAGTTGGCGGGGCAACTCGGAGGCTCTTCTCATATCGCATTTGTTGACGTAATCCTCGCGGATCATTTCAAGGAGGCGTTGGATGGGGAGGGGACGCTCATGGGGCCTGCCGCCGGTGTTTTTCGCGTAGACGCCGTGGCGACTGTGGTGGAGGTTGGAACGGGTGATGTAGTTGCAAGCGCTGTCGGCATCGGCCTTGCACGAGAACTACACTCTCGAAATTGGATGGGCATTGTTTGGTGGTGCGGGTGCGGCGCCATGGGTTTGGCGCTTTTCCTCGCATCGCCCGGCGCTAATCCTCGGCGGGCCGCCGCCATTGCTTCCCCCCATTCACGATGGTTGCGTTCCCTATTTGGGGGAATCGCTTTCATAGGCGGCGGTCTGGTTTCGGCTCTGGCCTTTGAGGTCAGTGGCAGCTACTTGCCTGCATGGGACGCCCCGGCAGTGGGCTTGAACGGCTTTCTCCAGCCCGAAGTATTGCTCTGGCCCTTAGTTCATGGTGGTGTAGTTATGTTGGGGCCACTCATTGCTCTCGGTTGGTTAAGTGCGCGTATTCAAAGGGGGCGTTTCTCTAACATAGACGGAACTGGAGGCGAGTGGCATGCTCTCGCTCTGGCTCCTGCCGCGCAGATGGGGGCCTCTGCGAGGGTCTTCACCGAGTTGGTTGTCGCTGAACCTGGAGCTTGGCTTCAAACGGCTGTCCCGATTGCTTTGGTGAGCGGCATGGCGGCTTGGGTGGGTAGTCGAGCCGGTATAGAACTCCTTCAAGGGCGTGCTTTCGATTTACGGCGTGCCACCGGATTGGTGATTCCAGCCATAGTGTCTGCGGTCGCGTTTCCTGTAGGCCTCCACGGGCCGTGGGGTTGGGGAGTGGCCGCACTTGCTTTTGGAGCGTTTGCATGGGTTGATTCACTTAGGGATGCAGTGAGTACCGGGTCAAGTGATGAGTCCGTCAAGAAAGGCGCTGTCTTAAAGGAGATGTCCGGACGTATTTATGAGCCGCTTTGGGTGCCAGTGGTCGACTTGTCTCCTTTACGGTCGGCATTAGAGACCCAACGCAACGTTCTGATCTACGGGCCGGAACGGGCGGGGACCTCTCGAGTCGCGCACGAACTCCGGGAGCAAATGAGGAAGGACGGCTGGAAGGTTCTGCCGGTCGAACTATCTGCAAGGGACGACGACGAATCCGAACAACCTTTTGAGGCAATCACGCGTATCTTCGATGCATTGGGCGTGCGACACCGGATAAGCTCCATTAGTGCTCGCTCCCTTGGGGCGTTTGAGCTATCTAAGTATTTTGATGATGTTTTAACAAATCTTCCGGGTGCTGCTACGCTTTTAGGTATGATCGACGAATCCGATAACCCGACTGAACGCCATTGGGTGATTGAGGACTGCGCAAAGCTAATTGAGAGAGAGTTGCGTGCTCTGGTCACGCAGCAGTCGGGCCACTTGGTCAGGAAGGGTTGCATTGTGACAATAGACAAGTGCGACAGGTTAGACGACGGCAGCAAAGAAGTGTTTTGGCGAGCGATGGATTTGACCAATGGTCTTCCCATCGGCTGGGCTTGGGTTGGGTCGACAGCCTTGACCGAACCCGTCACACGAGAATTTGGGCCGAAAAGAAGAGGCGTCGGTAGGTCCCCTTGGTCGGGAGCCGAAAGGTTCGGCATACGGACGGAATTGTCTGAAGCGGAGGTAACAAAGCTGGGCGAAGCGTGCGGGCTACGTGAGGCACCAAGCTGGTTGTTCCGAGTGTTGCGGAACTACGGACAGGGGAAGGCAGGCCGAGTGTTTGACCTTTTGCACCTCCTGTATCGTGAGGAACTTCTGGTGCTTCTGGGCGACGGACAGTTGGCTTTGTCCGCGGATTTCACGGAGGATAGGTTAATAGAGGTGTTTAACGGCGGTGAGGAATTTGCGCGGGAGCGGATTCGCATTAACCGAATGGGGGATTTTCGCGCGCGTCTGTTGTCGGTGGCAGCGCTATGTGGGAGCGACTTCTCGATTGCCGAGTTGACTGCAGGCACGGGGTATTCTGCACAACAGGTTGCAGATGAATTAGAAGCAATGGAGCGTTGTAGTTCATGGGGAGAAATCGAACTGGTGGACCTGCACATCGGCGAATACCGGTTTCGAAGCGAGTTCACGCGCGGCGCGCTGGAAGCGGCATGGGAGCGGTCTGCTTCCATCTCCGGTGAAACCAATCACTTCCGCGAAGCTTCGCCCCGCGCGCGAATACTGCACGCAGCGATAGCGTCGGCTGCAACGGGGACCGGTCCCAAAGTGTCAGCACGAAAGCGCTTGTTTCACGCAGTGAAGGCTGGCGCATTTGGTCAGTTGGCGGGACCTGGAGCGCTGGTGGAAAGGGTAAACGAACTTGAGGCTCTCTGCGCGTGGCAAGAGATAATTGCGCTGTTGGATACGCATATGAAACTGCGAAAACTTCTGCCTGAAGATGAGGCCCTGCGTGTTGACCGCGTGGAAGTCCGCGCGCGCCGCGAACATGGTGCAATTGAGAGCATCGATCGTGCAGCTCGCTTGTTGGTGAAAGCAATCCGTTCGTTGGGGCGGTATCCAGCTAATGAACGAGCGGTCGCACTACTTGCGCTCGACCTCGGCGATGTTCGGTGGTCGTCCCGTACCAACGGGTCAATAGAATTTTTGTCTGCCGAAATCAAAGAATTGAAGGGTCTCATATCTGAACGCGTCGCTTTGGGGGTCTTCGCCTTCTACGAGGAGTTGATACGTCAGTCCAAGCTCGCGAGCTCTGGCATGGATCCGCTGCCCTATCGGGCCCTTCGCCTCCAGTTGGAGCAAGAGCCTCCGTCCCCTGCGAGGGACGAGCTACTCTCCCGCCTGCTGTTGAACGAGGCCCGCGCAGCCTCCTATAGTGACGTCGCTATGGTGAGAGTGAATTGGGCAGAGGTGAAGTCGTTGTTTGTCCGTGCCGGCGCGATCAAGGCCAACCTGCGGGACTACGCTGGACTCGCAATGGTTTTGGGAACCGAAGCGGGCATCCTGGGGTGGGTTTTAAAGCGATGGAGTGATGCCGAGGCGCTGTTCCGGGAAGACCTCGCGCTCTGCAAGCGGCATCGATTGAGCGGGGACCTTGTGGTTGTCAAGAATAAACTCAGCGTAGCCATTCTCGAGGGATTACATCAGCAATGGTCTGCCCAGGCGTGTGAGGGAAAAGAGTTGTCACTGCCAGATAGTGAAGCAAAGCGGCTGAAAGAAGCGCGGCTCTTGGCTCTGGAGGCCGCCGAACTCGCATTCTCCTGGAGTCGGTACGAAGACTACATGTTCGCGATGGCCCAATTGGTTGCTGTTTCGAACTTGGCGGAGTTTTGGGGGGAGGTGGGCATCCGGGAGGGGGATTCCTGTGTTCAGACCCTATTGACGGGACTCCAACAATCGCTATTTGGAGTGGAAGACTCTCCTGCGAAAAAAGCGCTGTGCGTAGCGCTTGAGCAGGTTCACGCGCCAACTAAATGGGCAGCGGAGGCCCGCAGTCTTTTGACGCCAAAACTCTCAAGTTGATCGGGGATAATCGTTCAGCCCAACTCGATACGCTCATAACAAACAGCCCGTTTTAGCATCACCACGCCAAACCGGGCCCCTCCTCCACGACCATTCCCCAACGCCCTACGTCACC
>CAZCUX010000085.1:0-4906 GCA_964502005.1 uncultured Enterobacterales bacterium
CCCGACATCGCCAGCCCCAACAGACTTAGAGTGAGGAGGCAATAGCGACTAACGCAAAGCCATAGGCGCTGTTGCTGGACGAACGAGCAGGAGCCATCGGCCGAGTCGTGGAGGGAGGAACGACCGGAGCGACTCGGACGATTGCGGATGCGAGAGAGGGAGGCAATAGCGATTATGGCCAGTTAGCCGCCGTGGCCGGCGTCGGGATCACGCCAGCTATAGGAATGTCAGCCTGTACCTCGCCCAGTGTCTCAACCGCGCGTATCAGAATGCACAAAACCACCGAGATCACCGACAAAGTATCGAAAACTCCGAGAAGACCTCTCCCCCAACATACTCTTCATCCTTGAACTCTCCACTCAACTCAAGGTTCGAGGTATCCCCGCCGACTGGAACAATGAGTAGAAAGTTGATGTTCCACAGATCGGACTCAGGGCGTGGTAGAGGTAGACTGTCGAATGCAATAGCTTCGATGTCCGCACGGTATAAAAAGAATGAGTACGAGACATCAATAGTGTAGGTCAACACCACGGTAAAAGTGACAGGTGCTGCTTCATCTCCAAGAAACATAACAACATTTACGTTGCCTGACTGCTTGCAAATACCATCCACCGCGCGAGAGTACACAGGAATCCCATATGGGTTATCTCCTATCTGAACCGAAAGCCGGAAGTCCTCCCACGGCTCCCCGACCCAAGAGCACGTCATTCCATCCGCAAAGTCCAAAAGATCAGGGAAAGAGTATTCCCAACCCGCCGGGGTATCAGTATCGGAAATAGCATAGTCAATCTCCTCGCAATCAACTGACTCACCGGAATCCCGCACGGGGAGATCGACTAAAGTAGGAGAACTACAACCAAACTCGACACTCGCAAAAGTTGCCCAAACGGCACAAAGCAAAACACTCGGTATGATGGGCTTGCCTACAAACGCATGTGCGCTCCGGCTATTCCATCCTATCAATTTGCACCTCCAGGAGAAACGTATTCAAACGAACACCCCTTCTACTGGCAAAGCCCATCGGGAATCGAATCCTCACTGGTGTCGACGTACCAGGGATCAGGAAATCCTACTGTCGTCAGTCCAGGAGCGTCTGAGAACCTAGAGACGTAGTCCGCAAACCCTCGCACAACACACCAGTTGTTCATCGTAAGGGAGTCCCCAATGGGGCCTCCCAAATACACACCAGGATTCGAGAAGACGCTCGCAATAGTGCATCCACTTGAGCAACTTGTCCAGTAGGACATGATAGAAGCGTTTGAGTTGGTCGGTGGCAGCCACCCACAAGACGGTCGACCGTCAACCACGCAATCAGGGGTCTGTACGACATCATGCTTTGCCCCGAGCATGTGGCCTACCTCATGCGCGGGAAGGTTGGAAAATGGCGCTTGAGCCCAACTAACGGCAACGACGGCCTCTCTCGGGTGGTCAAGCCCAACCTTCGCCCCGTTGGCAAACTCCCATGAGCCTCGTCTTCTCATGAAAGACACTCCTGCGTGAACAAGTACGAATTCCTGAGGGGTATTATTAGATGGAGGCCCCTCGTTGTTCTCATGTGTCGACCGGCAAGGTAACACAATCGACACAAGAGGTCAAGAGTCAACGGAGCAGATCGGGCCAGAACTTTCCCATTTCATCTACGCCCACGCCGCCGGTCTCCAATGGAGACGCTGGCCACACCCATGAGTTCCGCAAAAATACAGGCACTCCGAACGCCCGTTCGGCCGAGGAGGTTGATGAGGCCATGGCGGCTAACGCAAAGCCATAGGCGCTGTTGCTGGACGAACGAGCAGGAGCCATCGGCCGAGTCGTGGAGGCAGCTTGCTGCCGGAGCGATTCGGACGATTGCGGAGGCGAGGGAGGGAGGCAATAGCGATTATGGCCAGTTAGACGACGGCCTCCCGGTGCCTCAGGTCTATTGTGGGGGGCTAAACTTCAACCAGGGACCCAATAGACTCCAAACCACCTGTCTCGATGACTTCCACCTCAACCTCTTCTGTATATCCTGGGAGAAACGCCTGTTTCAGTTCGTCGTAGACACGACCCGAGAAATCACCCAAGACTCTGTCAATCAGTGCCCGAACCTCTGCGGAATCCGCTAAGGGCGCCGCCTGGGTACTCCAGGACAGACGGGATGGGAAAAGCGTACCACGCCACCCATCGTCCCTAGAACTCTGGCTGGCCCAGAATAGGCGGATGTCTGTTCGCGACAGAACTGGCACCAACCAGCAGCGATGCTCTCGCACGTTCGGCAGCTTCCGTCTCAAAAACACCGAAATACACTCTGGCGTCACCGCAGCGATTGACGAAATTCGAGTAGGGATCTGCCTGGTCTTCTTAACAGCAATGGTCTTGCTTCCAAAGATGTTTAATGCAGACGCCAACATGTCATTTATCGATGAATTCTCGATCGACATGGGCACTTGGGCAGTATATTCTTCTTCAATGTACTCCACATTCACCATGTAATCCGATTTGCTCGAATGCACCCACTTGGCGACATCTAACAGGTCAGGAACCTCGGATATTTCGCGAAAGATGGCTACTTCCTTCTCGTACAACTGGGCGAAGGGCGACGGAAACTCGAACGTCTCGACTCGCTGCCCCACCTCGATGCGCAGAACTTCCTCTGCCTGCTCCTTCGTGAGGTAGCGCGAAGCGTCCTTCCGCACTGCAGCGAGCAGGAGTTCTGACACTGGCGGAGCCACTACCAGTTCCTTCGCCCCATCGACCTTGCCGGACGAACCATCTGGCTTTGGCTGAAGAACCTTGTAGTCTGGTGGAATGGAGCCAAAAGACTCCGTAAATGTGGCCTGGGTCACGAAGATGGGTGTCTGTACCTGTCCCCGAAACGCATCCGACACATCATCCATGATCTCCTTGTAGCGCAAGTCCCTTCCTGCACTTGCCTCAGCGGCGTGCAAAAACGCCCGAGTAAAGTAACTAAGGGTAGAGTCAGCCCACGATGTTTCGTCCGCCTGTGACGAGAACAAGAAGTAGCAATGCTTGAACTGCCGAACAACAGAGGTTTCCAGTGCAGATTTCAACCGGGAGATGTCCTTGATATACGGGGTCCCAGAGTGGCATGCATCGACAACTTTAACAACCAACTCAGCATCGAGCTGTCTAAGGTAGGTATCGACTTCCGAGTTCTCAATGGTCGTGCGCTTCAGAGACTTCGCCGAATAGTCCCGCAGCACATAGTGAAACTCGTCCCCATCAACAAGACCATGGCCCGAATAGTAGAACAGTACCTGGTCAAACTTCTCGGACCGGACAGAGGCTATCCAACTGGCCAGTTGATCTTTGACCTCGCGAGAGGACTGACGACCGTCGATAGCATGTACGATATCGAACGACCCCGTGGCTCGTGCCAACCGCTCGATCTCCTCTCCGTCCTGTTGACACGCAGGCAGCGAAGACACACGATCATATTCGGGAACTGTAATGATGATGACTGCTTTCACTTCGACACTCCAGCACGACACCTACCACGGAGGGAGGCTGTCGTCTAACGCCAAGGCATAGACGCCGTTGCCGGAAGCCGGAGTGGAGGGCATCGGCAGATTCGTGGAGGCAGCTTGCTGCCGGAGCGAGTCTGACGATTCCCGAAAAGAAGGCTGGAGGTTATGGCGTTTCATGCCCAGTTAGCCGAAGCTCGCGGGCCCCTTCACCGAGATATGGGTGGTCCCCAGGGTCATTGTGACAGTCAAGGACATTGCGGCGGCATCACGGACTGGTACGATGGCCGAGGCGCCATTCAATGCCCAGGAACTCCTTCAATGCGAAGACCTCGACGACACAAGTGTTCGGTAGCAGCCAGATGCGCGCTCGTCCTCGTGAATGTTCAGGCAATTGGCTGCGGTATCTCCGAGCCGCGGAGCGGTCCCACATCCGCGTTGGAGCGACACAAAGACACTCCTACCAAGCTGCCATCAGAAGACGAGGTCGCAGTCCCTCGGCTCCCACGAGGACCATTTGTAGACGTGACAGTCGGGCGTGAACACGCCTGCGCACTGCGCGCAGACGGAAGTGCCTCCTGCTTCGGGGCCGACCCGGTAGCGGAACTCGAACTCATCAGCGGGCGGTGGAAGGACCTGGAGGCGGACTCGCATACGACCTGTGGCGTCCGCCTGAACGGGAGTATCGAGTGCTTTGGAGCTGCATGGCCTGCGCACTGGATTCCCAGTGGCTCGGACTTCCGCTCACTATCGGTCGCTGGGATTTCGGTCTGTGGCATCTCAGAAGAAGGCGCAGTGAGGTGTGGCAGGAGCCTCACCGTAGACCAGCCAGCAGAGGACAAGAAGGTGCGCTCAATCAACGTAAGTGAGTTGAGCGGTGCCTGCGCAATTCTTGAGCTGACCGGGGAGTTGTACTGCTGGCAGCACCAGCGCAAGGAAGCGCCTCCTTCGGAAGCAATCCTGTCTGTTTCTGTCGGCTACTTCCATGGTTGCGCGATTGCTGCGAACGGGAGCCTATCTTGTTGGGGGACGAGAGCGACACGAGGAGTTTCCCGTGCCTACACCGCCATGTGGCAACCGCCCATGGAGGATCGGTCCTACGTCTCAGTTGCAGGCAGCGACACATCTCATTGCGCCCAAGATGCCGAGGGCATGGTGCATTGCTGGGGAAGCCAAAAACTCTCGCGGGGAGGACCACGTGGTCCCTTCGTCGCCTACGACAGCCACACATACACGGCATGCGGCATTACTGGCTCTGGAGAACTGGACTGCTGGGGACTCGTCAACGACTGGATTCCAGCAAACGGAGGCTGACCACCTCCGCAGGCCAAACGTTTGGAGTGCGCAGATCAGAACTCGCCTTTCACAGCCACACTGGAGCGAGTTTCGGCTAACGCTTAGCCATAGGCGCCGTTGGCTATAAGCGCAGGCATAGCGACCGCAGG
>CAZCUX010000086.1:0-4760 GCA_964502005.1 uncultured Enterobacterales bacterium
CCCTTCGGTCGCTATGCCTGCGCTTATAGCCAACGGCGCCTATGGCTAAGCGTTATACGCCATTGCTCCCAGCGCTGTGGGCCTCTCCTGGGAGTGGAGTGCACGGGGTGTGGCTACCCGCATGGCGGCGTGGCGTTGTCCGCGGATTTCGCAAGCCCATGGAAGTGGGACCAGCGCTCTGCAGGTCTGGGGCCTCGCCGTGGTGCGACGCCGCGGCCAAGCGAGCATCGTCTACTTGTGGCCGCACTCCGATAGTCCGGCACCGATGAACGGATCATCATACCACCACGTCCACCAGCCCGGAGACCTTTCGGGCGTGTCCGCCCTATACTCGGAGCAGTGAAGGCTCCAGAAGTACTGGAGGTCGTCTATGGGCGGCGGCTCGCCGTCCGATGGAAGGACTCTGTCGAGTATCCTGAACCAGCCTTCTGCCGTTCGATCGGTTTCCTCGAGCCACAGCAACAGGAGTAGATGCCTGGTGCCCGGTGTCCAGTCTGGAAAGCCGACGATCGTTGGCGTTCCGGTGACCCAGTTGCCAGGCACTTCCACAATGAGGGGGGAGCGGCGTTCCTCGGCAGGGGCGCTGTCTGCAACGAATAGTGTTCGCTCCACCTGGACCGTCTGTCGGCTGATGATGGCGCCGTTGAAGTCATTATCGACATACACGGACCCATCGGGTTGGACGACCCCAATGACGACCAGGCTAGCTCCGCGGCAGGCGTCAGCCTCCGAAAGCGCTAAACGACTTGCCTGTACCGGAAAGGTGGCAAGCAGGAGCACAGAGAGCATCTTGTTTCCTAGTATCTGACGGCGATGGAGACGGCCAGTTTAGTTGAAGTCTGCCACTTGTGGAGCTTGAGTTCAACCTCCATCCCTCTCCGGGTTGAAAGACACCATTTGGTAGATATTCAGAACACCTGCCCGACACCGCAACGGCGTATAACTGGGCATGAAACGCCATAGCCTCCAGCCTGCGTTCGGGGAATCGTCAGACTCGCTCCGGCAGCAAGCTGCCTCCACGAATCTGCCGATGCCCTCCACTCCGGCTTCCGGCAACGGCGTCTATGCCTTGGCGTTAGACGACACCCCTCAGGCCCCTATACCCTCAGGACTTCGGCTCCTTCGCTGTCGTCCTGTCGGTACTGCCGGACGATCCTCTGCTGCCCGAAGCCTTTCGAACTCGGTACGCATGGATCCGTTCTGGCGGTGCTCCGAAGCTCGTCCACTCCGATTCCACCCACTTCGCGTCGATCTGCGTGCGTTGAACTATGTCCTGACGGATGGCAAGCCGAATCTGTGCGTCGAAATACTGGATTCGAATGCGGTCGGCCTCCGAGACGGGGGCCCCTTGGACCTCTCCGGCGTTGATTCTACCCAGATAGAAGCGGATATAGTCATTCACTGCAAGAATCACGCGGTCTGATGCGTAGAGCCACATTTCCTGGCTTTCGACGAGTAGGGGGGCCGCATTGCCCATAGCACTCATGTCGACGAGCGCGCTTAGTAGGCCCCTGTAGAGTGCTTCGCGTCGCTGAGCCTCGTTGTCTGCGCGTGCCTTTGTCTGTTGGACTGCCCAGATGGCAGCGCTACCGAGTGCCGAGATACAGGCTACGACTACGGAGCCGAGGACTGGGTCCATGGTGGTTCGCTCCAGTGTGCGACGGTAAGGCAGGCGGCTGTCAATATCGCGTCTCACTGGCGCCGTCGCGTTCGACGGCCTGTTCGAGCCGCGGGTTTTGGTGGCGTTCAGATGCCGGCGCAGAAGTGAGTCGGTACCAGGAGCGCCGTTTGGTGGCTTGGGCGGGAGGCGGATTGGCTCCTCGACAACAACCCTCAAAAGAGGCCAAAACCGTGCCATCAACGGATGGTTGTGCACCCCCTCGAACTGGAGACCCGGTCTCAACATTCCGCCACTCCATGGCTGTTGGAGTGATGTTGGTGCATCCGACGGTCGCGGCGGGAAGTTTAGGATGCGTGGCGGACCCTCCAGTATGCCCCAAGTGTGAAGCGGGGCCGCTGTCGTGGACGAAAGCAGTGCCAGATCGGTGCTTGACGAGAACAATGCAAGACCGCTGGAGTCTGACTCCAGACCTCCGTCATCACGGTCGAGCTCCAACCGTCGGGGCGTCGTCTAACTTGGCATAAACGCCAGCGGCCCCCGCCATGGTAATCAGATATACGTATGTCTGCCGTTGGGGGCCGCCGTCGTCTATGCCTAGGCGTTAGATGCAATACTCGGCTGCAATTGGATTGGTCCAAAGTGATTTATGTTCGGTAGGGCGCGCTTATGGTTCTGATGGGGCGAGTCGGCCCAGGTCTACTCGGAGGCCCACACGGTGCGCCGGAGCTTCCTCGGCAGCGGGGGCTTCCGTTGGGCGGGCCGCTTGGTGGGGTTGAGCCATGCCGCGCTGCGCGGGAGGTGCGCCCGGTTGGGCCAGTGGGAGCGGTCGAGCCTACTCACCGAAGTGGCTTCCGTTGGGCCGAACGCCCGGAACGTGGTGCAGGGCCGTACATCGAGGCGCAGTCCGGCGGCGACGGGGCTTGATTTGGCCGATGATTGTCTGGGACCGGCGCAAATTCGAGTCTTAAACATTGGGATAGCTTTTATGTAGTCGTAAGGCGAGCGGACCCATTGCCGACAGCCGGCGTCGGGAGCTGTCGTGCGGCCCCGCCGAGTACTGCATCTAACTGGCCATAAACGCCATTGTCTATAAGCTTGCCATAGCTCCCTGCGGTCGCTATGCCTGCGCTTATAGCCAACGGCGCCTATGGCTAAGCGTTGGGCGAAAGCGGGCTCGACCCTGCGATGGGCGCGTGAGCTTCGTCCTGGACACACTGGATAGAACTGACTACGCCGTGCGAGGACCGAGTAGGAGCACGCAATGGCGGATGATTTCAAGGATCTCGTTGCCTTCCATGGAACGCGCGCTGCTGCTGCGCTTGCGAAGGGCCAACAGGTTCGACTGCTGGTGGGTGCGTCTCACTGGACCTCAGATGGCGACTACAAGGAACACCTGATTCGCGAAGCTGTTCGAAGCGTGGTGCCGAGTTCCCTGAATGTGTCGAGTGGATTCCTGGCCCTTCCCGACAAGAAATCCGCCGAACTCAAGGTGAGCAAACAGTGCGATGTGCTGATCTATGATGATTCGGAGCGCTCGCCCATCTTTGCGGACGGTGGTTTTGCAATCGCCCTAGCGCCCACGGTTGTGGCAGTAGTCGAGGTCAAGTCCACTTTGCGCAACCAGATTGGCGAGGCACTGGACAACGTGGCTTCGGCATTCAAGCTGCACAGGGAGGAGAGGCACAGCACGCAGCCGGGTTTGGCTCTGGGCACAGTGGGGTTCTCTGACTACAGAGACGACGGAGTGCTGCGGAAAGCGCTTTCATCGGCCGCAGCAGCGACCATCGCGAAGAAAGTGCGCGAGCGATACCTGTCACTTCTGACAGATCCGGTTCCCACTACTGTCGGAGAGCTACACGACTTCGTGGGCAGCCATTCTCCGAACTATCCTGGTGTGATTTGTAGTCTTACAAACCCCCCCTGGCTGGCGCACTATGCAGTGCACAGTGTAATGGGTGCGGAGCGACGACTGTCGCTGCCCGTCCTGCTGTTCAGAGACATTGCAGTCGCGGACAAGGGAAGCACGCTTTCCAATCACTCGCTGCATGTGTTGATGGCTTCCATCGCCGGTGAGTGTTCCCGCTATTTCTCCATGACGGGGCGGTCCAAACACGGCTCCATCCATTTGTCTCGTCTCTCGTTTGGTGTGGATTGGCGCTCCGAATATGAATCCTCGATCCCTGCCTTCTCGCTGCTCCCAGGCACTCCGGAACTGATCGCTGCCTTTCCAGACGTCACCTTTCTGGACTGAGAGTTGATCCCGACTGGCGCCGCCCGCCTTCGCCCAACTGGGCATGAAACGCCATAGCCTCCAGCCTTCGCTCCGGGAATCGTCAGACTCGCTCCGGCAGCAAGCTGCCTCCACGAATCTGCCGATGCCCTCCACTACGGCTTCCGTCCACGGCGTCTATGCCTTGGCGTTAGTCGCTATTGCCTCCTCAACCTAAGTCTGTTGGGGCTGGCGATGTCGGGAGCCGTTGGCTGTGCGGGGAACTGGGGCCGTCGCATCTGTGTGGCTCAGTTGTGGAGCCTGCCGGCGGATTCTTCTATTGTGCATCTGCGAGCCGGCGGGGCTGGCTGGAGGTCATGGGCGGCCGGCTCCCGCTGCTCACTGCTGGGGCTGGCGGGCTTGTTGTCGAGATTGGCGGAGTCTTCGGCTCTGGGTCGGAGTCGTTTCCGGTTGTTGCGTGTGGGTTGTCTGCTTCCATTGGCTGCGAGTGCTGCGTCCCACTCAACGCCGAGCCGAGGAGCCGTTTCGGGAGGGGATTCTGGTGGCCTGAGCTCCGCGCTGGGCTGATGCCGCCTGGGCTCGGAAAAGCGCGGGACTTTCGGGTGTTGGCTGGCGCGGGACAGCGTCTTTTCCTCGGGGTGGGCGCGTGCGTGCGTTTGTGCTCCGAGGCAGTCGTGGTGTCTGGCTGGTCCGATGCTGTGCCAGGGCGGACGTCGGCAACAGCGACTAACTGGCCATAAACGCCATTGTCTATAAGCTTGCCATAGCTCCCTGCGGTCGCTATGCCTGCGCTTATAGCCAACGGCGCCTATGGCTAAGCGTTAGATGCAATACTCGGCTGCAATTGGATTGGGCCAAAGTGATTTATGTGCGGTAGGGCGCGCTTATGGTTCTGATGGGGCGAGTCGG
>CAZCUX010000087.1:0-4605 GCA_964502005.1 uncultured Enterobacterales bacterium
TCGAATCTTCCCTAAATCAAGCAATCGGGTGTCTCAAAGGTGTTGACACGTTCCGACTTCTGAGTCTGGCACCGGCTTCAGCGATGGCTTGTTGGTCTCGGACACGGGGAGTTTGGTCGACGCCCTGCGCAGTGCTTTTCATGCGAGGCGCTGTCTCATGAATGTTGCCACGGAGGGCAATCAGGTTTCATGACGCATCAGTACCAGCCAACATGGGGAAGGTATGGGAGGTTGGTGGTGGCTATTGTGGGTCGGGATATTACGGTGTTATTCCATCGCGGTGGTGCCAGATGAGCATCCTGTTTCCTTCCTTTGCGACTCACCTGAAAGTTCTGTGTAGGGTGTTACCTGGTAATTTGTTTTATTTTATGGTGATTGCGTTGAACTGGTCACAAAGTATAGCTCTCTGGTTACGAAAACTTCGACGCCTTGGGAATCCGCTTCGGATAAAGTCTGTACACGCCGGCTCACTTATCGCGACACAAAACTTCGTGATTCCGGTCGTAATTTCTTTGGAGGGGACTGGTATTTTGCGCGTAGGCTCGTTTGTTCGGTTTGTTGTCGACGGCGGGACCTTCTGTTCGCAAGGCCGTCCTGGCGAGCATGTTGTTATTACCTTTCGAAACTTCCTCGAGGTGGCCGAGCACGCCTTTGAAGTGCCGTATGCTGTTCACGATGTGAGGCGGGTCCGTTCGACCGTTCCATCGGTGCGGATCGCACGCTCTCCGCTTTCTCGTTGGAACTTTCCATCCTTTTCCGACGCGTGCGTCAAAGTTTCTTTCTCTCCAGGAAGGGTGCCGCCGTTCCGTGTGGTGATTCCACCAATGAGATCAATCCGTACAGTCTGCTCGGATGGGTGCACTGTCGTCCATGCCGAAGGTATCGAGCCCATACACCTCGTCGACACCGACGAGGCGACGCTCCGTCGGGTAGCAGCAATCGTTGCACGCCGAAGAGATTTACAGCACCTTTGACCCTACCTCAGTCGAGCCTCTTGTTTCCACCTACATTCCTAAGGTCGATATGGAAACCCCTACTTCAGCAACTGGATCGTTTGAAACTGAAACTTTGGTCGAGGTGGGAACCTTGACTCGCATACTGTGGCGGTGCGCTGGTGCAGATGAGAATCTGCTACTTAAATGTCCAAATGCCGACAAGGTAAAGTTCCAAGGCCTCGGTGGGATAGTCCTTGCGACCGGAATACTCGCCTTCCTTAGTGGTAGCTATGCTTTTTACACGGTATTTTCCCCAAAGGTCGACACAGCCTTGGGCGTTGGGCAAGTTACCCATATGCCATCAGTGGTCGCTTCCGTGCTTGCGGGGCTCGTTTGGTCGGCAATTATCTTCAACTTGGAGCGTTTTATCGTTTCTAGTACAGGCAAAGGAGACGGCACAGAGAGAATTACGTTGACGGAGTTTATAAACGCAATTCCTCGAATCATTATGGGCACAATTATTGGCGTCACTTTGTCGGCTCCATTAGAAATTCGCATTCTTGAGTCCGAAATCGAGGCCGAACTGCAGAAGGAGCAACGCGAATACCGCGATGAACTCGACTCCAGTGATACAGCAGGCCATGTAGCCAAGAAGGTTGAACTGACGGCGAAAATCGCAGAGGCTCAGTCTCGTTTAGACGCAATTGATGAAGGCCTGGAACTCCGAAGGGGTGAGATCAACGTGCAGCGCCAAAAGCTCGAAGATGAAGCGGCCGGGCTGTCGGGAAGCAAAAGACCCGGGCGCGGTCCCGCCTATCTCGACAAGAAGGCGAATCTCGATGCTAAACAGGCGGAGTTCGAGATTGATCGCGCCAAGGCAGTGGAGCGTGCAACGTCACTGAAATCGGAAATTGACGAGTGGAAGAACGCAATCGCCTCAAGTGAAGCCGTTCTTGCGGAAAGGCAGTTCGCCAACGAGCAACAGTCGCACGCCCTTGACGGCCTATTAAAGCGTATCCAAATCTCCCACAAAATCGGTGGTAATGTTCCACTGATGATTGCAGCCCTGCTCATGTGCATCGAGTTAGGACCGATATTTTTCAAGATGATGTTAACCAAGGGAGTTTACGAAAGCCTAGAGGAACACCAGAAGCGCCTTTTGTTGGCGAATGCGGGCATCGAGAGTGGTGAAGGCAGTCCTTCTCATTCCTACGCCTACGAGGCAATCATTGAGGAGCGCCGTCGAATGGCGGATACCGAGCGAGAGCTTTCCTCCCTTGCCCATGCAGAGTATCGAAGAGTGGTTGGCGATGAGGTGCGCGCCGCACCGCTTCGCTTTGTTTCGGGTGGCACCTCCCTCCCACCTGCTATGGGCTGGCCTCTGCATGGCGAGGGCAGCGTTCGCAGGGGTACTGGCGCTTCGACTCGTTACGATGGAACAACACGCTCAACAACGGGCGTTTCGACCGAGGGAACTACGTTCGCGGGTAGTGGGTCGTCAAGGGAGTCGACCTCGAGCAGCATGCACAGTCCTCCGCGTGCTGGCGAAGTTGCTTCGCCAGGCGATGTTGCTGCAGCAAGAGACTCGCTTTCCGTTGAGCATGTGGCGAGTGGCAGCTCCGAGACGAACGGATGTTTTGATGGCTTGAGATCCGCGGCTGCTGCTTCGGTCGATGCCGAAGATCGCCTCGACGCGTGCGGTGAATCTGGCACAACGCATGCAAGCAGCGATTCTCTTGAGTCGGATTCGTTGGGTGTTGGCATTGGTGTTTCGGAAACAATCGTAAGTGCCTCAGTTGGCACCGGTTCGAGTGGGGACGTTGTAGAAGATCTTGCCAGAGACGTGCCTATAGGCCCTGCAGGGGAAGTTCTTGGCGCAGAGCCGGGGAGCGAGCCTGGTTCTGTGCCGCACGCGGAGTATAGTGCCTCCCCCCCCCTACGAGCAGATCCAAGCGTCCTCTTAGCAGTCGGCGTCTCGGGAAATTCGGCTGACCTTGCTGCAGACGGTGAAAGCGTCGAACACACCGAAGCTACCGGACGGAGTATGTCGTGAGCTTCGACTTAATCGGACGATCACCTATAGCCGATTTGGTTGGTGTCGATTCGCGTTATGCCAGCCGACTTTCCAAAGAGCATCGTATAGAGTTGATTCTTTACAGTGCACTCGTCCTTGTAGCCGCACTCATCGCCGGGTTCTCAGGGGCGACGGTAGGATGGATCGCGTACGGTGGCCTCCCCGCTGCTATTCTGTTTGGACTTGCCATCGGCCTGATTGTACTAAATCTTCATCGCCTCGGGTTCGTGGGGGCTACGCTGGCTATTCAATCGGGTGTGGAGGCGGCTGAAAACTGGCGTCCTAGTATAACTATGGGCGTTGTTACCGCGGCGCTTGGTGGGGTTGCAGTTCAAATCCCTTTGGCGTGGATGTTGATGTCTATCAACGCCGAGGAATTGGATGCGCAGCGTATCGCGATGATTGAAATCTACACCGAAGAGCTTGCAACCGCGTTCGCAAGTAGGGTTGAGCGATTGGATGCCTCTCTCGCGGATCTTTCCGGCTTTACTGGGGACAAAACGTCTGAGTTGGAATTGGTGACGGGCTATACGGATGAGTTCGCACGTCAACGTCTCATTGTATTTCAGACAGAAAGAAAGTCTATCCTCGTGGAGGGGGAGAATTCAGTTTTTCGCGATCGAAGGGACTATGCCCAGCAGGTCGCCTCGCTGCCTCTCGTTGGCTTGCGCGTGCAAACCGCATGGACGCATCCATTCTTTATGTTTTCGCTAACCCTACTGGCAATGTATTTGACAGGTGCTCCCGGTTTCCTTCGACACTTGAGACCGGGCGCGATGCGCGCCTATACGCGGGAACGACTTCTGGACGAGCAATCCCGCATCTCGGCTGATTACGATGCCATTAGCTCCCTTGCTGCTTCTGCGCTCGCTCGATGGCCGACCTACAGTAGTCGCGAAACGATTTCGTCCCTCGCCGTAGAAGTGGGTTCGTCCGGCGTTTCGGCGGACGACGGCCTAACATTGCTTGATTTGGCAGTAGCGCGTGCATTAGGTGCCGTACTTTCTGAAGGGTCCCGCAACCTAAGGTGGTCCCTCGTGCGAGCACTTCTCGTACGCTATGCCGCAGGTGGCGAAAGTGATCCCAACCGAGGAGTAATCGAAGATTGGACAATATGCGAGCTCTTAACCCTTCGAGAGGGTGACTCGTCAATCTTCGCTGGTGAACTCGCAACAGAGCTTTTAGACGCGCCATTGTGCGTTTCAATGTTATACGATTGTTCGAGATGCGGACACGAGGCCCAGCCTTACGACCTGAAATGTTCAATGTGCGACGGCGCTTTGGGAGTGCGCATTACCTTGGAGTAATCGTTCAGCCCCTCTCTGCATCTTCCACCATTTGACAACCCAATCCAGGCGTGTGCTCGCAGTTCATGCATGCTCCTACGATTGACTGGAAGTCCCGCGCTGAGGCAGCAGAGACCGAAGTCGCTCAACGCAAGCGAAAGGTCGCCGAATGGTCGGCGTAATCGTTCAGCCCCATTCTGAACCTTCCACCACTTGACAACACGATCCAGGCGTGTGCTCGCAGTTCATGCATGCTCCTACGATTGACTGGAAGTCCCGCGCTGAGGCTGCAGAGGCCAAAGTCGCGCTG
>CAZCUX010000088.1:0-4178 GCA_964502005.1 uncultured Enterobacterales bacterium
AGACGTCTCGGGAGTACAACCCGAGACCCCGGTCGGGGTGCCGAGACGTCTCGGGAGTACAACCCGAGACCCCGGTCGGGGTGCCGAGACGTCTCGGGAGTACAACCCGAGACCCCGGTCGGGGTGCCGAGACGTCTCGGGAGTACAACCCGAGACCCCGGTCGGGGTGCCGAGACGTCTCGGGAGTACAACCCGAGGCCCCGGTCGGCAACCGGTGGTGGTCGTGGCGCGCCGGATTGGCGAGGTCAGGCGCTGGCGCGGGGGGCGCAGCGGCTTCTTTGCGTAAACACCCGATTGCCACCGCCTAACTTTGCGGAAGCCATAAATATACGCGTTAGAAACGAGGGGCTGCTTTGGTGCGTGGCACCGCGCGCGACCCAACGCGGCTCGGAACCGCATAGGGCGACGGGGAACACCTGGCGCCGGTTCCAACTGAAAACGACATCACCACGACACGAGACGTATTCACTGGACCCCCAAACAGAAACACACTGACATTCCGACTCATGGCTGCTGAGCCCAATCAAGCAACCACGTAGGCACATCATCCAGGAACTGCGAACTCGCGTTATTCGACACGCCTTCACATTGCTCCTGCCAGACAGCCTTCAACACCGCTTCCGGCGGAACGACGATGGAATCGTCAATGATGTTGGTCGAGAGACGAATCGGGTACGGGTAGTCTGGCTTCGTAGGGTGGTCAGCCAGAATCAGGAAATAGCGTTCCCCTTCCTTCATCTGCGTCTCCACGGACGACCACACTTTCCGCCCATTTAGAGTTCCGCCCCGCAGCAGAAAGGACAACGTCTGGGGAGCAGGTCCGTGAACCACTTTCTCAACTTGAAACGTGACCAAGGTCACGATGTCTGGGTTTCTGTTGGGGGCGGCCTGCGCAGTAGCAGACTGCACCACACCGACAACCGCCGCAGACGCATGATCGCATACCTGCGTCTTCGTTAGCGGTTGGTTTAGACCCATTGCTGGTGAAAGTAGCAGCGACATGGCGAACGAAGACAATGGCATGAGCACCTCTCCTACGAAGATTGGCCCGTGCCCGGTAGAGGCACATCAGGTTCCTTGTCGAAGCTGCGCGACAGGGTCAGGACGTGCTGGCCACGTTCCGGCACGCAGTCTCCCCTGGAACCAAGAAGGGGCGATGCAGGTAGCTCCACGCCGGTGCGCTTCGTAGGCACAATTGCGACTAACGCCTAGGCATAGACGCCGTTGCCGGAAGCCGAAGTGAAGGGCATCGGCAGATTCGTGGAGGCCGCTTGCGGGCGGAGCGAGTCTGGCGATGCCCGTAGCGAAGGCTGGAGGTTATGGCGTTTCATGCCCGGTTAGGCGATGTTGGCGCGGGTCCCGACGCTATGATAGTATTATGGCGGAGGAGTACCCATGCTCGACAATACCGATATTGAAGCGGTCTGCGCGGAGTATACAAAGACTCGAAGCGCCTTTGTCGACGTAGCCTCACTGGTTGCGAACCTAGTGTCTGAGGCGCTTGAGAGAGCAGGCATTAAGCACATGGTGACCAGCCGAGCCAAGGCTGTACCCTCCTTGAAGCGGAAGCTGCAGTTGGACCGCGAGAAGCATACTCCCCAGGATTTCAAAGATGGAGTCTCGCCGCCGCTCAAGGACCTGTCGGGGTGCCGAGTGCTGCTATACTTGCCAAAAGACCGCCAACCAGCTATCGACGCCATCATTGGTCGGTTTACTGGTTGCACGGAACACTGGGCTGTCAAAGATAGAGACAAAGAGTCCGGTTATCGCGCCCACCACATTCATGTGACCCTCGCATACGCCTTTCCTTGCGGCGAACATCCATCGCATCTCGGTGAAGTCGAGATGGCCATTCCCTGCGAGATTCAGGTGTGTACGCTGACAGCACACATCTGGAATGAGCTTGAACATGACATCATCTACAAGATCCCTGGCGGCTCGGCTGACGATTCTCAGCGCGAATTGCTGAAGTCACTTCATGCAGAGCTCCATCTCTGCGAAGGCACCGTGCAGCGACTGATGGATGTGACAGCAACAAGGGCCGCTCGAAATTCCGAGGTGATCGACACTCCCGAAAAGCTGAGGTACTTTCTTTCCAGTCGATGGAATTGCCCCGTGGAGGGAGACCTGCTGACTCTTCTGGAGATACTGAACATGCTGATGAGCAGGGTAACCCCAGCGATATTGGACAAAAATCTCAAGACTCGACCTGGTGAAGTGCAGGAGAAGGAAATCGCATCGAGACTCGATCGGTACAACGCATTGTCGGTGGTTGGACGGGTGGCCGTCGCCTTCGTTGCGACCTTGGGGCCTGCCGAGGTCCTCGATGCGGCCGAAGCCTTCGAACCACAGAGGCCGCTGACCCTGTTCATGCGCGACGTGGCGCGACAATTCAGCCAACCTGGAGAGTCAAAGTGATTTCGCTCTTAGACATCGCGACCACGCTGCAGAAGTATAGAGCACGCTACCGCTGGCTTGATGTCCTCGCAAGTGAGGTCGTCGAATTGCGGCGGCCATCCGAAACGCAATGGAAGTCTGTGAGTGGAAACACCTGGGACACGCAGGTCAACAATACTGTCGTCAGACTACGACTCTCGGAGCAAGAAGGCGTTGCTCGCTTCTCTATCGCGCCATTGACATCAGAGGGCGCGGCGGCCGGCGCGACCCTGGGCGCTCTACTCGTAGGTGCGATTGCTGCAGCCTCCAGTAAGAAGGAAAACACAGGCGAGGATACCGTACTGGGACTGCTTGTGGGCGGACTCGCAGGAGCAGCCATTGGAGGGATAGCCGCTTCCGAACCGACCCCAGACGAGAACCGCGTTCTCACAATGCGATTTGATTCAATTGAACGTGAATGGAAGGTCTACCACGGCCCGTATGTGCGCTGGGCCAAGTCCGCTCTTGCATTGTCCAAGAGTCCGGATCCGAGCAGCAGATAGCGCCAATATCGCCTAACGCCAAGGCATATACGCCGTTGCGACCGACGAGCGGCGGGAGGACATCGGCAGATTCGTGGAGGCAGCTTGCTGCCGGAGCGAGCCTGCCGATGTCCGACCACAGCGAGGAGAGAGTTATGGCGTTTTATGCCCAGTTATACGCCGTAGCCGGCGGTATCCGCCGCCCCCAAAAGCCCTTTGGAGCTACAACGGCAGTGGTCGCACTCGAACTCCGCGCTTTGAGACTGAGACTACGGCCCCAGATTTCAGGTCCTGCTCCACCATCGGGAGAACACACAACAGCAACGCACCGGTGGCAGAGACATCAAGATGCTGCAGACGAAGATGGATGACCGAAGGGCTGGATGCGCGCGAGACGGCCAGCAGCTTTGCGAAATCGGAGTCTTGGGTCACGACAGTTCGACCCTGTTCGACAGCCAAGCTCGAGATGGAGGTGTCCGTCGATTTCGACATGCCAAGTTCACCGACGTGGACAACATCATGGCCGGCCTCACGAAGCCTCTTGGCAGCACCACGTGGAAGGCCTTGATCAAGCACCAGCTTCATTTGGCGGCCGAAACATCCAGCGACATGAACCGGTCCTCAAACATCGAGGCCGCAAAGCGGAGTGCCTGCCGCAGGTCTTCGGGTTCCAGTTCGGGGTAGTCCTCGAATATCGCCGAATGTGAGGGATAGTCGGCCAACAGCTTAAGAACCAACTGCACAGACAGCCGCATCCCTCGGATACACGGTTTCCCGCCCAGAATCCCTGGGTTCGCAGTGATGCGGTCAAATGACTCGAAGGGCTTGTCCATGGGCCCATTGTATCACACAGCCACCGCCTCGTGCGACACCAGACACTCCCTTGGCCCACCGAGACGAGCGGAGCAAGGTTCTCGGTCCTCGACTTGAGCACAGCTCCCGTTCTGACTTAACAACGGCCACTCTCAGCAACCCTGACATCGAAGGGAAACTGGTCGAGCGCAGTCTGCCAGACCTCCAGGTTCCGTAGGCCCACCAGCCTCCTCTGCGTGGCGTCGGGCCAGTCTCTCGCCAGGCCGCACACCTCCGTCGGGCTGCCCACCCCGTTTTCAACGAGCTCGGCAGAAGAGATCCGCTCGAATCACCGACACACCTCGATGGAGCCGGCTGTGGCGTATAACGCCAAGGCATATACGCCGTTTCGGAGCGTCGAGAGGAGACCACATTGGCACAGTGGTGGAGGCAGCTTTCAGCCGGAGC
>CAZCUX010000089.1:0-3995 GCA_964502005.1 uncultured Enterobacterales bacterium
TTCGTCTCGTGAGGACGCTCCCTTGAATCTTGAACCCTTGAACGCTTGAACCAACGCCGCCGAGCAGCCCCAGGCCTTTCCGGTCAGGGCCCCGAAGGCCCGGCTTGCCGGCCTGGAGCCAGACCGGATAGGGTTGGGGCGGTTAGGGAACCTCTGACCTTTCGCGTCGGTATTTGAGGGGTCCCGCGCGCAGCGCGGCCGCGCACATTTCGGAGTGGCAACACCTGTACGGGTGTTTACTCTTTCCCTGGACGCATGGTGGGGCTTATTTGATGATGAGGGGATGGGCGCTGTGGCAGAAGGTTGCCGCGTTCAGAGCCTCGGGGAATACGCGTTTACCCATCGAAGGTGCGCCCGTGCTTGCGCTCATCGTGCGTTTTGAGCTGCCCCTCGTGTCCCTTCTTGGTGCGGATGTGCGGACACATGCTGCGGGCAACTTGGCCTCCTTGGTGAAAGCTCCTGTCGTCCGTCTATTTCAACGCCTGCGCTGCCAGCTATCTGCGGCATTTAAGATGCGTGGGTCACTGGCTTTGGCTGAGCGCTCCTGCGATAGTGGAGAAGGGACCACGCGGTGCAGATGCGGCGTCAAGGGATAGCCGAAGTCGCAGCCCGTCTGAGCCAAAAGGGTCGAGACACGATGATACCCAACGGTGTTGTTTGTCTTCACGGGCAGGGAATCGGTAAGTCTTCTCTCGCATGATTCCGATTGTATGGTTACCTTTTTGGTCACTAAATGAAACGAAAATCGACTCATCCTCCCATGCGTTGCATGTGACCGGCGGCGAAATCGCACTCGGTGAATCAGCAGCCTTTCGATTTGGATTCAGCATGTTCGCCATTCCTCCTCGGTTGTCGCCATTCGCTTTACTTGCCTTTATGAATTCGGTGGTCGCTCCCACTGCTGGTTGCGTCGGATTTGCGTCACCGCAACCGGCACCCGTCGAAAATCGCATTCCTGCGGACACTGTCGCGTCTGCTCCTGCATTTGATGAGGCAAAAGCAAACCTTGACCTTCCCTCCGACCCTGACATCCTATATCACCCGACGGGCTATATCGGATTGCATGAGGAGTGGCGAACGCCCTGGTATCGACTCGGAGGAGCAAAGCCTGGCCCTGTCGTCATCGTGGAGGCCGGCATTCACGGCGATGAAATCGCAGGTGTTTACGCCCTCGACAATCTGTTGCCCCGGCTGGTGGTAGAGCGAGGCGTAGTCATCGTTCTTCCCCGTATGAATATGCTTGCAGTTCAGGCGGGTACACGGAGTGTTAACAAAGACCTCAACATGGTCTTTCCAGGCAATCGCGACGGTCATCCCTTCGAACTTCAACTTGCTGCAGAACTCTTCAGCTGGGTTCAAGAGCAGGAGGCGGACTTGGTTTTGACTCTTCACGAGTCCCGCTACCTCCATGACGGCTCGAGTCCCAAAACCTTCGGCCAAACTATTGTTTATGGAGTAAAGCCAATGCCGCGTATTTTGACACGGGTACTCGACCAGTTGAATGCGGAAATGGACGACGGCCGGCACAAGTTTTGGCCGAACTATTATCCTATCGCAACCAGCTCAACCGAACAATTCGTCGAAAACTTCGGTGGTGCAGGCTTCTGTGCGGAGACTTGGCGAGGATTCGACATCGACACAAGGGTTCAACTGCAAGAGGAAGTCGTACTCGCCTTCCTTGACCAGGTGGGTATCGGGTACTCACTCCTGCCGGCTTCACAATAGTCCAGGCCCGCCAATGCCTGGTTGGAGTTTGCGTAGCTACATTCCGTGTTTCGCTCGAAGTTTCTCGAGGGTTCCATTTGTTTGGAGGACTCGCAGAGCCTCATCCACTGCTTGTTTGAGTTCGACGTTTCCTCGCATCAGAACGATACCCAGCATATCCTGCGAAAGGCCCTTTACTTGTACTAAACGAGATAGTTCACTGTCGCTGAGCTGAGATTTTTCCAACAGCACCACGTCCTCGGTACCGGAAAGCACTGACTCCACCGCCGCTCTCTGGGACTTGTAAGTGGATATTTCGCAGCCTACCTTTCGAATTTCCGACTGGTAAATGGGGTTTGGGCCGACGGCACATCGTGTCGAACTGGAGACATTACTAATTTCACCCTGGAGGCCGGCGAGTATATAGTGTGTTGATAGGTAGGGGTTGGAAAACAAGTGAGCTCGCTTGCGTTCTGCTGTGATGGAGACCGCCGCAATCGCCAAGTCCACCTTTCCCGCTTGAGCGTCATGCCTTGGGCTGCGTGAGGAGGTGAAGCGTACGTTGTCTTTGCCGAGGTGGGATGCAATCGCCTTAGCAAGGTCGATATCGAAGCCTTCATGACTGTTGCCAACCAAGTCAAACATTGGTGGGAATGAGTACCCGGTTCCTACGATAAGAACTTGGCTGCCACCACTGGCGGGGAACGCGGTTGCGCTTAGGCCCGTTTGTGCGTCCCGGTGTCCCGCTGCGGTTGGCGCTCTCTGTGTCTCCGAAGGCTGCGCTTTGGAGGGAGCCGTGTCCAATTGCTGGGGCGCAGCGGCGCGTGGCGCCGATATGTTGTTTGCTGGCGTTTCCGTAACAGATGTCGTCTCAGGCACTTTATCCGGAGTGGTCGATACTTCGGGGGGAGCTTGTTGGCTATCGAAGGCGTTCGAGACCACGAAAAGGAGAAGCACGCAAGCCGCGATTACTGTAGCGACCTTGAGCATCGCCTTCGCCGATTCCTGTTGTGCTTTTCGCGTTATTCCTGCTTGCACCGCCTCCCAGAAATGGTCGAGGTCCTTTTGCGTTACGGGAATTGGTTGCTGCGGAGTCGGTAAATCGTTTGCTGTGGCTTTCGCGGCAATTTCGAGCCATTGTTTGATTCGTCCGTTTTCGTCAGCAACATCTGTTATAACCGCGGCACAATGGTCATCGAGGTCGCTTTGGGAAATCGTAGCTGGAATGGGTCGAGCGGCAAGTCCCATTTCCAGTCTCTTCGTATCCTCAATTAGCCACTGCTCTCGGCGCTCTGCTTGCACAACGTCGCCCTCGAATGACTGCAGGTCATTGGATTCGATTGGAACGGGACGTGGAGGTATTTCCGCTTTCGTCCTTTTCGCTCTGTCGACCAATGCCTGCCACTGGTCGACGCGCGCCTTCGCCGCCACGACCTCTTTCTCTAGGGCTTTTTCGTGCTCCTTGAGCGTCGAAAGGGAAACATATTGTGGTGGGACTCGTCGTTGGTATCCCAAAGCAACTCGTTTGGCCTCTATTGCAGCCCACGCCATTCGCCGTTCAGCGTTGGCAACCGATGTGGTGAGGTCCTCCAAAGCCGTATCGGAAATCGGCTTGGGCCGTTTTGGGACGCCAATATCAGCATGCAGGGCACGTTCCTCGAGCGCAATCCACCTTTCGATGCGCTCGTTTTCTTGTTTGATGAGCGCGGCTGTCCGGTCTTCGAATTCTTTGAGTGTTTGGTGCTGAAGCAGCTTTGGTGTTGGGTGAACGAGGCCCAACGTTGCAAGGTTTCGATTTATTTCAGTGACTCTAACCTTATACCTACGGTTGAGTGCCTCTCGGAATCCTCCCAAATCACCCATCGCTTCCAAAAGCATTTCAAGACATTCGTCTCTGGTCGGCGCAAGTTTTAGCGCCATCGCGCGACTGCTTTCAATGCTGCGTTCGCGCAACTGCGCGACCTGATGGGCTTGCGCAATGGTCAGCCAGCCTCGTGCGTCATCGGATGCCAGTGCCCGCTCGATTTCTTGGAGCACGCGCTGGCCTTCTAACTTATCGCCTTGCTCAAATCGCCAAGCAATTGCGATTCCAGCTTTTAACACACTGTGGATTGCCCCGCCTTCGGTTTGCTCCTCAGCGGCCTTCGCTGCCCGCTGCATCGCCTCCAATCCTTGTGCGGGGCGACCGAGGCCCGCCCGATAGGCACGCGCAATGGCGAGGAAGTCGTTTGCTTTTGACGCTTGTCGCACGGCATTGTCTAGCCGCTCTACCGCCAAACCCTCATCCCCCG
>CAZCUX010000090.1:0-3989 GCA_964502005.1 uncultured Enterobacterales bacterium
GGGGTGGCCTCTGCTGGGGGCAACATGAGCTGCAGCTCATAGAGGGGTGGCCTCTTCCCACCCATGATGAGCCGCAGCGGCGAATGGAGGCGCTACAGCCGTTGTATGGGCGACCGGGGTGACCCTTTCCCGGCGGTGGAACCGTCAACGGGCCGACGCCGGCGGGGTCCGCGTAGTGTGCTGTTGTGGTGGGACCGGATGCGGCGGGGCCTTGCCCGTTCGCGTCGGCGGGGCGGCGAGGACCGTTGCACTCCGCCGCGTTGTGCGCGCGCGGTCTCGGGTTCTGCTTCCCGTCAACCTTCCGGCCGCCGATGGGTCGTACGGTCGGCTTCGGCGTGCGCTTCGATGGTGTCGAGCGGCGCATCGCGGCCCGGTGTGTAGTGTGCGGCGGCCTCGCTCTCGCGCACCTGCCGTAGCGTGCGATGCGCGTGGGTCGCGCGCAACGGCCGTTGCAACAGGGGGGACATGCGTGGGGAGGCGGTCGGCCCGCCCTCCGGCGGTCGGTGCGAGGCGTTCCGGTCGCGTGTGGGAATGCCGATGTGGTACGCAACGAGGTGCGGTGCGTGGGCTGCGCGTCGGCCCGCCTCGCGCGACGGAGGAGGACGTCCCGCGCCGCTGGTCGCAAGGCGGGCGTTCGTGGCTTCGGCTTTCTGGATTGCGCCGACGTTGGTTTGTGGGGGAGGGGCTATCGAGCGATGGCGTGGTGGCGCGGCTTCCCGTCGTCCGCACAAGAGTGGGTGAGGGGGAAAGAGGGCCGCTCGTGGTATGCGGGGGCTTCGCGCAGAAACGGCCGCGATGGTGATATCGAGAGCAGTTCGTTTGGCCTTGCGGCAGCCAATGGGAGCGCGACACGCGGCGGCGGGAGCGTGGGGTGGCGCCGGTGCGGCGCGAAAATCACCGCTGCGCCGAAGTGCTGGGCGTTCGGTAACGTTGGTTGCTTCATCTGCAACGCGGACTCTACGATTGGTTGCTGCAATGTTGGAATTACTGCATAATCGGGGGCGTCCCGGGCTGTTACGCTCTTGTATATCCGTTTGGCGCTCCTTGTCGCCAGTAGCTTTTTGCTATATCGGCTATTGGGATATAAGCGGTGGGTAGTGGGGCCCAACACCCAAGACAAATCGCGCGGGAGTGTTGGGACACGGGGGAGTCGGCGCCGATGGGGGCCGTGTGCGCACGCGCGATACCGTGCAGCATTCGGCCGTCCGCCAGAGCTCCTTGCGTTGTCCGGCGGCTGTGGCTATTGACGGCGATCTATTGGGAGACACGCCATGCGCAGTCTTGCGTTGCTGTCCGTACTGTTGCTGCCCTTGCTGTTTCTCTCGGCGCCAGCCTCCGCGTACGCGCCGACCGACAGGCGGCCGTCGACTCCGGAGGTACCGCGCATCGGGGCGAGGATGGCGAAGGAGGGCTTCTTGTCTGCAAATCCGCAGGTGGAGACGGCTCGACCGGGCGTGGTGCGCATGCCGAATGCGCTGGGTGGGCGCGACGCGGCTTGTATTGGGGACCCGCCTGCCGGTTCGTTCCTGTCGCAAGCGAGCATCGCGAGGTTGTTGTCTGCTGGCGTGCCTGCGCGCTTGGACGCCCGCGGGCAGGCTGTGTTGGGGGGCGAGGAGCGGTCGCGCTTTGTGGACTCCGTCGCGCGCACGCGGCCGTTTTTCGCGCGTATGCCTTCGGAAAGGCGCACGCATGGCCGAAGCTCCGCGGTGTGGTCCTCGGATATCTCGCAAGCTGTGCTCGTCCCCAATGTATTGGTCGCACAGACCCAACACAACGTCTCCACGAAGGCGGACGCGCGGGGTTGCGTGATGTCCTATGTTGCATCGAAGGCGGCGTATTCGCAGTGGCGTCCAGAGCGAGAGGGGCGGGTGTCGCTGGGAATGGAATTTGTGCGGCTTGCGCAGTTGTTTTCGCTTGCATTTGCGCCGGCAGCAGCCGGTGGCTCCGTAGGCGTTGGTTCTCCGGTTGGTTTGGGTGCGTCGGAGGCGCAAGACAAAGAGCAAGAATGTATGCGAGTTGCGCAGGAGGAGGGCGCTGCGGCCCGTTTGGCGCGCTTGGAGGTAGCCGCGCGGGAGAAGAAAGGGGAAGCGAGCGTTGCGTGGCGCGCTCTGTCGGAGGACTTGGAGGCGTGTATGCAACTTCCGCAAGCGCAGCGGGGACGGTGTGTTTCGGCGACGGAGCAGTGGCTTTCGCAGGCGCGTACGATGGTGGTATCGATTCCGGCGGGCGCGGAACCTATCGAAACGGCGTGTGGTGTGAAGCAGCCTACGTTTTCGGCGGACGCGCGCACCGTGGGCGCGGACGAGGTGGGCGCTGCGGAGGCGATGTTGGCGCGCTTGAACGCGCCGGTTGGGGGAGCGGCGGGCATCGAGTGGGTGCGTATCCCCGGCGGCACCTTCGAGATGGGCAGCAGCGGAGCCGTCAAGATGCCGGCGCATACCGTGCAAGTGTCGTCCTTTGCGCTGATGAAAACGGAGGTGACATTCGGCCAATACAACACATGCGTCTCCGCGGGAGGCTGCACGCCGGCGCACACCTCGGACGGTTCTTGTTTTGTGTTCAATGGCGCGCAGTGGGAGAAAGGCAAGCTGCCATCGAGCTTTCAGGGCGCAGACCAGCCCGTCGTGTGCGTGGATTGGGGCCAGGCGCAGGACTTCGCGAAGTGGGCTGGCGGGCGACTGCCAACGGAAGCGGAGTGGGAGTACGCCGCGCGGAGCGGCGGCGCGGCATGGGCCTACCCATGGGGCGACGCGGAGGCAACTTGTGGTCGGGCGGTCATGGACGACGGCGGCGACGGGTGTGGCGCAAAACGAACGTGGCCTGTGTGCAGCAAGCCTGCCGGCAACAGCACACAGGGCGTGTGCGACATGGCGGGGAACGTGTGGGAGTGGGTGCAGGACGGCTACCACGACTCCTACAGCGGGGACGCCGGCGACGGCACAGCGTGGGAGGGTGGCGGGTACTACCCGCTGCGCTGCGGCGGGGGTTGGCATGACACGGCGTCCCGCCTGCGTGCTTCGGAACGAAGCGTGGACGGCCCTTCTTACCGAGACGACCTCCTCGGCTTTCGTCTCGCGCGGTGAGCCCGCGATGCGGTTTCTGGGGGGCGCGTTGTTTGTCGTCGCCCCCCTTGGCACGCGTACGCTGGGACCAGGAGGCCGCGCGCCCCACGCACATCGGTGCGCAAGTCTGCGCGGCCAGCCGGCCAAGGCCGCGCGAAGCGAGTGACGGGCCAGGAGGAGGGGCGACCATGGTGTGTTCGCCTGGCGCGTTTCGCGAACGGCGCTGCCGTGCCGGCGCTTGTGTTGGTTTGCCTTCGGTGGCTGGGGAATCGGGGAAATAGGGTGCCAAGGTTGGACTTTATGCCAAAGCATTTATCTTTTGCGTAAAGTGCATCGAACCACCGGTGGTACGCGGTCAGATTGCGGGCTTGATCTCTTGTATGCAACAGGCGTCGGCTTCTCGGTGGCATACGGGTTGATGGGAAGTAGTACGGAATCGATGGGGGGGGGGCTACGAAATCGGGTTTCATACGAAACGGTCATGAAGCACGCTTGTAGGCAGCAGGCAAACCATTTGTAGATCACCAATGGTACCGCGTGTGATCTGCTACAAGGAGTGGATCCGCGTGAAGAGCCTGAATCCATTGGTAGAGGCGTTCCTTGAGTTCGTCAAGCTTCGTATGTGTGCGGTTGACCAACGCTTCGTTGATCAACGGAAAGAGCCGTTCCGCCGGTTGGAGTTCGGGCGAATAGGGAGGAAGGAAGACGAGGTGGATGCCCGTAGGGACAATGAGGCGTTTTGAGGTGTGCCAACCCGCGCCGTCCAGCACGAGAATGACCTGCCGATGGGCGCCTACGCCTATATCGTTAGCAAACGCAGCCAGTACCGCTGACATAAGGTCCGTATCGACGGTAGAGCAGACATAGTGCACCATTTCGCCGGAATTGGGGTGCACGAATGCATAATCATAAACCCATTGATATTTC
>CAZCUX010000091.1:0-3958 GCA_964502005.1 uncultured Enterobacterales bacterium
CACGGCCAACGGAGCGCCCAGCCTTCTTGCCTCTCTGACATACAAGGTGTTCCCAATAACCCATTGCGTGTTCGACCCGCGTTGGGTCGCGCGCGGTCCCACGCGCCAACGCAGACCGTCGTTTCGGATGCGTGTTTTATGGCTTCCGCAACGTTGGCCGGTGGCAATCGGGTGTTTACGCAAAGAAGCCGCTGCGCCCCCCGCGCCAGCGCCCGCCTCGCCAAACAGGTGCACCACGACCACCATAGGGTTCCCCAAATGGCAACCGCGGAAGCCATAAACAGGAGGCGGGGAGCAAATACCGTTTCGGGGAAACGGGTCAGGCGCTACGGAGCTGCCAATATAACGCGTCTTCGACCCATTCCACGCTGTCAGCAACCCTATACAACGCGTTTTCGACCCCCAACTGCGCTACCAAATTGGCAATACAACGCGTCTTCGACCCATTCCACGCTGTCAGCAACCCTATACAACGTGTTTTCGACCCCCAACTGCACTACCAAGTTGGCAACACAATGCGTCTTCGACCCCTCCCCCGCTACCAAACAACCAAGACAGCACGCCTTCGCCCCCTCCCCCACGCGCGAAACCCAAGCCAACCGCGCGCGCCACCTCACCAAACGCCCGCAACGCCCTGGCTGCCGCCGGACCCAACGGCGCAGGCACCGATACGCGCATCGCCGCCACCGCGTCTCCTATGGGTTACTGGGAACACCTGGCACCGAATCCTGGGTGCCTGTGGCTCACAGCGGCTTCTTTGCGGATACACCATTTTGCCGCCGCCCAACGTTGCGGAAGCCATAAAACACGCATCTAAAACGAGGGGATACTTGGGCGCGTGGGACCGCGCGCGACCCAACGCGGGTCGAACACGCAATGGGGTATTGGGAACACCTGGCACCGGGTCCTGGTCGAGGTCGGGCGTACTGAGGCCGTAGCTGGGGGCGCCGTGGTAGACCGCCTCAAGCTGTGCCAGGGTGATAGGGCCAGGTCCACGCGCTGCCTCCGTAGGCGGCCGGACTGCAGTTGTTCGTCGCGAAGGCGGTCGTGCCAGGCTGGTTGGCATGATCGGGATTGTCGTCGGTGACCTTCATCTCACTGAGCAGCGTGGCCCGAAGCGGCACGCCGTCGGCCCACGCGAACGGTGCGGACTGTGCAGAAGCAGCACGCGGTATCACGGTCGCAAGAAGAAGTACTGGGGGCACACCCACGAGGCGTTGGAGAGACATGATGATTTCCTCGCAGCCCTCAATGAGTGGAGTCCCCAGGACGCAGCGCAGGCCGAAGGCGCGGTAGATGCCGCAGCCGAGTGGATACCCAGCATTCTCGCCCACAACCTCGGCCGTGAACTTCAGATGCGCTGCGCCCCGCGCACCCGTGGGACGATTCCGAAGCGACCAACTCGATGGGTCTTCGACAGCCTCGGAACTCTGCGTCGGAGACTCATTCTTCGCGTCGGTCGCTTAGTACGCCCCCAGAATCGTCTCACGTTGCGTATTTCTGGCGATGACTCCATCCGAGACGAGATGCAGGGCTACCTGAATGCGCTGAACAAGGCGGCGTAGTACGAACTTCTCTCGATGCGCGGTGGACTCAAGTCAACCGGTTTGCAACATTGAGGCGAACTCTTCAGCAGGGCTATCGTATGAAACTCCTCATGTGACCATTAGTATCACACATGAGATATTTTCAGCCCTGTCGAATAACGCATCATGCCAATACCAGGGAGGTCGCAAATTGGTTGTGGTGTAAATGTCAAGTCTGTTCAGGTTGCCGATAAGGTCATCGTTTTTAGCAAGGGGGGTGGTACAGGTACTGGCCCCAGTGGTGCGAGCGATGTATTTGCTCTGAGTTCTGATTCAATGATGGAGATTGCGCCTGCCGTCAGCAAGGTAAGGGCGACCCTTCAAATCCAGAACAGCACCGAGGCCTTTGAAACGAAGGTGGTGTACCAGACGAGTGAAGACGGAAACGTCTGGAACCCGCCTGTCGACATCACCGCGGGCCCCGAAACTGGGGGGTATGTTTCTGGAAATGTATACAATACGTCCAGCTGGGTCGCTGTCTCCAACACGTTGCGGGCAATGCGCTTTGGCGTGATCGCTGCACAAAAGACTGGAACAGCCGTTCAGATGGGCCTCGTGAGCGTCGTTGTTGACGTTCAGTTTATCCAGTAAGTGGGGGCGGCATGGCAATGCTCTCAGGTACAACTGTAGCCATTCAGCGCTTGACTGACTCTCCCGGGTCGGTAGGTAGCTCTTCGTTTGGTATGGGCTCTGCTGCCTCGTCATCGGGTGCGTACGCCAGCGGAGAACAGCCTCTCGGTTGCCTCTTAACCAACTGTCGGCGGCTGGGACAGAAAATCGATGATGCTCAGAATGATCTGGAACAACTTATGCGAAATAGGCCTTCCGTGCCGTACAACCCTTCCCCAGGGGAGATCCGGGCATTGGAGGAATACAACGCCCGGATCCTGGCCCAAGCTCATTACATCGCGGACCTGATTCGACGATTTCAGGAGTGCTGCCAGTAGCTCAACAGATTACCGGGCCGTGGTGTAGTTCAACTTCCCCCTCGAAAGGTGTACTGCATGGAATTCCTTCTACCGCTGTACAGCATGTTCATCGCTGGGTCTTCGTCAGTTGAGCCGATGCCCGCGGTAGTATCCTCAATCCCTGTGGTTGAGACGGAGGTTCGTTTCTTTCAGGCCTCGCGGGGGGGGTGGATGGCACCTTTTCGGAAGGGCGATTTTCTCAACATGGGGGATTCTCCGTCCGGTGAGAAGGTTACCTCGATATCTTGTTACGCTGCCGCTGGTGGTGACGTGGGTAAAGCCGGGTGGAGGGTTCCTCGCGTCGAGTTTGAATCGGTGTCGGGTTTCGTAACGGCAGATCTCTCTCTCGTGGGTGATATGCCTACCAATGCAATCTGGGGCTCGGTCGAGATTCGCTCCCCGGCAGGGCGTGTTGCGCCTGGGATGGAGATCAGTGGCTGGTGTGGTGTGGGCTCCTTCGAGCGGGGAGATTTCTGGGTACTCCAGTTCAATGGAGTTATCCCTGATTGATGGTACATGCTCGCGGCCGCACCCCGCTCGAACCACCATCCGTAGACGATCACCACCCCCACCAGCAGCACATTGTCGCCGGCGTGACCACCTCAACCAGGTCCGCTCAACTTTCTGAGCCCAACTCGCGAATTTCTCCCCCGAGCTCCAGCGACACCCGGCACTCGCCGTCTGCTCGCCCCTCAGTCCGAAGGCTCCTCCTGCCCCTTGTGCATCGCTGGCGTGTACACCTTCGTCGGATCCATCATCGTCTGCTTCAGCAGGGCGATCAGGTACGCCTTCGGATCCACCCCGACCAGCACTGCGCTCGATAGCAGGGTCAACAGAGTGCTCGCCATCACGGCTCCGGCCGCCGACCGGAAGCCGTGGCACGCCCGGCGAAGCAGCACCTGCGGAGTGGCCGCGATGGACGGCAAAGATGAACGAAGCCGAACAACTGATTTAGTAATCGTTCAGCCCGATTCAACACGCGCATAACAAAAAGGCCGGTTTAGCATAAGCTCGCCAAACCAGGCCCTCATCCACGACCATCGCCCAACTCCCTACGTCACCAGTAACGGTCGCTGTTCCCGAAGACCAAAACTCGACGCCATCGCATCGGAGAGCCACGAAATCAGAGGCACCCCCTGCTGTTTGCAGGTGGCCCACACCGAGAGGATTCGCGCGACAAAGTGACTGCCCGCGTCGGAGCGGGTGCCGAAGCTGCCTTTTCGCCACAGCACCGCGGGGCGAAGCGCGCGTTCGGCTTGGTTGTTGGTCGGCTCGATGCCGTCCTGGTCGATGAATGCAAACACCGCAGGCCATAGGCGGATGAGGTCCCGCGATAGGCCACGCCGACCCGGTGCCAGATGCTCTGTGAAACGTCAAGCCGGTTTTTGGTATCAGGTGCAAAGT
>CAZCUX010000092.1:0-3708 GCA_964502005.1 uncultured Enterobacterales bacterium
CCTGGATCGTGTTGTCAAGTGGTGGAAGGTGCAGAATGGGGCTGAACGATTACCAAACACCTAGCCCAAAGCGCCGCGCGTATGCTCGCGCGTAGCTGTATGACGCGGCGTTCACCCTGGACAGTACGCGAAAATGATGACGAACCGAGCGGCGACGCGTCGAGATGGAATCTGGACGGTAGGTGAAGTGGACCGGGAGCAGCACGAGGCAGAACAATTCAGCGCGTTATCAGGGTCGTGACCTGCCGGGAGAATCGCGAGTTGGAGCCCGCTCCGGTCGTACCGAAGGAGCAAAGGGGCGAGGTGTGGGCGAGGTGGCTGGCCGAGGGCCGGTACCGGAGCGGGGCGGAGCTGGCGCGGGCGGCGGGGGTGAGCCGGGAGACAGTCTCGACAACACTGCGGAGCTCCAGCCGTCGATAGTGTCGACCGAAGCGGGATGCTGCCCGCCCTACGACCCGGACTCCGAGGAGGAGCCGGCGCCCAAACGTGGGCCCCGATTCGCCGTGGGACAGCGACCACGCCGCCGAAGTGGGCCCCGCTTCGCTCCGGAGGGCGACCGGCGGGGTTCGAACGTAGCACCGCCTCTCCTGGGACCGAACCGTCGCCTCAAGTCAGGCCTCGCCAGGCTCCATCAAGGTGCCCGCGCCCGCCAGGTGGGCCTCGCCTCGCTCGGGGAGCGGGCCACGGGCTTCTCGGCGGCCGCTGTTCATGCTGAAGCCCGCCTCCGGCATATCGCTTGGCCCGCAGCATGACAGCAAAGCTGGAGGGGCGCCCAGATCGAAGCGCAGGGTGAGGCAGTGCGCAGAACACCGTTCTGGGTGCGCCCTCCGCTGCGCTGCGGGCGCAACGCTACTTCGGCTGGGGGGGATGCAGGACCGGCGCCCTCCCCGGCCGCTTCACCTAAACCCTCATCTCCGTCCACCCGCAAACCATTTAGCACTATTCGCGTATGAGACCCATGACAACGTGTGCAATAGCGGTTAGCGCACGGCGTGGCGCCGCCCAACGGGCGTCCCGCTAACTCCGCGGAGGTAAACAACCATGAGCGCGAAGAGCTCGATGACGGACGTTGGCTTGTGCTACTGCAACGACGGCGCCTTAGCGGCCGCGGTCGTATACCGGTTGGCCGGTGGCCCCTCGGCCGGCGGCCTACAGGTTCACCCGCTTACCCTCATCGAGGGCCACGGCTACGGCACGTACGACCACCCCGCTGGCCGCACGGGGGCCGACCGGGTCGTCTGCCTCAACAGCTTCGGGGGTGTAGCCTGGGCACACCTCTCGTCGCGCGCGGCAGGTTGGGGATGCCTTGTGCGCTTAGAGACAGGCGAGCAGCCGCTGCCCAAGCTCACGATCGACCACAACGCCGACCCTGACGCCGAGCGCGCCTTCGCCAACGCCGGCGTCGACCCGGCCGACTTCACGCAACAGGTGCACGCCTGAGGGGCTGTCAGCAAAACCCAGCGGCGACCACGCGACCCAGCACGCACGCACCAGGCGCCCACCGGCGCCGCTGCTGGCCTCGGTACACCAGCTGATCGCCCTGGGTCGCGGGCGACCTAGCGCCCCTGTGGTGCCTGGATGCCCCCGTCCGGCGGGTACGACGCCGGCCTGGCCTAGCTCCCCGAGGAGGTCCGACCGAGAAGTCGGAGTTGGACCGTCGGGTTGTGGGCGATGGCCTGAAGGAGGAGCTCGCTGCGGACTCGGTCTCGGCCTCGACCTCGGGTCTGGTTGAATCGGCGGTTCGCGTAGCCTGCATGTGGAAGTTCAGCGACTTGACTGCGTCGTCGGTAGGTGGCCTTGCCCTCTTCGGTGCCCAGCCGCTCCCGCCAGCGGCCGATCAGCGCGCTGTCACCCAGGAGCCGCGTGTAGCGGTCTCGTTTCGATGCCCCCTCGCCGCGGGGCCGCGGTTGCGGCGCGTAGACGGTGACAGGCTCCGCGCGCCCCTCCAGGGCCTCGATCGCCTTGAGATTGACGTAACCGCCGTCAGCGAGGGCGTTCTTGACCTTGATGTTGTGCTTGTCTTCGACCGCGCGGACCGCCGCCTCAAGCAAGCCGCCGGCCGAGCCGATGCACTCGACTGAAACGGCCAAGATCACCGACTGGTCGGCCGAGACGACGGTCTGGCAGTTGTAGGCCGGCCGGTAGCCGCCACCCACCATCTTCATGATGGTCGCGTCCGCGTCTGTCGTAGAGGCCCGTGCGGCGCCTTTTTCGTGACCCTTCGCCGAGGAGCCCGCTGCACCGCCCGCGCCGGCCGGAGTCGGGGCCATCGGAGCGGCCGGCGCCATGGGCGTCGTCGGCGGGGCCGCTCCGCTGCCCGGGGCGCCTTCGTTCCCGCCTGCGTGCGCGTTCTCGACGCTTTGGTCGCCCACTGCCGAGCTTGCTGCGTTGGAGCCGCTCTTCGTCGGCCCGCCGCCGCGCCGCCGTCGCCCGCCGAGCGGCCTCGTCGCCGCTGTCTTGGTCGTTCAGCCGCGCCTTGAGGGCCGAAACGGCCTCGGCGGCGGTCTTGTTGAGGGCCTCCAGCTTCTCGCGGCTTCGAAAGGAGGCGGCGCCGGCGTTGGCGCGGATGCGGCGGCCGTCTACCGCGATGGTGTCGAGGCTCACGAAGCCGGCCGCGACTAGGGTCGCGACGCTGGACGCGAGCAAGCTGTCGAGGTACTCGGGGTGTCGCTCCCGAAACAACGCCAGCGTCGTGTGATTGGTAGTCAGGCCGCCGCAGAGCCACATGTACGGCGCGTCGCGGTGGCAGCGGCGGTCGAGCTCGCGCGCGGACCCGACGCCCTCGCAGGTCGCGAAGAGCCAGAGCGCGAGCAGCACGGCGGGATCGGTCGCCGGCGCCCCCGGGCCGCCCTCGACCGAGCCGACCTTGTCGTACAGGGCGCGCAGGTCGAGCGTCTCGACGACCGCCCAGACTGAGCGCGCGAGGTGGTCGTTGGGCACCAGCTCTTCGAGATCGAAGGCGCGGAGGTGCAGCTGGTTGCGGTTGGTGCGGCGGAGGCGGGGGTGTCGTTCCATGGGGGTAAGATCACCCGTTTGGGGGGGTGCGCGGGAGTTCGTTTACAGCCCCTGAGTCTTGAAGTGAAGCCACGGGCGAGCGGCGGGCGCCCGCGCTTGCGGGCCAGCGCGGCCTCGCCGTCCTCCTCCCTTGCCCGTCACCAGCCGTGGAGGTGCGAGGAGTAGAGCCCCTCGCGACGGAGGATCTCCCTGATTCTACCGCCGTTGGCGAGAGCGGCGTTGCACTCGGCCAGCACTCTGGCCTTGGTTTCGGCGGTGAAGGTACGGCGGCGCCCCGCACGTTCGTCGGTGGGTTCGGGGAGAAGGGTGGGCTTGGTCACTGGGGGCGTCATGGGTCCTTCGGGCTGCCCTGCTCGGTGATACAGCCTTCCGGGGTCATGTTGATGGATGGTAGCCGGCGTGCCGGATCCAGCCTGCGCAGAGCGAGGGAGTGACCTTCTCCCAGATGTCGCCGACGAGCCCGCGGAGGAGCCCAAGAGTCCTCTTTGGACAGTCTCTCACGCGCTTCTTGAGCCACGCCCAAGTCATCTCGATAGGGTTGAGTTCGGGGCTGTAGGCTGGCAGGTAGATCGCCGTTGCGCCGAACTTCGCGAGAATCTCGGTCACGCCAGCTACCTTGTGGATTCGTAATCGTTCATCCCCATTCTGCACCTTCCACCACTTGACAACACGATCCAGGCGTGTGATCGCAGA
>CAZCUX010000093.1:0-3364 GCA_964502005.1 uncultured Enterobacterales bacterium
AGGTGGGGGTCGAAGACGCGTTCTATAGGCTCCCTGACAGCGCAGGTGGGGGTCGGCAACGCGTTCTATAGGCTTCCTGACAGCGCAGGTGGGGGTCTGAAACGTGTTGTATAGGCTCCCTGACAATGCAGGTGGGGTTCGGAGACGTGTTGTCTTGGCAGCTCCGAAGCGCCCTACCGGTGCCCCCGACGCGATATTTGCGCCCCGCCTTCTTGTTTTGGCTTCCGCGGTAGCCATTTGGGGAACCCTATGGTGGTCGTGGTGCGCCGGATTGGCGAGGTCGGGCGCTGGCGCGGGGGTCGCAGCGGCTTGCTCGCGTACACGCTGCCGTGTCCCAAGCACCCGATTGCCACCGCCCAACTTTGCGGAAGCCATAAAAAACGCATCCGAAACGAGGGGATGCTTTGTGTTGTGGGACCGCGTGTGACCGGAGACCCGGAACGGCGTGAAGCGCAGCGCAGGCGCGCTCGGTGTCGAGGTCTTACCCGAGCTGTGCCGCGGCCGTCGTCGCTGCGTTCTTTTGGGCAGCCAACGCCTGTTGTTCGCCGTTCAAGCGCTGTTGTTGCTACGTTGCACGGTGCGCGTGGTACAGCCCCTCACGCAGCAGGAGCGCGGCTACTTGGCCGGGGTCCGTGCACGCGTCGGCCGATGGGAGCACCTGCAACGGATACGCTGCGGAGTACGTGCGGCGATGTGCCCGGTTGTTGACGTCTGGGTCAGGCACGGCGGGTCGTTTGGGGACGACTTTGCTATAAAGGCTTATTTCTTGCTCTTTACCTAAGTTTACGGGGGACTTTGTGTCTCAACATTATTGGCACGGAGGGCGCTTTGGTCGGCGACGGCTCGTTCTGGTTGGACTTGTCTCTGTCGTCACCGTCGGATGCGAGCGGAGCTTAGGGCGTTGGGTGGGTTGCTTCGCCGGTCGTGAAGCGCAGGTGGGGAAGGGGCGAACGGTAGACTCCGTCGGCGATTGGCTCAAGTGGCGGAGAGACCGTGGCCCAAGGCTTGCCGACAAATAAAACCGGCTCGTGGGGGGGCAGGGAGCCGGGTTGGTGTGGGAGGCGGTCGAGGCGTGAGAGCCGCTGCTGCACCCATCGGAGGGGCTCTGGCTCGTCGTGCGGGCAAAGTGCGATGGGGAAGGGGCCACCGGCCTCTGTGGCGAGTTGTTGTGACCAGAAGGAGCCGAGCTCGGACCAGCCGCACACAATGACCACACCGTTGGGGGCCAGTGCGGCGATAGCTTCGGTACGATGGGCTTCTTGGCGGGCATGCTCAAGCCGTGCGGCGCCCCGGTTCACGACGAGCATTGCCACGGCGATACCTGCAGCGAGCGGTTCTAGGCGGGGAGCTCGCAGTGTTGCGCCGACCGCTCCAACGACGCCCAGCCAGGTCACCGGAAGGATGTAGGGTCCGAGCTCCTCGATTCCGTACGTGGCAGCAAACAGGGCGTGCAGGACCGCTGCGCACAGCATGCCGGCTCGAATTGGCCGCGCCCGTAGCAGCAGGAGCGCAGCGGCTGCCCCGGCGGCAGACGCGGTCTGGAGGCCGGTCTCGCGCCAGAGGACTCCGTCGGGTGCGCTCGTGAGCATGACGGGATGGAAGTGCGCGCCGGTGGCGTAGTGCAGGAAGGTGGAGAAGTCTGTGGCGTGGACGTTCCGAAATGGCGTGTCGGGGTCACGGACGCGGGTCCAGAGCCAAACATAGGGTAGGAGGGCCAAGAGAAGGGCCAGCGCTCCCACAGGTACGGCCCGCATCGCCGCCCGTCGGTCGGTGAGGAGGACCGCCAAAAGGAGTCCAGGCGCGGTGACCACCATCAGGGGGTGCACTCCAATTCCAAGGCACGCGGCACACACCGCGGCCCACAGCCAAAGCTCGTTGCGGCTTTCATACCACTGCACCACGCCCAGCCAGGCCACGCCCATCACCAGGAGGTGCATCTGGTAGACCTCTGCCACAACGGCCACGCGCCAGTTTGCGGGGATGGCTGCAAACGCGACCGTGCCCGCCGCAGCGAGCAACCGTGGCGCGCCTAGCCGGCGCTGCACAAAAAAAAGGGGTACCAAGGCCGCGAGGCCCGAAAGCAGGGTGAAGAGGTTGGCCCGCCAGGCCACGTCCCCCACGGCAAAAACCTGCGCGAAGGCAGAGCAGGTGAGGGTCCAGATTGGGAACCCTGTGGGATGGGCGACACCGCGGGTGGCGCAGACGGCTTGCATCTCCCCCACGTCGAACTCGACCCGAACACCGGGCGACAGAGTTGCGTACCAAGCGGCGCCGACCGCCAACAGCACCGCGCCAACCACGACCCCGTCTCCCCAAGAGAAGTGTTGGTGGGGAAGGGCGCGATGTGCATGGGTGGGAGGCTTCATGTAGCGGTGTCGGTCCGGTTCGAGAGCTGGTCTGTTCGCCAGTGCGAAGAAGCGCCGACGCAGCGCTACAGCTTGGCGTGCATCGGCAGCAATATCATGCCCTGCGCAGCAGCCCGTGTGCGGTGCGAGGGCCGGCAGCTGCATCCGAATCGGGGGACACAACACGAACTGTGGGTGCACCAAAGCGCTGCTCCACCAAGATGCATCCCACCTGAACCTGCCGCTGTCGCCGTACCCACCGCCGTTTCCGGGGGGCGGTTTGGTTGCGCCCGAGGGGCGTTGATGTTTCCGAACCTGGGCCAGGCGAAGATTGCGCGGTCGGCGTGTTATAGGCACGAAAGTTCACTGTGACCCAGCGGGGGCAGCGCCCCGACGGGGTGTCGTGCCAAGCGACAAGCGGGATGGAGCGTTCACACGCAGCATGCGGCGCCGGGGGGCCACGCACAAGAGCGCCGCCCCTCCGGCTTGTCGTTTCAGTCCGGCGGTCAGGGGCTCTGGTCCACGGTCGACGACTACGGCGCCTTCGCGACCGCGCTGCTCGACAACGGCGCGAGCCGCGGCGTGCAGCTCCTGCGCCCGGCGTCCCTGGCCCAGCTCCGCACAGACCAGCTCACGGCCGCGCAGCGGGAGGCCGCCACGCTCTTCGGCATGCCGCTCTTCGCCGGCCACGGCTACGGATTGGGCGTGGCCGTCGTGCGCGACCCCGCCGCGGCCGACCCCATGCGCGGAGGCGGCGGCGTAGGCACGCTGGGCTGGCCCGGCGCCTACGGGAGCTGGTGGCAGGCCGACCCCACCAACGAGACGGTGCTCGTGTTCTTCTGCCACGTCATGGCCGAGCTGGAGCAGCTCGCGATGGGCATCGGCCTCGGGGGGTGGGCCGCCGTGTCTGGCTTCCACGCCGCCGCTACGGCACGGGCCGGGTAGCGCCGCCCGCATCCGCGCGCCCCACCGACCCACGGCGCATCCGGTGGAGCTGGCCTGCGGGTGTCCTCGGGAGG
>CAZCUX010000094.1:0-3311 GCA_964502005.1 uncultured Enterobacterales bacterium
CTCCGGGGGGTGTTTTCTTTCTTGCACTGCGCGCCACTGCAGTGCTTCGGTGCCCACCATTCGCCTATATTGTGCGTATATGCAGTCGCTTGGTCTCGCCGCGAGTTTGTCTGAGCCGCGGGCTGCGTCCGCAAACCGTGCGTCCCGCTCCAGCTGCGGTGGTCATGCGTCTCCCCGTTCACGGTTTCACGTCGCACAACCGGTTGCACTTCAGGTGCGCGGTAGGCAGGTCGCGTGACCGTCTGTCTGCGGGTCGCCCGTCGAAGTGTCCGACCGCGCTCCCGTCCCGGCCTTATGCACTTGTTCGGCCACCTGCGCTTCCTCGCGTTTAAAGGTCCTCGCAGGGTTGGTTCTAGGGTGGTGGTATGGCGCGCGTGAAGCAACATCGGGTGCGTTGAACACCGTTCTATGCCGCGTTTTCGTGCGCCTCAGCGTGTGAGAACGCGCCCCCCGTCGTCGTTTGCATGGGTGCCGCCCGACGCACGCCACCTGGCACCCGCCCGTGCGCGGATGCGCGTTGGACCCAGTGTGTCGGCGATTTCGGCGTCCATAGGAGCGGAGCGTCGCAAAAATGTATCTGTGGGGAAATGGGAGTGAACATACGATCCATGCTTAGTAGGACGTAGGCGAACGTATCGGAATAGGTCTGTAGCCTCGGGTGTTGCCTTATGTCTTCTTGGGATGTTGCTGCGTTTCCGTCCTTTCAGTCTGCTGTGCGGCGCCTAGGGTTGTTGCGCACTGTCGTTGCAGTGGTTTTCGCCCTAGCCTGTTCTTCCAAGACGACAGATGATGTCGATGGCGACGGTATTTCCACTGATTTGGACTGCGACGACCGCGACCCAGAAGTCGGCGCACGCGCCGATGATGCCGACTGCGATGGCGCGTTGGCGGATATTGACTGTGATGATTCGGATTCCTCGGTGGGCGATCGGACGTCCGATGAGGACTGCGACGGATTGCAACAGGAAGACGATTGCAACGACATCGACCCTGCCGCGCCCGATCGTCGGCTGGACGCTGATTGCGACGGCGTCCCCACGAGCGCCGATTGCGACGACGCGGACCCCCTTGCACCCAACTTGGACCAAGACTGCGACGGCCTGCCTACGGGAACCGACTGTGACGACCTCGATCCCCTAAAATCCGATGTCGACCACGATGGCGACGGTGCTGGCGCATGTGACGGGGACTGTGACGATAGCAATCCCGAGGTTCACGCGCTAGACGTCGATGGCGACGGCTGGACCATTTGTGACGGCGATTGCGATGACTCCGTGGGCGCGGTGTTTCCCGGCGCGGCTGTGAACGAGTCCTCGCTGTGCGCGCGCGATGCCGATGGCGACGGCTATGGAGATGCGTTTGGTCCTCCCCACATAGATGTGGGGTCGGATTGTGACGATACCCGTGGCGACACACACCCAGGGGCCGCTGCCGAAGATGGGTATGCCTGCACGCGCGACGCGGATGGTGACGGTTTTGGCGACGCCTTCGCTGCTTCGCCGGTCGAAGCCGGGACCGACTGCGATGACTCCGACGGCGAAGCCTACCCGGGCGCTTTCGAGGGCTTGCTTGATACGGACGCGAATTGCGACGGCAGCGCGGCGACGGGCGGCGATGTTCGTTTTGCGGACTACATTATGCAAGGATTCGCCGGGGGTCGTGCGGGGCGCACCGCCTTGGTGGGGGATGTCGATGGCGACGGTATCGACGACTATCTGGTGTCGGCCTATCGAAAGTCCAATGTCGACTGGGAATCCGGCGAAGCCTACCTCGTGCTGGGGTCGAGTTTCGGTACCACCCAGGAGCTGCCACTCGTCAACGCTGCGTTGACCTTCAACGGGCCGTCGTGGCAAGCGACGATGTCCAATGTCTCGGGTATTGGCGACTTGGACGGCGACGGTCTTCAGGATTTCGCGTTGGCGACTTCCTTGCATACGACCGTCGCGGGCGATTGGTACCATCCCAGAGAGGGCGGCGTCTGGCTATTTTTGGCCGCCAATCTCCCCGCGGCAGGCCCAGTTGACCTCTTCTCCCAAGCCGACCACCAATTCATCGGCGCATCCGGAGAAGCGGTGGGCGCCATGCTCGTGCCGCTTGGCGATTTTGATGGTGATGGGGCCGTCGATACGTTTGTCGGCGCCGCCTCCAATCAGGCTACCGGATTCTCCTATGGCATTTTGTGTTCGCTTCCTACAGGCAGCTTCAGCGTAGGGCTTGCGGGCGACTTGTCTTCTTTCGGCGCGTGTATTGGCAGCGATGACGCGGGGTTTGCCGTCGACTCCGCCGAGGTCGGTTTCAGCGGGGACCTCACGGGGGACGGAATTGCGGATGTCGCCTTGGGAGCGTCTCCATACGCCTTTGGAACTGGAAGTGTCCATTTGATTGATGGGGACGCTCTTCTCGGAGCAGCGCTCCTGGATGTTGCAGATGCTGACGTGCGCTTTCAGGCGTCCGAAACCGACGCGTACTTGACAGTTGGTGCCAGCGTGCACCCTGCGGACCTGGATGGCGATGGTCGAATGGACCTCATTCTGAAAGAGGATCGACAGGGAGCGACGTCCCGCTTCGCAAACTCCCTCTTCGTCGTCTCGGGCGGGTCTTTGCCTGTGTTTGGCGACGGCTATGACGTCGACCTCGCTTATCTCACGATTCGTGGAGATTCGTATGTCGGCATTAGCGCCGACGAAGTCGATGCGTCCGACCTAGACCGCGACGGAGTTTCGGATCTCGTGATCGGCTCTCCCTATGCCCAGTCCGCGCGGGTCTTCCTCGGCGCTGATTTGGTCGGCGGTGGCTCTCTTTTGCTGACGAGCGCACCCTACGTCTTCTCGAACTCCGACTCTGGCTACACCGGAATGAACGTTTTGGTCGGGGGTGATGTCAACGGTGATGGCCGCTCCGATCTATTCATCAGCGCGCCGTACGAGTCCTGGGGGACCGGGAATGATGGCTCCGTCTACATCATTGAAAACCACTTGTAGGTGAGCGAGGGCGGGTAGCGGTAACGTCTCTCCGTTGACGGATTGTCGCAATCGTTCGCGGCGGCGGAATCGACATGCGAGAAGCACCGCCGGCCCTTCACCAAGGCGGTATCCGGCGTACCAAATGGTGATGCCGTATGTTGCCTTATGTAGGATGAGCGCCACCTCTCGTGCTGTATCCATATAGCCGTCAGTGCGCGGTTCACGTGAATCCGTCGGGTACGGGGGCCAATGGCACTGGATCCAAAGACCTACCCAGTTTCTGTTGACGGCGTCGGCTGGGCTGAGTAATGGGCTTGGGTGCGACGGGGACCCCGGCGCACTTCCTTC
>CAZCUX010000095.1:0-3216 GCA_964502005.1 uncultured Enterobacterales bacterium
CTATGAGCTGCAGCGCATGTTGCCCCCAGCAGAGGCCACCCACCCCCCGCGACAACTCCTCCTGCCCCGAGCAAATGCCACCCCCGTCGCCGAAGCAACGACAATTGCTCCGGGCAAGGACCACCCCGGTTGCCCCTACGGCGCAAAACTCTACGGGCAAGGACCAAGCCGAGAGGTGCGCAAATGGTGGGCAGGCCATCATCGGGAGCGTTAGAGTCAACGCCCGGTGTGCAGCCGGCGCGTTAGGAGACGTTCATGACCAACCAGCCCCCGCCCCCGGCTGAAACCTGGAGGGAAATCTACCGCTGCTTCGACCCCAACGAGCCCGTCTTCGACCCCTCCCTTCGGGCGCCGCGAGACCCGAGCTACAACCGTGTCGAGCAGCTGGGGAGACACCTTACGTCCGACCTCGAGAAGCGACGGTTCATCGTCACCGGCGGGGTTGGCAGTGGAAAAACCACCGAGCTGCTCCAGGTCGCCCGCAAGATTTGTACGCAGCGGCTAGTGGTCTACATCGACTTGTGGTCCAACCTTTCGTCGTCGCGCCTCAACGCGCGGGTGGCCTTCGACCATCTGCAGACGTGGGAGGTCCTGGGCCTCATGGGGCTCGCGCTGCTGCGGGCCGGCCAGGAACGCTTCGGCCACCAGTTCGGCGATGAGCCTGCAATGCTTCAGAAGGCCCTACAGGCGCTGCAAGGGGAGGCTCCAGCGGGCTCCCCCGTCGAAATAGATGTAGCCAAGCTGCTCAAGAGCCTCTCCGTCATCGCCGGGGGTGCGCTTGGAGGCGCGCTCGCTGGCACGCCGGGGGCGCTCGCCGGAATGGCCGTGACGGGTGGGGTCGTGGGGCCCGCGACGGTCGAGACGGGTCTCCAAATATTGAAGGCAGTGGGCGAGTCATTTTCGTGGAAGTGGCGCTTGGGGGTCCCCGGTCGGGGGCGTGCACCAGACCAGGACACGCGGGTCCAAGACGTGCTCTACGCAGTCAACGCCATCGTCATGAGCCTGCAAGGCGCCTATGCCCGGCGTCTGGTGCTCGTCATCGACGGCCTTGACCGCGTGCGGGACGAGGCCACCTTTGAGGGGTTGTTTGTGGAGTCCAGCTTGCTACGGGAGCTTCCTTGCGACCTCGTCGTGGCGCTGGACTTGGCGCTTGTGGAGCGTCACAACGGCTGCCCCCGCCAATTCGACCGCCGCTTTCCGCTCGCCAATGTGCCCGTGGCGAGGGCGGACTGGCCAGAAGAGCACGGCAATGGCATCCCGTTCTTTGCGGATGTCGTCCGTCGCCGCCTCCTCGCGATTGGCGCCGCGCAACATCCAGAGGCGCTGCCCGAGGCGGTCATCGCGCGGCTGGCGTGGTGCTCCGGGGGGCGCCTGCGCGACTTCATGCGCCTCGTACGATTGGTGGCCGAAGAGGCCCTGATGTCCGACGCTTCGAGCACTGATGTCTTGGAGCAGGTGGTCAACGAGGCCCGCTTAGACAAGGAGGCCGGCCTAAACCGCACGCAGCTCGACCTCCTGCAAAAGGTGCTTGATGACCCCGACCACCGTTTGCCGGGCGACCCCGGAGCGCTGGAGCTGGTGGGCCGACAGCTCTTGCTTGCTTACCCCAACAGCTCGACCTGGTACCTGCCGCACCCCCTGCTGATGCTCAACCTGCTCCATCCCCGTCGCCGGGCATCGACCAACGGCGGATGACCCAGGACCTGCCGCTCGCGCTCCCTGCCGGTCCATTGCCCCCCTGGACGGTGCGCCTGCGCCAAATCATCGATTGGGTGGAGCGCTCTCTGGTGGTATTGGTAGAAGCGCCCGATGCATCCACACTTCAGCCCCTGGTCCGTGCGCTCGATTCGAGTGGTCCGCCCTGGGCGCGCATCGCGGGGGAGGTGCCGCTGCGGGTCTGCTTGTCGGTGGAGGAGCTGTTTGCGGTGCCCCACGGGAGCCGGGTGCTCCTGCGGCTGCATGCGTCAGAGGTGCCGCTGCTCAACCGTCGCCGCCAAGGCATCGCCGAGCGGCAACTCAAGCTCGTGCTGTGGGCCGATGCCGACGCTGCACACCTCCTGCGCACCGAGGCCATCGACCTGTCGGATTGGGTCTCCCGCACCTTCCGCCCGCCTCCAGGGGTGCCTCCATGGGCAGTAGAGTCGCTGCGGGTGGCCCTGGCGGCGGACCTGCCGGTGGTGTGGCGAGGTCCGGGGCTCGCGGCGACGCTGTCGGCTGCCGGGGAGACGCGGCCACGGTTGGAAGGAGCGGCCTCTCTTCCGCTGTCCGCGCTCGTCGCGGTCTGCGAGGGCGGCGGATTGGTGCAAGTGTCAGGGTTGACAGACAACCGATGGCGCTTCGAAATGGCGCGGGCCTTGGCTGGGGCCCGTGGCTCGTGGATTGCATTGAATCCGAGCGGCGAGCTTGCGGGAATGTGGTCGCTTTCATCGCAGCCGATGGACTGGGAAACGGCTGCGCGTTTGCTCGAGGAATCGGGGTGGGCCGAGTCCGCGTCGATGGCGGCCTGGCTGGGACTAGAACGGGAAGCGGTCGCGTTTGCGTGCGGGTGGGCGTCAGAGGGCAGAGCGCTCGCGCCGTTGGATGCGCGCGATGCAGCCGCGGGGTGCCTCCCACTGCCGCTGGCCCGCGGCGTGGCGCCCGAGCGACTCAAATTGGCGGTGGAGGACCTGTCGGACCAGCCCGAACCACCGTCGAATCCGGCGCTGCTGGCGATGTGGGCGTTGGGGCGGGACGATGGCACTGCGCTGCCGGACGGGCCGGCGGCGCGGGTACGTTGGCTTCGGGGCCGAAGGCGGCCCATCGAGGTGGAGGGACTCATTCGATTGGCGCAGCACCAAGTGGAGGTGGCTGCGTGGTTTGCAGAGCGCGATGGTGGGTCCGCAGTGGACTTGGCGCCGCGCGAAAGAGCCACCTGGAAGGTCGTGTTGGGCGACCTTTATTTCTCGATGGGCCAAGGCGAGCGGGCCAGACGCTACTACGAGGACAGCCTCGAGATTCGGCGAAAGTTGGTGGCACAAGAGCCGGGGCGAAGCGACCTCCAGCGGGACCTCTCCGTCTCCTACAACAAACTCGGCGACCTTCATCGCGCGATGGGACAAGGAGAGCAAGCGAGGCGCTTCTACGAGGACAGCCTCGATATCGCCCGTACCCTGGCGGAGCAGGAGCCGGGGCGAAGCGACCTCCAGCGGGACCTCTCCGTCTCCTACAACAACCTCG
>CAZCUX010000096.1:0-3152 GCA_964502005.1 uncultured Enterobacterales bacterium
AGTTCTTTCGGATGGGGCTTCGGCATCTCGATCTCCTTGGATGCAGCCCGATCACTCGTCGCTCGTCGGCGCGCAACCCCCCGATTCGATCAATGCCGTTCGACGCGACTGTATCGCGTTTTGAGTTCCTTGAGGGATAGGTGAGGTTAATCGGCGAGGGTGCGGGACATGATTCTCCGAGGGATCGCAGAACACACCCGATTTCGCCGAAGTTCCCAATTTTGACTTCGATCTAATTTTCAATCATCCCGTAGGAGAGACCGTCCAAAGAGGACTCCTCGGCTCTTCCGCGGGCTCGTCGGGGACAGTTGGGAGAAGGTCACTTCCTCGCTCTGTACGGGCTGGATCAGGCACGCCGGCTCCCATCAATCAGCATGACCCCGGAAGGCTGAATGATCTGTGAGACCAGCGAGAAAGCTCTGGAGCAGAAGGCCCATTTGATTGGCGTTAGTGTATGTTAGGGGAGAGGTGAAAGGGAGTGTATCGAGTGAAATTGAGGGCACCTGGAGACCCCGAATTGCATCGAAGGCGTAGCACTCGCGGGCCGTTTTCCATAGTTTCTTGCAATAACACCTTACATTGGCTAACTTTCGGGCCTAATCGGGAGACACCCTATGCGCAATGTCGCGTTGTTGTCCTTGCTGCTGTTGTGCGCGCCTGTTTCCGCAAAAAAGCCATCGGACAGTCAGTCCTTCGTGCAGCGAGTTCCGAGCATCGAAGAGGTCGTGAGGAAGGAAGGCTTTGTACCTACGCCTTCGCACTCGGATATGTATCGACCGGGCATGGTGCTGGTGCCGAATGCGCAACGCGGGTACGACGTAGTGTTTCCTGACTGCATCGGGGTCGAGCCGGAAATCTCTGTAATGTCGCAGTCGAATATCGCTGCGTCGCTCTCCGTGGGTGTGTCTGCGCGCATGGTGGCAATCCGGGGTCAGGCGGTGGGGGGTGTTGAGAAACGGTTGAGCTTTGTAGACCCTGAGCAACGCACAATTCCGCTGGCGAAACTCGGCACGACGGAGGCGTGTATTTCGGGCCTCAAAAACGCAGCGCGCTTCGCTGACCTCTCCCAAGCCATTCTCGTATATGACGTATTAGTCGCGCAGATTAGTAATACGATTTGCACGAAGGCCGACAGTAGCGGCAGTGTGACTTTGTTGGCAGAGGCTGAAGCTGCCGCGTATTCGGAGTGCGTGCAAGAAAGTGATTCTCAGGTTCCTCTTGGGTTCAAGTTCGTGCCGCTTTCGCAAGTGATTGCGGTTTCGTCTTCGGGGGTACTGCAACTGCCTGCCGTGGTTCCGAGGATACCCGAAGCGGCGAGCGGCGACGTGGACTTCGGGTTGCCAATGGGACCCGGTGGCATCGACGATGCGCAGTTCGAAGAGCAAGAATGTATTCGTATTGCGCTGGAGCAGGGGGGGGAGGCACGGACGGCGCGCTTGGAAGATGCTGTGCGGGATGGGAAGGAGAAGGCGAGCGTCGCGTGGCGCGGTTTATTGGGAGACTTGGAAAAGTGTACCCAGTTGCCGATTGCGGAGCGTGGCAGTTGTATTTCCGCTACCGAACTGTGGCTTTCTCAAGCGCGTTCGATGTTTGTGTCGCTTCCGGCGGGCAAAGAACTTATTGAGACTTCGTGTGGTGTTATGCAGCCTTCGTTTGGCGCGGATTGGCGCACGGTGGTGGCGGAGGAGGTGGGGGACGCAGAGGTTATGTTGGGTCGGTTGAAATCGCCGGATATGGTGGCGGCGGCCACCGCAGCGCGCGGTACGGAGGGCAACCAGAGGTTTGACCGGGGGCGGTTGAAAGTGCCAGCTGGTGGAGCGGGGAGCGAAATGGCTATGGTAGAAGTGGGGCCGAGCGAAGCGGATTCGGCCGACGTGGCAGCAAGCAATGTGGGACCGGGTAAAATTGGCATCGAGTGGATTGACCTTGGGCGGTTTTCTATCTCGAAGTCCGAGGTGACCGTTGGTCAGTACCGTAAGTGCGTGGACGCGGGCGCCTGCACAACCCCTACCGGCAGGTCTTCGAGTGAGTACTGTAATTGGGGCCACTCCGGTCGGGAGGACCACCCGGTGAACTGCGTGGATTGGTTCCAAGCCAGCGCGTTCGCGAAATGGGCGGGGGCCCGCCTTCCGACGGGGGAGGAGTGGACATACGCCGCGACGAGCGGAGGAAAGTCATGGGACCACCCTTGGGGCGACGAGGAGGCCACGTGCAGCCGGGCCATCATGGATGACGGGGGAGGTGGGTGCGGGGAGTACCGTACCTGGCCGGTTTGTAGCAAGCCTGCGGGTAACAGCACGCAGGGTGTGTGCGACCTAGCCGGCAACGTATGGGAATGGACTGACGAGATTGAGGGTAACGCCTATAGGGTGTATCGCGGATCTGGTTGGAACAACGCTGCTTCGTTCCTGGGTGCCGCTGGTCGAAGTGGAAGCGGCCCTTCGTCCCGCACCAGTAATCACGGCTTCCGTCTCGCGAGGTGAGCCTTTTTATGGTCTCCTACGAGATTGTTATGAAACACGCTTGTATGCAGCAGGCACTACATCAGCAGGCCACCATTGGTACACCCTTCTGGTTTCATGTCGATTGACGGTAGCCGGCGTGCGGGATCCTGCCCGCGCAGAGCGAGTGAGTGACCTTCTCCCAGATATCGCCGACGAGCCCGCGAAGGAGCCCAAGAGGCCTCTTTGGAAAGTCTATCACGCGCTTCTTGAGCCAAGCCCAAGTCATCTCGATAGGGTTGAGTTCGGGGCTGTAGGCAGGCAGGTAGATCGCCGTTATGCCGAACGTAATCGTTCAGCCCCATTCTGCACCTTCCACCACTTGACAACACGATCCAAGCGTGTGATCGCAGTTCATGGATGATCCTACGTTTGACTGGAAGTCCCGCACTGAGGCTGCAGAGGCCGAATTCGCTCAACGCAAGCGACAGGTCGCCGAGTTGTCGGCAAGGCTCAACAAAACTCGACCAACTTCCATCGACCGCCATTGACCGACCCGCCGGGGCGAAAGGCGCGACTGCGCAACGACAACTATTCGTACCCCTTGGTGACAATACCAATTCCCCTTCCGAGAGGGTAGTTGTCGTCGGTGGCTCGCCAAGCCCAACAGGCCGTGGTCTCCCTTCTGCTCGCTGCTGGTTCAGGTTTCGG
>CAZCUX010000097.1:0-3139 GCA_964502005.1 uncultured Enterobacterales bacterium
CCATGCGATATATCGGCAAACTATACCGCCCGCCGTCCGAGGCCGACGCGTATATTCTCCAGGCCACCATCGGCTGTTCCTGGAACAACTGCACCGACTCCTTCATCGTCCCAGCGTTCTCGTAGTCGTACGGGTTTGCGTGCGAACGCCTGTTGGAATGAATTGTCATGCGGTGACCTAGTCGGGTTATGGTGGTATAGAGCGGCGCATCCGTGGACGAGTGTAGGGAGCTTTATCACTTCCATTGCTTGTTGCCTGGGTACCGATAGCGTATTTCGCGCATTGCACGGCGCAGGAGGGGGTAGATGTTTAGCATCGCCATGGGACGGGAATCGTATTTTACGAGCCAAAGTATATGTTGCTGGGCTTTCTTAATGAAGACAAACGATGCGTCGCGGCGAGCCGAATTCCGTGTGTGAGCGAATGGTGTAACGCATTTGGTTAGAGGGGCTCGCCGCATTCAATGAATGCATTTAGGTGTCATTTGGCGGAACATGCAGCACAAGGTTCCGAACGATTGCGGGGATTTCAACATCGCCGCATGTGCGTGACCGGAACACTTGCGGCGCTTAAGGATGGCGCGACCGGTTTGGGCTGACGTTTTCGCCGCTCCCCCGGTCGCTCCCAAAGGGACCCGCTTCATGAAAAACCGCTAAGGAACTGCAACGAAACCTTTGAATGCAGGTACGTTTCGCCCATGAACCGCCAAGTCAATAATGAGGGTGGCTATGCGCCTTTGGCTCCGTGGGCTCGCACGTTTCCCCTATTGTTGAGGGCAGGGGAGCGATGTGGGGAGCCTGCACGACCGGTGCCTATGGTGACTTGGTATAAACCATGCTGGAATAGGCTTCGGCAGACGGCATTGGGTATCCGGGACAGGGGCCCTCGGCCTTCACGGGGAAGGCGCAGCTGGGCGTAAAGTGGTTGTCATCGCTGGCGTCCTGCATCCAGTAGAGCAGCGTAAACGTCTTCGTTTCCTGGACCCAGCGCCAGGCAATGTCTTTGCGAGTGTCACCAAGTCCTCTGCCAAGAACGGTGCCTTCAAGCACACCCGTTTCCGGATAAAACCGGGGGTAAGTCACGGTTTGCCGCGGTGCGTCAGGGCGTGCTTCGAGCACTTTGGTGTGGGTGACCTCACCGTCGACGCGACCCTCTGTCTCAACGGCGAGGTACGGGAGGTCGACGACAGTAAACTGGCCTGTGGGGCTACGAAGTAGAACGAGGGTTGCGTGGTTGTATGCTCCGCCGGTGCAGCCCAGCAGCACGAGGGCCGAGCTGTCGGAAAACGGGAAGACCCAGTCTTGGTTTCCCCACGCGCTCCCCCAAGCGATTGCGTTGCAGCGCTCGCGGTGGGTGGCTTGTAGTGCAGTTCGTTCGGCGACAGTCAGGCGCAAGCGCGCGCCTACCGGCGACGGTTCGGCGGCGATTGCCCCCGTGAGTAGCATCATTGAGAATAGGAGTGGGTACATGCAGTCGAAGTAGCGTGTTCGCGGGTCCTCCGCCAATTTCCGTACGGGCAAAGGATGTGGCGGGTCGACTTCGTGGAAGTGCAGTGACACGGCCCTGAGAGCCGGACTGGTAGATGGATGTGTTGCAAAGGTGGACCAGCCTATGGCTGGACGTCGAAGCAAGTACCCGCTTGATTTCAGTGCTCGCTTTGCGTGAATGGGACTCTGTTGGTGGAAGAGCAACGAGACGGGTACGCGGTGTCGAGCGGTGAGGGGGGGGATGCGATTGCGCGGTGCTCACAGGAAAGTTCGCGGCGCTGTTGATACGGCGCAGCCAAAACGCGACCAACTCCCATCGACCGCCATCCACCGACCTGCCGGGTCGAAAAGCGCGACGGGAAAAAGGAGACTTCCGGTAAAAAGGCCGTTGAACAGACGGGCCACAAAGGCAACCGCCGAAAGCTGCTGCCGACCACCGAGGTCGACGAAATCGTGGCCGTGCGTGCGGAAGACTGTGCGTGCTGCGGCGAATCGCTGGCCGAGCAGCCCGCAGAAGGCGTGCCCATGCTGCGACCGAACTGCCGCCAGTGCACCCGTTTATCCGCGAGTGTCAAGCGCAGCAGGTGCGTTGCCGTTGCGGCAAAGTGTGAACGAAGCACCCTTTCGAGCCGACCAGACGAGGTACCCGGGGGCGCGCCTCATGTCGATTATCGCGATGTTGACGGGCCGTTTCCGCCTCGCGCGCGATGAAGCAACGGCGCGAAGACATCCTGGGCGGGAGCCTGTACGAAGGGACCGTGCAGGCCGTCTGCGAGCGCGTCAGCAGCGCCATCGCGGCACCAGTCACGGACCTGGAGAATGCGTTGCCCGACGCGCCATAGGTCTTCATGGACGAGGCGGGCTATGCGCAGCGCAGCAAACGACGCTGGTTGTGGACGGCCTCCACCGCGGCGCTCTCCGTCTTCGCGGTTCGCACGCGTCGAAGCCACACGCGCAGGTCCGCGCGTGGCTCCCCGCAGCCTTGTCGAATCGAACCCCGACGACACCGAAGCGCGACAACCGTTGCAGGGCGTGTACGAAATGTACCGTCACTGGAACGCATTCAGATCCGGAAGCCTCACCCGCAGCGAATTCCAAGCATCCTTCGCAGCTTTTTGTACGCAAATGCGAGCTTGGTCGGCCGTGGCGTCGAACAAAATGGGCAACGGCGTGGCCTATCGTGGGATTAAGGCCTACGGCGTTCGCGTTTATCGACCAGGACAGCCTCGAACTGACCAACAATCATGCAGAACGCTTTGCCTCGTGGAGCTTTGACGAAAAGGCAGGTTCGGCGCCCGCTCAGATGCGGGTAGCCAGCTCGTCGCGCGAATACTCTCCGTGTGGGCCACCTGCAAACAGCAGGGGGTGCCGCTTATTTCGCGGCTCTCAGAGGCGATGGCGTCCTGTTGTGGACTTCGGGAACCGCGACCGTTGCGGGTGGCGTAGGGAGTTGGGGATAGGTCGTGGACGAGGGGCCCGGTTTGGCGTGGTTATGCTAAATCGGGCTTTTTTAGCGTTTCGAGTTGGGCTGAACGATTACGAGGTCGCTTCGTTGCGCTGTGCAGGTTTGTGACGCACCAATGCGGTTGCGGACGCACGGTCAGTCGTATTTCCCCGCGAACAAACCCTTCAGACCCTCGACGCCCTGGCAT
>CAZCUX010000098.1:0-3030 GCA_964502005.1 uncultured Enterobacterales bacterium
TCGCCTTCGCCTTCGCCTTCGCCTTCGCCTTCGCCTTCGCCTTCGCCTTCGCCCGTCACGACGGAGCCGGTGTCGGCGCCCGACTTGTCCGTACAAGCAACCGAGAACGACGCGCCCAACACCAGCGCGACTGTCAACATCCGAAAACTCGCCATCAGAAACCTCCAAAGTCTAGAAATTGGGGACACCACACTATGCCACGAACGACAAGCATGAGGGGACAATCGACCAGAAAAACACATTCTGTAGCGGGTACATTTCGTATACCGCGACCCTTACGGCCATCTGGGGAACCAAATGGCAGACATCGCGCGTCGGTACATTCTGCCGCGATTTCGGCAGCCGCGGGTCATTCGTCGTCTTGTCGGCTTCGCAAGGCAGCGACAACAAACACGACCATCAGCCCGGTCCCAAGGGACAACGGCAACGCGGCACCGGAAACGCGGTGGGCGCCGAGGCGGGCACCGGAGTCCCACCCCCAGCCAGAGTCCACCGCAGGGAGGACCTCCCCCGCGCGAATGTTCAGCACATAGTTTCCACTATCTAAGGCGCTAAAGGAGTCCAATACAATTTCGTAGCCCGTCCCTTCTACGGCCGTGATGACCAGCGCCGCCTGTGGCCCATCCCAGTCGTCGTTGCATTCTAAGTAGGCCCCGGAACACCCTTCGGGAAGCACGGTCAACACAGTATCGAAATCGCTTCCGTACGTATCGATGGTAAACAAGCCCGAAGACGGCGCCGTCCAATGAAACACAGTGTCCGTTCCACTCAAAAACGCAAAGTCGCCGCCACATGGCTCGTAATCATTGGTCCAACCGTCAGAGGAGCCAGAAGCCACGGCGCTTCCGGTCGCGGCCCCCAAGATTTCGTCCGAGCAAGCAGATCCCCCGACGCCCGATGCGCCACCGGAGTCCTCCCCGCCTGACTTGCCGGAACACCCAAACATAGACAGCGCGCCCATAACCACAAACAAACCGCGAACCGTTTCCATAGCATATCTCCGATTTGGTTACCCAATCGCGACCCACCCCCCACCGGGCTCCGCTCGCAACGACGCGAACGCGTCCACCTGACGTACAGGTACAAAAACCGTCTCCCGGGAGGTGTCGGCCACTCGCAGACGCCGGCCATTCGGTGTCTCCGGCAGTGTTACCTCCGGAGGCGGGTGTTGTAAGTGAGAATACATTCGACGGAACGCGTGCATTGTTCCTAACATACGCCAATTTCTGCCGCCTTATTCGCCAATGGACGCATCCATACCCACACCAGGAAAATCCTTATCTTTAGACGCAGTGTCCATATGCGCCCCCACCCAACACCTTCCTATTCGTAAGGAAACGACGGAGGAAGCCGCAAACCGTAACCATACCCGCGCCGTATCCCAACCTTATGCACCCGCGCGCGCGGCGGTGCGAGGACAATGGCCAGGTTGTTCAACCGGCGGCAAACGACCACCATAGCGAATCCAAGGTTGGGCGATAAGGCGTACTGCGAACCGGTCGACCAACAACGCCCCAAACGCGCGTATCGCGCGGTTGAAATCCTGTTTGTCCGCTTGGGTCAACGGCTCCGTGGCCATCGCCAGAACCTCCGGCCGCAGGCGCCGTTCGAGCATGAGCAGCGACGTCCCGTCTTCCTGCCGATGGCTTCGCAATAGCAACGCATCGCTGAACCGTCTCTCGTCCATCAACACGAGCGCGAACGGCCGCTCCGCACGAAGCACCACCACCGGAGCGCTGTCTGGGGGCGCGGTCTGCTGTGTGGGAGACGCGTCGTCGCCAAACCCGCCCCAACGATGGGCCACCAGTGGCTTGGCCAAGGTCCAGCCGTCGCCATTGTCCGAGACGATATCGCTCGCATGCACTTCAATCCAAGACGCACCCGCGTTCGTAAGCTGGGTACACCGCATGGTGTCCACCCCATGCGTCTCCTTTACCTCGATAAAGTGCTTTTGCCCTTCGTTATCGGTAATCATAATGTCGGGACGCAACCTGGCCGTGCCCGTAGACAGGGCGACCTCCACGTCCACGCTGCGGCGCCCTGCCAACCACGGCCGCGGCTCCGCCGTTGCGTCGCTTGGCCCCAACCGTAGCAAACAAGGCGTGTCGGGGTGGTCGCGGAGCTGCTCGAGCAGGCAAAACTTGGCCGCGAGATGATTCGCCGTTTCGAGGCTCCCAGAAGACGCGCACACCGCATTGGCCTTATGGGCAGCGTGGCACCGCACATGGGTGCCCGAACGAATCACCATTGGGTCCCCACACACAATACAACGGTAGCCCCGGCGAAGCTCGGGCGCCTTGCGGGCGAGGTCGGCCACCGCCACGATTTTGCGCCCCTGTGGCTCCCGCACCCACCGATTCCACCAATTGTCCTGGGTCGCTAGCATTCGCACCTCTGAGAGCCGCGACAGACGCACGCCGTCGTAGGCCCCGGACACCTCGTTGTACTCCCTACATCCAGTGAACACGTTCAATGAACACGTTCAATGAATACCAATTCAGCGGAAAAACGGATGCGCGGGACCGCGTTTTCCCAACATCCGTCCACCGCGCGCTTTCGCAACGTATTGACCCAAATACAGCCTTCCGGGGTCATGTTGATGGACGGTAGCCGGCGTGCCGGATCCAGCACGCGCAGAGCGCGGGAGTGACCTTCTCCCAGATGTCGCCGACGCGCCCGCGGAGGAGCCCAAGAGTCCTCTTTGGAACGTCTCTCCCGCGCTTCTTGCGCCACGCCCAAGTCATCTCGATAGGGTTGCGTTCGGGGCTGTAGGCAGGCTGCGCGCCGTTGCGCCGAACTTCGCGAGGTTCTCGGTCACGCCGGGCACCTTGTGGTTCCTGGGTCCGTCCCTGATGACGATGTCGGCCCGGTTCAGCGCTGGCCCAAGATCGTCTCGAAGGAATGCGAGGAACGCGTCGCCGTCGACGTAGCCAGTGAGGGGGCGCAGAGCGCAGACGCCGTCGCGCGCGATGGCGCCGATGAGGTTGAGACGGCGGCCTCGGGCCGGGCGCTCGATGACCGGCGTCTCAC
>CAZCUX010000099.1:0-3026 GCA_964502005.1 uncultured Enterobacterales bacterium
TGTTTTGGCTTCCGCGGTTGCCATTTGGGGAACCCTATGGTGGTCGTGGCGCGCCTGTGCGGCGAGGTCAGGCGCTGGCGCGGGGGGCGCAGCGGCTTCTTTGCGTAAACACCCGATTGCCACCGCCTAACTTTGCGGAAGCCATAAATATACGCGTTAGAAACGAGGGGCTGCTTTGGTGCGTGGCACCGCGCGCGACCCAACGCGGCTCGGAACCGCAAAGGGCGACGGGGAACACCTGGCGCCGATGAAAAGCGTCTGAACGGCCCACGCTGGCTGCCATCGAGGCACGCCACTTGCTCCCACCGCCGACGGTCTCCCAACCGGAACCGCATGCAACCGAAAACGACAACAACACGACACGTATCTATTGCGTCCCGAAATTGGCGCACACCGACATTCCGACGCAGGGCTGCTTCGCCCCATCAAGCGACCGAGCATTCACCCAATACGATGTCGAACGATGCTCTGCTTAGTGTAAAAAGGATGAGCGGTTAAGCCACATTCCATGGCTGACCGATAGGCAAACGATGGCTTATCGGGTGCAACTTATCCGCAGAGAGGCACCGGATGGGCAATCCTGCGGGGGCTACTTGACGAACCGCGAGTCGGCCTTCGCGGTGTACATGAAGGCGCGGGCTCCCAGCGGGTCACCGTCTTCGCGGAGCATCCGTGCCATGGCCCAGTTGAAGCGAGCGGCCCACCCGTAGGGACTTTCGAAGCTGTAGTCGTAGCCGCCGGCCCCATGGGTGAACGCATTGTGGGCCCCTTCATGGATGAAGTCGCTCAACATTGCCTCCATGCCCGGATTGGGGTGGAGGCACATCTTGCGGGTCAAGCGGTTGAAGCGGGAGTTGTCGCACCACTCCGTCTTTTTCGTTCTGGCGAGGGTGTTGTACATCTCGATTTGCGTGGACCCTCCCTTGAGTTCCACGGGAGCAAAGGCCACCGTCCATGCAGCCCATCGCACCCGACTCAATTTCTCTTCATCCCAATTCTGCGCGTCGATGCCGAAGTGATCGTCGATCACCTGCGCACAGGGCTTCTCTGGCGCCCCATAGAGGCTCCAGTCCTGCTCGCATGTGTTCGACAGGACACCCCAGCGATCTTCCGCGCAGCCTACAGCGCCGAGGCCGAGAAACAGTAGCCCTCGACACACAGTACGGGTTCGCCGTTCTCGTTCCATGTTGCCTCCTTTGTTTGGTCTCCGTCCCGAATCGCTAACCGGGCCGCACCATCCTTCACCGGCACCGTCACTGTTTCCACGCGCCCTGCAAGGCGGAACTCCCGGCCGCGGTACGCGGCGCCCTCGTAGAGCTCGATGTCCGTCACCGTAAGTTGGGTGCCATCTATATCCACGACCCACGCACGCGGGGGAACGGCGCGTTCGATGTAGGGGAGCGAGCAGTCGAACTTGACCAACCACTGGTCTCCGCTGTTCGCCCCCAGAACTGCACCGATCGGGCGATGCCCCAGGTCCATGACCGCGTTCATCTCGAGCTCGCCCCAGTTGTTCATGCCCTGGAGGAGCAAATCATCTTTGTCACCCAATAGGATCTCGGTGATGTGCGCCCCCGGACCCACGCGTCCGCTCTCGGCTTCGAAGCGGATGGTGTAGGCGTCAGCTTCGTGCTGCCACTTCCAGCCTGTCGACACGAGTCTCGCAGTTCCGGGCTGGCACCGGGAAGGCCCGTAGCTGACCACCTTCTCGACCTGCTGACAGTAAACATCGCCGACGGTGTACCCCGCGTCGTCGTCCGCGCCTTCCACGACCGCTTCGCAAGGTCCGTCGCGCTCTTCGCCCCAGTCGAGGACCAGCTGGATGTCACTCTCTCCTTCCGCCCACTCCTCCGAGGGGGCGGCGGACGACTTCAAGTCCCCCTCCCCTTCGGAAGTGATACTCGCCACAAACCCCGTAACGCTCCAGTAGTCCCCCCGCTCGACGGAGCGGTGGTAGAGGCCGCAGAGTCCGCTAAGCATCTCTTCCTGCGCACCCGCGGTCAGGGTGTGCAACTTCGACATCTGGACGGGGTTGGGGTAGTTGAACCAGACCTTCATGTCGGGTGCGCCGCGGCTGGTGGCAGACGCCGACCACCCACCGCCCCAATAGAGGTTAAAGAGGCCAGACGTAAACTCTTTGGTGTCCGAACTGGAGTTCGTCGCCATGTTGAAGTCGACGTACCATGCGTTGGGGTAGTTCCGGTCATCGTTGGCGTCAATCAGGGTGACAGCCTTGATTGCGCTCTGGGTCACGATTCGGCCCTTGCCCTCACACCCCGCGTGGCCGAATTCGATTTGCGCGTAGTTTGGGGCAATGTAGAACATCGGGTCGAGGCTGGTGGAGCTCCCGAGATTGGCCCGGCCCACGATGGACGCACTGTTCAGGCGGAAGAAAGCGTCGGTGTCGTAGTGGTGGACGATTGTCCCCTTGTCCTGACTGCAGGCAAACCCCGAGGGGTAGCCATCGCCGCTCCAGACCTCGTAGGGATAAAACCGCCCGTCGTCGGATTCGGTCGGTATGGTGTCCCACTGGTCCTTCTCGGTGTTGTTCAGGGACAGCGAACGCGGAGGCTGCGGAGCCTTAAAGGTACAACCCGCCAGCATAACCAGCAGGAGAAGGCGAAGGCTATACATAAGGCGACCCATTGCGATTCTCGGCGCGTCCGAATAGGTTGCATGGCGCCGGAAATACCATGAGCGGTTGGAAGGGGGAGTCGGTGTGGCAAAGCTGCTCGCGCAACTGCTTCTAACTCCCTGCGGCCGATTTGCACCCTTTCCAATCACCAAACGCAACAGTGTCGACCGCGTTCCGTTCCACCGACCGATTGCCCTTCCCGACCGCGGAGAGTGTTTCGCATACGCCCCGCGACACAACCTCGCATCTGCGCTTCTCCGCCTGTAATCGTTCAGCCCCATTCTGCATCTTCCAGCACTTGACAACAGGATCCAAGCATGTGATCGCAAATCACCTATGATCCTACGATTGACTGGAAGTCCCGCGCTGAGGCTGCAGAGGCCAAAGTCGC
>CAZCUX010000100.1:0-2832 GCA_964502005.1 uncultured Enterobacterales bacterium
CATGAGCCTCTTCACCGCCATCGCCCAGCACATCGCCTCGCTGGGCGCTGCTTTGCCGAGCCAGAACGCCCGCCTCATTCGCCTGCACACGCCGCTGGGGCCAGACGCGCTGGTGGTGGAATCGGTGAGCATCGACGACGCGATTGGTCCGCTGCCCGTGGGCGCGGCGCAGGCGGCCAACCCGGCTGGCCAGCGGCTGGAGGTGATTGCCCTGTGCGGCAACGCGCACCTGGAGCTGAAGTCGCTCATGGGCCAGCCGGTGTTGCTGCAGCTGCAAAGCAGCGCCGGTGTGGGCGTGTTCGAGCCCTGGCACGGCCATGTGACGCAGGCCGCGCTGCTCGGCTCTGACGGCGGCTTGGCCCGCTACCGCCTGGTGGTGCAGCCCTGGCTGGCGTTTCTGGAACACCGGCAAGACAGCTTTGTGTTCAACGGCCTCACCGTGGTGCAGATCATCGAGTCGGTGTTTGCCGACTACGCTGGCCAAGGCACGCTGCGCCCGCAGTGGCGCTGGGATCTGCTCGACCCCGCCGCTTACCCGCAGCGCAGCCTGTGCATCCAATACCAAGAAAGCGATCTGGCCTTTGTGCAGCGCCTCATGCGCGAAGAAGGCCTGTTCTGCTTTTGGGAATGCACCGGCGCGGTGGGCAGTGGGCCCGAGGCCGGCGGCCACACCTTGGTGATTGCCGACCACAACGGCGCCTTCCCCGCCAACCGCGAGCCCAGCGTGCGCTTTGCCCAAGGCGGCCCCACGCTCAACGCCGACGCGCTGTGGCGCATGCGCGAGCATTCGTCTCTGCACCCCGGCCGCTTTGCCCTGGCCAGCGGCGACTACCGCCGCGTGTCGCTGCGCGAGGTGCAACAAACCGGCCTGGTGGACGGCGCGGGTGTTCCCGAGCTGCTGTCGTCCTTGGCGCTGCACGACATTCCGGGCCTCTACGCCTACGAGACCGAAGACCAAGGCCAGCGCCTGATCACCCGCCAGGCCGAGGCGGTGGACGCGCTGCGCTGGCAGGTCAGCGCCGAAGGCGGCTGGCGCGCCGCGCGCGCCGGCACCCATGTGGCGGTGCAAGGCAACCCGCGCTTGAGCAGCCCCGAGCGCGCCGAACTGGTGATCCTGCGCGCCCAGCACAGCGCGCGCAACAACCTGCGCGCCGACCACAAAGCCGCTGTCGACAGCCTGCTTGGCGCGATTACTGCCGACAAAGCCGGTGTGGCCGGCGCGCTGGCGCGCAGCCAGCCCGAGATCGCATCGGGCAAAGCCGACAGCCCCTGGCTGCACCACTGCCGCTTGCAACTGCAGCCGCGCGCCCAAGCGGTGCGCTGTGTGAACGTGGCGCTCGACGGCGACCACAGCGGCGCGCCCTTTCCCCTTCCCGATCCGCGCATCCACCCCCGGCCCACCGTGTCGGGCGTGCAAACCGCGGTGGTGGTGGGCAGCGGCGAGCCGGTGCAGGTCGACCGCGACCAGCGGGTGCGCATCCAGTTCCACTGGCAGCGCGGCGCCAATGCCTCGCACCAGCTGCCCCACCCCAGCGGCGAAGACAACGCCCCCGGCACCTCCGCCGTGGGCACCTGGGTGCGGGTGGCCACGCCGATTGCCGGGCAGAACTGGGGCAGCGTCTTCACCCCGCGCGTGGGCCAAGAGGTGTTGGTCGGCTTCATCGGCGGCGACATCGACCGCCCTGTGGTCATGGGCAGCGTCTACAACGGCCAGGGCCAGGCCGATGCGCAAGGCAACCAGCGCGCCCGTGGCCCCGGTGCGGCCACCGGCAACGCCCCGGCTTGGTTTGCCGGCGGCAGCGGCGCACACGCGCACAACGCGGTGCTCTCCGGCATCAAAACCCAGGCCCTGCCCGACAGCGGCCACAGCGGCGGCGGTGGCATGGGCGGCTACAACCAGCTGGTGTTTGACGACACACCCGCGCACCAGCGCATTGAGCTGTCGACCACCCAGGCGGCCACCCGGCTGCAGCTGGGCCACCTGCTGCAACAAAACGACAACCAGCGTTTGGGCCCCCGCGGCCACGGCCTGGAGCTGGCCACGCGCGCCTGGGGCGCGGTGCGCGCCGGCAGCGGCCTGCTGATCAGCGCCCACCGCGAGGCGCCCAGCACCCAGGGCGGCGAACAGCTCAACAGCCGCGAGCCGCTGGCCCGCCTGCAGGCCGGCCAAGAGCTGCTGCACACCCTGGCCCAAAGCGCGCAAGACCACCAAGCCAAAACCCCCACCGAACCGACCGTAAAAGGCGCCACCGAAGCCGACACCGCCCGCCAGCTACCCGCCGAGCAAGGCCTGTGGGCGCTGCAGCAGAGCTTAAAAGGCACGGCCACGGTGGGCGAAGCCAGTGGCGCCATTGGTGGCGGCACCGGCAGCGCCACCGCCTGGGGCCGGCCCGACATGGTGCTGGCCGCGCCCAAGGGCGTGGTGTACACGACAGCGGCCAGCGGCATTGCCAGTGCGGGCGCCAGCGCCAGTGTGGTGGCCGGCCAAGACATCAACCACCTGAGCGCCCGCAACTGGGCGCTGGCGGCCAAAGACGGCATCGTGCTCTACAGCTACGGCAAGGCCAGCAACGGCCAAAAGCCCAGCCAGCAAACCGGCATCCAACTGCACGCGGCCAGCGGCAGCGTGGTGCAGCAAAGCCAGCAAGGCGCCATCCGCATCGCCGCCGACCAGGCGGTGGACGTGACCAGCACAAACGCCAGCATCAAGGCCGGCAGCCCACAGAAGATTCTGCTGACCGCTGGTGGTGCGGGCATCAGCATCAGCGGCGGCAACATCACGCTGACCGCGCCGGGGAATATTTATTTCAAGGCGGCGATGAAGAACTTGAC
>CAZCUX010000101.1:0-2816 GCA_964502005.1 uncultured Enterobacterales bacterium
CGTGGCTGCTCAACTCTGGCGCCAACATCGCCATTCCCAACTCGACCGTGACCAAGGCTTTGGGCACGGCAGGTGACTTCACCGTCACACTGCCCATTACGGACGACTCCGACCTGTCGCCTGAGGGGTGGGTTTACGGGGTCAGCGAAGTTGTCGACGGGGTCTCCCAGTCGTACAACATCGCCATCCCCGGCACCGTCGCGGCAGGCGGCACCGTCTACCTCGCCGACCTAGCACCAGTCGCGCCCGCTGGCCCGGAGTATTACTCCCTGGCGTCGAGCTTGGCCATCGGCACGGTGTCCACCCTGCCCGCCGGGTCAGCTGCCACCGCCACCATCACCGGCCTCGCCCCCAACCAAACCCTCGACCTCGGAATCCCCACCGGCCCCGAGGGCACGGCCGCTACGGTCACCGTCGGCACAGTCACCGCTGGCACCGCGGGCGGGACGCCCACGGTGACCAACTCAGGCAGCAGCTCGGCGGCCGTCCTTGACTTCGTCCTAGTCCCCGGCGACACCGGGCCGACCGGCGCGACGGGCCCGACCGGACCCCAGGGCGCTGCGGCCACCGTTGAGGTCGGCACCATCGGCACCGTCGCCTACCCCGGTCCCGGCACCGTCACCAACTCGGGCACGTCAGGGTCCGCGGTCTTTGACTTCGTGCTGGTCACTGGCCCGCAGGGTGAGACCGGCGCCACCGGGCCGCAAGGTGAGACCGGACCCCAGGGGCCGCAAGGCATCCAGGGTGAGACCGGCGCGACCGGAGCCACCGGGCCGCAGGGTGAAGCAGCCACCGTCACCGTCGGCACCGTCACCAGCGTCGCCTACGGCGGCACCGCCTCCGTCACTAACAGCGGCACCTCAGGCTCAGCGGTCCTCGACTTCGTCCTCGTCACCGGCCCCCAGGGCGATCTTGCCGGCCTGAGCGCTAGCGCGCCGCTGGACTACTTCTCCAACAACTTCAGCCTGCTCTACGGCGCCGGGCTGGGCACCGCGACCGGCGGCACCCTAGTCGTTGACTTCGCCGACGCCACCCCCCAGGCGCTAGGCGCGGCCGCAGCTGGCACGGGCGTTGAGGCGTCCCGCACCGACCACGTCCACGCCATGCCCAGCGCCGCCGACGTCGGCGCGGTCGGCACGGCCACCACGATCACGGCAGGCACCGGCCTCGCGGGCGGTGGGGATCTGTCCGCCTCCCGCACCCTTGACCTGGTCCTGTCCGACGCCACCCCGGCGGCCGTGGGCACCCCAGCCGCGGGCACCGCCACTAGCCCGGCCAGGGCGGACCACGTCCATGAGGGCACCACCCTGAGCTCGGCGACTCCCGAAGCCCTCGGCACCGCCACGGCGGGCACGGCGACGACGGCCGCTCGAGGCGACCACGTCCACACCCTGCCTAGCGCGTCCGATGTGGGCGCTATCGCGACATCTCTTATTGCCGATAAGGGCAAGATCGCGGCGGGCGACGGCTCCACCGCTGTCGCCCTTTCGGTGGGCGCTGATGACACGGTGCTCACGGCTGACTCGTCCACCTCGACGGGTCTCGCGTGGAAAGCTCCTGCGGCGTCGGGGCCTATCGTGTCGCATTACTTCACTGACGGTCAGGGGTCGGTGACGGTCACGGTCCCGGTGGGTAAGTACCTTGTCACGACGGACGCTGACGACACGGTAGTCAGCGTGGGCGCAGCGTCGGTGACGGGCAAGGGGCCGCAGGTACTGACCGTGGCCTCTACGGGGTCATCGTTTGGGGTGAGCCGACCGCAGATACCCGCTGTTAGCATTGAGCCTACAACGTGGACGACACGAACGTCAGGTTTCGGTACGTCAAACATCATCGGCGTCACGTTCGGTAACGGCGTCTACGTGGCGGGCGGTGCTGGTGGCACGTTGACTACCTCGACGGATGGTACAACGTGGACAACACGAACGTCAGGTTTCGGTGCAGAAACCATCCTCCCTCTCACGTTCGGGAACGGCGTGTATGTTGCGGGCGGTACCCAAGGCACGTTGACTACCTCGACGGATGGTACGACGTGGACAACGCGCACGTCAGGATTCGGTGGAGAAACCATGTTCGCTCTCACGTTCGGGAACGGCGTGTATGTGGCTGGCGGTAGCGGCGGCGCGTTGAGTACCTCGACGGATGGTACAACGTGGACAACTAGGACGTCCGGTTTCGGTTTCGCATCCATCTTCGCTCTCACGTTCGGAAATGGCGTGTATGTTGCGGCCGGTAGCGGTGCTCAGTTGCGGACGTCCACGGATGGCACAACGTGGACGAGTAGGACGTCAGGTTTCGGTTCGTCGTCCATCTACGCTCTCACGTTCGGTAACGGCGTGTATGTGGCGGGCGGTGTCAATGGCACGTTGACGACATCCACGGATGGGACGACGTGGACTACGCGCACGTCAGGTTTCGGTACGACGGTCATCCGCGCTCTCACGTTCGGTAACGATGTCTATGTGGCGGGTGGCTACGCTGGTCAGTTGCGGACGTCCACGGATGGCACAACGTGGACAACACGAACGTCCGGTTTCGGTACAACGAACATCCGCGGTCTCACGGTCGGTAACGACGTGTATGTGGCGGGCGGTGTCGGTGGCACGTTGACCACCGCCCCCGTGTCAAGCACGCCCGCAATTGACCAACCCACCGGTGTCGTTGTTCACGCCCTCACGGACGTCACATGACCGGGCACGCCGATGTCCTGATTGCCACGCCAGGACACTCCCTCATGGGTGCCTACGTCATGTCCCTACTGGCGACCACCAACGAGTTAGACAGGCGAGGCATCACCTGGGCGTGGCTGAACAGGT
>CAZCUX010000102.1:0-2794 GCA_964502005.1 uncultured Enterobacterales bacterium
CCGAGTAGACCTGGGCCGACTCGCCCCATCAGAACCATAAGCGCGCCCTACCGAAAATAAATCACTTTGGACCAACCCAATTGCAGCCGAGTATTGCATCTAACGCTTAGCCATAGGCGCCGTTGGCTATAAGCGCAGGCATAGCGACCGAAGGGAGCTATGGCAAGCTTATAGACAATGGCGTTTATGGCCAGTTAGTCGCTGTTGCCGACGTCCGCCCTGGCACAGCATCGGACCAGCCAGACACCACGACTGCCTCGGAGCACAAACGCACGCACGCGCCCACCCCGAGGAAAAGACGCTGTCCCGCGCCAGCCAACACCCGAAAGTCCCGCGCTTTTCCGAGCCCAGGCGGCATCAGCCCAGCGCGGAGCTCAGGCCACCAGAATCCCCTCCCGAAACGGCTCCTCGGCTCGGCGTTGAGTGGGACGCAGCACTCGCAGCCAATGGAAGCAGACAACCCACACGCAACAACCGGAAACGACTCCGACCCAGAGCCGAAGACTCCGCCAATCTCGACAACAAGCCCGCCAGCCCCAGCAGTGAGCAGCGGGAGCCGGCCGCCCATGACCTCCAGCCAGCCCCGCCGGCTCGCAGATGCACAATCGAAGAATCCGCCGGCAGGCTCAACAACTGAGCCACACAGATGCGACGGCCCCAGCTCCCCGCACAGCCAACGGCTCCCGACATCGCCAGCCCCAACAGACTTAGAGTGAGGAGGCAATAGCGACTAACGCTTAGCCATAGGCGCCGTTGGCTATAAGCGCAGGCATAGCGACCGCAGGGAGCTATGGCAAGCTTATAGACAATGGCGATTATGGCCAGTTAGATGCAGTACTCGGCGGGGCCGCACGACAGCTCCCGACGCCGGCTGTCGGCAATGGGTCCGCTCGCCTTACGACTACATAAAAGCTATCCCAATGTTTAAGACTCGAATTTGCGCCGGTCCCAGACAATCATCGGCCAAATCAAGCCCCGTCGCCGCCGGACTGCGCCTCGATGTACGGCCCTGCACCACGTTCCGGGCGTTCGGCCCAACGGAAGCCACTTCGGTGAGTAGGCTCGACCGCTCCCACTGGCCCAACCGGGCGCACCTCCCGCGCAGCGCGGCATGGCTCAACCCCACCAAGCGGCCCGCCCAACGGAAGCCCCCGCTGCCGAGGAAGCTCCGGCGCACCGTGTGGGCCTCCGAGTAGACCTGGGCCGACTCGCCCCATCAGAACCATAAGCGCGCCCTACCGAAAATAAATCACTTTGGACCAACCCAATTGCAGCCGAGTATTGCATCTAACGCTTAGCCATAGGCGCCGTTGGCTATAAGCGCAGGCATAGCGACCGAAGGGAGCTATGGCAAGCTTATAGACAATGGCGTTTATGGCCAGTTAGATGCAGTACTCGGCGGGGCCGCACGACAGCTCCCGACGCCGGCTGTCGGCAATGGGTCCGCTCGCCTTACGACTACATAAAAGCTATCCCAATGTTTAAGACTCGAATTTGCGCCGGTCCCAGACAATCATCGGCCAAATCAAGCCCCGTCGCCGCCGGACTGCGCCTCGATGTACGGCCCTGCACCACGTTCCGGGCGTTCGGCCCAACGGAAGCCACTTCGGTGAGTAGGCTCGACCGCTCCCACTGGCCCAACCGGGCGCACCTCCCGCGCAGCGCGGCATGGCTCAACCCCACCAAGCGGCCCGCCCAACGGAAGCCCCCGCTGCCGAGGAAGCTCCGGCGCACCGTGTGGGCCTCCGAGTAGACCTGGGCCGACTCGCCCCATCAGAACCATAAGCGCGCCCTACCGAAAATAAATCACTTTGGACCAACCCAATTGCAGCCGAGTATTGCATCTAACGCCAAGCGATAGACGCCGTTGAGGCCCCCGTTCTCGGGAGGACATCGGCAGATTCGTGGAGGGAGCCTGCGACCGGAGCGAGTCTGACGATTTCCGGACGAGTCTCGGGGGCCTCTATGGCGTTTATCGCCAGTTCGGCGCCGTTCCGAGCGTCGAAGCGCAACGAACTTATGCGACCCCAGACAGATGACTCGGACCCAAATCCGGGCAAACAACGGCCATCCTACCTGTGGGAACGCCGATCTGGGGCCATGCTGTAAAGCGCGCCGACACACGCAACGAGGGCCGCTACAGGTCCCAATACCCTTCCCGCCCCAACAACATGAAGCCGGACGAACGCGACAATCCCGAAGTCTTCCACCGACAGCGGCCGACCATGAACAAACACCGAGGAAGGTACGTGCGGATCGCCCTGGCCTACGGCCAGCACCCACCATCCAATACCAACCACGATGAAGGACGCGGCGAACGCGATAGTGGTCCAGGACCGAGCCATTGGCGGAGTCCGAAGTGGCATCTGTGTCTCTATGGAATGATTGCGCGAGAAGGTACTAGAGGACGGTCCATTTCGACAACATCCTCGGACGCTAGGAGAGCATAGCCGGTTCCGCTCGGAAGGGCAGAGGGGAGTTCACGGCCTACCTCATTCAGCCTCGTCACGCCGACCTTCACCGGCGGGGCCGCGCCAGTCAGTAGTGGAATGGCAACGTGACAGTCCGAACCTCACCCCGACCGGTGCCTGCTGCCACTTCAGTGCAGTGGGCGTGCACGTTCGTCGAATCGACCGTCCCAAGCGGTCGTCCAGTTTGTCGGGCAGCGAGGCTCGCGAGCTAGGCGACGGCCGGCGGTCGATACCCTCGGAAGGAACAAGTGCAGCCGGAATGGCGCCGAACGCTTAGCCATAGGCGCCGTTGGCTATAAGCGCAGGCATAGCGACCGAAGGGA
>CAZCUX010000103.1:0-2720 GCA_964502005.1 uncultured Enterobacterales bacterium
GTCGGTGTCCGCGTCGGTGTCCGCGTCGGTGTCCGCGTCGGTGTCCGCGTCGGTGTCCGCGTCGGCCTCGGTGCCCGACGTGCCGCTGCCCGAGTCCGACTCTTTGCCTCCGCAGGCGATAGCGAGGGTCAGCAAGGAGGGGAAAACCAAGAATCTCATCGTCGCTCCAGCACAGCCAATCGCGCCGACAACATCCACGCGACCGTTTTCGCACCCTGCGGAAGCGGCCATCGGTGTTGCATGCTGCGCCGCGCAGACCTACACGGCGCGATGGTACGGTGCCACTACGGTCCGGGCACGACGGCCGACCCACCGCCGCTGCCTTCGCCGCCCCGAAATCGCGTCGGCGCGCAGCACGTGTCCCGCGGTTGGCTCCCGTCGTTGGCGCGGGGGGGCCTACCCTGCGACCCATTTGCGACAGTTTGGCCCAACGCCCGCGTATCCCCTGCGACACGCGGCGACGCTCCCGCCACCCCAGGCACTCCCGCACCGCGTCCACCAGAGGTACCGGCGCGGTCGAGCAATTCGAGAAGGAGAAAACAAAATGGGCCGCGGATGGAATCGGGAGAGCGGCCCACGTGTTGCCCGACGCTGCCGCGGGGAGTCCCAACACCTATGCGTTGCGAAGCGCAGCTGGCCCCCTCTCCGCGGGGGGTCTCTGGGCGCAGCGCTCGCCGCGTATACAGTACACCTCCGAACTACTCCTGCTATATCAATATATACATAAAAACATATCCTAACACATAAACACATTTATTGAGACAGCGGGTCCATGGTCACTATTTCCATACTGTATTGTTATACAAAAGGGAGCATGTTCTTCGCTTCCCCTCCCAACGCGCGCACAATAGGGCCCCGTAGGACGCGAAGACCCATCGCACGGGTGGATGCACAAGCACGCGCGTTTGCGTCGCCTGCGACCAACGCGTCGCCGGTGTTTGCCTTGGCAACGTGGCTATCCATATGATTTGCCTTCGTTTGGCCACGCGGGAGGGGCTCCTACTCCCACCCAAAACGTGCCACCATTCTTCACATAATAACACATCTCAAAACAGATAGCAACACATCCATAAGCGCCGTAAATAGATACAGCCAATCTAACGTGTATACCAAACTTCCTTCCGCGGCACCGCGCTTCCCCGCCCGATACACAAGATAGAATATCGTCGATAACAACACTGGATTGCAATCGTCCGAACGCAAAACGGGACCTTCCAAACCTATCTGTCGGCATAGAGCGTATCCACAACGCGAAGGCGCGCTTTGCATAGGGGAGCGTTCCCGTTGCCAACAGCAACCAAAGCGACCTCCACGCCGAAGCTTCCGACCTGCGCCTGTGCACCTGCGGTGGAGCGTTGCGTGCTGGTCGACCCTATCCCATACCGAGGTGGTAACTACACCACCAGGATCCGAAGCAATTGGGAAGACCGCAAACACAAATAGTGTCACGTATATCGGCCATTCTCGCAAGTCATACGGTCCCACGTCCCCAAATTTATATGCACAAAAAGTGCGATTTATTCGCCATATTGGCAAGCTTTTTACGAATAGCTATATATCCAAGTTCTCTTTCCAAATCATTCCCAACCTCTCCATGAATACAAGAGGCCCCGTCTGAAAGATGGGCATTGCGACTGCTTTCGCGGTTGCCGCGCCCCCCCCCCCTTGATTTCCTTTCCTGTGTTTCGAGGTCTACTGATGAGGCAAACAGCCCGTTCCCGCTTTGGCCCCCTGTTGTTGGGCCTCCTCGCGAGTTCTGTACTGGGCGGTACGGCGAGAGCCAGTCAACCATGGCCCACCACATGGGACTCCCTCACGCAAGCGGGAAGCGGCTTGGGCGACGTCACGGGCGATGGCAGCAACAACGGTCGCGAAGTGGTTGGCTCTACAACCGACCCCGCCGTGTTTGTCGCTTGGGACGGCACGGCCTTTTTCGTGCGGCTGCGCCTGGATGACAACCCCCTCGACGCGAGCGGCACGGCGATGCGACCCTATGGTTGGGGGCTGCTCGTCGACACCGATGCCGACTTTTCTGCCTACGAATTCGCGTTGATGGCAGAAGGGATTGGTTCGTCGACGGTGCTCTTCGCCGAAAACACCTCCCAGGGCTCCACAGGCGACCCCTCGGACGTCGCGGAAACCATCCTCTCGGAAACTGCGGCGACGTTCAACGGCAACTTCCGGGTTTCGACCGCCGCCACGACATTCAGCGGAAATCCCGACTACTTCCTCGACTTCCAAATTCCCTACAGCGACCTCATCGCGGCGGGGCTCGGAGGTGCAACGGTCCAGTTCATCGCGGGCACATCATCGAGCGCCCAGTCGTTGTCCCTCGACTTGGCCGGCGTCGCCGGTAGCGGCACCATCTCCGAAGCGGTCTCCGACCCCTACACCTTCGGCTTGGGACCTGCCATCGACACGGATGGCGACGGAATTCTGGACTACGACGAGTTCGACGGTGACTCCGACGGCGACGGTCTCCCCGACTACCTCGATGACGACGACGATGGCGACGGCGTCCCGACTGCCGACGAACTCGGAAAAGGGGACTCGGACGGCGACGGCATCGACGACTACCTCGACACCGACGACGACAACGACGGCGTGCCCACTGCCGATGAGCGCACCAAAGGCGACACCGACGGCGACGGAACCGACGACTACCTCGATGACGACGACGACAACGACGGAATCCCCACCAACGACGAGCGCACCAAAGG
>CAZCUX010000104.1:0-2503 GCA_964502005.1 uncultured Enterobacterales bacterium
AGCGTCGAGAGGAGACCACATTGGCACAGTGGTGGAGGCAGCTTTCAGCCGGAGCGAGTCTGACGATTCCCGGAGCGAAGGCTGGAGGCTATGGCGTTTTATGCCCAGTTAGCTGCCGTGCGGGTCGTCGGCAACAGTCTGTAAAACGCGAAAGAGCTCAAGTAGCAACGACTGATGGCTCGGTGCCTGTTGTGACACCACCTCTTCCCAGGCTTCATCCAAGGAGCCAAAAGTCTGTTGGCTCGCATAAGGATACGACGACTGCATCACCGGAAGAACATCACCATCACCTCTAGCGGCAACACCAAAGCCGAACAGGAAGAAGTGGCACCACGCTTGCACATCCCATGGTTGAATCATCGCGCAAACAAACCAGATTGCGCAAAGCTCATCTGCAGATGCTCCCTCATTTCCGCGGGTGATTCCCCAGTTGAACCAAAATAGCCCATCTCGAACGAGTGGACCGCCCATTCGCGTCTGTGCCAACATCCTTTCAACCGACCACTCCGGCGGAAGAAGCGAAGGCGTCGGCACATTGACCGCAGGCCTGTCGACTCCAGTCGGTTTCCTGAAACCGAAGTGAAGAAGCCTCTCGGCAAGGAGCAGCCTCAGCGCCCAATAGTTGTCATCGGGCCAGTACTCTCCGGTCGTGCGAAACAGTGCCTCGGCGCCTTCGACTTCGCCAAAGCGCAACAGGGAATCTGCCGCCCTGACCGTCGCGAATTGCCTCGATGGCTCCAACGACGCTGCCTTCAGATAGGCCTTGGAGGCGAAAAGCGGGTGTTCTGACTCATAGAGTGCTATTGCCAGCGCATCCCACCAGTGCGCCATCCCCTCGTATTCCGGGTAATACCGACGCGCGCAAAACAAATGGACGGCAGCCCGGCGCCATCTTCCGCAGTCTAAAGCGCATCTCGCTGCGTTGTATTCATGAATCGCTTTGCCATGCGCATCAGTGGTGGCATCCCTGAGCCTTTCGAACATCGGTTCCCAAACCGCGGCGACCGTAGGTGGCGTAGGAAGCAGACGTGTGAGCGCGAAAAGGACCCACCAATCGGGATTGACGCGAACGTTGGGCGCCTCAACGACAACACCTACGAACCGGCGCACGAGGTCGTTTGCCACAAGTGCCAGTCCAAACAGATGAGAAGCGGCCGACTCAATGAGCCGCACACTGTCCAGCGCACGTAGGTCACTCACTTCTCGTGGCTCGCGGAGCCTGCCTGGTCGGAAGAGGGCACAAGCCACGTAGAGGCCGATCCGTACCGCTCGGAGGAAGCGAGTTCGTCTGAATGCCCGACCTTCGTGAATAGGCCAGCAATCAGCATCGAGGCCGGGAATGTGTACGAGGTCGACAGGTGCATCAGACCCCCAGCGACACGCAATCCGAACTCCTGAGGCCAGCCCACCAGAAACGAGGATGTCCGCCCACCGACCTGCGGCTGGGGTCACACCCCAGCGTTTCGCACGGTCGAGCTCAGCCTGAAGCGCACCTCGACCCAAAGAAGGCTGACCATCCTGTTGCAGCACCGTCAGTTCGGAACCGTCTTGGTCGAGCCTAGACTCTAGCCCAATCCGGTCTCTGGATCGATTCCTGCGTCGGGCGTCTCGTTCAATTCCTTCCCAGGCCTCCTCGTTCAACGGGGTCATGTGCTCAAGTCGCACGACGACCTTGTCCGGCAGTGGGCTCGCAGTTGATCGGACGTCCAAGAGGTCTCGTTCCCAGGCAAAGTAGCAAGACTTGGTGCGGTTCTGAACTCCAACGACTAGCACGGGAAGCGGTGCCCGCAGGGCATACTCAAGCAGACGAGCCATCTCCACGCGTACTCTGGTTTGATCCTCCGAGGCTGCGCTGATCGCTTTGAGCTGTACGAGGATCCGAATCCCGGAAGAGTGACCGTCCGGATCGAAGACCTCAATCTGGAAATCGTATCCATGGTCAGGGCTCTCGTCGCGAACCACGACATGGTCGGGGCAGCACATCCGAAAGATGGCCCGGCTCTTCTGCTCTGCGATGTGATTCGGATGGAGCATCTTCCTGCCCGCTCGGAGTGTCTTCATATCGAGGTGTGAGCATGGCCGCTAACGCCAAGGCATAGACGCCGTTTCGGAGCGTCGGGAGGAGACCGCATAGGCAGAGTGGTGGAGGTCGCTTGCGGCCGGAGCCATTGTGCCGATTTGGGCGACGACCATAGCGGAGATATGGCGTTAAAGCCCAGTTAGACGACGGCCCCCTCCATACCAATAATGTTGAGACACGAAATTCCCCCGAAAACTTAGGTAGAGGGCAACAAGTGAGTCTCCATGTCAAAGTCCGATGTCTCCAAACGACCCGCCGTGCCCGAACCCGAAGTCAACGACCGGGCACATCGCCGTACGTTTTCTGCAGCGTACAAGATGTTCCCAGTAACCCATAGGAAACGCGGTGGCGGCGATGCGCGTATCGGGGCCTGCGCCGGTGGGTCCGGCGGCAGCCCGCGCGTTGCGGGCGTTTGGTGCGGTG
>CAZCUX010000105.1:0-2256 GCA_964502005.1 uncultured Enterobacterales bacterium
CTGGTCCGATGCTGTGCCAGGGCGGACGTCGGCAACAGCGACTAACTGGCCATAATCGCCATTGTCTATAAGCTTGCCATAGCTCCCTGCGGTCGCTATGCCTGCGCTTATAGCCAACGGCGCCTATGGCTAAGCGTTCGGCGCAATTCCCCTCGTGTGCTGTTTCTGACCGTCGAAGAAACTCACCAAATTTTGCTTGCCGTAGTGATTCGTTCAAGATACCATTTGCTTGTTGCTCAACTTCGCGTTCCGGTTCTCACTATCACAAAGGAGGCTCAACGTCAGGCTCAAAAACGCTGTGCGTCGCGTTGGTTGCGATGTGCATTCCATCCCTCTCCAGTGCGGTGGTTCGTGCGCGGCCTATGCAAGAGATCTGTGAAGAAACGACTTACGCCATCGTTGGGACCATTTCGGCTGTGTCAACAGCTATGGATTCCTCGGGTGTCGTCAGGTCAACTGTAACGGTGAACGTCGAACGGGTTATCAAGGGGGAACCTGGTTCGTCGCTGTCCTTCTCCACGCTTGGTGGAGATATGGAAGGTGCGCGACATATGGTTGGGGGTGTTCCAATTTTTGGGGTCGGTCAGAGGTTTGGGCTGATGCTGGCTGACACTGGGGCGGGAGACCTCGTCGTGAAGCTCGACGGGGCGGCTGCGGTCCGGTTAGAGCCTGACGCGAACCTTCCTCCTGAGTCATTTCTTCGGGCCCGCTGGGATGAGGTGTGTGGTGGATAGACTCACGTTCTTTTCGTTGGCGATGATTTTTCCGATTGGCTCGGGATGTCGGCTCGGATTGATAAAATTCGACCCACCTCCATGCGCCGCGGAATACGGTAGCGTTCATCCCGAGTTCGAACTGCAATTCGCTAGCCATGCGTGCGAGGACAATCCAGTAGAACCAACGTATGTGGTGGACCGCTCTACCATTGTGTCGAGTCTGACCCTGACAGCATCTTCAAACGCAACGGTTGCGGGAGTAGACGTTGATGTCAGCCAAGCGGTGGGGGCCTGGAACGCTACAGGGGCCATCATGCAGCTGACCACATCTGCTGGCTCAGTCGCGAGCCCATGGTCGACCACTTCCGGCGAGTTCGGCGCTACTGCGGTAGCCTCCCATGACGGGATTCTGGACGGTGACGAGGCTTTGGCCCGAGCCTACTCGATTGACGATGGCTTCGACGGTACCGTTGATGCGTGCACAATCGTCGTTTTCGCGAAGTCAGAAAAGGACGGTAGTGAGTATCAATGGGTCGTTGATGGTGTAGCGGCTAACAATAATGAATACGACCTCGCGCTGACATTGGTTCACGAGTTTGGACATTGTCTTGGGTTGGGGCATGCGGAGTCAACCTCTTTGTCGCGGGAGGTGATGTACCCGAGCCAAGTAGACGGTGACCAGGGAGGAGATTTTCAGCAGGACTACGGGGGAAAGGTCGGATTCTATGATGCTGCAACTCTTGCATACATTTACGGAGCCTGAACATCGATGGCAGCTTGCCGATTCGGTGGATTTGGTACGGCGCGGCTACGTCGACTTGCCAGATTGGGGACTGTGCCACTACTGGGTGCCTGTTTGGTTTCGGGGTGTGGTACGAAAGAACAATGTGGGTTGGACCACCCTCCAAGCGGTAGCGGATGTTGGAGCAACAAGTGTGCTCTGAGCTGCGGTAGTACGGAAGAGGCCGTTGCCTGTTGCGTACGGAGAGGCGGTAGGGGCGTGGTTCAGGGAAGCGTGGCATTGCTGGGCGATTCTGGGTGGTGGGATGAAGGGACTCCGGCAGCAGTACTTTCGCCGGAAGCGGCGATGTGCATCGCCCAGGTACATGGGCTGCCTTCAGATGTTCTATGTGGCACATCGCTCGTCATTGATGTGACGAGCGATGCTCCCATGTGGGCGGTCTGGGGGCGGCATAATTTGAAAGACTGTGGTGAAGGAAGCGATTTCGCAGATGTCCGCAGTACCATCTACTATATTGATGCAATGAGCGGTGCCTTGGTTTCGCCACCAGTCTCCGCAACTGACACAGTATTGTGCGAGTGAGGACTCGTCCGCGTCCCGGGGAACTGCGCCGAACTGGCCATAAGCACTATTGCCTCCCTCCCTCGCATCCGCAATCGTCCGAATCGCTCCGGCAGCAAGCTGCCTCCACGACTCGGCCGATGGCTCCTGCTCGTTCGTCCAGCAACAGCGCCTATGGCTTTGCGTTAGTCGCTATTGCCTCCTCAACCTAAGTCTGTTGGGGCTGGCGATGTCGGG
>CAZCUX010000106.1:0-2202 GCA_964502005.1 uncultured Enterobacterales bacterium
GACAGGACTTGCTCTTGCTCACCTCCGATCTGAATGTTCATGCTGATCACACCGCTCCGGCAGCAAGCTGCCTCCACGAATCTGCCGATGCCCTGCACTACGGCTTCCGGCAACGGCGTCTATGCCTGGGCGTTGGGCGCAACAGCTACAACCCGCGCTCCCGAGAATTGAGTGTGCCGGTTGCAGCGAGCACTCTGTAGAAGTACTGTGAAAGTCTGGGGGCGTGTCCCCGTTCCTCCCAGCCGAAGGGAAACACTGATGAAGACATCATTGGCGCCGATGGTATCTATGCTTGCAGCGATTGTGGCACTGGTCGGAGCCGAGCCGGCACGAGCTGAAACTGTGCGGTTCTCTGATCCAGAACTCTGCGAGCTTGCGGGATGGGTAGTAATCGGAAAGACCATTTCAGCTACCTACGGCATACACTCTGCGACTGGATTCGCCACAACCACAGCGACAATTGAGGTGGAGCGAGTCGCCCATGGCACCCCCCCGCCACAGTTTCCACTGACCGTGCTCGGGGGAGTCATCAACGGTCAACGTCGGGTCGTCGGAGGTGAGCCGAAGTTGGATGTGGGATCTCGTCATCTCTTTCTGCTTGCTCCAAGGCCCGGTGGCCCACCAATGCTGATCGCAGGAATGGATGGTGCAGTTCGTCTCGATCCCACTGTCGCTCTTCCTTCGAATGCGGACCTTGAGGCTACTTGGGAGAGTCATTGTGTAAACTACTAGTTATCGGTGTCTGGTGGCGGCTTTGCTGTCTATTCCTATGGTCGCGTGTGGAGTGGATAAAGAGGCGGATGATCCAAGTAAGTCGTGTCGGAAGAACTCCTCGGACGGAGCTGTAGCTTCTGGCTATAATCTGAATACCGGCGACTTCGCGTGCGAAGGTAGTTCAGCAGTTTCGGGAGATTTCCGTCTGAACGAGGCGACGTTCAACATTTCCGCTACCGGAACTCCAGGAACTGCTGCAATCCGTACTGCGTTTGGCGATGCGGCCGCCGCTTGGAACGGAGCGAGTTGGAACGGAAACAGTGCGGCGGTGACGGTGAACCTTGGGATGGACGATTCGACGATCACCGTGATTGACCATTCCGATGGCAAGCATGGTGTGTTCATGGGGGGGGCGCATCCCTATGAAATCGGGTGGACTGCCGCGACCGAGTGCATTCCTGAACCTGCCTTCACCGATTGTGACACGATCGTGTTCACCAAAATCCGCCGTGACGCTCCCCCAGCCGAGGCAGAAGCGCTGCAATGGACCGTCGGGGGAGCTGCTGTCCCTGGAAAGTTCAACCTCCGACGTACCTTTGCCCATGAGTTGGGGCATGCGCTAGGACTTGATCACCCGGACAATGGAAATCATGGGTCGTCGATTATGGCGATTGAGTTTGAAGCGGACATGATAAGCAGTGGTGTTTCGTTCTCCTCGTCGTCCGTTTCGTCGGAAGACGCTGCGGCGCTCCTCTTCATCTATGGAAAGTAGCAGAGTGGCGCTGGGTTGCACCATTAGGGTCGGCGACCACCCGTTCTTTTGGGGGGCGGTCCTGATTGTGGCGACCAGCTGTGGTGGCAAGAGGACAGGGTTCGATTCTGACGGAGAAACTTGCGAGGAGTGGTTCAATCGCGAGTATGGTTTCGACCAGGTGGAGCATTATCGGTGTTCGGCCTCCAAGGCAGACTGTAGCTTGTCTGACCTGGACTTCTCGGTCGCAGTTGGGGCGGCGGCTCCTGCTGGTTCTGAAGACAATGGGAGCCCACAGAGGGAGCTGTCTATTTCGGCGGTGGTTGCTAATAGCACCGACTCGGATTTGACCTATTCACCAACATCTGGTTGTTTCGTAGATCGTGTCATTGTAAGGGGATCGGATAGCGGTACGAATATTTCTGGAGAATGTGGTGAAGGGGGAAGATCGTGGGATGTGCCGGGTGGCACCAAGACTGAACTGGCAGTCATGGGGATCGGACGGGAAGAATTCGGTGAAGGTAGGTTGCGAGTTTTGATGCAGTTTTCGCCGGAGGAGGCGACCTGCTGTGTGTGCTCCACTTGGCCCTGATTCGGGCATTGGTGGTTGGTCACCGCTGCTGCGCCCAACTGGCGATAAACGCCATAGCTCCGCTATGTTCGTCGTCCAAATCGTCATAATGTCGAGTAGGCGGGGCGGTTACCCGCCCCGCCTCTCACAGAACCGGACTTGTGCT
>CAZCUX010000107.1:0-641 GCA_964502005.1 uncultured Enterobacterales bacterium
AATCCGTCTCGCCCTGCGCATTGGGGCCCGGATTGACATGGGTTTCCGCCGCCAGATTCCCGTCCGTCGGCAACCTCAGATTCACCCCGTTGATCGTCAGGCTGCGGTTGCTCTCGTCCACCGCAGCACCACCAAAGAGGTTGTCCCGCAACCAGTTCATCGTCAGTACATCCGCGCTGTTGTGCACCCCATCCTTGTTGAAGTCCAGCGCGTAGTAGAGCTTGTTTTCGTCCACCTGCACCCCCAGGATCAGTTGGCCGTGGACGCCCAGGTCAATCACGTCACCGATCGTCACCGTTCTGCTTTGCCCTCCCACGCCCACCACCAGGGTCTCGTTCAGCTCTTTGTGCACATTGTCGGCCAGAATCGGCACCGTGATGCTGAAGCCATTGATGCCGGCGGCCACATTCAGGGTGCCGTCTTCGTTGAGCGTCACCCCTTCACTGAACACCGCCTGGCCGTAGTCCAAGCCTGTTGTGGCCGTGCCGCCCAGGTTGAACGCCATGGCCTCGTTGCCGTTCTCGTTGCTCAGCAGCACATCGACCACCGCGTTGCCGCCTTCGTTGACGAAGGTCGAACCCGTCATGCTGCTGACCCCCGCCGGCGCCAGTGAGGTGTCGTTGACCGTTGCACTGGCGCTG
>CAZCUX010000107.1:741-2173 GCA_964502005.1 uncultured Enterobacterales bacterium
CGTGGTCAGCGGCCGTGGCCGTGCCTGACACGCTGAAGGCCAGCGCCGCGTTGCCCACCGTGCTGTCCAGCGTCACCGTGCTCACCAGCGACTGGCCTTCGTTGACCGAGCCACTGTTGCTCACGCTGCTGACCCCCGCCGGCGCCAGTGAGGTGTCGTTGACCGTTGCACTGGCGCTGACGCCACCGACCGTCAGCACCAGGGTCTCCGGCCCCTCGGTCAGCGCATCTTCCACCATCACCGCCGTGATGCTGAAACTGCCCACCCCAGCCGGCACGTTCAGCGTTCCGTCTTCGTTGCGCGTCACCCCATCGCTGAACGCCAGTGCCTCGTGGTCAGCGGCCGTGGCCGTGCCTGACACGCTGAAGGCCAGCGCCGCGTTGCCATTGGCGTTGTTCAAGCTGACCGCGGCCACCAGGGTCTGCCCTTCGTCCAGCTGGGGCGCCGACATGCTCACCGCCACTGCCATCGAGGGCGGTGGCGGTGGCGCCGGTGGCTCCACCGGATCCTCTTGACCTTCGGCCTCAGGTTGCGGTGCCGGCGCCTCAGAAGGCTGTGTCGGCGCAGCAGCGCCACCGCCTGCGCCGCTGCGGCTCTGGCCCCCGCCTCCCAGACCGACCGCCGCCCCCGTTGCGCCCAGCGCCGTGGCCGCCCAGCCCAGCCAGCCCGAGAGCCCTCCGGCCGCGCCAGCCGCTCCAGCGGCCGCTCCCGCTCCCGCTCCCGATGCCGACGCCCCCGTCCCCAGCTGCGCCAGCTCCGCCTGCGCCAGCATCGTCCCGGCCCAGGCCCACTCCGACACCTCGGCTTGGCCTTCGACATCCTCCCAACCCAGCTCGGCCGACCGCTGCGCCCCTGCCTCTGGCACCTCATGCGCCATTTCTTGCGCCACCTCTTGCGCCTCCGCCGCCTGCGCTCCCGCCCCCTCAAGGCCCAGCTCAACACCACCGGCCTGCCACAAAGGCACCGCCTGCTGAACCTCCGCCGCTCGCGCCGCACCTGCCAGCACATCCACAGCACCCACTGCCGCAGCAACCACTTCCACCTTTTGCACGCCAGCGGCCATATCGGCAACCAAAGCCGGGGCCATCACACGGTTCGCTTCCATATCGTTCTCCAAAAAAAGACAAAAAGCTGGCCGACATCCCGCGCCCGCGGACCGACCCGTTCACAGATCGCCCCAGCCTCTGTTGTCCACCCGCCACAGCCAGCGCACCCCAGAACCCACAGCGTCTGCCCCTTCAAGCCTGCGTTCGGCAAAGAACTTCTCCGGCTTTGAAGGGCGTTTCGACCGCAAAACACCCACCTAAAACGCCAGCTGGAACATAACGTTTGCCACACGGCACCTGTTACAGAATAGTTCAGGCAACCCCGCATCCAACCACTTGTAAACAGCTGAAACAGATGTTGCTGGCGCCACCAGAGGCGCCAGGTC
>CAZCUX010000108.1:0-1987 GCA_964502005.1 uncultured Enterobacterales bacterium
TTCTTTGAAATTTCGTATATGAATGGTGGTTGACGCTGTGAGCGAATCACATGTGTCGCTGAGCGAGGCGTTGAATCTGCATAGATTCAACTCCCAAGCGTCTTAAGTTGAGAGTTCAAACAGAGAAGGGCGCATGGTGGATGCCTTGGCACTAGGAGGCGATGAAGGGCGTAGGAGCCTGCGATAAGCTTCGGAGAGCTGGCAAACGAGCGATGACCCGGAGATACCCGAATGGGGCAACCCGGCACGCAGAAGGCGTGTCACCGCGCAAGCGGAGCCAACGCGGGGAACTGAAACATCTAAGTACCCGCAGGAAAGGAAATCAATTGAGACTCCCCAAGTAGTGGCGAGCGAACGGGGAATAGCCCAAACCGAACCAGTACGCTGGGTCGGGGTTGTAGGGCCTGCACACGGAAACTGGAAGCTAGTGGAAGCAGTTGGAAAGCTGCGGCATAGCGGGTGATACCCCCGTACACGAAAGCAGAAAGAATCCAGCGGGAACCCTGAGTACCTTGGGGCACGTGAAACCCCGAGGGAAGCTGGGAGGACCATCTTCCAAGGCTAAGTACTACCTAGTGACCGATAGTGAACAAGTACCGTGAGGGAAAGGTGAAAAGATCCCCGAGAGGGAAGTGAAATAGACCCTGAAACCGTGCGCTTACAAACAGTGGGAGCCTTCGGGTGACCGCGTACCTTTTGCATAATGAGTCAGCGAGTTGCGTGTCGTGGCAAGGTTAAGCCGAGAGGTGTAGCCGTAGGGAAACCGAGTCTGAATAGGGCGCAGAGTCGCGGCATGCAGACCCGAACCCAGGTGAGCTACCCATGGCCAGGTTGAAACGTTGGTAAAACTTCGTGGAGGACCGAACCCACTAACGTTGAAAAGTTAGGGGATGAGCTGTGGGTCGGAGTGAAAGGCTAATCAAACCTGGAAATAGCTGGTTCTCCCCGAAATGCATTGAGGTGCAGCCTCGGATGATTTCCGTTGGGGGTAGAGCACTGAAAGGGCTAGGGCCCGCGAGGGTACCAAACCCTATCAAACTCCGAATCCCGATGAGAACAGTCCGGGAGTGAGACGGCGGGAGATAAGTTTCGTCGTCGAGAGGGAAAGAGCCCAGACTACCGGCTAAGGCCCCAAAGTATGTGCTAAGTGGTCAAGGATGTGGGTAATCCCAGACAACCAGGAGGTTGGCTTAGAAGCAGCCACCCTTTAAAGAAAGCGTAATAGCTCACTGGTCGAGATTGCCTGCGCCGTAAATATAACGGGGCTCAAGCACATCGCCGAAGCCGTAGATACCGTAAGGTGTGGTAGGGGAGCGTTCCAGTTGCGATGAAGGTACGCCGTAAGACGTGCTGGAGCGGCTGGAAGTGAGAATGCTGACATGAGTAGCGATAAAGGAGGTGAAAAACCTCCTCGCCGAAAGCCCAAGGGTTCCTGTCCAAGGATCATCCGGGCAGGGTTAGTCGGCCCCTAAGGCGAAGCCGAGAGGCGTAGTCGATGGGCAGCAGGTGAATTTTCCTGCACCGCCGACCAGGAGCAGAGCAGGGACGGAGAAGGTAAGGTCAGCCGGGTGGTGGAATCCGGTGCAAGTCTGTAGGGAGTCTTTGTAGGAAAAAAACGCAAAGACAATCCTGAGGGATGATGCCGCAAGTGACTGGTTCCATGCTTCCAAGAAAAGCTGCGTACTGCGTTGAATGGTTGGTGACCGTACCCCAAACCGACTCAGGTGGGCGAGTGGAGCACACTAAGGCGCTTGAGAGAAGCCAGGTTAAGGAACTAGGCAAATTGACACCGTAACTTCGGGATAAGGTGTGCCACTGAGCCTTGAAGCGGCTAGCCCGTGGAGGGGAGAGTGGTTGCAACAAAGCGGCGGTAGCGACTGTTTACCAAAAACACAGGACTCTGCGAAGCCGTAAGGCGATGTATAGGGTCTGACGCCTGCCCGGTGCCGGAAGGTTAAAAGGAGCTGTCAGGGTCACACCGAAGCAG
>CAZCUX010000109.1:0-1934 GCA_964502005.1 uncultured Enterobacterales bacterium
GTAGAACATGTAGCTCATGTCCGTGACGCTGCTGGTGTCCCAGCTGCCGATGTCCCGGTTGAAGACGTAGGCACTGTAGAACATGTAGCTCATGTCCGTGACGCTGCTGGTGTCCCAGCTGCCGATGTCCCGGTTGAAGACGTAGGCACTGTAGAACATGTAGCTCATGTCCGTGACGCCACTGGTACATGCGGACCCCCAAAGCGCTGAGTCGAAGCCCAGGCCCCGAAGCACTGTTTCATCGTACTTTCTGTATGTTCTCCCCTCTACAACCCCGGTGTCTCCGACCGCTACATCAGGACAGTGGACCGTGACACCGTTGGAGTCCAGGTAGAACCCGTCACACTCAGGGTCGGAAGCGTCGGAGTCGTCGCAGTCGTCTGCGGTCAGCGTGCCGTCGCAGTCACCGTCTTCGGCGAGGATGGTGCTGGTGGCGTCGGTGTCGTCGCAGTCGTCTGCGGTCAGCGTGCCGTCGCAGTCCCCGTCTTCGGCGAGGATGGTGCTGGTGGCGTCGGTGTCGTCGCAGTCGTCTGCGGTCAGCGTGCCGTCGCAGTCCCCGTCTTCGGCGAGGATGGCGCTGGTGGCGTCGGTGTCGTCGCAGTCGTCTGCGGTCAGCGTACCGTCGCAGTCCGCGTCTTCGGCGCGCGCACCCAGCGAGGCGTCGGTGTCGTCGCAGTCTTCGTCGTTGGGTACGCCGTCTTCGTCCGCGTCTTCATTGGGGTCATCGGGGATGCCGTCGTCTCCGCCGGCCTCGCCCGTGTCGCTGGCTTCCTCTGATGCGGACGACGGGTTCTTGCTGTCGGGCGTGCAGGCCGGGAGGGCCAGGCTCAGGAGGAGGAGGCGAGCGCAGGTGTGGATGGGTGAAGCCTCTGGACTGGATGGTGCCCGCGTGGGGCGGTTGTGTTGGGTTGGGTGTAGAGCGGGCGGCGTGCCTTCGTGTGGCCGCCGCCGGCCAGGAGGGAGGGGGTGGGCTACAGGTCGCTGAGGATGAGGTAGGCCTTGCCGGCGATGCTTCCGCCGTCGTTGCTCCTGCCCCCCAAGCCCCCAAAAGGGGGGGGGCACAGACTGAGGAGCGCACAAATCAAGGGCTTGAAGGGCAGGTTCCCCAAACGGGACGAGGCTCGGTCCAGGCGGGGGTGGAGGAGTCAAAAGAGGATGGCCTACTTGAAATCAGACTCACACACCATCCGCTCAAGTCCTGGTTGAAGGCGGTGGCATCTTCGAACATGTGGCTCATGTCCGTGACGCTGCTGGTACAGGCGGACTCCCAGCGTGCTGAGTCGATACCCGGGCTCCGAAGCCCGAATTCAACGTACTTTGAATACCGTCCCCATCATTGTCGACTACGCTTCCCGAGTCACCGCCGGAATCACCTCCCGAGTCCTCGGTACAGTCCGGTGCCCCCGCGCAGGCACTCTCGCTACCCGACTTCTCGCTCTCTCCGCAGGCCGTTGCCACCAGTACCAAGGCCATGAGATTTACCAGGATTCGACGCAGCGTCGTCATTTTCACTCCGCAGAAAGTAAAGTAAGGTCTGGTTCGACTATCCGTTGGTCTCCCGCCTAAATAGAAAGCAACCCGGCCAATGGGCCGCCAATCAGGCTCATATGTCCTACCGAAGTGGCTCCACCGTACCGTCGGGCAATTCCACCGGAGCATTGCAGGCACTTTCAAGGTTCAAATTCAGCGCCGAGCCAAAGCGCTGCACCACTGTGATGCTGCCCGTCTGCCCCTGCCGCTGATCCATCCCCACCCGCTGCAGCCACCGCTGCAGAAGTCATGCCTTCTGGGGATAGGCAAAATGACCTTACCCCCTTTTGACGGACCGTTCTTGGGGGATTGGACCGCTTTGCGGCTTGTTGATGGCGGTTCTCGAACTCAACTGGGCTGAGGTAGTCGAGGGTCGAGTGACGCCTAGTTGGGTTGTAGTAGTG
>CAZCUX010000110.1:0-1891 GCA_964502005.1 uncultured Enterobacterales bacterium
CAGGCCCAGGGCCAGGGCGGCGGCGGCCAGGGCCACCGACCGGGTCGGTCGCATCGACGTCTTCATGGCAATTGCTCCTTCAGTGGGTTGCGGCACGTCGACCCTGCCCTGCGAGCACGCGCTTGAACCCGAAGTTCTCGCCAACACCCGCAGCACATGATCAAAAACGTTTTTGTCCGCTGCCGATTGTCAAAACCTGCCCGCACACGGGCAAGCCGGTACAAACCCTGAAGTGGCGTCGTGATGCGCACACCGAGCCACCGCCCAGAGGGCGGGGCTCGGCATGGCGTGAGGAGGTCAGATCAGCGGACCGACCTGTCTGAGCTCGTCGTCGCCGGGGGTCGACGACGGTCCGGCGGGCGGCAGCGGGTCCGGTGGCGGCGCCGACGACGACACGCCCGACACCTGCGCTGGCGGCTCGACGGCCGGCGGCGCGGCGGCCAGCAACTCGTCCAGTTCCGGCGGGGGTGCTGCGTCGCGACTGCGCTGGAACCACACGTCCGCCATCTCGTGCGTCTGCCCGTCCGCGGTCGTGTAGCCAGAGATCAGTCCGACGAGGTTGCCGTTGTCGAGGCGATCCGAGGTCGCGAAGTTCAGGTCGAGCTCGACGATCCCGAGGTCGATCAATCCCTTGAGCTCGCCTGCGTCGGTCTGTGCATCCTGATCGGCGTCGACCCAGACCTGGAGTTCGGCAAAGGCCTCGTCAGCCGCCGAGATCCGGCCGTCGGCGTTGGAGTCGAGCTCGGCCAAGGCCGCATAGCCATGGCCCGCCCGGCTGCCATCGGCCAGTTGCGTGCCGACACCGAAGAGCTCGCGACCGTCGTTGATCACGCCGTCCCCGTTCAGGTCCCGTACCAGCAAGCCGTCCGATGGCGCCACCCAGCCCACGCGCTGCGTGCTGCCGACGGCGAGCACGTCGAAGTCCACACCCTGGTCGACGGCGGTGGTGGAGACACCGTTGCCGTCGAGGTCGAGGACGATGGGGGAGACGCTCAGCAGCGCATTCACCTGATCGGTGGACATCACGGCGACATCCTGGGTCTCGAAGGCCGACGCCTGCGACATCGACAAGGCGGCGATGTCGGCGGTCTCGAGAGCCACCACCTGTGCCGTCGTCAGGGCGGCGATCTGCGCATTGGTCAGACCGGACACCTGATCGGTCGTCAACGCCACGATGTCGGACGTCTCGAGCCAACCGATCTGGCTCGTCGACAACGCGCCGAGCTGCGTGGCGCCCAGTGCCGCCACCTGCGTCGTCGTCAGCGCAACGATGTCCTCGCTCGCATTGAACCCGGCGAGCTGCGTGCCCGACAACGCCGCGATCGACGACGTCGTCAGCGCAACGATCTGCTGGGTCGACAGCGCCCCGATCTGGTCGCCCGTCAGGGCCACGATCTGGCTCGTACCCAGCGCCTGCACGTCATCGGTGCCGAGTGCGCCGATCTGGGCGGTGGTCAAGGACTGCACCTGCGTCGCGCCGAGCGAGGCGATCTCCTGCGTGGTCAGCACGGCGATGTCACCGGTCCCGAGCGCCCGCACCTGTCCCGCGGTGAGAGACGACAACTGCGCCGTCGTCAGCTCGGCGACCTGCGTCGTTGTCAGCGCGTCGATCTGCGCCGTCGTCAGCGCCGCCACCTGTGTGCTGGTGAGGGCCACGAGGTCGTCGGTGGACAGGTTGAAGACCTGCGCCGTCGTCAGCGCGGCCACCTGAGTCGCCGACAACGCTGCGATCTCGCTGCTGTCGAGCGCGTTGATGCCGTCCGTTCCCAACGCCTGGATCTGCGCGGCGCCGAACTGGGCGAGCTGGGTGGTCGTGAGGGCCGCGATGTCGTCGGTCTGCAGCGCGTCGATCTGCGCCGTGCTCAGCGCCTTGACCTGCGTGGCCGTCAGC
>CAZCUX010000111.1:0-1762 GCA_964502005.1 uncultured Enterobacterales bacterium
GGGCGTCTTCCCCATCACTCCCCCTCCCCTTGGTGGAGAAGGTACTCCTCGTTGATGACGCCGGCGGGATCAGCGAAGGGCGAATAAGAATCGCCGATGCCCGTTATTTCGCCCGATTCGTTATAGCGCTCCCAAGCCAAGCTCGCCGCACCCAGGCCATACCCAATGGCCCCCGACCAGTCCTCGTCACAATGCGCAATGTCCGGGTCATAATTAGCAAATGCGCAAGGGACGTGGTTGGCTTGCACACCAAGCCAGTGGTGGGTCGCTTCGTGGAAGAGCACCTCGACGGCGGTCATAGAAACCGCGCTCACCCCCCCGCGCTGCACCTGGAGGGTCCCGTCCGCCGTAATGAATGCCTCTGCTGTATTATTGGGCCAAGGGATGGGCCTGGTCACGTCCTTGACCATCGACGTGGTAATGTCGAACAGCAACGGGCCCATGTCGTCGTACCCATGGACCGCCGCTGTGCGCTGCATCTCGGTGATGAAGGGCGCGCGGATGAGGTCCTGGGCGCTGTGCTCCGCCACCCAATCCAAGTCATCGGGACTGCCGAGGTCGGTATAAAGCCAAGTGTAGAGGCCGACGATGACCCAGGCATAGAGGTAGCCTTCGTAGCCGCGCCGCGACTCTAACAAGTGGTGGTTGGCTTGCACGTTGACGACATCGAGGAGCGCGAGGTAGCAATCCGTAGGAATCTCATAGATGACACTCCAGCGCGGAGTGGGCAGGACACTGTCCTCCCCACAGAGCGCCTTCGTCTCCGCAAACCGCGGAATCAGGCGGTCGTCGCGCTCTAGCCAGCCGTCGTCGATGCCCATCGGGAGGGGCGGGGTGTCGTCGGGAGGACGACAGCCCAGCGACAACAGCAGCACCAAGCACAAAGATGGATGGCGGGGCGACATGCTCCCGCTGCGGGGCGTCTTCCCCATCACTCCCCCTCCCCTTGGTGGAGAAGGTACTCCTCGTTGATGACGCCGGCGGGATCAGCGAAGGGCGAATAAGAATCGCCGATGCCCGTTATTTCGCCCGATTCGTTATAGCGCTCCCAAGCCAAGCTCGCCGCACCCAGGCCATACCCAATGGCCCCCGACCAGTCCTCGTCACAATGCGCAATGTCCGGGTCATAATTAGCAAATGCGCAAGGGACGTGGTTGGCTTGCACACCAAGCCAGTGGTGGGTCGCTTCGTGGAAGAGCACCTCGACGGCGGTCATAGAAACCGCGCTCACCCCCCCGCGCTGCACCTGGAGGGTCCCGTCCGCCGTAATGAATGCCTCTGCTGTATTATTGGGCCAAGGGATGGGCCTGGTCACGTCCTTGACCATCGACGTGGTAATGTCGAACAGCAACGGGCCCATGTCGTCGTACCCATGGACCGCCGCTGTGCGCTGCATCTCGGTGATGAAGGGCGCGCGGATGAGGTCCTGGGCGCTGTGCTCCGCCACCCAATCCAAGTCATCGGGACTGCCGAGGTCGGTATAAAGCCAAGTGTAGAGGCCGACGATGACCCAGGCATAGAGGTAGCCTTCGTAGCCGCGCCGCGACTCTAACAAGTGGTGGTTGGCTTGCACGTTGACGACATCGAGGAGCGCGAGGTAGCAATCCGTAGGAATCTCATAGATGACACTCCAGCGCGGAGTGGGCAGGACACTGTCCTCCCCACAGAGCGCCTTCGTCTCCGCAAACCGCGGAATCAGGCGGTCGTCGCGCTCTAGCCAGCCGTCGTCGATGCCCATCGGGAGGGGCGGGGTGTCGTCGGG
>CAZCUX010000112.1:0-1662 GCA_964502005.1 uncultured Enterobacterales bacterium
AAGGTCGTTCGACTTTTTGGATGAGCTCATACGCAGAGGTCAAAGGTCGTTCGACCTTTTTGGGTGAGCTCATGCAGAGAGGTCAAAGGTCGTTCGACTTTTTGGATGAGCTCATACGCAGAGGTCAAAGGTCGTTCGACCTTTTTGGGTGAGCTCATGCAGAGAGGTCAAAGGTCGTTCGACTTTTTGGATGAGCTCATACGCAGAGGTCAAAGGTCGTTCGACTTTTTGGATGAGCTCATGCGCAGAGGTCAAAGCTCGTTCGATGTAGGGAAGGTTTGTTGTCGCTGGGCAGCCCGGCCTCTCAGCTGGGACGGGACCGGACGCCCGCCGTCGGTATGTCGAGAGCATCACCGCTTCAATGAGGACCGGCCTCTCGGCCGGGAAGGGACACGCTCTCCGGCCGCGCCGCCGCCAGACGGGAGTTGGCCGCTTCAATGAGGCCCGGCCTCTCGGCCGGGAAGGGACCGTCGGCGGTCTCGCGAAGGCTACCTACCGCGCGAAACTTCAATGAGGCCCGGCCTCTCGGCCGGGAAGGGACGTTTCAACGTCGCGACGTTGATCGCCCCTACGATGCTACTTCAATGAGGCCCGGCCTCTCGGCCGGGAAGGGACTCTCCAACCCGCCCCCCGGCGCCCGCGTGGCGCACGCTTCAATGAGGCCCGGCCTCTCGGCCGGGAGGGGACTCTTGGGCAACGCTCAGGATCGTCGGGTTCGAGATGCTTCAATGAGGCCCGGCCTCTCGGCCGGGAAGGGACCCTCCCGAACCTTGCCCACCGGGAACGGGAATGACGCTTCAATGAGGCCCGGCCTCTCGGCCGGGAAGGGACCTGCTGTGGTCTGCGGGACCGGCCGCCGAAGCCGAGCTTCAATGAGGCCCGGCCTCTCGGCCGGGAAGGGACTGCTGTTTTCAACATGTTTCCAAATTGGCGTCTGCACAGGCTTCAATGAGGCCCGGCCTCTCGGCCGGGAAGGGACGCCGTTGGCCGGGAGGGCTCCCGATGAAAACGAACAAAGCTTCAATGAGGCCCGGCCTCTCGGCCGGGAAGGGACAAATTCTCCGACAACAACTTCCAAATCTTCTGGAAAGGCTTCAATGAGGCCCGGCCTCTCGGCCGGGAAGGGACTCGACCTGATAGATGGTTGGCAAGTCTGAACCAGTCGAGCTTCAATGAGGCCCGGCCTCTCGGCCGGGAAGGGACCCGACGGTGACTGGGTTTCTTTCCTGGCCGCCTTGCTTCAATGAGGCCCGGCCTCTCGGCCGGGAAGGGACAGCCATGAAAACGAAAGAAGCAGTAGAAGAAATTTGGCTTCAATGAGGCCCGGCCTCTCGGCCGGGAAGGGACCCGATTTCAAAGATCGGCTGATTGATTTGTTTGTGGCCCAGCTTCAATGAGGCCCGGCCTCTCGGCCGGGAAGGGACCGACAACACCGTAAGTAGCGGCAATTGGGCAGAATAGCTTCAATGAGGCCCGGCCTCTCGGCCGGGAAGGGACGGCTCGTGATGGCTTGTGCAGGGGAGTGGGAGGAAGCTTCAATGAGGCCCGGCCTCTCGTCCGGGAAGGGACCCGCGAAATTTGGGGGGTGTGACATGCGCGAGGTTATGCTTCAATGAGGCCCGGCCTCTCGGCCGGGAAGGGACCCCGCCGTCCCAAACGCAG
>CAZCUX010000113.1:0-1659 GCA_964502005.1 uncultured Enterobacterales bacterium
TGAGGTCCGCGTAGCCGTCTCCGTCGACATCGCCGGCGGGCTGGAGATCCCAGCCGAGAAAGTCATCCTGAACCACGCCATCTACCACCTCACCCGACACGCCCACGGTGAGCTGATCTTCGTCACCGTGGTAGTAGGCACCATTCAGCTCCGCAGTGAACAGAAAAACCCCCCCACGAAACCACACATACTCCAGATCGGCGGACTCAACCCACTCAAGAACATTGGACACGGCGACATCATCGAAGCCATCGCCGTCGACGTCACCCGCGTTGATCACACGAATGTTGTCGGAACCGCTCGGAGTCACCCGGATGGATGCCCGGGCCTGGGGCGATGACATTGTGCGGCAGGCGGCCCACAAGCCCGTGCCATCCCCGTCGCAGTCGTTCGCGAGGCCATCGCCGCAGAGCTCTGGCGCGCCGGGATAGACCGTGGCGTTGGCATCGTCGCAGTCGACATCCTCCGAAAACCCGTCCCCGTCAACATCCTGCGGCGCAGAGTCCCCTGGGTCACTGGAGTCGACAGGTTCGGCCGTGTCTTCGGGGTCGGGATGGTCGCTGTCGTCTGCGGTACAGCAGCCGGGTGGCGACGGCGCGTCACCGGATGCGCTCCGCCCGGAGGACCCGCCCGGCGTTGCGCAGGCCGAAACAGCGAGCGCGACAACGACGACCCATCGGGGCCTATGGTGGGTGGGGCTCAGGGACACGTCGGCGTGCCCCCGGAGAGATAGGAGCGCAGGCAGCTTGCGACATCGTCGACATCGTCGACATCGGGGTCGAACATCGCAGAGTCGAAGGTCCAGTTCAGCGTGCATCCCACGGACGGGCTCTCCACAAAGTAGGCTGCATTGGTCTTCTCGGGAGTTGCCGAACCACCTGTCGCCCGCCAGCCGACGCGGATGGTCTCGCCCGCGGACACAGTGCGGGCGATGTTCAGATTCGTGACGAAGTCGACAGTGTCGGTCGTGACCGCTGAGGTGGTCATTTCAACCTCTTTGCAGGGCGACAGGCCATCGTCATGCTCCACAAACCACTCGAACCATGGATTGCTCGCGTCGATGTCCAGCTTGTAGTCCACAGCAAAGCTCGGGGGAGGAGAACAGAAACATCAACGCCCCCGGACTCTACCCGAACGCCCCCCGAAGCGTCTATCCAGCGTCGCCTGCCCCCACGGCAGCCCGTGACGCTGACCCGCTCGACCCTCCCGCACTGCCCGCGACCCCAGCTTTCACCCTGCGTCTTGTCGTGTGCAGAGTCCTCCCTGCCCGTCGTGCTCCTCGCTTTGGGCGTGCTGCTCTGGGTCCACCGCGACGGGGGGGCCCCTCGTGGCGCGCGCCACCGCCGCCCGCACCCGAAGCGTCACCGGAACCGGGCACCCAAAGCCGACCACTCCGGGTAGCCGCCAACGCAGGTCACGCCACGGGCGCCAGCGCGACGTTCGCGTCGGGTGCCGCGACAGGGCGCTGTTGCTCGGCGTCCGCCACGCCTACGAGGCCGTCGAGAACACCCATGCCCATGAGCACGAGGCAGTGGCCCACAGCCATGCCCATGCGCCTGTTCTGCACCATCGCCATGGGCACGGGTAGGCTCGGGAAACGCCCGGGAGGCTGCAGGACGTACCGAGGCGGACGGGGTTCGAGCGGTCCAGCTCGGCTTC
>CAZCUX010000114.1:0-1658 GCA_964502005.1 uncultured Enterobacterales bacterium
AGTCTTGTCCAACGAGGTATGAGCCTGGAGCCGGGCCCGCATTTCCAGCGAAGTGTGAGCCTGGAGGGGCGGCTGGGATGGTGCGATTGGCGGGTTGATGGGCAACCCGCGAGCTGCGCGCGTCGATCATCGAGTGATGGTGATCGACATGAACGAAGCGCAAGTACGCACGGTGGAGCAGATGCGCCAGGTGCTGCGGGGTACCCAGGAATTGGGTTTTTCGGCGGCGACGCAGGACGATGCGGGCCGCTACACGTGGATTGCCGCAGTGCTGCAGCGCATGAGCTATCGGGGCCTGCCACGCGGCGACCGGGGTGTGGTGCTGGCGTACCTGCAGCGCCTGAGCGGCTACAGCCGCGCGCAGCTCACGCGGCTGGTGTCGCGCTGGGTGGCGGGTGGGTCTCTGGTGAAGAACTACCGTGCCCCCGCGCACGCATTCGCGCGGCGCTACACGAGCGCCGATGTGGAGCTGCTGGCCGCTGTGGACCGCAGCATGGGCGGTCTGTCGGGCCCTGCCACGGCGTGCGTGCTGCGCCGCCAGCGTGATGTCTTTGGCGACGAGCGGTTCGCCCGTCTGGGCTCGCTGTCGGTGGCGCACCTGTACAACCTGCGCAACAGCAGCGGCTATCGCCAGCAGCGTGTCGCATTGACCAAGACCCGCCCTGCCAAGGGCGCGACCATCGGCGTGCGCAAGGCGCCGGCGGTGCGAGGCCGGCCTGGCTTCATCCGCATCGACAGCGTGCACCAAGGGGACCTGGACGGTGTCAAGGGCCTGTACCACATCAACGCCGTGGACTGCCTCACGCAGTGGCAGGTGGTGGCCTCGGTGCAGACGATCTCCGAGGCGCACCTGCTGCCGGTCATCGAGCACATGCTCGAGCAGTTCCCCTTCACGATCCTGGGGTTCCACGCCGACAACGGCAGTGAGTATGTCAACCACTCGGTGGCCGCGCTGCTGGACAAGCTGCGGGTGGAGTTCACGCGCAGCCGCCCAAGGCGCAGCAACGACAACGCGCTGGCGGAGACAAAGAACGGTGCGGTGGTGCGCAAAATCTTCGGCTACGAGCACATCCCCCAGCGCCACGCGCGGCGCTTCAACACGTTCTGCGCGGAGTACCTCAACCCGTTCCTGAACTTCCATCGACCATGCCTGTTCGCCACCGACAAGCCCGATGCGAAGAAGCCCGGACGAACCAAGCGGGTGTACCGGGCCAAGGATGCGATGACACCACTGGACAAGCTATCCAGCGTGGCGCAGGTGGACAAATATCTACGCCCCGGCATCACGCTGGAGCACCTGCATGCGCTGGCCCGAGCGCTGACGGATGTGCAAGCTGGCGAGGAGCTGGGCGAGGCCCGCATCGAGCTGTACAGGCGTGTATCGGCTGCGGCCTGAGCGGGCGCGGCGCGTTGACTTGAGGAGGGGGCCGGGCGCTGCGCGCCCGGCTGGGCTGCTGGACATGTGGACGATGCGCCTGCCGGCGCACCGGGCACGGCCCGTGGACAACGCAGGCGTTGCCCACCGCCCGCACCCTTCGCCCACATGCCCACAGCCCTCGACCATCATTTGAAAGAAGGAAACAGCCGAATACACTGTTCAGCCTTACAACGATTTGACGTGCGCAGCGTCGCCAAACCCGGGAGCTCCAGGCTCAAAC
>CAZCUX010000115.1:0-1520 GCA_964502005.1 uncultured Enterobacterales bacterium
GGGTTTTGGGGTGGAAGGCACACTCACCCGATGGGTGAAGCAAGATTGAAGGCGCTGGCGGCGCGAGGCGGTGGTGGTGGCGAGGACTTGCCATCGCAGGTGGTGGACACGCTGGGTGGGCGCATGCACGTGCGCTGGGACGAGGCGGCTGCGGCCACGCCGCATGGTCAGCTGGCGTTTTTTGCCGAGTTCCTGGCCGTCACGGGCGTGTTTGATCGATGGGTTCAGGGCTGTCCGCTGGCTTACCGCAGCGGCAACGCGCCCGACAAGCGCGACGTGCTGGGCACGCTGCTGCTGGGGCTGCTGGCTGGGCATCGACGCTACGCGCACATCACGGCGCTGCGCGGTGACGCGGTGGCGGCGCAGGCGCTGGGGATGAGCAAGGTGATCAGCGAGGACGCGCTGCGCCGGGCGATGCAGCGTGTGGACGAACAGGCGAGCGAGGCCTGGATGCGGCCGAACCTGATGCACTCGGTGCGCGAGGCGCTGGACAGGCCGTGGGTGCTGGACATCGACGCGAGCATCAAGCCGCTGTACGGACGTCAGGAGGGCGCGGAGATTGGCTACAACCCGACCAAGCGGATGCGGCCCAGCCATGTGCTGCACACCTTCATCGTGAGCTCGGCTCGGCTGGTGCTGGACGTGCAGCTCAGCTCGGGCAAGCAGCACACCAGCGGGCACGCCAAGGCGGCGCTGGGGCGGCTGCTGGATGAACTGGGCGACCACAGGCGCCCGAGCCTGGTGCGTGGGGACTCGGGCTACGGCAACGAGGGCATCCTCAGCGAGCTGGAGGCGCGCGACCAGCGCTACTTGCTGCGGCTGCGCCAGACCAAGAACGTGCAGCGACTGGTGGCGCGGCAGTTCGCCCGGCAGGACTGGAGCCGCGCGGACACGCAGGGCTGCCAGATGGTGCAAGACGAGCTGCAGCTGCAGGGCTGGAGCAAGAAGCGCCGGGTGGTGGTGGTGCGTCAGCGCCTGCGCGGGGGCATCGCCTGCGAGCGCGGTGACGGCGCCACGCAGCTGCAGCTGGACTTGGCAGACACGATTGCGCAAGGCGACGCTCGGCTGTGGGAGTACGCGGTGCTGGTCACCGACGTGACGCTGCCGCTGGAGTCCATCGGGCAGCTGTACCGAGACCGGGCCGACGCGGAGAACGTCTTCGACGAGTTGAAGAACCAGTGGGGGCTCAGCGGCTTCAACACGCAGGACATCAACCGCTGCCAGACGGTGGCCAGGGCGTGTGCGCTGGTCTACAACTGGTGGAGCTGGTACTGTCGGGCGGCCTACCCTGGGCAACGCATGGAGGCCATCACCAGCCGCCCGCTGCTGCTTGCTGCGGTGGGCAAGGCGGTCAGCCACGCCAACCAGACCATCCTGTACTTGACGCCACTGCACGGCAAGCTGGGTGCGCTCAAGAAGATGATTGCCAATATCGGTGCGGCCTTGCAGTACGTGAAGAAGTCTGCGGAGCAGTTGAACTCCATCGACCGCTGGGCCTGCCTCATACGCTACGTCAGCGA
>CAZCUX010000116.1:0-1518 GCA_964502005.1 uncultured Enterobacterales bacterium
CGGCGAGCGACTTGAACGTCCCTTCGCCGGCCTTGTTCTCCGCGACCACGCGCTCTCGCAGCTTTTTCGGATGGGGCTTCGGCATCTCGATCTCATTAGATGAAGCATGAGCACCCGTCGCTCGTCGACGCGCACCCACCCGATTCGATCAACGCCGACCAGCGCGGCTGCAGGAAAACGTTTGCCGCGCTTCTTCGAAGTTCACACCTGCGGAGGGTACCCCATCGCGGCAAGCAGCGCGTCAAAATCGTGCAGAGTGAGTTCACCGACGTTGACCGCATTGTTCGCTGCGTAAACGCGCGCATACGGTGGGCGTACGTAGCCCGGCGGCGGGAACGCGTACCCCTTCAGCGTGTTCGGGTTCAGATCGACAATGACCCGCTGGCCCGTAGCACCGTCCCGTACGACCGAACGTCTTTCGGCCCCATCCCAGACCAATCCGCGTTCATTGACACACGCCAAAAATAACTCCCATCCGGCTTCGCGGACCGTCATATTTTCATCAGGTACGGCAGCCGCATCTGGTTCTCGCGCGGGCCGTTGCGTGCGGAACCTTTTCGTCTCACGGTACTGCGCGCGCAGCATGTACTCAATCACTTCGGAGATGGTCGCGTCAAGGTCGCGGGCGTGCGTCTCCAGCTCCCGCGCGACCTCGCTCGTCAACTCGAGCGTCACTCGCTGCAGAAGGCGGACATCGGGACCTGGTGGAGAGGCGACTGCCTCGCGGACACGCTCCTCCCAAGGACGGCTTGCGCCGTGCGTTGTCCACCAGTGTTCGACCAGAGGGGCAATTTCTGGTGCGTGCCTAGAGAAGCCCGCCCGACTCTTGAATGGCGATATTTCCCAAATTGGCTGCAACTCGTGGATGAGTTGTCTCTCCAGAACTTTCAAATATTCGGCGGAGAGGCTCGTCTCGCCACGAGCGGCGGAAACCACCACCCATGATGTTGTCGCGCCTGCGACCGCGCGAACTTGGGCGAAAAAGTTCGCGTAGTTGGGATAGGCCAGGGCGAGGTTGTCGGTCGGCGAGGCGCACGCGGAAGCGTAGTGGGACGTGGACGAAACGACAATACGCGACCGAAGACCACCGGCTCCCGTAGCGATGCCAACACGCAGTGGCACGCTTCGTCCGTCGGGAAGGTGTAGACCGAGCACGTACAGGCCCGTCTCCCGAGGGAGAGTCTGGGCAAGTTGTTGTGCTCCAACTTGGGTGAGGGGCGCGGGGAAAGTTTGAACGATCGGCATATCGACCTCCTGCATTCAAGAATAATCCACGCATCCATTTATGTCAACATGTTTTCGACATAAGTTGATTCGTGAAAGACTGCCGCACCCCCCACTGCCATTTTTGCCAAGTTGCCAGGCGTCAGCGACCATTCAACCTCAAGGATCAATGCGAGATATTTGAGGACCAGAGCGATGTAACCATGGTAATCTTCGGCAAACCCGAGGACAATCGGCGTTCCCTCGGAGAATCATGTCCCGCACCCTTGCCGTTCATCCCCACCTCACCATCGA
>CAZCUX010000117.1:0-1495 GCA_964502005.1 uncultured Enterobacterales bacterium
CGGTGCCAGATGCTCTGTGAAACGTCAAGCCGGTTTTTGGTATCAGGTGCAAAGTGCTGTGAAATTCCTGACGTGAAAGCACTATTCACAGTACCTGGTAATGTTCTCCAGGTGCCGGGTGTTGTGAAGCGTCAGGCCGAATGCGCCGTCGAAAACAGACTCCCGTCCCACTGACCACCGCTTCGCAGTAGCGCTCTGCTGACCAGCAGAAGCTTTCTCGCTACAGCCACATCGGCGACTTTGGGTGCCTTACCGTGCTCGACGAGCCTTGCGTGTAGTGCCTTGACCTCGGGTGAAAAACGTTTGGCATTCCAGGCCGCGATGTACAGAATACTGCGAATACGGGCATTTCCGCGTTTCGAGATATGTCTTCGCCCGTCTCTCCGACCAGACTGGTTCGGGAGCGGGTCGAGGCCGGCGAACGCAGTGAGCAGCTTGCCGGTGAGGTCGGGCGGAAGGCAGCCCACTTCGGCGATGATGACATGGGCTGTGACATCGCCGATTCCAGGCACGCTGAGCAGGCTGTCGCGCTGGGCGGCGAGCTCCTGGTGCATTGCGGTGTGTGCCTTTGCCTCGGCCTCGAGAGCGGCCACCTCGGTCGCCAGGAAGGCAATCATCCGCTCATGGCCTTCCACAAAGAAATCCTGGCCAGTACTCTTGGCTTCGGCAAGTCGTTGCTTCTCCATGCGGGCCAGGTCGACCACCTGCTCCCTTCGGCGAGTCAACGCACGGAGCTGCTGGAGGGAATCCGCAGGAGGATGCCATGCGCAGAAAGTGCTCTGCTCGGCGTACCTCGCCAACATGCGGGCATCGATGGCGTCGGTCTTGCCGCGCTGACCGTGGGCCTTGGCGAAGTTCTTCGTGAGCCTCGGATTGGCGATCATCACCTCGATGTCTTCCAATCCGGCGAGGTGAGTCGCCACTCCCAAAGCGTAGGTGCCGGTGGCCTCTACGACCACCTGCACCCTGGTGCCCAGCCGCTTCAGCTTGTTGGCAATGCGCTTGAAGCCGCTGGCATCGTTGGGCACCTGGAACGAGTGCTCCGAGGAAGCGATGTGAACATGAAGTTCCAGCTTACCGACATCAATTCCGACGTAATTCACGTTGTTCTCGCAGTTTTCGGGGGATACAACGCCAATGCCCCCGACCCTGCACCTACTCGTTCACTAGGCTTGTGATGCGGGTTCTCGGACCCTGGATGCTCTACTGTGTGCGAGTGAGGGCGGGGGCATCTCCAAATCTGACAAAACAGGCTCTTGGCCTCAAGGGATTCGCGGAGCGGCGCTGCTGGTTCTACCTAGTACCAATTGGTTGCAAGTGCGCGGGGCGAGGCGCCTAGTCGTGTCTCGGTACAGGGGCAAGAACGCTGGGCGCTCCTTGATCCAACCAAGGTATTTACGTGCTCACTAGCAGTGCTGACTCTGCGGGCACCATCTGGCACACGGCCAACGGAGCGCCCAGCCTTCTTGCCTCTCTGACATACAAGGTGTTCCCA
>CAZCUX010000118.1:0-1484 GCA_964502005.1 uncultured Enterobacterales bacterium
GCCGTCAGCGTGTTGCCCTCGCGCGCCGTGCCCACCACCGTGAGGCTGCCGCCCGCGGTGTTGGAGACGTTGGCCACCGCCTCGGTCTGCGCGCTGAGCAACTGCTCCTGCGTGCCCGAGTCATCGGCGTAGGACACGCCCACCGTGATGGCCTGGCCGACCTGGGCCTGGGTCAGGGTGAAGGTGCTGAAGATCGCGCCGCCGATGGCCTCACCGTTGGCGTACCACTGGTACTGCAGCGCACCCAGCCCGTCGGCGTCGGTGACGCCGCTGGCGTCGGCCGTGAGCGTGTCGCCCTCGCTGGGGGCGGTGATGGGGTCACCCGCACCATCGACGATGGCCAGCGTGCCCGCGGGCGCCTCGTTGCTGTCGGTGACGATGGCGGTGGCCGCGCTGGTGAGCACCTCGGCCGTGCCCTGCAAGTCGGTGTAGGAGACCTTGACGTGGACGCTGGAGCCGACCTGCGCCTGGGTGAGGGTGAAGGTCGCACCCGTGGCCCCGGCGATGGCCGCGCCGTTGGCGTACCACTGGTAGGCCAGCACCGGGCGGCCATCGGCGCCCCGTGCGATGCCGTCGGCATCGGCCAGCGCGCTCACGTTGGCCAGCAGGGTCTGGCCCTGGGTGTTGGTGCCCGTGACGCTGACGCCGCCGCTGGGCGCGTCGTTGACGTTGGCCACCAGGGCCGAGCCGTTGGAGACGGCCGAGATGGCGCTGCTGCTGAGGCTCTCGTGCGCGCCCTCGCCATCCACAAACCGCGCCACCACGCGGATGCCCTGGCCGACCTCGGCCTGGCTCAGGCTCAGCGTGTCGGCCGTGGCCCCGGCGATGTCGGCCCAGGTGGTGCCGCCATCGGCGCTGGCTTGCCACTGGTAGCTGTACACCACACCGTCCAGCCCGTCGGCGTCGCTGATGGCGTTGATGGCCGTCAGCGTGTTGCCCTCGCGCGCCGTGCCCACCACCGTGAGGCTGCCGCCCGGGGCGTGGGAGACGTTGGAGACTGCAGGGGTGTAACCGCTCGAAACAACCTCGATGGTGCCAAATCGATCCGTGTAGGTGGCTTGGACGGAAATCACTTGCCCGACCTGCGCCTGGGTCAGCACCAAGGTATTCGACAACGCTCCCTCGATCGCGACGCCGTTGGCAAACCACTGGTAGCTGACGAACTCTGCGACATCGGCATTTGTCGAGCCGAAATCAAGGTCGATCAGGGTGTTGGTCGCGGTGAGTGTGGCACCTTCTGCTGCCATACCCGCGATCGAGACTTCACCCGTGGGCGTGTCATTGACATTGACCACGGGCGAGGTGGCCAGGCTCGTCAACGTGCCACCAGCGTAGACCCCGGTTGCGGTGATGGACTTGCCCGCCAGCGATGCATCCAACAGCAAGTAGCGACCCGTTTGCCCGGGCCCCGCCAGCAGGACACCGTCAGCTCGCCACTCGTATGCAGTGAATGTCGAGGCAACGTTTGCAAGTATCTTGGTGTT
>CAZCUX010000119.1:0-1481 GCA_964502005.1 uncultured Enterobacterales bacterium
CTCACAAGAAACAGAATTCATCGCCGCGTTTTACGCGGCCGCCGCGACGGGGTTGATCTGGTAGCCCAGAGCCGCGGCGCGGCGCCTCAGGGCGGCGACGCTGCGCTGGCGCTGCTGCTCTTCGTAGCGCTGCTGACCCTGGTCGACGAAGGCCTCGCCCCGGGTGAGCATGAAGTACACCATCCTGGCGAGCTTGTGCGCCGTGGCAGTGTTGGCTCGGGGCTTGTCCATGCGGCCGCACAGGCGCCGGTAAAACGCCCCGAGCGCGGACTCGCTGCGGCACAGGCTCTGGGCGGCCATCTTCAGCGCCTGGCGCACTCGGCTGGCTGAGCGCTTGGTGCCCGAGGAGAGTACCTTGCCGCCGCTGATCTTGGTTCCCGGGCATAACCCGAGCCATGAACAGAAGTGCTTGACGCTGGCAAAGCGGCTGAGGTCCGGCCCGATCTCGCTGAGCAGCTTCATCACGACCGTCACGCCCAGCCCGTTGATGCGGGTGAGGTCCACGCCCGCCCAGTCGGCCAGGCGCTGGCGGATGTCGTGCTCGGCGCGCGCCTTGCTGCCTTCGCGTGGCATGGGGCCGAGATCGACCTTGGTGGTGGCGCGCTCATCGAGCAGCGCGTCCAGCTTGGCGTCGCACTCGGCCAGATGGCCGTCGATGTCGTCGTACATCGCCAGCGCCTGCTTGAGCACGAACAGGTGCTCCTCGCGCCAGTTGCCGCTCAGCGCCCTGACGATGTCGGCCTCGCTGGCCTTGACGCGACGATCGCGGTGCTTGGCCAGCACCTTCGGGTCACGCTCGCCAGCCACGATGTCGCGGATGATGGCCTCACCCGTCTGGCCCATCACGTCCGTGAGCACCTCGGTGAGTTGGATGTTCATCTGCACCAGCGTCTTTTGCATGCGCTGCACCCAGCTGGCCTGCTCGGTGAGCAGCGTCTGGCGCTGGCGCGCCACGGCGCGCAGCACGCACACCTCGGCGCTGGGCCGCCAGGCCGCGCGCAGCAGCCCCAGGCTCATGAGCTTTTGCAGCCACTGGCAGTCCTGCACGTCGCTCTTGCGCCCGGGCACGTACTTCATCTGCCGGGCATCAACCAGCCACACCGCAAGCCCGTGCTGCTCCAACACCTCGAACACCGGGATCCAGTACACCCCCGTGGACTCCAGCGCCACCGTGTCCACCCCCAACTTGACCAGCCACTGCGCCAACGCATTCAGGTCGTCGGTCATCGCACCGACTTCGCGCACCGGCTCATCGCCAGCAAGCTCGGCCAGATGCGCCGGCACCGCCACCCAGTGACTCGAAGCCCCGATGTCGATGCCCGCGGCGTTGGGAAACACCTCGTCTTCACGCTTACGCATTGCCATGGCCTGCTCCACAATCGTTGATGAACGGCAGCGCCATGGGAAGCGTCGAATTCGACTCGATCTCACAAACGGGATGCGGCTCTCACCGCTCACCACTGTCGCCGACGAATCCCGGA
>CAZCUX010000120.1:0-1468 GCA_964502005.1 uncultured Enterobacterales bacterium
CGGGCGTAGCAGAACAATGCAATGATGGCATCGACAACAACTGCGATGGAACGCCGGACTCTTGTGTATGGCCATCGTCTTTGGATATGGTGGATTATGAGGTGCTGTATGGGGGTTATGAACGGTTCGTAGCAGGCTGGTCAGGCGCCCATGGTGACCTTGATGGTGATGGGTTAGACGAGGTCCTGGTGGGAAGTCCGAGTGGATATGACTTTTCGGAGAGTCGTTATATGGGTTGTGTGTTTGGTTGGGCCCCATCCGGATCTGCTCGGACCTTTTCCAATTCTGCGTGGACAGTTCGGGAGTATACAGACGGCATTGGATCGGCGGTTGCGGTAGGCGATATCAACGCGGATGGGTTTGACGACATGGTTTTGGGGGCGTACGTCATGACCGGTGTTGGTGGTGAGCGGAGCGCAGGGGGAGCATGGGTTGTGTTGGGTCCGGTTTCGTCAATGGTCCTCGACGCGAGCGTTGGCTGGCGATTGATGGGGAATGCCGCGTCTGGAAAGCAAGGTCACTCCACCCGCATAATCCCAGATATTGATGGCGACGGTATTCAGGACTTTGTAGTGACGAGCCAAGATGACCGTCCAGAGTATGCGAGCCAGGGGGTGGTTTACCTCTTTACGACCGTAGACGTTGGCGAAGCCTCGTTGTCCGACGAGGCGTATGCCTCCTTCAAGGGAGAATCGGAATACGACTACTTCGGAGAAGAGGCGACCGCGACGGACATCAACGGCGATGGGTTTCAGGACGTTCTGGTTGTACAAAGCAGCGGAGAGCATGGGTTGGGAGGTGCGAGCGTCTTTTTCGGTCCTGTTTCGGGCACTTATGGAGCATCCGATGCAGATATAACAGTCTATGGAGATGGCTCCGGCGAGTCGATTGATACGATGGGGGATACCAACGGTGATGGATACGGAGACTTTGTTGTCGGCTCCGCGTATTCCTCGAATCCTTCAGGGCGTGGCAATGCTTATTTGCTATGGGGTGACCCATCTTTCAATACGTCGACGGTCACGGATGCCGAAGTGAAAATACGGGGTGACCGCAGTGATCACTGGTTTGGATATGTTGTGCAAAATATGGGCGACGTAAATCAGGATGGGAGCGACGATTGGGGCGTTGCAAGTGCGGCATCGACGGGCTATGGCACGTCTGTTTATCTCTATTGGGGACCCTTTACGTCAGCTGCTACCTTGGGTTCAAGTGCGGATGCCGATGTAGTGCTGCATGGGGATGGCCGCACCGACGACGTTATTCGCTTTATCACCAGCACCGACTTCGACGCCGACTCCGTACCCGACATTATCGTCGGCTCCCCCTTCGCCGGCACCGACAATGAAGGCGCCGTCTACTTCGTCAGCGGCGTCGGGTTGTAGCGCACCCATGAAGTCCCTCCCACCAACGCCGACTGCCATCCTCTGCACAGCACTCGTGCTGTTCGCGGCGGTGGGCTGCTTGT
>CAZCUX010000121.1:0-1431 GCA_964502005.1 uncultured Enterobacterales bacterium
CTTCACCAGCCAGACCGACACCGAGGTCATCGCCCACCTGGTGCACCACCACTACCAGGGCGATCTGCTTGAAGCCGTGCAGCAGGCCCTGCCGCGGCTGCGCGGCGCCTATGCGATTGCCGTGTTCTGCCGCGACGAGCCGCAGCGCGTGGTGGGCGCGCGCCAGGGCTCGCCGCTGGTGCTGGGCGTGGGCACCGGTGAGCGCGCGGGCGAGCACTTTCTGGCATCAGACCCGATGGCCCTGGCCGGCGTGACCGACCAGATCGTCTACCTCGAGGAAGGCGACGTCGTCGACCTGCAGATCGGCAAGCGCTGGATCAGCGCGCCCGACGGGGCCTGCCGCTTCCGCCCGGTGGAGCGCCCGGTGCGCACGGTGCAGGCGCACTCGGGCGCGGCCGAGCTGGGCCCCTACCGGCACTACATGCAAAAAGAGATCTTCGAGCAGCCCAAGGCCGTGGCCGACACGCTGGACGGCGTGCACGAGGTCAGCCCCGAGCTCTTCGGCGACGGCGCCTGGCGCGTCTTCAAGGCTGTGGACCGGGTGCTGATCCTGGCTTGCGGCACCAGCTCTTACGCCGGCCTGGCGGCTCGGCAATGGATCGAGTCCATCGCCGGGCTGCCGGCCAGCGTGGAGATCGCCAGCGAATACCGCTACCGCGACAGCGTGCCCGACCCGCGCACCCTGGTCGTGACCATCTCGCAGAGCGGCGAGACCGCCGACACGCTGGCCGCGCTGAAGCACGCGCGCGCGCTGGGCATGCCGCACACGCTGACCGTGTGCAACGTGGCCACCAGCGCGATGGTGCGCGAGTGCGCGCTGAACTTCGTCACCCGCGCCGGCCCCGAGATCGGCGTGGCTTCCACCAAGGCCTTCACCACCCAACTGGTGGGCCTGTACCTGCTGGCACTGGCGCTGGCCCAGGTGCGCGGCCGCCTGACGCGCGAGCAAGAGGCCGCCGAACTGCGCGACCTGCGCCACCTGCCGATGGCGCTGCAGGCGGTGCTGGCGCTCGAGCCGCAGGTGATCGCCTGGAGCGAGGAGTTTGCGCGCAAGGACCACGCGCTGTTCCTCGGCCGCGGGCTGCACTACCCCATCGCGCTGGAAGGCGCGCTGAAGCTCAAGGAGATCAGCTACATCCACGCCGAGGCCTACCCCGCCGGCGAGCTGAAGCACGGCCCGCTGGCGCTGGTGACCAGCGCGATGCCCGTGGTGACCGTGGCGCCCAACGACGCGCTGCTGGAAAAGCTGAAGAGCAACATGCAGGAAGTGCGCGCCCGCGGCGGCGAGCTCTACGTCTTCGCCGACGCCGACACGCACATCGACAGCGGCCCCGGCCTGCGCGTCATCCGCCTGCCCGAGCACTACGGCGCGCTGTCACCGCTGCTGCACGTGGTGCCGCTGCAACTGCTGGCGTACCACACGGCCTGCGC
>CAZCUX010000122.1:0-1409 GCA_964502005.1 uncultured Enterobacterales bacterium
GTGAATTGCCGCCCTTCGGGGATTCCACGCCGTTCTTGCGCTGTTATCATGCGTCGGTCCCAGTCGGTGCCGGGCGCAACCCGGTCGTCGTCTTTGGCGTCGGGAGGCCGCTCTGCGCACAGTTGCGCGAAGACGGCGGGGGAGACGGCCACGCTGCGCACCGGTTGGCCGCGGTTCTTGCGGCTGCCCTCCGCTGTGGGGTCGGCGCCGAGGTCGACGAAACAGCCCGTGGGTCGCTGCACGAGGTCGCGCCAGCGCAGGCCTTGCAGCTCGCCGCGCCGTGCGCCGGTTTGCCAGCAAATCCAAATCGCGCGCCTTGTGGCCGATGGGCGCAGCGCGGCGAGCAAGTCGCGCACTTCATCGTCCTCGGGCGTGTGCCAGCGATTGACGCGCTCTTCGGGTGCGGTGACCCCCCGGAGGCGCGATGCGTTGGGGTCGACGGGGGGGATGGCCCAGCCGCGCTTTCGGCCCCACCGCAGCAGCATACTGGCGATTTGCAGGACTTGGTTGACGGTGGACCGCGCGTAGCCCCGACCGCGTGCGCGCGGGCCGCGGGTCTGTTGCGGCGCGCGATTTGCGTCGAAGTGGGCTTCCCGTGTCGCGCGGAAGTCGGGTGCCAGCAGCGTTTCGACGCATTGGTCGAATAGGTCTTCGTTGAGGTCCGAAAGCAATACAGGCCCGATGAGCGCCGCCAGCGTGTCAAGTCGGTAGCGGTATTCGTGAAGCGTGCGTGTACAACGCCGTACGCGCGCGGGCCTGCCGTCGTGCCACGCGAGAAAGTCTTGGATAAGAAGCGCGACCGTGCATTCTACGCCATCGGGCGGCCCACAGCGGCGTGGATTGGGCGGGAGGGGGACGAGGGTGGGCCGTTGCATGGGCGGCCCTTGCGCGACCGCCTGGCCCGTTTTGGTCAGGTCTGCCGGCGCCGCAACGTGGGTGCTGGCACCCGCTGTACACCCATCGGCCGCGCCGCGCCGTGTACAACAACCGCCCACGTCTCTGGTCTCGTCCTCCCACGCCCTGCTGGCGCGCAAAAACGCGTCCTCGGGCGTGCTTCGCCCCAAGCCGCGCTGTTCTTGCCGGCCACCTTCGCGCCACACCAGACGCCACGCCCAATCGTTCCCGCCCTTCAGCGGCGGCCGTTGAACGGTGAGGAGACCGTTCAGCGCGACCGTGCCACGTTGCAGGCGCAAGGGAATGGGTGCAGGTCGCTTCACGCGCGGCGGCTCCATCGGCTACATGCCCCCCGTGGGGCGGGTCGTGCGCCCATCCCACCACGCGGTCGCGCGCCCGTGAATTCCCAGACCGGTTTCGTGCCGATTTTCCCCTCGTCCTACATGAAGAAAGGGCCTCCCCATGCGATATATCGGCAAACTATACCGCCCGCCGTCCGAGGCCGACGCGTATAT
>CAZCUX010000123.1:0-1399 GCA_964502005.1 uncultured Enterobacterales bacterium
CGCCCATGCCCGCGAGGGGCGCGATCCCTTGTTCGACAAGCGCACGCCGATCCTGACGCCGCTGGATCAAGGCCCGTTCGTGGCGCTCGAACTCGATTTTCAGGCGAGCTATTTCAGCTTCTTCACATTGGGCGGGCTCAACACCTCGACCGACGGCGAGGTGCTGGACCGGGGCGGCGCGCCGATCCCGGGCCTGTTCGCGGCCGGGCGATGCACCTCGGGCCTGCCGGCTTGGGGGCATGGCTATTCCTCGGGCATGAGCCTTGCCGATGCCACCTTCTTCGGACGGCAGGCCGGGCGGGCCGCGGCGGGTGGCTGACACCTGCGCCAGACGCTTGCAGGCGCTCGAGGATCGCGAGGCGATCCGCAATCTGATCGCGTCCTATGGCCCGCTTGCCGATAGCGGGGATGCCCAAGGAGTGGCGCTGTTGTGGGCCGAGGACGGGGTCTATGCCGTCGACGGCTTTCCCGAAGCGCGCGGTCATGATGCGATTGCGGCGCTGATCACCGGGCCGGTGCATCAGGCGCTGATGGCGCGCGGCTGCGCCCATGTGCTCGGCGCGCCGGTGATCGAGCTCGACGGCGAGAGGGCGAGCGCGCGCTGCCATTCGGTCGTGCTGGCCAAGACGGGCGAAGTCTGGGAGGCGGTGCGGGTCGCGGCCAATCGCTGGGAACTGGCGCGCACGCCTGAAGGCTGGCGGGTCACGCGGCGCGACAATGCCCTGCTCGACGGGCGGGAGGCGGCACGGGCGCTGCTCGCGCCCTAGCTGACGAGCTGGCCGCCATCCACCACCAGCACGCTGCCCGTGGCCTTGCGCGCCTGTTCCGAAGCGAGGAAGGCGACCGCCTCGGCAATGTCCTCGGGTGCGCAGCTGCCATCGACCAGCTTGGGCATCCCGCGCATCACCATGTCCCAGTCGAGATCGCCCGCGGGCGGGGCCTGCTGGGTCATCGGCGTGGTGACATGGCCCGGGCACACCGCATTCACCCGCACGCCCTTGGCTGCATATTCGGCGGCGAGCGCGGTGGTCATGCCGACCACGGCGTGTTTCGAGGCGCAATAGCCGGCGGTGTAGATCATGCCGCGCAGCCCTGATGTCGAGCCGATGTTGACGATATTGCCTTGGCTCGCGACGAGGTGCGGCAGCGCCGCCTTGCAGATCACGAAGACAGAGGTGGTGTTGATCCGCAGCAGCCGCTCGAAATCGGCGACCGCGAAATCCTCGGTCGGCCCCCATTTCAGCATCCCGGCGACGTTGCACACGACATCGAGCCCTGCGCGCGCCGCGGCATCGACCAGCGCCTGACACGAGGCGTGATCCTCGGCGTTGTAGACGACCGGCATTGCCGCCGCGCCGATCATCGCCGCGGTTTCGTCGAGACCGGCCGCGTTGATGTC
>CAZCUX010000124.1:0-1388 GCA_964502005.1 uncultured Enterobacterales bacterium
AGGCGCCAGCACGACACCCGCCGGGTGTCAACAGGCCGGCTGCCGCCTGGCGCCCGAAGACTTGGCCATCCCGGCGGCCACCCCACCCCCGGGATTCCTCGCTGGCCAGGCGCGCCGCGCGGCGTTATCTTCGCGGGTTTTCCACCCCTTGACTGGAGTTCTCCCATGCGTCTGACCTGGAAGCATGCCGTCGCCGGCCTGGCCCTGGCCGCGGCGGCCACCACCTCCGCCTTCGCGCAGCAGCGCGTGTTCTTCGGCATCGCCACCGGCGGCACCGGCGGCACCTACTACCCGCTGGGCGGCATGCTCGCGCAGCTGATCTCCAACAAGGCCACGGTCGACGGCAAGAAGTTCGCTGCCACGGCCGAGGCCGCGGGCGCCTCGGTGGCCAATGCCAAGCTGCTGGGCAACCGTGAGATCGAGTCGGCCTTCGTCGCCGCCGACATCCTGGACGCGGCATACAACGGCAAGGCCCAGTTCGCCAGCGGCGCGGTGAAAAACCTGCGCGCCCTGGGCGCGCTCTACCCCGAGACCGTGCAGCTGGTCACCCGCGCCGACTCCGGCATCAACGGCATCAAGGACCTGAAGGGCAAGAGCATCTCCTCGGGCTCGCCCGGCTCCGGCCAGTACCAGCTCGTCACCGACCTGCTCAAGGTCAACGGCCTGAGCCGCAACGACGTCAAGGAGGACAGCTCCTCCTTCACGCAGGCCATGGACAAGATCAAGGACGGCAACCTGCACGCCACGCTGATCACCGGCGGCGTGCCGGTGGCCGCCATCACCGACGCCGCGCAGAGCCATGCGATCAAGGTGGTCCCGCTGGCCGGCCCCGAGCTCGACGCACTGCTGAAGGAGCAGCCCTACTACACCCGCGTGCAACTGCCGGCCAACACCTACAAGGGCCAGGCCGCCCCCGTGGACACGCTGGCCGTGATGGCGGTGTGGGCGACGCACGACGGCGTCAGCGAGGCGCAGGCCTACGAGGTGACCAAGGCGCTGTACGAGAACACGGCGATCATGGGGCAGGTGCACGTGCAGGGCAAGAACATCAGCCTGAAGACGGCGCTGGGCGTGGGCAGCGTGCCGCTGCACCCGGGCGCGGCGCGCTACTTCCGCGAAAAGGGCCTGGTCAAGTAACCCCGGGCCCACCGGCACGCGCGCGGCCGCCGGCTGCCGTGACGATCCGACGACACGCAGGCCGGCGTGGCCCGGCCGGGGCGAGAGCGGTCGCCGCGCTGCTGGCGGTGACCGCTTGCGCGATCCCCGCCTGCGTCATGGCTGCGGGTGTCGCGCATGGCGACGCCGTGCTTGCCGATGTCGCGGTTGCCGGTGCCACGGTTGCCGGTGTCACGGTTGTCGACGTCACGATTGCCGGTGTCGCAGTTGCC
>CAZCUX010000125.1:0-1366 GCA_964502005.1 uncultured Enterobacterales bacterium
TCTTTAGAATTTCTGCCTTTATTGTAAAATCGCTCAAAAATCAAATCGTATTCAATAGGGTCTACTTGTGTTATACCAAGTAGATAGGACACTAAACAACCAGCAGCAGAGTTGTGAACACCTAGGCCTTCTACATTATACGTATGACTATTTTCAACAGAAATATCGTGAACTTTGCCTTTATAATTAATAATTTTCTTTTTTGTAAGTTTCATTATGAATGTTTCTTGCTGTTTTATAATATTTTTTTACTACTTCATCTTTATCAAAAATTACTATATAGCTATCAAATTTAGCTTTAGCTGCGTCTGATTTTAGTATATTTCTTTTGTAATTTTTTCTATACCACAATCCACTACCTTTAATTTCAACAATATCATTGCTATTTATTATGAAGTCTGGATAATAATTTCTTTTTACTCCATTTTCATCAGTATATACTATCCCCTCTCTGTCATACCTCTTTATTTTAATCTTTTCATTTAAACACCATATAATAAAAGAGAGTTCTAAAGCACTATCGTAATATATATTGTTGTAGAAACCTTTTAGACCACCGTTTCCAAAACCAATTTTAACATTGTCTTTGTTTAAATTCAATAAAGATTTTCTTACAAAAGCTTCGTCGTTTTTCCATTTCTCTTTAAGAAGATTAGAAGCCTTTTTTCTTCTTTCACCATTCCAGCTTTTTCTGACCCCATCTCTATTTTTTTGCAATTGCTCTGGCGTGTTTTGAACTATTTTTTGAGCGTTTGAGTTTTTTTTAATCCAATTTTCATCTTCCCAGGTATTAATTTTAAGCCAACATTTTTGACATGTTTCCCATAAATTTATTTTTTCTGGTTTATTTAGTCTATTTCTTAAAAATTTTTTGACTTGTGAATAAATAAAGTTTTGTTTACATTTTTTACAGGTTCCGCAAAGCTTTTTATTTGATATTAATTTGGTATTATAATCTTGGTTTTTTAGATCTTCGAATGTAATCATACTAGTTTCCTCCTAGTATAATATACACTAAAAAGTCTTTGGCGAGGTTTCTTTTATACTTCTACTACGTCATCATCTTCTGTTAAATATTGAGCTTCTACCCATCCTCTATTTTTTGTTAAAAATTTATGGTCTTTTGTGCATCTTATAACAATCTCTCCAAAAGAAAGTTCCATTATTTCTTCATCCACTTCGTAAATAAGCGTATCATAAACTAACTGTTCGTTTCCGTCGCAATCTATAATTTTGTCTCCAACGCTGATATCAGAGATATTCTTCATTAGCCCATTTGACATTTTTACTCTTGTGTCTGGGAGAAAACACCCTCTGCCCGGACCCGTCATCCATCGATTATTTTGAGCAAACTTAATAATATCTT
>CAZCUX010000126.1:0-1351 GCA_964502005.1 uncultured Enterobacterales bacterium
ATATTGACCATCTTGTACTCCATACGTTCCTCCGCGGCAGCACGCTCTTTTGCCGTCCGCTCCTCCGCGGCAACTCTTTCTTGTTCCGCCAAATACCATGTAGCGATGCCCGCGCTCACGACTATAGCTGTCAAAATAATGAATATGCCAGTTAGCCGTTGCCTGTCTTTCCGCTTTTGTGCATCTTGAAGGGATACCGAAAGTTGCTCCAAATCTCGATTCGATATGGGCCGGGGCTGTATCGGTACGTTACAAGCAAGGGCGTCCGCACGCTCCGATAGGCTTCGCCACTCCGCAATCCGCGCATTTTCTGCCGATACGTCTTCGTTCACAACTGAAATATGGTTTTGGAGGTCGGCTTCCGAAATTGCTTCGGGTGCTCCGCGGGGGGCGAGGCCCAGTTCGATGCGCTTCCCGTCAGCGGCCGCCCATTCCTTTCGACGCTCCGTTTGTACCACTAACGTTTCGAACTCCCGCAAGGTGTCTGCACCAATCGGTCGTGGCTGAGGCGGAACTTGGATACCGACTCCTTGTGCCCGTGTCAGAAGGTTGTGCCATTGTTGGATGCGAGCAGTTTGCTCCTCAACGTCCGTTCTTACTTTTATCAGATGGGCTTTAAGGTCGTTTGCGGATATTGGGCTAGGCATAGGTTGGGGGGAGAGGCCCAACGCTACGCGTTTTGCATCCGTTGCCTCCCATTCCTGTTGGCGTTGTCCTTGTTCTATCGCGCGTTCAAATGCGGTGATATCGTCGGAATCAATTGGCCGAGGCGTCGAGGGAACGGGAAGATTCGCGTCTGCCGCGCGTCGTGCCAATGTCTGCCATTGTAGTCGGTATGACCCCTGCGTCGTCACGTCGTTGTCGACTGCATTACAGTGGAAGTGTAGTGCGTGCTCCGAAATGGACTCCGGCGCTGGAAGAGATTCGAAACCCAATGCAACACGCCGCGCATCTGCGGTCTCCCACTCTTTTCGACGCTCCCCTTGCACCACCCAGTCCTCGAACGATTGCAGGGCGTCCGCACCAATTGGTCTTGGTTGCGGTGTCGCCGGGAGCCCCGCCGCATCAGCCCGCTTCCGCAAATCTTGCCATTGTAGAATCCGTGCTTGCTGCTCCGCCACGTCCTTGTCTACAGAAGCCTGATGCTTCTGAAGTTCACCTTTGGATACCTTTGCGGGTGCAGGCGTCGCAGCAATGCCCAAAGCAGTGCGCCTTGCATCCGCGTGCGTCCACGCATTTCTGCGCTCGGCATTCTCTACCGAAGCCAGAAGGGCTTCCAAGGCTGTATTGGAGATAGGCTTCGGCTGGCGGGGTATAGCAAAATCGACGGCATTTGCGCGTTTCGCGAGGC
>CAZCUX010000127.1:0-1344 GCA_964502005.1 uncultured Enterobacterales bacterium
ATGTTCTTGAGTGGGTTGAGTCTACCGACCTGGAATACGTGTGGCACCGAGGTGGCGTCTTCCTGTTCACGGCGGAGTTGAACGGTGCCCACTACCACGGTGACGAAGATCAGCTCACCGTGGGCGTGTCGGGTGAGCTGGTAGATGGCGTAGTTCAGGATGACTTTCTCGGCTGGGATCTGCAGCCCGCCGGCGATGTCGACGGAGACGGCTACGCGGACCTCATCGTGGGCGCCTCCGATCAGGCCACCCACGGTCCAGAGACGCCCAGCAACACGCCTTCGGTCTATCTTCTCCACGGCCCCGACATCTCCGGCGTCGCCGATGAGCACACCGTCGTGTTGGGCCCGGCGACCGAAGACACCCGCTGCCAGGGCTCCGTGCTCGCATCGGTGGCGGACGTCGACGGAGACGGTTGGTCCGATGTGGCCACCAGCTACCGCCACGATGCCGAGGTCCACATCTACAGCTCCGCGGCGGAGCACCAGGTTCCCGGCGTCGACCAGCTGGCGACCTTCTTGGGACCTGGAGGATTCGGCGCCTCCCGCTTCGGCCACATGATGGTCGGGCGGGACATGAACGGGGACGGCATCGAGGATCTTGCGATCAGCGCGACCGAGATGAGCGAGTGGGAGCAGCTCGGCTTTGTCTCGGTCTTCGAGGGGCCCCACGAAGGAACCCAGACCTGGGAAGACGCCGCCGCGACCATCCAGCCGGAGTACGCCGACACTGTGTTGTACCGAGACCGGGCAAGCATGTTCTTCGGAACGGCCATGGCGGTGACAGACCTCGACAGCGACGGCCACCCGGACCTCGTGGTCGGCGCGCCGCTCACCAGCGTCGACCCGTCTGGCACCACGGCAGGAGAGGGCGTCGTCGTCGTCTACCGCGGCCCCCTGGACGACCGGAGCGGCCTCGGTGAGGCCGACGCGATCATCTACGGGGACGCCTCGACCATCCTGTTCGGCGGCGACCTTGATGCCGCCCAGGATCTGGATGGCGATGGTGCGCCAGACATCGTTGTGGGCAACGGCCACAAGGAGGTCTACGGGGGAGAGAGCAGCAGGACCTTCAGCTACTATATCCGCAACGCCCACGTCTTCTTCGGCCCCATGACCAGCGGAACCTGGACCGCCGCCGATGCCGACATTCGCTTCGAGTTCCCCGATGACGAGACCTTCATGGGCGCCGAGATCTCGTCCCTTGGCGACACGAACGGAGACGGCTTCCCGGAGGTGCTGGTGAGTGACGGCGGGCGCATGACCTACCTCTTTGACATGCCGACCTGGTGAGGGTTGGATGGGTCGTAGGTCCGCACAGCCGGGTGCCCAACGAAGACCGAAC
>CAZCUX010000128.1:0-1321 GCA_964502005.1 uncultured Enterobacterales bacterium
CCGCCTTCAGCGCGATCCCTGCAAAGCCGCCCGGCAGGATCACCCGCAGCGTGCCCGGGGCGGGGCACACCTCGCCCCTTCCCCAAGGGGAAGGGGTTGGGGATGGGGGTTCGACGTCCGATCTGTCTTTCTGCCCTCGCGCCGCGGAGCCCCCACCCCCGGCCCCTCCCCGAGGGGAGGGGAGATCAGGGTTCGGATCAACCTCACACGCCCCTCCACCATGCTTCGCATGGTCCCCCTCCCCTGAAGGGGAGGATTACCCACTCACCCCGCCTTCAGCGCGATCCCGGCAAAGCCGCCCGGCAGGATCACCCGCAGTGTGCCTGGGGCGGTTTCGGTGACTTCGATGGGGAAGCTGGTGCCCGCGTCGGGGTCGTCGGCCATATGGGTGCCGGTCAGGCTCCCGCGCCAGAACACCTTGCCCGCCGCGATGCCCTCGCCCTCGGGGCCGACCCAGATCAGCTCCCACCCGCCGCCATCGCGCGAGGGGGTGATGAGGCCGGTCGCCGCCGCGCCGTAGACGATGTGGAGCCACGGCCCCTCCTCGACCCCGAAGCCGCGGTCGCCATTGTCCCACGCCAGATCATAGAGGCGGATCGCGCCGCCCGCCGCGGTGCCGCGCGCGGTCATGCTCAGCCGCCCGGTGTAGCGGCTGCCGTTGGATATGCCGCTGGTGGTGTAGCTGCCCGCGAGGCTCCCGTCGGCGGCGGCCCCGCCGGTGCGGGTGGCGGTCTCCTCGCCCTTGATCGAGCCATCGATCAGCGACCAGCGTCCGGCCAGCTGGCCCGGCACAGCGGTGCGCGCATAGGTCACCGCCCCGCCCCGCCCGTTGACGCTGAGCGCGATGGTGTAGCCGAGCGGCACCGAGGCGGCGGGGACGGCAGCGGTCTGGGGGGCGGGCTGCTCCCCGGCGAAGATCCCGGTCACATGGCACTGCACGACCTGCGCCCCCAGCGTCTCGGCCATTTGGCCCGCATTCTCGTGCGCCCACTGGAGATAGCGCTCGGCCTCGGCACGAAATGCGGCCGCATCGACGCCCTGCGCCCGAGCGAGGCCGGTTCCGGCATCCCCGGCCGCCTGCGCCCAGTTCTTGTAGTCGGCCTTGTCTTGCGGGTCCTCGCTGATGAACGAAAGGAACGCGCCAAGCGCCGCGCAGTGGCTCCAGTTGTTCCAGTCGGCACGGAAGGCGGCGATCTCCTGCGGGCTCATCAGGCCGGACAGATCGTCCTGCGCGCCCGCCGGCGTGGCGGCGGCGAGCAATGTGGCGGCGGCGGCAAGCAGGAATCTGCGCATGAATGTCTCCCCCCGAAAACAGCGATGC
>CAZCUX010000129.1:0-1309 GCA_964502005.1 uncultured Enterobacterales bacterium
GCCGACGATCACGTGCCCGCCGAAGGCGCTGCAGGCGTCCTTCAGGAAGCCCGGGTTCTTCACTGCGGCCGTGCCGATGATGACGTAGCTGATGCCGTCGTCGAGGTAGCGCTCGATCGTGTCGAGGTCCCGGATGCCGCCGCCGAGCTGGATCGGGATCTCGTCGCCCACCTCGCGCACGATGGCGCGGATGGCGCCCTCGTTCACCGGCTTGCCGGCGAAGGCGCCGTTCAGGTCGACCAGGTGCAGCCGGCGCGCGCCGGCGTCCAGCCAGCGCCGCGCCATCGCGGCCGGGTCTTCACCGAAGGTGGTCGACACGTTCATGTCGCCCTGTTGAAGGCGGACGCACTGGCCGTCCTTCAGGTCGATGGCGGGGATGAGCAGCATGGCTCGGTCAAGGAGGTGTTGGGGTCAATGAAGACCGACAGGCAGTCGGACGCGGACTTGCAGCCAATTTGCAGCGGGAACCGACGCGGGCCCGTCGGAAAGAGGGCTCTAGGGTGACCAGTGCAGGAAGTTGCGGTACAGCGCCAGCCCCAGGTCGGCGCTCTTCTCCGGGTGGAACTGCGTGGCAAAAATGTTATCGCGTGCCACGGCGCAGGTAAAGCGTCCGCCGTAATCCGCCTGCCCGGCGCAGTGGGCTGGATCGTCGGGCGCAGCGTAGTAGCTGTGGACGAAGTAGAACCAACCCCCGTCCGGCACCCCGGTCCACATCGGGTGGCACCCGGTCGGGCCTGCGCTGGCCGGGTGCACGCGGTTCCATCCCATCTGCGGCACCTTGTAGCGGCTGCCGTCGGGCTGGCGTCGGCCTTGCAGGTCGAAGCGACGCACGCGCCCGGGGATCAGGCCCAGGCCCGGGGTGTCCTGCTCCTCGCTGTGGTCCAGCAGCATCTGCATGCCGATGCACACGCCCATCAGCGGCTTGCGTGCAGCGGCGTCGAGCACGGCTTCGAGCATCCCGGAGGCCCGCAGCTCGTGCATGCAGTCGCGCATCGCACCCTGTCCGGGCAGGACCACGCGGTCGGCGCTCCAGACCTCCTCGGGATTCGACGTGACGATGACGCGGATGTCGGTGTCGCGCGCCACGTGCGCCACGGCCTGCGACACCGAGCGCAGGTTGCCCATGCCGTAGTCGACGACGGCCACGGTGGCAGGCATGTCTACAGCGCTCCCTTGGTGGAAGGGATGTGGCCGGCCATGCGGGGGTCCGGCGCGAGCGCCATGCGCAGTGCCCGGGCGAAGGCCTTGAACACGGTCTCGCACTGGTGGTGCGCGTTCTCGCCCTTGAGGTTGTCGATGTGCAGCGTCA
>CAZCUX010000130.1:0-1280 GCA_964502005.1 uncultured Enterobacterales bacterium
CTCGCCGCCTCGGGCTGCCTCGTCACGCCCAGCACCTTCGACGAAGCACGCGACCCCTTCCTCGACCCCGATGGCGATGGGTTCTCCGAACACGACGGCGACTGCCACCCCCAAAATCCCGCCGTTTGGCCCGGCGCACCCGAGCTGTGCGACGGACTCGACAACGACTGCGACGGAAACATCGACGAAGAGCCCGATGGGCCAACTTGGTTCTTCGACGGAGACCACGACCAACACGGTGACCCTCTTCAGTCCGTCGCAGCCTGTACGGCGCCCGAAGGATTCGTCGAGGCCGGCGACGACTGCGACGACGCCAATCCGGCCATTCACCCCGACCAAGCCGAGGCCTGCAACGACATCGACGACGATTGTGATGGAGACATCGACGAAGGCGCGCCCGCAGCACGTACTTGGTTTCCCGACTCCGATGGCGACGGCTTCGGCCTCACATCCGCCCCCCTCGCTATTTGCGCAGACCCAGGTGGCGTCTATGTTCTCGTCGATGGCGATTGCGACGATACCAACGCAACCATCTACCCCCGCGCCGACGAATGGTGCAACGGAATCGACGACAACTGCGACGGTTCCATCGACGAAGGGCCCACCATCGACCCCTTGGATTGGTACTTTGACGAGGACGGCGACGGGTTCGGCGACACCACGAGCCGCTTCGTCCAGTGCCTCGCGCCATCGGACCGCTACGTACAACAAGCCGACGACTGCGACGACACCGACAACACCCGCTACCCAGGAGCACCCGAGCTCTGCGACGGCATCGACAACGATTGCGACAGCACCGCAGACGAGCCGCCCACTTCCGGCGATGGAACCTGGTACGTCGACCTCGATGGCGACGGCTATGGCGACGCCTCCTCTACCACCTCCTCCTGCGAACCTTCTCCCGGCACCGTGGCGATTGCGGGCGACTGCGACGACAACAACCCCGACGCCAACCCGCGCATGGTCGAAATCTGCAACGACGGCTTCGACAATGACTGTGACGGAACGCCCAACACATGCGTTTGGCCTTCCCGGCATGACCTTACGGATTATATAACAATATACGGCGTTTCACAGGCAGCGGAGTTGGGAGAAAGCGTCACTTTCGGCGACCTGGATGGGGATGGAAACACAGAGTTACTCTCGAGTTCGGGCTATGCAGCATTGTCATCCTCGTTTAATCCAGGCCTTGTCTATTCATGGGAAATCCCCATTCCTACTGTCCCAACAACGTCCAATGCGGATTTTTATGTTGGAGGCGAAGACTGGAGTGGCTTCGG
>CAZCUX010000131.1:0-1260 GCA_964502005.1 uncultured Enterobacterales bacterium
GCCTGCGCCGCCGCGCGGCGCGCGTACCAGCGCTCGTAGCCCTCGAGCCAGCGCGCGTCGCGCAGGCGCAGGTTCTCGTGGCTGATGCGCTGGCTGCGCGTGAGCATCGAGTACATGAACTGCTCGGGCTCGAGCTGGTCGCAGTAGCGCGTACCCACCACCTCGAACCACTCCATCGCGTTCCAGGCTGCGTTCTGCAGGCGCAGCACGTCCACCTCGCGCTCGGCCTGGTAGCGCTCCAGCACGGCCGGGATGTCGGCCGCGCCGCCGCCGCCCGCGGCCTTCGCCTCCTTGAACAGGCGCGTCAGGCCGATCGCATCTTCCAGCGCCAGCTTGGTGCCCGAGCCGATGGCGAAGTGCGCCGTGTGCACCGCATCGCCCATCAGCACCACGTGGCTGCGGCCGTTGAAGTGGTGCCAGCGCCGGCAGCGCACGCGCTGGAAGTTCAGCCACGCCGAGCCGCGCAGGTGGCGCGCGTTGCTCAGCAGCGGGTGGCCGCCGAGGTACCTGGCGAACAGCTTCTCGCAGAAGGCGATGGACTCCTCGGTGTTCGCCTGGTCCAGCCCGTGCGCCTTCCACACATGCTCGGGCGTCTCGACGATGTAGGTCGTCGTCTGGTCGTCGAACTTGTAGACGTGGCTCTGGAACCAGCCGTGCTCGGTCTTCTCGAAGTGGAAGTTGAAGGCGTCGTAGAGCTGCGTCGTGCCCAGCCAGATGAAGCGGTTGGGCCGCGTGACGATGTCGGGCTGGAAGACCTCGGCGTACTTCTGCCGGATCCTCGAGTTGACGCCGTCGCTGGCGATGACGAGGTCCGCGTCCGGATAGTCGGCGTCCGAATCGACCTCGGTCTCGAACAGCAGCTCCACCCCCAGCGCCTCGCAGCGCGCCTGCAGGATGTTCAGCAGCTTCTTGCGCCCGATCCCCACGAAGCCGTGCCCGCCCGAGCGGATGACATGCCCCTTGAAGTGCAGCTCGATGTCGTCCCAGTGGTTGAAGGCCACCTCGATCGCGTCCGCGGTGGGCACGTCCCAGCGCCGCATGCCGTCCAGCGTGGCGTCGGAGAACACCACGCCCCAGCCGAAGGTGTCGTAGGGCCGGTTGCGCTCCACCACCGTGATGTGGTGGCTGGGGTCGAGCTGCTTCATCAGCAACGCGAAGTACAGGCCGGCGGGGCCACCGCCGATGCAGACGATGCGCATGGGGACACTCTCCTCGGGGATGCGCCGGATTCTCGCCGCAAATGCTTTAGGACTAAAGCAA
>CAZCUX010000132.1:0-1225 GCA_964502005.1 uncultured Enterobacterales bacterium
TACGGGCTGGAACGCCTCGCGATGTATATCCAGGGCGTCGACAACGTCTATGACCTCGCGTTCAACACCGCGGGCGTTTCCTATGGCGAGGTGTTTCTGGAAAACGAGTGTCAGATGTCGAAGTGGAACTTCGAGGTCGCCGATACCGAGACCCTGTTCGAAGGCTTCCGCCGGGCCGAGGCCGAGTGCCTGCGCTCGCTCGAAGCCGGGGTGCCGATTGCCGCCTATGAGCAGGCGATCGAGGCCAGCCACCTGTTCAACCTGCTGCAGGCGCGCGGCGTCATCAGCGTGCAGGAACGCGCCAGCTACATGGGCCGCGTGCGCGACTTGGCGCGCTCCAGTTGTGAGGCCTATGCCGCAAAGATGACGCCCGAGTGGCAGGCCAAATACCCCGGGTGGAGTCTCGTCTGATGGCCGACTTCCTGCTCGAACTGCGCTGCGAGGAAATCCCCGCCCGGATGCAGCCCAAGGCCAAGGAGGATCTGGCGCGCCTGTTCGGCGAGGCGCTGGCGAAAGCCGGGTTGGCGGCCGAAGCGATCGAAACCTTCGCCACCCCGCGTCGCCTCGCGCTGATTGCGAAGGGCCTGCCGCTGGCGACCGAGGCTGTCAGCGAGGAAACCAAGGGCCCTAAGGTCGGCGCGCCGCCGCAGGCGCTCGAGGGCTTTCTGCGCAAGGTCGGCCTCGCCGCCGAGCAGCTGGTCGAGCGTGACGGGGTCTATTTCGCCGTGGTCGAAAAGCCGGGGCGTGCAACCGCGGAAGTGCTGGCCGAAGCCATCCCGGCGATCATCCGCGTCTTCCCCTGGCCCAAGTCGATGCGCTGGGGCGCCGGTTCGATCACCACCGAAAGCCTTCGCTGGGTGCGTCCGCTGTCGGGCTTAATTGCGCTGCTCGATGGCGAAGTGGTGCCGTTCGAGGTTGACGGGATTGCCAGCGGCCGCACCACCATGGGTCACCGCTTCCACCATTCCGGCCCGGTCGAGATTGCCGATGCCGCGTCCTATGTCGAAACCATGCGCGCGGCGCATGTGATCGTCCACTTCTCCGAACGCTGCCGGATCATCCGCGAGGGCGCGGAGAAGGTTGCGGCGGAGGCCGGCCTCACGCTGGTTGCCGATGAAGGGCTGGTGATCGAGAACGCTGGCCTCACCGAATGGCCCGTGCCGCTGCTCGGCCGCTTCGACGAGGCGTTCCTCGACGTGCCGCCCGAGGTGATCCAGCTCACCGC
>CAZCUX010000133.1:0-1217 GCA_964502005.1 uncultured Enterobacterales bacterium
GACGCTTGTCGCACGGCATTGTCTAGCCGCTCTACCGCCAAACCCTCATCCCCCGCTTGCAACGCCGCGAGCGCCAGCGCCGCTTCATCCTCTGCGCTTTGCTGGCCAAGATGTTCGATTCCTTCAACGTCCCCCTGGAACGCCCGCCGAACCGCTTGCATTTCTGACGAAGTGTCGTCAGAAAGCGCCTCTCCGCCCCACAGCAGCGCGAAGCGGTGTGACGTCAGCATCACTTTGCCGTCCACAAGGTGGGGCGAAGGCCAGGCTGCCCCCTTCGCCAGAAGCGCGCCCGCGTCTGCTACCTTGACCCGCCGCCCATCGGAAAGCAGCACTTCGTGGTGCAGGTTCCCCTGAATCAGCGATACCGCTTCGCTATCCAACGACGCCCACGGCTTTTGATTGTACGCTGCTTCAAATGCGTGCAAAAGCTCTTCGGCCGAACGATAGCGGCTCGCCGGCAATATGGCCGTGGCTTTTTCCACCACCGACGCAATCGCCGGCGGTAGCGCGGGAAACACGCGCTTGCCGCTCTTGTGCCACTCCCGCGCGCTTTGTGCGCTTTGCGTAGAAAACGGGAAGGCGCCGGCAAGTATTTCGTGAATCATAATGCCGACGGCGTAGATGTCCGCCCGGATGTCGGCGCCGGCGCCCGAAAGCTGCTCGGGCGGCGCGTATTCTAGTGTGCCCGCTTGCAGGCCGCCGTCGCGCTGGTCTTTTAGGCGGCTCGAAATGCCAAAGTCACTGACCTTGATGCGCCCATCGCGTGCTAATAGTACATTTGCAGGCTTGATGTCAAGGTGCGCAATCTTCTCCTGATGCAAGGCGGACAAGCCTTGGAGCACGGCACGCAAATACGGCATCGCTTCTTCTGCGGTCAAGCGACCGCCTTTGCTCGCCACCAGCTCCGCCAAGTCGCCGCCGTCCATCAGCTCCATAATGACGTAAGGCGCATCACCATCGGTATCGAGGTGGCGAATCGTCAGCAGGTGCGGGTGGTTGAGGCGCTGGGCGAGGGTGACCTCTTGTCGCAGCAACGAGACCATCTGCGGGTCATTTGCGATTTCGGCGCGCAGCGCCTTGAGCGCGACCAGCTGGTTGAGTTGCGTGTCGACCGCTTGGTATACGGCGCCCATTCCGCCTACGCCGAGTGTAGATACAACGGAGTATCGGCCATCAAACACCGCGCCCGGCGGCAAGGTGGTCATGTCGACCGATGC
>CAZCUX010000134.1:0-1216 GCA_964502005.1 uncultured Enterobacterales bacterium
GCCAAGCCCAACAGGCCGTGGTCTCCCTTCTGCTCGCTGCTGGTTCAGGTTTCGGTCAGCGTTGCCTGACTGGCTTTCGCCTGCTCGGTCCGAATGCTCGGGCCCGTCATTTCCAGAATGACCGAGTGGTGCACCACCCGGTCGATGGCAGCAGCCGTTGTCATGGGGTCCTTGAAGATTTGGTCCCACTGCGAGAAGACGAGGTTGCTCGTGATGATGATGCTGCGTCGCTCGTAGCGTTCGGCCAGAAGCGTGAACAGCACCTCCATCTCCGCGCGGTCTTGCTGGACGTATCCAAGGTCGTCGAGGATGAGGACCTCGCACCGGTCGAGCTGCTTGAGGGCGCGCTCCAGCCCGAGGTCCCGCTTGGCAGCGAGGAGGCGCTGCACCAGCAGGTTCGTGGACGCGAAGTGGACACGCCGCCCACGCTGCACCAACGCGTGACCAATAGCGCATGCGAGGTGTGTCTTTCCTCGTCCAGGCAGGCCGAAGATGAGAACGTTGTCGCCGCGGTCAGCAAAGTCCCCATCGCACAGTCTTGGCAATACGTGCCGGACCTTGGTGGGCAACCGCGGGTCGTCCAAGGTCGCAAGCGTCTTGCCGTGCGGCAGCTGGCTCTCTTGGAGAAGGCGTTCGACCCGCCGTTGTCGGCGCTCTTCGACCTCGACCTCGGCCAGGTGGTGCAGAAAGGCGCCGAATGTCCAGCCGCCATCCTCCGCTTGGCGTGCCACGTCGGACCAGTGCGCCTGAAACGCCGGTAGTTTCAGGCTCCGCGGCAGCAGCCGCAGCGCCTCGTCGCGGTTGGGGGTGCCGCTCATTGGGCACCTCCTGCGAGCAGCGTGTCGTAGCTGTGGAGGTCCGGCTGCTGGGCCGCGACTGCAGGAATGGTGGGCTTGTCGGGCGCGACCAGCTCTCGGACGAGCTCGATGGTGGGCACTCGCGCCTCGGCCAACAGCAGTGTCAGTGCAGCCTCCACGTCGCACGCGAATGTGGACGCGGCGAGGTGCAATACACGCAGGTAGTCGAGGTCGGCACGCCGGGGCTCGGTGTGGTGCGCGCACAGGGCGTCGTACGCTTGCCGGAAGACCAAGGTGGGGAAGAGGTCGGCACGGTAGCGATAGTGTTCAAGCGCGCCCGGCTTGCGTACGAGGGACCAAATAGCGTGGCGATAGTCGACAGAGTGGCCGTTCCGGCCTCGCAGGCGAGGCATGGTGAG
>CAZCUX010000135.1:0-1198 GCA_964502005.1 uncultured Enterobacterales bacterium
CGTTGTTGGGTTGGGGTGCTTTGGATGGGGTGGCGCAGGCGCAAGCGATGATGAGGGCCGTTGTTGGCAGACAGGAGGGGGGAGATGAGGCCGGTTGTCTCGGCGTTTTGGCTGCTCGTGGTTCCATTAGTAGGCAATTCCTTCCATGACGTAAAATAGACCGTAGCCACCATAGCCGTATTGGCTCCCTACGAGGATATCGGGGATGCCATCACCGGTGGCATCCTTTCCAGCGAGAATGGTCTGGTAATCTTCGTCATGGATGCCATCCCCTGTGAGGATAATGTCCGCGCTCGAGCTATACCAGGTGCCGCGGGCGGTATGTGGACCATAGAAAACATAAACGTTATTGGGTTGGAGTCCATATTCACCAACGGTGAAGTCCTCCCAGCCATCTCCGTTGAGGTCACCGGCGGATGCGTTGAAGTAGCCAAAAAGCTGCGGGCTTTGGTCGCCACGAATCTTGATATCTGCATCGGACAGCGACATATCGGAGATCGATGTACCGCCCCACACAACATATGTGGCGCCAGAACCGGTTGCAGCCGCGCCCGTGATGAAGTCTTCGTAGCCATCGCCGTTGATGTCGGAGAGTCTTCCGCAGGACTGACCGAGGAAGCTCGCATAGCTCTCTCCGAGGAATGTTGCGTCTACATCGGAGAGCTCTTGTTCGCCGACGACGGGGCCGAAGAAGATAAAGGCGGCGCCTGATACGCTGGTGGGGGCAGATGGCGGATTGTAGCCGGAAGACATGACAATCCAGTCGGAATATCCATCGCCGGTCAGGTCGGTGCCACACGTTGACTCGCCAACTCGGTCTCCATCATCGGGGCCGAAAAACCATGCGGTAGCGGAAAGGTTGGCTTCGGTGGTACCATTGCTGGACTCGGTAAACAGCCAGGCTCCCCCCTCGAATCCACTACCAGTATTGATCCAAGAGGATGATGTGGACCAGTCGTCTCGACCGTCTCCGTTTACGTCCCCAGTTCTATCTATTCCTATTCCAAACGTATCATAACGAGCATTAGCAGGACCGTTAATCCTCCACTTCGTGACTTGGTTTAGGTTGCCACCTCCTGTGATGGGGCCAGGTACTACATCGACCCATCCTGCATATTCGACCGTATTGATAGTCTGGCCAGGTTGGCCAACCACAAGGTCATCATATCCATCCCAGTCTACGTCCAAAATGGCGACG
>CAZCUX010000136.1:0-1197 GCA_964502005.1 uncultured Enterobacterales bacterium
CAGAGTCGACCGGTCGGATCTGACCAGGCTGCGCGCGCTCGCGCACCAGCGGTCCACCGATGATGAGCGACTCCTTGTTGGCCAGCGCCAGCGGCGTACCCGCCTCGAGTGCCCGCAGTGTCGGAAGCAGGCCGGCAGCACCGGAGAGAGCATTGAGCACGACGTCCGCGGGGCGCCCGGCCAGCTCGGCCGACTCGACCTCCCCGATCGCCACATCGCAGGCCCCGTGCGCCCGCGCCTGCTCCGCGAGCAGGTCCGGCCGGCCCCCGCCTGCCGAGAGCCCGACCACGCGAAAACGCTCCGGATTGCGGGCAATGACGTCGAGGGCCTGCACCCCGATGGAGCCCGTGCTGCCGAGGATGATCACATCTCGACGCCCGCTCACGCCCTGATTGTCCTACGCTCGTGTCCATGACCGACACCCTGCTTCCCCCGGTGACCGATATCCCCCAGGTGCGTCGCCTCGTGACCGAGCTCCCCGGCCCCCGCTCCCGCGCCCTCATGGAGCGCCGTGGCGCGGCTGTTTCCGCCGGCGTTGGGGGCATGATGCCCGTCTTCGCCGAGCGCGCGGGTGGCGGCGTCATCGTCGATGTCGACGGCAACTCCCTCATCGACCTCGGCTCGGGCATCGCCGTCACAACCGTCGGCAACGCGCACCCGCGCGTGGTCGCGCGTGTGCAGCAGCAGGTCGCCGACTTCACGCACACCTGCTTCATGGTCACGCCGTACTCCGGCTACGTCGAGGTGTGCGAGGCGCTCAATCGGCTGACCCCCGGCGACCACGCCAAGCGCTCGGCCCTGTTCAACTCCGGCGCCGAGGCAGTGGAGAACGCCGTCAAGATCGCTCGCGCCTACACCAAGCGCCAGGCGGTTGTGGTGTTCGATCACGGCTACCACGGCCGCACCAACCTCACGATGGCGCTGACGGCCAAGAACATGCCCTACAAGCAGTCCTTCGGCCCCTTCGCGCCCGAGGTCTATCGGATGCCCATGTCCTACCCCTTCCGCGACGGGCCCCACGGCGGTGCCGAGGTGGCCGCGTGGGCGACCACCAAGATGGAGAAGGAGATCGGCGGGGCCAATATCGCGGCCATCATCATCGAGCCGATCCAGGGCGAGGGCGGATTCATCGTGCCGGCTGAGGGCTTCCTGCCCGCCCTCAAGGCCTACGCCGCGCAGCACGGCATCGTCTTCGTC
>CAZCUX010000137.1:0-1192 GCA_964502005.1 uncultured Enterobacterales bacterium
CAGTCATTCGTGGACAAGTGCCTGTCACGCGCGGTTTTGGTGCTCCGCCGGTTTTTCTTGGGCCCATTGCGGTGCCTGGTCGGCTTGCGTGTGTGCACTGCGCTTGGCGTTCTTCCAGTCGAGACCGAGGTTAGCGTTTGCCACGACCCTGGGCCTCGCGACGCACACCTGCCTCCGCCGGATGAGTTCCCAGGCTTATCTGCCCGACGTTTCCGTTTGCTGCGTAGTGGTTGCAAGTCAGTGTGGGAGTGCTGCGGTATGGAATCAATCTGCGCCGTTGTGTGCGGACGGACTTAGTGACAGTCAGTCATTCGTGGACAAGTGCCTGTCACGCGCGGTTTTGGTGCTCCGCCGGTTTTCCTTGGGCCCATTGCGGTGCTTGGTCGGCTTGCGTGTGTTCACTGCGCTTGGCGCTCTTCCGGTTGAGACCGAGGTTAGCGGTTGCCACGACCCTGGGCATCGCGACGCACACCTGCCATCGGCGGATGTGTTCTCAGGATTAGCCCTTCGGGGTTCCAGGTTGCTGCGTCGCGGTTGCGCGTTGTGTTCGGCCGGACTTACTGACAGTCAGTCATTCGTGGACAAGCGGCTGTCACGCTTGGCTTTGGTGCTTCGCCAGCGTTCCTTGGGCACATTGCTGTGCTTGGGCGGCGTGCGTGTGTGCGCTGCGCTTTGCGCTCCTGTGGTCGAGACTCGGTCTCGCACGCGGTCGTGGGGACCTTGGGCTTCGCGACCCACGTCCACCCCTTGCGGTTGTGTTCCCAGGAATAGCTCTCCGACGTTTCAGGTTGCTGCGTAGTAGTTGCAAGTCAGTGTGGGAGTGCTGCGGTATGGAATCAATCTGCGCCGTTGTGTGCGGCCGGACTGACTGACTGTCAGTCATTCGTGGACAAGTGCCTGTCACGCGCGGTTTTGGTGCTTCGTCTGTGTTCATCGGGCATATTGCGGTGCGTGGGCGGCTTGCGTGTGTTCACTGCGCTTGGCGTTCTTCCAGTCGAGACCGAGGTTAGCGGTTGCCACGACCCTGGGCATCGCGACGCACACCTGCCCCCGGCGGTTGTGTTCCCAGGAATAGCTCTCCGACGTTTCAGGTTGCTGCGTCGCGGTTGCGCGTTGTGTTCGGCCGGACTTACTGATAGTCAGTCATTCGTGGACAAGCGGCTGTCACGCTTGGCTTTGGTTCTTCGCCAGC
>CAZCUX010000138.1:0-1189 GCA_964502005.1 uncultured Enterobacterales bacterium
CCTACGCCAAAACCAAATCCCGCCCTTCATCCCATCCTATCGCGCGCGCGGGGCTACGCCCTACGCTGCTGCGCGATGGAAGGGATGAGGGCTCTCCGTTTGCCTACTTTGCGGCAACAGTTGGTTCAAGCGTTCAAGGGTGCAAGATTCAAGGGAGCGTCCTCACAAGACGAAGGCCGTGGTAGGGAAAGCGGCCGTCGGGCGTGCCCCTGAAGCGGTGGGCGACGCGTGCGTGGTCCGCCCACCAGTAGTAGGACCCACCGCGGTTGACCCGGTCGGCGCCAGACCGAGGCCCAACGGGGTCCGTGCAAGGACCACTGTAGTCTCCATAATAATCCCAACACCACTCCCACACATTGCCCGACATATCGTACAAGCCCCAGCCATTCGCTTTCTTCTGCCCAACAGGATGCGTAGTCATATTGGAGTTCCCCCTATACCAACCAACCGCATCCAAATCTTCCGAACCCGAATACCGCAACCCTGTACCTGCGCGGGCCGCATACTCCCACTCCGCCTCCGTTGGGAGACGAAACCCATTCGATTGCTGATTCCACGAAACAGATGGTCTCTCACCTACACCCACGTCGTAGGCGTTTGACAAGCCACACAACCGAGACAACGCATTGCAGAACCGAACCGCGTCAAACCAACTCACCTGCTCCACCGGCCGGTGCTCGTCGCCCGTAAAACGAGAAGGATTGCTGCCCACCACCGCGAAATAAAGAGCCTGCGTTACCGGAACAACCCCTATTGCAAAAGAGCGTGTCAGCACAACGCGGTGCTGCTCTTTATCGCGCATAAACTCGCCCGTCGCAATATGCGCCATCTCGAATTTTTGCTCGCCATCGCCATACGACGAGCCGGGTTGCTGCCGTCGAGTACGACCCTCTACACGCGGCAGTTCCACCAAGTCTTCAACTGTTCGCAATCTACCACCAAACCCCAAAAATCCGCCCTCTTTAACGATACGCTCCCGCTTCTCAACCATCAACACTGGGGCATCAAATGACAGCATTATTGCCCTTGGACCCGTGCCACGAAATGGCTCATTCTCTTTGGAAGCGGACAACTGCAACCGCTGCTCTTTTTGAGCCACCGCCGGCTTAGACGTTGTAGCCCCCGACGACGCCAACCCTGCTGTACCCTGCTTCACCTTTGCCACAACACCTGCCGACGGCCCGCTCGC
>CAZCUX010000139.1:0-1181 GCA_964502005.1 uncultured Enterobacterales bacterium
AGACCGTCTGCCCGGCGTCGATGTCGAGGTCGACGCCGTCGACCGCGTGCAGCCAACCGTCGTCGGTCTTGAAGTGGGTCTTGAGCCCGCGGATCTCGAGCAGGGCCATGGCGCTACAGCACGCGGCGCGGGTCGAGCGCGTCGCGCAGCCCGTCGCCGATGAAGTTGATCGTCAGCACGGTGACGAAGATCGCCAGGCCCGGGAACAGCGCCCAATGCACGGCGATGTCGAGATAGTCCTTGCTGTCGAAGAGGATGCGGCCCCAGGTCGGGATGTCCGGCGGGAAGCCCAGGCCCAGGAAGGACAGGGTGGACTCGGCGATGATGGCCGCGGCGACATCGATGGTGGCGGCCACGATCACCGGGCCGAGCGAGTTGGGCAGGATATGACGCACCACCTGACGCGAGGTGCTGGCGCCCAGGGCGCGCGCGGCCTCGACGAACTCCTTCTCGCGCAGCGAGAAGAATTGCGCGCGCACCAGGCGTGCCACGGGCATCCAGCGAAAACCCCCGATCACCACGACGATGAGGATGAAGATGCCCATCTCCGGGCCGAATGCCGCCTTGAGCGGGTCGCGGAAGAGGAAGATCAGCAGCAGCAGCAGCGGCAGTTGCGGCAGCGACAGGAACAGGTCGGTGATCCACATCAGCGCTGCATCGACCCAGCCGCGCGAGATGCCGGCGATCGCGCCGATGATCACGCCCACCGTGATGGCCATCAGCATCGCCGCCAGCCCCACGGCCAGCGAGATGCGCCCGCCGTAGAGCATGCGCGCGAACAGGTCGCGCCCGAGGTCATCGGTGCCCATGGGGTGGGCCAGCGACGGTGGCGCGAGCCGGGCCTTGAAGTCGATGTCGCTGATGGTCAGCGGCCACAGCAGCGGGCCCAGCAGCACGGCCAGCACCAGCACGCCCAGCACCCACAGGCTCCAGTAGGCCAGTCGGTGGCGCTTGAAACGCCGCCAGGCCTCGCCCCAGGGCGAGACGCTGGCGGGCGCCTTGCCGAGCGCGCTAGCGGTAGCTGATGCGGGGGTCGAGCCAGCCATAGAGCACGTCGGCCACAAGGTTGAAGAAGATCACCAGGATGCTGAAGACGAAGGTCACCGCCATGATGACCGGCGTGTCATTGCGCAGGATGGCGTCGATCAGCAGCGAGCCGATGCCCGGGATGCGGAAGATCT
>CAZCUX010000141.1:0-1175 GCA_964502005.1 uncultured Enterobacterales bacterium
GGCATGAGCCCACCCCAGATGCCTTCGCGTTCTTTGTGTTGGATGGCGTAGTCCAGGCAGAGGTCGCGGACTTTGCAGTAGCCGCAGATGTTGAGGGCGATGGGTGTGTTGCCGTGGTCGGCGTCGCCGCGTTCGGGCCACCACCAGTCTGGGTTGTATTGGGTTGAGCGGCACAGGCCGTGTTCCATCCAATTGGCGATGGGGCGCAGCCCGTCGTCGCGGCATTCGATGCAGTAGTTGCGGCGGTCGTAGTTGACCTGGCGTTCCTTGCCGCAACGCAGGCACGCCTTGATTTGCCTGCCGCTCATGACAGTTCCGTCCGTTCGATGTAGCCGACAAAGGTCCACAGCTCGTCGGACACGACTTGGTCGGGGTGGGTGCTGGCGAAGGACGCAAACATGCCTTTGATTTGGTCGCGCATTTCTTTTCGGCCCGCGAGGCGTCCTTCTTCGCGGGACGTGCGCACCGGGTCAAGCATGTGCTTGACGTTGAATGTGCTGGTCATCAAACACCTCGCAGTTGTCGCAGGCTTCTTTGGCAACGCAGCCGTTGCCGTCGTCGACCCAATAGGTGCCGGTGCCGAGGCAGGTCGGGCACGTCATGGGGTGTCCTGGGGTGGTGTGCCGTACCCGGCGGCGCGCAGGAGAGCAATGGCGTCGTCCAGGCACATGACCACCGGCCACATGCCTATGGACGCCTCACCCATGCCGTCGGGGCGGATCACTCCGATGCCGAGCACGCCGTCAGCGGCGCGTTCGTTGAGCTGCTTCATCAGGCCGGTGATGTTGAGGCCGCGGCGTGCCTTGACCTCGACGTCGATGCCGACCAAGCCGACGATGTCGGTGCCCGCGCGCCCCGCGCCGACCGGTTCCGCGTGCGGGAAGCCGTTGGCGGCGAACCGCTCGGCGACCACGCGCTGGGACCGATACCCGCGATGCTTGCGGTGCTGGCTCATGCGTGGCGGGCCTGCATGTAGGCCAGTTCGACGTCGGCGGGGATGCGGCCACGCTTGCCGACATGCAAACCGGTGGCCTTGGCCCAGTCGCGGATCGCCTTAGGGGTTGGCTGCGACGGCTCCACCAGTTCCCGGTACGCGGGCGGGTAGGAATCGTCATCGTCAGGGGTGTCGGTGAGGTTCAGTGCCATTGGTCAGGCTCCTTCGGGTGAGACCAGGC
>CAZCUX010000142.1:0-1149 GCA_964502005.1 uncultured Enterobacterales bacterium
GATACGGCAACAATTACTTTTAGCAGTATTCCGGCAACATATACAGACCTGATTATTATGGGTTTTATGCGAGCCACGGCAGCATCCTATAATAATATGAATTATCCACGATTGAGATTCAATGGGGATACTGGTAGCGATTATTCCCATACTGCTTTGTATCAAGAAAATAGTGGTGGTGGAGAAACTGTTGGCAGCGTTGGTTTTTCTAATGAAACATCTATGAACACAGGCGGCATTGCTACTAATTCTTTTTCATCAAATGTTTTTAGTTCTTATATTGTTAATGTTATGAATTACGCAAACACAACAACAAATAAAACAGTTTTAACTAGAGTCGGAGTTGGTGGAGGTATTACCAATATGCAAGCAAACGCTACACACGTCGGTCTTTGGAGAGACACCTCAGCAATTAATGAAATCACTTTAACTGCAAGCACGGGTAGTTTTGTAACTGGGACTACTTTAACTCTTTATGGGGTGAAATCAGCATAATGGCGACTACTTACGAGAAAATAGCCAGCGTGACTGTGGGTAGTGGTGGCGCGGCTGATATTGAATTCACAAGCATCCCTGCGACGTTTGACGATTTAGTCGTCAAGCACAGCCTTAGGTCAAATCAGTCTCAAGTTTACGAAGTTCTCAGAGTAAGACTAAACGGCAATACTGGCGGAAACTATAACATAAGAAACATTCGAGGAAATGGTGCTTCTGTTATCAGCCAAAGTTTGAGCAATCAAACTTATTTTGAGTTTGAGATGACTAACGGAAATACCGCTACGGCAAGCACTTTTGGAAATGGTGAGTTTTATATTCCCAATTACAGAGGAAGCACGAACAAATCAATTAGTTCAGAATCTGTTTCTGAAACTAATGGAACAACCGCTTATCAGGCTATGGACGCGGGCTTATGGACACAGACTGCCGCTATAACAAGTATTCTTATGTACACGCAAAGCGGTCAAAATTGGCTTGAACATTCCACCGCAGTTTTATACGGCATCAAGAAATCCTAAGGAGAAACAATGGCAACCAAACTCGTCGTCGATTGCTCAACTGGCATCGTCGAAGAAGTACCACTGACAGCAGAAGAGATTGCTCAGCGCGAGGCAGACGCAGTAGCGTTTGCTGAAGCAGAGGCAGCACGTG
>CAZCUX010000143.1:0-1111 GCA_964502005.1 uncultured Enterobacterales bacterium
ATCGGTGTCGCATGGGTATTGGCGACGGGATCGGTTCAAAGTCTGATGTTCTTACAGTCGCGCCAAACGGCATTGATCGAATCGGGGGGTTGCGCGCCAACGAGCAACGGGTGATCGGGCTGCATCCAAGTAGATCGAGATGCCGAAGCCCCATCCGAAAGAACTGCGAGAGCGCGTGGTCGCGGCGTACAAGGCCGGCGAAGGGACGTTCAAGTCGCTCGGCGAGCGGTTCATGGTTGGAGAAGCGAGCGTGAACCGGTGGGTGTCGCTCGCGCGCAGGACGGGCTCCGTCGCGCCGACGCCCCCGGGCGGGTGACACGGCGCGCGGGAAGGTTGATGAGGCCGGCGAAGTGATCTTGCAGGACCTCATCGCCAACAACCCGGACTGCACCCTTCGCGAGTTGTGCCTCGCCTACGAGGAGGCCCGTGGCGTAGAGGTGTCCACCCAGACGATGTCGGACACCTATCGCCGCCTCGGGTACACCCGAAAAACGTGGTCTTTCGCGGGAAGGCGGCCGACCGGGCCGACGTGGTCGCGGCGAGGCTAGCGTTCGTGGCGGCCCAGCCCGACCTCGACGTGTCCCGACTCGTTTTCCTCGACGAGGCCGGTGTGCGCGTGGCGGAGAGCCGTCGCTACGGGTGGGCGCCACGCGGTGAGACGCCGGTCATCGAGCGCCCGGCCCGAGGCCGCCGTCTCAACCTCATCGGTGCCATCGCGCGCGACGGCGTCCGCGCACTGCGCCACCTCACTGGCTACGTCGACGGCGACGCGTTCCTCGCCTTCCTTCGAGACGATCTTGGACCAGCGCTGAACCGGGTCGACATCGTCATCATGGATGGACCAAGAATCCACAAGGTAGCTGGCGTGACCGAGATCCTCGCGAAGTTCGGCGCGACGGCGATCTACTTGCCAGCCTACAGCCCCGAACGCAACCCTATCGAGATGACTTGGGCCTGGCGCAAGAAGCGCGTGAGAGACTTTCCAAAGAGGACTCTTGGGCTGCTCCGCGGGCTTGTCGGCGCAATCCGGGAGAAGGTCACTCCTTCGGTGTGCGCGGGCTGGATCCGGCACGCTGGCTACCGTCCATCAACATGACCCCGGAAGGCTGTA
>CAZCUX010000144.1:0-1106 GCA_964502005.1 uncultured Enterobacterales bacterium
CTGCTCGCTGAACTCCAGTGCGAAGACCTGCTCGTAATGCTTCTCCACCTAGTTCCGCTGCTCGGATTTGACGCTGGATAAGAGGCAATGCTCTCTGTGGATCTAGCACATAGGCAACAATATTTGCCTTACTAATGCCAGGATAAAAGTCTTCTAGGCTTCTAAGTACTTCTGGGCTGGCGTTATTGACACGCTCAACTGCCAACTGGACTCGGTCTTCCAACTCTGATGGAGACACATCTGCAGCAATGAGGTTATCTAACTCTGGTTGGTTACCAATACCTGTCTTCTCGTAGAAGGACTTAGGTAGACCATATTGACGCATTGTTCTTTGGTATGCGTCTTCAAGCGCTAGGTACTCTGCTGGGGTTAGTGATGCAAGACCAGCAGCCTGACGCTTTGCATTGGCTGCAAATCTATCTTGATAAGCCTTAGTATTCCTAAGACCAATCTCAAACTCTTCTGGGCTGATTCCTTGACGAGCAAGTTTCTCGCTATCTTCAATAAGGAACCCAAGACCATATCGGTTGAACTCTTCACGAAGGATATCAAAGGCAGACTTACGACCTCTGGTAGCAAGTGCATCTTCTCGGGCTACTCGATCTAATTCTTGTTGATAAAGGTTAAAAGCGTTACGATCTGTAAATACCTTACCGTCAGAAGCGGTAAATGTTTCTCCGTCTCCGCCACCACCACCGCCTCCGCCCGCACCACCGATTTTTGGGGCTGTGGTAAGACCGCCACTTGGAGTGGTAACAAACTCCCCACCACCTCTTGGTTTGAGAACCCAGTTATTGTTTTCCCACACCCAGTCAGCACCAGCAACTCCCGCTGGCTTTGCTGGTAATGTTGATTCTGTAATGATTTCTTCAACTGGTTGTTCAATTACATTCATCTCTTCTGGACGAATTGATTGAGCAATGGAAGGTATGTCTCCAACTCTTGGAGTGTTTCTTTTCTTAGCCATTACTACCCCACGAATCCGAAGTCTTTGAGGACTTTGTTGACCAGACTAGAAACTTCGCTTCTGGCTGTGTCGGTATACTCCCATCGCCTGTCTTGGCGAAGGTTTCTCTGAAAGTCATAGAGTGACATTTCCTTATCTG
>CAZCUX010000145.1:0-1077 GCA_964502005.1 uncultured Enterobacterales bacterium
GGCCAGCACCTGTTCATGGCGATGTTCGAGTCCATGGCCGGCCTGAAGCTCACGCACGTGCCCTACAAGGGCAGCGGTCAGGCCACCACCGACCTGCTGGCTGGCACGGTGCCGATGTCCTTCCCCGGCGCCAACGGCATGATGAAGCACATCCGCGGCGGCAAGCTGCGCGTGCTCGCCACCTCGGGCGTGTCGCGCTCGGCGCTGCTGCCCGACGTGCCCACTCTTGATGAGTCGGGCCTGAAGGGCTATTCGGCCTACGTCTGGATGGGCATGCTGGCGCCCAAGGGCACGCCCAAGGCGATCGTCGACAAGCTCAACACCGAGTTCATCGCCTCGCTCAAGGCCCCCGAGGTCGTCGCCTACTTCCGCGACGCCGGCATCGAGCAGGTGGGCTCCACCCCCGCCGAGATGGACGGCTACTTCCGCGAGGAGCGTGCGCGCTGGGCCGAGGTCATCAAGAACATCGGCGCCAAGGTCGATTGACGGGTCCGTGCCGCCCCTTGACGCCCGGCGCACCGCCGGGCGCGCCGCGGTGCTTCCCTTGAAGGACGGGGGCCCGACGTTCGTCGTCCGGCATCGCCAGGCATCGTCAGGCGGCGCGCTGCCGCCCCGCGCGCCGACTTACATCTTTTCCGCAGAACCACCACTAGAGATCCCATGACCCAAGTCACCGGCCAGGAACACTGGACCACCAAGAAGACCGCCGACGGCGACGTCAAGCTTTTCCTTTGGGAGAAGTACGTCGGCAGCCCCGAGGGCAAGCCCGCCGTGCTGTGGGTGCACGGCTCGTCGATGGCCTCGCAGCCCACCTTCGACCTCACCGTGCCGGGCCGGCCCGACTCGTCCGTGATGGACTGGTTCGCCGAGCGCGGTTTCGTCTGCTGGTGCGTCGACATGGAGGGCTACGGACGCAGCGCCAAGCACCGCGACATCTATTGCGACATCGCCAACGGCGCCGACGACCTGGCCGCGGCCACCGACTACATCTACGCCACGCGCGGCGTGCGCAGCTTCCTGACCTACGGCATCTCCTCGGGCGCGCTGCGCGCAGCGCTGTTCGCGCAGCGCCACCCC
>CAZCUX010000146.1:0-1052 GCA_964502005.1 uncultured Enterobacterales bacterium
CGACGACGCCAGTCGGCTCGAGGTCATTGGCCTGCTGGAGCTTGACCACCGCGATGCGCGTGACCGGGCCGAAGTAGCCGGTGATGTCGATGTCGAGCGCGCGCTGCAGGACCCTCACCGGCTCGCCCTTGCTCCCGGTGCTGAGCTCGGGGGCTCCGGCGGCGAAGGAGGGGGTGCGAGGCTTGGTCGGGGCAGCCTGGCTGGCCACCGGCATCGCCGCGAGAGCGCCGACTGCGACGACCGCCACGAGAGCTGCAGCGAGCGATCGACGTGCAGCCATGGGCCCTCCGGTCCTCGATCCGGTCGCGGCCCGGCGGGTCGGCTAAGCCGCTCCTGTCGGGCTCCCAGCCTTGGCTTCGCCTCGGCTGGTCGCTCCCGGGTCTGCCCTGCGACAGACCTGGGAAATATAACAGGAAGGTCACGACGCGGCAGCCCGGCGGTGGACAGCCGCCCCTCCTGGGCCCTCCCGGGGCCGTGGGCGAGTCAGTCCGCGGGCCGGGCGTACACCCGCAGCGCCACCTCGGGGGTCGGCTGGTGGTCCCTGGCCGGCACCCGGGCAAAGCCGGAGGCGGAGTAGAGGGACGCGGCCGGCTCATTGCCCTCGAGCACGCTGCATACCAGGGGCCGCCCATCCGCTCGCGCGATGACGGCGTCCATGAGCGCCCGAGCGACTCCCTGACGCCATGCCCGCGGGGCGACCGCCATGAAGCGGAACTCAAGTTCCCCCGGCTCGGCTACCTCGGCGAAAGCCTGTCCGGCGTCGACGAGCGTGACGGTGCCGACGAGTTCCCCGTCACGCAGCGCCACGAGGATGGTGGCACTCGCCGCATGAGCGGGCGCATCGCGCAGGACATCGGCGTAGCCGACCTCCTCGGTGGCCATGCCATGACCGATCACATAGGCCTCCACGCGCAGGTCGCCCACAGCGGGGAGCTCAGCGGGAAGTGCCTCGCGGACGATGAGGTCGCCTCCGAGGCGGGCGAGGAAGGACTCACGGCGTACGACGACCCGGGTGATCTCGCCCCGGGCGATCATGACGGGGTCACCGCCGG
>CAZCUX010000147.1:0-1052 GCA_964502005.1 uncultured Enterobacterales bacterium
GCAAGCTCGCGTCCCCGTCGTCGCAGTCGTCCGAAGTCAGCACGCCGTCGCAGTCGCCGTCGGCGGCCTGAGCGAGCAAGCTCGCGTCCCCGTCGTCGCAGTCGTCCGAAGTCAGCACGCCGTCGCAGTCGCCGTCCTCGGCCACGACCGTGCTGCTCGCGTCCCCGTCGTCGCAGTCGTCCGGAGTCAGCACGCCGTCGCAATCGCCGTCGTTGGCCTCCGCAAGCAAGCTCGGGTCACCATCATTACAATCATTTATGCCCAAGACACCATCATCATCGGCATCTTCAAAGAGCGCGTTGGTGCTGTCGAACTTGATACATCCGCCCGCGGAAACGATACCCAAAAGCCCGAAAACAGGAAACATCGAACGAATCATCTCTCACCTCCCAACCATACATTCACCTCGCTTACCTCATAAGGAACAGTACTCGCTGTTTCAAAGTCTGTCATTCGAGACGCATACATTGAGGCTTTACGCCGCGCCCTAACGGTCAAAGTGGCCGTGACTCCCGTGGCCGCCACACCCGACCAAAGGGCAACATTTGCAAGCTGAGCGCTGCTCTGCGCCTTGCGGGACGAATAATAGTAGGAGGACGCCTCTGTCGCATCCGTGAGACCTTTCGCCTCTTTCGCCGAAGACAAACCCTGCGCGATAAAAACACCTGTAGCGCCCGCGAGAAGCCCGGATGCGCTACCCGCCAGCCAAGTGTGCCGCCGACTCTTCCTCCAATCAGCTTGCGCGGATTGAACCAAGTCGTACGCTTTTACGGCGGGAACGACAGACGAATCTAAGTTAACTTGGCGAATTTCACCTGGCCGGAGATCGGGAACAGACACAAGAAAGCTCTTCCCACTACCAAGTAAAGGCTGAACCAAAACATCGCCGGGATTCGTGGAGCCTTCAAGCAACCAATGTTGCGAACCTTGCCAAGCAGAGCAAGTGACCGCCAACCCGCGAGGCAGCGCCAAGTCGGTGGCGCCGGGAAGGATGGCGATACAGTCGCGCCGAACGGCATTGATCGAATCGGGGGGTTGCGCGCCGACGAGCG
>CAZCUX010000148.1:0-1027 GCA_964502005.1 uncultured Enterobacterales bacterium
CGTGCTGCACGTCGCGGCCGCGCTGTGGCATCAGGTCGTCCGCCGCGACGGGCTCCTGCGGCGGATGGGCTTCGATCGCCATCGGTGAGGGGCCGCAGGACGTCGCCCCGATCTCCAGTAGGCACGCGACGTCTGTCCTGTCCTGACGCTTCGCATGCCCCGGACCCCCGGTCACGGGTTCCTGGGTTCGGCAGGAAGGTCTTCCCGAAAACGCTCGAGCTGGTGCATGCGCTCGTGAAGCAGGGTCACGATACCGATGTCGCCGTTGGACAAGCGCCGCCAGTACACGAAGTGGCGCTCGTAGCGGAAGTAGAAGCCTTCGACCCCGAACTCAGCAGGTATCGGCTTGGACGCCACCCCGTGCATCTCGATGCGTTCGAAGGCTTCGAACAGCCCGGTGATGTAGGCCTGGGCTTGCGCTTCGCCCCAGCGATCACGTGTGTAACGGTAGATCTCGTCCAGACGCCAGGAAGCTGACTCCTGGACCCGTACGACAGCGGGCACCGTTCAGACGCCCGCCGAGTTGCGCGAGATCACATCCGCTGCCGTCAAGGGCTTGTAGGCCGACTCAGGGGCGGCAAACGCCCGAGCCAGTTCCGCCTTCAGCCGGTCGAACGCCTGCTGCTCCCTGCGTTCCATGTCGCGCCGGATCAGATCGCGCACGTACTCGCTGACGTTCTCGTAGGCACCGTCTTGCTTCACGCGGGTGACCAAGAACTCGCTGAGCGTCGGGTTCAGTCGAACCGTCACGGTGGTGGCTTGCGACATGGTGGGTTCCCGGACCGAGACATCGTATTCGATATGAGCATTATTGAAGACGGGCGCGAGCCGCTGTCATGGGCGCTGCATTGTCGGCCGCGGCCCCCTGGATCAGGCGGGACCAGAATCGCAATGCCAACTTGTTCATCGAAGCGCTCCCTGCGCGAGGGGGTGGAAGGTCAGTGCGTCGGGGCCGCCGCCAGCGGCCCGCGGAACCACTCCAGCGTCTCCCGCCACAAGGCCTCGGCCCGGGGCCTGAAGTAGCCGA